>NZ_LN832559.1:162500-1362500 GCF_900005615.1 Paracoccus aminovorans | reverse complement strand
CTGATGGGGATGCGGCCGATCCTGAAGAAGGCGCAATGGCAGGGCCGCGACTTCGACCGTTCCAGCCTGATGGTGCCCGTCGGCTCGGGCCCCTATGTGATCGACAGGGTCGATCCGGGCCGCTCGATCAGCTTCCGGCGCAACCCCGATTATTGGGGCCGCGATCTGCCTGTCTCGCGCGGCCTGTATAATTTCGACGTGATCCGCTACGACTATTTCGCCGATGCCTCGACCATGTTCGAGGCCTTCAAGGCCGGCGAGATCGACGTCTGGCGCGAGCTGGTCGCCGCGCGCTGGGACCGCGATTTCGACTTTCCCGCCATCCGCGACGGCCGCGTGGTCAAGTCCGAGATCGCGCATCAGCGGCCCTCGGGGATCATCGGGCTGGTGATGAACACGCGCAATCCGCTGTTCGCCGACTGGCGGGTGCGGCAGGCGATGATCGAGGCCTTCAACTATCGCTTCATCAACATGACGCTGTCGGGCGGCAAGGACCCCCGGATCAGCAGCTATTTCTCGAACTCCGAACTGGCGATGGAGCCCGGACCGGCCACCGGGCGCGAGGCCGAGCTGCTGGCGCCTTTCGCGGACCAGCTGCCGCCCGGCACCATCGAGGGCTACAGCCTGCCCAAGGGCGGCACCCGCGCCATCGACCGCGAAGGCATCCGCGCCGCGCTGGACCTGCTGCGCCAGGCCGGCTGGACCGTGCAGGACGGCGAATTGCGCGATGCCGCAGGCCGCCCCTTCGCCTTCGAGATCCTGTTGAACCAGTCCGGCAGCGCCATGCGCACCAGCGCCGAGACCCGGCAGATCGTCGATATCTTCGTGCAATCTCTGCGCAACCTGGGCATCCGGCCGCAGGTGACGCTGCTCGACGCCGCGCAATATGTCGAGCGCACCAACAACTATCAGTTCGACATGACCTGGTACGAGCGCGGGCTGTCGCTGTCGCCCGGCAATGAGCAGCTGCTCTATTGGGGCCACAAGGGCGTGACCCAGACCGGCAGCAAGAACTGGATGGGGATGAACGTGCCCGCCGCCGAGGCGATGATCGCCGAGATGGGCCATGCCGGCGGCGCCGAGGATTACCGGGCCGCGGTCAGGGCGCTTGACCGGATATTAACCGCCGGGCGCTATGTGATCCCGGTCAGCTATTCGCGCATTTCGCGCTTGGCCCATGCCTCGCGTCTGGATTACCCTGAAAAGACGCCGCTTTACGGGGACTGGCCGGGCTTCATGCCGGAAACCTGGTGGCAGAAGGAGAAGAAATGAGAACCGTTCGGATCGCAACTTTGCTGGCCGTCCTGGCGTTGGCCGGATGCAACACCGTCGCCGGCGTCGGCGAGGATATCTCGGGCGCCTCACGCATGGTGCAGGGCGGCATCGGAGGAGGAGGAGGCTACTGATGAAATGGGTGCATGTCCGCGACAACTGGCCCGCCTTCTTCGAGGCGATCGTCGAGAAATGGCCCGAGGCCGACGAGGCCGAGCTTGACGAGATCGACGGCGACCAGCGCGCCTTCATCGCCTATATCGCCGAGGTGACCGGCCAGGAGATCGCCGAGACCCGGGACGAGATCCGCGACTGGCTGGCGGGCGAGATCCCCGCGGACGTGGTCATGGACCCCAGCCACGACAACCACTCGATCACGCTGTCGGCGAAATACGTCGGCGAGGGCGAGGACGAATACGACGACGACGCCCGTTTCGGCGACGACGACGAGATTCTGGGCGACGGCGACCTGAACGACCCGCGCTGAGGCTTGCGCGGCGGCGGGGGCTCTGCCCCCCGCCCCTTCGGTCCCTCGATGGTGTCATGTGTCAAAACCTTTGATCTACGGTGTCAAAAGGTTTGAGCCTGTTTTTCGTGGGAATAGCTGACAATAACCGATTACAAACAATAGTCCGGGAGATGTTGCGAATGTGGCTGCGGCACTACCCGGGCGAGCCCGCAGCGCGCTGCAAACACTCGTCGATGATTTCCAACACGTCGCTGCGATCTTCGTCTGACAGGCCGATGAAGGGCCGGGCGGGAATGTCACCCCAGAGGTTCGGATGCTCGGCCTTGCGGCCGCCGAATTGCATCATCGCCGCCTGAATGGCGTTTGACCCAATCGTCGCGGCGTCCATTTCGGCCTGCATGTGGATCTTGCCGTAAAGGTCACCATGACGCCACAGCGGCTTCTTACCGTAGTGCTCGCCTGCCTTGTCGTAGTGCCCAAGCGTCACGGGCGACCGCAGCGCGAAAGCGGTTCCTCCGGCGTCACGCCAGCCTTGAATCGCTTTGTCGTTGAGGCAAGCAGCGAATCGCCAAGGTCGTTCATCAGGCCTGAAGTGTCGGTAAACGCCCTCTATCTCCTTAAACGCACGACGGATAACCGCATCGTTGAACTCGACTTCAATCATGCTTCACGTCCTCTTTCTGGCGCGGCGCTCCGCATCAGCGCGCAGTCGCTCGCGGTTCTCGGCCTCGCGGCGCAGATAGGTGCGGACCGAGATATCGGAGATGCGCAGTTTGCGGGCGATCTGGGCGATGGACAGACCCTGCGCATGGAAATGGGCGGCACTGTTGCACAAATCCTGTCATGGATTCATCTGATGAAACCCGTACGGTAGCTGGTCTGCATGAGCCGACCCGCATCCCCGACATACAGAACCCGGAACTGACCAGCCTACAATGAAGCGCTCAAGCGCCGGGGTTCGCTGACGATCTGGTTCGACCCCGAGATGAGCTGGGATGCCGCGCCGACAGGCAGGCGTGGCCGCCAGCAGACCTACAGCGATGCCGCCATTCAGACGTGTCTTTCGATGAAGGTGCTCTTCGGCATGGCGCTCAGGCAGACGACTGGTTTCGTCGAGAGCCTGCTGCAGTTGGTTGGTCTCGACTGGACGGTGCCTGACTTCAGCACCCTGTCCCGTCGCCAGAAGACCCTGGCTGTGAACATACCGTATCGCGGGTCCAAGGGGCCGCTGCACCTGCTGATCGACAGCACTGGCATCAAGGTCGAGGGCGAAGGCGAGTGGCACGCCCGCAAGCATGGCGGCCCGAAACGGCGCGTCTGGCGCAAGATCCATCTGGGGATTGATGAGGAAACGCTGGAGGTTCGGGCGGTGGAGATCACAGGGAGCCACATCGGCGATGCGCCGGTGTTACCCGACCTGCTCAAACAGATCCCGGCGCACGAGCAGATCGGCCGCGTCACAGCAGACGGCGCCTACGACACCCGCAAATGCCACGATGCCATCGCTGACCGCGGCGCCGACGCTGTCATTCCGCCCCGCAAGAACGCCAAACCCTGGAAGACAGTCGCCGCCGGCGCGGGCGCACGAAACGAGGCTCTGCGGGCATCGAAATACCTCGGTCGTGCCCTCTGGCGACGATGGAGTGGATACCACCCCCGAAGCCGCGTCGAGACGAAGATGCACTGTGTGAAACTGCTGGGTCAGCGCCTCATGGCACGGGACTTTGACCGACAGGTCGCCGAGCTTCAGGTCCGTATCGCTATTCTGAACCGTTACACCGCGCTTGGCACCCCCGTCACAGAGGCCGTGGGATAGATCTGTCCGGGGAAAGGGGGAAAACCGGCCATCAACTCTTTGGTGCAACAGAGTCCGCGGCACCAAGAACCTTACTTAGTGGTGATGATTGGAAGGGCGGGGAGCGATCCTCGCCCTTTCTGCTGGGCTGGTGAGTCTCGAAAATGGGGGGCCGCGTTTGCCTAAGATGCCAACTTGACGTAACGTTAACTTTTGTCGGAATTTGGCATAAATTTGGTGCCAGAATCACTCATAAGATATTGATTTTGCTTATCCGATGGTGAAGCCCAGCCTTCACCCTTGCCGCAGCAGCGCTAATGGAACAGCTTCGACAGGTCGTAGGAATCGCGGCTGCCGATGTTGCCGGCATCGTTCTCCAGGAACCGCTCGGCGGCAGCCACCCCTGCGTCATGCATGCGCGCCAGCAGCCCCGGGGCCGGTATCAGCTTGGTGCTCGCGCTCAGCGAATTCATCAGGCTTTCGTCCATGATCGCATGCAGCAGCACGTTCTTCATCGATCGCCCCGTAAGCCGGCCCTCGGCATGCAGCTTCTTGACGAAATTGATCGCCCGCAGATCGGCCAGCAACGAGGCATTGAAGCTGATCTCGTTCACCCGGTCCTGGATCGCGGCCGGAGTCTTCGGCACCGCCTCGCGCAGCATCGGGTTGATGTTCACGATCACGATGTCGCGCGGCAGGTCGACGCGATACAGCGGAAACAGCGCCGGATTGCCGGAATAGCCGCCGTCCCAGTAAGCCTCGCGCCGACCCGTCTTCGGGTCGTCGATCTCGACCGCGCGGAACAGTTCCGGCAGGCAGGCCGAGGCTAGGATCGTGTCCACCGTCACCTCTGCGCCGCCAAACACCCGGACCAGACCGGTGCGGACATTGGTGGCGGTGACGAAAAAGGCCGGCCCCTCTTCGCGGCCCAGCCGTGGATGCGGCATCTCGCGCAGGATGGCGGCCAGCGGATTGGTATAAAACGGCCCGGAATCGTAAGGGCTGAACACACGGGTCAGCGAACCCAGCCACGCCACGGGAGAGAACAACTCCGTCAGCCGCTGCCAGGCCCGGGGCGCGGGAAACATCGAATGCAGCCATCGCACCATGGAATTGTCGCTGACCTGCCCGACCTGCGACCAGACATAGGCCAGGTTATCGCGTGCCGCCTGACGCCCACGCCGACCCGGCCCGCAGGACAGCCCCGCCGCCAGGGCCGCACCGTTCAATGCCCCCGCGGATGTGCCGCTGATACCGCGGATCTCGATCTCGGGCTCGTCCAGCAGCCGATCCAATACGCCCCAGGCAAAGGCGCCATGCGCGCCGCCGCCCTGCAAGGCCAGATTGATGCGCTTGACCGCCATGTCGCCTCCGAGGTTTGGCCGTATTTCGTACTCGCAGCATATCATGCTGCAATGCAGCATCAAACGGGACGCTTCCGGCTTTCCGTTTTCCAAATACCCCCCGCGACCGGGCCACAGGCGCGGCGGGCTCAGTCCTCGGCCTGCGCCTCGGCGCGGGATTTGCCGGCCACGTCCAGCGCCAGGGTCGCCGCCATGAACGCGTCGAGATCGCCGTCCAGCACCCCCTGCGTGTCCGAGGTCTCATGTGCGGTGCGCAGATCCTTCACCATCTGATAGGGATGCAGCACGTAAGAGCGGATCTGGTTGCCCCAGCCGGCATCGCCCTTGGCCTCGTGCTGGGCGTTGATGGCGGCATTGCGCTTGTCGAGTTCCAACTGATAGAGCCGCGCCTTCAGCGCCGCCATGGCGTTGGCGCGGTTCTGGTGCTGCGACTTTTCCGAACTGGTCACCACGATTCCGGTCGGCAGGTGCGTGATCCGCACCGCCGAGTCGGTGGTGTTGACGTGCTGCCCGCCCGCGCCCGACGAGCGATAGGTGTCGATGCGGATGTCCTTGTCGGGAATGTCGATCTCGATATTGTCGTCCACCACCGGATAGACCCAGACCGAACTGAACGACGTATGCCGCCGCGCCGCCGAATCATAGGGCGAGATGCGGACCAGCCGGTGCACGCCCGATTCCGACTTCAGCCAGCCATAGGCGTTCGGACCGGAAATCTTGTAGGCGGCCGAGCGGATGCCGGCCTCGTCGCCGCCGGTCTCGCTGAGCAGTTCGACGGTGTAGCCCTTTTTCTCGGCCCAGCGGACATACATGCGCGCCAGCATCGAGGCCCAGTCGCAGCTTTCGGTGCCGCCGGCGCCGGCATTCACCTCAAGGAAGGTATCGTTGCCGTCGGCCTCGCCGTTCAGCAGCGCCTCGAGTTCCTTCTGCGCCGAAAGCTCGGCCAGCGCCTTCAGCGATGCCTCGGCATCGGCGACGATCTCGGCGTCATCCTCGGCCTCGCCCAGCTCGATCAGTTCGGCATTGTCCTTGAGCTCGGTCTCGATGCGGCGATAGGTCTCCACCGCATCCGAGAGCATCTGCCGGTCGCGCATCAGCTTTTGCGCGCGGGCCGGATCGGACCAGATGTCGCCGGCCTCGATCATCGCGTTCAGTTCCTCCAGCCGGTGCGGCGCGGTTTCCCAATCCATGCGCTGCGCCAGAAGCTTCAGCGACTTGCGGATCGCATCGATGGTGGCTTGGGTTTCGGCGCGCATGGGTCGGTCTCTTTCAGGTCGGAACCGCAGACAGATAGCGCGGGCGCGCGTCGCGGGCAAGGGATGCGCGCGGGGCAAGGCCGCTGCCGGGGGTCCTCGGCCCCCCGGACCCCCGAGAGTATTTGGGAACGGAGAAAGCCCGGGAAGCCTAGTAGAGGCCGCCCGAGGAGAGGGTGCCGAAATCGGCCTTTTTCGGGATCACCTTCTTCTTGCCGGTCGAGGTGGTGACCGCCTGGCCGCCGTCGCGGGCCGAGGTGAACAGCGGCAGCGTCGCCGGGTCGGCGCGACCAAAGCCGCCATCGACCAGGCCGAGGCCGCTGAGATCCTGGCCGTCGCGGAAATATTCGGCGATGACATTGTCGCCCTTGGCGTCGGGGCCGAGGATGGCGCCGCTGAAGCGGTCGATGTTGACGAAATGCCCTCCCGGCGGGACATTGAACGCGGTGCCGCCGAATTCCTTGACCGCTTCCTTCATGAATTCGTTGAACACCGGGACGCAGAGCGTGCCGCCGAAGGCGTTCGAGCCCAGCGTGCGCGGCTGGTCATAGCCCAGGTAGCAGCCGGCGACGAGGTTCGAGGTGAAGCCGATGAACCAGACGTCCTTGGCATCGTTGGTGGTGCCGGTCTTGCCGGCCACCGGCACCGGCAGGCTGACGCCGCGGCCCGAGCCGCGCTTGACCACGCCCTCCATCATCGAGGTCAGCTGGTAGGCGGTGATCGCGTCCATCACCCGTTCGCGATTCGAGACGATCTGCGGCGAGGCGCCGGCCGGCAGCGTCGCCTGGCCGCAGGTCACGCAGTCGCGGCGGTCGTGGCGATAGATGGTCCGGCCGCGCCGGTCCTGCACGCGGTCGACCAGCGTCGGTTCCACCCGTTCGCCGCCGTTGGCGAACATGGCATAGGCCGCGACCATCTTGAACAGCGTCGTTTCCTGCGCGCCGAGCGAATTCGCGAGGAAATGGCCGAGATGGTCGTAGACGCCGAATTTCTCGGCATATTTCGCCACCGTATCCATGCCGATGTCCTGGGCGATGCGGATGGTCATCAGGTTCCGGGACTGCTCGATCCCGGTGCGCATCGGCGTCGGACCGTAGAACCTGCCGCTGGCGTTCTTGGGCGTCCACAGCCCCTGCGGCGTGTTCACGGTGATCGGCTCGTCGACGATGATCGTCGCGGGCGTGAAGCCCGAATCCAGCGCCGCCGCATAGACGAAGGGCTTGAAGCTGGAGCCCGGCTGGCGCTGCGCCTGGGTGGCGCGGTTGAAGACCGAGCTTTGATAGCTGAAGCCGCCCTGCATCGAGATCACCCGGCCGGTGTTCACGTCCATGGCCATGAAGCCGCCCTCGATCTCGGGCACCTGGCGCAGGGTCCAGCGGATCAGCGCGCCGGTCTTGTCGTCGGTCATTTGCCGGACCAGCACCACGTCGCCGACCTCGAGCAGGTCCGAGGCGACCCGCGCCTTGGGGCCGAGCTTGCCGTCCGAGAGCCGCTTTCGCGCCCATTGCACGTCCTTGGCGGGGATGGTCTGGGTCGCCTCGTTGTCCTCGATGCCGATGGTCGCGTCGGTGTCGCCGAGCGCCAGCACCACGGCCGGGAACCAGCCCTCGATGTCGCGGGGCACCTTGGTCTCGGCCAGGGCGGCGCGCCAATCGGCCTCGGTGGCAAGCTTTTCGGCCGGGATGGTCACGCGGGTGCCGCGCCAGATGCCGCGGCCGCGGTCGTATTGCTCCAGCGCCTTTTGCAGCGCCCGGGCCGCGACCTTTTGCAGCCGCGGATCGACGGTGGCGCGGATGGCGAGGCCGCCCGAGAAGAACTCTTCGGCGCCGAATTGCGCCGAAAGCTGGCGGCGGATCTCGTCGGTGAAATAGTCGCGCGGCGGCAGTTGTTGCTGGAAGGCGGGGAAATCGCCGTTCTGCACCGAGCGCAGCGGTAGCTTCGATTCCGACTGATAGGTCGCCTCGTCGATATAGCCGTTCTGCCACATCTCGCGCAGGACGTAGTTGCGCCGTTCGGTGACCCGTTCCTTGGCACGGACGGGATGATAGCGGCCGGGCGCCTGCGGCATGGCGGCCAGCGTCGCCGCCTCATGCGGCGCGAGCTCGGTCAGCGGCTTGTTGAAATAGGTCTGCGCCGCGGCGGCGACGCCGAAGCTGTTCTGGCCGAGGAAGATCTCGTTCAGATACAGTTCCAGGATCTGGTCCTTCGACAGGGTCGTTTCCAGCCGGGTGGCCAGGATCAGTTCCTTGATCTTGCGTTCGACGCTGCGGTCGCTGGACAGCAGGAAGTTCTTCATCACCTGCTGGGTGATGGTCGAGGCACCGCGCACGTTCTCGCCCCGCGTGCGCACGGCCTGCACCAGCGCCCCCATCATGCCGCGCGGGTCGAAGCCGTGGTGATGATAGAAATTCTTGTCCTCGGCGCTGATGAAGGCTTCCTTCACCAGCGGCGGAATCTCGTCGATGGGCACGAAGATGCGGCGTTCCTCGGCGAATTCGTCGATGATCCGGCCCTCGCCGGAATAGATCCGGCTGATGGTCTTGGGGGCGTATTGCGCCAGCTGCTCATGGCTGGGCAGGTCGCGCGTATACATCCAGAAGACCGCGCCCAGCGTCAGGGCAACGAAGAAGGCGGCGGTCACGAGCCAGGAAAAGATCGCGCCGAAGAAGGACAGGACGAAACGCAGCAAGGGGCAAGGCCTCTGGGGAAAACAGGGTCTCTATAGACAGCACCGCGGCCCCCGTCAAAGCAACCTTGCGCTACTTTCGGGAAAGCGCCGCGCGTGCCGCGTCGTCCTGGGCCCACAGCCCCACCGCCCGCGCAATGGCCTGCGCGGTGCGGGAGCGCCATTCGGGATCGAAGAGGTTGGCCCGGTCGCCGGCATCGGTCAGAAAGCCCAGCTCGATCAGAACCGAGGGAATATCGGGCGATTTCAGCACCGAAAAGGCCGCACCCCGCACCGGCCGGCGGTGCATGACGATGCCGGCACGGTTCAATTCGGAAACGGCGAACTTGGCGAAGGCCTCGGAACGCGGCTGGGTCTCGGTGCGGGCCAGGTCCATCAGCACGTCGGCGATCTGGTCGTCTGTGCCGGCCAGGTCCAACCCGGCCACCAGGTCGCTGCGGTCGTGGCGCATCGCCAGGTCGCGGGTGGCGCGGTCGTCGGCCTGCGGGTTCCAGGTATAGATCGACAGGCCGGCGGCCTCGCCCGCCGGCAATGCGTCGGCGTGAAGCGAGATGAACAGGTCCGCCTTGCCCGCCCGCGCCAGGGTCATGCGCCGTTCTAACGGCACGAAGCTGTCGTCGCTGCGCGTCGCCACCACCTCGAAACCGGCGCGGGACAGGACCTCGGTCAGTTCGCGGGCAAAGCCCAGCATGACCGCGGCCTCGTAGATCGCGCCGACCTGCGCCCCGGGATCGTGGCCGCCATGGCCCGGGTCGATGGCGACGCGCAGCACCCGCTCGGCGATTCGGCGCGGCACCGGCGCCACCGCGGCCGGCGCCGGCAGGTCCCAGAGCGCGGAAAGCGCGTTGTCGCGGGGCGCGAACTCATCCTGGCCGACCGGTTCGATCCGCAAGGCGACCGCCGCGCCGCCGCCCTGGGCCGGACCCTGCACCGCCGCGCGCAGCGCATAGGGGCCTGGCAGTTCCATCACCAGCCGCGACCAGCCCGGCCGGAACCGGCCCCAGCGCAGCGCCGGCACCAACTCGCGGCCGCTCAGCGCGGCGGCATCGGCGCCGGAAAAGTCGATTTCGCGAAAATCGGCCACCAGCCGCGGCGGGCCGTCGAGGAAATAGACCCGATAGGGCACCGGCTGGTCCAGCACCAACCGCAGCTCCATCGGCCGCGGCTTGCCGCGGTCGCGTCCCTCGGCCACCAGCGACGAGCGCGCGGCATCGATCCTGGCCAGCGCCGAAGGCTGCTGGGCCAGCACCGGCAGCGCCAGCCAGACCAGCAGCAGGGCGCAGAGCCACCTCATCGCGCCGCCATGAAGGCGGCGAGCCGGTCGAGCCCCTCGGCGATCTCGGCCGTGGCCCGCGCATAGCTGAAACGCAGCGTGCGCGCGCCCCGCACCGGGTCGAAATCCAGCCCCGGCGTGACGGCGACGCCGGCCTTTTCAAGGATTTCCGCCGCAAAGCCGAGGCTGTCCTTGGTCAGGTCCGAGACATCGGCATAGATGTAGAAGGCGCCTTCGGGCGGGGCGATGCGCGAGAAGCCGATCTGCGGCAGGCGCTCCAGCATCAGGCGTCGATTTTCGGCGTAGACGGCAAGGTTTGCATCGGCTTCCTGGAAACAGTCCAGCGCCGCCAGCGCCGCGACTTGACTGGCATGGGGCGGGCAGATGAACATGTTCTGGGCGATGCGCTCGACGGTGCGGATCATGGTTTCGGGTACCACCATCCAGCCGACGCGCCAGCCGGTCATGCTGAAATATTTCGAGAAGCTGTTGATGACGAAGGCGTCGTCCGTCACCTCAAGCGCGGAATGGAAGCCCGCGCCATAGTCGAGCCCGTGATAGATCTCGTCCGAAATGACATTCATCCCCAATTCCGCCGCCCGCGCGGTCAGCGCCGCCAGTTCTTCGCGCCGCAGCACCGTGCCCGAAGGGTTGCCGGGCGAGGCCAGGATCAGCCCCTGCGCATCGATGGGCAGGTCCTGCGGGCGCGGCTGGTAGCGGTCCTCGACCCGGGTCGGGATGCCGACGGGGTCCAGCGACAGGGCGCGCAGGATCTGCCGATAGCTGGGATAGCCCGGCTCTCCCAGCGCCACGCGGTCGCCAGCATCGAACAGCGCCGAAAAGGCCAGGATGAAAGCGCCCGACGACCCGGGCGTCACCACCACGCGATCGGGGTTCAGCTCGATCCCATACCAGCGCCGGTAAAGCCCGGCGATGCCCCGGCGCAGCTCCGGCAGGCCAAGCGCGACCGTATAGCCCAGCGGTTGTTCCAGCGCGGCGGCCAGCGCGCGACGCGCGCCCCGCGGCGCCGGGGTCGAGGGCTGGCCGACCTCCATATGCACGATATGGCGGCCGGCGGCCTCGGCCCGGCGCGCGGATTCCATGACATCCATGACGATGAAGGGATCGACCTGCCCGCGGCGGGATTGTCTCATGTCTGCCTCGATGGTTTTGCGCCGGGTATCACGCCTGCGGCCGGTCGGGTCAAGCTTTGCCGGTCAAGCCCGCGTGAAACCGGGACGCATCGCTTGCAAGGGGCGGCCCGGCGGGCCAATCTTCGCGCCAAGATGAAAGGACCCCCGATGAAAGCCATCCTGACCGCCGCCGCCCTGACGGCGACCGCCCTGCCCGCCTTCGCCTTCGATCCGGCCGACATGAACGAGGCCGAGAAGGCCGCCTTCGGCCAGGCGGTGCGCGAGTTCCTGATGGCCAATCCCGAGGTGCTGGTCGAATCCATCAACGTGCTGGAGGAGCGCCGGCTGGCCGACGAGTCGAAGAACGATCTTCTGCTGGTCGAGAACAACCGCGAGGCCATCTTCAACGACGGCCACAGTTGGATCGGCGGCAATCCCCAGGGCGACGTGACCCTGGTCGAGTTCATCGACTATCGCTGCGGCGTCTGCAAGAAGGTGAACCCGGACCTGGAGAAGCTGATCTCGGCCGACGGCAATATCCGCTGGATCCTGAAGGAATTCCCGATTCTGACCCAGGAAAGCGACCTGGCCGCACGCTTTGCCGTGGCCGTCCAGCAGGAAGCGGGGCCGGAGGCCTACAAGAAGGCGCATGACGCGCTGATGGAATCGCGCGGGCCGGTGAACCTGGAAAGCCTGACCGCGCTTGCCGGGGAGTTGGGCGTGGACGACAAGACGGTGCTGAACCGGATGAACACCGAGGAGGTCTCGGCCGTGATCCGCAAGAACCGGCAGCTGGCGGAGCAGATGAGCGTGATGGGCACCCCCACTTTCATCATCGAGGGCGAGATGCTGCGCGGCATGCCGGCTGACGGGCTGGAAGGCGCCATCGCCCGGGCGCGGGCGGCGAAGCAGGGATGAGCTTTCGCCGTTCGGGCCGATGGCGCGGGCGGCATTGGGTATTTGGGAAACGGAAAAAAAGGCAGGGGCGGCGTGTCGGGCCGCCCTTTCGCTTATTCGGCCGCCTCGGATCGGGCGGATTCGAGTTCGGCGGCGCGTTTCTCGACCAGTTCCACGATATGGTCGACCATCTGGTCGTTGGTCATCTTGTGATCCTGCTTGCCGGCCAGATAGACCATGCCCGCCCCGGCGCCGCCGCCGGTGAAGCCGATATCGGTCATCAGCGCCTCGCCCGGGCCGTTGACGACGCAGCCGATGATCGACAGGCTCATCGGGGTCTTGATGTGTTCGAGGCGTTTTTCCAGCGTCTCGACGGTGCGGATCACGTCGAAGCCCTGACGCGCGCAGCTGGGGCAAGAGATGATCTGCACACCGCGGGTGCGCAGCCCGAGCGATTTGAGGATTTCGAATCCGACCTTGACCTCTTCGACCGGATCGGCCGACAGGCTGACGCGGATGGTGTCGCCGATGCCCATCCACAACAGGTTGCCGAGGCCGATGGCGGATTTCACCGTGCCCGCCGTCAGCCCGCCCGCCTCGGTGATACCAAGATGGATCGGCGCGTCGGTCGCCTCGGCCAGTTGCTGATAGGCGGCGGCGGCGAGGAAGACGTCCGAGGCCTTCACGCTGATCTTGAATTCGTGGAAGTCGTTGTCCTGCAGGATCCTGATATGGTGGAGGCCGGATTCGACCATCGCGTCCGGGCAGGGCTCGCCGTATTTCTCCAGCAGGTGCTTTTCCAGGCTGCCGGCGTTGACGCCGATGCGGATCGAGCAGCCGTGATCGCGTGCGGCCTTGATCACCTCGCGCACGCGGGTGGCGTCGCCGATATTGCCGGGGTTGATGCGCAGGCAGGCGGCGCCGGCCTCGGCGGCCTCGATGGCCCGCTTGTAGTGGAAATGGATGTCGGCGACGATCGGCACCGGGCTTTCGCGGCAGATTTCGCGCAGGGCCGCGGTCGAAGCCTGGTCGGGGGTCGAGACGCGGACGATGTCGGCGCCGACATCGGCGGCGCGGATGATCTGGTCCAGCGTCGCCTTCACGTCGCTGCTGTCGGTGTTGGTCATGGTCTGCACGCTGATGGGCGCGTCGCCGCCCACGGGCACATTGCCGACCATGATCCGGCGCGACTTGCGGCGGTCGATATTGCGCCAGGGGCGGATCGGATTATGCGACATGGTCGGGACCTTTTCCTGCGCCGAGAGCGGACTGTTGCCAGAGAGATAGGCGCATGCGCCCGGACGGGCAAGCCGTCAGCCGGTGCCGGGCCGGGCAATAGCGCATCCGTGACCGTCGCGCGGGGCTATTCCTGGACCGGGGGCTGGTCGGTGCCGGCGGTCGATGCCAACGTCACCATCTGCGCCAGTTCCGGATCCTTGGCCAGGTCGGCAAAGGCGTATTTCGAGGTCAGGGCGGTCGGCGACAGCTCGACGTTCTTGACCACCTTGGCCCCCGGGGCGGCCGGGCCGTAAGCGCGGCCGTTCACGGCGAAATAGACCGCGCCCGAGTTACCGGCGCGCAGGATCGGCGGCGCTTCGAGCTTGGGCAGGGCGAAGCGTTCGCCGGCATCCATGGTTTTTTCCAGCAGCACCGTGCCATCGGCCGAAGTCACCCGCACCCAGGCCGGGCGAGCGGCGAGAATCTCGATTTCGGCGGCATCGGGGGCGACGGTGCGCACGGCCAGCTGCTCGGCCGGCATCTGCGGGCCAAAGGTCTCGGCCGCCTGCGCCGGGCCGGGCGCGGTCACCGCCTGCGCCACGACGCTTTCCGGCGCCAGCGCCGCCGGAGCGGCGCGGCCGGGGTCGATGGCGGCGATGGGGCCGTCGCGGGCCACCAGCACCGGCACCTCGAGCGCCTGCGGGCGATAGGTGCGGTCCAGACCTTCGGGACGCGGCAGGTTGACCTGGGCCGATTCGACGGTCTCGGGCTCGGCCGCCTCTTGCACCGGGTCCAGCGCGGCGATCACGCCGGGGGCCTGGTCGCCCGGGGTCAGATTGACCTTCTGCACCTCTTGCAGCACCGCCCAACCGCCATAGCCCAGCCCGCAGGCCAGCGCGACCATCACCGCGAGCGAGCCGATGGCGCGGGGCTCGATCGAATTCCAGATGCTTTCCTGCCGCGGCAGGAAGATCGGATGCGGATTGGCCAGCGCCTCGGCCGGGTCCGAGGGCCGGCGCTGCGGCTTCGGACCCGAGGCCGCGGGGGCCATGCCATGCGTTGGCTGGAAGCCGGATTCCTGGCAGAAGCGCCGGAAGGTCCAATCGCAATCCATGCCCAGATAACGGGCATAGGAGCGGACGTAGCCGGCGATGAAGCTGGGCGTATCGAAGGCCGAAATGTCGCAATTCTCGATGGCGGCGACGTAGGAGGCGCGGATTCGCAGCTCGCGCTGCACGTCCAGCAGCGACTTGCCCAGCGTGGCGCGTTCGCCCCGCATCAGGTCGCCGAGTCGAATATCAGGATCGTCGAAGCCGTGCGGCAAAGCCGCAGCCTCGTCATGGCCATGCGACGGGGGATTACCCCTCAGCCCGATCATCGCGCCTGCCCCATTCTTGTCTGCTCGCCTCCCGAATCGGGAGACTCTCACGATTTGATTAAAGCAAGGTTATCACGGGCGCGAGAGGGGTTCACCTTGAAACGTATCAAGCCGCAGAAGTTGAACGGTTCAGTTTGCACTGCGACCACAGGTTGTCCATGGCACGGACCAGCTGGTCGATCTGGCGCGGATCGTGCACTGGCGAGGGCGTGAAACGCAGCCGCTCGGTCCCGCGCGGCACGGTCGGGAAGTTGATCGGCTGCACATAGATGCCGAAATCGGCCAGCAGCATGTCCGACAGCGCCTTGCAATGCACCGGATGGCCGACATGCACCGGCACGATGTGGCTGCCGTGGTCCATGATCGGCATGCCGAGCCCGCGCAGCCGCATCTTCAGGATGCGGGCGTTCAGCTGTTGCTGGTCGCGCAGCACCTGGCCCTGTTCGGTCTTCAGGAAGGCGATCGAGGCCGCCGCGCCCGCCGCCACCGCCGGCGGCAGCGAGGTGGTGAAGATGAAGCCCGGCGCATAGGAGCGGACCGCGTCCACCATCTTCGCCGAGGCGGCGATATATCCGCCGAAGACGCCGAAGGCCTTGCCCAGGGTGCCGTTGAAGATGTCGATGCGGCCCATGAGCCCGTCGCGCTCGGCCACGCCGCCGCCGCGGGGGCCGTACATGCCGACGGCATGGACCTCGTCCAGATAGGTCAGAGCGTTGAATTCCTGGGCCAGATCGCAGATCGCGGCGATGGGGGCGAAATCGCCGTCCATGGAATAGATCGATTCAAAGGCGATCAGCTTCGGCGCCTCGGGATCGTCGGCTTCCAGCAATTCGCGCAGATGCGCCACGTCGTTGTGGCGGAAGATGCGCTTGGCGCCGTCGAAGCGCTTGATGCCCTCGATCATCGAGGCGTGGTTCAGCGCGTCGGAATAGATGATCAGGCCCGGGAACAGCTTGCGCAGCGTGGAAAGCGTCGCGTCATTGGCGGTATAGGCGCTGGAAAACACCAGCGCGGCCTCTTTCCCGTGCAGGTCGGAAAGCTCCGCCTCGAGCCGCTTGTGATAGATCGTGGTGCCCGAGATGTTTCTCGTGCCGCCCGAGCCGGCGCCGGTGCTGTCCAGCGCCTCGTGCATCGCGGCCAGCACCACCGGATGCTGGCCCATGCCCAGATAGTCGTTGCCGCACCAGACGGTGATTTCCCGCTCGGTGCCGTCGGCGCGGGTCCAGACCGCCTGCGGATAGGCCCCCTTGCGGCGCTCGATGTCGATGAAGGTGCGATACCGCCCTTCTTCGTGCAGCTTCCCGATGGCTTGGTCGAGGGCGGCTGAATAGTCCATCTGAGTCCCTTGCCTTGCTTGAACTTGCTCGCTTGGGGGATCATGCTCCGATCCCGCGGGTCACGACTTGATACGGGTCAATTCAGGGAAAATATAGGGTCAAAATGTCGCAATACGACCATCGAACCATGCGCTTTCCCTGAGAAATTCATTCAGGAACAGGGAAAACATGCCAGACAGCACCAGAATCGACGAAGTTCTTTCTACGCTGGACGCGGAATTGCCGCGGGCGCTGGAACGGCTGAAGGACTTCTTGCGCATCCCGTCGATCTCGACCGACCCGGCGCATCGGGCCGATGTGCGCCGCGCCGCCGAATGGCTTTGTGCCGAGCTGGCGGGGCTGGGCTTCGACGCCTCGGTCCGCGACACGCCCGGCCATCCGATGGTCGTCGCCCATTCGGCGCAAGGCGACCGTCGCCCGCTGCTGTTCTATGGCCATTACGACGTGCAGCCGGTCGATCCGCTGGACCTGTGGGACCGCCCGCCCTTCGAGCCCGAGATCGAGGACACGCCGCAGGGCCGCGTCATCCGCGGCCGCGGCGCCGCCGACGACAAGGGCCAGCTGATGACCTTCGTCGAGGCCTTACGGGCCTGGAAGGCGGTGCATGGCGCCCTGCCCTCGGACCTGGTGCTGCTCTTCGAGGGCGAGGAGGAATCCGGCTCGCCCAGCCTGCAGCCCTTCCTGCGCGAGAATGCCGAGGAATTGCGCGCCGGCATCGCCATGATCTGCGACACCGGCATGTATTCCGACGGCCGCCCGGCGATCACCACCCAGCTGCGCGGGCTGCTGGGCGAAGAGATCGTGGTCCGCGCCGCCGACCGCGACCTGCATTCGGGCAGTTTCGGCGGGCTCGCCGCGAACCCGATCCAGGTGCTGGTCGATGCGCTTGCGACCGTGAAGGGCGACCAGGGCCGCATCACCCTGCCCGGCTTCTACGACGGCGTCGAGGATCTGACGGACGAGCTGCGCACCGACTGGGCCGCCCTCGGCTTCGACGCGGAGGCGTTCCTGGCGCAGGTCGGCCTGCGCCGGCCCGTCGGCGAAAGCGGCCGCACCGGGCTGGAGATGGTCTGGAACCGCCCCACCTTCGAGATCAACGGCATCACTGGCGGCTATACCGGCGAAGGCTTCAAGACCGTGCTGCCGGCCGAGGCCCGCGCCAAGGTCAGCTTTCGCCTGACCGGCACCCAGGACCCGGCGGCGATCCGCGAGGCATTCCGCGCCCATGTCCGCGCCGCCATCCCCGAGGATTGCCGGGTCGAGTTCCACGGCCACGGCGCCAGCCCCGCCAGCCGCATGGACATCGCCGACCCCGCCTTCGCGGCGGCCAAGCAGGCGCTGTCGCAGGAATGGGGCCGCGAAGCCGCCTATATCGGCGCCGGCGGCTCGATCCCCATCGCCGGGGATTTCAAGCAGATCCTGGGCATGGATTCGATGCTGATCGGCTTCGGCCGCGACGACGACCGCATCCATTCCCCGAACGAGAAATACGACCTCGACAGTTTCGCCAAGGGCGCGCGCAGCTGGGCACGCATCCTTGCGGCGCTGACCTGAGGCGGCCGGATGGGAACGGTCAGCTTCCCGGCCAGGATCCTGCGCAAGCGGGATTTCCTGCCGCGCTATATCGTCGTACGGCCCGAACATGTGCCGGGCCGCAGCGCCGCCTTTGCCGTGCAGGTGATGCTGAACCAGGCCGGCCCCTTCGCACGCAACATCCGGCCCTGGGGCAAGGGATCGGACCTGTTCTTCTTCAACTTGACCGAAGTGCAGTGCCGGCGCGCCGGGCTTGACACCAACGACCAGTGCCTGGTGACGCTGACGGCGGATTGACCGGGCCGGCTGGGCTCGGGCAGACAAAGGAAAAGGGCGCCCGGCACGGGCGCCCTTCCTGCAATCGGTGCGGGTGATCAGGCCGCGCGGGCGGTCAGCACGGTCTCGACCTTCTTCTGGGCGCCGGCCTCGTCCATGCCGGCCACGGCGGCGACTTCGCGAGTCAGCCGGTCCAGCGCCGATTCATAGAGCTGACGCTCGGAATAGGATTGCTCGCGCTGGTCGTCGCTGCGGTGCAGGTCGCGCACCACCTCGGCGATGGAAATCAGGTCGCCCGAGTTGATCTTGGCCTCGTATTCCACGGCGCGGCGCGACCACATCTGGCGCTTGACGCGGGCCTTGCCCTTCAGCGTGGCCAGCGCCTGCTCGACCAGATCGGGGGTGGAAAGGCTGCGCATGCCGATTTCCGAGGCGCGCGCGGTCGGGACGCGCAGGGTCATCTTGTCTTTCTCGAACGAGATCACGAACATTTCGAGGCGCAGCCCGGCGACCTCCTGTTCTTCGATCGAGACGATCCGCCCCACGCCATGGGTCGGATACACCACGAAATCATCGGGGCGGAATTCGGTCTTCTTGGCTTTCGACATTGGGCTTCCTTCGCAGTTGCGCCGCGATACGGCACAAAAAACCCTCAGGCGGGACGATCCCCCCTTACGGGTCAATCCGTGTTTCTTGCGCTTCTGGCCGGGCAGTCGGTCAGAACAGGCAGCAACGCCGACCAAGCCACCAAAGCGGCCTGATCGGCGCGATATGGCGGCATCATAGCATAAAATTCAGTCCGGTTCAAAGCCTTGCTGCAAAGCGGCACCGGTCCTGCAGTGAGAGGAATAATCGTTTCAAATCAGGCACTCGGGAACTTTCACCGGCAGAACCGATGCATGAGTCCGCACGAATCGCTCATGCCGACCCACAATCAGCGCCTAGCGATTCCGGTGGCGTCGCGCCACGGCTATTCAGACAAATGCGAGAATAAAAATAAGCCTTGCTTACAATTCCGCCACGCGGCGGGTCGGTGCGAGACCGCCGGTCTCAATCGCCCTCGCCCGGTGCTTCCGAGAAATATTTCTCCAGCTTGCCGGACTGGCCGTCCATTTCCTGATAGCCGGGCATCGGGTCCTTCTTGCGGGTGATCACCGGCCAGAGTTCGGCATATTTGCGGTTGAACTCGACCCAGTTTTCCATGTCCGGCTCGGTATCGGGGCGGATGGCATCGGCCGGGCATTCGGGTTCGCAGACGCCGCAATCGATGCATTCGTCGGGATGGATGACCAGCGTATTCTCGCCCTCGTAGAAACAGTCGACGGGACATACCTCGACACAATCGGTGTATTTGCACATGATGCAATTATCGGTGACGACGTAGGTCATGGGGACTGTTCCTGCTTTCCTGAGCGGGTAGTTACGCCCGCCGCTGCCGTGATTCAAGGCCGTGCCAGGCGAAAAGACGGGCATCACCGCCATGCCGGGGCCGGCGGGACGCCGTTCCGCATTCCCCCGGCCAGCGTGGAACCCGGTTCCAGGCTGGGGTGCGAACGGGCCGAATCAGAGCCCGATTTCCTCGTAGAGCGTCTCCGCCTCGGTCGCAGGACCCCGCCTTTCGCCCAGAAGCAGCACCCGCAGGACCCGCACCCTGCCATGGGCCGAGACCGTCACCGTGTCGCCATGCCGCACCGGCTGGGCCGGCTTGTGGCAGGGCTGGCCGTTCACCCGGATGCCCCCGCTGCCGATCGCATCGGCAGCCAGGGTGCGGGTGCGGAACAGCCGCGCGTGATGCAGCCAGCGGTCCAGCCGAAGCGCCCCCGCGGCCGCAGCGCTCACGACTTGTTCTTGAGCGAGGCCAGAATCGCGAAGGGGCTGTCGGGATCGGCCTGCTTCTCGGCCCGCGGCGGCCGGGCCTCGAAGCTTTTCGGGCTCTCGTGGCGGGGCTTGCCCTTGCCGTCGTGGCGCGGCTTGCCCTTGGGTCCGCGTTCGCCCCGTTCGCCGCGATTGTCCTCGCCCCGGCGCTTGCCCTCGAAGGGCTTGCCGCCCTCGCGGGGCTTGTCGCCGTCGCTGCGTTCGCGGCGCGGGCCGCGTTCGCCCTGTGGGCGCGGCTGGCGGTCGCCTTGCCCCTGCCCTTGACCCTGGCCCTGCCCTTGGCGCTCGGGGCGGCGGTGGCCGCCGCGCGGACGCGGTGCCCAGGTGAAGGTATAGAAAACCTCCGTCTCGGGCGCGGCTTCCTCGGCCGCCTCGCCCGTGGCCTCGGCCTCGGCGGCCTTGCGGGCGGCCTGCTCGGCCTCCCACTTGGCGCGGGTCTCGGCGGCAAGCACGCTTTCCTCCTCGGTCAGCGGATGCTCGTGATCGGCGGCCTCGGGGGCGGGCGCGTCGGCCGGGGCCGTCTCGGCGCGGGCCTTGGGACGCTCGCCCTTTTCGGCACGATAGCCCAAGCCCGCCATCAGGCCCGAGAACTGCTCCAGCGTCATGCCGGTGATCGACAGCATGTCGGCCGTCGCCTCGAAGCCGGCGCGGCTGTCTTGCGCGCGCAGCATGTCGGCCAGCCGTTCCAGCATGTCGATGCGGATCGCCCGCTCGCCCGCCGGGTGATAGCCCGAGAGCGTGTAATAGCCCTTGGGCACGTCCGGCAGGTTCGGGATCGTCACCAGACCCGGGGGCGGGCTTTCCGGGAACTCGGCCAGCCCCTGATCCAGACCCCACAGCACCAGCCGCAGCCGGGTCGGCGCCGGCTTCAGCAGCGCCGGCTGGAAGATGGTGAACTGGCCGAAGCGCACGCCATGTTTGCGCAACAGGCCGCGCGCCTCCTGGTCCAGTTCCTTGACCTCGTTCGCGACGCCCTCGCGCGGCAGGACGCCCAGCGCCTCGACCAGGCGGAAGGCGAAGCCGCGGGCCAGGCCGGTCAGCGTCTCGTCGTTCTTCAGCGCCTGCAAGGGCTCGAAGGCGGTGCCGATCTTGCGGTCGATGAAATGCTGCAGCCGGCGGCGCACCTTCTCGGCGATGTCCGGGCCGGCCTCTTCGTCGACGAAGGCCTCGACGCCGGGCTTCAGCGGCTCGGCGCCCTTGACCAGCTTGCCGACGGCGGACGAACCCCACATCAGGCCGCCCTGCTCGGTAAAGTCCAGCTCGGTGTCCGGCGCGTTGTAGAACCGGTCGGCCCGCAGGTGGAACTCGGGCCGCAAGGCCTCATAGGCGGCGCGGGACAGCATCTTCGCCTCGTCCCCGGTCGCATTCGGATCGGCGTGGAAGCGGAAGCCTTCCAGACGGCCGGCGAATTCGCCCTCGACCGTCACTTCGCCCTTGTCATTCACCTCGGCCAAAAGGCTCTCCTTCTGTTTGAGCCGGCGCAGCAGCACGGAGGTGCGCCGGTCCACGAATCTTTGCGTCAGAGCCGCGTGGAGCGCGTCCGACAGTCGATCTTCTACCGCGCGAGTCTCGGCGCGCCAATGACTTTCATCGGAAACCCAACCCGATCGCTGCGCGACATAGGTCCAGGTCCGTATAAATGCCAATCGTTTCGACAATGTGTCGATGTCGCCCGCCGTCTTGTCGATGCGCTCGACCTGGCGGCGCAGCCAGTCGCCCGGAACCTTGCCCGTCCGCAGGAAGCCGAAGATTCGCGCCAGCAGCGTCGCATGTTCGGCCGCCGAAATGGCGCGGAAATCCGGGATCCGGCAGACGTCCCACAGCAGACGCACGTCCTTGGGATGCGTCAGCAGGTCGCGGATCTCGGGCATCGAGGCGAGCGTCTTCAACGCCCGCAGGTCGTCGGCCTCGCGCCCGCGGGTCAGCCATTCCGATTGCGGCGTGGTTTCGAGGCTGGCGATCAGCCGCTCGACGGTGCCGAATTCCAGCGCCGCATTGCGCCACATCAGCCGGCTGATCGGCTGGAAGCGGTGGTTCTCGATCGCCTCGATCAGCCCTTCGTCCAGGGGCGAGGCATCGCCGGTGACGCCGAAGGTGCCCGGCTCGGTATGGCGGCCGGCGCGGCCGGCGATCTGGCCCAGCTCATGCGGGAACAGCGGGCGATAGCGGCGCCCGTCGAATTTCTCGGTGCCGGAAAAGGCGATGTGGCGAATATCGAGGTTCAGCCCCATGCCGATGGCGTCGGTGGCGACCAGGAAATCCACCTCGCCGTTCTGATACATGGCGACCTGGGCATTGCGGGTGCGGGGCGACAGCGCGCCCATGACCACGGCGCAGCCGCCCTTCTGCCGGCGGATCAGCTCGGCCGTGGCATAGACCTCGTCGACCGAGAAGCAGACGATGGCCGAGCGCGGCGGCATCCGGCTGATTTTTTTCGACCCCGCCCAGGTCAGCGTCGAAAACCGCTCGCGCCGCATGAATTGCACGCCCGGCACCAAGGCCGCGATGGCGGGCCGCATGGTGTCGCTGCCCAGCAGCAGGGTTTCGTGCAGGCCCCGCATGTTCATCAGCCGGTCGGTGAAGACATGGCCGCGCTCGGGATCGGCGCAAAGCTGGATCTCGTCGATGGCGACGAAATCGGCGCCGACCTCGGGCATGGCTTCGGTGGTGGCGACCCAGTATTGCACCCGTTCGGGGACGATGCGCTCTTCGCCCGTCACCAGCGCCACGACCGAGGGGCCGCGGGCCTTGACGATGCGGTCGTAGACCTCGCGCGCCAGCAGGCGCAGCGGCAGGCCGATGACCCCAGTGCGATGCGCCAGCATCCGGTCGATGGCGTAATGGGTCTTGCCGGTATTGGTCGGGCCCAGCACGGCCGTGACCCGGGATTTGTCATTCATCAAACGGCCGTGCCCTGCAGTTCCTGTTCGATCCGCCGGACGGCGTCCTGCGCATCCTCCTGATGCGGATGCAGCTTCAGGCTGGCCCGGAACGCCTCCAGCGCCCGGCGCTTGTCGCCCAGCTCATCCAGCATGGTGCCAAGCTGGGTCAGCGCGCCGAAATGGCGCGGCTCCAGCCGCAACACCTGCTCCAGGTCGGCGATGGCGGGACCGTAGTCGCCGTCCAGATAGAAGGCGACCGAGCGGAGATACCAGCCCGCCGCGAAATCCGGCGCGTGGTCGGTCAGCGCGGTCAGGTGGCCGAGGGCGGTCGGGATGTCGCCCGCGTCCAGCGCCGACTCGCCCCGCTTGTAGAGCAGGTCCATCGCCGCCGAACCCGAGCGCGACCAGATGCGCAGGATGTCGGTTTCGGCCCGCGCCCAGGTCTCGCCCCCGGGCTGGGCCAGTTCGGCGAAAAGCAGGTCCAGGTCCTCGCGTTCGCGCGTCAGGGCCTCGACGGTCGGCTCGGCCGGGGCGGCGGGCTCGGACAGCGCGTCCTCGACCGGCGAATCGCTTTCATTTTCGGGAGATTCTTCTTGCGGGTCCGCATCCTGCGCTTGTATCGCTGGGGCGTCCTTGGGGACGTGCTGGCCCCATGCCGGGAAACCGCCGGGAACCGCCAGCCCCAGAAGAAGCCCTGTCGCAACGGCATGATGGAAATGAGGCACTGGCCAACGCATGGTCCCCATGTAACCCTCCCACCCCCGCAATACCAGATACGAGAACAGGAGACATCGAATGAGCAAAGTCATCGAGGGCGCCGTGGCCGCGCTGGCCGAAAAGGCCAAGGGCTTCGACGGCACCGCCAAATTCGTCATCGAGGGCGAAGGCTCGGTCTATATCGACGAAAACGGCGCCCGCGCCGGCGATGACGAGGCCGAGGTGACGCTGACCGCCAACCGCGAGACCTTCGAGGGCATCCTGTCGGGCGACGTGAACCCGACCACCGCCTTCATGACCGGCAAGCTGAAGGTCGACGGCTCGATGGGCACGGCGATGAAGCTGGGCGCGCTGCTGTCTTGACGCGATGACCCCGGCGCCCTTCAACACGCTCCCGGGCGATCCGCTGCCCATGGCCCGCGCCTTCTGGCTGCGGGCCGAGGACGGGGTGCGGCTGCGCGCGGGGCACTGGGCGGCGGGCGGCGCCTCGGGGACGGTGCTGCTGTTCCCCGGGCGCACCGAATACCTTGAGAAATATGCCGAGGTCGCGGCGGATCTGAATGCCGCCGGGCTGGACGTGCTGGCGCTGGACTGGCGCGGTCAGGGCATGTCCGACCGCCTGCAGGACAATGTGCGGCCCGGCCATATCGGCAGCTTCCTGGACTATCAGCGCGACGTGGTCGAAATGGTGGTCGCGGCACAGGACCTGGACCTGCCGCGTCCCTGGCACCTGCTGGCCCATTCCATGGGCGGCGCCATCGGGCTTGCGGCGCTCGACGGCGGGTTGCCGGTCGCCAGCGCGGTGTTCTCCTCGCCGATGTGGGGCATCGACCTGCACGGCATTCCCGAGGCGCTGGCCCTGGCCCTGGCCACGGCGATGGCGCGCCTGGGCCGCGGCGGCCATCCCGCGCCCCGCTCGGGCGGCGAGGAAAGCTTCGTGCTGCTGGACCCGTTCCGCGACAACCTGCTGACCCATGACGGCCGCCGCTGGGGCCGGCTGGTGGCCGAGGCCGCCGCCTGGCGCGACATCTCGATCGGCGGCGCCAGCAACGACTGGCTGCGCGAGGCGATCCTGGAATGCCGCCGCCTGGCCACCCTGCCCGCCCCCGCCCTGCCGGCGCTGATCGCGCTTGGCGACGGCGAGCGCATCGTCTCGCCCCGGGCGATCCGCAGCCGAGCGGCCGGCTGGCTCGGGGCCCGGCTGCTGGAGCTGGATGAATGCCGGCATGAGCCGATGATCGAGCGCGATCCGGTCCGCGACCGCTTCCTGCAAGCAGCGCTGGCGCATTTCGCCGCGGCGGCCTCGCCCTAGAGTCCTGTGCCCCGCCGCGCGACCCGGCCCTTGCAGGCGGGCGCGTCAGGCGTCACATCTGGGGGCAGAGGAAAGGACCGACCATGACGATTTCTGCCTGCCGCCCGCCCTTCCGCGCCCTGCCCGCCCGCCTGCCGGTCCGGGACGAGAATGCGCTGCCCGTCGCCGCCGAAAACCCCGATCTGGGCAGCCTGCCCGACTGGGACCTGACCGACCTCTACCCGGCGCCCGACGCGCCGGAACTGACCCGCGATCTCGATGAGGTCGAGGCGGCTTGCTGCATGTTCGCCCGCGACTACGAAGGCAAGCTGGCGTCGCTCGAACCGGACAAGATGCTGGAATGCATCGAGCGCTACCAGCAGATCGACATCCTGGCCGGGCGGATCATGTCCTATGCCGGGCTGCGCTATTACCAGAACACCACCGACGCGGCGCGCGCCAAGCTGATGGGCGACCTGCAGGATCGCATCACCACGGCGACGACCAAGCTCGTGTTCTTCAGCCTGGAATTCAACCGCATCCCCGAGGCCCGCTACGACGAGCTCTTCGCGGCACCGAACGGCCCGGCGCGCTACAAGCCGGTCTTCGACCGCATGCGCGCCATGCGGCCCTACCAGCTGTCGAACGAGCTGGAGCGTTTCCTGCACGACAATTCCGTGGTCGGCGCCGCCGCCTGGAACCGCCTCTTCGACGAGACCACCGCCGCCCTGACCTTCGAGGTCGAGGGCGAGACGCTGGGTCTTGAGGCGACGCTGAATCTGTTGACGGACCACGACCGCGCCCGCCGCGAGGCCGGCGCCAGGGCGCTGGCCGAGGTGTTCGGCAAGAACGTCAAGCTTTTCGCCCGCATCCACAACACCCTGGCGAAGGAAAAATCCATCGAGGACAAGTGGCGCAAGATGCCGACACCGCAGACCGCGCGCCACCTGTCGAACCATGTCGAGCCCGAGGTGGTCGAGGCCCTGCGCAACGCGGTGACCGCCGCCTATCCGCGCCTGTCGCATCGCTACTACCGGCTGAAGGCGAAGTGGCTGGGGCTCGACAAGCTGCAGGTCTGGGACCGCAACGCGCCGCTGCCCACCGAGACCCCGCGCCTGATCGCCTGGCCCGAGGCCGAGGCCACGGTCCTCGACGCCTATGCCGGCTTCTCGCCGAAACTGGCGGAACTGGCGCAGCCCTTCTTCGAGCGGGGCTGGATCGACGCCGGCGTGAAGCCCGGCAAGGCGCCCGGCGCCTTTGCGCATCCCACCGTCACCACCGTGCATCCCTATGTGCTGCTGAACTACCTCGGCAAGCCGCGCGACGTGATGACGCTGGCGCATGAGCTGGGCCACGGCGTCCACCAGCGACTGGCCGCGGCACAGGGCGAACTGCTGGCCTCGACGCCGCTGACCCTGGCCGAGACCGCCTCGGTCTTCGGCGAGATGCTGACCTTCCGCGCGCTGCTGGCGAAAACCACCGATCCGGCCCAGCGCAAGGCGCTGCTGGCGGGCAAGGTCGAGGACATGATCAACACGGTCGTGCGCCAGATCGCCTTCTACGATTTCGAATGCAAGCTGCACGCCGCGCGCGCCAAGGGCGAGCTCACGCCCGAGGACATCAATGCGCTGTGGATGTCGATCCAGGCGGAATCGCTGGGCGACGCCTTCGAGTTCATGCCGGGCTACGAGACCTTCTGGACCTATGTGCCGCATTTCGTGCACTCGCCTTTCTACGTCTACGCCTATGCCTTCGGCGACGGGTTGGTGAACGCGCTCTACGCCGCCTACGAGGACGGGCTGCCCGACTTCCAGGCGAAATATTTCGCCATGCTTTCGGCCGGCGGGTCGCAGCATCACAAGGAACTGCTGGCTCCCTTCGGCCTAGACGCCTCGGATCCGGCCTTCTGGGACAAGGGCCTGTCGATGATCGAGGGATTCATCGACGAGCTGGAAGCGTTGGAGGCGTAATCCCGCCCTTAGTGCCGGGGGCGCTTCGCCCCCCGGACCCCCAGAGGATATTTGGACACAGAAGAAAACATCCTCGTTTTCTTTAATGCGATGCAGTCCGACCGATACGGAATATTCGAATCGGAGAGTACTGGAATATTCGATTGAGGAAGGTGGACGGATCGCCAGATTTTCCGCTGCCTCGGTTTTCTTTCTGTGGACGGGGAAAAAGCTCATGGATATGGGTCGTGACCGTAGCGCCACGACAGCGCACGCCATCCGAGCTGCGATACAGCAATCGGAGGTCTCGCTGGCGGCACCGCACCGGGAGCTGATTCAGCCGCAAACCCGTCTCGCAATGTCGTAAGCGGGCCAGGGGGCGATGACCTGAGGACCTCGCCCCGACGATTCTGGTTCGGCTGTGCTGAGCCAGGAGCAAGCCATGGTTATCGCGTTCAGACGTCCCAGGCTGCTGCCGCTTCGCTTCCTCTACAGCCCTGTAGCCGTCAGTTCCCATCCGGCGCGTTCGGTTTCTCTGCCTTCAACGGAACGGGATATTGCGCCTGCCGGATGTCGATGAAGATCAGCAGAAACGGTAGCGCTTCAAGCGCCATCCTATCGGCTGTTTCATGCTGGAATCGCCGAAATGCAGACATCGAGGGAAAGCCTATTCCTTTGTCGTGATTGACAGAACCAGAAAGTTCGCCTCGTTCGGAAGGCCGGAAAGATGGCTGCAGCGCAATTCCTGCGCGACCTGCGCGACAGTTCTGCGGCGGATCCAAACCATATCGACCGACAACGGCGTGCAGTTCGCAACCGGCGCCGCGGCACCAGCGCCTTCGAGCACATCGTCGGTCGCGCGTGCCGTGAACACGAGAGCACGCGGCTGACGAAGCGAAACATCGCGACCTGTTTCGACCTCGGCGCCAGAGAATGCCCGTCACGGGGATTGTCCAGCAATCTGCGAGCGCCAACGAAGCTGCCGTCGACGGTCATGGCGAGGCTGTTTTGGTGCCGACTTCCTAGCGGACTCGCGCCTTGTCTTTCGAGATGCCGTCGACACGGCCTCGATCAGGGAATAGGGCTTGTCCTTGTTCTTCGGTATCTGTTCCAGAGCGTCCGGCACCTTCCCGCACAGCGCGTTCTGGGGGACGCCCCGCAATTGCCGGCACAGGACACGCATCCGGCCGACATAGGCTTTGAGTTGGCGTAGCGCCTTGAGCCCGCCAGCATCAACGTCATGGCCGATCTGGAACGCCCGGCGCGGGCAAAGACGCGCATAGCTCTGACGCATATCGATCCCGGCCTTCTTGGCCGGGCCAGTCGGCAGCGTCCGCGCCCACTCATAGGGCAAGCGTCGGACGGGCGGGCGATATTCTTTCCATTCCTGTCGTGTCCACGACCACCCGCTTCAAACTCCCATTCATCCCAGTCCCGAAGGATCGCCCCGATCTTGGATCGTCTGTTCGAAACCGTTCCACCGCAGGGCCGGGACAGATCACGCTGCTTGCCGCGGGCCAGGTTTTTCGTCGCCTACCCCGCGCCTCTGCCCTATGCTTTTCCGCAACGACAACGGAGGACCGCATGATCCGGCGCATTTTCCTTTGGCTTCTGGCGCTGGCGGTGCTGGCCGCAGCGGCGGTGGCAGTCTGGGGTCCGGGCTTCGTCGAGCGGCGCCTGAACCCGGTGACCATGCCCGAGGCGGGGTGGCCGGTCTCGCCCCAAGCCGAGGCGCTGCACCAGCGCCTGGTGATCGGCGACTGGCATTCCGACGCCCTGCTGTGGGACCGCGACCTGCTGCGCCGCGCCGGGCGCGGCCATGTCGACATCCCCCGGCTGGTCGAGGGCAATGTCGGGCTGCAGGTCTTTGCCACCGTGACCAAAAGCCCGCGCGGCCAGAACTACAGCCGGAACTCGGCCGAGGCGCCGGACAATATCACGCCGCTGTTCATCGGCCAGTTGCGGCCGCTCTCTTCCTGGTTCAGCCTCAAGGAGCGCGCCCTGGTCCAGGCCGCCGCCTTGCGCCGCGCCGCCGAGGAAGCGCCGGAAGAGCTGATGCTGATCCGCTCGGCCGAGGATCTGCAGACCCTGTTGGAGGCCCGGCAGAACGGCGCCAGGACCGTCGGCGCGCTGCTGGGGACCGAGGGCGGGCATCCGCTGGAAGGCAATATCGCCAACCTGCAGGTGCTTTACGGCGCCGGCTTCCGCCTGGTGGGGCTGACGCATTTCTTCGACAACGAACTTGGCGGCAGCCTGCACGGCACCGGCGGCGAGGGCCTGACCGATTTCGGCCGCGAGGTGGTGGAGCAGATGATGGCGCGGCGCATGATCGTCGACCTGGCCCATGCCGGCCCGCAAGTGGTGCGCGACGTGCTGGCGATCCCGGGCAGCCGGCCGATCCTGTCCCATACCGGCATCCACGGCCATTGCGCGACACCGCGCAACCTGCCCGACGATCTGGTCCAGGCTATCGCCGAGAAGGGCGGCGTCATCGGCATCGGCTTCTGGGCCGACGTGAACTGCGGCAAGACCCCCGCCGACATCGCCGCCTCGATCAAGGCCGCGATCGCGCTGGTGGGAGAGGACGCGGTCTCGCTGGGATCGGATTACGATGGCTCGGTCGACGCGCCCTTCGATGTGGCCCATCTTGCGGCATTGACCCAGGCGCTGATGGATGCGGGCCTGACCGAACAGCAGATCGCCAAGGTCATGGGCGGCAACATGATGCGCTATCTTGCCCAGAACCTGTGAACCCGCCTAACCTCGGCCGCATATTGGGGAGAGAACCATGCTGACCGTCTATGGCGTCACCCGCTCGCGCGCCTCGCGCATCATCTGGCTGTGTCACGAGCTGGACCTGCCCTTCAAGCAGGTGCCGGTGATCCAGGCCTATCGGCTGGAGGATGCGGATGCGCCCGGCGCGCCCCTGAACACGCGTTCGGAAAGCTTCCTGAAGCTGTCGCCCGCCGGGGCGATCCCGGTGATCCAGGACGGCGACCTGGTGCTGTCCGAATCGCTGGCCTGCACGCTGCACCTGGCGCGCAGGCACGGCCAGCCCCTGGGTCCCGCCGACCTGGTCGAGGATGCGCTGATGCTGCAATGGAGCTTCTACGCCGCGACCATGATCGAGCCGGACGCGCTGGTGATCCTGTTCAACCACCGCAACGGCCAGGCCCAGCCCGGCGCGGCGCAGGCCACGGTCGCCCATGCGGCCGAGCGGCTGGTGCGGCCGCTGCGGGTGATCGAGGACCACCTGGCCCGCCACGGCCATATGGTCGGCGGCCGCTTCACCGTCGCCGACCTGAACCTGGCCGAGGTGCTGCGCTATGCCCAGGGCCATGGCGAGCTGATGGAGCCGTTCCCCGCGGTGCAGGCCTGGCTTTCCGACTGCCAGGACCGGCCGGCATTCCGCAAGATGTGGCAGGAGCGGCTGGCCGAACCCGAGTGATCCCGGGTTGCCCCCCGGCCGGACCAGCCGCCCCCTAGCCCGCCGCCGGCGCCACGCGCCGCCGGTCGGGATGCAGTGAAGTGCCGAGGATATGCTCGGCCTGGTGGATCACATGGCTGGCATGGCCGACGATCAGCGGGTCCGGCGGCGCGACGATGCCCGGGTCCTTGTCGGGATAGTCCAGCGTGGCCAGGAAATGCCGCATGCAGTTCAGCCGCGCACGCTTCTTGTCGTTCGACTTGACGATGGTCCAGGGCGCGTCGGCGGTGTCGGTATAGAAGAACATCGCCTCTTTCGCCTCGGTGTAGTCGTCCCATTTGTCCAGGCTGGCCAGGTCGATGGGCGACAGCTTCCAGCGCTTCAGCGGGTCGGTCTCGCGTTCGCGGAAGCGGCGGCGCTGCTCGTCCCGCGTGACCGAGAACCAGTATTTGTAAAGCCGGATGCCTGAGCGGACCAGCATCCGCTCGTATTCCGGGGCCTGGCGCATGAACTCCAGGTATTCGACCGGCGAGCAGAAGCCCATCACCCGCTCGACCCCGGCACGGTTGTACCAGCTGCGGTCGTAGAACACCATTTCGCCGGCCGTCGGCAGGTGCCGGACATAGCGCTGGAAGAACCATTGCCCCCGCTCTTCCTCGGAGGGCTTGTTCAGCGCCACCACCCGGGCAAAGCGCGGATTCAGATGCTCCATGAAGCGCTTGATCGTGCCGCCCTTGCCGGCGGCGTCGCGGCCCTCGAACAGGATGACGAATTTCTGCCCGGTCTCCTGCGCCCAGATCTGCACCTTCAGCAATTCCGCCTGAAGCTGCGCCTTTTCCCGCTCATAGGCCGCGCGGCCCATGCGGCGAGGATAGGGATAGCGCCCCGTCTCGAAGGCCAGCCGGATGGCGTCGGGGTCGACGCGGGGAAAGCGGGTCGGTCCCCGCACGCCCTCCGCCGCGTCGGCACCCTTCGCCGCGTCAGCCCCCTCGGCCGGCTGCTCGTCCACCGCAGCAGCCGCCGGGACGGGAATCGCTCCTGCCCCGGCGACCAACTCACCACCCTCGGAATGCGCCCGCGACTGACTCGTCACCATTTCACCATCCATACGCGCTTCTCCGATCACTTTTGAACGGAGGAAGAATGCCACCGGAGAAATCCGCCCGCCTTGATGCGTGTCAAGAAAAAGACAATTTGTCGCTCTTGACAGCCGCGAATCATTCTGGGCCGACCCCATCCCTTGCGGCCCGGCGCCTGTCCGACACTTGCCCTTGCCCCGGCCGGCCCCGCCATGAGATAACCCCGGCCCAAAGAGCAAGACGAGCAGGTGCCATGGCAGACGATCTTTTCCCGGCCTCGGACAAGGCGATTGACAGCTATTCCGCCGCGTCCATCGAGGTGCTGGAAGGGCTGGAACCCGTCCGCAAGCGCCCCGGCATGTATATCGGCGGCACCGACGAACGTGCGCTGCACCACCTGGTCGCGGAAATTCTCGACAACTCGATGGACGAGGCCGTCGCCGGCCACGCCAGCCGCATCGAGGTCGAGCTTCTGGCCGATTTCAGCGTGGTGATCCGCGACAACGGCCGCGGCATCCCCATCGACCCGCATCCGAAATTCCCCGGCAAGTCGGCGTTGGAGGTGATCCTGTGCACGCTGCATGCCGGCGGCAAGTTCTCGGGCGACGCCTACCAGACCTCGGGCGGGTTGCACGGCGTCGGCGCCTCGGTCGTCAACGCGCTCTCGGACAGCATGGTGGTGCAGGTCGCCCGCAGCAAGGAGCTGTTCCAGCAAAGCTTTTCGCGCGGCATCCCGCTGGGCCCGGTGGAAAAGGTCGGCGCCGCCCCGAACCGGCGCGGCACCACAGTGACCTTCCACGCCGACGAGCAGATCTTTGGCCACCACCGCTTCAAGCCCGCCCGGCTGGTCAAGATGGTGAAGTCGAAGGCCTATCTGTTCTCGGGCGTCGAGATCCGCTGGAAATCCGAGATCGACGACGGCGAGACGCCCACCGAGGCGGTCTTTCACTTCCCCGGCGGCCTGGCCGACTACCTGAACGAACAGCTCACCGGCGCCTCCAGCTATGCCGACCGCCCCTTCGCCGGCAGCGTGGACTTCAAGGAGAAATTCGGCGTTCCCGGCAAGGTCGATTGGGCGATCAACTGGACGCCCTCGCGCGACGGTTTCATCCAGAGCTATTGCAACACCGTGCCCACGCCCGAGGGCGGCACCCATGAGGCCGGCTTCTGGTCGGCGATCCTCAAGGGCATCCGCGCCTATGGCGAGCGAGTCAGCAACAAGAAGGCCGCGCAGATCACCCGCGACGACCTTTTGACCGGCGGCTGCGCGCTGGTGTCCTGCTTCATCCGCGAGCCGGAATTCGTCGGCCAGACCAAGGACCGCCTGGCCACGGTCGAGGCCACCCGGCTGGTCGAGGGCGCCGTGCGCGACCATTTCGACAACTGGCTGGCGGCCGATACGAAATCGGCGGGCGCGATCCTGGACTTTCTGGTGCTGCGCGCCGAAGAACGCCTGCGCCGCCGTCAGGAAAAAGAGACCGCCCGCAAATCGGCCACCAAGAAGCTGCGCCTGCCCGGCAAGCTGGTCGATTGCTCGGCCACCAACCGCGAAGGCACCGAGCTGTTCATCGTCGAGGGCGACTCGGCCGGCGGCAGCGCTAAGATGGCGCGCGAGCGCCAGACCCAGGCGCTGCTGCCCCTGCGCGGCAAGATCCTGAACGTGCTGGGCGCCGCCAGTTCCAAACTGGGCAGCAACCAGGAGATCAGCGACCTGTGCCAGGCGCTTGGCGTCGGCATGGGCTCGCGCTTCAACGTGGACGACCTGCGCTACGACAAGATCATCATCATGACCGATGCGGACGTGGACGGCGCCCATATCGCCAGCCTGCTGATGACCTTTTTCTTCACCCAGATGCGGCCGCTGATCGACAAGGGGCATCTCTATCTGGCCTGCCCGCCGCTCTATCGCCTGACCCAGGGGCCGCATCGCATCTATGTCGCCGACGATGCCGAGAAAGAGACGATGCTCGCCAAGGGCCTGGGCGGCAAGGGCAAGATCGACGTCCAGCGCTTCAAGGGCCTGGGCGAGATGGACGCCAAGGACCTGAAGGACACGACGATGAACCCGAAGACGCGCAAGCTGATCCGGGTCTCGATCGACGAGGAGGACGGCGGCGAGACCTCGGACCTGGTCGAGCGGCTGATGGGCAAGAAGCCCGAGCTTCGCTTCCAGTTCATCCAGGAGAACGCGCAATTCGCGGATGCCGAGGAACTGGACCTGTGACCCTTGCCGCGCCGCTGGCGGTCTATGTGCTGGCGGCGCTGGCCGAGATCGCCGGCTGCTTCGCCTTCTGGGCTTGGCTGCGGCTGAGCCGCTCGGCTCTGTGGCTGGTGCCGGGCATGATCTCTCTGGCGCTGTTCGCCTGGCTGCTGACCCGCGTGAACGCAGATTTCGCCGGCCGCGCCTATGCGGCCTATGGCGGGATCTACGTGGCCGCCTCGCTCGGCTGGCTGTGGCTGACCGAGGGGCAGGTGCCCTCGCGCTGGGACCTGCTCGGCGGCGGGCTGTGCGTGGCGGGCGCGCTGGTGATCGTGGCGGGCGCGCGCGGATAATAGCCGGCGGCGCATGGATCGATGCCGGTCCCGCCCTTCCGCCTCTGCAATATATGGGGCGGCAGTGCCGAAAACCCGGGCATATGGCATTTTATTGATTTTTCTCAACCTATGTGAGAAAATTATATTGTCGCCGATTCTCTTGGTAAGCCGTTATGACGCGCGCTTCTCGACATCTCGTTGCAGCAGGGATATGTTTCCTGTTCGGCGGTGCGCATTTTGCGATGGCAGAGCCTTTTCAGTATTACAATCTGACCATCATCGCCCGAACGGAATACGATTCCGATATCAAGCAGGCGGATAATGCGCCGATCATCCTTGATTTCTTTTCCGATCAGGGGGGAACCCCGATATCAGACCAGATCAACGCGAAGCCCGCAAATGGGAAATGGCTGATAAGACGGGAACAGGGGGGCATCCCGAGCGTAGACTACACGAAAATTACGCAAATATGCGCCCGGTTCGCAAAGTCCAAAAAATTTCCCATCGTCGAAACCTGCCAGCCCATCGACCCCAAGAACATCCAGAGCGATGGCGTGTATTGGGACCCCCGCTCCTACGCTCCTGCACAGGAATACTGGGCGGCGCGCAGAGACAGGCTGAGCGCCGAACTGGCCGTCAACGGCTTCTCACCGGAGATCGAGCAGAAAATCAACAACCACTTCGACGGCATTCCCGCGGATTTCATTGATAAGCATTCGATAAATCTCTACGCACGCATGATCGAGGCCGCATCGGATGCGAAAAGCGCTCTTACCTATAACAGGTACTACCTGCTCGGAAAAGGCAGCAACACACCTGGCCTGATGAAGATCGAGAATGCCATTCTTGAGGAGCCGGCATATGCGGATATAGTCCTCAACAGCTATCTGAATATCAGCCTTCAAGCTCAGGACGATGCGTCAAATCCGAACTTCTACAAGAACTACATTTCAACCCTTGTCTGGCTGGCGAACACGTCGCCGCCGAGAAGCTCCCTGATGAATTTTCGCAAGATAACCAGCATGGTGAGGGACAGTACCCGGCCGGGGATGAAGGAAGAATTTATAAGGCAGATGGAGTTTTTCCAGTCCGATCGTATGTCGGGCGACACGGATGCCGACCGGCGATATGCCCTTCTGTCCGCGAATGATCTGGCGAGCATGGTCGACTGCAAGGGTGCCGCGCAACCTTCCATAATGGACCTGATAGATGCGCTGGTACGGCGTTCCCCAACCCAGGGCTACAGCAATTTCACCGAGCTGAGACGATGCTTCGGAACATAGGGAGAGGAGTTGATGAGTACGGACACTAAAATCAGTACCGCCATCGCCAGGATAATGATGATCAACAGCATCATATCCGGGTTTATCGCCTTGGCCATATTTGTCGCGATGGCAGCCATTGCGCTCTACGCAATCTCGACCAGCACGCCGGTAAAGGACAAGATACCGCCGGAGTTTTCAAACTGGGGCGGCGTCATAATCGGTTTTTACTTCGGATCGGCATTGACGCAGACCGCATCGCTCATCGCTGCCGAACGAGGAAAGAAGCAAAACGAGTCAGCCCCTGAAGGCGCGGCAGCCGGCGGCAAGACCTGAGGCGGCCGTCAGAACCGCATCCCCCATTCGAACCCGACCCCCTCGGTTCCGATGCCGAAACTCGCCGCGCCGAAACTGATCCCGATCAGCGCCCCGGTCCAGACCTGCTGCGGGGTATGTTCGCCCGCGTGGACGCGACTCCAGCCCGTCAGACCCGCGGCACCATAGGCCGCGGCCCCCGCCCAGGGCTTGTCGTCGAAGCATTTCCCCGCCAAATCCGACGCGCCGAAAAAAGCCGCCGCCGTATGACCCGAGGGGAAACCCTTGCCCTCGCCCGATGGACGGCGCGAGATCGGAGCGCCGTCGAAGACCGCTTTCATTCCCCAGACCACCGCCGCCTGCAGCACGCCGCGCACCGCGAAATCCTCCAACCGGTTCTGGTCGGCGGCGCAGACCGCCGCCGCCAACGGCAGGCCGTATTTCATCGCCGTGCCGAATTGCTCGAACGGCTCGGCAGAAGCCTGGGCGGGCAGCAGGCAGAGAAGTGCCAAAGCCGCCGCCAGACGGTCCGCGCTTTTGCGAGAAGGCGCGAAGCGGAAAGACGAGGCGGCGCACAGGCTGCTTGTCTGGGCCGGAGCGGCGGAAACGCCCGCAGGCGCGGAAGGGCCTTGCGCCGTCATCGCCGTGCAGCGGCCGTGCGCCGCGCGGACACCGACCTTGCACCGCCTGCCGGCACCCGCGCTCATGCCGCGCGGCCCTCGCCCAGCCGCACCACCCGGTCCATGCGGCCCGCCAGTTCGAGGTTGTGGGTGGCGATCAGCGCCGCCAGCCCGGTCTCGCGCACCAGCGCCATCAGCACGTCGAAGACCTTGTCCGAGGTCGCCGGGTCGAGATTGCCCGTCGGCTCGTCGGCAAGCAGCAGCGAAGGCTGGTTCGCCAGCGCCCGGCAGAAGGCCACGCGCTGCTGCTCGCCGCCCGAAAGCTGTGCCGGGCGATGGTCGGCGCGATGCGACAGCCCGACCCGGCCCAGAAGATCGCCGGCCCGCGCCCGCGCGGCCGCATCGGCCACGCCATTGGCCAGTTGCGGCAGCACGATGTTCTCGGCAGCGGTGAATTCGGGCAGCAGGTGGTGGAACTGATAGATGAAGCCCAGCTCTTCGCGCCGCGCCTCGGTCCGGGCGCGGTCGCCCTGCCCGCCCATGTCGCGGCCGTTGATCGCCACCCGCCCGGCATCGGGCGTGTCGAGCAGGCCGGCGATGTGCAGAAGAGTCGATTTCCCCGCGCCCGAGGGCGCCACCAGCGCCACCACCTCGCCGCGCGCCACCCTCAGCGACAGGTCCGAGAGCACCGGCACCGGCGCCGGACCGCCCTTGCCGTAGGTCTTGGAAATCCCGTCGAGGACCAGGACGTCACTCATAGCGCAGCGCCTCCACCGGGTTCATGCGCGCCGCCCGCCGCGCCGGAAAGATCGTCACCACGAAGGCCAGCCCCAGGGACAGCGCTACGGCGCGGAAGATGTCCCAGGCGCGCAATTCGCCGTGCAGGGCATAGATGCCGCGCACCTCGGGCTGCCAGGCATTGCCGCCGGTCAGCGCGTTCAGCGCCGCCATGACGTGATCGACGTTCAGCGACAGCGCCACGCCCAGCACCACCCCAGCCGCGGTGCCGATCACGCCGGTGAAGGCGCCACAGAGAAAGAACACCCGCAGCACCGCGCCTTCGGTCAGGCCCATGGTGCGCAGGATGCCGATGTCGCGGCCCTTGTTCTTGACCAGCATGATCAGCCCTGAGGTGATGTTCATCGACGCGATCAGCACCAGGATCGCCAGGATGACGAACATCACGTCATCCTCCATGTCCAGCGCGGCAAGGAAGCTGCCCGCGGCGTCGCGCCAGGTCCAGACCTGCCCCCGCTCGCCCGCCGCGCTCAGGAGTTGCGGCGTCCAGTCGTCCACCCGCTCCGGGTCGCGGACGAAGACCTCGATCTCGTCCGCGACGCCCTCGCGGTTGAAGAAGCTCTGCGCCGCGGCCAGGGGCATGTAGATGCGGGCCTCGTCGATGTCCCAGCGCCCGGCCGAGAAGATATAGACCACCTCGTAGCTTTCGATCCGGGGCGTGGTGCCCACCGCCGTCTGCGCCCCGTCGGGCGAGACCAGCTGGATGCGGTCGCCGACGCCCACGCCCAGCGTCCGCGCCAGGCCGATGCCGATGGCGATGCCCCGGTCGTAATCGGCGATATCGCCGCTGGCACGCTCGGGGTCGACGACGCCGGGCAGCGCCGCCATCGCCTCGGCCGAGACGCCATAGACGTCGCCCAGTCCGCGCTGACCGTTCTGCGTGGCCATGACCTTGCCGCGCACGGCCGGATCGGCGCGGGTGACGCCCGGGATCGCCGCGATCCTGGCGGCCAGCGCGTCATAGTCCTGGATGGTGCCGGGCGAGAAATAGGTCTCTTCGGTCAGCTCGTTATAGACCTGGCTCGGCGCGTAAGAGACGGTGCTGTGCGGATTGGCCCCCAGGATGGTGTCGACGAAATCCGCGCGGAAGCCGGCGCGGACCGCCAGGGTGGCGATCAGCGCCATCACGCCCAGGGTGATGCCGATCAGGCTGATCCAGGTCATCACGCTGACCCCGCCCTCGGCCCGGCGGGCGCGCAGGTAGCGCCAGGCGATCAGGAATTCGTAACGCGAAAAGGGGCGCGGGCTGGCCATCGGTCACCTGCTGGTTGGGTGGCGCCTGATTGACCGCTCGCGCGGGACAATGCAAGCCAACAAGGCCGTGAAAGCGCCGGCTTGGCCGGCACCGCCGGCGGTGATAGCCTGCCCCGGAAACAGGAGGCGCCATGTCAGACCCCGGCCCCGATATCCGCCCCGCCGCCCCGGCCGACCTGCCGCAGGTCGCGCGCATCGTAGCGAAGGCCTATGGCCGCTATGTGGCGCTGAACGGGCTGGTTCCCGGCCCGATGCGCGACGATTATGCCGCCCGGCAGGCCGCCGGCCAGCTTTGGGTCCTGGACGACGGCACCGTGCGCGGCATCCTGGTGCTGGTCGAAGGCGACGGCCACCTGCTTCTGGACAATGTCGCCATTGACCCCGGCGCGCAGGGCAAGGGTTATGGCCGGATGCTGCTGGATTTCGCCGAGAACCGTGCGCGGCAGACGGGCCTGCCGGCGATGCGGCTTTATACGCAGGAGATCATGGTCGAGAACATCGCCATCTATGCCGCACGCGGCTATGCCGAGACGCATCGCGCCACCGAACTGGGCCTGCGGCGGGTCTATATGGAAAAGCGGCTCTAACAGGCTGCTGAAAAAGAGCCCCGAAAGGTCGTCGGGACGGATAATCGTTCCGGGCCCGACCAGGATCGGCTGGAAAACAGGGCATTTGCAGGCGATTTGAGGCGGATTTCCCGCTTTCTGCCCAATGTGCTGCGTCGCTGAGACTTTTTCAGCCGCCTGCAAAGGGACCGGATCACAAAGGGCCAGGCCGGCGTTCCTCGGACAGCATGACGTTCGCCTCGACCTGGCCGACGCCCGGCAGGGTCATGATGCGGCGGCGCAGGATGCGCTCGAAATCGGCAATGTCGCGGGCATGGATGCGCAGGCGGTAATCGAACTGGCCCAGCACATGCTGCACGGTCTGCACCTCGGGGATGGCGGTCACCGCACGCTCGAAATCCTCGAGGCCCGGACGGCCCTTGGCGGCCAGGCGGATGCCCAGGAAGACGGTGACGCCGAATCCCAGCGCGGCCTCGTCCACCACGATGCGGCGACCGGCGATCACCCCGGCCTCGGTCAAGCGCTTGATGCGGCGCCAGGTGGCGGGCTGGGTCAGGCCCAGGACGCGCCCGATCTCGGCCGCGCCGCGGGTCGCGTCCTGGGCCAGCAGCCGCAGGATGGCCAGGTCGGTGGCGTCGGGGGCAAAGCTCACAGCGGCAGCTCCTGCACGTCCTTGATGGTGCTGACCAGCATCAGCGCATCGGAATCCGAGACATGCGGCAACGTCAGGATGCTTTCGCGGTACAGCTGCTGCCAATGTGCCATGTCGCGGGCAATCACCGACAGCCGCAGGTCCACCGAGCCCAGGAAGGTCTGGATCTCGGTCACCTCGGGCACGCGGCGGGCGGCGGCGGTGAAATCGTCGAAGGCGCGGGGCTGGGTCTTGTCAAGGGTGAAGCGCAGGCTGACCTGGACCTCGTAACCGAGCTTGCGCCAGTCGATGCGGGTCTCGGTCGCCCGGATCACGCCGGTCTCGCGCAGCTTTTCCAGCCGGCGCCACAGGCTGGCGGGGGTCACCCCGGCGCGTTGTGCCAGTTCGGCATTCGCGATGTCGGGGTCGGCAAGAAGCTGGCGCAGAATACGGCGATCAGTGGCGTCTGGCATGATTTTTTCACTACAGTAAGCACTTACTTATTATCATCGCAAATTATCGTTTGAAAATGCAAAAATTGCACGGAACGTGCTGAGCAACTTTGCTACAACCTCCTCAGCGAAAATGGAGGGAGTTTCCGATGCGCGTTTACTATGATCGCGATTGCGACGTGAACCTGATCAAGGACAAGAAGATCGCCATGCTGGGCTATGGCTCGCAAGGCCACGCCCATGCGCTGAACCTGCGCGATTCGGGTGCCAAGAACGTCGTCGTCGCGCTGCGCGAAGGCTCGGCCTCGGCCAAGAAGGCGGAAGCCGAGGGCCTGAAGGTCATGGGCATCGCCGAGGCCGCCGCCTGGGCCGACCTGATCATGTTCACCATGCCCGACGAGCTGCAGGCCGAGACCTACAAGAAATACGTGCACGACAACATCCGCGAAGGCGCCGCCATCGCCTTCGCGCATGGCCTGAACATCCACTTCGGCCTGATCGAGCCGAAAAAGGGCGTCGATGTCATCATGATGGCGCCGAAGGGCCCCGGCCACACCGTGCGCGGCGAATACACCAAGGGCGGCGGCGTGCCCTGCCTGTTCGCGGTCCATGTCGACGCGACCGGCAAGGCGCAGGACCTGGCGCTGTCCTATTGCTCGGCCATCGGCGGCGGCCGCTCGGGCATCATCGAGACCAACTTCCGCCAGGAATGCGAAACCGACCTGTTCGGCGAGCAGGCCGTGCTGTGCGGCGGTCTGGTCGAACTGATCCGCATGGGCTTCGAAACCCTGGTCGAAGCCGGCTACGAGCCGGAAATGGCCTATTTCGAGTGCCTGCACGAGGTGAAGCTGATCGTGGACCTGATCTACGAAGGCGGCATCGCCAACATGAACTACTCGATCTCGAACACCGCCGAATATGGCGAGTATGTCTCGGGCCCGCGTGTGCTGCCCTACGAGGAAACCAAGGCCCGCATGAAAGCCGTGCTGACCGACATCCAGACCGGCAAGTTCGTGCGCGACTTCATGCAGGAAAACGCCGTCGGCCAGCCGTTTTTCAAGGCGACCCGCCGTCTGAACGACGAACACCAGATCGAACAGGTCGGCGAGAAGCTGCGCGCCATGATGCCCTGGATTTCCAAGGGCAAGATGGTGGACAAAGAGCGCAACTGAGCGCCCCCGCCAAAAGGAAAGCCCCGCCATCCGGCGGGGCTTTTTCGTTCAGGACACGCCCTGCGCCGCTTGCAGCCGGTCGATGGCGCGCTGTTCGTCGGCGGCGGTCCAGCCGGCCTGCAAAAGCCGCACCAGCTGCGCGACGAATGCCGGATCGACGGCCCGCAGCGCCGCGATCTGCTGGTCCGAAAGCAGGTTCACATATTCCAGCGCCACGTCGTCGCTGTCGGTGAAATGCGCCGACTCCAGCCGGTCGAAGATGGCACGCAGCCGCTTGGTGTTGGTGCCGAGCCCGGCGCAGAACTTCGCCAGCCCCTTCTCGTCCATGTTCACCGTCATGCCCCAGCCGCCGGTGCGGAAGCGGTTCACCACGAATTCGCCGTCCTGGGCGACATAGTTCAGGAAACCATGCGCAACCTTGAACCCGACCTTCGCGCTCGACAGGTCCATGGTCAGGTCCAGCAAGCTGACCGGGTCGAACGTATAGGCGTTGTTCACGCGGTTCAGCCCCACCGGCCAGCCGCGCGCGGGCGAGCCGAAGCTGTTCACCTCGAGCCCGCGCACCGATTCCGCGCCCTTGACCAGCGTCACCGCCGACAGCGCGTTCGAGGTCACCAAGTTGCCCTGGCTGTGGCAATAGATCGGCGTGCCCAGCATCCCGCCCGGCTGGCCGATCAGCAGCGCGAACAGCGATTGCGCCGCCGGGTTGCTGGCCAGCATCTCATGGGCGAAATCCTCCTTGGTCAGCATCGGCCGCGTCTCGCGGCTCTTCTGCCAGACCTGGTCGAAGAAGGCGATCCAGTTGGTGTTGTGGTTCAGGTTCGAGGTCTGGACCTGCGTCAGCCGCGCCTTGTCGGTGATGCATTGGAACAGATCGGCCCAGAAACCGTCCTTGCGGTTGTAGACGCCGACGACCGGACAGCCCAGCATCAGCGACAGCGCCTCGGCGCAGGCGCGGTGGTCGGCGCCGGTGTTCAGCATGCCGTTGACGAAGATCACCGGCCGGGTCGGGTTGAACCAGCTCTTGTTCTGAACCTCGGGCGAGACGAAGCGCGTCACCGCCCCGTCCGCCGAAGGCGTGGCGCCCTGCGCAATGGTCGGGAATCGCATGAAAGCTCCTTGTGACAAAGCGGCCGCAAAGATCGGCCGGATAAAAAACCTATTCCTCAAGCACTTCCAGCACGCCGGGAATGACGCGCAACGCCTGGCGCGCCGGCGTGGTCAAAGGCGCATCCTCGGCGATCTCGATATCCACCAGATCCTCGCCGTCCTTCAGCCGCAAGGCAATAGGGCCGCGCGCGCGGGCGGGTGCCGCGACCTCGGCCTGGATGCGGGCCAGCGCCTCGGCGATGCCGGGCACGGCGTCCGGCCCCGCGATCTCGACCGCCAGCCGGTTCGCCCCGGCATCGGCCACCGCCTGGTCGAGCGGCGTCACCGCCCGGGCCAGCAGCTTGACCTGGTCGCCCGAGGGCTCGACCTGCACCTGCAGGACCACGTTCTCGCCCGGCTCCAGATGCTGCCGATGGGCGTCGAGCGTGTCCGAGAACACGGTGACTTCGTAAAGCCCGGTCGGATCGGAAAGACCGACGAAGGCGAAGCGGGTGCCGCGGGCCGATTTCTTTTCCTGCCGGAAGGCCACGGTGCCCGCCAGCGAGGCGACCAGCGCCCCATCCTGCGCGGCCTGCGTCACCTCGGCCAGCGTCTGCACCCCCTTGCGGCGCAGCGCCGGCTGATAGTCGTCCAGCGGATGGCCCGAAAGGTAGAAGCCGACGGCCGCATGTTCCTCGCCCAGCTTCTCGGTCGGCATCCAGATCGGCGCCGGGACCGGGCGCGGCGGCGGCAGGTCCTCGCCCCCGCCGAAGAGCGAGCTTTGCGACGATGCCGCCGCCTCCTGCACCGCCGCCGACCAGGCAACCAGCCCGTCGAGGGATTTCAGCACCCGGGCCCGGTTCGGCTCCAGCAGGTCGAAGGCGCCGGCGCGGGCCAGCATTTCCAGCGGGCGCTTGCCCACGCGCTTCATGTCCACGCGGCGGGCAAAGTCGTGCAGGTCGCGGAACGGGGTCTGCCCGCGCGCCTCGGTGATCAGCCGCATCGCCTCGACCCCGACGCCCTTCAGCGCCCCCAGCGCATAGACGATCTTGCCGTCCTTGACGCTGAAGGTGGGCTCCGAGCGGTTGACGCAGGGCGCGACGGTCTCGATCCCCATCCGGTCGGCCTCGCGCTTGTAGATCGCCAGCTTGTCGGTCAGGTGGATATCGCAGTTCATCACCGCGGCCATGAATTCGACCGGGTGGTTCGCCTTCAGCCAGGCGGTCTGATAGCTGACCACGGCATAGGCCGCAGCATGGGACTTGTTGAAACCGTAGTTTGCGAATTTCTCAAGCAGGTCAAAGACCTCGCCGGCCTTCTTCTTGTCGATTCCCTGCGCCGTGCAGCCTTCGACGAACTTCGGCCGCTCCTTGGCCATCTCCTCGGCGATCTTCTTGCCCATGGCGCGGCGCAACAGGTCGGCGCCGCCGAGGCTGTAGCCGGCCATGACCTGGGCGATCTGCATCACCTGTTCCTGATAGACGATGATGCCCTGGGTCTCGGCCAGGATGTGGTCGATGGTCGGATGGATCGATTCCAGCGGCCGCAGCCCGTTCTTCACCTCGCAATAGGTCGGAATGTTCTCCATCGGGCCGGGACGATACAGCGCGACCAGCGCGACGATATCCTCGATGCAGGTCGGCTTCATCCGCCGCAGCGCATCCATCATGCCCGAGCTTTCGACCTGGAACACCGCCACGGTGCGGGCGCTGGCGAAAAGCTCGTAGCTGGCCTGATCGTCGAGCGGGATCAGGTTGATCTGGTTCTCCGCCCCCGGCGCCGGCTGATAGAGCACCTGCCCGTCGGCCGCGACATGCAGCGGCCGACCGCCGGCATTGATCAGATCGACGGCGTTCTGGATCACCGTCAGGGTCTTGAGGCCCAGGAAGTCGAACTTGACCAGACCGGCCTGCTCGACCCATTTCATGTTGAACTGCGTCGCCGGCATGTCCGAGGCCGGATCGCGATAAAGCGGCACCAGCCGGTGCAGCGGCCGGTCGCCGATCACCACCCCCGCGGCATGGGTCGAGGCGTTCCTCAGCAGCCCCTCGATCTTGGCGGCATAGTCCAGCAGCCGGGCGACGACCTCTTCCTTGGCCGCCTCGCGCAGGCGCGGCTCGTCGGCGAGCGCCTTGGTGACGCTGACCGGTTTCACGCCCTCGACCGGGATCATCTTGGACAGGCGGTCCACCTGGCCGAAGGGCAGCTGCAGCACGCGGCCGACGTCGCGCACCGCCGCCTTGGACAGCAGCGCACCGAAGGTGATGATCTGGCCGACCTTGTCGCGGCCGTATTTCCCTTGCACGTATTGGATCACCTCTTCGCGGCGATCCATGCAGAAGTCGATGTCGAAGTCCGGCATCGATACCCGTTCCGGGTTCAGGAACCGCTCGAAGAGCAGGCTGTAACGCATTGGATCCAGGTCGGTAATCGTCAACGCATAGGCGACCAGAGACCCCGCGCCCGACCCACGGCCCGGCCCGACCGGAATGCCTTGATCCTTGGCCCATTTGATGAAGTCGGCCACGATCAGGAAATAGCCGGGAAAGCCCATCTGCTCGATGATGCCCAGCTCGAAGCGCAGGCGCTCCTCATATTCCTCGGCTGTCGCCGAATGCGGGATCACCGCCAGCCGGGCGCGCAACCCGTCCCAGGCCTGGCGGCGCAGCTCCTCGACCTCGTCATCGGCGAAGCGCGGCAGGATCGGCTTGTGCTTCTTGACCGCGAAGGCGCAGCGGCGGGCGATCTCGACGGTATTCTCCAGCGCCTCGGGCAGATCGGCGAACAGCGTCGCCATCTCGGCGGCGCTCTTGAAGTAGTGCTGCGGCGTCAGCCGGCGGCGCGGCGCGGTCTGGTCGACATAGGCGCGCTCCGAAATGCAGATCAGCGCGTCATGGGCGTCGAACAGGTCGGGCTTCGGGAAATAGACGTCGTTGGTGGCGACCAGCGGCAGATCGAGCGCATAGGCGATGTCGATCATGCCGCCCTCCGCGCCCGCCTCCTCGGGCACCGGCTGGCCCTCGGCATCGTGGTGGCGCTGCAGTTCGACATAGAGCCGGGTCGGAAAGGCCGCCGCCAGCCTCTCGGCCAGGGCGCGCGCCTCGGCGGGCCGGCCTTGCAGCACCAGCTGGCCCAGCGGACCGCCGGCGCCGCCGGTCAGGCAGATCAGCCCCTCGGCATGGGCCACCAGCTCGTCAAGGGTGACATGCGGCAGCGCATTGCCGTCGCGCAGATAGAGGCAGGTCGACAAGGCCATCAGGTTCAGCCAGCCAGCCTCGTTCTGCGCCAGCAGGACCACCGGGCCGGTGACCTCGGCGGCCAGGGTGATCTGGCAGCCGATGATCGGCTGCACACCTGCATCCTGCGCCTTGACCGAGAATTCCAGCGCCGCAAACAGCGCGTTGGTGTCGGTCAGCGCCACCGCCGGCATGCCGTTCTGCGCCGCGAGCTCGGCAAGCTTCTTGACCGGCACCGCGCCTTCCAGCAGCGAATGTTCGGAATGGGTGCGCAGGTGGATGAATCGGGGCGAGTTTTCGGGCATGGCGCCAATCTAGGGGCGGGGCGCGGGGCAGCGCAATCGCCCCGCGGCGGAAAACTGCGCGGCCGAGACAAAAACCGCCGCCCTGCGCCAAGAAAAAAAGCCGGGACCCCAGTCCCGGCTTCATGTCAGCCCTGAAGGGGGTTCATTCGAGATGGCTTTCCATGAACCATAGGTCTTTGTCCGCCGTGCGCGAGGCGGCGGTGAACAGGTCGGCGGTATCGGCATCGCCCGCCTCGTCGGTGGTGTCGATGGCCTCGCGGACCTTCTTGCCGTAATCGCGCATCCGTTCGCAGACCGCCTTGATGTGATCCTCGGCCTTGGTCAGGTCGGTCGGGTATTCCTTCAGCGTACTCGCCTTGGCGACCTTCTCGACCGTGCCCACGGCGACGCCATCCAGCACCTGCACGCGCTCGGCCATGGTGTCGACATGGCCCTGCAGGTTGCGGAACACGGTGTCGAACAGCTCATGCACGGCGATGAAGTTGCGACCCTTGACGTTCCAATGCGCCTGCTTGATCGCGGCGGAAAGCGCCACGGCATCGGCAAGCCGGGCGTTCAGTTCGGCGATGGCGGTCTTGCGGGCATTGTCGCTGAGACCCTGGACGTTGACTGCCATAGGGCATTCTCCTTTCTTCAGGTTCGCCCGCTAAACGGGCCGGAGATGCCGGCAGTTCCGGAAAAGCCAAAAGAAAAGGCGGCGCTTCCGCCCTGGAAGCACCGCCCGGAAAATCCCATGGGACGGGATCAGACCGCGCCCTGGATGAACTTCACCGCATCGCCGAAGGTCTGGATGGTCTCGGCCGCGTCATCCGGGATCTCGATGCCGAATTCTTCCTCGAACGCCATGACCAGTTCCACGGTGTCCAGCGAGTCGGCGCCGAGATCGTCGATGAACGAAGCGGTCTCGGTCACCTTGTCCTCATCGACACCCAGGTGCTCGACGACGATTTTCTTCACGCGATCAGCGATATCGCTCATGTCTCTTCCTCGTTTTCGCGGGCATCCGCCCAGAAAGGTCCGGCTTTACGCCGGGCGCAGCCCAGGGCGGTTCCCCTGCGGCCTTGTTTGCGGGATATAGCACGGAGGCGTGATCTTGCAACCCGCATAAACCACGATCAGATCATCGCCATGCCGCCGTTGACATGCAGGGTCGCGCCGGTGACATAGCCCGCCTCGGGACTCGACAGATACAGCACCGCCGCTGCGATCTCCTGCGCGGAACCCATGCGCCCGGCCGGGATCTGCGTCAGGATGCGGCCCTTCTGCTCGTCGTTCAGCTTGTCTGTCATCGCCGTCTCGATGAAGCCCGGGGCCACGCAGTTCACCGTGATCCCGCGCGAGGCGACCTCATAGGCCAGGCTCTTCGACATGCCGACGAGCCCCGCCTTGGCGGCGGCATAATTGCCCTGCCCCGGATTGCCGGTGGCGCCGACGACCGAGCCGATGTTGACGATCCGGCCCCAGCGCGCCTTCATCATGCCGCGCAGCACCGCCCGGCACAGCCGAAAGCTCGAGGTCAGGTTCACTTCGATCACCTGCGCCCATTCCTCGTCCGACATGCGCATGAACAGGTTGTCGCGGGTGATGCCGGCGTTGTTCACCAGCACGTCGACCGAACCCATGGCCTCGGCCGCGGCCTTGGGCAGCGCCTCGACGGCGGCGGCATCCGACAGGTTCGCGGTCACGACATGCGCCCGCGAGCCCAGCTTCTCGGCCAGCTCGCGCAGCGGCGCCTCGCGCGTGCCCGACAGCGCCACCGTGGCGCCGGCGGCATGCAGCGCCTCGGCCACAGCGCCGCCGATCCCGCCCGAAGCGCCGGTCACCAGCGCATTCCTGCCCGTCAGATCAAACATCAAGCTCTTCTCCGTTTTCCAAATACTCCGGGGGAATCCCGCAGGGATGGGGGCGGAGCCCCCTTATGCCTTCAGCGCCGCGATATCGCCCGGCACGCCGATATTCTTCACCACCGCCTCCTTGGCGATGCGCTTGATCATCCCCGACAGCGCCTTGCCGGCGCCGATCTCCCAGAACTCCGTCACGCCGGCTCCGGCCAGAAACGCGACCGACTCGCGCCATCGCACCGCGCCGGTCACCTGCTCGACCAGCAGCCGGCGGATGGCGCCGGGCTCGGTCACCGGCTCGGCGCGGACATTGGCGACCAGCGGCACGGCGGGGGCTGCGATCTCGACCGCCGCCAGTGCCTCGGCCATCACCGCCGCCGCCGGCTGCATCAGCGCCGAGTGGAACGGGGCCGAGACCGGCAGCATCAGCGCCCGCTTGGCGCCGCGTTCCTTGGCCAGGGCCGCCGCGCGCTCGACCGCCTCCTTGTGGCCCGAGATCACCACCTGCGCCGGGTCGTTGTCATTGGCAGCCTGGCAGACCTCGCCCTCGGCCGCGTCGCGCGCGATCTGGTCGACGGTGGTGAAGTCCAGCCCCAGGATCGCCGCCATGGCGCCCTGCCCGACCGGCACCGCCTCCTGCATGGCCTGGCCGCGCAGGCGCAAAAGCCGCGCGGTATCCGCGAGGCTCAGCGCGCCGGCCGCACAAAGCGCCGAATATTCGCCAAGCGAGTGGCCGGCGACGAAATCCGCGTCCTGGATGCCGAACCCCTCGGATTCCAGCGCCCGGAACGCCGCCAGCGAGGTCGCCATCAGCGCCGGCTGGGCGTTCTGGGTCAGGGTCAGGATCTCGATGTCGCCGTTCCAGATCAGCTCCGACAGGTTCTCGCCCAATGCCTCGTCCACCTCGGCAAAGACCGCGCGCGCCGCCGGATAGGCCTCGGCCAGCTCGCGCCCCATGCCCACGACCTGGGCGCCCTGCCCCGGAAATACGAATGCCCGCATCGCGGAATCCCTTCTGTCTTATGTCCTTGCGACAGGCTTAGCCCGCGGCGGGGCATCCCGCAACCGCGCCGCTCAGCGCGGAATGACGATCTCGGCCCGCAAGCCGCCCAGCCGCTCGCCCTCGCCCAGCCGCAGCTGGCCGCCATGGGCGCGGGCGATGTCGGCGGCGATGGCCAGGCCCAGGCCGACGCCCTGGCCCTGGTTCTGGTTGCGGGCCGGGTCCAGGCGGGTAAAGGGCTTCAGCGCCTCCTCGCGCTTTTCAGGCGGGATGCCGGGCCCGTCGTCCTCGATCGAGATGCGGAAATAGCTCGGCCCCAGCGCGGCATCGACCTCGGCCCGCTCGCCATAGCGCACGGCATTGCCGATCAGATTTTCGATGGCGCGGCGCAGGCTGTCGCGGCTGAAGGTGGCGCGGCCGGCCTCGTCGCCGGTCAGTTCGTGCAGCCGCACCGCTTGGCCACCGCGCTGCGCATCGGCGACGATGCTGCGCAGGAAATCCAGTGCCGGCACCGATTGCGGCGGCGCATCCTGGGCGGCGTCGCGGGCATGGTCCAGAAAGGCGTCGACCATGGTGCCCATCGCCGCCACATCGCCTTCCAGCGCCGCGATCTCGCCCGGCTCGGGCGGGTAGTCGGGCGACAGCATCGACAGCCCCAGTCGCAGCCGGGTCAAGGGCGTCCTCAGGTCGTGGCTGACGCCCGAGAGCATCTGCTTGCGCTGCTCGTTCTGGCGCTCGATGCGGGCGCGCATCTCCAGGAAGGCGGTGCCGGCGCTGCGGATCTCGCTGGCGCCGGCCGGGCGATAGGGGATGATGCGGCCCTTGCCATATTCCTCGGCCGCGCGCGCGAGGCGCCGGATCGGGCGCAACTGGTTGCGCAGAAAGATCGTGGCGATGGCGGTCATCAAGAGCGAGGTGCCGACCATCAGCACCAGCAGCTGATGCGGATTCGACGCGCTGACCCGCACCCGCGGAAACACCAGCTGATACGGGCCCCAGCGGCCGTGCAGCGTCACCCGGACCTCGCGCCGCAGACCCAGGTCCACGGCACGGACCTCGGGCAGGCGGTCATGCAGTTCGGCGATGACGATGCGCCCCGAGAGGTCATAAAAGACGTGGTCGTCGGCGCCTTCCTCCGCTGCGGGCAGGACTAGGTCCAGGCCCAGCGGCCCGGCGATCTGCCGCGCCGAATCGCGCGCCGCGGCGATATCGGGGGCCGCGTCGATGCGCGCCGCGACCAGCGCGATCTCGCTGGCCATGCCCGAGGTCATCTGCCGGGTCACATCCTCGAAATGGCGCTGCAGGAACATGACGGTGACCACTACCGTCACCACCACCACCGGCAGGAACAGGATCAGCGCCGCCCGGCCGTAGAGCCCGCGCGGCATCGCCCGCTTCAGCCATTCGAAATTCATCGTGCCTCATCCCTTCGGCGGCCTTGGACAGGCGGCCCCGCGCGGCTAGGTTAGCCGCATGACGAGCGCCGAGAAAGCCCTGCGGGTCATCACCGCCGACAATCCCTCGCCCCTGACCGGCCCGGGGACGAACACCTTCCTGCTGGGGCGCGACCAGGTCGCGGTGATCGACCCTGGCCCCGACCTGCCCGCCCATCGCGCGGCGATTCTCGCCGCCATCGGGTCCGGCCGCGTCAGCCATATCCTGGTCACCCATGCGCATCTGGACCATTCCGGCGGCGCGCGCGCCCTGGCGCAGGCGACCGGAGCGCCGATCCTGGGCTTCGGCCCCGCCGAGGCCGGGCGATCCGCCCTGATGCAGCGCCTGGCGCGCGAGGGCGGCATCGCCGGCGGCGAAGGGCTGGACCGCGGCTTTGCGCCGGACGTGGCGCTGGCCGACGGCGCCGTGGTGGAAAGCGACGAATGGCGGCTGGTGGCGCTGCACACGCCGGGCCATTTCGCCGGCCACCTGAGCTTTCGCACCGAGCGGCAGATCTTCTGCGGCGACGTGGTGATGGGCTGGTCCTCGACGCTGATCTCGCCTCCGGACGGCGATCTCGCGGATTATTTCCGCACCCTGTCGCGGCTGGATTCCGAGGCTGCCGCCGCGTTGCTGCCCGCGCATGGCGGCGCGATCGCCGATCCTTCGGCCCGGCTGGCCGAACTGGCCGCCCATCGCCGGACGCGGACGGTGCAGATCCTTTCGGCGCTGCGCGACGGCCCGGCCGATGCCGAGACGCTGGCCCGCCGGATCTACGACGTGCCGCCGACCCTGATCCGAGCGGCGACCCGCAACGTGCTGGCGCATCTGATCGCGCTCTCCGAACTGGGCGCTGTCTCGACCCCCGGCTCCATCGGTCTGGAGGCGGTTTTTTCGACGCATTGAAGGGGGTGGTGCGAGCCGATGGAGATTTTGAGCAGAGCCGCAAAAAATCCGCAAATGGCTCTGGACGCCCCCGAAACCGGCGGCTATATACCGCCCCGTGTTCCGGCGTAGCTCAGCGGTAGAGCAGTTGACTGTTAATCAATTGGTCGTAGGTTCGATCCCTACCGCCGGAGCCAATCAATTTCGCATAAGCGATTGAAAAGATTGGCAAAACACCAAATCAGCCCCTGATATGTCCCAATCCACGACCCAATCTCTGACCGAGGTTCCCTGCCCCGGTTTTGCGCGTGGATCGAACTCGATTCGGCTGGGCTAACGCGCTGCCTCAGCTTGCCAGAGGCGTTTGGCGATACGCGTCAAAGCGTCCGGGCTTTGGCTAGCATAGTAATCATCACCGTTGCGTGAATGGCGAACCTATGAGACCATTTCCGAAGAAAGATGTCAGGTGTGCCATGTATCGGACGTTATTCTTCTGCTTGGCTGTATCACTTGTTCCGAGCAAGGGCATGTCGCAAACATGCGATAATATCCTTTCGCTAAGAAACCTTACTGTGCAGCAAGAAGATTCGCGCGCCCAAGACGCCCGAAAACAGGAAGCGTGTGCCCTTTCATACAGCGAAGACTCTGTTGCACCAAAGAGTTGATGGCCGGATTTCCCCTTTCCCCGGACAGATCTATCCCACGGCCTCTGTGACGGGGATGCCAAGCGCGGTGTAACGGTTCAGAATAGCGATACGGACCTGAAGCTCGGCGACCTGTCGGTCAAAGTCCCGTGCCATGAGGCGCTGACCCAGCAGTTTCACACAGTGCATCTTCGTCTCGACGCGGCTTCGGGGGTGGTATCCACTCCATCGTCGCCAGAGGGCACGACCGAGGTATTTCGATGCCCGCAGAGCCTCGTTTCGTGCGCCCGCGCCGGCGGCGACTGTCTTCCAGGGTTTGGCGTTCTTGCGGGGCGGAATGACAGCGTCGGCGCCGCGGTCAGCGATCCACCCGGCTTCAAGGGAGGATAGAGTTGAACACCAGATAGCGGCCTGGTCTGGGGTCAAATGGTCGGGTGGTGTAGCAATAGACATTGAAAATACCTTCGACTATGTGAAGGTATTTATTCGGACCAGAAAAAAGGTTTTTTATGCCCGGTTGTAATCTGCAGTGCCCCCGTGCCGATTACGGTTCCCCCGGCCCGAAGATCGACCTTCCCCCCGAGGGGCCTTGACAAGGGAGGCGAGATATCTTTCGCAGAGCGAATCGGTTGCAATAAATCGCTGGGAAGCATTACGCCCCATTTTCAGAAGATAATTTTGCGAATCACAACTCTGTGATACACTGCCCTGACTGTCTACCCAACATGTTAATGAGGTGCGTTATGCGTTTAGGAAGTATTTCTGCAATCGCCGTGATATCTTTGTGCGCCAGCAACGCCGGTGCAGAAGATATAAAGCTGAATATTGTAATCGCAAACAATGTCCACCGGACAACTCATCACTACAAGACCGCTGTCGCAGAAGCAAATCGGATACTCCAACAATGCACTGGAGTTTCCGTAAAGCTGAATAATTTGGTTAAAATGGGGAAAACAATCGGCAATGTTGCTCTCATAGAAGAAAAGACTCGACAGGAAGTTATGAATATTGCCATTGCTGGATATGGAGCAAATGTTCTTGTTGTGAATGATCTTAGAGTGTGCGGCCCGTTGAAAGAGGAGGCAGGAAAAAATGTTCTCGGCTGTGCGGGCCATAAAAGTGCTATGACAATCGAAACCCTTCGAGATCCACACGTGGAGGGGCGCGCTATCGCACATGAACTTGGGCACACAGTAAACCTTATGTGGTCAATCTCAAACGGAAGCGCCCACTCCCCTGACGGGAATTATCTAATGTATAATTCTCTCAATCCAAGCTTGGCAACTCCAATGGTGTCGGACGCAGAATGTGCGAAGTTCGCTAACATAGCGGATCGTTATAAGTCTCCGAGTTCTGTCGCTCATCCTGAGGCGGTATATCTTACAAATGACAGCCATCTCCCAGAAGCCTCTGGGGCGGCTTTTGCTGAAGAAGTATCAGATAAAATGCAGGTCGTGACATTGACCCTTGACAGTATATTGCAGCAAACTTGGCAGGGCGCTTTCCCACAGGCCGAACTTGACGAACTGATGAAGGACGAAACCTCTCTCCCAATGGTGCGCGCGAAAGTGATTGCCGGCGAAAACCTAACGATTAGACAGAACTCTGCAGACATTTTAGGCGCTTATGGTCAACCTGTAGACATTGACATACTGCAGAGTTCTTTGAAAATATCGAAGGCGGACGATGATCCCGCAGAGCTTCAGAGATTTTCAGCAGCGGTTATCACTGCAATCACAAATCTTGGCATAACTCATAACGAAAAAAGAGCCGCCACAATTATTCAAACGCTACTAACCCAAATGGTAGCCGGAAACTCAAGCGGACTGCCAGTCGAAGGACTAGACGACAGCCAGCAGATAGATGTGATGTCAAGCGCCGCAACGGCAGCACTTGAAGCGACGCCGGCGCTTACTCAAGCGGGACTTATTGATGGACCTGCGGCATTAATTGAAGATTCAGGCGGCGATCTCATCAGCGATGAGGCTCTTCGGAAGGTTATTGAAGATTCCCCGCTTCTTATTGATCGGAACTTCATGAACAGGATAATAAACTTCTGACGATAGATTTTCCGGCATTCCGGAAGAGTTGTAGCCGCTGGGGAGAGCATCAGCGGCTACAGTATTAAACGCCGACTTCGAGTTCGGCGTTCCTCTTTCGGATCAGTTCCAGCCAATCAAGTTCCACCATAGGCCAGCCGGTGTCGGGGTTCAGCTTCGGGCGGAAGCCAGACAGTCCTTGCGCTTCCCGTTGAGTCTTCTCGCGATGGCATGCGATGCACAGCAGCCAGGCGTTGTCCTGGCTGTCGGTGCCGCCTTGGCTGACAGGAACGATGTGGTCTACCTCGGCCCCATGCACGGCCAGGCCGTAGTAGCTGCACCGGAAGTATAGACCGGCATCACGACTACGGACGTAGCGGCGCGTCGCTCGCCATGCACGGCTGTTGTAGTCGTTGTGATGGTTCTTCCTGTCCCATGCCATGCCGCGTCACACCCAGACCAGTTCAGGTGCAGGCATCTTAGAAACAAGCTTACGCGCGGATACAGCGTCGTCCTGCGGCAGAGTCTTTGTTCTGATGATGTTGGTAGCCAGATGGTCGCGGAGCCTGCCCACGCCTTCTACAGCAATGCTACGGTTGGCTGTATAAGCCTTGCCGAACATCCGCAGCCTGATCTCGTCTTCTGGGTTCGGTCGTTCAAAGGTTTCCAGTTCCTTCGGCAGGTCGCGGGCGATGGATAGCAGCAGGTTGACGATGCGATCAGCGTCAACAACGATCCAGTCGCCATGCTTGGTTTTCGGGTCGATGCGATAGACAATAAACCTTTGCAGCGGGGCAGAATAGCGGACGTAGCTGCCGTGCAGCACAAGCAGCCGGATCAGGATACCGCGCGGGCTGATCGGAACATATTGGGCGCAGTAGTAGTGCTTTAGCCACTTGCGCGCTGTCATTCCTTTTGGTCTGTGATGTTCAGCTTCATCGGCAATGTCTGCGAAGTCTTTTTGAATAACAGATAGAGTCGGCAATTCAAGTTCAGTGTATTCAGTCATTGTAATTTTCCGTTCCCCGAGTCGGATAGGGCTTGCTTTTCTTTTCTGGAATTCGGAACGCTTCTGGTCTCGGAACGGATTGCCACCCGTGGGTTGATACAGCATGATCCAATCCGGGAGACCGCTTTCCAAGAAAGAGATGTAGTTTTCGGGTTCAATCGCCAAGTGTTGCTTCATCTTCGTTTTTAGGCGGAACGTCTTTACCGGAACTCGGTAAACGGCGTGGCAATAATGGTCGCAGATTCCCGCGATGGTTCTATTACGAATATTGCCTTGATAGAACATCGCAGATAGAAGTTCACCATAGTTTCATCGTAGTATCTTATTGTATCTGATCTTCTGTGAACGGGTCAGGTCTTTGCGATCTGTCCGAACGCCTTGCACATTGCGCCGAGGCATGTAGAGGTAATCTGCACCGAACATGCGCTTCACCTTCGGGTCGTTTGAAATGATCAGCTTTTCAATGAACCGGGTTGCGGCTTCGCCATCGTGGCGAATTGAGAACAGATGTTCGGTTAGTCGCTTTTGCAATTTGGCAACTTCTGCATTGCGGGCTTTTGTTCTGACCTTCTCCCAGCAAGCTTCGCAGCAATACTTGCGGCCAGCGCCTTCAAGAAAGGTTTGGTCGCAGCCCGGACGGGCACAGGTCATGGTTCGCTTTTGGGACGCCTTCGCTTCGCGGCGAAGATTGTTCTTGTAGTTGGTGCGGCAAGCATCCCCGCAGACCGGCTCTGTTGCACAAATCCTGTCATGGATTCATCTGATGAAACCCGTACGGTAGCTGGTCTGCATGAGCCGACCCGCATCCCCGACATACAGAACCCGGAACTGGCCAGCCTACAATGAAGCGCTCAAGCGCCGGGGTTCGCTGACGATCTGGTTCGACCCCGAGATGAGCTGGGATGCCGCGCCGACAGGCAGGCGTGGCCGCCAGCAGACCTACAGCGATGCCGCCATTCAGACGTGTCTTTCGATGAAGGTGCTCTTCGGCATGGCGCTCAGGCAGACGACTGGTTTCGTCGAGAGCCTGCTGCAGTTGGTTGGTCTCGACTGGACGGTGCCTGACTTCAGCACCCTGTCCCGTCGCCAGAAGACCCTGGCTGTGAACATACCGTATCGCGGGTCCAAGGGGCCGCTGCACCTGCTGATCGACAGCACTGGCATCAAGGTCGAGGGCGAAGGCGAGTGGCACGCCCGCAAGCATGGCGGCCCGAAACGGCGCGTCTGGCGCAAGATCCATCTGGGGATTGATGAGGAAACGCTGGAGGTTCGGGCGGTGGAGATCACAGGGAGCCACATCGGCGATGCGCCGGTGTTACCCGACCTGCTCAAACAGATCCCGGCGCACGAGCAGATCGGCCGCGTCACAGCAGACGGCGCCTACGACACCCGCAAATGCCACGATGCCATCGCTGACCGCGGCGCCGACGCTGTCATTCCGCCCCGCAAGAACGCCAAACCCTGGAAGACAGTCGCCGCCGGCGCGGGCGCACGAAACGAGGCTCTGCGGGCATCGAAATACCTCGGTCGTGCCCTCTGGCGACGATGGAGTGGATACCACCCCCGAAGCCGCGTCGAGACGAAGATGCACTGTGTGAAACTGCTGGGTCAGCGCCTCATGGCACGGGACTTTGACCGACAGGTCGCCGAGCTTCAGGTCCGTATCGCTATTCTGAACCGTTACACCGCGCTTGGCACCCCCGTCACAGAGGCCGTGGGATAGATCTGTCCGGGGAAAGGGGAAATCCGGCCATCAACTCTTTGGTGCAACAGAGTCAAGGCACTTGCGTAACAAAAAGACATCTAATGTCGGGCTTCGCCCGTTCAAGTGTTCAATGGAAGAAAAATCAAAAAGAATCTGAAGCGAGGCGAAGCCCGCGACATTGGAAGGCAATCCACCTTCATCACGGGCTTCGCCCGAACCATTTTCATTCCATTCTTCTGTTGGTAACAAGAAGGGAATCAAAACAGGCGAAGCCGTCATGATGTTCATAAAATGTCACAAGTTCAATCTATTTCCAATCTGAAAGAAAAAAGCCGAAGGCGTTCGCCAAAGCCAATCACCTTGTCAAAAGGCTTCGCCCTCGCTGTGACCTCTGGAAACCTATTGTCTTCCTATGTTGCGGGCTTCGCCTCGCTTCAGATTCCTTCCTTGTTGATTGTCTTTCTATCTTATAGACGGCTTCGCCTATTTTGGATTATTCCATCATTGGTTCCGCCGAAGGCGGTGATTGATGGCATTGGTTCCAGCAGTTGCTCTTATAACAACGCCCGGTCAGTTTTACCCGGCAACGATACACAGTAGTATATACCCGTGGCTGTCACCCTTCATCCGGGCAGACTTATCGACCAGCGTGTTTATGATCCTAGATCGTCCGAGGTGTGTAGCTGCTGCAGCAAATAGCATGTAATACAAAATGGCAAACGAATCGGGGTTGACGAACATGATTGGTTAGAGGAAGGAACTGTTGTTTCATCTTGAAACGCTACAAAAGCTTCCTGCCGCTGGGGCCTTGATAGTTCAAGCCCTTTGCGCTCAACATTTGGAACGAACTATGAAGCGCCCCACTAAAGTTTCAGTTAGAGTAATTGACTATGCCTTAAAGATTTCTTTAGTATATTTGGTGGCGCAGATTTTTTATCTCCCGCCTTTAGCGAACAATTGGATTGTTACCCGCCTATCATCAATTACATCAACCCAAGCTGAATACACATTCAGTCAAGCATATTTTGGATTTTCGTTTATTTCATATATCATTTGCGGCTCACTAGTTTTCTATGTAGGCAGGCATTACACCGTCCAGCTTCCCGCAGGTCTCAGGCGGGTCGGAGTTGGAACCCATTTTTCAACCATAATGATGTTTGCTTTTTGCAATATCGCACTGTTCATGAGATTGGACAATGTTCGACCATCCCCGGAATTTTTGCGATATCTATCCTACATAGTGTTGTGGATTATCGTAATTTGGTGGATATCAAACCTAAAAAACAGCATAGCCGGTATTTCTTCTACCAAACCCCAAGACGAAAGAAAATGAACCAATGACGGAAAGCGTAACCTTAGATACGGTAACCATCCACGGCAGTAATGGCTTTGGAATCGGCGACGGATTCGATGCGTTTATGAGCTCCATTCTGGGATGGGCCAATGAGCATAATATCGCCGTATATTACTACCATCCTGGAGACGGCCCCGGAGATCCGAATGCCCCACCCGGGATATATATACCGCTTCCGGTATCTGTCACACCAACGAATTTCAATAATATTGCAAGTGATTTTAACACTGCTCTTATTTTTTCCGCGACTACATCTTGGGGGTTCATAACCTCGGCAATTATGGATGACTTTAAGCAGGGGAACGTTGCTGCTTTTGATACAGGCATGCAAGTGGCCGTCGGTATCAAAGAGCAATTCACCGCGCCGTAATAACTGCCAGTGCCGGAGATATCGTTAAAGGCGCGGCTATGGCGAATGCAGTAGGCCGCACCTTTACTGCTATTGGTTTTCTTCTCGAATCTCCTGAAATCGTGGAAGCACTTCATACGCGCCAAGGACTCGCTGGTGTTACCACACAGTTTGCCGGAGCAATTGCGGGGGTCGCCGGCGGACTTTGGGGAGCCAGTATAGGCGCTGCAGCGGCCGCGAGCATGGCGGCAGCGTTGGTTGGCCTATTGGCTGGTATGCCTATTACCATTCTCAGCGCAGTAGCAGTTGTAGGCATATCCTTCATAGCAGCATCCATTAGCGAAGCCATTGTTGAAAGTTTGGTTACCCAACTTTTCGAAGGCATGGGTGACGATTTGAAGGTTCACACCAATGATGTCGATGTTTATATTGGAGGATTGCGTGGCGAGACGCTCATGGCAGGAAGCGCGGATGATTTCGTATATGGGAGAGGTGGAAACGACAATATCTCGGGCGGGACAGGCTCGGATCATTTGCTTGGAGGCTCTGGGAACGATACAATTACAGGAGGATCGGGAGACGATTTTATTTCTGGCGGAAGCGGAAGCAACAACATGACTGGGGGCGTCGGAAATGATAGCTATGTTGTTGAATCCGAGGGCGACACGGTAAATGAAAATGTTAATGGCGGAGTTGACAAGATAGTGGCAAACATTAGCATTAATCTAAATGATGCAAGATATGCAAATGTTGAAAATGTCACCCTTATTGGAGAATCCAATATTTCCGCTACTGGTTCCGATCACGATAACAGCTTAATCGGCTATCTTGGGAATAATCGCCTATACGGAAATGATGGCGACGATCATTTGAGTGGCTCTTACGGAAATGATACTCTTTATGGTGGAGGCGGAAACGACACGCTGAACGGGGGCTTTGGCTTGGACTCCATGATCGGTGGGGCGGGAAATGATATATATTATGTTGATGATCTTGGTGATGTTGTCATCGAGGGGTCTAATGGAGGTGAGGATACCATTAACTCGGCGATCTCGATCAATCTAGACAGACCTAATGATGCCTACGCCAATGTCGAGCATGTAGTTCTCCAAGGCACCGAAAATATTAATGCCTACGGTTCAGTTTCCGATAATAGCCTAACCGGAAACAGGGGAAACAACCTTCTGAACGGAAGAGCGGGAAATGACAGTATTGTTGGCGCAGCAGGAAATGATACTTTGTATGGTGAAGCTGGCAACGACATTCTGAATGGCGGAGCCGGGGTAGACAGTATGGTCGGTGGCACTGGCAACGATATCTACTTTGTCGATGATATTCGTGACATCATCGTCGAAACGGCCACCGGCGGCACGGATCGGATCAACTCCTCAATTAGCATTGACCTGAACCGATCTGGTGATGTTTACGCCAATATTGAAAACATTATCTTGCTCGGCGCGCAGAACTTGAACGCCTATGGTTCAGGTGGAAGCAACAATATAACCGGAAACAGCGGGGCGAATATCATATCCGGTCGATACGGCAACGACAACTTGGCCGGAGGTGCGGGCGCCGACACATTCATATTCAGTAAGAATTACGATCAAGATGTAATCACTGACTTTGAGGACAATACGGATACAATCCGCCTGCTCAACTTTGGGGTAACAACATTTACCCAGGCTCAAGGCTACGCCGCAGATTGGTGCAAATGTGGTATTTGATTTTGGAAACGGTGATACATTGACAGTTCGAAATACAACAATCACTGCTTTAGCTGACGACTTGGTATTTAGACCGTCCTGTCAGCGATATAGACTTTCTATTATACGCGGATATATATCGGTCGTTAGCTCTGATCATAAGTGCGGTCTAGTTCGCAAGTTGATACCCGCCTCGGAGTTGGGGCGGGTGTCTTTACACCACTGCTCAGCCATCGCCCGTGCGATCCCTGGGTAGGTTAATGACCGCTGCAACCACCTGCCCTCAGTCGGTCCCAGACGGTTTTGCCCAGAGTCTGTCTGGTTGAACCACCTCTCCACAACCTTGCCGTCAGGACGCGTCACCAGCCGTCCTGGAACACGCTTGGTCGGATCAGGGACAAGACGTGGCAGACGGTCCAGCCATAGCCCTGTGGCCTTTGAGGCGTCGTCCCCGAACTGCCACGGCTGGATCACCTGATCGGGCGGTCGGATCGCCCTGTTGACGAAGCTTGTTGCCGGGTTCTCAATGGCTTTCGGATACGGCAGGTCCAGCAACCGCTTGAAGTCATCGAGTGCTGCCGCGCGGGCTTCCCTTCGGGCCGCGCCGGTCAACGTGCCTGGCTGAACCCTCTGGTGATAGCCGGTGCCCGGGTAGCGGTCATAGTCGAGGTCTTTGAACGCCCATGCCGCAGAACATGTGAGATAAGTGCAGGTCGGATGAAACACTGCCCAATCCCAATCGTCGTGGATATGGTTCCAGATATCGTCTTGGATGTGCCACGGATGATTTGCCGGTCGGATGAGACTCTGTTGCACCAAAGAGTTGATGGCCGGATTTCCCCCTTCCCCGGACAGATCTATCCCACGGCCTCTGTGACGGGGATGCCAAGCGCGGTGTAACGGTTCAGAATAGCGATACGGACCTGAAGCTCGGCGACCTGTCGGTCAAAGTCCCGTGCCATGAGGCGCTGACCCAGCAGTTTCACACAGTGCATCTTCGTCTCGACGCGGCTTCGGGGGTGGTATCCACTCCATCGTCGCCAGAGGGCACGACCGAGGTATTTCGATGCCCGCAGAGCCTCGTTTCGTGCGCCCGCGCCGGCGGCGACTGTCTTCCAGGGTTTGGCGTTCTTGCGGGGCGGAATGACAGCGTCGGCGCCGCGGTCAGCGATGGCATCGTGGCATTTGCGGGTGTCGTAGGCGCCGTCTGCTGTGACGCGGCCGATCTGCTCGTGCGCCGGGATCTGTTTGAGCAGGTCGGGTAACACCGGCGCATCGCCGATGTGGCTCCCTGTGATCTCCACCGCCCGAACCTCCAGCGTTTCCTCATCAATCCCCAGATGGATCTTGCGCCAGACGCGCCGTTTCGGGCCGCCATGCTTGCGGGCGTGCCACTCGCCTTCGCCCTCGACCTTGATGCCAGTGCTGTCGATCAGCAGGTGCAGCGGCCCCTTGGACCCGCGATACGGTATGTTCACAGCCAGGGTCTTCTGGCGACGGGACAGGGTGCTGAAGTCAGGCACCGTCCAGTCGAGACCAACCAACTGCAGCAGGCTCTCGACGAAACCAGTCGTCTGCCTGAGCGCCATGCCGAAGAGCACCTTCATCGAAAGACACGTCTGAATGGCGGCATCGCTGTAGGTCTGCTGGCGGCCACGCCTGCCTGTCGGCGCGGCATCCCAGCTCATCTCGGGGTCGAACCAGATCGTCAGCGAACCCCGGCGCTTGAGCGCTTCATTGTAGGCTGGCCAGTTCCGGGTTCTGTATGTCGGGGATGCGGGTCGGCTCATGCAGACCAGCTACCGTACGGGTTTCATCAGATGAATCCATGACAGGATTTGTGCAACAGAGCCCCGTGGACCGGAAAGTGAGGCGGCGGATGATCGAGCGGGACCATCCTGCGCTGTCGGTCGGCGTCGATCTGGCGCAGGCCCTCGGCGGCAATCTCCAAGCCATCGCGGTCGAAGACCTCTTTCAGCTTGCGCCTTGCGTGCGCCCAGCAATGCGCCAGCCGAATGGGATCAGGTGACAGGCCGGGCCGCGATAGGGCTGGCGGTCCTGGTGGATTTCCCATGCCCTCGCCTCGATCTGGGCTTGCGAATAGGCCGGCCGGGTGACGGCCGAGACCTCGAACAGGTCTGCCGCCGTGACGGTGCGCAGCGTCCCGGCCGCGCGCCGCTCGATCCGCTCGCCACCGCGGGGAACGCGGAAGCCCGGCGACAGGCCCCGGATCAGGCCCGAGGCATGGGCGGCAAGGAAGTCCCGCGGCCAGCTGGTCTGACCGTCAATCGTGGCCTCGATCTGCAAGGCGCTATCGGTGTCGCGCAGCTGCAAGGTGCCTGCCGCGCGCGAGGCCAGTGGGCGGTTGAAGTCGTGGCCGGCCAGCAGGTGGATATCCTCGCCCCACTCGATCCGGCCCGCGAAGGCGCGGGCCGCGATGACCTCATACCGCCCGGCTGCCAGTTCGGTTTCCGCGCCATAAGGGAACATGGCCCGAAGGCGAGTTGCCCCGCCCTCGCTGCGCAGTTCCAGCGCCCCGAGTGACGCTCCCCACAGCATTACGGCTCTCCGATGCCGGTCAGGTTGCGGGTCTGCATCCTGCGCGGCACGGTGAAATCGGGGCATGAACATCAAACTGCACGCCGGAGCCGACGCCAAAGGCCGACCGATCGGGTTTTTCCTGTCCGCTGGTCAGCTGAGCGATTCCACCGACGCGGCGGCCCTTCTGAGCAGCCTGCCGAAGGCGGGCTGGTTGCTGGCAGATCGGGGATATGACGCCGACCGGTCCAGGGATGCATTGAAAAACAAGGGCCTGCATCCCAGGCCGGAAGATTCGCAAGAAGGCGGTGGAATGCGACAAGCGGCGCCACAACCGGCGCAACCGCATCGAGACCATGTTCGGGCACCTCAAGGACTGGCGGCGTGCCGCCACACGAGACAGCCGATGCCCTGATACTTCCTTCTCCGCGATCATGCTCGCCGCAATCGTTCTCTTCCGGCGGTCAAATTCAATGAGCCTGGAGCCTAAGACCTCGTGGAACACCTCCTGCACAATCCCGAAGCGCTTTTGCAAGAGACCGCGTCAGGCGCGGCCCAGCTTCTCCATCCGCGCCGTGCGCATCCGCGCGAAATCGTCGCCGGCGTGATACGAGGACCGCGTCAGCGGCGTCGCCGAGACCATCAGGAAGCCCTTGCCATAGGCGGCCTTCTCATAGCTCTTGAACTCCTCGGGGGTGACGAAGCGGTCGACGCGGTGATGCTTCGGCGTCGGCTGCAGGTATTGCCCGATGGTCATGAAGTCGATGTCGGCGGCGCGCATGTCGTCCATGACCTGCAAGACGCCCTGCCGATCCTCGCCAAGGCCGACCATGATCCCCGACTTGGTGAACATGCCGGGATCCAGTTCCTTGACGCGCTGCAACAGCCGCAGCGAGTGGAAATAGCGCGCGCCGGGCCGCACGGTCGGGTAAAGCCCGGGCACGGTTTCCAGGTTGTGGTTGAAGACGTCGGGCCGCGCCTCGACCACCGTTTCCAGCGCGCCGGGCTTTGACTTCAGGAAGTCGGGCGTCAGCACCTCGATGGTGGACTTGGGCGAGCGGTGGCGAATGGCGCGGATGGTCTGGGCGAAATGCTCGGCGCCGCCGTCGTCCAGGTCGTCGCGGTCGACCGAGGTCAGCACGACATGGTTCAGCCCCAGCTTCTGCACGGCATGGGCGACGCGGCCCGGCTCGAAGGCGTCCAGCGCATTGGGCTTGCCGGTCTGGACGTTGCAGAAGGAACAGCCGCGGGTGCAGATCTCGCCCATGATCATCATGGTGGCGTGGCCCTGGCTCCAGCATTCGCCGACGTTGGGACAGCCCGCCTCTTCGCAGACGGTGGACAGGCGATGCTCGCGCAGCAGGTCGCGCGTGTCCTTGTAGCCCTGGCTGGTCGGCGCCTTGACCCGGATCCAGTCCGGCTTCTTGGGCTGGGACTGGTCGGGGCGATGGGCCTTCTCGGGGTGGCGCAGAACCGGGGGCATGTCCGCCATGTCGGCATCCTTTGCTGATTTCCGCCGAACCTAAGACCTTTTCACCCCTTGATCAACGCCCATGCAGTGTGCATCTAGACCCCGTCGATGCCGCACCGCAGCATCGGCCTGAGGGAGGAGCGGATGATGAAAGGACCAAAGATGAACAAAGGCGATCTGCTTCCCGACGTGACCTTCCAGACCCGCGTCCGCGACGAATCCGTGGGTGGGCCGAATCCCTATCGCTGGCAGGCGATGACCACGGCCGACTACTTCGCCGGCAAGCGCGTGGTGCTGTTCTCGCTGCCGGGCGCCTTCACGCCGACCTGCTCGACCTACCAGCTGCCCGGCTTCGAGAAGGCCGCCGCGGAAATGGCCGATCTGGGCATCGATGCGATCTATTGCATGTCGGTCAACGACAGTTTCGTGATGAACCAATGGGCCAAGGGCCAGAACCTTGAAAACGTCAAGGTCATTCCCGACGGCTCGGGCGCGTTCACCGACCAGGTCGGCATGCTGGTGCGCAAGGACAACCTGGGCTTCGGCGCCCGCAGCTGGCGCTATGCCGCCATCGTCAACGACGGCCGCATCGAGGCCTGGTTCGAGGAACCCGGCCGCTGCGACGACTGCCCCGAGGATCCCTATGGCGCCAGCTCGCCTGAATCGGTGCTGGAATGGCTGCGCGCCAATCCGGTGCAGGCCGCAGCCTGATCCGACCCCCGGAAACACGAAAGGGCGCCACCGGGGCGCCCTTTTTCATGGCCGGGACCGGAACTTAACCGATCAGCGGCGCGCCCGAGCCATAAGTCTCGCGGTAGTGGCGTTCCAGCCGCATCAGCGCCAGGCGCAGCACGATCTTGCCCGAGCGAGCCGACCAGCCCAGCCGGCGCTCGGTCATCTCGACCCCTTCCAGAAAGCAGCACACCCGCAGGCACATGTCGCCCATGCCCGGCCCCAGCTCGCGCAGCGCCGCGGCGACCCGGTTGCGCGCCCCTTCCGAGCCGCCGCCCATGCCGGCCGACACGCGCGAGGTGTCGATGCCCGAGGTCAGGAAGCCGTCCCAGTTCTGCGTCACCCGCGGGCCCATCTGCGCCAGCTCGAAATCCTCGCGCAGGCGCTCGCCCGCGGCGACCAGTTCGGGGGCCAGGAACGGGCGCCCGTCCGGCTCGCGCCGCCGCGCCAGCATCAGGAGCGGGCTTTCGGCGATATTGACCCGGGTGCGGCGGCGGCGGCCGTCCTCGGGGTCGGTGATCTCGCGCTCTTCCCATTGGCGGTGCCGGTTGGCATGGGCGAATTCGGCCGCGGCCTCGGCGCAGCCCTGCGGCTCGGCCATGGCCACCGGCGCCGCCTGGGCGAAATCCTCGTCCTGCGGCAGGGCATTGCCGCGCCGGGCGGCCAGGATGCGCCGCAGCGCCTCGCGCCCCTGCCCCGAGATCGCATAGCGGCTGACCCGACCCTGACCCAGCAGTTGCACCCAGGCGCGGATCGCCATGTGCTCGGCCAGTTCGCGGTCGAGGATCGCGGTGCGGATCTCGTCGCGCACGACGATGGCCTTGTCCATGCCCTCGGCCACCACCAGCTGCGCCCCCGGCTCGGCCAGCCGGCGCAGGATGCGGGCGATCTGGCGCATGCCGGTGCGGCCCGGCGACGGCGGGTTCGCGGTCCGGCCGCGGTCCGCCGCACGCTCGACCGCCTGGTCGACCAGCGGATCGTCGCGCCGCGCCTCGAAGCGGCGGATGCGGCGCAGGATGGTCGAGGCGTGGCAGCCCGCCTCGCGTGCCAGCGCCCGGATGGTCTCGCCGCCCTCGACATGGCGCAGATACAGCGCCAGGTCGGCATCCTGGGCCTGGGAGCTTTCGTCCGCATCGCTCGGGCCGAAGGCCGAGGTCCCGAAGCCGCCAGGCAGAGCGGCGATCGAGGCTTCCGGGGCGAAATCTCCCGTCAAAATCGTCATGGTCATTCCTTCGCTTCCTGCAAACGAGCGGGCAGACGCTCGCCTATGGGTTGTTTTACGCCCTGCCCGTCCGCACCGGGATCAGGCCGAGATGCGGCGATATTTGCTAAGAATTCCTAAATATTCCTTGCTGCGGCGCGCGCAGCTCGGCGCTGCGGCGCAACACACGCATTGGTTGTGCAAAATTTTCCCTGTTCCGGCCAGCAAGGGAAACCGCCATGACGATGATGAGCAATGTGATCGCCTTCCAGCCGCGCCTCGGCCAACCGCAGATGCGCCGTCCGCGGCTTCTGGTGCGGGCGGCACGGGCCGGGCTGGCGGGCTGGAACCGCCGCCGCGACCTGCGCCGGCTGCTGAAATGCGACGACCTGCCGGCGGCCGGGGTCGCCCTGGCCCGGCTGCGCGCCGAGGAGGCGCAGCTGGACGCGGTGCGACGCGAACGCCGCGCCGATTATGACGTCCACCGCCATATCCTGCTGTTGATCGCGATCCTGGCCGAGACTGCCGAGGCCGCGCCCCGCCCCGTGCGGGCGCCGCTTACTTGCCTCTGAACAGCGAACCCAGAACGCCGCGCACCAGGGCCTGCCCGGTCTTGGTGCCCAGTTGCCGCGCCAGGCTCTTGCCGAAGGTGGTGGCGATCGAGTCGCTGCTGCCCGCGCGGGTCCGGCTCGGCTTTGCGGCCGGCTCGGGCGGGATCTGCAGCTTCGGATCGTAGCGCCGGCCGCGGTTGTGCGGTGCCTCCATCGACCACAGGTCGTCGTCGCCCGGCTTTGCCGGCGGCGCGCTGGCCGCGGCGGCTTCCTCGGCGCGGTGGGCCAGGATCTCGGCCGCCGATTCGCGGTCCAGGGCCGTACCGTATTTCGCCGCCATCGGCGAGGCCGCGTTCAGCGCCGCGCGCTCGGCATCCTCAATCGGCCCCAGCTGCGACAGCGGCGGCCGGACCAGCGTGCGCTGCACCATCCCCGGCACGCCCTTGGCCTCCAGAAGCGAGGTCACCGCCTCGCCGGTGCCGACCGCCTGGATCGCTTCGGCGGTATCGAACGCCGGGTTCGGGCGATAGTTCTGCGCCGCCAGCTTCAGCGCCTTCTGGTCCTTGGCGGTAAAGGCGCGCAGCGCGTGCTGCACCCGATTGCCCAGCTGCCCCAGCACCGATTCCGGCAGGTCGGCCGGGTTCTGGCTGATGAACCACAGGCTGACGCCCTTGGACCGGATCAGCCGCGCCACCTGCTCGATCTTGGCCACCAGCGCCGGCGGCGCGTCGTCGAAGAGCAGATGCGCCTCGTCGAAGAAGAAGGCCATCTTCGGCTTGTCGGGATCGCCCACCTCGGGCAGCTGCTCGAAAAGCTCGCTCATCAGCCACAGCAGGAAGGTCGCGTAAAGCCGGGGCGCGTTCATCAGCTTCTCGGCCGAGAGGATGTTCACCATGCCCTTGCCCGCGCCATCCAGCCGCATCATGTCGGCCAGTTCCAGCGCCGGCTCGCCGAACAGCCGGTCGCCGCCCTCGCCCTCCAGCACCAAGAGCGCGCGCTGGATCGCGCCGACCGAGGCGGTCGAGACATTGCCGTATTTCAGCGACAGCTCCTTGGCGTTCTGCCCGACCCAGACCAGCATGGCCTGAAGGTCCTTCATGTCCAGCAGCGCCAGCCCCTCCTCGTCGGCGACGCGGAAGGCGATGTTCATCACCCCCTCCTGCGCGTCGGTCAGCCCCATCAGCCGCGACAGCAGCAATGGGCCCATCTCGGCCGGCGTGGTGCGGACCGGGTGGCCGCGCTCGCCCCAGATGTCCCAGAAAGTGACGGGGAAGGCCTGATAGTCCAGCGCCATGCCGATCTGCGCGGCCCGGCTGGCGAAAGCGTCCTTCAGCTTGCCCTCCGGATCGCCGGCCCGGGCGATGCCGGCCAGGTCGCCCTTCACGTCGGCCATGAACACCGGAACCCCCGCCATCGAGAACGATTCGGCCAGCACCTGCAGGGTGACGGTCTTGCCGGTCCCGGTGGCGCCCGCGATCAGCCCGTGACGGTTGGCGTATTTCAGCAGCAGGTTCTGCGGCTGGGCATGACCTTCTCCGCCGCCGCCCAGAAAGACCGTTCCGGCGGCCAGATCGACGATTGCTGTCATGTTTTCTCCTCGGATCGGCAAAAAAATGCGGCCTGCGGCAAATTGACAATACAACCGCAACGATTTTGTGCCAGTCTGTTCCTGTCGGTCACCGCTCTCGCGGGCGGCCGGCTTCCTCCCTGTTGGACTGTGCCGCGCCCTCCGGCGCGGCATTTTTTTGCCCGCGCCGACGCTCCAGCCCGTTCACGCGGCGGTCATCACGATGTCACAACCTGTCGAATAGAGTAGTTGACGGACAAGTTTCCTGCCTCTAGCTTTCGCATCAATGATGACCGGCCAGTCCGGCAGGGAAGGTAAATTTCGGGGATCCGGGGTGCCGTGCGCGCTTCGGGTCCCTTGCTTTTCGGGGCCCGCTCTCGCCCCGCCGCCGCAGGTTTCCGCCCATATCCCCTTGGCACGCAAAGGTGACGGCCGCCGACGCGATCCGTCCTGACAAGCCGCGGCGCCCGTGCTAGGAGCGGGTCCGATGCATGGACCAAAGGAAGAGAACCATGGCAAATAGGACTTCCGCGGCGCTGATCGCCGCCCTCTTCACCCTGACCGGCACCGCCGCCAGCGTGATGGCGCAGGACGCGACCACCCCGGCCCCCGCCGAAGCCCCCGCAGAGGCTCCCGCCAGCGAAACGCCCGCCGCCGCCCCGGCCGCCACCGAGACGCCTGCAGCCGAAACGCCCGCCACCGCCGCCGAAGCCCCGGCCGAGACCCCCGCCGCCGACGGCGAGCCCAAGGTCGGCCAGCCCTATGTCAAGTCGACCAACGGCGACTGGACGCTGCGCTGCATGAAGACCGACAACGGCAAGGACCCCTGCGAGCTGTTCCAACTGCTGAAGGACCAGAACGATTCGCCGGTGGCCGAGGCCTCGGTCATCCCGATGACCGGCAATGTGCAGGCCGTGATCACCTTCATCGCGCCCTTGGAAACCGATCTCCAGGCCGGGCTGGGGCTGCAGGTCGATGCCGCGAAAGAGGCCCGCTATCCCTTCATGCTCTGCGCCCAGGTGGGCTGCATCTCGCGCATCGGTCTGGCCGACGCCGAGCTTGCGCCGCTGAAAAAGGGCAACAAGGCCACCGTCTCGGTGCTGCCCTTCGGCGCCCCGAAAGAGCAGATGGTCAAGCTGAACCTGTCGCTCAAGGGCTTCACCGCCGGCATGACCGCGCTGGCCGAGGCCAACAAGGGCCTGACCGAGACCGCGCCGGCTGCGGCCCCCGCGGCCGAGGCGCCCAAGCCGTAAGCCATGCGAAAAGGGGCGCCGCTGCGGCGCCCCGTTCCAGTCGGGCCGGGCGAACCCCGGCCCTTTTTCATGCGATCATTCCACCGGCAGGGCGACGAAGCGCGGCTCGCCCGCGCGGCGCACCATGACCAGGATCGACTTGCGGCCGGCGTCGCGCGCCTCTTTGACCCGCGCCTCCAGATCGGCCAGCGAGGCGACCGGCTGCTGGCCCGCCTCGGTGATGACATCGCCCGGCGCCAGGCCGCGGTCGGCGGCGGCCCCGGTCGGATCGACCGATTGCACCACCAACCCCTGCATCTCGCGCGAGACGCCCAGTTCGGCCGCGATCTCGGGCGTGAGCGGCGCCAGCGCCATGCCCATCACGTCGCTCGCCGCCTCGCTGGCGCTGTCCATCTTGCCCGAGCCGCTGCCCTCGGCCAGTTCGCGCCGGCCCAGCGTCACCTTCAGCTCGACCGGCTTGCCGTCGCGCTGCACCGTCACGTCCACGGCCTTGCCCACCGGCGCATCCGCCACCCGGCGCACCAGGTCGCGCGGATCCTTGACCTCGCCGCCGGCGAAGCTGGTGATGACGTCCCCGGACTTCATCCCGGCATCCGCCGCCGGCCCGGTCGGAACGTCGGTGACCATGGCCCCCTTGGCATCGGCCAGGCCCAGCGAATCGGCGATGTCCTGCGTCACCGGCTGGATCTTGACCCCCAGCCAGCCGCGCCGGGTCTCGCCATATTCCTCGAGCTGCTCGACCACCTTCGAGACCACGTTCGAGGCCATCGAGAAGCCGATGCCGATCGAGCCGCCGTTGGGCGACAGGATCGCGGTGTTCACCCCGATCACCTCGCCGTCCATGTTGAACAGCGGCCCGCCCGAGTTGCCGCGGTTGATCGCCGCGTCGGTCTGGATGAAATCGTCATAGCTGCCCGACAGCGCCCGGTTGCGCGCCGAGATGATCCCGGTCGAGGCCGAGAAGCCCTGCCCCAGCGGGTTGCCCAGCGCCAGCACCCAGTCGCCCACGCGGCCCTTGTCGCTGTCGCCGAACTTGACGAAGGGCAAGGGATCCTTGCTTTCGACCTTCAAGACGGCGATGTCGGTCTTGTCGTCCTTGCCGATCACCTTGGCCGGCAGCGTCTTGCCCGAGAAGAACTCGACCTCGATCTCGTCGGCGCCCTCGATGACGTGGTTGTTGGTGACGATCAGCCCCTCGGGCGAGACCACGAAGCCCGAGCCGAGCGCGTTCGAGCGCTGTTCCTCCATCGGGCCGCCGAAGGGATTGCCCCCCGGCCCCTGCGGGAAGCCCGGAAAGCCGAATTCGCGGAACAGGTCGCTGAACGGGCTGCCCTCGGGCAGTTGCGGGCCGCGCGCGAGCGGCGTCGAGACGGTCGAGGTGGTGGTGATGTTCACGACCGCCGGGCTGACCTGCTCGACCAGGTCGGCAAAGCTTTCCGGCATGACGTTTTCGCGGCGCGCCTTGCTTTCGGGCGCAGCCAGCGGCTGGTTGTCGTTGGCGGCGGCCTGCGCGGAATCGGCGCCGGGCGTGGCGGCCTGCTGGGCGACGGCCGGCGAGAACGCCATCAGCAGGGCCAGGCCCGAAGCGGTCAGAAGATGACGGGAAGAGGGTTTGTTCATCTGGATTGTCTCCTTCCATGCCGGGACGACTCTTACAGGCACCGCGGCAATATGCTCATGTTCAAGGGGATTTTCGAGCCCGTTGCAAATGAACCACGCTCGCAAAGAATGAACTGATCGTGACTTGCGGGCAATGCTGGCAGGCACCCGGAAACGAAAAGATTTCCGCGCCCCCAAGGGGACGCGGACCCGGCCTGGCCGTCGCGACGATCTTCAGTGCAGCCGCGCGGCCTCGCCGGCGCAGAGCAGCGTAACCAGGGTCGAGGCGCCCCGCATCTCGATTCCCGCCACGTCCATCGGCCGCCGGTCCAGGCCACCGCCTAGGATCTCGATCCGGCCGGCGCCGTGAAAGGCCGCGTCCAGCAGCGACAGCACGGCATCGCCGCGCAGTTCCGCCTCGACCCCGCCGGGGATCGGCTGGATGCTGTCGGGGGTGATCCGGCGCGCGCCGACGAGCAGTTCCATGGCGGTCTCCCTCAACTGCATCCGCTGGTCGCGCCGCAGGTGTTGCACTTCATGCAGGTGCCGTTCCGGACCAGGGTGTAATTGCCGCATTCGCCACAGGGATCGCCCTCATAGCCCTGCAACCGGGCCTTGGCGCGCGCGTCCATGGTGACCACCGCCGCCGCGCCCTCGGCCGTCGAGACCGCCGCGACCGAGACCCCGGCCTGCAAGGCCACCAGATCCTGCGGCAGGCGCTTCCTCAGATAGCCGGTCGAGCTGATCTGCCGCAGCATTTCGAGCGAGCGCGAGGCGCCCTCGCCCACCGGGGCGATATTGGGCTGGCTTTCGTTCTCGCCGCCGCCCAGGTCGTCGAAACGCGCGCCCTGCGGCTTCACATGCGCAAGGTCGGTCCGGTCCAGATAGCTGACCGCCAGTTCGCGGAACACGTAGTCCAGGATCGAGGTCGCGTTCTTGATGCTGTCGTTGCCCTGCACCATGCCCGCCGGCTCGAAGCGGGTGAAGGTGAAGGCATCGACGAATTCCTCCAGCGGCACGCCGTATTGCAGGCCGACCGACACGGCGATGGCGAAATTGTTCATCATCGCCCGGAAGCCCGCGCCTTCCTTGTGCATGTCGATGAAGATTTCGCCCAGCTTGCCGTCGTCGTATTCGCCGGTGCGCAGATAGACCTTGTGCCCGCCGATGATCGCCTTTTGGGTATAGCCCTTGCGGCGCTGCGGCAGCTTCTCGCGATGGCTGCGCACGGCCTCCTTGACGATGATCTTCTCGACCACCTTCTCGGCGATGACCGCGACCTTCTCCTGCAGGTTGCCGCTGGCCAGGATCTCTTCGGCCTCCTCGTCGTCCTCGACCAGGGCCGAGGCCAGCGGCTGGGACAGTTTCGAGCCGTCGCGATACAGCGCATTGGCCTTGATCCCCAGCGACCAGGACAGTTCATAGGCGGCCAGCGCATCGGCGATGGTGGCGTCGTTGGCCATGTTGATGGTCTTCGAGATCGCGCCCGAGATAAAGCTCTGCGCCGCCGCCATCATGCGGATATGGCTTTCCACCGACAGGGTGCGGGTGCCCTTCTTGCCGCAGGCGTTGGCGCAGTCGAAGACCGGGTAATGCTCGGGGCGAAGATGCGGCGCGCCCTCCAGGGTCATGGTGCCGCAGACATGGTCGTTCGCGGCCTCGATCTGCGCCCTGGTAAAGCCCAGGTGCCGCAGCAGGTCGAAGCCGGGGTCGTTCAGCCGCTCGGCCGGGATGCCCAGCGTCTCGCGGCAGAAGTCCTCGCCCAGCGTCCATTGGTTGAAGACGAAGCGGATGTCGAAGGCCGAGGCCAGCGCCGCATCGATCTTTTCCAGCTCGCGCGGCCCGAAGCCATGGCCGACCAGGCTGGCATGGTTGATGCCGGGGCAATTCCCCAGGCTGGCGTGGCCGACGGCATGGGCGACGATCTCCTCGATCTGCGCCGGGCCGTAGCCCAGCGATTCCAGCGCCGCGGGGACCGAGCGGTTGATGATCTTGAAATAGCCGCCGCCGGCCAGCTTCTTGAACTTGACCAGGGCGAAATCCGGCTCGATGCCGGTGGTGTCGCAATCCATCACCAACCCGATGGTGCCGGTCGGCGCGATCACGGTCGCCTGGGCGTTGCGATAGCCGTGCTCCTCGCCCAGGGTCAGCGCCTCGTCCCAGGCGCCCTGCGCCAGCGCCACCAGCCGGGGATCGGGACAGTTCTCGGCGTCCAGCTCGACCGGTCGGACGTTGACGCCGTGATAGGCCCCGGTGCCATGGGCGGCGGCGCGGTGGTTGCGGATCACCCGCAGCATATGCGCGGCGTTCTTTCGGTAGCCCGGGAACGGCCCCAGCTCAGCCGCCATCTCGGCCGAGGTGGCATAGGCCACGCCGGTCATGATCGCGCTCAGCGCGCCGCACAGCGCCCGGCCCTGGTCGCTGTCATAGCTCAGGCCCATGGTCATCAGCAGCCCGCCGATATTGGCATAGCCCAGGCCCAGGGTGCGGAAGTCGTAGCTGCGCTGCGCGATCTCGCGGCTGGGGAACTGCGCCATCAGCACGCTGATCTCCAGCGTCAGCGTCCACAGCCGGCAGGCATGGACATAGGCATCCGCGTCGAAACCGTCGCCCTTCCAGAAGGTCAGCAGGTTCATCGACGCCAGGTTGCAGGCGGTATCGTCCAGGAACATGTATTCGCTGCACGGGTTGGAGCCGCGGATCGGCCCGTCCTCGGGGCAGGTGTGCCAGGCGTTGACGGTGTCGTGGAACTGGATGCCCGGATCGGCGCAGGCCCAGGCGGCATGGCCGATCTGGTCCCACAGCGCACGTGCCGAGACCGTCTTGGCCACCTTGCCGTCGGTGCGGCGCAGCAGCTCCCAGGGCGCATCCTCGCGCACGGCGCGCAGGAACGCATCCGTGACCCGCACCGAATTGTTGGAATTCTGCCCCGAGACCGAGGAATAGGCATCCGAATCCCAATCGGTATCATAGGTCGGGAATTCAATCGAATCAAAGCCCTGCCGGGCGTATTGCAGAACCCGGTTGACATAGGTTTCCGGGATCATGCTGCGTTTTGCGCTGCGGATCGCCGATTTCAACGCCGCGTTCCGGGCCGGGTCGGCAGCGTCTTCCATGCTGCCGTCCCAACCGCGGATCGCGGCGAAGATCTCGTTCAGCTTCCGTTCGTGCATCTTGGAACCGGCAACCAGCGAGGCGACCTTCTGCTCTTCGATGACCTTCCAGTTGATGAACTGCTCGATGTCGGGGTGATCCATGTCGCAGATCACCATCTTTGCCGCGCGTCGGGTCGTGCCGCCCGATTTGATCGCGCCGGCTGCGCGGTCTCCGATCTTCAGGAAGCCCATGAGCCCCGAAGATTTCCCGCCGCCCGACAGTTTCTCGCCCTCCCCTCGAAGGGACGAAAAATTGGTGCCCGTTCCCGAGCCGTATTTGAAAAGCCGCGCCTCGCGGACCCACAGGTCCATGATGCCGCCCTCGTTCACCAGATCGTCCGAAACCGACTGGATGAAGCAGGCATGGGGCTGCGGATGCTCATAGGCGCTTTCCGATTTCACCAGCGTGCCGGTCTTGTAATCGACATAGAAATGCCCCTGCGACGGCCCGTCGATGCCATAGGCCCAATGCAGCCCGGTGTTGAACCATTGCGGGCTGTTCGGCGCCCCCATCTGCGCCGCCAGCATGAAACGCATCTCGTCGTAATAGGCGCGGGCGTCTTCTTCGTTCGAAAAATACTCACCCTTCCAGCCCCAATAGGCCCAGGCGCCGGCCAGCCGGTCGAAAACCTGGCGGGCCGAGGTCTCGCCCACCTGCCGCGCCTCTTCCGGCAGGTCCGCCATCGCCTCCTGATCGGGGACCGAGCGCCACAGGAATTCGGGCACGCCCTTTTCCTTGACGCGCTTCAGCCGCGCCGGAACACCGGCCTTGCGGAAATATTTCTGCGCGATCACGTCCGAGGCGACCTGGCTCCAGCCCTGCGGCACCTCCACCGATTCGTTGCGGAACACGACCGTGCCGTCGGGATTGCGGATCTCGCTGGTGGTGGTGGCAAAGGCCAGTTCCCCATAGGCGCCGCCCTCGGCCGTGGTGAAATGCCGTTCGATCCGCATGACCTGCTGTCCCTCATCCTCGCCTTGCCGGACGCCGCAGCAAGCCGGCCCGCGCCCATTCAAGCACGGTGCGGCCGATCCTGCGGACGGCGTCGGAAAGCCTTGTTTTTTGAATCTGCCGCGTTCAGCCGATCTGGATCTTTGCCTAGCAAGAGACACAAGATCTGGTGGCGCCGCGAACCTGGGACACAAACTGACGCGAGTTTGCCTGCATTTCAATCGGTTTTTTCGCTTTACAGCGCCGACCTCGGCTGCCGCGCAGCGCGCCGCAGATTCGCCCCCGACGCCTTGTTAACAAGTGCCGGCGGCGCGGCGCGGGCGGAAAATCCAAGCGATCCGACGCGCTTCCCAGCTGCGGTTCAGGTGTTTTCCACAGGCTTATCCCCGCCCTAATCGCGCCAGGGTTGCAGTTTCGTTCCAGAAATCACGCATCGCGATTTTCAGCCTGCGGCAGAATGACCTCGCGGTCCGTGACGATCATATCCAGCACCTGGTCGGTCGGCTCGGCGGGAATCGCGCGAATCTCCTGCACGGCATAGGCCAGGCCGATGGCGAGGACCGGGCCGGCGGCGCGCAGCGATTCCAGGGTCCGGTCGTAGAAACCGCCGCCATAGCCCAGCCGGTTACCGGTGCGGTCGAAGCCGGCCAGCGGCACGATCAGCACCTCGGGGCGCAGCTCCGCCGAATCGGCGGGCGGATGGCTGGTGCCGAAGCCGCCCGGCTCCAGCCGGCCGTCGGCGGTGCGGAACAGCAGCGGCCGCGCCGGGCCGGTGACCACGGGCAGGCAGACCGGGCCGTCATGCGCCTCCATGGCCGGCCGCGGATCGGCCTCGTCGCGCATCGGCCAATAGCCGGCCAGCACCTTGCCGCGATGGGGGGCAAGGGCCGCGATCAGCCGCCGGGTCAGTTCCGCGGCATCGCCGCCCGCGGCGCGCGCCGCCAGCGCCTGCTGGCGCAGCGCCGATTTCAGATCAGTATCCATGAGGCAAGTCCCAGAAATGCAAAGAAACCCATCATGTCGGTCATGGTGGTCACGAAAGTCCCCGAGGCCAGCGCCGGGTCCAGCCCCAGCCGGCTGAGCCCCAGCGGCACCAGCACGCCGCCGGTCGCGGCGACGATCTGATTGGCGATCATCGCCATGCCCAGCACCGCCCCGATCATCGGCGCACCCAGGATCAGGCTGCCGGCCAGGAACAGGATCGCCGCCAGCCCCAGCCCGTTCAGCATCCCCGCCGCCAGTTCGCGCAGGATCACGCGGCGGGCGTTGGCGCTGGTCAGCTCGCGCGTGGCCAGCGCCCGCACGGCGACGGCCAGCGACTGCGTGCCGGCGATGCCCCCGGTCGAGGCGACGATGGGCATCAGCGCCGCCAGGATCACCAGCTGCGTCAGCGTCGATTCGAAGCGCGAGATCACCAGCGCCGACAGCGAGGCGGTGAACAGGTTCGCCACCAGCCAGGGCAGCCGCTGCCGCGCGGTCTGGAACGGCCCGTCCGAGACGTGGCTTTCGTCCGAGACCCGGGCCATGCGCAGGAAGTCCTCCTCGTGCTCTTCGTCCAGCACGGACATGGCGTCGTCGATGGTGATGACGCCGACCAGCCGGTCATCCTCGTCCACCACCGGCGCCGAGATCAGGTGATACTTGTTGAAGGCATAGGCCACGTCGCCTTCCTCGGCCAGCACGCTGATCGGGCGAAAGCTGTCCTCGGTGATGTCGCGCAAGGGGGTGTCGCGGCGCGAGGCCAGAAGCTTGCCCAGCGTGACATAGGCGGTTGGGTGGCGGCGCGGATCGACCAAGATGACGTGATAGAACTGGTCGGGCAGCCATTCCTCGGCCCGCAGGAAGTCGATGGTCTCGCCCACCGTCCAATGCTCGGGGGCGGTGACCACCTCGGATTGCATCAACCGGCCGGCCGAATATTCCGGATAGGTCAGCGAGCGTTCTACCGCGGCCCGGTCGCTGTCGTCCAGCGCCGCCAGGATCTCCTGCTGCTCGGGCGGGGTCATGTCCTCGATCAGGTCGACGACATCGTCGCTGTCCATCTCGCGCACGGCCTCGGCCAGCACGTCGCGGGGCAGCTGCTCGACCACCTCGTCGCGGATCGATTCGTCGATCTCGGACAGGATCTCGCCGTCGATCTCGCCGGAGTAGAGGTGCAGGAACTCGCGCCGCCGGGCGGGGGTCAGCTGCTCGATCAGGTCGGCGATGTCGGCGGCGTGCATGGGCTCCAGCAGCGCGTCCAGCGCCGGGCCGTCGCCGTCGTCGACCGCCCTGTTGATCGCCTCCTGCTCCTGCCGGTTCAGGCGGAAATCGTCCTCGGGGGTCTCGGTCTCGGCTTCGCGGGGCTCGGTCATCGGCTGGCTCCTCGGAGTGCGGGGCTGGGGACGAGGATGGAATTCGGCGCCACCATAGGGGCGCGGCGCGCGGGCCTCAATCGCCGTTCAGAAGCGCCAGCGCCTCGGCGTGCAGCTCGGGCGAGCCGGCGGCGATCAGGGTGCCGCCGTGATGCGCCGGACCGCCCCGCCAGTCGGTGGCAACTCCGCCCGCGGCCCGCACCACGGCGATGGGCGCGGCCACGTCATAGGGCTGCAGCCCGGCCTCGATCACCAGATCGACATGGCCGGCCGCCAGCAGCGCATAGGCATAGCAGTCGAGCCCGTAGCGCACCAGCCGCGCCCGCTCGGCCACGCGGCGGAAGGCGGCGTGTTCGGTCGGGCTGCCGACCTCGGGATAGGTGGTCATCAGCGTGGCCTGGGCCAACGCCACGCCGCGTCGGGTGGCCAGCGGCCGTTCCTCTCCGCGCGAAATCAGCCGGGCGCGGCCCAGCCCGCCCTCGAAGCGCTCGTCCAGATGCGGCTGGTCGACGATGCCGTAGATCGGCCCGTCGGAATCGGAAAGCCCGATCAGCACGCCCCAGCTGGGCGCGCCGGCCATGAAGGCGCGGGTGCCGTCGATCGGGTCCAGCACCCAGGTCAGGCCGCTCTGTCCGTTCTGGACACCGTATTCCTCGCCCAGGATCGCGTCCTCGGGGCGCTCGGCGGCCAGGATCGCGCGCATGGCGCGCTCGCTGGCCCGGTCGGCCTCGGTCACCGGGTCGAAGCCGGCGGCGGCTTTGTTGTCGGGGTGCAACCCGGGACTGCGGAACAGGCCCAGGGTCTCGATGCGGGCCGCGTCGGCCAGGCGATGCGCCACGGCCATGATCCGCTCGGCCCCTTCAACAGGGATTTGATCGTTCGCGCTTGTCATCGCCTGCCCCCGGGACGTTGCTGGGTGCAGGTTTAGCCGCTCGTCGCCGCGAGCGGAAGCCTGTGCGGCCCCGCGGCTCAGGCCGCGTCGGACAGCACCCGCGCCAGCTCGAAGATCTGGCGGCGCTGCGCCTCGGGCATGGCGTAATAGGCGCGGACCAGCTGCAGCGCTTCCTTGTCGGCCAGGATGTCGCCTGCGACCGCATCGTGCAGATGGCCGTCCTCGAGTCCCTCGAAGAAGAAGCTGATCGGCACGTCCACCGCCTGGGCAATGTCCCACAGCCGCGAAGCCGAGACCCGGTTCATGCCGGTCTCGTATTTCTGGATCTGCTGGAACTTGATCCCCACCTTCTCGGCCAACTGCTGCTGGGTCATGCCGATCATCCAACGGCGGTGGCGGATACGCTTGCCGACATGGACATCCACGTTGTGCTTCATGGTAACACCTCACTCAATCTAAACGGGCGCTACACCAGTTTGACGCAATTTTCGAGTTCGATAATGTAGACCTGTCCAAAAAGACAATCGCATGCGACCGGTCCGGCAGACTATCCGAAGCCCCGGTAAAGACAGGAAAAAGCAGTGCCGGAATCGCCCGGACGAGCAGAGGATGGATCATGGGCAGCAATTGGAAAATGATGCAAATCAAGGAAATGGCAGGACGGCCGGTGCCCGGGACGCAGGCTTTGCCGGCGCCGGGACCCGGGCAGGTTCTGGTCCGCATCCATGCCGCTGCGCTGAATTTCGCCGATCTGCTGATGACGACCGGCCGCTACCAGGAAACCCCTGCCCTGCCCTTCATCCCCGGCCTCGAAGGCGCGGGCGAGATCCTGGCCGCCGGCCCCGGCGTGGACCTGACCCCGGGCACCCGCGTCGCCGTCCAGGCCCAGGGCACCATGGCCGAGGCCAATCTCTTCGCCGCCGCCGACTGCCACCCGATCCCCGAAGGCATGGGCTATGACGAGGCGGCGGGCTTCCTGATCGCCTATGGCACCAGCCATTTCGCGCTGACCCTGCGCGCCGGCCTGCGCCCGGGCGAGACCCTGGCCGTGCTGGGCGCCGCCGGCGGCGTCGGCCTGACGGCGGTCGAGATCGGCGCCGCGCTCGGCGCCCGCGTCGTCGCCGTGGCGCGGGGCGAGGACAAGCTGGCGGTGGCGCGGGCGGCGGGGGCGGCGGTCTGCATCGACAGCGACACCTGTCCCGACCTGCGCGCCGCGCTGCGCGAACTGGGCGGCGTGGACGTGGTCTACGACCCGGTCGGCGACGCCCCGGGCGCAGCGGCCTTCGGGGCATTGCGCGCAGGCGGCCGCTTCCTGGTCATCGGCTTTGCCGGCGGCAAGCCGCCCGCGCTGCCGCTGAACCACGCGCTGGTCAAGAACATCGCCATCCACGGCTTTTACTGGGGCGGCTACCGCAAGCTGGACCCGGCGCTGCTGCGCCAGGACATCCAGGCGCTGTTCGCGCTTTACGCGCAGGGCAAGCTGCGCCCCCATGTCGGCGCCACCGTGACGCTGGACCGGCTGGCCGAGGGCTATGATCTGCTGGAATCCCGCCGCTCGACCGGCAAGGTGATCGTTAGCACATGAAATTTTCGTCAAATGCCGCGCAAATCGCCGCGATCGCATTGAAATAGGGACCCGTCTCGCCGATATTTGCGGGGATGGTGGGCCGTTGCGGCTGCACCGCGATTTTCGACCGGGGAGAACTTATGCAAGACTACAATTCGATCCGCACGGCCGGGACCGCGACGCGCTCGGCTGCCGTGGATGAAGGCCTGCGGGCCTATATGAACAAGGTCTACGGCCTGATGGCCGTGGCCATGCTGGTGACCGCGGGCGCCGCCTGGGGCATCTCGGGCCTGGCCATGAACCCGGACGGCACGCTGACCGGGCTCGGCGCCGCGATCTATACCTCGCCGCTGCGCTGGGTGATCATGTTCGCGCCGCTGCTGGTGGTCTTCGGCTTCGGCGCCGCGCTGAACCGGCTGTCGGTTTCGGCCGCGACGACCGTTTTCTATGTCTTCGCCGCACTCATGGGCCTGTCGATCAGCTGGATCTTCATGGTCTACACCAGCTTCTCGATCATCCAGACCTTCCTGATCACGGCCATCGCCTTTGCCGGCCTGTCGCTTTACGGCTACACGACCAAGCGCGACCTGTCGGGCATGGGCACCTTCCTGATGATGGGCCTGATCGGGCTGATCGTCGCCTCGATCGTGAACATCTTCCTGAAATCCAGCGCCATGCAATTCGCCATCTCGGCGATCGGCGTGCTGATCTTTGCCGGCCTGACCGCCTTCGACACGCAGAACATCAAGAACACCTATCTGCAACTGGCGAATTCGGACCGCGATTTCCTGGGCAAGGCTGCGATCATGGGCGCCTTGCAGCTGTACCTGGACTTCCTGAACCTGTTCATGTTCCTGCTGCAGTTCATGGGCAACCGCGACTAAGCCGGCCGTCCGCCGCGATCCAAGACCAGCCCCGCCGGTCGCCCGCCGGCGGGGCTTTTCCGTTCCCGACCCGGCCGGGATGCGGGCAATGCTGCGCCCTGGTGCGAAAAATTTGCATACCATCGCATACAAACCTGCCCGCGCCCCCTTGATCCGACCTCGGAAAAGGGGCACATGGCAAGCAGCACCAGCCATCAGCCACCTTTTTCCAGGATAGGGAGCCGAGTCATGCCCATCGAAACAGGAACAGACACCGCGAAGACGCGCCGCCAGCTTCAGGTCGGCGGCTCGTCCATCGCCTATTACTCGATCGACGCCGCGACCGAGGCCGGCCTGGGCGATTTCTCCCGGCTTCCGGCCTCTCTGAAGGTGGTGCTGGAAAACCTGCTGCGCTTCGAGGACGGCGGCCGCACGGTCAGCGTTGACGACATCCGCGCCTTCGCCGAATGGGCGGACCTGGGCGGCAAGAACCCGCGCGAGATCGCCTATCGCCCGGCCCGCGTGCTGATGCAGGACTTCACCGGCGTTCCGGCCGTGGTCGACCTGGCCGCGATGCGCGACGGCATCAAGGCGCTGGGCGGCGATCCGCAGAGGATCAACCCGCTGAACCCGGTGGACCTGGTCATCGACCATTCGGTCATGGTGGACGAATTCGGCACCCCGCGCGCCTTCCAGTTGAACGTCGATCTGGAATACGAGCGTAACATGGAGCGCTATACCTTCCTGAAATGGGGGCAGAACGCCTTCAACAACTTCCGCGTGGTGCCGCCCGGCACCGGCATCTGCCACCAGGTGAACCTGGAATATCTGGCCCAGACCGTCTGGACCGACAAGGACCAGAACGGCGTCGAAGTGGCCTATCCCGACACGCTGGTCGGCACCGACAGCCACACCACCATGGTCAACGGCCTGGCCGTGCTGGGCTGGGGCGTCGGCGGCATCGAGGCCGAGGCCGCGATGCTGGGCCAGCCGATCTCGATGCTGATCCCCGAGGTCGTGGGCTTCAAGATCACCGGCGCGCTGACCGAGGGCGTGACCGCCACCGACCTGGTGCTGAAGGTCGTGCAGATGCTGCGCAAGCACGGCGTGGTCGGCAAGTTCGTCGAATTCTATGGCGACGGCCTGGACCACATGCCGCTGGCGGACCGCGCCACCATCGCCAACATGGCCCCCGAATACGGCGCCACCTGCGGCTTCTTCCCCATCGACGACGAGACCCTGCGCTATCTGCGCCAGACCGGCCGCGACGAAAGCCGCATCGCCCTGGTCGAGGCCTATGCCAGGACCAACGGCTTCTGGCGCACCAAAGACTATGCCCCGGTCTACTCCTCGACGCTGGAGCTGGACCAGTCGACCGTGGTCCCGGCGATCTCGGGCCCGAAACGGCCGCAGGACCATGTGGCGCTGACCGACTCGGCCAAGGCGTTCAGCGACTATATCCTGGGCATCCGCCCCGCCCCCTCGGTCTCGGCCGAGCAGAAGGAAAAGATGACGCGCGAGGGCGGCGCCCCCGATCCCAAGCCCTCCGAGATCCCGGGCAGCCACCACGGTCACCTGAACACCGGCACGGTCGAGGGCCAGGACTATACCCTGCGCGACGGTTCGGTGGTGATCGCGGCGATCACCTCCTGCACCAATACCTCGAACCCCTATGTGCTGATGGCGGCGGGCCTGGTCGCCCGCAAGGCGCGCGCGCTCGGCCTGAACCGCAAGCCCTGGGTCAAGACCTCGCTGGCGCCCGGATCGCAGGTGGTCGAGGAATATCTGCGCGCCGCGAACCTGCAGGACGACCTGGACGCGCTGGGCTTCAACCTGGTCGGCTTCGGCTGCACCACCTGCATCGGCAACTCGGGGCCGCTGGCGCCGGAAATCTCGAAATCGGTCAACGAGAACGACCTGGTCGCGGTCTCGGTCCTGTCCGGCAACCGCAACTTCGAGGGCCGCATCAGCCCCGACGTGCGGGCGAACTATCTGGCCTCGCCGCCGCTGGTCGTCGCCTATGCCATCGCCGGCGACATGAACATCGACCTGACGACCGAGCCGCTGGCCCATACGGCCGAGGGCAAGCCGGTGTTCCTGAAGGACATCTGGCCCAGCTCGAAAGAGGTCGCGGAACTGGTCGACACCATCGTCACGCGCGAGATGTTCCAGGCGAAATATGCCGACGTGTTCAAGGGCGACGAGCGCTGGCAGGGCGTCGAGGTCACCGACAGCGAGACCTACGACTGGCCGCCGACCTCGACCTATATCCAGAACCCGCCCTATTTCCAGGGCATGGGCAAGGAAAAGGGCGCGATCCACAATATCGACGGCGCGCGCGTCCTGGCGCTGCTGGGCGACATGATCACCACCGATCACATCTCGCCCGCCGGCTCGTTCAAGCCGACCACGCCGGCCGGGAAATACCTGACCGAGCGGCAGGTCGCGCCCAAGGACTTCAACAGCTACGGCTCGCGCCGCGGCAACCATGAAGTGATGATGCGCGGCACCTTTGCCAACATCCGCATCAAGAACGAGATGCTGGACGGCGTCGAGGGCGGCTATTCCAAGGGTCCCGACGGCCAGCAGACCTCGATCTACGACGCCGCCATGGCCTACAAGGACGCCGGCATCCCGCTGGTGGTGATCGGCGGGATCGAATACGGCGCCGGCTCCAGCCGCGACTGGGCCGCCAAGGGCACCAACCTTCTGGGCGTCAAGGCGGTCATCGCCGAAAGCTTCGAGCGCATCCACCGCTCGAACCTGGTCGGCATGGGCGTGATCCCCTTCGAGTTCACCGGCGGCGACAACCGCAAGACGCTGGGGCTGACCGGCGACGAGGTGATCTCGATCGACGGGCTGGAAGGCGACTTCAAGCCGCTGTCGCTGGTGCCCGCCACCATCCGCTACGCCGACGGGACCGTGAAGGTGATCCAGCTGAAGGCCCGCGTCGATACCGAGGTCGAGATCGAATATCTGGAAAACGGCGGCGTGCTGCATTACGTGCTGCGCAACCTGGCGAAAGCCTGATCCCCGCCCGCCGGAATGGAAAAGGCCCCGGTTTTCCGGGGCCTTTTCGCGTCAATGGGCCAGCATCTCGGCCACGATCCCGGCACTGTCCAGCCCGGCCGGGTAATAGGTCGGCCAGTGCTCCATCTCCTTGAGCAGCGCGGCGCGGTCATCGCCCAGGTAGATGTGGAAGTGGTCGGACTTCTCGGGCGCGATCTTGTGGTCGCTGAACTGGATGAAGCCCGGGGCGCCCGCGTCGCCCTCGACCTTCCGGAAGATGAAGCGCACGCCGCGGTTGCCCTTCTCATAGGTCAGGATTTCATGCCCGACGGGCTGATACCGGCCCGAGACGGTTTCCTTGCCGTGAAAGGTCACGCGGTCGCCGTCGATCTCGATCCGGTCGATGTCGCTGCGATAGCCGGTCTCGTAATAGGCGCGGTATTCCTCGGCGCTCTTGTCGCCGGTCTCGGCCTTGTGGGCCAGGACCGGGTCCAGCGTCCCGTCGCGCAGATAGGGATAGACCGATTGCCAGTCGCCCTGCCAATCCGAAAGCGGCCGGTCCGCGACCTGCGCATCCTCGAAATAACCGCTGTAGACGGAGTTCTTGCCGTGATCATGGGCGTGGCCGTGATCATGGGCATGGTCGTGCCCATGGTCATGGTCATGCGCCGTCTCGGCCGCGGCCTGCCCCAGCCCCAGCGCCGCCGCCAGCAGTGCGGCCCCCATCAAAGTCCCTCGCATGTCTTGTCCTCGTTAGTTACGTTATAACGTAACTAAACGATCCTCGCAGCCGGGTGCAAGCCTATTCCTCGGCGCAATACCACATGGTGCCGCCCACCGCAGCCGAGCCGATGACCATCGAGCCCACCGCGACCGGCGACGAGGCCACGCCCACCGCCGCCGCACCCGCCGCTTCCAGCGTGCCGACCATCGAGCCCGAGGTCGCCGCCAGGATCGTCGCCCCCGGCCGCTGCGTCACCGCGTCATAGCCGGCCACCGCCAGCGCATTGGCATTGCGGAAGGCCGCCTGCCGCGTGCCGTTCACCCGCTCGCACAGGGTCTTGCGGCACAGCGCATTGCCTTTGCGCGCGCCCTTCCGGGCGCCGATATAGGTGTCGTTCTGCTTGTCCCAGAGCAGGCAATAGCTGCCGTCGTCGGCCATCTGGTTGCGACGCAGGATCTCGCGCAGCGTGACATAGCCGGGGCAGCTGATCCGGCCCCAGCCGGACAGGTTCTTTTCCAGCCGCCCGACGTTCTGGCGGAATTCGGCGTCGCGGACATAGTTGATCTCGGTCTTCTCGCCGGCGATCGAGGTGTCGCAGGTCCACAGCCTCTCTTCAGCCGCCGGCTTGTCCTGCGCCGCCGCAGGCCCGGCCAACAGCGCCGCCATCAGAACCGCCACAACCCGCATCGCATCCTCCGCGTCTGGAAATCCGGACCCGAAAATCCGCGATGCGGCGGCGGCTTGCAATCCGTCCCGCCCGGCGATCCGCGCATTGTGATCGCCCGGCCCCCGGCGCGGCTACATCCTGACGCCGGGCAGCCGGCTGGCCTGCTGCAGCCAGTCGGCGAACCGGCCCTCATCCAGCGGCTCGGATTCCCAGACATGCAGGTAACGCACCTCGGGCTGCCTAGACCCGACCGGCGGCATCGGTTGCAGCGACGCGCCGCGAAAGAAGGCCAGCTTGATATAGCGGGTCATGCAGTGAAAGCTGAGAAACCACAGGTCCTTCTCCATACCGTAGAAGGGCGAGTTCCATTTCACCGCCTTGACCACGCTTGGCAGCTCGCGGGTGACGGCCGCGTCGAGCCGGCGGCACGCGTCCTGCTTCCAGCCCGGCACGGCGGCCAGATAGGCCTGCACCACCGCCTCGCCATAGCCCTTGGCGATCTGCGGGTTCCCGCCCGCCAGAAGTCTTGGCCGGTCCTGTTCCATGCCGCCATTCTGGCGCAAGGGCGGGCAAAGGAAAAGGCCGCCCCGAAAGGGACGGCCCTGAACTCCGCGCGATCCGAAGGGATCAGTTCTTGGCGTAATATTCGACGACCAGGTTCGGCTCCATCTGCACGGCATAGGGCACGTCGCCCAGGGCCGGAGTGCGCACGAAGGTCGCGGTCATCTTGTTGTGGTCGACTTCCAGGTAGTCCGGCACGTCGCGCTCGGCCAGGCCCACCGATTCCAGCACGATGGCCAGCTGGCGCGAACGCTCGCGGATCGAGACCACGTCGCCCTCTTTCACCCGGTAGGAGGCGATGTTCACGCGCTTGCCGTTCACCTCGATATGGCCGTGGTTCACGAACTGGCGGGCGGCAAAGATGGTCGGCACGAACTTGGCGCGATAGACGACGGCGTCCAGGCGCCGCTCCAGCAGGCCGACCAGGTTCTCGCCGGTGTCGCCCTTGACGCGCTCGGCTTCCGAATAGATGCGGCGGAACTGCTTCTCGGTCAGGTCGCCGTAATAGCCCTTCAGCTTCTGCTTGGCGCGCAGCTGGGTGCCGAAGTCCGACAGTTTCTGCTTGCGGCGCTGGCCGTGCTGGCCGGGACCGTATTCGCGCTTGTTCACCGGCGACTTGGCGCGGCCCCAGATGTTCTCGCCCATGCGGCGGTCGATCTTGTACTTGGCAGCGGTGCGTTTGGTCATCGCTGATCTCCTTCTTTACACGTTGTCGAAGGGCGTTGTCCTTTGGCATAATGCCCGACAGGGTTCCCCTTGCGGGGTCCACCAACACCAATGAAGCGGCGCTTATAGCCGCGTTCCCCCCAGAGTCAAGCGGCCCAGGCCCTTGAGCGGCAGGTTTCACGCACTTAAATGAGGGGCAGCGAACAAGGAAGGCGCGCATGTTCTCGATCCCCGGCAAGAGCCCCGTCACCATCACCCAAGCGGCCGAGCGCCAGATCGCCCGGCTGATGGCCGCGAAATCCGCCAGCGGGCTGCGCATCGGCCTGAAGAAGGGCGGCTGCGCCGGCATGGAATACACCATGGAGCTGGCCGAGACCGCCTCGCCCGGCGACGAGGTCGTCGAACAGGGCGCAGCGCGGGTGCTGATCGCCCCCACCGCGCAGATGTATCTGTTCGGGACCGAGATCGACTACGAGACCGGCATGCTCGAATCCGGCTTCAGGTTCCGCAACCCGAACGTGACCGACGCCTGCGGCTGCGGCGAATCGGTCAGCTTCGCCATCGCGGGCAATGCCGCGGGCGCCGCGCCGAAGCTCTAGCGTGCCGGGCGTTAGCGCACCCATCCTTGATCCGCCCCGGCAGCCGGCCTAATCCCCTGACAGCACAACAAGGGAGAGGCTGATGGCCCCGCGCAAACTCGCCGCCGGCAATTGGAAGATGAACGGAACCCTGGCCGCGCTGGCCGAGATCGACAGGGTCCTGGCGCAACCAGCGGGCTGCGACGTGCTGATCTGCCCGCCCGCGACTCTGATCCAGGCCGTGGCCGCCAAGGGCATCGCCACCGGCGGCCAGGACTGCCACGCGAAGCCCTCGGGCGCCCATACCGGCGACATCGCCGCCGGCCAGCTGAAGGACGTGGGCGCGAGCCATGTCATCCTCGGCCATTCCGAGCGCCGCACCGACCATGCCGAGACCGACGCCCAGGTCGCCGCCAAAGCCACCGCCGCGCATGAGGCGGGCCTGGTTGCGGTGATCTGCGTCGGCGAGACCGAGGCGCAACGCGACGCGGGCCAGACGCTGGACGTGATCTCGGCCCAGCTCGCCGGCTCGGTGCCCGACTGCGCCACGGCGGCGAACACGGTGATCGCCTATGAGCCGGTCTGGGCCATCGGCACCGGCCGCACGCCCACCAACGACCAGATCGCCGAGGTCCACGCCCTGATGCGCGACCGTCTGGCCGCGCGCTTCGCCGACGGCGCCGACTTCGCCCTGCTCTATGGCGGCTCGGTCAAGCCGGGCAACGCGGCGGAAATCTTCGCCATCCCGCATGTGAACGGCGCGCTGGTCGGCGGCGCCAGCCTCAAGGCCAGCGACTTCGGCCCCATCGTCGCCGCGCTTTCCGCAGCGTAATCCCCGCGAAAAGAACGCCATTCCACCACCCGGGCCGGGTTTGGAATGGCGTTGCCCCTTTGCGACCGCCCTGCCCCTTGCCAAGCCCGGCCCGCCGGGCATAGGTCTCGGCTGACATTCAAGGCACGGGCAGATGGCAGAGCCGGCAATCTCATTCCAGGGCGTGACCCGCCGCTATCCGCAAAAGGGCGGCAGCGACGTCGTGGCGCTGCACGACATCTGGCTGGACGTGCCGCAGGGTGCGATCACCGGCATCATCGGACGCTCGGGCGCCGGCAAGTCCACCCTTCTGCGCATGGTGAACGGGCTGGAACGGCCCAGCACCGGCAAGGTCATCGTCAACGGCCGCGACGTCGGCGCCGCCTCGGGTCCCGCGCTGCGGGCGGTCCGGCGTCAGGTCGGGATGATCTTCCAGCATTTCAACCTGCTTGCCAGCCGCACCGCGGCGGAAAACATCGCCCTGCCGCTGGAAATCGCCGGGACCGATCCCGCGAAGATCGCGCCGCGCACCGCCGAACTGATCGAGCGCGTCGGCCTGACCGCACAGGCGGGCCGCTATCCGGCCGAGCTTTCGGGCGGGCAGAAGCAGCGCGTCGGCATCGCCCGGGCGCTCGCCACCGGCCCGCGCGTGCTCTTGTCGGACGAGGCGACCTCGGCCTTGGACCCCGACACCACCCGGCAGGTGCTGGAGCTGTTGCAGGCGATCAACCGCGACCTCGGCCTGACCATCCTGCTCATCACCCATGAGATGGCGGTGGTCCGCGATATCTGCAGCCATGTCGCGGTGATCGAGGCCGGCCGCATCGTCGAGGCGGGCGAGACCTACGACGTGTTCTCGAAACCCGCCCATGCCACCACGCGCTCGTTCCTGACCGGGGTGACCGGCGTCGCGGTGCCGCAATTCGTCGCCGGTCAGATGCGGGAAGCGCCGCAGGGCACGGAGGCGCAGGCGGTGGTGCAGATCACCTTCATCGGCGCCCATGCCACCGACCCGATGCTGGCGCGGCTGACCGCCGAACGCGGCGTCGGCGTCAACATCCTGGCCGGCGCCATCGAGGAAATCGGCGCCCGCCCCTTCGGCAGCCTGATCGTCGGCCTGCCCGCCGCGCGGCTGGCCGAATCGCAGGCCTTCCTGGAGGAACACGGGCTTCTGACCGAGGTGCTGGGCTATGTCGGCTAACCTGATTCCGATCCTGTGGGAAGCCACGCTGCAAACGCTCTACATGGTCGCCATGTCGACGCTGCTCGGCACGCTGATCGGCGGGCCGCTGGGCGTGTTCCTGGCCACCTCGCGCCGGGGCGAACTGCTGTCCGCGCCCTGGCTCAACACCGTCCTCGGCCTCGTGGTGAATGCGGCGCGCTCGACGCCCTTCATCATCCTGGTGGTGGCGATCATCCCCTTCACGCGGCTGATCGCCGGCACCTCGATCGGCACCACCGCGGCCACCGTGCCGCTGACCATCGCAGCCGCCCCCTTCATCGCCCGCCTCATCGAGACCGCGATTCGCGAGGTCGATGCCGGCCTGATCGAGGCCGCCCGCGCCATGGGCGCCACGCCGGGCCAGATCGTCCGCAAGGTGCTGATCCCTGAGGCGATGCCCGGCATCATCCTGGGCCTGACGCTCGCCGTCGTCAGCCTGATCGGCTATTCCGCCATGGTCGGCGCGGTGGGCGGCGAAGGCCTGGGCGATCTCGGCATCCGCTACGGCTATCAGCGCTTCATGCCCGAGGTGATGCTGGCCGTGGTGGTGATCCTGATCGTGCTGGTGCAACTGGTGCAATCGGCCGGCGAATGGATCGCCGCCCGTTTCGACAAGCGCGCGCCCCGCAACCGGGGCCGATAACCCTGAAAGGACCAGACCCATGCGCATATTCAGCCTTGCCACCCTCGCCTCGGCGCTTGCCCTGGCCGCCAGCATGGCAGCCGCCGAAGAGATCAAGGTCGGTGTTTCGCCCGGCGAGCATGGCGAGATCATGGAAGAGGTCGCCAAGGTGGCAAAGGCCAAGGGCCTGACCATCGACATCGTCGAATTCACCGATTACGTGGTGCCGAACCAGGCGCTGAACGACGGCGACCTGAACGCCAACAGCTTCCAGCACCAGCCCTATCTGGACAACCAGATCAAGGACCGCGGCTTCGACCTGGTCAGTATCGCCAAGACCATCACCACGCCGATGGGGGTCTATTCGCAGAAGCTGAAATCGCTGGACGATCTGCCCGAAGGCGCCAAGGTCGCGATTCCGAACGACCCCACCAACGGCGGCCGCGCGCTGCTGATCCTGCAGGAAAAGGGCGTGATCACGCTGGCCGAAAACACCGGCCTGACCCCCTCGCCGCTCGACGTGACCGGCAATCCGAAAAAGCTGAAGTTTCTGGAACTCGAAGCCGCGCAACTGCCCCGCGCGCTCGCCGATGCCGATATCGCCGTCATCAACACCAATTACGCGCTGGATGCGGGCCTCGATCCCAGCAAGGACGCCATCGCCATGGAAAAGGCCGACAGCCCCTATGCCAACATCATCGTGGTGCGCAAGGCCGATGAGAACGCCCCCTGGGCCAAGGAGCTGGTCGAGGCCTATCACGACCCGGCGGTGAAGACGTTCATCGAGGAAAAATACCAGGGCGCCGTCATCCCGGCCTGGTGATCCTCTTCGTTCTCCAAATACTCCGGGGGACGCCTTTCAAGCCCCGTCGAGGGGCCTGAAAGGCGGGGGGCGGAGCCCCCGCTGCGGCCACGCAGAAACGCACCCCGCAGGTTTCGCGAGACGCGCCTTTGCCCACGCAAGCGGCAAGCGCGCCGCGCCGCAAGACCGTCAGCGACGACGGCCCAGCGACCAGGCCCCATCACCCAGCGCCGACAGCGCCAGCATGACGACGGCCCAAAGCACCGGATATTCCCAGCCGCCGCCGGGATTGCCGAAAGCAAAGCCGTTGCCGCCATGGCCGAACCAGGCCGCACCCAGCAGCACCGCGGCCAGAACCAGCGCCACCTGGCGGGTGAAAAGCCCCGCGATCAGCGCCAGCCCGCCCGCGATCTCCAGCACCATGGTCAAAGGACCAAGCGCGCCGGGCAGACCGATGGAGCGGAAATAGCCCGCCGTGCCGGCGGGCGTGAAGACCAGCAGCTTGGTCAGCCCGTGGGTCAGAAACCAGGCGCCGGTCACGGCGCGCAAGAGGAGGGCAGCCAGGTCGGTATTGCGCCCGTTTGCGGCCGCGCCGCGATGCTCAGCAGAGGTCATGGGATGTTTCCTTGGATCCTGTTCACTGCCGCCAAAGGTAGTGCTTGGCGATTGTCGCAAAAATGGGCATATTCATGGAAACATTGTCCCCGGAATGAGGAATACCATGGACAGGATCGACGGCATTCGCGCCTTTGTCGCCGTGGTCGATGCCGGCTCGTTCACGCGGGCGGGCGATCGGCTGAGGATTTCGAACAAGCTGGTCAGCAAATATGTCGCGGCACTGGAAGGGCAGCAGGGCGTCACGCTGCTGAACCGCACCACCCGGGCGCTGTCGCTGACGCCCTCGGGCGAGCGTTACCTGGCCGCGGCGCGCCGGGTGCTGGCGGCGGTCGAAGAGCTCGACGGCCAGGCCAGCGCCGAGGAGGGCGCCCTGACCGGCCGGCTGCGGGTGACCGCGCCGGTGACCTTCGGCGAGATGTTCGTCGCGGTGCTGACCCGCGACTTCACCCGCCGCCACCCGGCGCTCTCGCTCGACCTGCACCTGACCGACCGCTATGTCGATCTGGCGGCCGAGGGGTTCGACTTGGCGCTGCGGATCGGGCAATTGCCGGATTCCAGCCTGATCGCCCGCCGCATCGGCCAGACCGAGGCCTGGGCCGTCGCCAGCCCGGCCTATCTGGCCAGCCACCCCCGCCCCGCGCATCCCGAGGCGCTGCGCGACCATCTGTGCATCCGCGACAGCAATGCCCAGACCCCGGGACGGGCCAGCTTCCTGATCGAGGGCAAGGCGGTCAGCGTGCCGCTGCCCGGCCGGATCACCGTCAACAGCGCCCAGGCGGTGCGGCAGCTGGTGCTGGAGGGCGAGGGCGTGGCGCTGATCCCCAGCTTCGTGGTGGCGCGCGACGTGGCCGAGGGCCGGCTGCAGCGTCTGCTGCCGGATTTCGCCCGGCCGCAGCTGGACATCCAGGCGGTCTCGCTGCCGCAGCCCTTCGTCCCGCCGCGGCTATCGGCCTATCTCGACCATCTGCGGGCGCGGCTCAGCCCGCTGTTGAAAGCACCGCCCCCGGGTTCATGATCCCCAGCGGGTCGAGCGTGGCCTTGATCGCCCGCATGACGGCCAGCCGCGCCGGGTCGGCCCAGCGTTCCAGGTCGCCCACCTTCAGCCGGCCGACGCCGTGCTCGGCCGAGAACGAGCCGCCGCGATCCACCACCATCTGATGCACAAGATGCGACAGCGCCCGGCGCCGGTCGTCGTAATCGGCGCGACTGCGGCCGGGCGCCGGGAACAGGTTGTAATGCAGGTTGCCGTCGCCCAGATGACCGAAGCAGTTGATCCGCAGCCCCTCGCCCGCCAGCGCCGCACCGGCATCGCGGATGAACCCCGCCACTTCCGACAGCGGCAGGCTGATGTCGTGGCTGGCGACGGCGCCGATGCGGCGGTTCGCCTCGGGGATATGTTCGCGCAGATGCCAGAACGCGGCCGCCTGCTGGCCGGACTGGGCGATCGCCCCGTCCAGAACCAGCCCGCGTTCCATCGCGTCCTCGAGCAGCGCCTCAAGCGCGCCCTCGGGGGGCAGGCCGGCGGGCAGGCCGACCTCGATCAGCACCGACCATGCGGCGCCGGGCAAGGGCTGGCGGATCTCGGGCAGCACCTCGGCGAGGAAGGCCAGCCCCTGGCCGCCGATCAGCTCGAAGGCGGTGACGCCGCCGGCCATGCGCCCTTCGGCCAGCGACAGCAGCGTCAGCGCCGCCTCGGGCGAAGGCACCTGCAGCATGGCGGTGCCGATCCCCGGCGGCGGCACCACCAGCTTCAGGCTGGCGGCGGTGATGATGCCCAGGCTGCCCTCGGCCCCGATCAGCAGGTCGCGGATGTCGTAGCCGGTATTGTCCTTGCGCAGCCGCTTCAGGTCGTGGACGACCGAGCCGTCGGGCAACACCGCCTCGATCCCCAGGCACAGCGCGCGGGCGGTGCCGTAGCGCAGCGCGGTGACGCCGCCGGCATTGGTCGACAGGCAGCCGCCGATGGCCGCCGTGCCCTGGCTGGCCAGCGACAGCGGAAACAGCCGCCCCACCGCCTCGGCTGCGTCGCGCACGGCTTGCAACGTCATGCCGGCCTCGGCCACCAGCACGTTCTCCTCGGGCCAGATGCCGCGCAGCGCGATCATGCGTTCCAGCGACAGGATCAGCGGCGCCGGCCCTTCGGGCATGACCTGGCCCGAGACCAGGCCGGTGCCGCCGCCGCGCGGCACGATGCCGACGCGGGCCTCGGCGCAGGCGCGGACCACGGCGGCGACCTCGGCGGTGGTGCGCGGCGCGGCGATCAGCCCGGCCCGGCCGTGCCAGCGGCCGCGCGGCTCCTCCAGATAGGCCGGCGCCACCTCGCGCAGCACGCCCGCGGGCAGGCGCGCGGCCAGGGCGTCATCGGCCGGATTCAGCATCACCGCACCTCGGTCTTGCCGCGGCGGTCGTGGCGCAGGTTCGCGTAAAGCACATGGTTGCGCCAGCGGCCGTTGATCTGCAGATAGCTTTGCGCCACGCCCTCGTATTTGAAGCCCGAGCGTTCCAGCACCCCGCGCGAGGGCGTGTTCTCGGGCAGGCAGGCGGCCTCGATCCGGCTGAGGTCCATCTCGCCGAAGGCGTGCTGCACCAGCCGGCCGATGGCCTCGCGCATATAGCCCTGCCGGACGTGGGGCTGGCCGATCCAGTAGCCGATGGTCGCCGATTGCGCCGGGCCGCGCCGGATGTTGTCCAGCGTGATCGCCCCCAGCAGCAGGCCGTCGCGGCGGATCAGGAACAGCGCCAGCGCGGTGCCGTTGCGGCTGGCGCGCTGCGCCCAATAGACCCGGTTGGTGAAACTGCGCTTGGACAGGTGGTCGGTGGCCCAGACCGGCTCCCACGGGGTCAGGAAGGCGCGGCTTTCGACCCGCAGCGCCACCCAGGGCATGAAATCCTGATGCTCCGGCAGGCGCAGCACCATCCGCTCGGTTTCAAGGCGAATCGGACGGCGGCGGCCGAACATCAGGCGGCGATCCTTTCGGCCAGTTCCTCGCGCGTGGGGGCGGCCCTGACCGGGCCGTAAAGCGCCAGCGCCGGGCGGGCGTGACCGATCAGCCGCTGGGCATGGTCGCGGACCTGCGCCGCGGTCACGGCATCGATGCGCTCGGCCACCTCGGCCGGGTCGGGCACCCGGCCCCAGATCGCCAGCGACCGCGCCATGCGCTCGGCCTGGCCGGTCGGGCTTTCCAGCCCCATCAGTAGCCCGGCCTTGAGCTGGGCCCGCGCGCGGGCCACCTCGACCTCGGTCATGTCCTCGGCCGAGCGTTTCAGCTCGTCCACGGTCAGCATGGCCAGGTCGGCGACCTGATCGCCCGAGGTGCCGGCATAGATCGTCACCATGCCGGTATCGTCGTGAAAGCCCGACTGCGCGAAGATCGAATAGCAGAGCCCCTTTTCCTCGCGGATCTTCTGGAACAGGCGCGAGGACATGCCGCCGCCAAGCGCCGCGGTCCAGATCTGCGCCGCATAGAAATCGGGATCCTGGTAGCCCGGCCCCTCGAAGGCCAGGGCGAAATGGGCCTGTTCCAGCTTCTTCACGCGCCGCGCCTCGGCGCCCTGCCAGCGGGCGGGCTCGCGAGTGGTGACGGGACGCGCCGCCAGCCCGCCGAAGATCGCCTCGACCTGGCGCAGGATGCGGTCATGGTCCACCGCGCCGGCGGCGGCGACGATCATGCGCTCGGGGCCGTAATGCTCGCCGATGAAGCGCGACAGGTCGTCGCGGGTGAAATGGCTGACGCGCTCGGCCGGGCCCAGGATGGTGCGGCCCATGGGCTGGTCGGGATAGGCGGCCTCTTGCAGCCAGTCGAAGATCACGTCGTCGGGCGTATCCAGCGACTGGCCGATCTCTTGCAGGATCACGCCGCGCTCGACCTCGATCTCGCGCGGCTCGAACACCGGGTTCAGCACGATGTCGGCGATCACGTCCAGCGCCAGCGCCACGTCGCCCGCCAGCACCCGGACGTAATAGCTGGTCACGTCGCGCGAGGTATAGGCGTTGATATAGCCGCCGACATTTTCGATGGTCTCGACGATTTCCAGGGCCGAGCGCGTGGCCGTGCCCTTGAAAGCCATGTGTTCCAGGAAATGCGCGATGCCGTTCTGCTCGGCGCGTTCGTCGCGGCAACCCGCGTTGACCCAGATGCCGATGGCGGCGGAATGCAGGCCGGGCATGGCCCGGGTGACGACGCGCAGCCCGTTCGGCAGCGCGCTGATGTTCGGCTGGGTCAAGCAGACCTCCGTTCAAGGATCAGCGACTTGAGCGCCTCGGGGTCGTTGCCGATCCGGGTGATGCGCTCCTCGCGCTCGAAAAGATCCGCCATATGCGGCGGCAGGCCGGGGCGGATGCCGATGGCGTCCTGCACGGCGTCGGGGAATTTCGCCGGATGCGCCGTCGAAAGCGAGATCATCGGCACACCGGGGCGCAGGTGTTCGCGCGCGACCTTTACGGCGACGGCGGTATGCGGGCAGATCACCTCGCCGGTTTCCGCGCGGATGGTGGCGATCATCGCCGTGGTCTCGGCCTCGGAGGCACGGCCCGAGACATAGGTCTCGCGCAGGTGCTGCAAGGCGCCCTGGCTGATGGTGAAGCCGCCGGATTTCAGCTCGTCCATCAGCTGCGCCACGGCGGCGCCGTCGCGGCCATAGGCCAGCCACAGCGCGCGCTCGAAGTTCGAGCTGACCTGAATGTCCATCGACGGGCTGATCGAGGGCTGCGCCTCGCCCACGCGATATTCGCCCGTGGTCAGCGCCCGGTGCAGGATGTCGTTCTGGTTGGTCGCCACCACCAGCCGGCCGGTGGGCAGGCCCATGGCCCGGGCGATGGAGCCGGCGAAGATGTCGCCGAAATTGCCGGTCGGGACGGTGAAATCCACCTCGCGGCCCGGTGCGCCCAGGGAAACGGCGGCGGTGAAGTAATAGACGATCTGCGCCAGCACCCGCGCCCAGTTGATCGAGTTCACGCCGGCCAGCCCGACCGCATCGCGGAAAGCGTGGTCGTTGAACAGGTCCTTCAGCCGCGCCTGGCAGTCGTCGAAAGTGCCGTCCACCGCCAGCGCATGGACATTGGCATCGGCGGGGGTGGACATCTGCCGGCGCTGCACCTCGCTGACGCGGCCATGCGGATACATGATGAACACGTCCACGTTGTCGAGACCCCGGAACGCCTCGATCGCGGCCGAACCGGTATCGCCCGAGGTCGCGCCCAGGATCGTCACCCGCTGGCCGGAGCGCCGCAGCGCCAGCTGGAACAACTGGCCGATCAGCTGCATGGCGAAGTCCTTGAAGGCCAGCGTCGGCCCATGGAACAGCTCCAGCAGGTGATGGCCGGGGGCAAGCTGGACGAGTGGCGCGCGGGCGACATGGTCGAAACCGGCATAGGCGCGGGCGATGGCGCCCTTCAGTTCCTCGGTGGTGAAGCTGTCGCCGACGAAGGGGGCGACGACGCGCAGCGCGACCTCCTCATAGGGCAGGCCCTCGAGCGCGGCGATCTCGTCACCCGAGAACATCGGGATGGCCTCGGGCAGATACAGCCCGCCGTCGCGCGCGAGCCCGGTCATCATCGCCTGTTGGAAGTCCAAGACCGGAGCCCGTCCCCGGGTCGAAACGTAACGCATCGCGTCCCCCTAGAATTTCCGCTGCCTGATACGCCAGATCAGGGCGACTGTCATCCCTGCCCAGACCGCCGCGAACATGAACCATTGCACGGCATAGCCCAGGTGGTTGTTCGGGATGCCCTCGACCGCGAGCGGGATCGGCGCGACGCCCTGCGCATCGCCGCGCACCTCGGCGGCGACCACGAGGATCGGCTGGGTCCCCAGCGTTTCGGCCATGGCCGGCACGTCGCGGGCGAACCAGATGTTCTCGGACAGGTTCGGCGCGGGCGTGGCGCTGCCCTTTTCCTGCGGCCAGTGCAGGTTGCCCGCCACCTCCAGCCGGACGGACGGGCGCGGGTCGCGCTTGTGGTCCTGGTCGACGAAGCCGCGATCCAGCAGGATCCTGCGTCCGTCGTCGGTCACGAAGCCCGAGACCACCTGATAGCCGCCGCCGGATTCGCGGGTGCCGGACAGCACGTCGATCTCGTCCCCGGTGGTGGTGCCGGACACCGTCACCGGCAGGTATTTCATCGTCGGGTCCACGGCGGGCGGCAAGGGCACGGGGGCGGCCTCGATCCCGTTCTGGATGCGGGCGATCATGTCCTCTTTCCACTCCAGCCGCCGCAACTGCCACAGGCCCAGCGAGATCAGGATGGCGCAGCCCAGCACCCCGACGATCAGCGGAAAGAGATAGCGGCGCATCCGGGATTCTCCAAAGCGAACGGCGCGGGACCAGGCCCCGCGCCGCCGGAATTTCGGGTCTGGGTCAGCGGCCCCAGATATAGACCACGACGAATAGGAACAGCCAGACCACGTCGACGAAGTGCCAGTACCAGGCGGCGGCCTCGAAGCCGACGTGCTGCTGCTGCGTCATCTGGCCTTTCAGCATGCGGATCAGGCAGATGAACAGGAAGATGGTGCCGATGATGACGTGGAAGCCGTGAAAGCCCGTCGCCATGTAGAAGGCGCCGGCATAGACCGTGTCGGCCATGCCGAAGGCGGCGTGGCTGTATTCATAGGCCTGCAGCGCGGTGAAGCACAGCCCCAGGATCACCGCCACGATCAGGCCGTTGATGGTGGTCTTGCGGTCGCCCTCGTGCACGAAGGCGTGGTGGGCCCAGGTCACGGCGACGCCCGACAACAGCAGGATCAGCGTGTTGATCAGCGGCAGGTGCCAGGGATCGAAGGTGGTGATGCCCTCGGGCGGCCAGACGCCGTCCTTGATCGGGCTGTCCGGTCCCATCGGGTAGAGCGCGTTCTTGATGAAGGCCCAGAACCAGGCGACAAAGAACATCACCTCGGACATGATGAACAGGATGAAGCCGTATTGCAGCCCGATGCGCACCACCGGGGTATGTTCGCCGGTCTCGCCTTCCTTCACCACGTCCGACCACCAGCCGAACATGACGTAGAGCACGCCCACCAGGCCGATCAGGAACATCCACGGCCCGCCGCCCTTCATCCACATCACCGCGCCGGACAGCATGACGAAGGCACCGATGGCACCGAAAAGCGGCCAGATGGATGGCGGCAGGATCTGATAATCGTGGTTCTTTACATGGGCCATGGCTGCGTTCCCGGCTGTTGCTGCTGGTTCTTGTTGCTCAGTTTACGGTCGGTTCGTTTCCGGGTTCCAGCGCCGCCTGCCTGGGCGCGCTGGGTTCGGAGCGGTGGAAGGTATAGGACAGGGTGATGTCGCGGATGCGGCCGGCGTCGCGGTCGGTCACCAGATCGGCGTCGACATAGAAGCTGACCGGCATCTCGACCCGCTCTCCGGGTTGAAGGGTCTGCTCGGTAAAGCAGAAACACTCGATCTTGTTGAAGAAATAGCCGGCGGCATCGGGGGCGACGTTGTAGCTGGCCGTGCCGGTGATCGGCTGGTCGGTGTTGTTGACCGCCTCGTAGAAGGCGATGGCGTTCTCGCCGATGCGCAGGTCCATTTCCCGCTGCAGGGGGCGGAAGGTCCAGCCCATGCCGGGATCGACGTTGGAATCGAAGCGCACGCGGATCTTTTCGTCCAGCACCCGGTCCGAGGCGGACTCGGCGACATTGGTCGTCCCGCCGAAGCCGGTGACCTTGCAGAACCACGAATAGAACGGCACCGCCGCCCAGCTGAGCGCGCCCATCAGCACGACGACGCCGACCAGCAGGCCCACGGTGCGGGCGTTGGAACGCGGCTTGGCGGTCATTGCTCTGCCTCCTGCTGCGCGGCCGGCGTGCCGGGCGCGGCGACGGGTGCGGTGCGCGTCGGCGGATTCGGGTCCTTGGGCAGCATCGAGGCGCGCGGCCGGTGGTCGTAACCCTGCATCATGTCGCCCTGGGTGATCTTGACCACCGACAGGCCGAAGACCAAGGCGACGAAGCCCGCCAGCACCAGGCCCAGGCCGATGTTGCGGCCGCGGCGGCGCCTGTGCAGTTCATGCTCGACATGCAGCGCCATCACCATCCTCCGACCGAATGCTGCACCAGCAGCGCCAGGAAATGCAGGAACAGGTAATAGAGCGACAGGCGGAAATAGCGTTTCTCGACCCGATAGGCATCGGCCTGGGCCTGTTCCTCGGTCCGGTGCAGGATGCGCCAGCCGCCGGCGATGAAGAGCAGGTTCAGAACCGCGGAGACGCCCAGATAGATCGGCCCGCCGACCGAGGTGAAGCCCAGCCAGATCGCGAAGGGCGCCAGCACCAGCGTATAGAGGAAGATGTGCCGGCGGGTGACCTTGCGGCCGTGGGTGACGGTCAGCATCGGAACGCCGGCCTTGGAATAGTCGTCCTTCATGAACAGCGCCAGCGCCCAGAAATGCGGCGGCGTCCAGAAGAAGATCAGCGCGAACATCAAGAGCGACTCGATGCCGATGCCGCCGGTGGCGCAGGCCCAGCCGATCATCGGCGGAAAGGCCCCGGCCGCACCGCCGATGACGATGTTCTGCGGCGTCGAGCGCTTCAGCCAGATCGTGTAGACCACGGCATAGAAGAAGATAGTGAAGGCCAGGAAGCCCGCCGCGAACCAGTTCGCCGCCAGCCCCAGCATCATCACCGACAGGCCCGAAAGCGCGATGCCCAGGCCCAGCGCCTCGCCCGGGGCGACGCGGCCCGCGGGCACCGGACGGCCCGAGGTGCGCTTCATCACCGCGTCGATGTCGGCGTCGTACCACATGTTCAGCGCGCCGGAAGCGCCGCCGCCCAGGGCGATGAACAGCACCGCGCAAAAACCGACGAAGGGGTTCACCGGCTGCGGCGCGATCCACAGCCCGACGAAGGCGGTGAACACCACCAGCGACATCACCCGCGGCTTCAGAAGCGCGACGTAATCGCCGAAGCCCGCCTCGACAGGCCCCTCATATGCGTTGATATCGGCCACGGCCCGACCTTACTCCGCCGAAGCCAGCTTGACCGGCGCGGCAGGCAGGTAGTCCGAGGCGTCGGCGGCGAATTCTTCCTTCGCGCCGGCCAGCCAGGCGTCGTATTTCTCTTGGCTGACGGCCTTGATCACGATGGGCATATAGGCGTGGTTGATGCCGCAGAGTTCCGAACACTGGCCGAAATAGACGCCTTCCTTGTCCACTTCGAACCACAGCTGCGCGATGCGGCCCGGAACGGCATCCTGTTTCACGGCGAAGGCAGGCACGGTCCAGCTGTGGATCACGTCGGTCGCGGTGACCTGCACCAGCACCTTCTTGCCCACCGGCACCACCACCGGGTTGTCGGCGGCCAGCAGGTATTCGTCATCGGTATAGCCGGCGTCGGCCAGGGCGTCCTTTTCCAGCATCAGCGCATCGAAGGCGATGGCGTCGTTGGGATATTCATAGGACCAGTACCACTGGTGGCCGATGGCCTTGATCACCAGGTCCGGGTCGTTGGGCATTTCCTGGCTGCGGAACAGGATCGGCAGCGAGAAGGCGCCGATCGACACCAGGATCAGCACCGGGACCAGGGTCCAGACCACCTCGACCGGGGTGTTGTGGGTAAAGCGCGCCGGAACGGGGTTCACGCGCCGGTTGTAGCGAACGATGCAGATCAGCAGCAGCAGGCAGACGAAGATCGTCACGGCCGCGATGATGTAGAGCACGAAATGGTCCAGCCATTGCTGGTCATGCGCCAGCGGGCTGGACGCCGGCTGAAAGCCCATCGCGCCGTTCACCGGCTTGCCGATCACGGGCAGATCGCCCAGCACGTCCTGCGCCATCGCCGGAGCGGCCGCCGCCATCGCAAGCCCAAGCCCAGTTACCGCCGCAACTCCGCGGCGCATCGTCGCAATTGCCATCTTCCCATCCCGTTGCCTATCATGCCACCGGCAGGCCGCGACTCCTCGTGCTGCCGGCATTCGGTCTTGAACCAGAACCATATCTTGCCCCTGCGGGCAAGCCAAAGCTATCGACTTGCGACCAAAAAACCCCTAGTCGGGGCTTCCAGGCCAGGAGCGCTTACATGACGGACGCATCGTTTTCGCCCTTTGAATCGCATCTCGACCGCGACCGCGCGTTGCAGGTCCTGCGATCGGCGCTTGCGGGGGCGGATGACGGCGAGCTGTATCTGGAACGCTCGCGATCCGAGGCGCTGGTCTTCGACGACGGCCGGCTGCGCACGGCAAGCTACGACGCCGAACAGGGTTTCGGCCTGCGCGCGGTGCGCGGCGACGTGACCGGCTATGCCCATTCGACCGAGATCGACGAAACCTCGCTCAGGAAGGCCGCCGAGACGGTGCGCCTGGCCGTGGGCGACGGCGGCGGCACGCTGGCCCTGCCCCCGGCGGCCGAGACCCGGCCGCTGTATGCCGCCATCGATCCTGCCGAAACCGTGCCCTTCGCCGCCCGCGTGGCCCTGCTGCGCGAGATCGATGCCTATGCGCGCGACCTGGACCCGCGCGTGGTCCAGGTTTCGGCCAGTATCGCGACCTCGGTGCAAGAGGTGGCGATCCTGCGCCCCGAAGGCGGGCTTGCGACCGACGTCCGGCCGATGGCGCGCATCAACGTCTCGGTGATCGTGGAATCGAACAGCCGCCGTGAATCGGGCAATGCCGGCGGCGGCGGCCGGGTGGCGCTGGACGGGCTGATCGCGCCCGAGCACTGGCAGGCCCAGGTGCGCGAGGCGCTGCGCATCGCGCTGGTCAACCTGCGCTCGGTCCCCGCCCCTGCCGGGGTGATGGACGTGGTGCTGGGACCGGGCTGGCCGGGGATCCTGCTGCACGAGGCGGTGGGCCACGGGCTGGAGGGCGATTTCAACCGCAAGGGCCATTCCGCCTTCGCCGGGCTGCGCGGCCAGCGCGTGGCGGCCCCGGGCGTCACCGTGGTGGACGACGGCACCATCCCGGACCGGCGCGGTTCGATCTCGGTCGACGACGAGGGCACGGCGCCGGGCCGCAACGTGCTGATCGAGGATGGGGTGCTGGTCGGCTATATGCAGGACCGTCAGAATGCCCGGCTGATGGGGGTCGAGCCGACCGGCAACGGCCGCCGGCAGAGCTATGCCCATGCGCCGATGCCGCGGATGACCAATACCTTCATGCTGGCGGGTTCCGAAGACCCGGCCTCGATCCTGTCGGGACTCGAGGACGGCATCTATGCGGTCGGCTTCGGCGGCGGCCAGGTGGACATCACCAACGGCAAGTTCGTCTTCTCCTGCACCGAGGCCTATCGGGTCAGGAACGGCCAGGTCGGCGATCCGATCCGGGGCGCGACGCTGATCGGCGACGGCGCGACGGCGCTGCAACAGATCCGCGCCATCGGGAATGACCTGTCGCTGGATCCGGGAATCGGCAATTGCGGCAAGCAGGGGCAATGGGTGCCGGTCGGCGTCGGCCTGCCCACGCTGCGCATCGGCGGGCTGACCATCGGCGGATCGGCCGCTTAATTCATTGCGATAACAGTCTTTTGCAAGAATCTTTGGGCGGCTAACGCATTCTTAACCATTGCCATGCGATGACTCGTCTTGCGGATGAGGCAAGGCGAATGACGATGGCAAGACCGCTTCCTTTTGAACCCCACCACACCACACTCACCCCGAAGGGGGACGGGATCGCCACACTGCGCCTCATCCGCTCTCGCAAGGTCGGGCCGGCGACCTTTCACCGGCTGCTGGCCGAACATGGCAGCGCCGAGGCGGCACTGGCCGCCCTGCCCGAAATCGCCCGCGCCGCGGGGATCGAGGATTACGCCCCCTGCCCGCCTGCCGTAGTCCATGCCGAGATCGAGGCCGGCCGCCGCGCCGGCGCCCGGCTGCTGACCTGGGACGATCCCGACTATCCCGCCCTGCTGCGCAACGTGGCCGAGGCGCCGGCGGCGCTGTGGCTGCGCGGCGACCTTGCGGTGCTGGACCGGCTGCCGGTGGCGGTGATCGGGGCGCGCAACGCCTCGTCGCTGGGGCTGCGCATGGCGCGGGGCATGGCGGCCGGGCTGGCGCAATCCGGCGCGGCGGTGATCGCCGGGCTGGCGCGGGGCATCGACACCGTGGCGCATGAAGCCGCGCTGCAGGCCGGCACCGTCGCGGTGATGGCCGGCGGCATCGACATGATCTATCCGGCCGAGAATGCCGCCCTGGCGGAATCGATCTGCGACACCGGGCTGCTGATGACCGAACAGCCGCCGGGGGTCGAGCCTGTGGCACGGCATTTCCCGGCCCGCAACCGCATCATCTCGGGCCTGTCGCGCGCCGTGGTGGTGGTCGAGGCGGCCCATCGCTCGGGCAGCCTGATCACCGCGCGCTGCGCGCTGGACCAGGGGCGCGAGGTCATGGCCGTGCCCGGACATCCGATGGATGCGCGGGCCAGCGGCTGCAACGCCCTGATCCGCGACGGCGCGACGCTGGTGCGCAATTCGGTCGACGTGCTGACCGCCCTGCAATCGAACGGCGCCCCGGAAAGCCGCGAAGCCGCCGAGCCGCTGCCCATGGCCGCGCCGGCTGCCGCCCCTGCCCCTGTCAGTATCGCCCGCGTCTGGCAACCCGCCGCCGTCGCCCGCCGCCTGGCCGATTTGGGCCACGGCCTGCGTCACCGGCCCGAGACGCATACCCTGCCCGCGCAGGGCGGACCGGTCAATCTGGAGGCTCGGATCCTGGACCGGCTGGGACCAAGCCCGACCGAGGAAAACCTGCTGATCCGCGACCTGGGCCTGCCCGCCGCGGTCATCGCCCCGGCGCTGCTGGCGCTGGAGCTGTCGGGCCGGGTCCAGCGCATCACCGGCGGCAGGCTGGCCCTGACCGGCAGCTGACAGGCCGCACGACCTTCAGAAACTTCGCGCAGGCGGCAATCCGCCGTCGGATGCGGATAACGGTGCCCTCACGCGGTTGTTGGGGAACCTTGCCATGCGGCCTCGGGTTTTCTGGCATTCCATGACCATCGGAAAGAGGACCGTCATGCGTCGCATCTACAAGACCACCACCGCAATGGTGGCTTGCCTGTCGATGATCGCCCCGCAGCTTGCGGTGGCGCAGGCCCAACAAGAGCAGACCGGCGACCAACAGGTCATCCTGCCCAATCAGAAAAAACCCGAGGAGACCCGGGCCGAGAAGGCCAAGAAACGCAAGGCCGAGCAGCAGCAGGAGCAGCAGGCCGAGCAACCGGAACCTCAGCGCCGGCAGGCGGAAAAACCGCAGGCCCGGCAGGAAGCTCCGGCCGAGGCCGAGGCCGGACAGCAGCGAAAGCCGCGCCGGCAAGCCGAACCGCAGGGCGAGGCGCAGCAGCAGCCCGAGCAGCGCGAGGCCGCGCCGCAGCGCCAGCCGGAAAAACTGCGCGAACGCATGCAGAAGTCGCAAGGCGATGCCGAGGCCGACGCGCCCCGCCGCAAGCCGCCGGTGACCCAGGCCGACGAGCCGCGCGAGAAGCCGCCGGTCGTCGAAGCCGAGACACCCCGCACCAAGCCCGCCGACGCAGAAAACGCGGCGCGCCGGGCCGAGCAGATGCAGGAAGAGGCCCGGAAACAGCCCGCGCCGAAGCCCGACAGCGCCAAGGCGGTGACAACCTCGGATCCCGCTCCCGGTGAGCGACCGCAGCAAGAGCGGCCCCGGCGGGAGAAGCCAGCGGCGCAGGCGCCCCAGCCCGCCGCCGAAAAGGGCGACACTCCCGACGCGGACCAGCTGAAAAAGGCACTCGAAGCCCGGAACGGCGGCGAGGCGCACCCCAAACCTGGCCAGATGCAGCCGGGCGAAGCGGACTCGGCGCTGCCGCGGAAAGAGCAGGAAAAGGGAGCGCGCGACGCGGCTGGCGCCGACCGGCGTCAAGAGGACCAGCAACAGCGCAAACAAAACCAGCGCGGCCAGCAGCAAGCCGATGAGCAGCAGCCCGGCCAGCGCGCGCCTGGCAAGCCGCCTCAACCCGCCCCGCGCGCGGCCGGAGACCAACCCGAGGCTCCGGATGCGGCCGAACTCGGCCGGCGCCTGCAGCAGGAGCAGCAGCAGGACCGTCAGGCCCAGGACAACCAGAAAGGCCGTCCCGGCGAAGCCCAGCCCGGCGAGATCGAGGCCCCCGAGGCGCGGGTGCGGCCCAATGACGTCGCCCGCCGCGCGGCCGAGAGCCTGCCGCCTGCGGCAGCAACGGCGCTCGCCGCTGCCGGCCAGCAGCAGGAGCAGGGCGAACTCGACGAGGTGCGCATCACCCGCGACAACGCCCGCCGCTCGGACCAGGATTTCGAGACCTCGATCATCAAGGGCCTGCAAGGCGAGCCGCAGCGCGAGACCAAGCGGGACAAGGACGATGACACCCTGAAGGATATCGGCAAGATGCTGCTGGCCGGGGCCGCGGGCATGGCCGTCGGCAAGATGCTGTCGAACGACCGCCAGGTGGCTTTGAACACCGGCGACCGGGTGGTGGTCACCCTACCCGACGGCAGCCAGCAGGTGATCCGGGACGACAACGCCCTGCTCTACCAGCCCGGCTCGGACGTGCGCACCGAACGGTTCGACGACGGCTCGACCCGCACCACGGTGCTGCGCGAGGACGGCAGTCGGGTGGTCACCATCCGCGATGCCGACATGAACATCCTGCGCCGCACGCTGGTGCGCGCCGATGGCAGCGAGACGCGGCTGATCGACGACACCGCGGCCGAGCCGGTGCGGATCTCGACCCTGCCGGCCCCGCCGCCGGTCGAGATCAGCCGCCGCCCGCTGGATGAGACGGCGCTGCGCGAGGCCCTGCGCCGCGAGGCCGCGGTGGACCGGCGTTTCAGCCTGGGCCAGATCCGCGACATTCCCGAGGTGCGCGCGCTGGTGGCCCCGGTGAACGTGCCGGAGATCACCTTCGACACCGGCTCGGCCGCGATCACGCCCGACCAGGCGCAACAACTTGCGACGCTGGGCAAGGTAATCCGCGACAGCATCGACCAGGATCCGCGCGAGGTCTACATGATCGAGGGCTATACCGACGCCGTGGGTTCGGATGCCGCGAACCTGGCGCTGTCGGATCGCCGCGCGGAATCGGTGGCCCTGGCGCTGACGGAATATTTCCAGGTCCCGCCCGAGAACATGGTCGTGCAGGGCTATGGCGAACAGTTCCTGCTGGTGCCGAGCGACGGCCCCGAACGCGACAACCGCCGCGTCGCCGTCCGCCGCATCACCGACCTGCTGGAGCTAGCGCAGAACTGAACAGGCGGCAAGCCGCCGCACTATAGATCGATTGGGCCGGGCGCGGATTGCGCCCGGCCCTTGCGATGCAGGACATGCCTGTCGCCGTCGGCGCGTTGCGCGGGCAAGCGGGCCGAACTTTCGGTTTCAAGGCATAGAGCTCCATCATCGGCCGGTGCGATCAGAAGCAGCAGATGGTCCCCGGATTTCCGCCGCAGAGCTCAGCGTGTCCCTTGCGTCGCATCTGAGCATGTTTCGTGTGCCTGGATTTACTCGCACCAGCGATCCTCGGACAAAGGCCATGACCGCCGTTGACGCGCGATGTTTCGAGACCTGTCGGGTTAAGACGCTTTCTGCGGCAATGCGCGGCGTCCGGCCTAGCAGGCTGCTGGGAAGTCCGCGATCAGGGCATTCGCGGCCGGAAACGGGAAATCCGATTCGTATCGGCCGGGATTGCCCATTTTCTGGTCGGTTTGGGCCGAGGCTGTGTGGAAACTCAGTCGAGCATGGTCGGACGCGGAAGGATGTTCGCCCGCGGGCATTGCGGAGAGACTTGGTTCTCAAGCCGGCCGCATTTCCAAGGAAACTGTTCTTCGTAAATTTTCGGAATTAGAGTTTTCACACAGCCTCGGCCGGACTTGGGATGACCCCGCCACAGTGCCCTTTAAGGATCCTCTATTGGCAGCTTCCGAGAGGTTCGCCACCGTCCGGCCGGGCCCAGACCCGCTGACGGTCAGCCCAGCGAATAGCCGGCGCCGCGCACCGTGCGCACCGGGTTGTCGCCGCCATGGGCCATCAGCGCCTTGCGCAGCCGGCCGACATGCACGTCGATGGTGCGGGTGTCGACATAGATGTCGCGACCCCAGACCCGGTCCAGCAACTGCTCGCGCGTCCAGACCCGACCCGGCTTTTCCATCAGCGTCGAGAGCAGGCGGAACTCGGTCGGACCCAGATGCAAAGGCTGGCCGCCGCGGAACACGCGGTGCTCGGAGGCATCGAGGATGATGTCCGAAAAGCTCAGCCGCTCGCCCATGGCCGCCGGGCGGGTGCGGCGCAGCTGGGTGCGCAGCCGCGCCATCAGCTCGACCACCGAATAGGGTTTGACCACGTAATCATCGGCGCCGGTTTCCAGGCCGCGCACCCGGTCCACCTCTTCGGAGCGGGCCGAGAGCATGATGATCGGGATCTGCCGCGTCGAGGGATCGGCCTTGACCCGCCGGCAGACCTCGATGCCCGAGACATTGGGCAGCATCCAGTCCAGCACGATCAGGTCGGGCTGTTCCTCGGCCACCAGCAGCATGGCCTCGTCGCCATTCTCGGCCATGACCACCTGGAAGCCCTCGGCCTCCAGGTTGTATTTCAGCACCTCGCGCTGCGCGCCCTCATCCTCGACCACCAGGACGCAGGGTTGGGACTGTGCCATCTCAGGCACCTTCCATGCGCGGCACGCTTTCGCCCTTGGGCCGCGGGTCGTCGGGCAGCTCGCCCGTGGCGATGTAGATGACCTGCTCGGCGATGCCGGTGGCATGGTCGCCCATGCGCTCAATGTTCTTGGCGATGAAATGCAGGTGCATGCAGGCGGTGATGTTGCGCGGATCCTCCATCATATAGGTCAGGAACTCGCGGAACAGCGCGTTGTACATCTGGTCGACTTCCAGGTCGCGCTTGCGCACGTCCTCGGCCAGGGCGGCGTCGCGCTGGATATAGCTGTCCAGGGCATCCTTCATCATCGCCTCGACCGTGGCCGACATGCGGCGAAGCGCCATGCCGGCGCCCTCGATGGCGGGCATCTCGGCCAGGACGTGGCTGCGCTTGGCGATGTTCTTGGCATAGTCGCCGACGCGTTCCAGGATATGCGAGATCTTGATCACCGACAGCACCATGCGCAGGTCGGTGGCGCGGGGCGCGCGCAGGGCGATCAGCCGCGCGGCCTCTTCGTTGATCTGCATCTCCAGCGCGTCGATGGCCTTGTCGCGGCGGCGCACCTCTTCGGCCAGCTCGTCGTCGCGGGTTTCCAGCGCGATGGCCGCGTCGTGGATGGCGCTTTCGACCATGCCGCCCATCTTGACGACCAAGGCCTGCACGGTTTCCAGGTCGCGGTCGAAGGCGGACAGGATGTGGCGTTCGCTGTTCATGTCTTGTCCTTTCCGGCTCAGCCGATGCGGCCCGAGATATAGCTTTCCGTGCGCGGGTCGCGCGGATTGGTGAAGATGTCGTCGGTGCTGCCGTATTCCACCAGGTTGCCGAGGTGGAAGAAGGCGGTCTTCTGGCTGACCCGCGCCGCCTGCTGCATCGAATGGGTCACGATCACCACCGAGAACGCGGACCGCAGCTGGTCGATCAGCTCCTCGACCTGGCCGGTGGCGATGGGGTCCAGCGCCGAGCAGGGCTCGTCCATCAGCAGAACCTCGGGCTGGGTCGCGACGGCGCGGGCGATGCACAGCCGCTGCTGCTGGCCGCCGGAAAGCCCGGTGCCGGGGTCCTGCAGCCGGTCCTTGACCTCGTTCCACAGCGCGGCGCCGCGCAGGGATTTCTCGACGATCTCGTCCAGCTCGGCGCGGTTGCGCGCCAGGCCGTGGATGCGGGGGCCGTAAGCCACATTGTCGTAGATCGACTTCGGAAACGGGTTCGGCTTCTGGAACACCATGCCGACGCGGGCGCGCAGTTGCACCGGATCGACGCGGCGGTCGTAGATGTCCTCGCCGTCCAGCGCGATCTTGCCCTGGACCCGGCAGACGTCGATGGTGTCGTTCATGCGGTTGATGCAGCGCAGGAAAGTGGACTTGCCGCAACCCGAGGGACCGATGAAGGCGGTCACGGTCTTGTCGAGAATGTCGACGTTCACGTCCTTGATGGCATGCTTGTCGCCGTAATAGACCTGCACATCCCTCGCCGAGATCTTGTTTTCCGTCTGCTCCACGGCACGCTCCAGAATACTCATGTCGTTCATATCGGTTCTCCGTCCCGGGTTTACCACCGACGCTCGAACTTGCGGCGCAGGAAGATGGCGAGAAGGTTCATGCAAAGCAGGAACACCAACAGGACGATGATCGCCCCCGAGGCGCGTTCCATGAAGGCGGGGTCGGCGCGCTGGGTCCAGTTGTAGACCTGCACCGGCAGGGCCGAGGCGGGATCGAACAGCCCTTCCGGCGGCGCGGCGGGGAAGTTCTTGACGAAGGCCACCATGCCGATCAGCAGCAGCGGCGCGGTCTCGCCCAGGGCCTGGGCCAAGCCGATGATGGTGCCGGTCAGGATGCCCGGCATCGCCAGCGGCAGGACGTGGTGGAACACCGACTGCATCCGGGACGCCCCCACCCCCAGCGCCGCGTCGCGGATCGAGGGCGGCACCGCCTTCAGCGCCGCGCGGGTGGCGATGATGATGGTGGGCAACGTCATCAGCGTCAGCACCAACCCGCCGACGATGGGCGCCGATTGCGGCAGGCCGGCGAAGTTGATGAAGGCGGCCAGGCCCAGGATGCCGAAGACGATGGACGGCACCGCGGCCAGGTTCGAGATATTGACCTCGATGATGTCGGTCCAGCGGTTCTTGAGTGCGAACTCTTCCAGATAGATCGAGGCCGCGACCCCGATCGGCACCGACAGCAACAGCACCACCAGCATCATGTAGAGCGAGCCGAGGATGGCGATGCCGACACCGGCCGATTCCGGACGCTGGTCCGAACTGTCGGGCATGGTCAGGAAGGACCAGTTCCACTCGGTCGCCAGCATCCCCTGCGCTTTCAGCGCATCCGCCAGTTGCAGCTGCGCCGGCGAGGTATTGCCGTCGCGCGCGGCGCTCTCCATGCTGACGCGGCCCTTGTAATAGCCGTCGACGCGGCCGTTCACCAGCACGCGGGTCTCGACGGTCTGGCCGATCAGCTCGGGGTCGGCCAGCACACGGTTGCGCAGCTGGGCCGAGGCCTCTTTCGAGATCAGGTTCGCGCGGTCCTTGTCGGACAGGTCGACGACCTGGATGCCCTTGTCGGCGATGGCCCTGTCCAGCGCCTGCTGCAGGATCTTGCCATAGGTCAGGGTCAGCACCTTCTTGATCGCTTCGGGATCGCGGGTGCCGGACTTGTCGAGCTGCGCCGCGTCCAGCGTCACCGGGATCTCCAGATAGGTCTGGCGAAAGGCGCCGAGGCCGCCGGTCAGGATGGTGAACAGAAGCACCACCAGCATGACCATCGAGACGATGATCGCCGCCAGCCCATAGCCGCGAAAGCGGGATTCGGCGGCATTGCGCTTGCGGGTATGCGGGTCGGCGACCAGCAGCGAGGCCTTCTGCCCGCCGGAAAAGGTGGCGTCGCTCATTCGTACTGCTCCCGGTATTTGCGCACGACGTAAAGGGCGATGATGTTCAGGATCAGCGTGACGACGAACAGCGTCAGGCCCAGGGCAAAGGCGACCAGCGTCTCGGGTGCGGCGAAATCGGTGTCGCCGGTCAACTGGCTGACGATCTTGACGGTGATCGTGGTCATGGCCTCGAAGGGGTTCACGCTCATCTGCGCGGCGGCGCCGGCACCCATGACGACGATCATGGTCTCGCCGATGGCGCGGGACGCGGCCAGCAGGATGGCGCCCACGATGCCCGGCAGGGCGGCGGGCAGCACCACCTTCTTGATGGTCTCGGAATGGGTCGAGCCCAGCCCCAGCGCGCCGTCGCGCAGGCTCTGCGGCACGGCGTTGATGATGTCGTCCGACAGCGAGCTGACGAAGGGGATCAGCATGATACCCATGACCAGCCCCGCTGTCATCACCGACGACCCCGAGGCCCCCAGCCCCAGCGGCTGGGCGAAATAGTCGCGCAGCAGCGGCCCGACGGTGATCAGCGCGAACAGCCCGTAGACGATGGTCGGAATGCCGGCCAGCACCTCGATCGCGGGCTTGGCGATGCTGCGCAGCCGGGGCGAGGCGTATTCCGACATATAGATCGCCGCGAACAGCCCGATCGGCACCGACACCGCCAGCGCGATCAGCGAGATATACATCGTGCCCCAGACCAGCGGCAGGATCCCCAGCTGCGAGCCGCCGCCGAATTTCGGCGACCAGGTGGTGCCGAAGAAAAAATCCTGCCAGGGATATTGCTGGAAGAAGTTCCCGGTCTCGAACAGCATCGAGAAGACGATGCCGGCGGTGGTCAGGATCGCGATGCTGGAACACAGGATCAACAGGCCCTTGACCATGCTTTCGACGGCATTGCGGGCGCGGAACTCGGGCTGGGTCCGGGTCAGCGCAAAGGCCAGCCCCAGGGCGGCCAGCGCCAGCCCGGCCACCGCGATCAGGGTGGTGTTCGCGGCAGGCTGGACGAAGCGCCAGATGGCGATCAGGAACAGGGCGGGCAGCGCGGTCAGCAGCGCCGCATTCCAGCCGTAATAGCTGGGCCGCGAATGCAGCTTGCGGGTATCGCCGCCGGTCAGCGCGACGGCGCGCGCGCGGGTGGCAAGATAGCCCGCCAGTGCCAGCGCAAGCACGATCAGCAGGGTCCAGGAGACAGGCATGAGGCCCTCGTGACTGGGGGAATTGACTGGGAAACGGAACGGGCGCGGGACCCCTGCCCCGCGCCCGAAACCTCACTCGGCGATGGTCACTTCATCGGCGACCGCCTGCTGCGTGGCGGCCAGTTCCGGGTCGGCGACCAGGCCATAGGCAGCCAGCGGGCCCTCGGGGCCGGCGATCTCGTCCGAGACGAAGAATTCGGCGAATTCCTTCAGGCCCTGGATCTCGCCGATGTGCTGTTTCTTGACATAGAAGAACAGCGGGCGCGACACCGGGTATTCGCCCGAGGCGATGGTCTCGGTCGAGGGCGTCACGCCGCCGATTGTCGCCACCTTCAGCTTGTCGGTGTTGTTTTCATAGAAGGACAGGCCGAAGACGCCGATGCCGTTCTTGGCCGACTGGATGCGGGCCAGGGTCTCGGTATAGTCGCCGTCGATGTCCACCGACTTGCCGTCGGTGCGCAGCGCCATGCAGGCTTCCTTGGCCTTGTCCTCGTCGCCCTTCTCCTTGGCAAAGATCTCCTCGGCGCCGGATTCCTTGCAGCCGGCCGCGATCACCTTCTCCTCGAAGACCTCGCGGGTGCCGTGCTTGGTGCCGGGCACGAAGGCCAGGATGTCCTGCTCGGGCAGGTCGGCGCGGATCTCGCTCCATTTGGTATAGGGGTTCTTGACCACCTTGCCGTCCTTGACCACCTCGGCGGCGAGCGCGTTGAACCAGTCGGCGGCGGTGAACTGGAAATCGTTGCCCGCGATCTCGCTGGCGAAGACGATGCCGTCATAGCCGATGCGGACCTCCATGATCTCGGTCACGCCGGCGGCCTTGCAGGCGGCCTTCTCGCTGTCCTTGATCGGACGCGATGCGTTGGCGATGTCGATGGTGTTCTGGCCCACGCCCTCGCAGAACTTCTTCAGACCCGCCGAGGACCCGCCCGATTCCACCACCGGCGTCGGGAAGTCGGTGTTCTCGCCAAAGGCTTCGGCGACGATGGTCGAATAGGGCAGCACCGTGGACGAGCCGGCGACTTGGATCTGGTCGCGGGCCGAGGCGACCGAGGCGGTGGCGGCGATCACGGCCAGGGCCGAAACGGTGAGTTGGGCGGGTTTCATCGGATCACTCCTGAATTTCACTGGGCCGTCTTGGCCTGCGCGCTGTCTAGGCCGGCGATGCGACGGTTATGCGAAATGAATGTGACAGACTTGCGACAATCGGCGCTGTCGCAGGGGTATTTGGAAAACGGAAAGAGCGGCTGCCGCCGCGCCCCGGCTTTTTCCGTTTCGGAAATACCCCATGGGGTGAATTGACCCGCAAAGCGGGGCAAGAGGGGAACAGCGTTCCCCTGCCCGCGCCTCAGCCGATTCGTCCGCGCTGGCCGCCGGTCTGGGCCCGGTCCAGCAGCAGGTGGTCCAGGATCACGCAGGCTGCCATCGCCTCGCCGATCGGCACGGCGCGGATGCCGACGCAGGGGTCGTGGCGGCCCTTGGTGACCAGCTCGATCTTCTCGCCCTTGCGGTTGATGGTCCGGCGCGGGGTCAGGATCGAACTGGTCGGCTTCACCGCGAAGCGCACCACGATGTCCTGCCCGGTCGAGATCCCGCCCAGGATGCCGCCCGCATGATTCGACAGGTAGCTCGGCCCGTCGTTGCCCATGCGGATCTCGTCGGCGTTCTCGGTACCGGTCAGGGCCGCCGCCGCCATGCCCTCGCCGATCTCGACGCCTTTCACCGCATTGACCGACATCATCGCCGCGGCGAGGTCGGTGTCGAGCTTGGCATAGACCGGCGCGCCCAGGCCCGGCGGGCAGCCCTGGATCAGCACCTCGAGCGCGGCACCGACGCTGTCCTGGGCCTTGCGGATGCCGTTCAGGTAATCCTCCCAGGCCGGCACGGCCGAGGCGTCGGGCAGGAAGAACGGGTTGTTGCCGATCTCGGCCGCATCGAAATGCGCGCGGTCCAGGTGCAGCGCGCCCATCTGCACCATGTAGCCGGTGATCTTCAGCCCCGGCACCAGGTCGCGCAGCACCGCCTGGGCGACGCCCCCCGCCGCGACGCGCGCCGCCGTCTCGCGCGCACTGGAGCGCCCGCCGCCGCGATAGTCGCGGATGCCGTATTTCAGGTGATAGGCGATGTCGGCATGGCCGGGGCGAAAGGCCTGGGCGATGTCGCCGTAATCCTTGCTGCGCTGGTCGGTGTTCTCGATCATCAGCTGGATCGGCGTGCCGGTCGTCTTGCCCTCGAACACGCCCGACAGGATGCGGACCTGGTCCGGCTCCTGCCGCTGGGTGGTGAATTTGGACGTGCCGGGCCGGCGGCGGTCCAGGAACTGCTGGATCCAGGCCTCGTCCAGCGCGACGCCGGGAGGGCAACCGTCCACGGTGGCGCCAAGCGCCGGGCCGTGGCTTTCGCCCCAGGTGGTGAAGGTGAAGACGCGGCCGAATGTATTGACGCTCATGGTTCCCGGACCCCCTTTTTGCCTGCGATAGCCGCGAGGGCCGCAAGGGGCAATCCCCCGGCCGCCGAAGCTTCGGCTGGGCGAAGCCGGGGCGCCCACGGGCGCGGCAACGATTCCGCTTTCCTTTCAGGGGCCAGAACATATTTCACGCCGCCTTCACGACCCCGGGCGCACTCTCTTTCCACAAGGATGGACACGCTCCGCGCCCATCCGGACGACAGGAGGAGAACATGCCTACGGGAACAAACGGCAACGACACCCTCATCGGTACGTCTGCCAGCGAAGTCTTCGACGCCCTTGCCGGGAACGACTACGTCCTGGGCCTGGGCGGCAACGACACGATCTATGGCGGCTCCGGCAACGATTATCTGTCGGGCGGCGACGGCAACGACTATATCAGCGCCGGCTCGGGCACCGACACGGTGCATGGCTGGAACGACAACGACACCATCGTTTCCAGCGGTGCCGGCCAGTATTTCGGCGATGCCGGCAACGACTACATCTATTCCGGCCTCGGCGTCCTCGAGACGCTGGACGGCGGCACCGGCACGGACTGGCTGAACACCACGACCTTCACCGGCGCCTATCTGGTCAACCTGGCCACCGGCGCCACGAATTTCGCCGGCGAAAGCTTCGTCAACTTCGAGAACATCTATTCCGGCTCGGGCAACGACACGCTCTACGGCACCGACGCCGCCAACACCATGTATGGCAATAACGGCAACGACTACATCTATGGCTACGGCGGCAACGACTATATTTCCGGCGGTGCCGGGAACGACTACCTGCATGCCGGCACCGGCAGCGACACGATCTATGGCGGCACCGATCAGGACACCATCGTCTCCAGCGGCGGCGGCCGCTATTATGGCGAATCCGGCAACGACTACGTCTATTCCGGTCTCGGCGTCTCCGAAACGCTGGACGGCGGCGCGGATACCGACTGGCTGAACACCACGACCTTCACCGGCGCCTATCTGGTCAACCTGGCCACCGGCGCCACGAATTTCGCCGGCGAGAGCTTCGTCAACTTCGAGAACGTCTATTCCGGCTCGGGCAACGACACGCTCTACGGCACCGACGCCGCCAACACCATGTATGGAAACGACGGTGCCGATTACGTCTATGGCTACGGCGGCAACGACTATCTCTATGGCGGCAACGGCGCCGACTATTTGCACGCCGGCACCGGCACAGACACGCTGTACGGCGCGGCGGACAATGACACGCTGGTCTCCAGCGGGTATGGCCAATACTATGCCGGCGACGGCGACGATTACGTCTATGCCGGATCGGGCGGCGGCGAAACCCTGGATGGCGGCGCCGGAACCGACTGGCTGAATACCGCGTCCTGGTCGGGCGCCTATTCCGTCAACCTGACGTCCGGGGCCACCAATTTCAGCGGCGAGAGCTTCGTCAATTTCGAGAATCTGCATTCCGGCTCGGGCAATGACACGCTGTTCGGCACCGCCGGGGCGAATACGATCCGCGGCAATCTGGGCAACGACGTGATCGACGGGCTGGATGGCGACGACCGCCTGGAAGGCGGCGCCGGCGACGATCTGCTGAACGGCGGCAACGGCAACGACCTGTTGCTGGGCGGGGCCGGGAACGACACCCTGCTGGCGGTCTCGGGCCAGGATACCCTGCGCGGCGGTCTGGGCCATGACCGCCTGGTTTCCAGCGGCTCCGGCCTCTACCTGGGCGAGGACGGCAACGACACCATCCTGGCCGGCCTCGGCACCAGCGAGACCCTGAACGGCGGCGCCAGCACCGACATGCTGGACGCCCGCAGCTATGCCGGCGCCTATGCCATCAACCTGCAGACCGGGGCGACGAATTTCACCGGCGAGAGCTTCGTGAACTTCGAGAATGTCCTGACGGCCGCCGGCCATGACACGCTGACCGGCACGGCCGGCGCCAATCTGATGAATGCCGGGGCAGGAAACGACCGGATCTATGGCCTTGGCGGCAACGACACCTTGCAGGGGGCGGCCGGCAACGACCTGTTGTCCGGCGGTCTGGGCGTCGATCTTATCCAGGGCGGTGCCGGCAATGACACGCTGGTCGGCGGAGGCGGCGCGGATACGCTGGCCGGCAACGCGGGGGCGGATGTGTTCCGGTTCGTGGCGCTGTCCGACTCGGCCGTCGGTGCGGGGGTCGACCTGATCAACGGCTTCGACGGCCCGGGTGCCGCGCCCGGCGACCGCTTCGACCTGTCGGCCATCGACGCCAATGCGCTGATCGCAGGCAACCAGGCCTTTGTCTTCCATGGCACGACGGCCGGCGGCGCCGGCACCGCATGGGTCGTCAACAGCGGCACCGAGACCTGGCTGCAGGTCAATGTCGACGGCGATGCCGCGGCCGAGATGCGGATCCGCATCAACGACGGCGCAACGCTCGCGGGGCAGTATTCCGCGGCTGACTTCATTCTCTGAGGCCGGTTTCCCTTCCCCCCGGCCCAGAAGAAGACGGGCGCGGTCCGAAAGGGCCGCGCCTTTCGCGTTCCGGGCTGATGTGCTGCACGGATGCCGAACCTGCGCCAGAGCTGCACGTCGCGTTCAGTATCGGTTAATCCTGCGGCACAATGCTGGGCAGCCGAGGGCGGAAGTGCGAGAAATGGCCTGCAGAGGGCATTGTCAAGGCGATGGCCGAGCGATTGGCCCGCTTGCCATTGGTTGCAGACCATGCGGCGGAACCGGGCGCATTGAAGCGGTTGATGAGCGACTTCGGCCGCTTGATGGCTCGGGTAGCGCGATGCGTTCCCCGAGAGCCTTGAAATCGAAAGCGGCGGCGTGCGCAAGCCGCAGATGACGCAGCTTGGGAAATCCGCCTCTGCAATTCGGCTAGTTGCCGGTGGATCTCGGCCATGTCCTTAGATTCGGCCTTCTTGCCGCAATGCGGCTCTTCCTCATCCGGAATGGGTCCAATGCTGCTGGCCGTGCCCCAGCCCGCAGCTGGAGGACCATCTGCTGCTGACGCAGGGCCTCGAAGACCGGCACCGAGGACATCGGATTCGGGAAGGTGGACAGATTCTCTACCATCTTCAACTCACCCTCGCGCAGCATTTCGACGCACGGCCAGAAATTGCGGCCCCTGGTTCGAGCGGATCCTGCCGGGTCCTTGCCTCCGACTTCGGAAGTGATAGTCGGACTCGCGCTTCCAGAGCGAACAGGAACCGTGACGGCGTCGGTGCCCGAGGTCGGGACGAAATAGCCGACAAGGCTGTTTCAGTGCAAAATGTTCAGGTCTGACGAATGCCTCGCGCGCTGGCCGCGGACAATTCGTTGCGTGCCTTGGCGGCCGGGCGAACCGGTCGCCATCCGGCCACCTTTTCAATCAACCGATCACGCTTGCAACGCCCGCACTCCGACCTCGCCTTCCCCGCGCGACTTGATCGCCGCCACGGCCGCGATGCTGCCCGCCGCCGTGGTGTAATAGGGGATCTTGTCGTTCAGCGCGACGGCCCGGATCTCGCGCGAGTCGGCGATGGCTTGCGCGCCTTCGGTGGTGTTCAGCACCATGGCGATCTCGCCGTTCTTCAGGCGGTCCACGATGTTCGGGCGGCCTTCGTAGACCTTGTTCACCAGCTCGGTCTCGACCCCGGCCTCACGCAAGAAGCGGGCGGTGCCGGCGGTGGCGACCAGCTTGAAGCCCATCTCGGTCAGGTCGCGGGTGGCCTGGGCCAGCGCCTCGGACTTGTCGGCGTCGCGGACCGAGATGAAGACCAGCCCCTCGGAGGGCAGCGTCGTCCCCGCCCCCATCTGCGCCTTCAGGAAGGCGCGGGCGAAGTTGCGGTCCCAGCCCATGACCTCGCCGGTCGAGCGCATTTCCGGGCCCAGCAGCGTGTCGACGCCGGGGAAGCGGGCGAAGGGCAGCACCGCCTCCTTGACCGAGAACCAGGGCGTGTTCGGATCGGCCAGCGTCAGCGGGTCGGCGAAGGGCAGGCTGTCTTCGGGGCCGACGCCCTCGGGATAGGCGGGCCGGGCCGGGAAGTTCGCCATCGGTTCGCCCGCCATCAGTCGCGCGGCGATCGAGGCGATGGCGCTGTCGGTGGCCTTGGCGACGAAAGGCACGGTGCGGCTGGCGCGCGGGTTCACTTCCAGCACATAAATCGCACCGTCCTTCAACGCGAACTGCACGTTCATCAGCCCGACGACGTTCAGGGCGCGGGCCATGGCGACGGTCTGGACCTTCAGCTCGGCGATGGTGGCGGGGTCCAGCGTGTGCGGCGGCAGCGAACAGGCCGAGTCGCCGGAGTGGACGCCGGCCTCCTCGATATGCTCCATGATGCCCGCGACATGCACGGTCTTGCCGTCCGAGAGCGCATCGACATCGACCTCGATGGCGCCCGAGAGGTAGCTGTCCAGCAGCACCGGGCTGTCGCCCGAGACCTTGACCGCCTCGCGGATGTAGCGGTTGAGCTGGTCCATATCGCGCACGATCTCCATGGCGCGGCCACCCAGCACATAGGAGGGGCGGATGACCAGCGGGAAACCGATGCGCTCGGCGATCTCGATGGCCTCGGCGTCGGAATGGGCGATGCCGTTGATCGGCTGTTTCAGGCCCAGATCGTTCAAAAGCTTCTGGAAGCGCTCGCGGTCCTCGGCCAGGTCGATGGCGTCGGGGGTGGTGCCGAGGATCGGGATGCCCTCCTCCTCCAGCGCATTGGCCAGCTTCAAGGGCGTCTGGCCGCCGAACTGGACGATGACGCCGTGCAGCGTGCCGTTTTCCTGCTCGATGCGCAGGATTTCCAGGACGTGCTCCAGCGTCAGCGGCTCGAAATACAGCCGGTCCGAGGTGTCGTAATCGGTCGAGACCGTCTCGGGGTTGCAGTTGACCATGATCGTCTCGTAGCCGGCCTTGGTCAGCGCGAAACAGGCGTGGCAGCAGCAATAGTCGAACTCGATGCCCTGGCCGATGCGGTTCGGACCGCCGCCCAGGATCACCACCTTCTTGCGGTCGCTGGGGCGGGCCTCGTTTTCGACGTCGCCCATCGCCGGGGCTTCATAGGTCGAATACATATAGGGGGTCTGGGCCTCGAACTCGGCGGCGCAGGTGTCGATGCGCTTGAAGACCGGGTGCAGGTCATGGCCGCGGCGCGCCTCGCGCACGGCTTTTTCGCCGGTGCCGGTCAGGTCGGCCAGCCGGGCGTCGGTGAAGCCCATCATCTTCAGCCGGCGCAGGCCCTCGGCATCCTTGGGCAGCCCGCCCTCGCGCACGGCATTCTCGGCATCGACGATCTCGCGCAAGCGCGCCAGGAACCAGGGATCGAAGGCGGTGGCGTGCTGGATCTCGTCGTCGGTCAGCCCGTGGCGCATGGCCTGGGCGATCAGGCGCAGCCGGTCGGGGGTCTGGGCGCTGATCGCCTTGACCACGGCGGCCTTGTCGGGCGCGCCGGGAATCTCAATGTCGTCGAGGCCGGTCAGTCCGTTCTCCATCGAGGCTAGCGCCTTTTGCAGCGATTCGTGGAAGCTGCGGCCGATGGCCATGACCTCGCCCACGGATTTCATCGCCGTGGTCAGTTCGGGCTTCGAGCCGGGGAATTTCTCGAAGGCAAACCGCGGGATCTTGGTCACGACATAGTCGATCGAGGGCTCGAACGAGGCCGGCGTCACCTTGGTGATATCGTTGTCGAGTTCGTCCAGCGTATAGCCGATGGCCAGCTTCGCCGCGATCTTGGCAATGGGAAAGCCGGTCGCCTTCGAGGCCAGCGCCGAGCTCCGCGACACGCGCGGGTTCATCTCGATCACCACCATGCGGCCGTCTTTCGGATTGACCGCCCATTGCACGTTCGAGCCGCCGGTTTCGACGCCGATCTCGCGCAGCACGGCGATCGAGCCGTTCCGCATGCGCTGGTACTCGCGGTCGGTCAGGGTCAGCGCCGGCGCCACGGTGATCGAATCGCCGGTATGCACGCCCATCGGATCGACGTTCTCGATCGAGCAGACGATGATGGCGTTGTCGGCGCGGTCGCGCACGACCTCGAACTCGTATTCCTTCCAGCCCAGCAGGCTCTCGTCCACCAGCACCTGCGCCACGGGCGAGGCTTCCAGCCCCGAGCGCACGATGCGCTCGTAATCGTCGCGGTTATAGGCGACACCGCCGCCGGTGCCGCCCAGTGTAAAAGCGGGGCGGATGATCGCCGGCAGGCCGATCTCCTCCAGGTCGACCATGGCCTGGGCGATCCCCGAGGCGATGTCGTATTTGCCGCTGGCCAGCTTCGGCGCGGCGACGATGGTCGCGCGGGGGTTTTCCAGCCCGATGCGGTCCATGGCCTCGCGGAACAGCTTGCGGTCCTCGGCCATCTCGATGGCGGCGCGTTGCGCGCCGATCAGCTCGACGCCATAGCGGTTCAGGACGCCCATGTCGGCCAGCGCCAGCGCGGTGTTCAGCCCGGTCTGCCCGCCCATGGTCGGCAGCAGCGCGTCGGGCCGTTCCTTGGCGATGATCTTCTCGACGATCTCGGGGGTGATCGGCTCGATATAGGTGGCATCGGCCATCTCGGGATCGGTCATGATCGTGGCCGGGTTCGAGTTCACCAGAACGACCCGATAGCCCTCTTCGCGCAGCGCCTTGCAGGCCTGGGCGCCGGAATAGTCGAATTCGCAGGCCTGGCCGATGACGATGGGACCGGCGCCGATGATCAGGATGGATTTGATATCGGTTCTCTTCGGCATGACGGTCCCTCGGGCTGGCGGCTGATAAATCGTCCGGGGTTATAGCCGTGGCAGGCCAAGGCGCAAGGGTCCGCGCCGCGCCCCCGGGAAAAAAGCCGGGCGCCGCCCATCAGGCGACGCCACCGCCCCTTTCCGTTTTCCAAATACCCATGCATCCGCGCCACAGGCGGCGCGATCACGCCTTGGGCGCGCGCTTCTTTAACCCCTTGCCGTGGTTCGAGATCCAGTCCATCGCCGCCAGCAGCACACCCGAGACGACGAAGACCAGGTGGATCACCACCATCCAGCGGATCTGGTCGGGGGCATATTTGCCGACATCCATGAACACCTTCAGCAGGTGGATGCCCGAGATCGCCACGATCGAGGCCACCAGCTTCAGCTTCAGCCCCGAGAAATCGACCTCGCCCTGCCATTCCGGCCGGTCCTCGTGTTCGCTCAGGTTCATGCGGCTGACGAAATTCTCGTAGCCGGAAAAGATCACGATCAGCAGCAGATTCGCCGCCAGGCTCAGGTCGATCAGCGCCAGCACCCCCAGCACCGCGTCGTTCACCTTCATCACCGGCAGGATCTGCAGCAGATGCCAGAACTCCAGGCCAAAGACCCAGAGCAGCAACAGAAGCGACAGCGACAAGCCGACATACATCGGCGCCATCAGCCAGCGGCTGGCGAAAAGGCTGCGTTCGATCAGGTGTTCCATGTCGTCCCTCGTTATGCGTCGCAGCCGATCTAGTCACGCCGCAGCGCGGCGAAAAGCCCCCGTGCGCCGGCCGGGCGCAAACGGGGGCTTTCTCTGTTTTCCCAATACCCCGGCAAGGGCAGGAACGCGGCTCAGGCCTCGATGAATTCGCGCACGAAGGGCGTCGCCGGGCGGGCGCGGATGTCCTGCGGCCGGCCGATCTGCTCGATCCGGCCCATGGACATCACCACCACAAGGTCGGCAAGCTCCATGGCCTCGTCCTGGTCATGGGTGACGAAGACCGTGGTCAGGCCGGTGGTGTCGTGGATCTCGCGCAGGCCCTGGCGCAGCTCCTTGCGCACGCGGGCGTCAAGCGCACCGAAGGGCTCGTCGAGCAGCAGCATGCGCGGCTCGATGGCCAAGGCGCGCGCCAGGGCGACGCGCTGGCGCTGGCCGCCCGACAGCTGGCTCGGGAAGCGCCTGGCGATCTGCGGCAGCTGGATCAGGTCCAAGAGCTTCGACACCCGGCGCTGGATCTCGGCCGCGGGCGGGCGCGAGGCGCGCGGCCGGGCGCGCAGCCCATAGGCGATGTTCTCGAACACCGTCATGTGCTTGAACAGCGCATAGCTCTGGAACACGAAGCCCGCGCGCCGCTCTTGCACAGTCATGCCGGTCGCGTCCTGGCCGTCGAACAGCACCCGGCCGGAACTCGGAAACTCCAGCCCGCCCAGGATGCGCAGAAGCGTGGTCTTGCCCGAACCCGAGGGTCCGAGCAGCGCCACCAGCGCCCCCGAGGGGATGGCCAGGCTGACCGGCTTCAGCGCCGTGGTGGCGCCGAATTCCTTGGCGATCTCGTCGATCTCGATATGCATCGGACACCTCAATGTCTGCGGGTTGCGGCAAGCTGGTCGGCGTGGCGCCATTCCAGCACGGTCTTCAGCGCCAGCGTCAGCAGGCCCAGGGCCGCCAGCACGGCAGCCAGCGAAAAGGCCGCCACCGAAAGATACTCGTTATACATCATCTCGATGGTGATCGGCATGGTGGCGGTGACGCCGCGGATCTTGCCCGAGACCACGGCCACGGCACCGAACTCGCCCATGGCGCGGGCGTTGCACAGCAGCACCCCGTACAGCAGCGCCCATTTGATGTTCGGCAGCGTCACGGTGCGGAACACCCGCCAGCCCGAGGCGCCCAGCGTCAGCGCCGCCTCCTCCTCGGCCCGGCCCTGCTCTATCATCACCGGGATCAGCTCGCGCGCGACGAAGGGGAAGGTGACGAAGACCGAGGCCAGCACGATCCCCGGCAGCGCAAAGATGATCGGAAAGCCCTGCGCGACCAGCCAGCCGCCGATCAGGCTGTTGGTGCCGAACAGCAGCACCAGCGCCAGCCCGGCGACGACCGGCGAGACCGAGAACGGCAGGTCGATCAGCGTGATCAGGAACGCCTTGCCCCGAAAGTCGAACTTGGTGATGGTCCAGGCGGCGGCGATGCCGAAGACCGCGTTCAGCGGCACGGCGATGGCCGCGACCAGCAGCGTCAGCCGGATCGCCGATTGCGCGTCGCGGTTCCCCAGCGAGGCGATGGCGGCGCCCGCGCCCTTGGCCAGGGCCTCGGCAAAGACCACGGCCAGCGGCGCCAGCACCAGGATGCCAAGCCCGACCAGGGCTACGGCGATCAGCGCAATGCGGGCCGGGCGGCTTTCCTCGGTCACCGGGCGCCACTTGGCGGGGGCTTGCGTATCAGACATGGCCAATCCTCCGGCGGCTCCAGATCTGGATCAGGTTGATGGCCAGAAGCATGGTGAACGAGATCAGCAGCATGGCGATGCCGATGGCCGCCGCACCGTCATAGTCGAATTCCTCCAGCTTGATGACGATCAGCAGGGGCGCGATCTCGGTCTTCAGCGGCAGGTTGCCGGCGATGAAGATGACCGAGCCGTATTCGCCGACAGCCCGCGCCAGCGACAGCGCGAAGCCGGTCAGCGCGGCCGGCATCAGCATCGGCAGGATCACCCGATACAGCGTGTAGAACCGGCTGGCGCCCAGGGTGGCGCTGGCCTCCTCAACCTCGCGCTCGATCTCGGCGATCACCGGCTGCACGGTGCGGGTGACGAAGGGCAGGCCGACGAAGATAAGCGCGATCAGAATGCCCCATTGCGTATAGGCGATCTTGACGCCCAGCGCCTTGGCGACGCTGCCGAAGACGCCGTTCGGCGCATAAAGCGCGGTCAGCGCGATGCCCGCCACCGCCGTCGGCAGGGCGAAAGGCAGGTCCACCATCGCATCGACCAGCCGCCGGCCGGGAAATTCATAGCGCGCCAGCACCCAGGCCAGCAGCGTGCCGAAGACCAGGTTGAACAACGCCGCGAAAAACGCCAGCCGGAACGACAGATAAAGCGCCGCCCAGACCCGCGGCGTGTTCACCGTCTGCCAGACGCCCTCGATGCCGTAGCTCGCCCCCTGGGCCAGCAGTGCGCCGACCGGCAGGATCACGATCAGCGACAGCATGGTCAGCGTAATGCCCATACCCAGCGCAAAGCCGGGCATGGGAGATTTCTGGATGCGCAAAGCCTGCATCGCCTACTTCCCGGAATAGATCTGGTCGAAGGTGCCGCCGTCGCCGAAATGCTCGGGCTGGGCCTGCTTCCAGCCGCCGAAATCGGCGATGGTCACCAGGTCGAGCTTGGGGAAACGGGCCACGTCGTCCGGATTGGCGGCGCTGGTGTCCCAGGCGCGGTAATAGTGCTTGAAGGCCAGCGCCTGCCCCTCGGGCGAATAGAGGAAGTCCAGATAGCCGTCGGCCAGCGCCTTCTGCTCGTCATCGGCGATGTTCTTGTCCACCACCGCGACCGGCGGCTCGGCCAGGATCGAGACCGAAGGCACCACGATGTCGAACTGATCCTCGCCCAGCTCGTTCAGCGCCAGATAGGCCTCGTTCTCCCAGGCCAGCAGCACGTCGCCGATCTCGCGCTGGGTGAAGGTCGTGGTCGAGCCGCGCGCGCCGCTGTCCAGCACCGGCACATGGGCGAAGAGATCATGCACGAATTCCTTGGGATCCTTGCCGTTCTTCTGCGCCCAGGCCCAGGCGGCAAGATAGTTCCAGCGCGCCCCGCCCGAGGTCTTGGGGTTCGGGGTGATGACCTCGACGCCTTCCTTGACCAGGTCGCCCCAGTCCTTGATGCTCTTCGGATTGCCCTCGCGCACCAGGAAGACGATGGTCGAGGTATAGGGCGAGCTGTTGTGCGGCAGGCGCGACTGCCAGTCCTCGGGCAGAAGCCCCTTTTCGGCGATCTTGTCGATGTCCGAGGCCAGCGCCAGCGTCACCACCTGCGCCTTGAGCCCGTCGATGACCGCCCGCGCCTGCGCGCCGGAACCGCCATGCGAGGTCTCGATCTGCGGCGCCGGATGGCCGTCGGCCTGCCATTTCGCGGCAAAGGCGGCATTCACGTCGCGGTAAAGCTCGCGCGTCGGGTCGTAGCTGACGTTGAGCAGACTGTTGTCGGCATGGACCTGCCCGGCCAGGCCAAGTCCTGCGACCGTCACCGCGACGCCCATCGCACGCCGCAAGCCGAAGCAACGATCCCAGAAACCGGCCCTCAGCGGATAGCCGGTCATGCGCTTGGTTCCGTCATCGACCGTCAGCCGGCCGTCCAGATAACGGCGAATCACGCGGCCATGGGCCAGCTGGCTGTCGGTCACGCGAATGGTGCGGATCATGTTGCCTTCCTTCTTCGACGCCCTGTCACGGGCTTCTTCATGTCCTTAATTACGACAGGGTTTATCGTTTATTTCAAGAAAAAAGACGCGTTTCCCTATCGTTTTTAATATCTATATATATCAGACACTTATATAGTAATTTCGCAGCATCGCACCGCTCTCCACCTCTGCCGCGACGATCCGCGCCACCGGAATCAGGACTTCGCGACCGGCTTTCCCTTGCGACCCCAAAGGCTTTGTTCCAGCCTGCCCCGCCAGAAAGCGACAGCGGAGCCAAGCGCGACATGAGCCTGACAGCCTTTGCCACGGTGCTTTTTGCGGCCGCGCTGCATGCCGGCTGGAACGCCATCGTCAAAGGGGGTCGCGACAAGCTACTGTCCACGGCGCTGATCGCGGTCTTCGCCTCGGCCATCGCTGCGGCGGCCCTGCCCTTCCTGGCGCAGCCGGCGCCGGCAAGCTGGCCCTATATCCTGGGTTCGGTGCTGTTGCAGTGCGGCTATTTCGTGCTGGTCGCGCGGATCTACCATGTCGCGGACATGAGCCTCGCCTATCCGGTGATGCGCGGCGCGGCGCCGCTGCTGGTGGCGCTGGCCAGCATCATCCTGCTCCACGAAAGCCTCAGCCCGCCAGCGGTGCTGGGCATCGCCATCATCTGCGCGGGCGTGCTGGGCATGGCGGCGGCGGGCCGGGGCGGCGACAGCCGCGGCCTGCCGCTGGCGCTGCTCAACGCGGTGGTGATCGCCAGCTATACGCTGGTCGATGGCGTCGGCGTGCGGCTGTCGGGGGCCCCGGCGGGCTACGCCTTCTGGATCTTCCTGCTGACCGGCCTGCCTTTCCTGGCCTGGGCGCTGGCGCGCCGGCGGCAGGACTTCGCCGCCTATCTGGCCCGCCACGCCCGCACGGGGCTGATCGGAGGCATCGGCACCTCGGCCTCCTACGGGCTGGCGCTCTGGGCGATGACGCTGGCGCCGGTGGCGACGGTCTCGGCCCTGCGCGAGACCTCGATCCTGTTCGGCACCGCCATCTCGGGCCTGGTCCTGCATGAAAGGCTGGGCCGGAACCGGATCGCCGCCGCCGGCCTGATCGCCGCGGGCGCCATGGTCCTGCGGCTGGGCTAGGCCGTCACCCGCGCTTCTTCGTTCCCCAAATACTCAAGCGGCCGCGCAACCGGCGCTCAGCCTGGCAGCTGGTCCTCGGCCTTCTGGGCCAGCGCCTCGGCACGGGCGGCCAGTTCGGCCATGCCCTCGAGCAGGCTTTCGGGCACCACCGGCACCTCGACCCGCTGCGGGTTGCTCTTCAGCCGCGCCAGTTCGCGCTCGGCGGCCGCGGCGCGATCCTCCAGCGCCGAGGTGCGGTCGGCCAGCATCAGCCCCGCCAGCAACAGCAGCCGCGGCTCGGGCATCCGGCCGGCCTGTTCCAGGATCACCTGCGCCTCGGCATCCAGCAGCGCGGCGGCGCGCTTCAGCAGCCGCTCCTCGCCCTCCTGGCAGGTCAGGGTATAGGCCTTGTGACCGATCGAGAAATCCACTTCGGCCATGTTCAGCCCCTTTCGCTTTCGGCGGGTTCGGTCGCCGGCGCGGCGCCCGGCCATGCACGGTCCGCCGCATCGCCCGCATCGACATCGGCACCGGCCATGCGGTCCAGCGTGTCGATGATGTCGCCCATCTGGGCCATCTCGGCGGCGCGGGCGGCGCGCAGCGATTCGATCTCGGCCTCCAGCGCGCGTCGGGCCTCGTCCTGCGGCAGATCGGCGGCGTCGATCAGGGCGCGGTTGGCGCGGGCCAGGTCCTCGTTCGCGGCCGACAGGCGCGCCGCCTCCTGTCCGGCGGCGACCAGGCGCTCATGCGCCTCGGCCAGCCGCGCCTCGCAGGCGGCCAGGGTTGCCGATTGGCGCTCGTGCAGCGCCGCCAGCTCCTGCGACAGGCGCCGATTCTCGGCCCGGCTGTCGTCCAGGCCGGATTCGCCGTCGCCGTTCTCGGGACCGGGCCGAACCGCCCGGTCGATCAGCCGGTCGATGCGGTCCAGGGCGGCGGCCAGCCGCTTCTCGCTGGCGTTCAGGTCGTCTCTCATCGGCCGGGCTCCTTCCGGGTCGATTATCCTCGGGCATCGCTCGTCACTTTTTGGCACCCCATGGGCCATATGACAAGGACGGCGGGGGTTTCCCGCCGCAACCCGCGCTTTTCAGCCGCCGGATCGGGTCCTATAAGGCGGCGAGCCTGCATGAGGAGAGACCCCAGATGCGCCGCGCAAAGATCACCCGCGACACGGCCGAGACGCGGATCGAGGTCGAGATCGACCTGGACGGCACCGGCCGTTACGACAATCAGACCGGCGTCGGCTTCTTCGATCACATGCTGGACCAACTGTCGCGGCATTCGCTGATCGACATGACCGTTCGGGCGCAGGGCGACCTGCATATCGACGACCACCATACGGTCGAGGACACCGGCATCGCGCTGGGCAAGGCGCTGGTCCAGGCGCTGGGGGACAAGAAGGGCATCCGCCGCTATGGTTCCTTCCACCTGGCGATGGACGATGCGCTGGTGCGGGCGGCGCTGGATCTGTCGGCGCGGCCCTTCCTGGTCTGGAACGTCGATTTTCCGACGGCGCAGATCGGCCGCTTCGACACCGAGCTGGTGCGGGAATTCTTCCAGGCGCTCGCGACCCATGGCGGGATCACGCTGCATGTGGACCGCATCCACGGGCTGAATTCGCATCACATCGCCGAGGCCGCCTTCAAGGCCGTGGCCCGCGCGCTGCGCGAGGCGGTCGAGCCGGACCCGCGCATGGCCGGCGTGCTGCCCTCGACCAAGGGGGCGCTGTGATGCGCGTCGCGCTGGTCGATTACGACAGCGGCAACCTGCATTCGGCGGAAAAGGCCTTCGCGCTGATGGGGCGCGAGGCTGGAGTCGAGGTGGTGGTGACCTCGGACCCCGCGGTGGTCGCGCGCGCCGAACGCATCGTCCTGCCCGGCGACGGCGCCTTTCCGGCCTGCCGGGCGGCGCTGGACGCGGTGCCGGGCATGGTCGAGGCCCTGCGCGAGGCGGTCCTGGACCGCGCCGTGCCCTTCATGGGCATCTGCGTCGGCATGCAGATGCTGGCCGATATGGGCCACGAATACCGCGACACCCCCGGCCTGGGCTGGATCGGGGGCCGGATCGACGCCATCGACGCACCGGGACTGAAGGTGCCGCATATGGGCTGGAACGATCTCGAGGTGCTGCGCCCGCATCCGCTGCTTGATGGCATCGCCACCGGCGATCACGCCTATTTCGTGCACAGCTGGCAGTTCCGGGTCGCCGATCCGACCCATCTGCTGGCGCGTGCCGATTATGGCGGTCCGGTGACGGCGGTGGTGGGCCGCGACAATATCGTCGGCACCCAGTTCCATCCCGAGAAGTCGCAGGCGGTCGGGCTGCGCATCATCGCGAATTTCCTGCGCTGGCGCCCCTGAGAGGCGCGGGCGGGGGCTCCGCCCCCCGCCTTTCCGGCCCCTCGACGGGGCTGGAAAGGCGTCCCCCGAGGTATTTTTCGAGCAAAGAAGCCGACGGTGCGGACTACTTGACCCGGATCCAGCGCTGCGTCTTGCAAAAGACCGCGATGCAGCCCGACACGTTCAGCGTCTTGCCGTCGAGTTGCATCTTCGACTTGTAGGTCTTGTCGGCGCCCGGGTCCCAGATCGTGCCGCCCGAGAACTTGCCGCCGCCGTCATCGCCCATGCCGGCGACGATGTTCTTGCCGGTATGGGGCGAGGCGATCTCTTTGCCCGCCCTGTCGAAGCTCTTGATCAGCTTGCCGCAATACTTGCCGCCGCAGTCGTAGAACTGGACCATGCCGACATTGCCGTCGTCATTGGCCTGGGTCTGGAAGATGCCGCCGATGCCTTCGGCCTGGGCGGCGGCGGCGGCGAGCACGAGCGATGCGGCAAGAGCCAGTGTTCTCATGGTGATTCCCCTCCCCTGGGGTTGTGATCCGGCGCAGGATGCGGGCGCCCGCCGCCGCCGATCAAGCCTGACGTGAGGTCGCGGCCCGGGGCCTCGGGCCTTTCGGATCCGCGCCGGCTGTGGCAAAGGGGCGCCACGCTATCAGGAGAGATGCGATGATCCTTTATCCCGCGATCGACCTCAAGGACGGCAATTGCGTGCGCCTGCTGCGCGGCGACATGGAGGCGGCGACCGTCTTCGGTTCGGACCCCGCCGCCCAGGCCCGCGCCTTTCAGGACGCCGGGGCGGAGTGGCTGCATCTGGTCGACCTGAACGGCGCCTTTGCCGGCAAGCCGGTGAACGCCGCCGCGGTCGAGGCGATCCTGGCCGCCATCGACGTGCCGGCCCAGCTGGGGGGCGGCATCCGCGACATGGCGACCATCGAAGCCTGGCTGGACCGCGGGCTGGCGCGGGTGATCCTGGGCACGGTCGCGGTCGAACAGCCCGACCTGGTGCGCGAGGCGGCGATGGCCTTTCCCGGCAAGATCGCCGTCGGCATCGACGCCCGCGGCGGCCGGGTGGCGACGCGCGGCTGGGCCGAGGAGACCGACGTGACGGCCGTCGACCTGGCGCATCGCTTCCAGGACGCCGGCGTGGCCGCGATCATCTATACCGACATCGACCGCGACGGCGCCATGCAGGGGCCGAACCTTGCCGCCACCGAGGCATTGGCGCGCGCCGTCAGCGTTCCGATCATCGCCTCGGGCGGGGTTTCCTCGATGCAGGACCTGCTGGCGCTGCGCGACACCGGCGTCATCGCCGGGGCGATCTCGGGCCGGGCGCTCTATGACGGCGCCATCGACCTGAACGCCGCGCTGAAGGCGCTGGCCTGACGGCGCCGGGCGAGGTAACAAGGCGCCATGCTGAAGACCCGTGTGATCCCCTGTCTGGATGTCGCCGATGGCCGCGTGGTCAAGGGCGTGAACTTCGTCGATCTCGTCGATGCCGGCGACCCGGTCGAGGCGGCGCGCGCCTATGACGCCGCCGGCGCGGACGAGATCTGTTTCCTCGACATCCATGCCACGCATGAGAATCGCGGCACCATGTACGACCTGGTGACCCGCACCGCCGAGGCCTGTTTCGTGCCGCTGACCGTCGGCGGCGGGGTGCGCAGCCACAAGGACGTGCGCGACCTGCTGCTGGCCGGGGCCGACAAGGTCAGCTTCAACTCGGCCGCCGTGGCGAACCCCGACGTGATCGCCGAGGCCGCCGACCGCTTCGGCAGCCAGTGCATCGTCTGCGCCATCGACGCCAAGACCGTGGCGCCCGGCAAGTGGGAGATCTTCACCCATGGCGGCCGCAAGCCCACCGGCATCGACGCGGTGGATTTCGCGCGCACCGTCGCCGCCAAGGGCGCGGGCGAAATCCTGCTGACCAGCATGGACCGCGACGGCACCAAGGCGGGTTTCAACATCCCGCTGACCCGCGCCGTGGCCGATGCGGTGAACGTGCCGGTGATCGCTTCGGGCGGGGTCGGCGCGCTGGAGCATCTGGCCGAGGGCGTGCTGGAAGGCCATGCCAGCGCCGTGCTGGCGGCCTCGATCTTCCATTTCGGAACCTTCACCGTGCGTGAGGCCAAGGAGCATCTGGTCGCCGCCGGCATTCCCGTGAGGCTGACATGAGCGGATTGCAGCGCTTGGCCGAGACCGTCGAGGAACGGAAATCCGCCGATCCCGAATCGAGCTGGACCGCCAAGCTGCTGGCGAAAGGCCCCGAGAAATGCGCCGAGAAATTCGGCGAAGAGGCCATCGAGGCGATCATCGAGGCGGTCAAGGGCGACCGCGACAAGCTGATCGCCGAGGCCGCCGATACGCTTTACCACCTGCTGGTCATGCTGGCGGCGCGCGGCGTGACGCTGGCCGAGGTGGAACATGAACTCGACCGGCGCGAGGGGCGTTCGGGGATCGAGGAAAAGGCTTCCCGAAAATAACGCGATCCTTCTCGGGGGTTTTTCGGCCGCAGACCCCTTCAGCCCGGCAGGCCCGCCGTGTTCGGCAGGCTGCCGAAAAAGGGTGCCGAAGGGTGCCGGGCGGAATCGCCGTGGATTCGGATGCGGATCGACATGAAGACTGGGCATTGTCGGCCGAATTGAGGCGAATCTCCGGGCTTTCGGCCCGGACTCTTTCGTCGCAAGGCGTTTTTCAGCAACCTGTCGGGCGGGCAGCAGCGCCCTGCCCGAGGCCCCCGATTGCGGCATGAAGCCTTTGCGCTGCCTTGGCCGGTATTGTTCGCCCCACGCTTGGCGGCAGCGGCGCCGGCCGGCATGAAGCCTGAACAGTTGCACATCGCCTTCTGACGGGATCGCCGCGGCGACCATGCCCCGCGTGCGTTCTCGACGATCCGACGCGATGCCGTCGCGAAACAAATGCCCCGGGGCAGCGCGGCTAGCCGCCGACCGGCACCACTTTCACAGCGCCGTTATGCGCCGAAAGCGCGATCTCGCCCGCCGCAAGCCGCAGCGCGTCCTGGCCGAAGACCTCGGCCCGCCAGCCCGACAGCGCCGGCAGGTCGCGCGCGCCCGAGGCCAGCGCGTCCAGTTCCGCCGCCGAGGCGATCAGCCGCGGCGCCACCCCCGCCGCATCCGACTTGGCCTTCAACAGCACCCGCAGCAGGTCGGCCAGCGCGGCATTGCCGGGGCGGCCGGGTTCCTCGGGGGCGGGCTTCGGCAGGTCCTTGGTCTCCAGCCCGGCCTTGACCGCGGCCAGGATGCCGTTCGCGATCTCGCCCCGGCGGGCGTCGCGCAGCAGCAGCCGCGACTTGGCCAGGTCGGCCTCGGTCAGCGGCTTGGTCGAGGCAAGCTCGATCAGGGCGTCGTCCTTGAACACCCGCGCGCGCGGGATGTCGCGTTCCTGCGCGAAGTTCTCGCGGAAGCGGGCCAGTTCGCGCACCACCGCCAGAAAGCGCGGCGAGCCGGACCGGGTCCGCACCCGGGTCCAGGCCTCGTCCGGGCGGGTGATATAGGTTTCCGGGTTCAAGAGCACCGCGACCTCTTCGCCCAGCCAGGGTGCGCGGCCGGTCTTGTCGAGCTGGGCCGAAAGGAACTCGTAGATCGCCCGCAGATGCGTCACGTCGGCCAGCGCATAGGCCGCTTGCGCCTCGGACAGCGGCCGGTGCGACCAGTCGGTGAAGCGCGAGGACTTGTCCAGCGGCTGGCGCGCGATCTTCTTGACCAGGGTCTCGTAGCCCGCCTGTTCGCCGAAGCCGCAGACCATGGCGGCGATCTGGGTGTCGAACAGCGGGTCGGGAAAAACGCCGGCGTCGTGGAAGAAGATCTCGAGGTCCTGGCGGGCGGCGTGAAAGACCTTGACCGTCGCCTTGTGGCGGAACAGGTCGTAGAGCGGCTCGAGCGACAGCCCCTCGGCCAGCGGGTCGATCAGCACCGCCGTGCCCCCCGCCGCCTTGCTGCCCGAGGCGGGCGGCAGCGCGGCCTGGATCAGGCAGAGCTTCGAGTAATAGGTGCGCTCGCGCAGGAATTCGGTGTCCAGCGTGACATAGGGCTGGGCCTTGGCCAGTTCGCAGAACTCGGCCAGCTCGGCGGTGGCGGTCAGGGTGCGGATGTCGGCCTTGCGGTCGTTCGTGACGTTTGCGGACATAGGGTTCTTTCAGGAGGGCGGTTCCGCCGCCGGCGATTCCCTTTGGGGATTATCGAAGGTCTGCAGAAAATCAAGGTATTACCCGGCGTTCGACAAAGGTTCTATGTCGCCCTGTGCTCGCATTGCCTCGAATTGGGCGACGAAACCGGCCAGCTCCCCGCGCGAGATCGCATCGCGCAGCCCCGCCATCAGCTCCTGGAAGTAATGCAGGTTGTGCCAGGTCAGCAGCATGCCCGAGATCATCTCGCCGGCGCGGAAGACATGGTGCAGATAGGCGCGGGAATAGCCGGTGCAGGCAGGGCAGGTGCAGGATTCGTCCAGCGGGCGCGGGTCGTCGGCATGGCGGGCGTTCTTGATGTTGACCTGGCCGCGCCGGGTCCAGGCCTGGCCGGTGCGTCCGGAGCGCGAGGGCAGCACGCAATCCATCATGTCGACGCCGCGCAGAACCGCGCCGACGATGTCGTCGGGCTTGCCAACGCCCATCAGGTAGCGCGGCTTGTCCGCGGGCAGGAAGCCCGGCGCGTAGTCGAGGACGCCGAACATCGCCTCTTGCCCCTCGCCCACGGCAAGGCCGCCGATGGCATAGCCCTCGAAACCGATCGCCTTCAGCGCCTCGGCCGATTCCTCACGCAACGCGCGGGTGACGCCGCCCTGCATGATGCCGAACAGCGCATGGCCCGGCCGGTCGCCGAAGGCGTCGCGGCTGCGCTGCGCCCAGCGCATCGACATGCGCATGGATTGCGCCACCTCCTCCTCGGAGGCCGGCAGCGCCGGGCATTCGTCGAAGGCCATGACGATGTCCGAGCCCAGCAGGCGCTGGATCTCCATGCTGGTTTCGGGCGAGAGATGGTGCTTGCTGCCGTCGATATGGCTGGAAAAGGTCACGCCTTCCTCGGTCAGCTTGCGCAGCCCGGCCAGAGACATGACCTGGAAGCCACCCGAATCGGTCAGGATCGGGCGTTCCCAGTTCATGAACTTGTGCAGCCCGCCCAGCCGGGCGATGCGCTCGGCCCCGGGGCGCAGCATCAGGTGATAGGTGTTGCCCAGCAGGATGTCGGCGCCGGTGGCACGCACCGATTCGGGCAGCATGGCCTTGACCGTGGCGGCGGTGCCCACCGGCATGAAGGCGGGGGTGCGGATCTCGCCCCGCGGGGTCCGGATCGCGCCGGTTCGGGCGCGGCCGTCGGTGGCATGGACGGAAAAGGAAAATCTGTCGCTCATGGCCCGGCACATAGGCGCTTTGCCGGGCGGATGCAAAGCCGGCTTACGCCCCCGCCGCACGCAGCAGTTTCGCCCGCGCCGGGGGAATGGCGCCGATCTCGAGCCCGGTGAAGACATGCAGCGTGTCGAGCTGGCGGTCCACCACCGCGTGGTCGCTGACCCAGCCGCCCATGGCCAGGTAGCTGCGCAGCAGCGGCGGCATCGCCGCCACGGCGCGGCGCGGATCGGGCTTGCGCAAGCGCAGCGCGCGGGCAAAGCGGAACACCTGCGGCGCCTTCACCCGCGGCAGCCAGCGCTTCGGCGCCAGATGCCGCTCGCGCAGCATGGCGAAGGTGTCCTCGTAGCCCTGGGTGTCGGTGCCGATGAAGCTGGAGCAGCCGAAGAGCATCGCCACCCCTTGCTCGTCCACATGCCGCGCCAGCGCGCCCCAGGCCAGGCGCAGGATGTCGGGGTCCCGCACCTCGGGGTGGATGCAGAAGCGGCCGATCTCGACCATCTTGCCGTCGAAATCGCGCAGACGTGACAGGTTGTAATAGCGCGCCGAATAGCTTTCGCCGATCTCGACCCCGCCCGAAAGCGTCATCATGCGAAAGCAGGCGACCAGCCGGCCGCCGGTTTCGCGAATCAGTACATGGGTGCAGCGGGCGTCGTAATCGTCGGCGTCCAGCGCCTCGGGGGCGTCGGCGGGGCGGCCCCGGCCGATGAAGCACAACCAGCGCAGGCGCTGCGCCTCGCGGATTTCCCCTGCGGTTTCAGCGAAACCGACCTCGTAACGGCCCTTGCGAAATCCCATCATGGCGCCCTGCCCGATCCGTTGCATGGCCGCGACCGGCCGTGATCCGACTTGTTACCGCCTTCCCTGCACCTATCTTGTAACAGCAGCATAGCAGGATTGAAGGGCAAGATGTCAGAACGCATAGTCAAGACCGACGAGGAATGGCGGCAGGCGCTGGACCCCGAGACCTATCGCGTCACCCGGCAGGCGGGAACGGAACGGCCCTTCTCGCATCCGGGGTTTCCGAACGGGCCCGGCCATTACGAATGCGTCTGCTGCGGGGCGCGGCTGTTCGACGGCGACACCAAGTTCGAAAGCCATTGCGGCTGGCCCAGCTTCTCGCGCCCCGGCGGCGGCATCGACGAACACCGCGACATCAGCCACGGCATGATCCGGACCGAGGTGCGCTGCCACCGCTGCGACGCGCATCTGGGCCATGTCTTCCCGGACGGCCCGCCGCCGACCGGGCTGCGCTATTGCATCAACGGCGTGGCGCTGCGCTTCGTGCCGGACACCTGAGCCGCCTATTGCTGGTCCAGCAGCTGGCCGGCCGAGACGCGGCCGACGTTGCCCAACAGCTGCCGGATCAGCCCCAGGCTGGTCACGCCGCTGTCGGTGACGCGCTGCGACAGCACCACCACGCGGCCGCGCTCCAGCCCGAACCGCTCGACATTGCTGACGGTGCCGGATTCGGTGAAGCTGACGGCGACCACCTGGCGGTTGACCTCGCGCGGCTCGCGGGCACCGAAATATTCCCAGCGCGAGCCGACGTAATACCAGGCCGAGCCGGTCAGCAGGCCCTGCGCCGAGGGCCGGCCGATCAGCCCCTCAAGCTCGCCCTGCCCGGTCCGGCCGACCTCGACCTGGGCCAGCTGCTCTTCGGGCGGAACATAGCCGTGGTTGCGATAGGTGGCCTGGCAGGCGGAAAGCGCAAGAGGTGCGACCATTGCCAAGGCCATGATCTGCCGCCGGGAAATCTTCATCGTCTCTCTGCCCCTCTACGCGCCTGTTGACGCCGCGCGACCGGCTTAGCAAACTCATGCCCCGCGCTCAAGAATATCCAGACCCAGGGCGAAGCCGCCCGCGAAAGGCCACCGATGACGACTTCCAAGACTCCGCAGGCCCGCTTCCGGGTGGCCCATCTGAATCCGCATCAGCCGACGGCGTTCTCGCTTGCGCCCGACGCCGCCGCCCGCCAGGCGCTGGCGGACGAGCTGGGGCTTTCGGCCCTGCCGCGGCTGCGCTTCTCGGGGCGGATCCGCGCAGTGGCCAGCGACGCCTGGGAGGTGACCGGCCAGCTGGACGCCAAGGTGGTGCAGCCCTGCGTGGTCACCCTGGCCCCGGTCGCGACCACTTTGCAGGAAGAGGTGCAGCGGGTGTTTTCCCCCCATGTCGCCACCCCCGAGGGCGACGAGGCCGAGATGCCCGACGACGAGACCGAGCCGCTGGGCCAGTTCATCGACGCCGAGGCGATCATGGTCGAGGAACTGTCGCTGGCGCTGCCGCTCTATCCGCGGGCCGAGGGGGCCGCGTTGGACGCCGCCGAACCCGAGGAAGCCGAACAGGTCCGCAAGCCTTTCGCCGGGCTCGCGGACCTGCTGAAAGATTCGAGGAAACCAGACTAACCTAGGCCGAACGCTGCCTTTCCCGCCAGTCCGGGTCCATGGCGGGTGCCAGGTTCAGCGGCGCCAGCATGCCTTGGCCCAGGATATGGTCGGCGGCCTTTTCGCCGGTCATGATCGAGGGCGCGTTCAGGTTGCCGTTGGTGATGCGCGGGAAGATCGAGCTGTCGGCGACGCGCAGTCCTTCGACCCCGATCACCCGCAGCTCGGGGTCCACCACCGCCATGTCGTCGTCAGCCCGGCCCATGCGGGCGGTGCCGCAGGGGTGGAAGGCCGACTCGGCATGCTCACGGATGAAGGCGTCGATCTGCTCGTCGGTGACGACACCCTCGCCCGGCTGGATCTCGTAGCCCTTGTAATCGGCAAAGGCCGATTGCTCGAAGATCTCGCGCGTCAGCCGCACACAGGCGCGGAACTCGGCCCAGTCGTCGGCGTGGGACATGTAGTTGAAGCGGATTGCGGGCGCCTCCTTGGGGTCGCTCGACTTCAGGCGCACCGTACCGCGCGATTTCGACCGCATCGGCCCGACATGGACCTGGAAGCCATGGCCTTCGGCCGCCGCCTTGCCGTCGTAACGCACCGCCAGCGGCAGGAAGTGATACTGGATGTCCGGATATTCCACCCCGGCGGCCGAGCGGATGAACCCGCAGCTCTCGAACTGGTTCGAGGCACCCAAGCCCGTCCCGGTCGCCATCCATTGCGCCCCGATCGAGCCCTTGCCCCACAGGTTCCAGTGCTTGTAAAGCGTGATCGGCTTGGTCGCGGTATATTGCATATAGATCTCAAGGTGATCCTGCAGGTTCGACCCGACGCCGGGTCGATCCGCCCGGACCTCGATGCCATGCTCGCGCAGATGGTCCGCCGGCCCGATCCCCGACATCATCAGGATCTTCGGCGTATTGATCGAGCTGGCCGAGATGATCACCTCATGTTTGGCCCGGAACACGTTGACGCCGCGGGTATTCCTGACCTCGACGCCGACCGCGCGGCCATCCTCGAAGACCACGCGCTGCGCCAGCCCGCGCCGCAGCCGCAAGAGGCCGGTCTCCTGCGCCGGGCGCAGATAGGCATTGGCGGCCGACCAGCGCCGGCCCTCCCAGATGGTGGCCTCCATGGCGCCGAAACCCTCTTGCCGGGCGCCGTTGTAATCGTCGGTCATCGCATAGCCGGCCTCGTTGCCGGCGCGGATGAAGGCGTTGAACAGCGGGTTCTTGCGCGAACCGCGCGTGACATGCAGCGGCCCCTCGGTGCCGCGATAGGCGCTGACCGCGCCATGCGAGGTCTCCATGCGCTTGAAATAGGGCAGGACGTCGGCATAGGCCCAGCCATGCGCGCCGCTTTCCGCCCAGAAATCGAAGTCGCAGGCATGGCCGCGCACGAAGACCATGCCGTTGATCGACGAGGACCCGCCGATGACCTTGCCGCGCGGCGTGACCAGCCGCCGCCCGCCCAGGTGCTCCTCGGGCTCCGAGGAAAAGCCCCAGTCGTAGCGGCGCATGTTCATCGGATAGGACAGCGCCGCCGGCATCTGGATGAAAGGCCCGATGTCCGAGCCGCCATATTCGATGACATCGACGCGCTTGCCGGCCATCACCAGCCGATAGGCCAGCGCGCAGCCGGCCGACCCGGCACCGACGATCACATAATCGGGAATCATGCTTGGCCTCCTTGCGCCGCCCTTGCGGGCTTCTTCGTTCTGCAAATACTCATGCCGGCCTTCCCGCCGGCGCGACGTCGCTCAATAGGGCGCATCGACGCCCCCCATGCCGACATAGACCGATTTCAGCTGCGAATAATGCTCGATGGCCGCGGCCGAGTTCTCGCGCCCGATCCCCGACAGCTTGACGCCGCCGAAGGGCGCCTCGACCGGGGTCAGGTTATAGGCGTTGATCCAGGTCGTCCCCGCCTGCAACGCCGCCGCCATCCGGTGGCCGCGCGCCAGGTCGCGGGTGAAGACCCCGGCCGCCAGCCCGTAGGGCGTGGCATTGGCGCGGGCGACGACCTCGTCCTCGGTGGCGAATCCCAGCACCGACATCACCGGACCGAAGATCTCTTCGCGCACGATCTCCATCTCGTCCGAGGCGTCGGCAAAGACCGTCGGCGGCACGAAGGCGCCCTCGCCCGGCCCGCCGCAGACCAGACGCGCGCCCTCGGCCTGGCCCTTGCCGATGGCTTCGCGGATCTTCGCGGCCTGGGCCGGGCTGACGATAGGGCCGTACTGGGTCGCTTCGTCCAGCGGGTCGCCGATCCTCACCTGCGCCAGCCGGACGGAAAGCCGCTCCAGAAAGGCCGGCAGGACGCCCTCTTGCACGAAGACCCGGGTCCCGTTCGAGCAGATCTGCCCCGAGGAATAGAAATTCGCCAGGATCGCCGCCCCCACCGCGTCATCGAGGCCGGCGTCGTCGAAGACGATCAGCGGCGACTTGCCGCCCAGTTCCATGGTGACATGGCGCATGCCCTCGGCCGCCGCGGCATAGACCTTTCGCCCGGTGGCGACCGAGCCGGTCAGCGACACCTTGTCCACCCGCGGATCGGTGACCAGCGCCGCGCCGACCGCGCCGCGCCCCTGCACCACGTTGAAGATGCCGGCCGGCAGCCCGGCCTCGATCAGGATCTCGGCCAGCTTCAGGGCGCCCAGCGGGGTTTCCTCGCTGGGCTTGAACACCATGGCATTGCCCATGACCAAGGCCGGCGCCGCCTTCCAGCAGGCGATCTGGCTGGGATAGTTCCAGGCGCCGATGCCGGCGCAGACCCCCAGCGCCTCGCGGATCGTATAGACGAAATCGCCGCCCAGCGGGATCGCCTGACCGGTGACGGTCGGCGCCAGCCCGCCGAAATACTCCAGCGCATCCGCGCCCGAGGGCCAGTCGGCCACCCGCGTTTCCTGGATCGGCTTGCCGGTGTCCAGCGTCTCCAGCCGCGCCAGCTCCTCGCCGCGCTCGCGGATGATCTGGGCGGCGCGCAGCAGCACCCGGCCGCGCTCGACCGGGCGTAGCGCCGCCCAGGCGGGTTGCGCGGCCTCGGCGGCGGCGGTGGCCTGCGCGACCTGCGGCAGGGACGCCTCGCGCAGGGTGGCGATCACCTCGCCCGTATAGGGGTAATGCACCGCCAGCGCGGCGCCTTCGCCTTCGACAGGCGCGCCGCCGATGTAGAGGCTGGCGGCGGGTTGGGCAGAACGGCTCATGGCAGCACCTTTTCCAGATAGTCCAGTGTCGTGCGTTCGGCGGCGACGGCATCGGCGTCGTTCGACAGCGCCGCGCGCAGGTAAAGCCCGTCGATCAGCGCGCCCAGGGTGCGGGCGATGCGCTCGGCCCCCGCCCCCGCCAGCGGCCGCAGCGCCACCAGCAGGTTCGAGCGCAGGCGCCGGTGATAGACCCGCAGCAGCCGCGCCGCCTCGGGCTCGACCAGCGCCAGGGCATAGAAGTTCAGCCAGGCGGCGATGGTCTCGCGCCCGAAGTTCGCCGACGAGAAATTCGCCTTGACCACGGCGTTCAACCGCTCGCGCGGCGACTGCGATTCGGACAGCAGCGCGCGGGCGCCCGCGCCATAGCCGGCTAGGATGTGCCGCATCGCCGCCAGGAAGATCCGTTCCTTCGAGCCGAAATAGTGGTGGGCCAGCGCCGAGGACATGCCCGCCTCGCGCGCGATCTGGGCCACGGTCACGTCAAGCGACCCCGCGCGGCCCACCGTCGCGATGGTAGCGTTGATTAATGCTGCCTTTCGGATAGGCTCGACACCCAGTTTGGGCATGAGAGGACACCCTTTTGCCGTTTCCTTTAACCTTCGCCGGGAAAAACCGCGCGATAGACCCGTATCTGACAGATCTTTGATTGACTCGTCAATCAATAAAAGTATTAATCAGGCAACGAGTCACCAAGCAGGGAGATAAAGATGACATTTGGCCGCACCGCAGCATTGGCTGTCGCCTGGCTCGCCGCCACGCTCGGACCCGTCGGGGCCGCATGGGCGGAAGAGCCGATGGAATGTCGCAAGGTCGTCTTCTCGGACGTGGGCTGGACCGACATCAGCTCGACCACCGGGCTGGCCTCGACCGTGCTGCAGGCCCTGGGCTACCAGACCGAGACCAAGATCCTGTCGCTGCCGGTGACCTATACCGCCATGGCCAAGGACGACGTTGACGTGTTCCTGGGCAACTGGATGCCCAGCCAGGAAAACGACCTGAAGCCCTATCGCGACGCCGGCACGGTCGAGGTGCTGCGCACCAACCTGACCGGCGCGAAATACACCCTGGCCACCAACGAGGCCGGCGCCAAGCTGGGCATCGACGATTTCAGCAAGATCGCCGCGCACAAGGCCGAGCTTGAGGGCAAGATCTACGCCATCGAGCCGGGCAACGACGGCAACCGCCTGATCCTGGAAATGGTGGCCGAGAACAAGTTCGACCTGGGCACCTTCGAGGTGCTGGAAAGCAGCGAACAGGGGATGCTGGCGCAGGTCGCCCGCGCCGACGCCGCGGGCAAGCCGGTCGTCTTCCTGGGCTGGGAGCCGCATCCGATGAACACCCAGTTCAAGCTGACCTACCTGGCGGGCGGGGACGATGTCTTCGGTCCCGACTTCGGCGGCGCGCGCGTCGATACCAACGTGCGCATGGGCTATGCCGAGAAATGCCCCAATGTCGGCAAGTTCCTGCAGAATCTCGAATTCACCCTGCCGATGGAAAACGAGGTCATGGGGCTGATCCTGAACGACGGCGAGCAGCCGCAGGATGCGGCGCTGAAATGGCTTAAGGCCAATCCCGATGCGGTCAAGCCCTGGCTCGCGGGCGTGACCACCGCCGACGGCGGCGACGCGCAGGCCGCGCTCGACAAGGTGCTGGGCGAATGATCGGCCGCGGCGGCGCCCGGACCCGGCGCCGCCGCCTGCCCGCGCCTGCCGTGCCCGCGCCGCCATCGCGCGCGCCTCGGGCCCTCACTCCCTTTCCCTGCCCCGCCGGAGCCGCACGGTTCCCGGCGCCCGGAATCGAACATTCCGCCACTCCGAACAACCCCGGGTCGCTGGACGACCCCGAACGGTAGTAAAGGACGCATGGACAAAATCACCGCTTTGTTGACCGACACCAAGATCCCTGTCGGCCGGACCGCCAAGGCCATATTCGATTGGCTGAAAGACAATGCCTCGGTCATCTTCGATGCCATCTCGAAATTGCTCGAGGGGCTGATCAACGGCATCCTGAACATTCTCGAATTCCCGCATCCGCTGGTGTTCACCCTGTTGGCCGTCGCCCTGACCTGGGCGTTGCAGCGCAGCTGGAAGACCTGCCTGCTGGTCCTGCTCAGCCTGCTCTTCATCCTGAACCAGGGCTATTGGGACGAGACCATGCAATCGCTGACCCTGGTGCTGTCGGCCTGCGTGGTCTGCATGGCGGTGGGGGTGCCGATCGGCATCGCCGCGGCGCACCGGCCCCGGCTCTACGCCTGGATGCGGCCGGTCCTGGACCTGATGCAGACGCTGCCGACCTTCGTCTACCTGATCCCGGCCATCGTCTTCTTCGGCATCGGCATGGTGCCGGGCCTGATCGCCACGGTGATCTTCGTGCTGCCGGCGCCGATCCGGCTGACCCACCTGGGCATCAGCTCGACCCCGCAGGCGCTGGTCGAGGCCGGCATCGCCTTCGGCGCCACGCCGCGCCAACTGCTCTGGAAGGTCGAGCTGCCCTGCGCCGCCCCGCAGATCATGGCCGGGCTGAACCAGACCATCATGCTGTCCTTGTCGATGGTCGTCATCGCGGCGCTGGTCGGGGCCTCGGGCCTGGGCGTGCCGGTGGTGCGGGCGCTGAACAGCGTGAACACCGCCCTGGGTTTCGAGAGCGGCTTCATCATCGTCGTGGTCGCCATCATGCTGGACCGGATGCTGCGCGTGGGGAAACACAATGACTGAACGCAACGCCGTCGAATTCGACAACGTCAACATCGTCTTCGGCGACCGGCCGCTGGCCGCGCTGCCGCTGATGGACCGCGGCATGGACCGCGGACCGATCAAGGCCGAGACCGGCCAGGTCCTGGGCGTGCACAATTGCAGCCTGAACGTCAAGGAAGGCGAGATCCTGGTGCTGATGGGCCTGTCCGGCTCGGGCAAGTCCACGCTTCTGCGCGCGGTCAACGGGCTCAACGCGGTGTGCCGCGGCGAGGTGCGGGTCTGGGACGGCAACGGCATGGCCTCGGTCAGCAAGGCGCATGGCGCCGAGCTGCGCCGGCTGCGGCGCGAACGCATCGCCATGGTCTTCCAGCAATTCGGCCTGCTGCCCTGGCGCACCGTGCGCGAGAACGTGGGCCTGGGGCTGGAACTGGGCGGCATGCCCGCGGCCGAGCGCGCCAAGCGCGTCGATGCGCAGCTGGCGACGGTGAACCTGACCGAATGGGCCGACCGCAAGGTGGGCGACCTCTCGGGCGGGATGCAGCAGCGCGTGGGCCTGGCGCGCGCCTTCGCCACCGAGGCGCCGATCCTTCTGATGGACGAGCCTTTCTCGGCGCTGGACCCGCTGATCCGCACCCGGTTGCAGGACGAGCTTCTGGAGCTGCAGAAACGCCTGCGCCGCACCATCGTCTTCGTCAGCCACGACCTGGACGAGGCCTTCCGCATCGGCAACCGCATCGCGCTGATGGAGGGCGGCCGCATCGTGCAGGTCGGCACCGCGCGCGAGATCATCGCCAATCCGGTCGACGCCTATGTCGAGGATTTCGTCGCCCACATGAACCCGCTGGCCGTGCTGACCGCCGAGGACATGGCCGAACCCGGCGAGGCTCCCGGCACGCCAATCGACCGCGAAACCCCGGTGCGCGAGGTGATGCGCAGCCTGGCCGCCAGCGGCGCCGAGGCCATGCCGCTGCAAGGCGGCGGCCGCATCACCCAGACGGGCATCCTGTCGCGGCTCGCGGCCGAACGCCAGGGCGGCGGCGCCGTCGAGCACTGACCCAAGGGGCGGCCCGCGCGACGGGCCGTCCGCCCAAGGCGCAGGTCTCAGCCCCGCAGCACCAATCCCAGCGCGATGCTCCACATCATCGCCCCCACCAGCGCATCCAGCACCCGCCAGGCCGCCGGCCGGGCAAACACCGGCGAAAGCCAGCGCGCGCCATAGCCCAGCGCAAAAAAGAACAGCACCGATCCGCTGATCGCGCCGATGGCGAAGCCGGTCCGGTCCGGCCACCCGGCCGAGATCGAGCCGATCAGCACCACCGTATCCAGCCAGACATGCGGGTTCAGCCAGGTCAGCGCCGCCAGCACCCCCAGCGTCGCGGCCAGGCCGGCGGCACCCTGCCCGGCGCGCAGGCTTTCGCCGCCGCGCCAGGCGGCGCGAAAAGCCCGGGCGCCATAGACCAGCAGGAAGGCCGCACCGCCCCAGCGCATCGCCTCCAGCACCCAGGGCGCGCGGCCGGCCAGCGCCCCCGCCCCCAGCACCCCGGCCGCGATCAGCAGCGCGTCCGAAGCGGCGCAGAACAGGCAGGTCGCCAGCACATAGCGCCGCATCAGCCCTTGCCGCAGCACGAAGGCATTCTGCGCCCCGATGGTGACGATCAGTGAAAGCGAGGTGCCGAGACCGGCGAGATAGGCATGCATGGCTGTCTCCTTCGCCGCGTTCTTGCCCGGGCGCCCCAATTCAGGCAAATTCAAAATGATTACGCTGATTAAGGCTGCCTTATGCTCGACTATCCCGCCCTCGCCGCACTGGCCGAGATCATCCGCCGCGGCAGTTTCGAGGCGGCGGCGGCAGCGCTGAACGTCACCCCCTCGGCGGTGTCGCAGCGCATCAAGGGGCTCGAGGAACGCATGGGCCAGGTGCTGATCCATCGCGGCCCGCCGGCGCGCGGCACCGCAACCGGCCTGCGGCTGATGCAGCACCTCGACCAGGTGCGGCTCTTGGAGGACACGCTCGACGCCGCGCTGCGCCCCGCCTCCGGCCCGGCCACGCTGCGGCTGGCGGTGAACGCCGACAGCCTCGCGACCTGGTTCCCCCCGGCGATGGCGGCGCTGCCGGTGCTCTACGACCTAGTGCTGGACGATCAGGACCACGCCCGCGACGGGCTGCGCCAGGGCCAGGTCTCGGCCGCGATCAGCTCGGACCCCGAACCGGTGCCGGGCTGCGACGTGCTGCCGCTCGGGGCGATGCGCTATCTGGCACTGGCGACGCCCGATTTCCTGGCCCGGCATTTCCCCGGCGGCGTGACCGAGCCCGCCCTGCGCGCTGCCCCGGCGGTGATCTTCAACCACAAGGACGGGCTGCAATCCCGCTGGGTGCAAAAGGCCACCGGCAAGCGCCTGCACCTGCCCGGCCACCTGATCCCGGCCTCGGAACCCTTCGCCCGCGCGGTGGAACTGGGCCTGGGCTGGGGCATGATCCCCGAAGCCATGGCCGCGCCCCGCCTGCGCCCGCTCCTGCCCGACCTGCCGCTGGACGTCCCGCTCTACTGGCACGTCCAGCGCGCCATGGTGCCTGCCCTTACGCCCCTCACCGCCGCGATCAGAAAAAGGGCCGCAGCAGACCTGCGACCCTGATTTCTCTGTTCCCCAAATACTCCCGCCGGAGGCGTCACTCCAATTGCGCCGCCACATCCTCGGGAATGTCGAAGTTCCCGGTGACGTTCTGCACGTCGTCATCCTCTTCCAGCGCATCGATCAGCTTCATCAGCTTCGTGGCGGTCTCCAGATCGATCTCGGTCGGCGCCTGCGGCTTCCAGATCAGCTTGGCCGATTCCGACTCGCCCAGAGCCGCCTCCAGCGCATTCGAGACCTCGGCCAGATCGGTGTCGGCGGTATAGATCCAGTGCCCGTCCTCGTCGCTCTCGACATCCTCGGCGCCGGCATCGATCGCCGCCATCATCACCGTATCGGCATCGCCGGCGCTGGCCGGATACATGATCTCGCCCTTGCGGTCGAACATGAAGCTGACCGAGCCGCTCTGCCCCAGATCGCCGCCGTATTTGGTGAAATAGCTGCGCACGTTGGAGGCGGTGCGGTTGCGGTTGTCGGTCATCGCCTCGACCATGATGGCGATGCCGTTCGGGCCGTAGCCCTCGTAGCGGATCTCGTCATAGTTCTCGGCATCGCCGCCCATCGACTTCTTGATCGCGCGGTCGATCACGTCCTTGGGCATCGAGTTCGATTTCGCCTCTTTCACCGCCAGGCGCAGACGCGGGTTCTTCTCGGGGTCAGGGTCGCCCATCTTCGCGGCGACGGTGATCTCTTTGGCCAGTTTCGAAAACAGCTTCGAGCGCAGCTTGTCCTGCTTGCCCTTGCGATGCTGGATATTGGCCCATTTGCTATGGCCTGCCATGGTCTTTCCCAATTCTGGATATGTGAGGCGGCTTTTAGTCAGCCAGCCCCTGCGCTGCAAGCTTTTGCCGGATCTCCGCCAGAACATACAGCCGCAGCGCCGTCGCCAGCCCCACCGCGGGCGGCCGGGCGGCATCGATCCCGGCGATCAGCGCGGCCACGGTGCGGCCGCGGTCCTGCGCGATCCCCCGCAATTCGCGCCAGAATGCATCCTCAAGACTGACCGAGGTGCGATGCCCGCCGATGGTGACCGAGCGCTTGGCCGGCGGCGCCATGGCCGGCAGGCGCAGAGCTTCTGCGATGGAATCATTCGTCGTCATGGTCGGAAGCCTCGCGCTGGTGCTGGTCCAGATGGCGGGCGGCACGCACGGCGGCGTCCTTCTCGGCGAGCTTCTGGGATTTGTCGCGGCCGAACCTGGCCGCATTCTCGTCGCCCTTCCTGCGGGCGGCGTCGCGGGCGGCGGTCTTGCGGGCCTGCCGCAGGTTGACCACCTTGCCGCTCATGGCTCGACCATCAGCTGCCAGCTGACGCCGAAGGGGTCCGCGACCCAGGCGTAGCAGGGCGAGAAATCATAGCGCCCCAAGGGCATCAGCACCTGCCCGCCCTCGCCCAGGACCTCGGCCAGCCGGGCGACCTGATCGGCATCGTCGCAGACGATCAGCAGCGAAAAGGCGGGGGTGAAGCCGAAACCATGCATGGGCGGGCTGTCGAAAAGCCGCAGCTTCTGGCCGGCGATCTCGACCTCGGCCGGATTGCCGGGACGCAGCACCATGTCGGGAAAGGCGCGGCGCCACAGCGCCAGTGCCCCCTCCATGTCACCCTGGAACATCAGCTGCGGAACGGCGCGCATCAGTCCTCCGGACCGACCATCTGCTCGGGACGCACCACCTTGTCGAAGGTCTCGCCATCGACCAGACCCAGGGCGATGGCCTCCTCGCGCAGCGTGGTGCCGTTCTTATGCGCGGTCTTGGCGACCTTGGTGGCGTTGTCATAGCCGATGGTCGGCGCCAGCGCCGTCACCAGCATCAGCGATTCCTTCATCAGCTTGTCGATGCGCGGAATGTTCGCCTGCGTGCCCACGACCATGTTGTCGGTGAACGACCCCGCCGCGTCGCCCAAAAGCTGCATGGATTGCAACACGTTGTAGGACATCATCGGGTTATAGACGTTCAGCTCGAAATGGCCCTGCGAACCGGCAAAGCCGATGGCGGCGTCATTGCCCATGACGTGGGCGCAGACCATGGTCAGCGCCTCGGCCTGGGTCGGGTTCACCTTGCCCGGCATGATCGAGGACCCCGGCTCGTTCTCGGGTAGGATCAGCTCGCCCAGGCCCGAGCGCGGCCCCGAACCCAGCAGCCGCATGTCGTTGGCGATCTTGAACAGCGACCCCGCCACCGTCTTCAGCGCGCCCGAGAAGAACACCATCGCGTCATGCGCCGCCAGCGCCTCGAACTTGTTCGGCGCGGTGACAAAGGGCAGGCCGGTGATCTTGGCGATCTCGGCGGCGATGGCCGTGTCCCAGCCTTTCTTGGTGTTCAGCCCGGTCCCGACCGCGGTGCCACCCTGCGCCAGCTCATAGATGTCGCCGAGCGCCAGCTTCACCCGCTCGATGCCCTTGGCAACCTGATGGGCATAGCCGCCGAATTCCTGGCCCAGGGTCAGGGGCGTCGCATCCTGGGTATGGGTGCGGCCGATCTTGATGATGTCCTTGAACTCTTCCGACTTCGCGACCAGCGCCTTGTGCAGCTTTTCCAGCCCCGGGATCAGCACGTCGCGCGCCTGCATGGCGATGGCGACATGCATCGCGGTCGGGAAAGTGTCGTTCGAGGATTGCCCCATGTTCACATGGTCGTTCGGGTGCACGGGCTTCTTGGAACCCAGCTCACCGCCCAGGATCTCGATGGCGCGGTTCGAGATCACCTCGTTCGCGTTCATGTTCGACTGCGTGCCCGAGCCGGTCTGCCAGACCACCAGCGGGAAGTTGTCGTCGAACTTGCCGGCCACGACTTCCTGCGCCGCCTGCACCATCGCCTCGCCCAGCTTCGGGTCCAGATTGCCCGTCGCCATGTTCACCTGCGCCGCGGCTTGCTTGATCACGCCCAGCGCGCGCACGATGGCGACCGGCTGCTTTTCCCAGCCGATGGGAAAGTTCTGGATCGAGCGCTGGGTCTGCGCGCCCCAATACTTGTCGCCGGGGACTTCCAGCGGACCGAAGCTGTCGGTCTCGGTGCGGGTGGTCTTGGTCATCGCATGCTCCCTCACGGTGTCGCGAGGGGTTCTAGGCAAGACGGCGGGGATTCGCAATCTGTATGCCGTCGCATGCCATGCGCAGGCCGCGGATCACTTGCGCCACTTGTCCAGGCTGACCACCTCGGCGCCGCTATTCGGCTCATCCGCGCCCGAAGCTTCGGATTCGTCCTCCTCGTCGGACTCGTCCTCTTCCTCCTCGTGGTTCTCGAAACGCAGACCGAACTCGACCGAAGGGTCCACGAAGGTGCGCAGCGCGTCGAAGGGGATGTAAAGCGGCTCCGGCGAATTGCCGAAGTTCAGGGTGATGCGGAAACCCTCGTCCGAAATCTCCAGATTCTCGAACCAGTGCTGGATGACGATGGTCATCTCCTCGGGATAGCGCTCGCGCAGCCAGTCGGCCATCTCGACCCCGGAATCGCGAGTATCGAAGGTGATGAAGAAATGGTGCTCGCCCTGCAGGCCCTCGGCCGCGACCTGGGCCAGCACATCGGCGATCAGCCGCACCATCGAGCGATGCATCATCCCGCCGTAATCGATTCCGCGTGCCATGGGCCCTCCGTCTCTCTGGCGCCAGCATAGGGAATTGGCTCGGCTTGAAAAGCCCCTGAAACCCGCGACGCCGGCCGGGCAACCGCGCGCGGCCCGGCCTTCTTCGTTCTTCAAATACTCATGCGGCCGCGACGAAAACGCGACCGTTCAAGCCTTTCGGAACGGATGAAAATGGCGCGGTTGACGGGACTCGAACCCGCGACCCCCGGCGTGACAGGCCGGTACTCTAACCAACTGAGCTACAACCGCGCTTTTCTTGGCGATATCCGGAAATGGTGGCGCGGTTGACGGGGCTCGAACCCGCGACCCCCGGCGTGACAGGCCGGTACTCTAACCAACTGAGCTACAACCGCGCAGACCATTTCCCCGGATCGCCGTCCGGGGTGCGAGGGGGTTTACGCACGGGGGCGGATGGCGTCAAGGCCGTTCTTGCGCAAAAAGCCGAAGGGGCGCCCGAAAGCACCCCCCGCCGTCTTCCAAAGCCGCGAACCGGCTTATTTCCGCACGGTCTTTTCGTCGAAGTCCGGCAGCGCTTCCAGCTCGGCCTTGGTGTAGTTGGTGGCGAAGAAGGTGTCGTTGCCCACCGTCACCAGGTGGATGGCGTTCTCGCCCAGCAGCACCTTCTTGGCGCCGATGCCCAGGAAGCCGCCGATATCGGCGATATAGCCCACGACCTGGCCCGAATCATCCAGCACGATGTCGTTCACCTTGGCGATGTCCTGCCATTCGGCCGGGCGCTCTTCCAGCTGCGGATCGACCCATTCGGTCGAGGACGGCTGGTTGGTGGTCCAGATGCGGCGGCTGGTCACCCAACTCGACAGCACCCCGGGCTCGGCTTCCGAGATCGCGGGCGCATTCACGTCGGGCGGCGTGACCGGCGCAGCCTCGGTCGCCGCGTCGGCGGCTTCCTGCGCGGCGCTGTCGGCGCTGGCCGCAGCATCGTCGGCGGCGGCTGCCGCGTCATCCGCGGCCTGCTCGCCCATCCCGGCGGCGGCATTGGCCGCATCGTCTGCCGCGGTGGCGGCAGCGTCGGCAGCGTTGTCGGCCGCCGCGGCGGCGTCATCTGCGGCCTGCTCGGCCGGGGCGCCGGCCTGGTCGGCGGCCTGATCCGCAGCCGTGGCGGCCTGGTCCGCCGCCTGTTCGGCGGTGTTGGCGGCATCCTGCGCCTGCTCGGCGGGGGTAACGGCCGTGGCGGCGGGATCGCTTTGCGCCAGCGCGGCGCCCGCCAGAGCCAGGGTCGTCGCGGCAATGACAAGAGGTTTCATGGACGCTGTCCTTTCCGGTTGTCTTCGTCACAGACGGCGCGAGGCCGTCAGATGCGGACCCAACGCGGCTTTTTCGGCTTCGTTCCCGGAAAATGCCGCCGAAAGCGGCAAAGGCGGAACTTCGCCACCGGCAAGGCGCTGAAATCCATGCCCCTCAACCGGACCCCAGACTCCGGCCGGGCGGGCTGATCCGCCCGCCGCAGACCGGCTCCGGCGCCCCGGTCGTCCCCGGCCCCGAGGTCGGCAGGCCGCGCAACACCCGCACCGCCAGCCAGCCAAAGGCCTGCGCCTCCAGCATGTCGCCGTCCAGCCCCGCCGCCTCGACCGGCGCCACCGCGCAGGGCAGCCGCGCCGCCAGCGCCGCCATCATCGCGGCATTGTGCCGGCCTCCGCCACAAACCAGCACCCGACCGGGCACCCGCTCCAGCAGCGCAAGCCCCGCCGCCACCGCCGCCGCCGCGGCATGGGTCAGCGTGGCCGCGGCATCGGCATCGCCCAGATGCGCCACGTCCAGCGTTCCGGCAAAGGCGTCGCGATCCAGCGACTTCGGCAAAGGCCGGGCGAAATGCGGATGGCGCAGGAAATCGGCCAGGACATCCTCGTCGGGGCTGCCCTGCAGGGCCAGATGCCCGCCCTCGTCCCGCGCCAGCCCACGCCGCCCCCGCATCAGGTCGTTCAGCGGCGCATTGGCCGGGCCGGTGTCGAAGGCGATGCAGGCGCCCGGCGCCTCGGGCGCCCCGGCCGCGGGATCCACCACGGTCAGGTTGCCGACGCCGCCCAGGTTCAGGAACCCCACCGACTCGGCCGGCAGATGGCCCTGCGCCGCCGCCCATGCCGCGCAGGCCCAGTGGAAGAAGGGCGCAAGCGGCGCGCCCTCGCCGCCCCGCCGCACGTCCTCGCTGCGGAAATCCCAGACCACGCGCCGCCCCAGCCGGCGCGCCAGCGCAGCACCGTCGCCGGCCTGATGCGTGCCCCGCCCCCTTTGCGTCTTCGTGCCCGGATCATGCGCCAGCGTCTGGCCGTGATAGCCGACCAGTTCCGCCTCGGGGAAACCCTCGGCCAGCGCGGCATGGGCGGCGACGGAAAGCGCCCCCGCCTCGGCCACGGCCGGCCCGCCCGGCCATTGCCCCAGCGCGGCATGCAGCAGCCCCGATTCATTGCCGGAATAGGCGCGATAGGCGCTGCGGCCGAAGCCGGCGATGCGGATGCCGTCGGTCTCGATCATCGCCGCATCCACCCCGTCCAGCGAGGTGCCCGACATCATCCCCAGCGCACGGATCATCCTGCTTTCCCTTTTTTCGCCCCAACGGTATATCCGCGCCATTCGAAAGGAAAAGCCCATGACCTACCATGCCAAATCCGACTTCCTGAACGTGATGATCGAGCGTGGCTATCTGGCGGACTGCACCGACCTGCAATCGCTGGACGACGCCCTGATCAACGGCCCGGTGACGGCATATATCGGTTATGACGCGACGGCGGCCAGCCTGCATGTCGGGCACCTGCTGAACATCATGATGCTGCGCTGGTTCCAGCGCACCGGCAACCGCCCGATCACCCTGATGGGCGGCGGCACCACCAAGGTCGGCGACCCCAGCTTCCGCAGCGAGGAGCGTCCGCTGCTGACCCCGGACGCGATCCAGGCGAACATCGACGGCATGCAGCAGGTCTTTGCCCGCTACCTCGACTATGGCGAGGGCCGCGCGATGATGCTCAACAATGCCGAATGGCTGGACGGGCTGAACTACCTCGATTTCCTGCGCGACATCGGCCGGCATTTCAGCGTCAACCGGATGCTGTCGTTCGAATCGGTCAAGTCGCGGCTGGATCGCGAGCAATCGCTGAGCTTCCTCGAATTCAACTACATGATCCTGCAGGCCTATGACTTCCTGGAACTGTATCGCCGCTACGACTGCCGGCTGCAGATGGGCGGCAGCGACCAGTGGGGCAATATCGTCAACGGCATCGACCTGACCCGCCGCGTGCTGGACGGCGAGATCTGGGGCCTGACCTCGCCGCTGCTGACCACCTCGGACGGGCGCAAGATGGGCAAGTCGCAGGGCGGCGCGGTCTGGCTGAACGGCGCGATGCTGAGCGCCTACGAGTTCTGGCAGTTCTGGCGCAACACCACCGACGCCGACGTGGGCCGGTTCCTGAAGCTCTATACCGATCTGCCGGTCGCGGAATGCGACCGCCTCGGCGCGCTGTCGGGGTCCGAGATCAATGCCGCCAAGATCATCCTGGCGAACGAGGTGACGACGCTTCTGCACGGCGCCGAGGCCGCCGCCTCGGCCGAGGCGACGGCGCGCGAGGTGTTCGAGCAGGGCGGCGCCGGCGGCGATCTCGAGGTGGTGACGGTCGGCGCGGAGGCGCTGCCCCTGTCGGTGGTGCAGCTGCTGGCGCAAACCGGCATCGCCGCCTCGGGGAAAGAGGCCAAGCGGCTGATCGCCGAGGGCGGGCTGCGGCTGAACAACGACCCCGTCAGCGACCCGCAGCTGGCGGTGGACGCGGCGCTGATCGGCGACGGGCTGAAGGTCTCTGTCGGCAAGAAGAAGCACCGCATGGTGCAGCTGGGCTAGGCGGCAAGGCCGGGGGCGACCCCGGCCTTTTCGTCAGAAGCGCCAGGTGGCGCCCAGGATCGGCCCGGCCATGGTCACGTCCAGCCTGGTGCCGCCGTCGCGATAATCGACGTTCAGTTGCCGATAGCCGCCCGAGACGTAAAGCTGGTCGGTGACCTGGTAATTCACCGTGGCCAGGAACTGGCTGGTGTGCTCGGACCCCGCGCCGAAGCCGCCGACATCGGCGTAGAGGATCGCCGACCATTGCGGCGCCAGCGCCACATTGGCCCGCAAGGCCAGGATCGGATCGATGAAATCCTTGCCGGGCGAGGCCTGGATCGCGCCGCCGGCCACCTTGATCCGGCTTTCGACCCGCCAGGCCCGCGCACCCGCCAGCGCATCCAGCGTCATGCGGTCGTTGGAAACCACGCGCCAGCCGGCAAGCAGCGTCAGCGAGCGTTGGGTGACCTTGCCCTCGGCCGGCACGCCCGGCGGCAGGACGCCCGCCTTGGAGCTGGACGACCAGCTGAAATCCCCCATCAGCACCAGCCGGTCGCGCCGGGCGAAGCCGGACAGGAAGAAGGCGCCGTCGGTATCCTCGAGCACCTCGGACAGCGACTTGTCGAAGGACAGCGTCGGCGCCCCGGCGAAGGGAGTCACGTCGCCGCCCAGGCCCGCGCCCCAGACATAGGGCGTGATCTGGCCCGACCAGTCCTGCGCCATGGCGGGCGCAAGCCCCGTGGAAAGCGCCGCCGCGGCGGCCGCCAGGAATCCGCGCATCCTTACCCCCCTTGCAACTCGTTCTTGAACAGGCGGCCGTTCTTCATGATCAGCCGCAGATTGGCGGTATCGGCCAGCCAGTCGAGGTTCGCCTCGGTATCGCCGTCGATGACCAGCAGGTCGGCCGGCGCGCCCTCGGCGATCACGCCCAGCCGCCCGTCATAGGGCGCGCGCGCGCCCGACATCGCCAGCAGCTCGCCCGCGGCGCCGGTGGCGCGATGCAGCGCCGCCAGCGGCGACATGAAGCGCGCCAGTTTGGCCAGCTGCCGGCCCTGCGATTCGCTGCCGCCATACAGGATGTCGGTGCCGAAGGCCCAGTTCACCCGATGCTTGTCGGCCCATTCGAAGGCCTGCACCGTGCCGTCGGCCACCGCCTTTTGCGCGGCGACGGCCTTGGGCTCGGTATAGTGGTTGGCGTCCTCGTCGGCCAGGAAGGGCTGGATCGACCACCAGGTGCCGTGATCGGCCATCATCCGCACGGTATCCTCGTCGGCCAGCTGGCCGTGCTCGATGGATTTCACCCCGGCCTCGATGCAGCGGCGGATGCCGGGCGCGGTATAGACATGGGCGCAGACATAGGTGCCCCAGTCGCTGGCCGCATCCACCGCCGCCCGCATTTCGTCCAGGGTATATTGCAGCGCTTCCAGCGGGTCGTATTGCGAGGCGACGCCGCCGGCGGCCGAAATCTTGATCTGGCTCGCGCCCTTCATCAGCTGCTCGCGCGCGCGGCGCAGCACCTCGGGAACGCCGTCGGCCAGCGCCGTCATGCCCTGGCGGGAGGCATAGTCCGCCGGGTCCGAGGGCATCATCGGCAGCGCGTTCAGGAAGCGGAAATCGCCATGGCCCGAGGTCTGCGACAGGATCGCGCCCGAGGGGAAGATGCGCGGCCCGGTGACGACGCCGCGGTCGATGGCCGCCTTCAGCCCGAAGGCCGGCCCGCCGACGTCGCGCACGGTGGTAAAGCCGCGCATCAGCGTCTCGCCGGCCAGCTTGCCCGACATCAGGTGCACGAAGCCGATATCCTGCGTCATCGCCACGACCTGGCTGACGCCCGCCAGCGTCGCGTGCCAGTGGCAGTCGATCAGGCCCGGGATCACCGTGCGCCCACCGCAGTCGATGCGCTCGGCCTCCTGCGGCCCCTGCCCCACGCCCGGCAACCCGATGATGCGGCCCGAATCGACCAGGATCTCGACCCCCTCGCGCAGCGACAGGGTCTGGCCGTCGAAGAACCGCAGGTTGGTCAGCAGCAGCAGCCGCTCCGGGGTCTGGGCCCGCAGCTCGCGCGGGGCCAGGCCGAAGCCCGCGAACATGCCGACCACCGCGGCCATGCCGCCGATCATCTGCCGACGCGAGATGTCGGCCTCGATCCGGGCCATGGCGGCCAGGGTCTGGGGACTGCCGCATTGGCAGAAGCGCACCGTGCCGGTGCTCGCGACGGCTTCAAGACAGGTCAGGCACATGCACGCTCTCCATGTCGAGACGCCGCGGCATACCCGCCCGGCGGCAATCGGAATGAGAGTATATCATGTGCTTATCAGTCAAATGGCAACAGGATTCAGCACGGCGCCTGCCCCCGCCCGACCCTAGCGCACCCGCTGCGCCGCCGCCATGACCCGATCGAGCGATTGCAGGAAACGCGCCCGTTCGGCCTTGCCGAAGCCGCCGCCCCGGCCCTGCAGGAACGGGTCCGAGGCGCGCAGGTCCTGCATCAGGTCGCGCGTGGCCAGCCTGCCGCCGATATTGGCCAGGGTCAGCACCTCGCCGTCCGGCTGGACCACCTGCGCCCCGGCCTTGAGGCAGCGGTCGGCCAGCGGGATGTCCGAGGTCACCACCACGTCGCCCGGCCCGCATTCGGCGGCGATCCACTTGTCGGCCTCGTCCGGGCCGTCGGGGACGATCCGCAAGCTGACGAAAGGGTTCGCCGAGGGCCGCAGCCCGCCGTTGCAGACCAGCACCATCGGCAGCCGCAGCCTTGTCGCGACGCGCTCGGCCTCGGCTTTCACCGGGCAGGCGTCGGCGTCGATGTAAAGCGTGGTCATCGGTCCTCCTGCGATGGAAAAGCCCCGCGAGGGCGGGGCTTTCTGGGTCGGGTCGGCCGGATCACTCCTGAACCGTGACCTTGACCATGTAATCGGGCTCGACCACCGCGCCATTGGCGGCCGGATCGCCCTTCTTGATGGCGTTCAGCACATCCCAGCCGTCGACCAGCTGGCCCACGACCGTATACTGGTTGTCCAGGAACTCGGCCGGGGCCAGGTCGATGAAGAACTGGCTGTTGGCGCTGTTCGGATCCTGCGAGCGCGCCATGCCCACGGTGCCGGCCTGGAAGCTGACATCGTTGAACTCGGCCTTCAGGTCCGGCAGGTTCGAGCCGCCCATGCCGGCGCGCGCGGTGTCGCCGCCATGCTTGCCGAATTCCACGTCGCCGGTCTGGACCATGAAGCCGTCAATCACGCGATGGAACACCACCCCGTCATAGGCCCCGGATTTCGCCAGGCCGACCAGACGCTCGACATGTTTCGGCGCCTTGTCGTTGTAGAGATCCAGCACGATCTTGCCCTTGGCGGCGCCCTTGGCGTCGGCGACCTCGATCACCAGGTTCGGACCCGGCCCGTCGGTCACGCCCGGCAGGCCCGCCGCATGCGCCGAGGCCGCGCCCAGAACCAGCGCGGGGATCAGCAGCTTATTCCACATCGGCCGCCACCTTCACCGAGATCATCCGGTCGGGGCTCGCCGGCGGCTCGCCGCGGGCGATCTTGTCGACATGCTCCATGCCCTCGATGACGCGGCCATAGACGGTGTACTGGCCGTTCAGGAAATGGTTGTCCTTGAAGTTGATGAAGAACTGGCTGTTGGCCGAGTTCGGGTTCATCGAGCGCGCGGCGCCCAGCGTGCCGCGGTCATGCGGCAGGCGCGAGAACTCGGCCGGCAGGTCCGGCAGGTCCGAGCCGCCGGTGCCGGCGCGGCCGGGGTTGTAGTCGCTTTCCATGTTGGCATGTTCCACGTCGCCGGTCTGGGCCATGAAGCCCTCGATCACGCGGTGGAAGGCCACGTTGTCGTATTTGCCGGCCCGAGCCAGTTCCTTCATGCGCTCGACGTGCTTGGGCGCCACGTCGGGCAGCAGCTCGATCACCACCGGGCCGTCCTTCAGCGCGATGATGACCGTGTTCTCGGGATCCTTGATCTCGGCCATGGGGTTCTCCTTCTGATGGCTTTGGCAAAGGCATAAGCATTTCGTGCCGTGCAGACAACGCCGCCATTGCGGGGCGGTTCGCCGCCGGCGCCGGCCAGAGCGCCGGTTGACGAAAATGTCATGATGCGGGAAAACCCGGCACGGGCGCGTCAGCCCGACAGGAAAGGGACGAGAGCATGGCGGACTTCAACACGATCGACGACCTGGATCTGGACGGCAAGGTGGTGCTGGTCCGCGTGGACGTGAACGTCCCGGTCGAGAACGGCCAGGTTACCGACGCCACCCGGATCGAGAAGATCGTGCCGACCGTCAAGGACATCCAGGCCAAGGGCGGCATCCCGGTGCTGCTGGCGCATTTCGACCGTCCCAAGGGCAAGCGCGTGGATTCGATGAGCCTGAAGATCGTGCTTCCGGCGCTGGAGGCGGCGCTGGGCCAGCCGGTGAAATTCGCCGAGGAAGCCATCGGCGGCCCGGCCAAGCGCGTGGTGGCCGACCTGAAGCCGGGCGACGTGGCGCTGCTGGAAAACACCCGCTTCTATCCCGGCGAAGAGGAAAACGACGCGACCTTCGCCGCCTCGCTGGCGGCGCTGGGGCAGGCCTATGTCAACGACGCCTTCTCGGCCGCGCATCGCGCCCACGCCTCGACCGAGGGGCTGGCGCGGCTGCTGCCCGCCGCCGCCGGCCGGCTGATGGAGGCCGAGCTGAAGGCACTGGACGCGGCGCTTGGCAATCCGCAGCGCCCGGTGGTGGCGGTGGTCGGCGGCGCCAAGGTCTCGACCAAGCTCGACCTGCTCGGCAACCTGATCGAGAAGGTGGATCACCTGGTGATCGGCGGCGGCATGGCGAACACCTTCCTGGTCGCCCAAGGGGTCGAGGTCGGCAAGTCGCTGGCCGAACGCGACATGGCCGATACCGCCCGCGAGATCCTGGCCAAGGCCGAGAAGACCGGCTGCAAGATCCATCTGCCCACCGACGTGGTGGTGGCGCGGGAATTCAAGGCCGGCGCGGCCAGCGAGACGGTGGCGGCCGACGCCTGTCCGCCGGATGCGATGATCCTGGACGCCGGCCCCACGACCGTGGCGCATATCCGTGAGGTCTTCGAGTCCAGCCGGACGCTGATCTGGAACGGCCCGCTGGGCGCCTTCGAGATTCCGCCCTTCGACGCCGCGACCAATGCCGCCGCGCAAGAGGCGGCGCGGCTGACGCGCGAAGGCAAGCTGATCTCGGTCGCGGGGGGCGGCGATACGGTGGCGGCGCTGAACAAGGCCGGGGTGTCGGCCGATTTCACCTTCATCTCGACCGCCGGCGGCGCCTTCCTGGAATGGATGGAGGGCAAGGAACTGCCCGGCGTCGCGGCGCTGCGAAAGTCCTGACGGCTGACGCTGCCCCGGTTCAGTCGGCCTGCCCGCGGTTGCCGGCGGGGACGGCGGACTGAACCGCCAGCGGCGAGGACTGGGCCGGGACCGGGCGCGAACGCTTGGACTCGGCGGTAACGAACAGCGCCACTCCGACGCCGGCAATGGCGACTGCCAGCGCCATGGCGACGATGGGGACGATGCGGGGCGAATGGCTGCCGTGCGACATGGGACGTTTCCTTTCCCGGCACAACCCGCCCCGACGCGGGGCGGTTCCCGCGACGGTTGTCAACGAAACACCTTTACCGGCCGCAGCGCGACTAGCGGTCCGGGGCGTTATTGCTTCGGTGCGGGCGCAGGTTCCGCCGGGGCGGCGATCGCCGGAGGCGGGTTGCGCTCGATGTCCTTGGGACCGGTGTCGAGAAACAGGACGTAGAGAAAGGTGCCGATCGCGATCACGAACGCCAATCCCAGCACCAGAAAGAAGGGCCGGTTCTGGCGGATCTGTTCTGGAATGCCGGCCGGATCTTCGTTTGCCATGGGAAGTCCCTCCCGTATAGCTGACGCAAGGGAAACGCCCGGCGGGCTTGCGGGTTCCGTTAGCGCAACCCGGATTGCCCTTCGCCGGGGGTCTGCTAAGCAGCCGCCATTCTCGACATGGAGTTCCCGATGCAGATGACCGATACCGTCCGCAAGATCCTCGCGAATTACGAGGGCGAAGCGCCTGGTGTGAAGGCCCAACTGGCCCGCATGCTGATGACCGGCAAGCTGGCCGGCACCGGCAAGATGATCATCCTGCCGGTGGACCAGGGCTTCGAGCATGGGCCGGCGCGCAGCTTCGCCCCGAACCCGGCCGGCTATGACCCGCATTACCATTACCAGCTGGCCATCGACGCCGGGCTGAACGCCTATGCCGCCCCCTTGGGCATGATCGAGGCGGGCGCCGACACCTTCGCCGGCCAAATCCCGACGATCCTGAAAGTGAACTCGGCCAATTCGCTGATGTCGGACACCGCCGGCAAGAACCAGGCGATCACGGCTTCGGTCGACGACGCGCTGCGGCTGGGCTGCTCGGCCATCGGCTTCACCATCTACCCGGGCTCGGACATGGCGCTCGACATGGTCGAAGAGATCGTCGAGATGCGGAAAGAGGCCGCCGCCAAGGGCGTGGCGACCGTGATCTGGTCCTATCCGCGCGGCGAGGCGATCACCAAGGACGGCGAAACCGCCATCGACATCGCCGCCTATGCCGCCCAGATCGCGGCGCTGATCGGCGCGCATATCATCAAGATCAAGCTCTCCACGGACCACCTGATGCTGCCGGAAGCGAAGAAAGTCTACGAAGACAAGAAGATCGACATCTCGACCCAGGCCAAGCGCGTGGCGCATTGCATGGAAGCCTCGTTCAACGGCCGCCGCATCGTGGTGTTCTCGGGCGGCGCGGCCAAGGGTGCGGACGCGGTCTTTGACGACGCCCGCGCCATCCGCGACGGCGGCGGCAACGGCTCGATCATCGGCCGCAACAGCTTCCAGCGTTCGCGCGAGGATGCGCTGGAGATGCTGCAGAAGCTGGTCGACATCTATCTGGGCAAGGCCTGATCTCGCGGCTCGTGGGTGTCGTATCTCACGATCACTGATCCTGCGGTAACAGTGGGTTTGACCTCGGAAGAGCCGCGACGTCCGTAGACCATCCGAGGCGGTCCGGCGGTCGGTTATGCACCGGACCGGCCGGGCCGGCCTTCCCGTTTCCGCCAGTCATGGATCGCGGGCCCTGCCGACGCGGCGGCTGCGCGTGAAATGCTGCGCGACATCCGAGGCGATTTCCGCGAAGGTCGGTCGACCCGCGCGGCGATCAAGGTCTGCAACTCCGGGTCGTTCAGTTTTTTCGGCGCGCCCGAAGCGGTGTCGACGGCGATGCTCTGCCACGAGAACAGGCGAGATCGGCAAGCCGCCAGAGGATGAGAACCGGCGGCTCAAACGCATGTTCGCGGATGTGGACGTGCAGCCTGATCTGCCGAAGGAAGCCTTGGAAAAAATGACACGGCCCGCACAACGCCGGGAACTGGCCGAGAAGGCTGTGGCGACGAAGGGGACAGGGGACTGCGCTGACCTGCCGTGCCTTCGGTGTCGGCGAGACCTGCTTTCGATACAGTTCGAAGCGCGATGAGCATGTCGCGAAGCTGCTGGAAGGGCTGACAAAGACACACAGAATCTGGGGCTTCTGTGCTTCTTGCACATGCGCAACGTCCAGGGGCGCCCATGGAACCGCAAGCCTGTCCATCGGATCCATTGCGAACTGACGTTGAACGTGCGGATCAAGCCCCAGCGATGGATCAGGCGTGACAAGCCCGAAGTGCCAAGCGTTCCGGAGGCTCCCATACAGTCTGGTCCATGGAATTTGCTTCGCGGATCTTCGATTCATGGCCGACTGTCTCGCCGATGGCCGCCAGCTCCGCCTGCTGAAGGTGCCGGACGACTTCAACGGCGAAGGCCTGGGCATCGAGGACGTCTCGCTTCCGTTCGAGCGCGGGCTCCGGTCGCTGAACCAGATCATCGGGAAAACAGTCCACTGGACCGTTTCCCGCCCCTCCTCCACATCGAATGGCGTGGCCGACCCTGGGCTATACGGTCGACAATGGCCCGGAATACATCCGTTCAACGCCGATGGTCCCGCCCGGTAAACAGGGCATTGCGCTGAACCACATTCAGCCCGGCAAGCCACAGCAGAACGCTGTGTCGTGCGTTGCGGCCGGACGGTGCGGCATGAATGGCTGGACCATCGAGAAGCCGCAGCAGATCGCGACTGACCGGCTGTGGACGTGCAACAACGAACGTCCCGCGATGGGCACCGGCAGCATGAAACCCGCTCAGAAACCGAAGATGACCGCCTGAAGTCTGCTTCAGCCACATTAAAGCGAGAAGAATAAACGCCATTCTTAAGTTTCTGGTATCAAACCGCATAGGATTTACCCATCGCAACAATTTGATTTTATTATATATAATTTCGATTCAAAATCAAACCTTTCGAAATTCGCCGTGGGGCTCTGCCCCACCCCGGGATATTTGCCCAAAGAAAGAAGCGGCGCCGGTTTCGCGGCGCCCTTTTCCTTTCGGCCGGGAAAGCCTAGGTTCCGGGCGATTGGCAAAAGGATCTGGCATGTCGTTTTTCTCGAAGCTGCGCGACCGGCTGACGCGGTCCTCCTCGAAGATCGGCGAGGGGCTGGACGGGATCGTCTCTGAAGGCGAAGCACCCGTCGCGGCGCCGGCGCCTCAGCCCGAGGCGGCGAAGCCCGGTCTGCTGGGCCGGATCTTCGGCGGCGCCGAGACTGCCGAGCCGCGGCGCGAGCTCGACGACGAGATGCTCGAGCAGTTGGAAGAGATGCTGATCCAGGCAGACATGGGGGTCGAGACCGCGCTGCGCGTCACCGCCAATATCGCCGAGGGCCGCATGGGCCGCCGCATCTCGGCCACCGAACTGAAGGAGCTTCTGGCCGCCGAGATCGCCCGGATCATGACCCCGGTCGCCAAGCCCCTGCCGATCTATCCCAAGCGGCCGCAGGTGGTGCTGGTGGTGGGCGTGAACGGCTCGGGCAAGACCACCACCATCGGCAAGCTGGCGAGCCAGTTCAAGGCGGCGGGCAAGAATGTCGTCATCGCCGCCGGCGACACCTTCCGCGCCGCCGCTGTCGAGCAATTGCAGGTCTGGGGTCAGCGCGCCGGCGTCCCGGTGATGACCGCGCCCGAGGGTTCGGACCCCGCCAGCCTCGCCTTCGACGCCATGACCCGGGCCGAGGCCGAGGGCGCCGACCTCTTGATGATCGACACCGCCGGCCGCTTGCAGAACCGCCAGGACCTGATGGAGGAACTGGCCAAGATCGTCCGCGTCATCCGCAAGAAGGACCCCTCGGCGCCGCACAACACCCTGCTGGTTCTGGACGCCACCACCGGCCAGAACGCGCTGAGCCAGGTCGAGACCTTCCGAAAGCTTGCCGATGTCTCGGGCCTCGTCATGACCAAGCTCGACGGCACCGCGCGCGGCGGCGTGCTGGTGGCGCTGGCCGACCGCTTCGGCCTGCCGATCCATGCCATCGGCGTCGGAGAACAGATCGACGACCTCGACGCCTTCGACGCCCGCGACTTCGCCCGGGCGCTGGTCGGCCTCGACTGAGGCTTTTTCCGTTTTTCAAATACTCAATTGCGACCGGGCAAGCCGGGGTAAACGTCAGGGATCGACCAGATGCGTATCCGTCTTGGTCGTTTCCTCGGGCACGACATTGCCGTCGCTGGTCACGGCCGGCATCGACACATCCTTGGGCTGCTCGAAGGCGGCGGTCAGCTCGGCCGTCTTGGCCTTCTTGTCGTAGATGCAGACATAGCGGTCGGCGCCGCCGTCGGCCAGCGTGGTGATCAGCAATGCCGCGCCATAGTTCTCGGACCCGAAGGGGTTGATCTCGATCGCCGTCTCGCCCTCGGCCGGCGCCAGCGCCGTGCAGGCCTTTTCCACGTCGGCGCGGAACTGCTCCCAGGCTTCGTCGCTGGAGGCCAGGGCGGGGGTGGCGGCGGCAAGGGCGATCAGCAGGATGGGCAGGCGCATCGGTTTCCTCCGGTTGGTTGCCAAGGGAAACGCCCCTGCCCCGCCCGCGGTTGCTAGATCCCCAGCCGGGCGGCGAATTCCCGCACCTCGGCCTCGTCCCCGGCCGCGACCGAGCGCAGCAGCGTCGCCTGGCTGCGCAGGATCGGCGCGCCCTCGATGATCTTCAGGTGGTTCGCCCGCAGCGTCTCGCCCGAGGAGGTGATGTCGGCAATCGCCTCGGCGGTCAGGTTGGCCACCGTGCCTTCGGTCGCGCCCTGGCTGTCGACCAGCTGGTAATCCGCGACCTCCTCGACCGAAAGCCAGGCCCGCACCAGCCGATGGTATTTCGTGGCGATGCGCAGGCGAAAGCCGTGCTCGGCACGGAAGTCGCGGGCGATGGTGGCGAAATCGTCCAAGGTCTCGCAATCGCGCCAGCAGGCCGGCACGGCCAGGATCAGGTCAGCATGGCCGAAGCCCATCGGCGCCAGTTCCTCGACATGGCTGCGCCAGCCGGCCAACTTCTCGCGGATCAGGTCGGTGCCGGTCACGCCCAGATGGATGCGGCCGGCCTGCAGTTCGCGCGGGATCTCGCCCGCCGACAACAGCACCAGCGCGACATTCTCTGCACCATCGACCCGGCCGGCATATTCGCGGTCCGAGCCCGCGCGCGACAACCGCACACCGCGGGCCGCGAACCAGTCGAAGGTCTGCTCCATCAGCCGCCCCTTGGACGGCACGCCCAGCCGGATCATGCGAGCCCCCCCAGTTCATGGACCAGCCCGGGGCGGATGATGCCGCCCACCGCCGGGATCGCGCGGTCCTGCGCCTGGCCCAGCACCGCGGCCAGCGCATCGTAGCGCCCGCCGGTGGCGACCGGCGGCCAGTCGGCCCGGCCCGGGGCGGTGAAGCTGAAGGTCATGCCGTCGTAATATTCCATCGTGTGCCGGCCGTGGCTGGCGTCGAACCGGATCGCCCCGACGTCGATGCCGCGTGCCGAGAGCAGGCCGAGGTTGCGTTCCAGCCGGTCCACCGCCGGCGCGATGTCGGGGATGTCGGCGGCAAGCCCGCGCAGCTCGCGCAGCGCCTCGGGCGCCGGGGCGTCGATGGCAAACAGCCGCTCGAGCCGCGCGACCCAGAGCGCCGGCAGCGGCGCCTCGGCGGCATCGGCGCGCAGGCGGTCGAGCCGCGCCTGCATCTCTTCCGGGCTGCGCAGCCCGGTCCAGGGCGCCGTGCTGTCGGCCCAGGTGCGCGGTTCGCACGGCGCGGCGAACCGCGCCAGCGCCTTGGCAAAGCGGTGCGGCCGCCAGATGTGGTGCAGAAGTGCGGCGCGGCGCGCGCCCGACAGCGGCAGCGCGCGCACCGCATCCATCAGCAGGTCCATGTCGCCCATGCTGGCCCGCAGGCCCAGCGGCTTCAGCACGCCGTGAAACAGCGCAAACACCTCGGCATCGGCATCCGGGTCTCGGGCGAAAAGCTCGAATCCGGCTTGCAGGTATTCGTTGTCGCGCGGGTGCTCGGGCTGGGTCTCGCCATGGTCCTGCTTGCGGAACACCTCGCCCAAGTAGCAATAGCGCGCGGGCTCGGCGCCGTTCTGCATATGCATCTGCACGACCGGCACGGTGAAGTCCGGCCGCAGCATCATCTCGCCCCGGATCGAGTCCTGGGTGACATAGGCGCGCGCGCGGATATCCTCGCCGTAAAGGTCCAGCAGCGTCTCGGCCGGCAGCAGCAGGTCGGGGGCGACCTCCTGCGCGCCGGCGGCGCGGAAGGCGGCGAGGATCTGCTGGCCGATGGCCTGTTTCTCGCGCTTGCTCATCCGAGGATGCGCCGCACTTCGGCGACCAGCCGGTCGCACGGCACCTCGGTCTGGGCGGGCTGGGATTTCCATTCCTCGTGGCTGGCCTCGGCAGCGATCTTCGCGCCCAGGATCAGGTCTTTGACCTGCACCACGCCGCGCGCCGCCTCGTCCGCGCCTTGGATGATCGCGACCGGCGCGGCACGCTTGTCGGCATATTTCAGCTGGTTGCCGAAGTTCTTCGGGTTGCCCAGATAGACCTCGGCGCGGATGCCGGCGGCGCGCAGTTCCGCCGCCATGGCCTGGTAATCAGCCATGCGCTCGCGGTCCATGACGGTGACGACGACCGGACCCGGCTCGGTGCCGCCCATCAGCCCCTTGGCGCGCAGCGCGGCCAGAAGCCGATCCACGCCGATGGAGACGCCGGTCGCCGGTACCTTCTGGCCGGTGAAGCGTTCGACCAACCCGTCGTAGCGTCCGCCGCCCGCGACCGAGCCGAACTGGCGCTTGCGACCCTTGTCGTCGAGGATCTCGAAGGTTAGCTCGGCCTCGAAGACCGGGCCGGTGTAATAGCCCAGGCCGCGCACGATCGAGGGGTCGATGACGGCGCGATCCTCGCCCACACCCATGGCGGCGAGCATCTCGCTGATCTGGGCCAGTTCCTCGACCCCCTCGGCGCCCACGGCCGAGGCACCGACGGCGGCGCGCAGGTTTTGCAGCGTCGCGGCGTTGTCCGCGCCCTTCGAGGTCAGGAAGGCCAGCACCGGCCCGGCCTGTTCCGGGCTCAGGCCCACGCCGTCGATGAAGGCGCCGGACTCGTCCTTGCGGCCCGAGGTCAGCAGCTGGCGCACGCCCTCTTCGCCGACCTTGTCGAACTTGTCGATGGTGCGCAGCACGTCGTCCGCGGGCTTGCCCTCGGCCACGCCCATGGCTTCCAGGATGCCGTTCAGCACCTTGCGGTTGTTGATGCGGATCAGGTAGTCGCCGCGGGCGATTCCGGCATGTTCCAGCGCCGCCGCCAGCATGGCGCAGATCTCGGCATCCGCGGCGACCGAGGCGGAACCCACGGTATCGGCATCGCATTGATAGAACTGGCGGAACCGGCCCGGCCCCGGCTTTTCGTTGCGCCAGACCGGGCCCATGGCATAGCGGCGATAGGGGCTGGGCAGGTCGTTTCGGAACTGCGCCGCCACGCGCGCCAGGGGCGCGGTCAGGTCATAGCGCAGCGCCAGCCAGTCGCCGGCGCCGCCGCCCGGCACCTCGGCCTCTTGCCAGGCGAAGACGCCGGCATTGGGACGGTCCACGTCGGGCAGGAACTTGCCCAGCGCCTCGACGGTCTCGACGGCGCTGGTTTCCAGGGGCTCGAAGCCGTGGCGATGATAGATCTCGGCGATGCGGTCCAGCATCTGCTTGCGCTCGGTCACGTCCGCGCCGAAATAGTCGCGGAACCCCTTGGGCGTTTCCGCCTTGGGTCGGGGCTGTTTCTTCTGATCTTTCGCCATGGTTTGCCTCGGGCTTTTCCAGGCGGCGGTCTAACGGATGGAGGCTGGATGGACAAGGACGAGCAAAGCTTGCGGCTGGAAGAGGCCGTGGCGCATCTGACCCGCGTGGTCGAGGATCTGTCCGAGGTCGTGGCGCGGCAGGAGCGCGAGATCGCACGGCTGTCGCGGCGGGTGGGCCTGCTGCTGGAACGCGAGGCCGAGCGCGAGGCCGAGGGCGGCACCATCCCGCTGGCGGACCAGCGGCCACCGCACTGGTAGGGGCTCCGCCCCTCGCCCCTGCGGGGCTCACCCCGGGGTATTTGGGCAACGGTAAGATCAGCGGCTGGCGGGGCCGAGGCGCGGGCCGACGGGGGCTGCGGGCTGCGGCGCGGTCAACGGCGGTTCCGGCACGCGGGCCTGCGGCGGCTGCTTGGGCATGGCGCGCATCGGCTGGCTGAAGGGGGCACGGACCGGCGCGGGTTCGGGCTCTGCCGGTGCGGGTTCGGGCTGCGACACGGGCGCGGCCGCTTCCAGCCTGGGGGCCGGCTCGGCGGCCAGGGAACGGCGGAAGATCAGCAGGTTGTGATAGACGGTGCTGCGGCTGGTCAGGCCCGAGCGTTCCTCGGCCGGCAGGGTCTCGGCGCGGACATAGTCCCAGCCGTCGCGGGCCATGTCGTTCAGCACATCGGCCAGCGTTGCGGCAAAGCGGTCGATCCCGGTCTTGGCGCCCTTCGCCTTTTCGCCGCGCGCCGGGGCGGGAATGACGGTGTATTCGTAGCTGCTCATGCGGTTGCCTTTCCTTTGGCGGCGAAATTAGGCGAGAAGCGCCGGCAAGGGAAGCGGTGAGCGGCCCTGTTTCACGGCACGCTTCCAGGCCGAGCCTTCCCTTTCCTTTGCCGAGATCAGCCGGTGGGTTGCGTGCCGGGGATGCTGAGGGCCGTGAACCGGTCCAGGACCGCGATACGGGTTTGGAGCGCGCGGCGGCCTGGCAATCGAGGTCTCGGGCCATGCGCTTCTGGCCGAGCAGTTCATGCAGTTCATCCCGCCCTCGGCCCGGCTTCTGCGGCGAGCCGACGATGTCGTCGTTGCCGTCGCCGGTGAACAGGCTCACGCTCCTGGTCGTCCAGTCCGAGGCCGGCCCGTTCCGCGCCGTGGATGCGCTCCACGCCCGTGAAGATCAGCCATCAGATCCGAGCTGTGCAATGCCAGTATCCCAGGCGTCGAGACGCACAAAGGCGCCGGGCCCCTCGATGAATAGCCGGTCCCCGCCGGGATTACCGGGTGTATAGGGTTGGCGTCGAAGGTGTCGGCGCCGCCGATGATGGTTGCCGCTCCGCCTGTCCAGTCGCACTCGTCGTGTCCGGCAAACCCTTCGATCAGGTCGCCGGCCGTGATGCGAATGATGTCGTTTCGTGCCGTGGGCATGATTACCTCATGAAATAACCCGCCGAAGCGGGCTGACATGCTATGCTGAGATTGCCGCTCCTCTGCAGAGCCTGCGGCCTTCGGCCTTCTACCGGTGCGCACACAGGACAGCGGGGGCCGATTGGGGTGGACGCCGAATGCCGCCATGCCTCGATCTGGACGCTTGCTTTATGGCAAGACCCGGAACGCACCGTTCGATTTCCTGTTGGCCTTTGTGTGGCGTCTATCGCCACAGCCCCCAGCGCCCCAAGCGCATCACGGCGCTGGGGGCACCTCCACCGGCCTGTCGAAAGAGACAAGTTGCCGCGCACGTCAAGCGGGTGCAAATAGCACGCATGGCCGGAAGGGTTGTGTGTCGTGTTTCCGAGTTTCCTTCCGGCCAAGTTACCTCGGCATCAGGGATGATGCCCGATATCGAGCCTCGCGTCGATCGTGCGCAGGCCGTCGAGGATCAGGATCGGCCGCTCGTCCTGCCGCGCCGTCGTCGTCTCCATGGCGCGGATCCGGGCCTCATTCGCCGACAGATACGCCGCGTGATCGGTAAGTTGAACTACTCCCCGGAAATCGGCCAGTGACGGAAGCTACGATCTGACGTCTGCTGGTCTCCAAGGACGAGGGGATCAGAACATGAGGAAGCACAGGAACCATGACGCGGGCTTCAAGGCGCGGGTGGCATTGGAAGCCGTGAAGGGCGAGCGCACGGTATCGGAGCTGGCGGCCGAATACGGCGTGCATCCGACGATGATCCATCAATGGAAGAAAGCGCTGTTGGAAGGCGCTGCGGATATCTTCGAGCGGGGCAGTCGGAAGCCGGTGGAGGTGGACGAGGAGACGGTCCGATCGCTGCATGCCAAGATCGGAGAACTGGCTGTCGTCAACGATTTTTTGTCACGAAAGCTCAAGCCGTGGACCGGAAAATGAGGCGCGGGATGATCGAGCGGGACCATCCTGCGCTGTCGATCGGCGTGCAGTGCCGCTTGCTGTCGATCTCGCGCTCGTCGTTCTACCACGAGCCATTAGGTGAGACGGAAGTGAACCTGGCTCTGATGCAGCTGATCGACCGGCAGTTCCTGGATACACCCTTCTATGGCGTCCGGCAGATGACCTGGCATCTGCAGAACGAGGGTCACGGTGTGAACCAGAAGCGAATCCGGCGGCTGATGCGGCTCATGCGCTTGATGCCGATCTACCAGAAACCCAACACCAGCAAGCCGAGAAAGGGCCACAAGACCTATTCCTACCTGCTGGGCGGGCTGCGCGTGGACCGCCCCGGTCAGGTCTGGTGCGCCGACATTACCTACCTGCCGATGCGGCGCGGCTTCCTGTATCTCGTCGCCATCATGGACTGGTTCACCCGCAAGGTGCTGGCGTGGCGGATATCGAACACGCTGGAGGCCGACTTCTGCCTCGAGGCGCTGAACGAGGCCATCCATCGCTTCGGCGCGCCCGGGATCATGAACACGGATCAGGGCAGCCAGTTCACATCCTTCGCCTGGACGGATCGCCTGAAGCGGGTCGGCACCCGGATCTCGATGGACGGCAAAGGGCGCTGCATCGACAACGTCTTCATCGAGCGTCTGTGGCGATCCCTGAAGTATGAATGCGTTTACCTGCACGCCTGGGAGACCGGCTCGCAGGCCAAGACTGCAATCGGTCGCTGGATCACCTTCTACAACCACCAGCGGCCCCACGCCGCCCATGGCGGACAGCCGCCCGCCGTGGACTACTTCAACCAGATCGAAACCGACCAGTAGGCGAAGGCAGTAGCTTAGACGGTCCGGAAATCTGTCCAATGATCAGGGAGTAGCTCAAACCCAGCAGGAGAGGAGCGGCGCGCGCTTTTCGACAATCTCACCACGCTGCTGGATAGAGACAATAGGCAGGTCTGAACGAATCGTGCGTCGTGCGCAAAACTGCGCACGACATCCACCCTAACCAATTGATTTTCTTATAAGAATTTTCGCGATCCCACGAAAATGGCGACTTTCGCGCCGAAAGGCTCAAACCTTTTGTCACCTGTCAGATGGGACCGAAGGGGCGTCCCCCGGGGTATTTCCGCAACGGAAAAAGCCGGTCAGGCGTCCAGGTCGACCCAGACCGGGACATGGTCGCTGGGCTTGTCCTTGGCGCGTTCGTCGCGGTCGATGCCCAGATCGATCAGCAGGTCGGCCGCCTGCGGCGACAGCAGCACGTGATCGATGCGGATGCCGTCGTCCCTTTGCCAGGCGCCGGCTTGGTAGTCCCAGAAGGTGAAGGGACCGCGACTGCCGTCCGCGTCGCGCAGCCGCACCGCCTCGATCCAGCCCTGGTGCAGGATGCGGCGGAAGGCGGCGCGGCTTTCGGGCCGGAAGAGCGCGTCGTCCAGCCATTTTTCCGGTCTGGCGGCATCGCGGGCCTCGGGGATCACGTTGTAGTCGCCCATCATCAGCACCGGCATTTCGGTCGCGAGCAATTGGCGCGCGTGGTCGTGCAGGCGCTGCATCCAAGCCAGCTTGTAGTCGAATTTCGGTCCCGGCTGCGGATTGCCGTTGGGCAGGTAGAGCCCCGCCACCCGCAACGCCCGATGGCCGACCACCGTCGCCTCGATATAGCGCGCCTGTTCGTCGGTGTCATCGCCCGGCAGGCCGCGGGTCACGTCCTCGAGCGGCAGCTTCGACAGGATGGCGACGCCGTTGAAGCCCTTTTGCCCATGCGTCTCGATATTGTAGCCGAGGTCGGCGATGGGCTCGCGCGGGAAGCCCTCGTCCTGGCACTTGATCTCTTGCAGGACCACGACGTCGGGCTCAGCCTCGGAAAGCCAGCCGGTCAGGGTCTCGATCCGGGCGCGGACGCCGTTGATGTTGAATGTCGCGATTTTCATGCGCGCGAGACTAGCCGCCCGCGCCGGCTCGCGCCAGATCAGATCGAGAAGGACGTGCCGCAGCCGCAGGACGAGCTGGCGTTCGGGTTGTCGATGGTGAAGCGCGCCCCGATCAGCTCGTCGGCGAAGTCGATGGTGGCGCCGGCGAGGAAGGGCAGCGACACCGGGTCGACCACCACGGTCTGGCCGTCGCTTTGCAAGAGCAGATCGTCCTCGGCCGCGTCGTCCAGCCGGATGTCGTATTGAAAGCCCGAGCAGCCGCCGCCCGCAACCGCGACCCGCAGCGGCCGCGCCGGGCCGCCCTCGTTGATCTCGGCCAGGCGCTGGAAGGCGCGCTCGGTCACCCTGGGGGGCAGGTTCAGTTCCACGTTCATGGGGCGTTCCCGTTTCCGTCGTCAGGCATGGAATATAGGGTTCGCCGCAAACGCCTGCAAGGAACGGACGCGATGACGGCACCCTATGCCTGCCAGCCCGAAGCAAGCCGCGGTCGCCGCTGGCCCGAGCGCATGTCCACCTTTCGCAGCCCCTGGCAGCGCGACCGCGACCGCATCATCCATTCCTCGGCCTTTCGCCGGCTGAAGCACAAGACCCAGGTCTTCGTCGAGCACGAGGGCGACTATTACCGCACCCGCCTGACCCATACGATCGAGGTGGCGCAGGTCGCCCGCACCATCGCCGGCACCCTGGGCCTGAACACCGACCTGGCCGAGACGGTGGCCCTGGCCCACGACCTTGGCCACCCGCCCTTCGGCCATACCGGCGAGGATGCGCTGGCCGCGCTGATGACGCCCTATGGCGGCTTCGACCACAACGCCCAGGCGCTGCGCATCGTGACCAAGCTGGAACGCCACTACGCGGATTTCGACGGGCTGAACCTGACCTGGGAAAGCCTGGAGGGCATCGCCAAGCATAACGGTCCCGTCACCGGCCCCCTGCCCTATGCCCTGGCCGAGGTGAACGCGGAATGGGACCTGGAACTGCACACCAACGCCAGCGCCGAGGCACAGGTGGCGGCCGTGGCGGACGACTGCGCCTATAACCACCACGACCTGCACGACGGCTTGCGCGCCGGCCTCTTCACCGAAGCCGACCTGGCAGAACTGCCCGTGGTGGGCGAGGCCTTCGCGCAGGTGGATGCGCTGCACCCCGGCCTGGAACCGATGCGGCGCCGGCATGAGGCACTGCGCCGCGTCTTCGGCGTGATGGTCGAGGACGTGATCGCGGTCGCCCAGAACCGCCTCGCCAGCCTGCAGCCGCAAAGCGTGGACGACATCCGCGCCATGGAGGGGCCGATCATCCGCTTCTCGAAGCCGCTTTACCAGAACCTCAAGGCGATCAAGCTGTTCCTGTTCCAGCGCATGTATCGCGCCCCGACCGTGGTGGTCGAGCGCCGGCGCGTGACCGAGATGCTGAACGGCCTCTTTCCGTTGTTCCTGAACGACCCCTCGAAAATGCCCGAGCACTGGTTCCAGGCGGCCGAGGCGGCGGCGGACGAAACGCAGCGCGCGCGAATCGTCCTCGATTATGTCGCAGGCATGACCGATCGTTTCGCGATCCAGGAGGCCGAGCGGCTGCTCTGAGACTTGCATCCCGCCGCGACGGCTGGCATTCAAGCCGGGTTCTCAGGGCGGGGCGGAATTCCCCACCGGCGGTAAGCAGCGATGCAAGCCCGCGAGCGCCTTGCCCCGGCAAGGGTCAGCAGACCAGGTGCGATTCCTGGGCCGACGGTCACAGTCCGGATGGAAGAGAGCGTGCGAGCCGGCCCCGAAGGGGGGCGGGCCCTCATGTGATCGCCTTGGGTGACGTGTCACTTGCAAGGGAGATCACGGATGACACACACCCGCTATGCCTTCATCAAGGCGAACTGGCACGCCGACATTGTCGACCAGGCGCTGGAAGGTTTCTGCCAGACCTTGCCGCGCGACCAGGTCGATGTCTTCGACGTGCCCGGCGCTTTCGAGATGCCGCTGATGGCCCGCGACCTGGCGACGACCGGCCGCTACGCCGCGGTGATCGCCGCCGCCTTGGTGGTCGATGGCGGCATCTATCGCCACGATTTCGTCGCGCAAGCCGTGGTCGACGGGCTGATGCGCGCCGGGCTCGACAGCGGCGTTCCGGTGCTGTCGGTGTCGCTGACGCCGCATCACTACCAGGAAACCGAGCATCACAACGCCATCTTCCGTGCGCATTTCGTGCAGAAGGGACGCGAGGCGGCCGAAGCCGCGACCCGCATCGTCGCGGCGCGGGCGGCGATCCAAGGCTGAGCCCCGGCTGGGCGGCGTGCAGCCGCCCAGCCTTTCCGCCGCCCGGGATCGCACCGCAGCCCGGGCGCCGCATGTTTCCGTTTCCGAAATACCCGGGGAGGGCTACCCGCCCGCAGGCACCGGTGCAGCCGCGACCGCCCTATTCGGCCGCGCCATGCGCCTTGAGCCAGTCCTGCATCATCGCGATCTCGGCCTCCTGGGCCTTGATGATCTCTTCGGCCAGCTTGCGCACCTCGGGATCCTTGCCATGCGCCAGCACCACCCTGGCCATGTCGATGGCGCCCTGGTGATGCGGGATCATGCCGCGCATGAAATCGACATCGGCGTCGCCGGAATAGTCGATCATCATGTCCCGGTGCATCTTGTCCATCGCCTGCGTAAAGGCGGCGGTCGACGCCGCGTCGCCGCCATGGGCGGAATGATCCATGCCGGCATGCTCCTGCGCGACGGCAGGCACGGCCAGCAGGGCGGCGAGGGCGAAGGGGACGATACGCATGGAATTCTCCTTTGTCTGCGGCGGCATGCAAGCGCGGCGCGCAGCCGGGAGCAAATGACAAAGCCGTCAGCGCAGGAAGATCAGCGCCATGCCCGCGACCGCCAGCGTGGCCCCCGCCCATGAGGTCGCCGAGGGCCGCGCCCCGGTCATCGCCCAGAGCACGGGCAGGATCAGCACCGGCGACAGCGCCGACAGCGTCGAGACGATGCCGACCTTGCCGCCCTGCAGCGCGAACATCAGCAGCGTCATCCCGGCGACCATGGCCACCAGCCCCGATAGCGCGGTCAGCAGCAACACCCGCGGCGTCGGGCGCGCCAGCGGCTTCACCGCCCGGATCGGCAGCGCCATCAGCAAGATCAGGCAGGCGACCGCGACCGAGACCCGGATCAGCGAGGCGACATAGGGGTCGAAGCCATGCGCCATCACCGGGCGCGCGATCAGCGATCCCAGCGCCTGCCCGGCCGCCGCCAGCAGGCCGAGGCCCGCGGCGATCCAGACCGAGCCCTGCACCGCCTCGAAACGATGCCCGCCGGCGCGTCCGGGGCTGCCCAGCACCGCCATGGCGACGCCCAGCGTGGACAGGACCACCCCGGCCACGGCCGCGGGCGACAACGCCTCGCCCAGCGCCAGCCAGCCCATCAGCGCGGCCATGGGCGCGTTCAGCGCAAACAGCGCGCCCGAGCGGCGCGGCCCCAGCCGGATCAGCGTGACGTAAAGCAGCGTGTCGCCCAGGAAGATGCCGATCACCCCGGACAGCGACAGCCGCCACAGGTCCTCGGCCGCGATGCCCTGCCAGCGCCCGGCGGCCAGGACCAGCGCGGCCAGCATCGCCGCCACCATGGCCTGGCGCAGCCGGTTGAATCCGAAGGGTCCCAACGCCTGCGCCGCCGATTGCGACAGGATGCCGGTGACCGCCCAGCAGGCGGCCGCGCCCAGCGCCGCCAGTTCGTGCAGCGGCATTCGTCCCCTCCCGGTCCCCGCGTCGGCCCTTGGGATAGGCCGGCGCGGGAAACCGTGCAAGCCGCCGCGCGTTGGGGTCGCGACCCCGTGGCAAAAGGAGAAAGACATGATCGTGAACCATGGCTCGGCGAAATGGCAGGGCGGGCTCAAGGACGGCAAGGGCGTGCTCTCGACCAAGTCGGGCGCGCTGTCGGACCAGCCATACGGCTTCAACACCCGTTTCGAGGACAAGCCGGGCACCAACCCCGAAGAGCTGATCGGCGCCGCCCATGCCGCCTGTTTCAGCATGGCGCTGTCGATGATCCTGGAACAGGCGGGGGTGACGGATGTCGACATCCAGACCACCTCGCAGATCGGCCTCGACAAGGAGGGCGACGGCTTCGCCATCAAGACCGCGCATCTGGTCACCCGCATCAGCGGCAAGGGCGACAAGGCGGTGATCGAGGACTGCGCCCGCAAGGCCGAGAAGGGCTGCCCGGTCAGCAAGGTGCTGAACGCCGAAATCACCATGGAGGTGACGGTCGCCTGACCCGCGACCGCCGCGCGCTTCCCAGTCGGGCCGTCCCTCCGGGCGGCCCGATTTCGTGTGCGCCCCGGCGAATGTCGCATTCCGTCCTTGAAATTGTCGCAATCGCAAGGTCCCGGGGCCCGAATTGCCCGGCTGCCCCTCTTGCTGCGGTTGCGAAGGAATGCATCTATCCGCGCACCGGAGGCCCCACCCCGCAACAGGCTGTCCAGGCCGGGCATCTTCGGACGTGACGAGGAGACCCGGCCCGGCCGGGGTGGGACGAGAGGACCAAGGGGACAATATGACAAACCACGCGGAAGCGGCGGGCGCCCGGCTTGTAAGCCTGGACGAGGCGCCGCTGAAACCCATCCACATCATCGCCGTCGCCGCATCGCTGGGCGGTGCGGCCCTGGACGGCTACGTCCTGGGCATCGTCGGCCCGTCGCTGACGCTGGCCAGCCGCGAGCTGGCGCTCTCGGCACTGAGCCAGGGCCTGATCGCCGCCAGCGCGCTGATCGGCGTCTTCGTCGGCGGGATGTTCTTCGGCAATCTCGCCGACAAATACGGCCGCCGGCCGGTGTTTTCCTACAACCTGCTGGCCTTCCTGGTGCTGTCGCTGTTGCAGATGCTGGTGACCGAGGTCTGGCAGCTGGTGGCGCTGCGGCTGGCGCTGGGGCTCGCCATCGGGGTCGAATACGCGGTCGGCACCTCGGTCCTGGCCGAATTCTCGCGCCGCAAGGGCCGCGGCGTGCTGCTGGGCTGCTTCTCGCTGGGCTGGCAGGTGGGCTTCACCGCCGCCTTCGTCGTCGGCAGCCTTTACCACGGCACCGACTGGCGCTTCCTGCTGGCGACCAGCGCGGTGCCGGCGCTGATCACCTTCCTGTTGCGGCTGCGGCTGCCGGAAACCCCGATGTGGCTGAAGGCGCGCGGCCGCGACGCCGAGGCCCGGGCCGTCGTCACCAGGCATTTCGGCGCCGAATACGACATCCCGGACGTGGTGCTGGAGAAATCCCACGCCTCGCCGATCGAGCTGATCCAGTCGCCCAACTGGCGCCAGCACGTCTATTCCGGCCTGTTCTGGTTCTGCCAGGTGGGCCCGTTCTTCGCCATCTTCACCTTCGTCGGCCCGGTCTTCCAGATGCTGCAGATCCACGACGCCACCGTGGTCGACATCTGGCTGAACAGCCTGCAGATCCTGGGCGCGGTCTTCGGCCTGTTGCTGCTGCACTGGCTGACGCGGCGGCATTTCGTGATCTGGACATTCGCGGTCATGTTCGCGGTGCTGCTGGCCATCGGCCTGTTCCCGCAAGCCCCGGTCTGGGTCGTGGTGGCGCTGTTCGCGGTCTAAATGTTCGTGGCCCCGGCGGCGAACAACATCGAATACGTCTATCCGGCCGAGATCTTCGAGACCCGGCTGCGCTCGACCGGCGTCGGCTTCTCGGCGGCCTTCTCGCGCATCTCGGCGGCGACGGCGGTCTATCTGCTGCCGACCTCGCTCGAGATGTTCGGTGCCTCGAAGACCATGATCGTGATGGCGCTGTTCCCGCTGATCGGCCTGATCTTCTCGATCCTGTGGGCGCCCGAGACCAAGCGCAAGCAGCTGCGCTGAACGACGCCCGTGGCGGCGGGCCTTGCCGCCACGGGATTTTCTCAGACCATCATTTCCTTGGTCGCGGTCAGCTTCAGCTCGGGGTGATCGCGGCTTACCCGGTCGATGTCCCATTGCAGCCGGGTCAGATAGACCAGATCGCCGTCGTGATCCTGCGCCATGTGGCCCTTGTTCGACTGGGCAAAGGCTTCCACCTTGTCCTTGGGCCCCGAGACCCAGCGCGCGCTGGTGAACTGGCTGGATTCGAAGCGCACCGGCAGGCCGTATTCGATCTCGATCCGGCTCGCCAGCACCTCGAATTGCAGCGCGCCGACCACGCCGACGATGAAGCCCGAGCCGATCATCGGCTTGAACACCTTGGCGGCGCCCTCTTCCGCGAATTGCATCAGCGCCTTTTCCAGGTGCTTGGCCTTCATCGGATCGCCCGCCCGCACGGTCTGCAGCAGTTCCGGCGCGAAGCTGGGGATGCCGGTAAAGCGCAGCGCCTCGCCCTCGGTCAGCGCGTCGCCGATGCGCAGCTGGCCGTGGTTCGGGATGCCGATGATGTCGCCGGCCCAGGCCTCTTCGGCCAGTTCGCGGTCGGCGGCCAGGAACAGCACCGGGTTGCTGACCGCCATCGGCTTCTTCGTGCGGACATGGGTCAGCTTCATTCCGCGCTCGAAATGGCCCGAGGCCAGGCGCACGAAGGCCACCCGGTCGCGGTGCTTGGGGTCCATGTTCGCCTGCACCTTGAAGACGAAGCCGGTCACCGGCTTTTCCTCGGGCGCGATCTTGCGCTCGGCGGTGGGCTGGGGCTGCGGCTCGGGGCCGAACTTGCCGATGCCGTCCATCAATTCCTTGACCCCGAAGGAATTGATCGCCGAGCCGAACCAGATCGGCGTCATATGCCCTTCCAGGAAGCTTTTCGCGTCGAAACTTGGCAGCAACTCGCGCGCCATCTCCAGCTCTTCGCGCAGCTTTTCCAGCAGGTCGGCGGGGATGTGCTCGGCTAGCTTCGGATCGTCGAGGCCCGCGATCTGCACGGTCTCGGCCACGCGGTTGCGGTCGGCGCGGTCCATCAGCTCCAGCCGGTCGTTCAGGATGTCGTAGCAGCCCAGGAAGTCGCGGCCCGAGCCGATGGGCCAGCTTGCCGGCGCCACGTCGATGGCCAGGTTCTCCTGGATCTCGTCGATGATCTCGAAGGTGTCGCGCGCCTCGCGGTCCATCTTGTTGCAGAAGGTCAGGATCGGCAGGTCGCGCAACCGGCAGACCTCGAACAGCTTGCGGGTTTGGCTTTCCACGCCCTTGGCGCCGTCGATGACCATGATCGCCGCGTCCACGGCGGTCAGCGTGCGATAGGTGTCCTCGGAAAAGTCGCTGTGGCCGGGCGTGTCCACCAGGTTGAAGCGGTATTGCCCGAAGTCGAAGCTCATCGCCGAGGCCGAGACCGAGATGCCGCGGTCCTGCTCCATCTTGATGAAGTCCGAGCGCGTGCGCCGCGCCTCGCCCTTGGCGCGCACCTGCCCGGCCATCTGGATGGCGCCGCCGAACAGCAGGAACTTCTCGGTCAGGGTGGTCTTGCCGGCGTCGGGGTGCGCGATGATCGCGAAGGTCCGGCGGCGGGCGATTTCGGGCGGGAGGGCGGGACGGTTGCTCATGCCCGGCCCTTTATCGCGCGCGACGGGCGGCCTCAAACGAATTGTTCGCGGATCAGCCGTTCCTCCAGCCCGTGGCCGGGGTCGAAGAGCAGGCTGTGCCGGATCGAGTTCTCGGACCGGATCTCGACCCACAGCACCGAATCGACGCCGCGCGAATCGGCATCGGCCATCACCGGGCGCTTGTCGGGGTCGAGGATGTCGAAGCGCACCGTCGCATCCTTGGGCAGGATCGCGCCGCGCCAGCGCCGGGGCCGGAAGGCGGCGATCGCGGTCAGCGCCAGCACGTCCGAACCCAAGGGCAGGATCGGCCCGTTCGCCGAATAGTTGTAGGCAGTCGAACCGGCGGGGGTGGAAAGCAGCGCGCCGTCGCAGGCCAGCTCCTCCAGCCGGACGCGGCCGTTGACGCTGATGCGCAGCCGCGCCGCCTGCGGCCCGGCCCGCAGCAGGCTGACCTCGTTGATTGCCAGGGCGCAATGCTCGTGCCCGTCGGTGGTGCCGGCGGTCATTGCCAGCGGGTTAATCACCGTCTCCTCGGCGGCGGCGATGCGGGCGGGCAGGTCGTCCTCGGAATAGGCGTTCATCAGGAAGCCGACGGTGCCGCGGTTCATGCCATAGACCGGCAGGCCGCGATTCTGATGCATTACCGACAGCATCAGCCCGTCGCCCCCCAGCGCCACGATCACCTCGGCCTCGCGGATCGGCACATGGCCGTAGCGCGCGGACAGCGCCTCTGCGGCGGTCGCGGCGGCTTCGGTGCTGGAGGCGATGAAATGCAGCTTCATGCGGCCATCATGGCGCGGTGCCGGCCGGGCGCAAGGGCCTTTGACACATGGGATAATCTACCGCATCCGCGTCGCATCCGTCCTAGCCGCGCCCGGCAAAACCGGCTAGAAGGCAGGCAAGCCTTTCTTTGCATGAGGACCCCATGACCGACACCGGCTTTTTCACCGAGGCACTTGACAGCCGCGACCCCGATATTTTCGGTGCGATCCGGCAGGAGCTTGGCCGCCAGCGCGAGGAGATCGAGCTGATCGCGTCCGAGAACATCGTCTCGAAGGCGGTGCTCGAGGCGCAGGGCTCGGTCCTGACCAACAAATACGCCGAAGGCTACCCCGGCAAGCGCTACTACGGCGGCTGCCAGTATGTCGACATCGTCGAGGACCTGGCCATCGAGCGCGCCAAAGAGCTCTTCGACTGCGGCTTCGCCAACGTGCAGCCGAACTCGGGCAGCCAGATGAACCAGGCCGTGTTCCTGGCGCTTTTGCAGCCGGGCGACACCTTCATGGGGCTCGACCTCAATTCGGGCGGCCACCTGACCCACGGCTCGCCGGTCAACATGTCGGGCAAGTGGTTCAACGTCGTCAGCTACGGCGTGCGCCAGCAGGACCAGCTCCTGGACATGGAGGACGTCCGCAAGAAGGCGCATGAGCACAAGCCCAAGCTGATCGTCGCCGGCGGCACCGCCTATTCCCGGATCTGGGACTGGGCCGAGTTCCGCAAGATCGCCGACGAGGTCGGGGCCTATCTGATGGTCGACATGGCCCATATCGCGGGCCTGGTCGCCGGCGGCCAGCATCCCTCGCCGCTGCCGCATGCCCATGTCGTGACCACGACCACGCACAAATCCCTGCGCGGCCCGCGCGGCGGCATGGTGCTGACCAACGACGAGGCCATCGCCAAAAAGATCAACGCGGCGGTGTTCCCCGGCCTGCAGGGCGGCCCGTTGATGCATGTGATCGCGGCCAAGGCGGTGGCCTTCGGCGAGGCGCTGCGCCCGGGCTTCAAGGATTACGCCGCGCAGGTGGTGAAGAACGCCCAGGCCATGGCCGACGAGCTGATGAAGGGCGGCATCGACATCGTTTCGGGCGGCACCGACAACCACCTGTGCCTGGCGGACCTGCGTCCGAAGGGCGTGACCGGCAAGGCGACCGAGGCGGCGCTGGGTCGGGCGCACATCACCTGCAACAAGAACGGCGTGCCCTTCGACCCGGAAAAGCCCTTCGTGACCTCGGGCATCCGCCTGGGTGCGCCGGCGGGCACGACGCGGGGCTTCGGCGAGGCCGAGTTCCGCCAGATCGCGCGCTGGATCGTCGAGGTGGTCGACGGGCTGGCGGCGAACGGCGAGGACGGCAATGCCGCGGTCGAGGCCAAGGTGAACGCCGAGGTCGAGGCGCTCTGCGCCAAGTTCCCGCTCTACAGCGGCATGTGATCGCGCCTGCCCACGGCAGGACGCACCACAACGCCGGCCCCCAACGGGGCCGGCGTTGCGCGTCGGGGCCGGCCGCAGATTGCTTGCGGCTTGTTGCAGAGATGACGGCCCCGATGAGGGTCCACGACCTCCTGGCCGCCCGAGTGGGCCGACCGCGATCCCGCGGAAGTCCTATGTTTGCCGGATCGGCTCGATGGGAACATCCACGCCCCGCCAACCTTCAGACGTTGCGGACACCTTCCCTCATGCGCCTAACGTCACCCCAGTTGCTGGCCGGCTCCGCAAATATTCCATCAGCGGCGATGGCCGGAGTGACCAGGCTCCAGACATCGGTCGTCAAAGCCGGAAGATGACGGTTCTTGGCACTTTCATCGCGGCGGATTTCGGCATTGACCCGAGCCGCCGTTGATGGGGCGGCTGACTTTCGCTGCCGGTATCGCAATGTGCGGCATCCGGTGCGGCCATGCTGCCCCTGAGCGGCGCCATCCGTGAAGACGATTACCCCGGTCGGGTTGGATCTGTCCCGGAGGTGTTTCAGGTTCATATAGCCGATGCCCCCGGCGCGAGCATGATCCTGCGTCAGGTCCGTCGAGCCGAGGTGCTTTCGTTTTCTCGCACCTATCCCTCCTGATCGCATCGAAGCCTGCGTCGCAGCGTATTATTGGACACGTGAATTGATGACCTCGGTGACGGAGTTCCGCAGATGCCGCCGTGTCATGTCAAACCTTCGTTTGGCGACGCAAACCGGACAGAGACGAGGGCCTGCGATCCAGCCGCATAAGCCGATGGCCGATGCCTAGCCGATCTGCGCTGTCGTGATCCCGCCCTCCTGAGCGCCCTGGCGGACAAGGCCAAAGCACAGCAAGCGGTGCTGACGCAACATCCGCTACGGACGTTTCTGGTTCGCTAGCCGACCGGCTTGTCGACGCGATCCGCGGATTTGGCATCGTTGTGACCCTAGGGCGTTCAGCACAGGAATGCTGTCGTCACAGACCAAAGCGGGCGATTTGCCTACCCGCCGCTGGACCTGCTCGCTATCGCTTCGGGCCCCATGGGCGGCAATGCGCATCGATGCCATCGCCGCTGAGCCGCGTGTCGAGGCAAACAAGATTTCCCAAAAGGTTGCAAAAGATGTGGGGGATCCACCCTTTGCCCCTACCACCGCCGGGACTGATATGTCGGCCGCCGCTCGACGCCCGGCTTGACTGCCTGGCTGGGGTTCGACCCCGAAACCGCAATCCGGCGGGACAACAAGGGGATGGGCGCGATCTGGGAGATCGGCGATCGGCATTATCCGACGGGGTTCTATCTCGGTGTCAGGACCTCCATCCGCAGGCGCTCGGAACCGGGCGAGGAATGGCCGGCACGCGTGCAGACAAGGAAACTGCTCAAGGTCGCGGTCCTCGCATTGGCAAACCGTACGGCGCGACAGGTCTGGGCGAGCCTCAGAAACGGGTGCGGCTTGGCGTGCGGCGTCGGCAAATAGAATCCGAACGGAGCGGCGAGGACAATGTGAGATGATGGCATGCTGACGAACAAGAGACCGCTCGGACCGAGGATTGCAGGCCGATGATCGGGGCCGGAGCCTCGCGGACATTCATCAGGACGTATGGAGCGCAGTTCAGACGCCGGATGCACGCCCGCACCTGCGCCAAAAGATGCCCAAACAACTTGTTGCGCAGCCATCCATACATGGTTCAAACCCAATGGCGAGGCCGATCTTTTAGCTGGGCCGCACATGATCTCGATTCGAGCGCGGCGCTCGTAGCGCGGTCTGTCGTAGCGGGCCGTCTTGTCGCTCGATTTCCGGCCCAAGGGCCCAGGGGATGTATCCCCGTGTTGTTCAAAGAAGCCCCGACCCATTCGGCTCATAGCCGGATGAGCGATATGCCGTTGAAGCAAACCGTACAGCAGCACCGTCGCCCGGATCCATTCGCTCTCCTGTCCTGCGCTCCTGAAGAACCGCAGAGTCTCTGGCGCCGGTGAGACGTGCCGCCTATGTCCTTTCCCCATCTGCGCACCCGCTCACGCGCCGCCGCCGGATGAACGAGGGACCGCGCCACGCGGCGGCGGCCCCTCGCCGAAATCCTTACCGGACGCGGATGGCAAAGGCCTTGCGCACGGTTTCCTCGGTCTTCCAGATGCCGTCGAAACCGGCCTCGATGAAAAACACGTCGCCGGCGACGAAGGTGCGCGGCTCCTGGTCCTTGTCGATCAGCGTGGCCTTGCCCTCGAAGAACTGGATGAACTCATCCACCTCGTATTTGACCCGATAGCTGCCGGGGGTCGCCTCCCAATAGCCGGTCAGGAACTTGCCGTCCTCGGACTGGTGCTCGATCCAGGTCTTCATCGTGGGCGAGCCCTCGACCGGATGCCACCAATCCAGATCCTCGGTGATCGGCGCGACCGTAGGCGCCTTGTAATTGCCGAATTTCTTGATCGCCATTCCCGTTCCCCCATGCCGGTTTGCAAAAGACCGGCGCAGCCTAGCACGGGCTCAGCCTTCTCCAAAGGAAATATTTATTCCCGATAGGAACGACGCGCATAGAGCAGCCGCGGACGGGCGATCTGGAGCATTACGCCCCTTCTTGCCGCGCGTCAGCCAGTGCTAGGCCAGCCGGCGCCAAGCCACCACCCCGGCAGCAATCACCAGCGCCAGTAGTCCCAGCGCCACGCTGGCCGCCACGCGCGCGGCACCGTCCTGCCACCGGATGCGCCGGCCCAGCGGACCCAGATAGCCGGTCAACGCCCGATAGGCGCGCTCGAACTGGGGAAAATCCACTTGCCGTGCCAATTTGGGCTGCCCGGCGACCCGATCGGCCTCGGCGAGAAGGCGTGCGGCACGGCGCAGGCGGCGCGGCAACGCACCGCCGCGCCTGCGCAGCATGCTGTCCAGATCGGCCTGCTGGCCGCGCCTGACGCCGCCGAAGCGCGCCGCCATCAGGCTGGCGATCTCGTCGGCCTTCGGCCTTATGTCGTCGATGCCCATCGCCGCTTCCCTTTGCGCCCAGGCTAGCGCCTCTGGCGCGACTGCGCCAGAGGCGCTAGGGTCCGCGCATGATGTTGAACATGATCGAAACAGGGGTGGATTCGGACCGGCCGCCGGTATTGCTGGCACATGGACTGTTCGGATCAGGGCGCAATCTCGGCGGGCTTGCCCGCCGCCTGGGTGAAAGCCGGCGCGTGATCTCGGTCGACATGCGCAACCACGGCGACAGTTTCCACGACTCCGACCACGGCTATCCCGCCCTGGCAGCCGACCTGGCCGAGGTCATCGCGGCACGGGGCGGCACGGCGGACGTGCTTGGCCACTCCATGGGCGGCAAGGCGGCGATGGTGCTGGCCCTGACCCGGCCCGAGACCGTGCGCCGGCTGGTGGTCATGGACATCGCCCCCTTCGCCTATGACCACAGCCAAACCGAGCTGATCGATGCGATGCAAGCCGTCGACCTGTCCGGGCTGCACCTGCGCTCCGAGGCCGATGCCCGTCTGGCCGAACAGGTCGCCGATCCGGGTGTCCGCGCCTTTCTGCTGCAATCGCTGGATCTCAAAGCCCAGCCGGCACGCTGGAAGCTGAACCTGGCCGCGTTGCGCGATCAGATGCCCTTGATCACAGGCTGGCCCGAGATGCCGAAGGCGGTCTTTCCCGGTCCCGCCCTTTTCCTTGCCGGAGCGGATTCCGATTACTGCGGTCCGGCGCAGCTGCGGGCGATCCGGGAATATTTTCCCGAGGCCCAGATCCGCATCGTCGAAGGCGCCGCGCATTGGCTGCATGCCGACCGGCCGGTCGAGGTGGCCGAGGCAGTGGCCCGCTTCCTGGATTGACCCGACGCAAAGGCCCTCGGTGGCAGGCCGCAGCGGATAGTCACCGGGACAGCCGCAAGGAAGGCCCCCTGTCATCCCGGGTCGCAGCGCAGCGAAACCCGCGCCTCGCCGGTATCGCCGGGAATGCGGCTGCGCAGGCTGTTGCGGATCACTGCGCAACCCGTCGTCCGTTCGACCGCCGTCACCATCAGTTCCGGCACCGGTGCGCGCTGGCGTCGGGTCAGGTAGCCCAGGCGGATCACCTCGGCTTCCTCCGATTTCTGGAAAACGGCAAAGCGGATGCCGTCCAGCGTGATGTCATGGCGCGTCGCCCCCAGGAATTGCGGGGCCGGCGAGGCGCAGGCGGAAAGCAGCAGGAAAAGCAGAATCATACGCATGCTTTCATCCTGACCCCCAAAGGTTAAGGAAGTCTCAACGGCCGCCCGGAACCCACAGCGGCCGGAAGCGTTGAGCGAAAGGCATCCTCACCCAGGAGTTTGAATATGCGTCCGTTTTTCCAAGTTGCACCGCTTCTGGCGCTGCTGGCCCTGGCTGCTTGCCAGACAGTGCAGGGCGCCGGGCGCGACATGCAGAGCGCAGGACAAGCCATCAGCCGCGAAAGCCAAAAGGCCCAGGCGGACATGTAGGGCGGCCTAGCCGCGCCCGGCGCAATCGGCGCAGAGAGGCGTGTCCGGCAGCAGGTCCAGACGGGCATCAGCGATGCGCTCGCCACAGCGGGTGCACCAGCCGTAGTCGCCATCAGCGATCCGGCGCAACGCGGCGTCGATGCGTTTCAACTCGGCCTGTTCGGCATTGCCGAGGGCCTGAAGGACTTCGTCATCCTGTTGCTCGATGGCGGCATCGTCCCAGTCCTTGGGCAACGGATCGTCCAACGCATCTTCGATCTGCTCCAGATGGGCCAGGATGGCATTGCGGCGCGCCGTCAGCATGGCCGCTCGAGTTGTCAGATCCATGGGAAAGCTCCTGTTGCTCTTTGCAGCCTACGCCGCGGCGGCGCGCCCGCCATGACATACGTCAATTTCCCGGGGGCCTGGTTTCGGCTGGGTTCCGCCCGCGGAGAGCGCCGCGCGGGAGGAATTCCGCCGATCCGTTCCGGGAAGGCGCTGCTCGCGCTTCCGTGTGGTGGAGGCGCAAGGCAGCGGCTTTAGAGTCCCGCTCCACGAGCAGAAAAGAAAGGGACAATGATGAACAGGTTTATTGCTGTCGGCACGCTTCTGGCAGCGACGGCCGTCTCGGCCTGCGAGACGATGCAGGGCGCCGGGCGCGACATGCAGACCGCCGGGCAACTTCTGACGCAGCAGGCCGCCGAGAGCCAGACCCAGGTCGGCAGCTACGCGCCACCCGGGCCTGCGGTGACCCCCATGCCGTATTGAGAGAGGAACTCCGGACCTGCGACGGGGATTAAACCGTGAGCCCTGTTGCAAAAGGACCAAGACCCATGAAGAACCCCTGGATGAGCGCCTGGCTGTCCGTGGCCAATGGCCTTATCGCCCCGGCGCGCGGCCAGATCATGGCCGAGATGCAGAAGAGCCAGCGCCAGATGATGCTGGATTGGCAAAGGCTATGGATGGAGAGCTGCTTGGCGCTGTGGTTTCCCGGCGGGCGATGGAAGCGCTGATTGCATGGCCGGGCGAAGCGAGGTCGCCTTCTCGCTAGCCGAGCGGGTCCCTCTGGTCGCTGAGGCAAACTCTCGAATGGCGCGGTAAGTCCTTGCCGGTCAGGCTCGACACAGGCTTGATGATCTGGGCTGAAAGGCAAGGCATCGCTCTGACCCACATTCAGCCAGGCCCGTCGTCGGGGAACAGTCCGCTGTACTGTTTGCTGCCCCCTACCCAGCAGAACGCTTATGGCGAGCGCGCCAGCCGGACGGTCCGTCATGAGGGACTGGACCATCCTTGAAACCTGCGACGAGGTGCAGCAGATCAATACCGGATGGCCATGGACTGACAGCAACGAACGCCGACCATAGGCGCCGGCGGAATTGCACCAGCTGAAAATGGCCGCGTAAGCTCTGCAGTCGAACCCCGTCAAAACGCGGGGGTCAGCTTTGGGCCGGCAACAAAGCATCTTTTGCTGCAGGGTTTTTCACTCATCCATCCATTTTCAGCGCCTGGATAAACGCCGTCTGCGGGATCTCGACCTTGCCGAACTGGCGCATCTTCTTCTTGCCGGCCTTCTGCTTCTCCAAGAGCTTCTTCTTGCGCGTCGCGTCGCCGCCGTAGCATTTCGCGGTGACGTCCTTGCGCATCGCCGACAGCGTCTCGCGCGCGATCACGCGCGAGCCGATGGCCGCCTGGATCGGGATCTTGAACATGTGGCGCGGGATCAGCTCTTTCAGCTTTTCGACCATCACCCGGCCGCGCGATTCCGCCCGGTCGCGGTGGACCATGATCGACAGCGCGTCCACCGGCTCGTCGTTCACCAAGATCGACATCTTGACCAGGAAGTCCTCGCGGTATTCCGAGAGCTGGTAGTCGAAGCTGGCATAGCCCTTGGTCACCGATTTCAGCCGGTCGTAGAAGTCGAACACCACCTCGGCCAGCGGCAGGTCATAGACCACCATGGCGCGGCTGCCGGCATAGGTCAGGTCCATCTGGATGCCGCGGCGGTCCTGGCACAGCTTCAGCACGTCACCCAGGTATTCGTCGGGCACCATGATCGTGGCCTTGATGCGCGGCTCCTCGATATGGTCGACATAGGTCAGGTCGGGCATGTCGGCGGGGTTGTGCAGGTCGCGCACCTCGCCGTCCTTCATGTGCAGCTTGAACACCACCGAGGGCGCGGTGGTGATCAGGTCCAGGTCGTATTCGCGCTCCAGCCGGTCGCGGATCACCTCCAGGTGCAGCAGGCCCAGGAAGCCGCAGCGAAAGCCGAAGCCCAAGGCTGCGGACGTCTCCATCTCGTAGGAGAAGCTCGCGTCGTTCAGCGCCAGCTTCTCGATAGCGTCGCGCAGGGCCTCGAAGTCGTTGGCGTCGACCGGGAAGAGGCCGCAGAACACCACCGGCTGGGCGGGCTTGAAGCCCGGCAGCGGCGTGTCGGTGCCCTTGCGTTCGTGGGTGATGGTATCGCCGACACGGGTGTCGCGGACCTGCTTGATCGAGGCGGTCAGGACGCCGATCTCGCCCGGGCCCAGCTCGGCGATGTCCTGCATCTGCGGGCGCAGCACGGCAAGCTTGTCGATACCGTAGACCGCGTTGGTCTGCATCATGCGGATGCGGTCGCCCTTCTTGATGACCCCGTCCATGACGCGGATCATCACCACCACGCCCAGATAGGCGTCGTACCAGCTGTCGACCAGCATCGCCTTCAGCGGCGCGTTGCGGTCGCCCTTGGGGGCGGGCAGGCGGGTGACGATGGCCTCCAGCACGTCGGGAATGCCAAGCCCGGTCTTGGCCGAGATCGGGATCGCGTCCGAGGCGTCGATGCCGATGACTTCCTCGATGTTCTCCTTGACCCGCTCGGGCTCCGCGGCCGGCAGGTCGATCTTGTTCAGCACCGGCACGATCTCGTGCCCGGCGTCGATGGCCTGGTAGACGTTGGCCAGCGTCTGCGCCTCGACCCCCTGCGAGGCATCGACGACCAGAAGCGAGCCCTCGACCGCCCGCATCGAGCGGCTGACCTCATAGGCGAAATCGACGTGGCCGGGGGTGTCGATCAGGTTCAGCACGTAATGCCTGCCGTCCCTGGCCGGATATTCGATCCGCACCGTGTTGGCCTTGATGGTGATGCCCCGCTCGCGCTCGATGTCCATGCTGTCGAGCAGCTGGGCCTTCATGTCGCGTTCGGCCACTGTCCCCGTCATCTGGATCAGGCGGTCGGCCAGGGTGGATTTGCCGTGGTCGATATGGGCCACGATCGAGAAATTGCGGATGAGGTCAAGGTCGGTCATGGCCGGGCTATACAGGGGCTTTGGCGTTGCGGAAAGGGGGTTTCAAGGGGTCAGGAATCCGGCCTCGCGCAGCATGCGCCGGCGCAGCCGCGCCTCGCGCAGCATCATGTAGCAGCCCGAGCCGACGATGATCGCCGCGCCGGTCAGGGTCAGCGCATCCGGCCGCTCGTCGAAGACGATGAAGGCCAGGATCAGCGCAAAGACCAGCCGGGTATAGCGATAGGGCGCCAGGGCCGAGGCCTCGCCCAGCCGGGTCGCCGCGACCAGCAGCGCATAGCCGCCGACGCCGAAACCCATGCAGATGCCGAAGATCAGCCATTGCCGCGCCGTCGGCATGACGAATTCGTGCCCCAGCACCGGCGCCATCAACAGGCCCGAGACGAAGACCGCGAAAAAGGCCGAGGCCGCCAGCTGGTCGGACCGGATATGCGGCGGGATGCGCCGCGTGGCAAGATCGCGCGCGGCCAGTCCCAGCACCGCCAGCAGCGCCATCAGAGACACCGGCCGGAACCCCTCCAGCCCGGGCCGGATCACCAGCAGCACGCCCAGAAAGCCGACGATGATCGCGCTCCAGCGCCGCCAGCCGACCGGCTCGCGCAGGAAAAGCGCCGCGCCCATCAGGATCATCAGGGGCAGCGCCTGCTGGATCGCCGAGGTCGAGGACAGGTCGGTCAGCGCCAGCGCCATGAAGAAGCCGACCGAGCCCACCGCCTCGCCCAGGCTGCGCAGCAGCACGATGGGCCGCACCAGTTCGCGGGTCCACAGCCGGCCGCCCTTGAGCTTCAGCAGCAGCACGAAGCACAGCGTGCCCAGCAGCCCGACGACGGCCAGCACCTCGGTATAGGGCATCTCGCCCGACAGAAGCTTGATGAACACGTCCTCGAACGCGAACAGCACCATCGACAGGACCATCAGGATCGCGCCACGGAAATTTTCGGTGACCATTAGCCGCAGCCTCATGTCGGGGAATTGCGCCTGCCGCGCGTTGCGGCGATCATAGTCCGGTTGCAGAACGGGCGAAAGGACGGGCCGATGAAATTCCACGTCGAGGACATGAGCTGCGGCCATTGCACCGCCGCCATCGAAAAGGCCGTGGCCGAGGCCGGCGGCCGGGCCGCCGCCGATCTCGCCACCCGCGAGGTCGCGGTCGAGGGCCTGGACGCCGACCGCGCGGCGCAGGTGATTCGCGACGCCGGCTATACGCCGCGCCCGGTCTGAGCGGCCGCGACCCCGCCGGCAGCGCATATCTTGCGGCTGCCGGGGGCTTTCGCCGCGATCCGTGGTCACGGCCCCGCGATTGAGCCGTGTGCCGCCTTCTGCTAGACTTCCGGGACAAAACTGCGGCCGCAAGAGGGGTGGAACCCCCATCGCCGTGGCAGGAGCCGAGGAGACAGACATGATCAACCGACTGATGATCGCCGCCGCCGCGGTGGTCCTGACCGCGCCGCTCGCCGTTGCCGGTCCCATCGATTCCGCCTGCATGCGCTCGGATCGCGCAGCCGGCAACCGCCAGGCCTGCGGCTGCATCCAGCAGGTCGCCGACCAGACCCTGTCGCGCGCCGACCAGCGCCGCGCCGCCCGCTTCTTCCGCGATGCGGACGAGGCGCAGAAGGTGCGCATGTCGAAAAGCGACGCCGACAACGCCTTCTGGTCCCGCTACAAGACCTTCGCCTCGGCGGCCGAGGCCTATTGCGCGCGCTGAGCCCCGCCATGCGCATCGCGGTGCTGACCGGGGCCGGCATCTCGGCAGAAAGCGGGATCAGGACGTTCCGCGCGACCGACGGGCTGTGGGAGGAGCACCGCATCGAGGACGTGGCGACGCCCGAGGGCTTTCTCCGCGACCCGGGACTGGTGCATCGCTTCTACAACATGCGCCGGGCCGACGCGGCCCGCGCCCAGCCCAATGCCGCGCATCGGGCGCTGGCGGAACTGGCCCGGCACCACCAGGTGACGCTGATCACCCAGAACGTGGACGACCTGCACGAACGCGGCGGCTCGCCCGAGGTGGTCCACATGCACGGCAGCCTGCTGGGCGCGCTTTGCGCCGGCTGCGGCCATCGCTGGCCGGCCTCGCTGGTGATGCGCGCGGCCGACCCCTGCCCCGCCTGCGGCCGGCCGCAAACCCGGCCCGACATCGTCTGGTTCGGCGAGATCCCCTATCACATGGAACGGATCTGGGAGGCGGTCGAGCGCGCCCAGGTCTTTGCCGCCATCGGCACCTCGGGCCAGGTTTATCCCGCGGCCGGCCTGGCCCAGCACGCCCGCCGCGCCGGGGCCGAGACGATCGAGCTGAACCTCGCCGCATCCGCCGTCGCCGGCGACTTCGCGCGGCGCCAGACCGGCCCGGCGACCCGCGTGGTGCCGGAATGGGTGGCCGGGCTGTGCCGCTGAATCTCATGCCGCGCTTTTTCCGTTGCCGAAATACCCCGGGGGAACGCCGGCCCCCGGGCCGGCGTGGGGGCAGAGCCCCCGGCGACCGCGCCGGGCAGCCAGCGCCGCCGCCGCCGAATCGTCCCGCCCGTCCGATGACCGAACGCCCGCGCCAAGGCCCGCCATGACCCGCACCATCCTCGCCAATGCCCGCCTGATCCTGCCCGAAGCGGTGATCCCCGGTGCCGTGGTGATCGAGAACGGCATCATCGCCGCCGTCCAGCCGGGCGAGACGCTGCCGGCGCCCGGCCCCGGGGACGCGGTGCTGCTGGACATGGCCGGCGATTTCCTCGCCCCTGGCCTGGTCGAACTGCATACCGACAACCTGGAACGCCACATGCGACCGCGCCCCGGGGTCAACTGGCCCCATGCCGGCGCCATCCTGGCGCATGACGCCGAACTGGCGGGCTGCGGCATCACCACCGTCTTCGACGCCATGCGCGTGGGCTCGATCCCGAATGACGGCCCGGACGACGACTATGACAAATACGCCCGCGAACTGGCGCATGAGTTGGCCGCCATCCGCGACCGCGGCGTGCTGCGCATCAGCCATTTCCTGCACCTGCGCGCCGAGATCTGCTCCGAGACCCTGCTGGCCGAACTGGACGAGTTCGGCCCCGAGGACCGGGTCGGCATCATCAGCCTGATGGATCACACCCCGGGCCAGCGCCAGTTCCGCGACATCGCCAAGCTCGCGCAATACGTCCAGGGCAAGTATAAGCTTTCGGACGCGGAATTCGCCGATCACGTCGCCCGGCTGAAGGAATTGCGCGCCCGCTTCGGCGACCGGCACGAGGCCGCGGCGGTCCAGATCGCGCATCGCCTGGGCGCGGTGCTGGCCAGCCATGACGACACCACCGCCGAACATGTCGCGGTCTCGGCCGGGCACGGCGTGCGGCTGGCCGAATTCCCGACCACGCCGGAAGCGGCGGCCGCCTGCCACGATCACGGCATCATGGTGATGATGGGGGCGCCGAACCTGATCCGCGGCGGCAGCCATTCCGGCAATGTCTCGGCCGCCGAGTTGGCACGGGCCGGGCTACTGGACATCCTCAGTTCGGATTACGTGCCCTCGGCGCTGCTGGCCGGGGCGATGATGCTGGCCGCGATCTGGGACGACCTGCCGCGCGCCATGGCGACGGTGACGGCCAATCCGGCGCGGGCGGCGGGGCTCGACGACCGCGGCCGGCTGGAGCCGGGGTTGCGCGCCGACGTGATCCGTTTCGCGGCGATGGAGCAGACGCCGGTCCTGCGCGAGACCTGGGTGCGCGGCCGGCGGGTCTGACTTCCCTCTTATCTTCGTAAATTCGCATATATCTTGACCTGGATCAAGCCGCGTCGCCTGCGGCCGGGCTAGCACCGGCTTGCCGGAAAAGGAGGGCAAGCCATGGGCTACAAGGCCAAGATCGACGGGATGCGGGGCGAGCTGCGGGTGATGAACAAGGCCATCCCCGAGGTGATGAAAGGATTCGGCGCGCTGTCGAAGGCCGTCGACGCCGGCCCCGCGCTGCAGGCGAAGACCAAAGAGATGATCGCGCTCGGCATGGCCGTCGTGCAGCGCTGCGAACCCTGCATCCTGCTGCACGTCGAGGCGCTGAGGCGGGCCGGCGCCACGCGCGAGGAACTGGCCGAAGTGCTGGCCATGGCGATCCAGATGAGCGGGGGCCCAGGCATGATGTATGCCGGCCACGCGCTGGCCTGCTGGGACGAGCTGGCGGCGGGCTGACCCCGCCGCCGCCCCTTCAGGTGACGACGTCGGGCTGGGTGCGGCCCGTGCGGGTGCGGATGCCGGCGATCTCGTCGGCGGCGGCGATGATCGCGGCCAGCGCCTGCTGCGGCTCGTCCTGCATCCGGGCGGGATCGGTCTCGACCCGTTCCAGATAGACGCGCAGGGTGGCGCCCTCGGTGCCGGTGCCCGAAAGCCGCAGCACGATGCGCCCGCCGCCCTCGGTCATGATGCGCAGGCCCTGGGCCTCGGTGCGCGAACCGTCCACCGGGTCGTCATAGGCGAATTCGTCCGCCACCTCGACGCGCAGCCCGGCGACGGTCCGGCCCGACAATTCGGCCAGGCCTTCGCGCAGCGCCTGCATCAACTCGGCGGCGGCGGCGGCGTCCACCGCCTCGTAATCGTGGCGCGAATAATAGTTGCGGCCGTATGTCGCCCAATGGTCGGCCATGACCTCGGCCACCGATTGCCGGCGCTCGGCCAGCAGGTTCAGCCAGAACAGCACCGCCCACAGCCCGTCCTTCTCCCGCACATGGTCCGAGCCGGTGCCGGCGCTTTCCTCGCCGCAAAGCGTGGCGCGGCCGGCATCCAGCAGGTTGCCGAAGAACTTCCAGCCGGTCGGCGTCTCGTAGCAGGCGATGCCCAGGGCCTCTGCCACCCGGTCCAGCGCGCGCGAGGTCGGCATCGACCGCGCCACGCCCTTCAGCCCGCCCGCATAGGCCGGGATCAGCGTCGCATTCGCCGCCAGCACCGCCAGGCTGTCCGAGGGGGTGACATAGCAGTTCCGGCCCACGATCATGTTACGGTCGCCGTCGCCATCGGAAGCCGCGCCGAAGTCGGGCGCATCGGGCCCGAACATCGCCGCCATCAGGTCCTTGGCCCAGATCGGGTTCGGGTCGGGATGGCCGCCGCCGAAATCGGGACTGGGCTCGGCATTCACCACCGAACCGGCGGGGGCGCCCAGCTCGCCCTCCAGGATCGCCTTGGCATAGGGGCCGGTCACGGCATGCATGGCGTCGAAGCGGATGCGGAAGCCGCCGGCCAGCAGCGCCCGGATCTTGTCGAAGTCGAAGATCGCGCGCATCAGTTCGGCGTAATCGGCGACCGGATCCACGACCTCGACCTGCATTCCGCCCAGCGTCCGGGTGCCGGGGGTGGACAGGTCCACGTCCTGCGCGTCGACGATGCGGTATTCGGTCAGGGTCTTGGTGGCCTCGAAGATCTTCTCGGTCACGCTTTCGGGGGCCGGGCCGCCATTGCCGGTGTTGTACTTGACGCCGAAATCCTCGGTCGGGCCGCCGGGGTTGTGGCTTGCGGACATGATGATGCCGCCGTCCGCCCTGCGCTTGCGGATCAGGTTCGAGGCGGCGGGGGTCGACAGCAGCGCGTTCTGCCCGACGATGACCTTCTTCGCGCCCGAGGCCGCGGCCATGCGCAGGATCACCTGCGCGGCGCGGTCGCCGAAATAGCGGCCGTCTCCGCCCAGCACATAGGTCTTGCCCTCGGCGCCGCCGGTGCCGTTCCAGATCGCCTGCACGAAGTTTTCCAGGTAATGCGGCTGCATGAAGACCGGGGTCTTCTTGCGCAGGCCCGAGGTGCCGGGCTTCTGGCCCTCGATCGGCTGGGTCGGAACGGTGTGAACGGTCATGGAGCTCTCCCTAGCGTTCGTTGTCGCGCATGATGCTGGCAGTTCGCGCCACGCTGGGCAAGGCGGCGAAATCCGCCGCCGCCACCGGCAGGCGCTGCTGCCAGTTCGGATATTCGGTCACGGTGCCAGGCAGGTTCGGCTGCGCCTCGATGTCCAGCAGCACCTCGGCCTGAACCGCGACCAGCCGCGCGGGGGCCCGCGCCAGGAAGGCGTGCAGCCCGTCCATGCCTGGGGCGGGCAACATCTCGTCCAGCGCCGCGACCTCCTGCGCCCGCTCGGCCAGCTGCGGCCCGGGATCGCCGCCCGACAGCGCCGCGCGGGCGGCGATGTCGGCGCCTTGCCGCCAGCCGCGCCAGGTCGGCAGGTCGTGGGTCGAGAAGCTGGCGACGGCGCCGCGGTCATAGGCCTCGGCCGGGCGGAAGCGGGGCGGATGCCAGCCCTCGCGCTCGAACATCGCCACGCGGCAGCCGAGGATGCCCGAGGCGGCCAGGGCATCGCGCAGCCCGTCGGGGATATTGCCCAGGTCCTCGCCGACGATGGCGGCGCCGGCGCGGGCGACCTCGATCCGGGCCACGGCCAGCATGGCGTCGCGCGGCATGGCGACATAGGCGCCGGGCGCGGCGTCGGGGACCCAATAGGCGCGCTCGAAGCCGAGGATGTGGTCGATGCGCAGCAGGCCGGCGAATTGCAGCTGCCGGCGCAGGGTCTGGGCCAGCGGCGCATAGGCCTGCGCGCGCAGACCCAGCGGGCTGAAGGGCGCAAGGCCCCAGTTCTGGCCCTCGGGCGCGAAGGCGTCGGGCGGCGCGCCCAGCGAAGCGCCGAAGGCGAAGCTGGCGCGGTCCTCCCAGGTCTCGGCGCCGAAGGGATGGGTGCCGACGGCCAGGTCCAGATAAAGCCCCTGCGCCATGCCGCCGCCCCGCGCCGCCTGTCCCGCCGCCGCCAGCGCCCGCTCGGCCCGCCATTGCAGCCAGGCGTGAAAGCGCATCTCGGCCGCGAGATCGTGGCGAGCGGCAAGCGCCGCAGGGGTGTCGGGCGTGGCCAGCGTCGCCGGCCAATCGCCCCAGAACGCGCCGTGCAGGCCCGAAAGCGCCTGGTGCAAGGCGAAGCGTTGCAGGCTTTCGCCCTCGCCCGCCTGCCAGTCCTCGAAGGCGGGGTCGCCGGGGAAGGCGTCGTATTCGGCCCGCAGCAGGGCCATGCGGGCGGGGATGTCGCGGGCGTAATCGACCAGCGGACCGGGCGTCCCCCGCCCGGCCGCGACATGGATCACGTTCAGGCGCCGGCGATGCGAGGGGGTATAGGGGCTGAACAGCCCCGGCACGGACGGAAAGCCGGCATGGATCGGGTTGATGCCCAGAAAGCCAGCGCCCTGCCCGGCCATGCCCCGCGCCAGCGCCGCGAGGTCGTCGTAGCTGCCGATCCCGCTGGCCGAGAGGCCGTAGAGCGGCGCGATCAGCCCCCAGGAGCGCGCAGGCTCGGGCAGGCGCGGCGGCGCCGAAAGCAGCGTGTAGTCGCGCCCGTCGGCATGCAGCCGGTGGATGCCCAGCGGCAGCTCGGGCAAGGGGCCGGCGCCTTCGGCCTGCGTCCCGTCCTCATGGGTCAGCTGCCATGCCGCGGGCGAAAGATCGGGGCGACCGCCGGCCGCGCAGATCAGGTCCTGCGGCAGCAGATCGGCATGGGCGTCCAGCGCCGCCTGCGCCTCGGGTTCCGAGGGCACGGCCAGGCCCATGGCCGCGAGCAACGCCTCGGCGCTATCGACCGAGGTCGCGCGCCATTGCCCGGAAAGGTCGTGGAAGCCGGGCAGCACGCCCATACGTTCGGCCAGGCGCAGACGGGCGTCAGTCAAGCGCGCGCTCCAGATCGAAGGCCAGCACGGATTGCCCGTCGATGCGCAGCCGCGCATCCTCGACCAGCTGCGGCTCCAGCTCGGGGCGGCTGCTGTCCAGATGCAGCCGCCAGCGCCAGCCCTCGGGGGGCTCGGGCAGGACCAGATCCAGGGGGGCGCCATTGTTCAGGACCAGAAAGATCGCCTCCTCGCGCTGCGCGTAATCGGGGGTGCCGGCGGCGATGCGCAATTCGGCGCAGAGCACGCGCAGATCGGGCTCGGCCCAGTCGGCGGGGGTCATCTCCTGCCCGTCCGGGCGCAGCCAGAACAGGTCGGGCAACCCGTCCGCCGGCCGGGTGCGCGAATGCAGGAAACGCTTCTGGCGCAAGATCGGATGGGCGCGGCGGAAGGCGATCAGCCGGCGGGTGAAGTCCAGGAAGCCCTGGTCCGCCGCGTCCCAGTCCACCCAGCCGATGGCATTGTCCTGGCAATAGGCGTTGTTGTTGCCCTGCTGGCTGTTGCCCAGCTCGTCCCCGGCCAGCAGCATCGGCGTGCCCTGCGACAACAGCAGCGTCGCCAGCAGGTTGCGCCGCCGCCGGGCGCGGGCCTCGATGATGGCGGGATCGTCGGTCGGCCCCTCGGCGCCCATGTTGTCCGAGAAATTCTCGGAATGGCCGTCGCGGTTCTCTTCGCCGTTCGCCTGGTTGTGCTTGGCGTCGTAGCTGACCACGTCCATCAGCGTGAAGCCGTCATGCGCGGTCAGGAAATTGATCGACGAGGTCGCCGGCCGCCCGGAATGGTCGAACTGGATCGCCGACCCGGCCATGCGGTCGGCCAGTTCCGGCACCTGATGCGCGTCGCCGCGCCAGAAGCGGCGGATGCCGTCGCGATACTTGTCGTTCCATTCCAGGAAGGGCGGCGGGAAGCCGCCCAGCTGATAGCCGCCCGGCCCGATGTCCCAGGGCTCGGCGATCAGCTTGACCCGCGTCAGCACCGGATCCTGGCGGATGGCGTCGAAGAACGAGGCGCTGCGGTCGAAGCCGCCCCGCGCCCGCCGGCCCAGCGTCGCGCAAAGGTCGAAGCGGAAGCCGTCCACATGCATGACCTCGACCCAATAGCGCAGGCTGTCCATGACCATGCGCAGCACCATCGGGTGGTTCACGTTCAGCGTGTTGCCGGTGCCGGTGTCGTTGATGTAATAGCGCGGGTCCTCCTGCAGCCGGTAATAGCTGCGGTTGTCGAGGCCGCGGAAGCTCAGCGTCGGGCCAAGCTCGCTGCCCTCGCAGGTGTGGTTGTAGACCACATCCATGATGACCTCGATCCCCGCCGCATGCATCCGCGCGACCATGTGCTGGAACTCGGCGATCTGGCCGTGGGACAGGTAGCGCGGGTCGGGGGCGAAGAAGCCCAGGGTCTGATAGCCCCAATAGTTGACCAGCCCCTTCTCGACCAGGAAACGGTCGTTCAGGAAGGCCTGCGCCGGCAGCAGCTCCAGCGCGGTGATGCCCAGCGATTGCAGGTGGTCCAGCACCGGGTCCGAGGCCAGCCCCAGGAAGGTGCCGGGGTTCGGCACGTCCGGGTGCAACTGGGTCAGGCCCTTGACATGGGCCTCGTAGATCACGGTCTCGGCGATGTCGCGGTGCGGCGGGCGGTCGGGGCCCCAGGCGAAGGACGGATCCTCGACCACGCAGCGCGGCATGTATTTCGCGCTGTCGCGGCGGTCGAAGCTGAGGTCGGCCTCCGCCGCGCCGACGGTGTAGCCCATCAGCGCATCGTGCCAGACCGGGTGCCGGGTCAGCCGCTTGGCATAGGGGTCGAGCAGTAGCTTGTTGTAGTTGAAGCGGTGGCCCTCGGCCGGCGCATAGGGGCCGTCGGCGCGCAGCCCGTAAAGCTGGCCGGGGCGCAACCCGGGGACATAGCCGTGCCAGACGTCGCCGTCGCGCTCGGGCAGGTCCAGCCGATGCGTCTCGGTCTTGCCGTCGGCCGAGAACAGGCACAGCGTCAGCCGGCGGGCGTGCTGCGAGAAGACGGCGAAATTCACCCCGTCGCCGTCGAAGGTGGCGCCCAGCGGATCGGCGCGGCCGGCAAGGATACGCAGCTGCGGCATCAGGCGGTCATCGCCCTGAAGAGATCGGCATAGGCCCCGGCCGAGGCGTCCCAGCCCACCGGCTGCGCCATGGCGTTGCGGGCCATGCGGTCCCAGACCGCCGGCTGGCGCCACAACGCGCAAAGCCGCGACAGCGCGCGCGACAGCGCCTGCACCGTCACCGGGTGGAACTGCACCCCGGTCGCGACCCCGGCGGCCAGCGCGGCGGCCGAGGCGTTGACGACGGTATCGGCCAGCCCGCCGGTCAGCGCCACCAGCGGCAGCGTACCGAAGCGCAGCCCATAGAGCTGGGTCAGCCCGCAGGGCTCGAAGCGCGAAGGCACCAGGATGGCGTCGCCGCCGGCGATCATGCGCCGGGCCAGCGCCTCGTCATAGCCCAGCCGCAGCCCGACGCCGGGATGGCGCGCGGCGGCGTCGCGGAAAGCGATCTCCAGCCCCGCATCGCCCGAGCCCAGCACGGCCAGCTGCCCGCCGCCGTCCAGCAGCACCGGCAGCGCCTCGATCAGCAGGTCCAGCCCCTTCTGCCCGGTCAGGCGCGAGACCACGACGCAAAGCGGGCCGTCGGACTCGGGCAGGCCGAACTCGGTCCGCAGCGCCTTGCGCAGCGGCGCCTTGCCGGCGGGGGTCTGATAAGGCGGCGTCCAGGCGTCCAGGTCGATGCCGTTCAGGATGCCGGTGAAATCGGCCGAGCGCGCGGCCAGCACCCCCTCCATCCCCATGCCGAATTCAGGGGTCAGCAGTTCCTCGGCATAGGTCGGGCTGACGGTCGAGACCTTGTCGGCAAAGACGATCCCAGCCTTCAACGCCGAGATCTTGCCCCAGTATTCAAAGCCCTGCGGGTTGAAAAGCTGCGCCGGCAGACCCAGCGCGCCCAGCAGATGCGCGGGCGCGATGCCCTGGAAGGCGATGTTGTGGATGGTCAGCAGGCAGCGCACGTCCTGCACGCCCAGCTGGCGCAGATAGACCGGCGCCAGCCCCGCCTGCCAATCGTGCAGGTGCAGCGCCCGGGGGCGCCAACCGTCCACCCCTTCGGCGCCGATCAGGGCGGCGGCCTTGCACAGGGCCGCGAAGCGCTGGGGGTTGTCGGGCCAGTCCTTGCCGTCCGGCGCCAGGTAGAGCCCGCCGTCCCGGGCATAAAGATGCGGCGCGTCGAGGATATAGAGCACCGTCCCGCCCAGGCTGCCGCGCAGGATGCGGGCCGGGCCGCCGAACAGGTCGGGGATCTGACGCACCGGATCGGCATCGGCCTGCGCCGCCAGCACCGCCGGATAGCCCGGCAGCAGGGTCCGCATCTCGACCCCCTGCCCGGCCAGCGCCGCCGGCAGCGCGCCCGCCACGTCGGCCAGCCCGCCGGTCTTGACCAGCGGCACGCATTCCGAGGTGACGGACAGAACCCTTGTCATTTGGACGCTTCCCTTCGGTCCAGCATGTCTTGCGTGATCAGCGTGACGCCGCCTTCGGTGACGCGAAACCATTTCGCGTCCTCCTCGGGGTCCTCGCCGACGACGAGCCCTTCGGGGATTCTGACGCCGCGGTCAATGACCACATTGGTCAAACGCGCGTGCCTTGCGACATTGACATAGGGCAGCGCCACCGCGCCCTCCAGGCTGGCATAGGAATTGGTGTGGACCTGGGTGAACAGCAGCGACTGCCGGATCTCGGTCCCCGAGATGATGCAGCCGCCCGAGACCAGAGAGCTGACGGCGGTGCCGCGGCGGTCGGGTTCGTCATGGATGAACTTCGCCGGCGGCACCGATTCGGAATAGGTCCAGATCGGCCAGTCGCGGTCCCAGAGGTTCAGCTCCGGGTTGAAGTCGGTCAGGTCGATATTGGCGCGCCAGAAGGCGTCGACGGTGCCGACGTCGCGCCAATAGACCGGCTCGTCCTCGCCGCGCACGCAGCTGTCGGAAAAGCGATGCGCCTGCGCCTTGCCGTCCCGCACGATGGCCGGGATCAGGTCGTTGCCGAAATCGTGGCTGGAATTGCTGTCCTGCATGTCGCGGATCAGCAGGTCGCGCAGGAAGTCCCAGCGGAACACATAGATGCCCATCGAGGCCAGCGTGACCTCGGGATCGTCGGGCGTCCCGGGCGGGTCCTTGGGCTTTTCCAGGAAGCTGGTGATGACGTCGCTGCCGTCCACCGCCATGACGCCAAAGGCCGAGGCCTCGGCCCGCGGCACGGTCAGGCAGCCCACGGTGACGTCGGCGCCGGCCTCGACATGGTGGCGGATCATCAGCTCGTAATCCATCTTGTAGATGTGATCGCCGGCCAGGATCAGGACGTATTCGATGCCGTAGCTGTCGATGATGTCGATGTTCTGCGCCACCGCATCCGCCGTGCCGCGATACCACATCGATTCGTCGTAGCGCTGCGAGGCGGGCAGGATGTCGATGAACTCGTTCCGCTCGGCGCGGAAGAAGTTCCAGCCGCGCTGGACATGGCGGATCAGCGAATGCGCCTTGTATTGCGTGGCCAGCGCCATCCTGCGGATGCCCGAGTTCAGCGCGTTCGACAGCGCGAAATCGATGATCCGCGACTTGCCGCCGAAATAGACGGCCGGCTTCACCCGCCGGTCGGTCAGCTCGCGCAGCCGCGAGCCGCGCCCGCCGGCCAGCACGAAAGCCACCGTTTTCCTGGAAAGCCTTTCCTCGCGCGGTGCCATATTGAACCCTCCCTTTGTGCCCGGCTTCGCGGGTCTGTCGTCATGCGGTCGTGCCGTCGTCCTTGATGAAGATCACCGCGGAAAGCGGCGGCAGCACCACCGCGGCATGGGCGGGCTGGCCGTGGCTTTCGCCGGGCCGCGCCTCCACCCGGCCCAGGTTGCCGCGTCCGCCGCCGCCATAGCTTTCCGCATCCGTGTTCAGCGCCTCGCGCCAGGGCCCCGGCTGCGGGAATCCCAGGCGATAGGCCGGGCGCTCGATCGGGGTGAAATTGCAGGCGACCACCACCTCGGGGTCGCCGGGGTTGCCGCGCCGGATCCAGGCATAGACGGATGCGTCGGCGTCGTTCGCCTCGATCCACTGGAAGCCCGAGCCGTCGCAGTCGCGCGCGTAAAGCGCGGGCGTGGCCGCATAAAGCCGGTTCAGGTCGCGCACCAGCGCCTGCATGCCGTAATGCAGCGGATTGCCGAGGCACGCCCAGTCGATTTCCGCGTCGTGGTTCCATTCCGCGCCTTGCGCGAATTCCTGGCCCATGAACAGCAGCTTCTTGCCCGGATGGCCCCACATGAAACCGTAATAGGCCCGCAGATTGGCGAATTTCTCCCATTCGCCGCCCGGCATCTTGCCCAGCATCGAGCCCTTGCCGTGCACCACCTCGTCATGGCTGATCGGCAGGATGAAATTCTCGGAAAAGGCGTAATGCAGGCCGAAGGTCATCTGGTGGTGATGGTGCTTGCGGTGGATCGGCTCGCGCTTGATGTAATCCAGCGTGTCGTTCATCCAGCCCATGTTCCACTTGAAGCCGAAGCCCAGGCCGCCGTCATGCACCGGCCGCGAGACCTTGGGATAAGAGGTCGATTCCTCGGCCACGGTCATGATGCCCGGTTCCTCGCCATAGGTCAGGCGGTTCATGTCCTGCAGCATGGCGATGGCTTCGTAATTCTCGCGCCCGCCGTCCTTGTTCGGGACCCACTCGCCCTCGGCGCGGGAATAGTCGCGGTAAAGCATCGAGGCCACCGCATCCACCCGCAGCCCGTCGACGTGATATTCCTTCAGCCAATACAATGCGTTGGCGGTCAGGTAGTTCATCACCTCGGCACGGCCGTAATTGTAGATCAGCGTGTTCCAGTCCTGGTGGAAACCCTCGCGCGGGTCGGCATGCTCGTAAAGCGCGGTGCCGTCGAACCGCGCCAGACCATGCGGATCGGTGGGGAAATGGCCGGGCACCCAGTCCAGGATCACCCCCAGCCCAGCCTTGTGCGCTGCGTTCACCAGATCGCGGAACTCGTGCGGCGGACCGAAGCGGATCGTCGGCGCGAACAGCCCGACCGGCTGATAGCCCCAGGAGCCGTCGAAGGGATATTCGCTGATCGGCAGCAGCTCGATATGGGTGAAGCCCATGTCGCGGGCGTATTCGACCAGTTCCACCGCCGCCTCGCGGTAGGAGATCGGCCGGCCGCCGTCCTTCCTGCGCCAGCTGCCCAGATGCACCTCGTAGATCGAGATCGGCCGGTCGAGGCGCTGCGCCTCGGCCCGCGTTCCCATCCAGCCGCCATCCGACCAGCCATAGCCCGAGATGTCGCGCACCACCGAGGCCGTCGCCGGCGGATGCTGGGCACCGAAGCCGACCGGATCGGCCTTCTGGTGCAAGCCGCCGTCGGCGCCGAGGATCTCGTATTTGTAGGCGGTGCCCTCGCCCAGGCCGGGCATGAAGATTTCCCAGACGCCGGTGGCGCCGCGGCGGCGCATGACGTGGCGCCGCCCGTCCCAGGCGTTGAAATCCCCGATCAGCGAGACGCGGCGGGCATTGGGGGCCCAGACCGCGAAATGCGTGCCGGCGACGCCCTCGTGGACGGTCATATGCGCGCCCAGCGCCTGCCACAGGCGGCGATGCGTGCCCTCGCCCAGCAGGTATTCGTCGATCTGGCCCAGGACGGGGCCGAAACGATAGGCGTCCTCGACCAGCCATTCCTGGCCTTCGCGCCGGCCGCGCAGCAGATAGGGTTTGGCGCCCGGAACCTTGCCGTGGAACAGGCCCGGATAGCCCGCGACCGGCGCCAGCCCATGCGCCTTGCCGGCGACCACCGCCGCCATCTCGGCCGCGCCGGGGTCATAGGCGGTGACATGGCGCAGCCGGCCGCGCCGATGCGGGCCCAGCACCGCGAAAGGGTCGTCGAAACCGCCGGCCGCCAGCCGGTCCAGGACCTGGGGATCCGCCACTTCCTTCGGGTCGATCATCGCCGTGCCTCCCCTTTGCAAGGCCGTCACTGGTCGAGCAGGCTTTCCGCCTCCCAGATGTCGCGCATGTAACCGCGGATGGTGCGGTCGGACGAGAACCAGCCCGAGCGCGCCACGTTCAGCGCCGCCATCCGCGCCCAACCCTTGCGGTCGGCATAGGCGAAGTCCACCTCGCGCTGCGCCCGCCAGTAATCAGCGAAATCCGAGGCGACGAGGAAATAATCCGCCTGCGTCAGGTTCGCCACGATGCCGGCATAGCGGTCGGGCTCGCCGGGGCTGAAGGTGCCGCCGCGGATCGCCTCGATGGCGCGGGACAGGCGCGGATCGCCGGCCACGGCATGGGCGGCGTGGTCGGGGACCGTGCGCCGCGCCTCGGCCTCGTCCGCGGTCAGGCCGAACAGAAAGAAGTTCTCGGGTCCGACCAGATCGCGGATCTCGACATTGGCGCCGTCCAGCGTGCCGATGGTCAGCGCCCCGTTCAGCGCGAATTTCATGTTGCCGGTGCCGGAAGCCTCCTTGCCGGCGGTGGAAATCTGCTCGGACAAGTCCGCGGCCGGGATCAGCCGCTCGGCCAGGGTGACGTTGTAGTTCGGCAGGTAGAGCACCTGCAGCTTGCCGTTCGTCGCCGCATCGGCATTGATCACCGCGGCCACGTCGTTGATCAGCCGGATGATGTCCTTGGCAAAGAAATAGCCCGGCGCCGCCTTGCCGCCGAAGATCTTGACCCGCGGCGTCCAGTCGTCCGAGGGATGGGCCCGCATCTCCTGCCACAGCGCGATGGCCTCCAGGATGTTCAGGTGCTGGCGCTTGTATTCGTGGATGCGCTTGATCTGGACGTCGAACAGTGCGTCCGGGTTCAGCATCACGCCCTGTTCGCGCGCCACCCAATCGCAGAGATCGGCCTTGTTGGCCGCCTTGACCCGGGCGAAGCGGTCCAGCCAGCCGGCATCCTCGACAAAGGGCGCCAGCTCCGCCAGCCGCTCCAGATCGGCGGTCCAGCCCTCGCCGATGGTGTCGGTGATCAGCCGCGACAGGCGCGGATTGCAGCTGTGCAGCCAGCGGCGGGGGGTGACGCCGTTGGTCTCGTTGACGATGCGGTCCGGCCAGATCCGGTTCTGGTCGGCAAAGACCGTGGTCTTCATCAGCCCGGTATGCAGCGCCGAGACGCCGTTGACGCGATGCGACATGATGAAGGACAGCTCGCCCATCCTGACCTTGCCGTCGCCGCGGGCGGTGTTGCGGCGGTCCGGGTGGGCCCTGGCGTCCTGGTCGTCGATGCGGTCGATGATCTGCAGGTGCCGCGGCAGCAGGTCGCCGAACAGCCCTTCGTCCCAGCTTTCCAGCGCCTCGGGCAGCAGGGTGTGGTTGGTGTAGTTGACGCAGCCGCGGGTGATCTCGACCGCCTCGTCGAAGGGCAGCCCGCGTTCGTCGTGCAGGATGCGGACCAGTTCGGGCGCGGCCACGGCCGGGTGGGTGTCGTTCATCTGGATCGCCACCCGCTGCGGCAGCAGCCGCAGGTCGGTATGGTCCTGCTCGAACCGGCGGATGATGTCGCGGATCGAGGCGGCCGAGAAGAAATATTCCTGGGTCAGCCGCAGCCGCTTGCCCTTCTCGGTCGAATCCTCGGGATAGAGCACGCGCGAGATGGTGCGGGCCAGCGCCTCGGCCTCGGCGGCGGCGGCGAAATCGCCGGCGTTGAAGCGGTCCAGGTCGAAGGGATCGACCGCCCGCCCGGCCCAGAGCCGCAGCGTATTGGCCCATCTGCCCTGCCAGCCGACCACCGGCGTGTCGAAGGCCTCGGCCTGCACGAAATGGTCGGGCTGCCACAGGGTCTTGCAGTCGCGCACCGTCACCTGCCCGCCGAAGCCCAGGGTGAAGCGCGCCTCGGGCCGCTCGAATTCCCAGACGTTGGGCTGGCGCAGCCAGTCCTCGGGCGCCTCGTGCTGGCGACCCTCGACGAAGCTCTGCCGGAACAACCCGTGTTCGTAGCGGATGCCGTAGCCATAGGCCGGGCAACCCAGCGTCGCCAGCGATTCCATGAAACAGGCCGCCAGCCGGCCCAGCCCGCCGTTGCCCAGCGCGGCGTCGGGTTCGTCCAGCAGCACCTCGCGCCAGTTCAGGCCAAAGCCCTCGATGGCGGCCTGGGCCTGGTCGGCAAGCTGCAGGTTGACGATATTGTCCTCCAGCAGGCGTCCGATCAGGAACTCCATCGACAGGTAATAGACCCGCTTGGCGTCGGCGCGATAGGTCTCGCGCGTCGAGGTCATCCAGCGGTCCACGATACGGTCGCGCACCGCGTGGCTCAGCGCCAGCCGCCAGTCGAAGACCTGCGCATGATCGGGGTCCTTGCCCAACGTATAGGTCAGGTGCCACAGGATCGCATCACGGAAATCGGTCTTCGCCACTTCGTCCCTGGCCATTCATCCACCTGTAACAATCGTCCCGGCCGGCGGAAAAGCCGCCAAGCCCAAGCCCGAGTGTGCTTAAACCACGGTCGAGCGCAACCCGGCCAAGGAAAAATGTTAGCGATAACCGCTTTTTCCGCCAGCGTGATCCATCCGCCGACCCCCGCATGGCGCGCATGCGGGAAAAGATCGAGGATTTTCGATCAGCTTACTGGATTTAATTCTATTTTCTTAAAACTGGCCGATCAGAAATCCAGTCCCAGGTCCAGCGTCCGCGCCGAATGGGTCAGCGCGCCGACCGAGATGTAATCGACTCCGCTGGCGGCGACCTCGGCCACGCGCCCGAGTCGCATGTTCCCCGAGGCTTCCAGCACCAGCCGGCCGGCGTTCATCGCCACCGCCTCGTACAACCGGGGCGTGTCCATATTGTCCAGCAGCACCACATCGGCGCCGCCCTCGTCCAGCACCTCGGCCAGCTGGTCCAGCCGGTCCACCTCGATCTCGACCCGCATCATATGCGAGGCGCGGGCCTTGACCGCCTGCAGCACCGGCCGGATGCCGCCCGCCGCGGCGATGTGGTTGTCCTTGATCAGGATCGCATCCGACAGGCCGAAGCGGTGGTTGAAGCCGCCGCCATGCAGCACCGCCTGCTTCTCGACCAGCCGCAGCCCCGGGGTGGTCTTGCGGGTGCAGGTGATGCGGGCCTTGGTGCCCCGGGTCTCGGCCACGAATTCCGCCGTCTGGGTGGCGATGCCGGTTAGGCGGCCGGCAAAGTTCAACGCCACCCGCTCGGCCGACAGGATCGACCCCGCCTCGCCCTCGATCTCGGCCAGCACGGCGCCGCGGTCGAAGCGGGCGCCGTCGGCGACGCGGGCGCGAAAGGCCAGCGCCGGATCGACCAGGCGAAAGGCGATGGCCGCAAGCTGCATCCCCGAGGCGACGCCCGGCTCGCGCGCGACGATGCGGGCGGCATAGCGGGTGCCGGGCGGGATCACGGTGCGGGTGGTGATGTCGCCGCAGGTGCCCAGGTCCTCGGCCAGGGCGGCGCGGACCAGCGGTTCCAGCATCATCTCGGGCAGCGGGGGCAGCGGGGTCATGTCGTCTCCGTCGTCAGGCTGTCGCGCAGGGCCAGCGCCTCGGACAGCCGCAGACGCGAGCGGCGGCCCTGGGGCGCGGTCTGCGGGAAATCGGTGCGGCAATGGGCGCCGCGGCTTTCACGCCGCATCAGGGCGGCGGCGGCGATCAGCGTGGCGGTCGCCGTCATGTTCAGCAGCGCCGGGCAATCGGGCTGCGCCGCCTCGATGGCCGCGATCTCGCGCAGGCAGCGGGTCAGGCCCTGGGCGTCGCGCAGCACCCCCGCGCCCTCGGTCATGGCGCGGCGCAGGCGCGCGACCAGCGCCGGGTCGGGCACCGGGCCCGGCGGCAGGTCGGGCAGCAGCACCGGCGCGGCATCCGCCGCCGGCCCCAGCGCCGCCTCGATCGAAAGCGCGCAGCGGCGGGCATAGACCAGCGCCTCCAGCAGCCCGTTCGAGGCCAGCCGGTTCGCGCCGTGCAGCCCAGTCGAACTGGCCTCGCCGCAGACCCACAGCCCCGGCAGGCTGGCGCGGCCGTCGCTGTCCACCGCCACACCGCCCATGTGGTAATGCGCCGCCGCCGCCACCGGGATCTGGGCGCGGGCGGGGTCGATCCCCGCCCGGGCGCAGGCCCCCGCGACGGCCGGGAATTCGGTCAGGATGCGCGCGCCCAGGGCCTGGCGCGTGTCCAGCGCCGGCCGCAACCCCGCCTGGCTCTGGGCATAGATGGCGCGGGCCACCACGTCGCGCGGCGCCAGCTCGGCATCGGGGTGCAGGGCGGGCATGAAGCGTTCGCCCAGCCGGTTCACCAGCTGCGCACCCTCGCCCCGCAGCGCCTCGGTCGCCAGCGGCGCCGGATCCTCGCCACAATCGATGGCGGTGGGGTGGAACTGCACGAATTCCGCATCGGCGATCACTGCGCCGGCCCGCGCCGCCATGCCGATCACCTGGCCGCGGATGCGCGGCGGGTTCGTGGTCAGCGCGTAAAGGCCGCCAGAGCCGCCGCCGGCCAGCAGCACCGCCGGCGCCCGGATCAGCACCGGCGCCGAGCCCTGCGGTCCCGACAGCGCGACCTCGACCCCGGCAACGCGGCCGGATTCGACCCGCAGCCCGGTCGCCAGCACGCCCTCCAGCACCTGCACCGAGGCCGTCTCGCGCACCTGCGCCACCAGAGCGCGCATGATCTCGGCCCCGGCCTGGTCGCCGCGCACCCGCACCACGCGGGCGAAACTGTGCGCGGCCTCGCGCGACAGCACATAGCCGCCGTCCGGCCGCCGGTCGAAGGGCGTGCCCAGCCGGGTCAGGTCCAGGATATGCGCCCGCGCCTCTTCGGTGACCAGCCGCGCCACCGCCGGATCGACGGTGCCGGCGCCGGCCAGCAGCGTGTCGCGGGCATGGGCCTCGGCGGTGTCGGCGGGGTCCATCGCCGCGGCGACGCCGCCCTGCGCCCAGGCCGAGCTCGCCCCCTGCCCCAGCACCTCGGGCGAGATCATCAGCACCGGCCGCGGCGCCAGCTTCAGCGCGGCGTAAAGCGCGCCCAGGCCCGCACCGACGATGACGACGCGGGCGGTCGGGATGTCCTCCATCAGGCCGCCAGGCGTTGCGACAGGTCGATCATCCGCTGCACGGCCAGTCGCGCGCGGCCGGCGACCTCGGGGTCGACCTCGACGGCGCCGGTCATGGAATGCAGCGACCACAGCACCTTTTCCAGCGTGATCTTCTGCATATAGGGGCACATGTTGCAGGGGCCCAGGAACTCGACCTCCGGATTCGCGTCCGAGATGTTCGAGGCCATCGAGCATTCCGTGACCAGCATCACCTGCTTCGGATGCTCCTTTTCCACCCAGTCCTGGATATTGGCGGTCGAGCCCGCATAATCGGCCTCGGCCACCACCTCGGGCGGGCATTCGGGATGGGCGATGATCTTCAGCCCCGGGTTCCAGTCGCGGAAGTCGCGCAGGTCCTGGGCGGTGAACTGCTCGTGCACGATGCAGGCGCCGTCCCACCAGACGATGCGCTTCTGCGGCACCTTGTTGGCGACGTTCTGCGCCAGCCATTTGTCGGGCGTCATGATGATCGTGTCGCCATCCAGCGCCGCCACGATCTGCGCCGCATTGGCGCTGGTGCAGCAGATGTCGGACGCCGCCTTCACCTCGGCGGTGGTGTTGACATAGCTGACCACCGGCGCGCCCGGATAGCGCGCGCGCATCTCGGCGATGCCTTCGGCGGTGATGCTTTCGGCCAGCGAGCAGCCGGCCTCCATGTCGGGCATCAGCACCGTCTTCCGCGGGTTCAGGATCTTCGAGGTCTCGGCCATGAAATGCACGCCGCATTGCACGATGACCTCGGCCTCGACCCTGGTGGCGGCGATGGCCAGCGCCAGGCTGTCCCCCACCACGTCCGAGATGCCGTGATAGATCTGCGGCGTCATGTAGTTATGCGCCAGGATGACCGCGCCCCGCTCTTTCTTGAGCCGGTTGATGGCGGCGACATAGGGCGCGTGGATCGCCCAGTCCGGCCAGGGCATGACGCGGCCCATGCGGGCATGGATGTCGGCCATGCGCTCGGCCAGTTCGAGCGAAGGTTCGAGATCGTAGCAGGCGGCAAGTTCGCCCCGGATCGTCGTCAGATCGAGCATGATGGTCCCCCCGGCTCTGCCCGCGTCGCAACGCCCCCAGGATATAATGCGGCCGGGCCCTGATACCAGAGCCGCAAGGGGGTGCGATTCGGGGTTCCTAAAGGAACGGTGACGCCGGGGCAACGGGGATGCGCCCCGGCGGCGGCGCCAGGGCCGGCAGCCGCCGGCTTTTCCCGGGAAATGGCGCGAAAAACCTGCGGTTCGGTCGCGCCCGTCTCTGGACCTGGGGGACCGGCGCGGTAAACAGGTTTCATGGAAGATGACACGCAGAACAACCGGAACGTGCCCCCCAGCCTGCGAAACCTGCAGATTCTCGAGGTGCTGGCCCATGCCGCGCGGCCGATGACCGCGACCGAGATCAATGCCGCCGGGCTGGGCCTGCCCAAGCCCACCATCCACCGCCTGGTCACCCATCTGGAACAGGAGGGCTATCTGTCGCGGCAGCTGGACGGGCGCAGCTACCTGCCCGGCCAGAAGTTGCGGCAGATGATGCTGGGGGTGATGCACGCCAGCCAGTTCGACCTGCCCCGCCACGACGTGCTGGTGCGGCTGTTCGCCTCGGTGCGCGAGACCTGCTCGATCTCGATCCCCGACGGCGACGCGCTGGTCTATGTCGACCGGGTGGAAACCCACTGGCCGCTGCGGCTGGTGATCGAGCTGGGCGCCCGCGTGCCGCTGCACGCCACCGCCGCCGGCAAGGTCTCCCTGGCGCATATGCCGGCCGCCGCGGCCGAGAAATACCTGCGCAACGCCCGGCTGCACCCGCATACCGAGCGCACCTTCACCGAGGCCGAGGCCCTGCTGGCCGAATTGCCGCGCATCCGCGAACAGGGCCACGCGACCGACGAGCAGGAGTTCATCCCCGGCATGGTCGGCGCCTCGGCCCCGGCGCTGGACCCGCGCGGCCGGGTGCTGGCGCTGCTGACCTTCCACGGGCCGATCCAGCGGCTGTCGATGCAGCAGGTCATGGCGCATCTGCCGGCGCTGAAGCGCGCGGCCGGCGAAATCGCCGCGCTGGGCTGAGCCTCAGCCCGCCCAGACCGCCGGCATCAGCCCGCGCAGCGCGTTGCCGACCCACAGCCGGACGCGCGGCAGGTCCGCGCCGGCCAGCACCTCCTCGGTGCAGGCGCCCGAGGACAGCAGTTCCGCCCGCAGGACGCCGTCGAGCAGGCCCGAGGACAGCGGCGGCGTCCGCAGCCCCTGGCCGCGGTCGAAGAACAGCGTGGTGATGCTGCCGTCGCAGACCTCGCCGCGCCGGTTCAGGAAGATCGCCTCGTCGATCCCCTCGGGCAGCGCGGCGCGGGCGGCGTCGTAATGCGCCCGCCGCGTGGTCTTGAGCCGCAGCCAGGGATCGTCGGCGTCCAGCCGCACCGCCGCCAGCGCCAGCCGCCATTCCGACGGCGAGGGCGGCAGCGCGGCACGCGTCGTCTCGATCCAGCCCGCCCGGTCCAGCGTCAGCCGCAGCCGCGCCGGCCGCCCGGGCTCGCCCCTCAGCGCGGCCCGGGCGGCGTCGGGGTCGCAGGGCCAGCCCAGCGCCCGTGCGCCCCGCGCCAGCCGCGCCAGATGCCCCTCGATCCGCGGACAGGCGGCGCCGTCCCAAAGCGCGGTCTCGATCAGGCGCAGTTCGGGGTCGTCAGATCCTGTGCGTAGCGGGCTTTCCATAGCGCCTCCTCCCATTCTCCCTCCGCGGTCGAATCCTGCACCACGCCGCCGCCGACGTTCAGCGTGACCTCGCCGTCCGGCCAGACCGACAGCGTGCGGATCGCGACCGAAAAGGCGGCGGCGCCGTCCGGTGCCATCCAGCCGATGGCGCCGCAATAGACGCCGCGCGCAAAGGGCTCGACCTCGCGGATGATCTGCATGGCGCGGATCTTGGGGGCGCCGGTGATCGAGCCGCAGGGAAACAGCGCCCGCATCATCGCGCCCAGCTCGGCCGGCCGCTGCAGCTGCCCGACCACGCGCGAGCTCATCTGGTGCACGGTTGCGAAGCTGTCCACCGCGAAAAGTTCGGGCACACGCACCGAGCCCACGCGCGAGATGCGGGCAATGTCGTTGCGCAGCAGGTCCACGATCATCAGGTTCTCGGCCCGGTTCTTTTCCGAGGCCGCCAGCGCCGCCGCCAGCGCCGCGTCCCGCGCGGGGTCGGGATCGCGCGGCGCGGTGCCCTTCATCGGTCGCGCCTCGATCCGGCCCTCGGCATCCAGGCTGAAGAACAGCTCGGGCGAGCGCGACACGACCACCGGCCCCGCACCCGGCCCCAGGTCCAGGAAGGCGCCGAAGCCCACCGGCTGGCGCGCGGCCAGCGCGGCGTAAAGCTGCAAGGGCGTGCCGCGCAGCAGCCGCGCGGACAAGGGAAAGGTCAGGTTGATCTGGTAACAGTCGCCGGCCGCGATATAATCCAGGGTGCGGTCGAAGGCCTGCCGGTAATCCTGCTGCGAGATCAGCGGTTTCAATGCGGAAAGTTCGACATTTTCCAGGCCCTGGGGCGCGGGCGCGGGTTCCGGTGCACCGTAGGCGGCGAAGGCCAGCAGCGGCGTGCGCCGCCCCGCGGGCATGTCACGGGCCAGCGCCGGTTCCAGCGCATAGCCCAGTTCATAGGACAGATAGCCGGCGATCCAGGCGCCCTGCCGGCGCAGCGCCTCCAGCCGGTCCAGCGCCGGCGCCACGTCCTCGGCCCGGTCGACGACCACCCGTTCGCTCGGCTGCCGGAACAGCACCGGCCGCCCCGCCGGACCGAATTCGCAAAGGATCACGCGCGCCTCCATTCTCGCGGCGCGGGGTAGCACGGCCGGCCGGGCCCGAACAATGGGCTTCGACCGGCCCGGGCCCCGGCTGTCCTGGCGGCGCCGGAGGTTTCCGGCGCCGCGGCCCGCGTCAGCTGTCCAGCAGCCGGCGCAGGCTGGCCATGGCGCGCGCAGGATCCTCCTGATAGCCGATCAGCCCGGCGTATTCGCCCCGGTCGTCGAAGAGCAGCATGGCCGAAGAATGGTCCATGCTGTAGCCGCCGCCCTCTTGCGGGACCTTGCGGGCATAGATGCGAAAGGCCTTCACCGCCTTGGCCACCTCTTCGGGCGAGCCCGAGACCCCGATCACCCCCGGCACCCAGGAGACGTAGTCCCGCAGCGCCTCGACCGAATCGCGCTCGGGATCGACGGTGACGAAGAAGACCCGCAGCTTGTCGGCGTCGGCGCCCAGGTCCTCGCGCCAGCCGGCGACGTCGCCCAGCGTCGTCGGGCAGACATCCGGACAATGGGTGAAGCCGAAGAACACGGCCGAGGCCTTGCCCTTCAGCGAGGCCTGGCTGAATTCGGTGCCGTCGGTGGCGGCCAGCCGGTAGTCGCCGCGCCCGAGGCTGGCGGTGCCGGCATCCGCCAGGTTGTCCAGCCGTGGCGAGATCAGCCCCAGCCAGGCGACCGCGCCCAGTGCCACCACCACCAGCGCCCAAAGCGCGTAACGCAGCTTGCGCAGCGAAAAGCCCCGTTCAGTGTCCGGCATGTTCCCCTCCTTGCCCGGCCTTGCCGCCCGCCTTCATCGGTCCGACGGTCATCGGCACCACGACCTCGCCCGCCTTCTGGAAGGTCAGGGTGACATCCACCACCTGGCCTTCGACCAGCGGCTGCTTCAGGTCCATGAACATGATGTGATAGCCGCCGGGTTTCAATTCGACCGCGCCCCCGGCGGGGATCGGCAGGCCGTCGGCCAGCCGGCGCATCTTCATCACGTCGCCCTCCATGGCCATCTCGTGGATCTCGGCGCGGCCGGCGACCGATTCGGCGCTGGCCGCGGTCAGCCGGTCCTCGTCACCGGCATTGGCGACGGTCAGGAAGCCGCCTGCGACCGGGGCGCCCGGGGGCGTGGCGCGGGCATAGACGCCGCTCAGTTCCAGCGCGCCCAGCCGGACCGGAGCGGCAGCCGGGGCGCCGGCATGGCCCGCATCATGGCCGCCGGCCGCGATCACGGTGACGCCGGGGGCCGGGTTCGGCACCTCTTCGCGGCCCGAGACGTCGCTCCAATCCGCCTTGGCCGAGGCGCATTCCTGCACCGTCGGGAAATACAGCACGGTCCCCGGCGCCACCTGCGGGCCGACCGTGCCGCGGATGACGAATTCGTCATACCAGTCGTCCTGCAGCGCGCCCCCGGACCAGACGACCTCGCGCGTGCCCTCGGTCATCTCGGTGCCGTGATTGTCGAAGGGATGGGCATAGGCGCCCTTCACGGTCTCCAGCGTCCAGCCGGCCTTGGGCATGGGCTTGGCGTTGTAGAACCCCTCGGGCAGCGCCACCCGCAGGCTCTGGGTGGCCTGGCCGTCGCAGCCATGGCCGATGCGGATCACCGCGCGATAGGCGGCGCCGGCCGGGGTCTGCGTCGCCTCCAGCGTGGCATGGGCCAGGGCGGGCGCGGCGGCAAGCCCCAGTGTCGCGGCGCAAAGCGCGCCAAACATGTGTTTCTGCATGATCTTCTCTCGTCGGATGGGATATGGCCCGCCGGCTTTGCGGCCGCGCGGGTCCTGTCGAAGGATGGTCCGGTTCAGAGAAGGGACGGCGGGCCGCGGGCCGGGGCGGCCAGGATCGCGGCCCGGTGCAGATGGCCGGGCAGTTCCAGGGACAGCGCCAGCCGCTGCGCCTGCGGCGGCAGAACCGGCACCTCGGGCGCCGCGCCGTGCAGCAGCGGCTGGCCGTGCGGGGTCCAGTCGCAGGCATGCCGGTCATGCGGCGCCTTCGAGACCGGCAGCAGGCTGCCGTCGGCGGCCATCACCGCCTCGACCAGGCCGTCGCCGGCGCAAAGCACCACGGTCACGCCGCCGGCGGCGTCGCGCGCCAGCATGGTACCGGGCAGGATCAGCGAGAACAGCAGGAAAGGCAGCACCGCCAGCCAGCCCGCAAGCCTGCGGGTGGTGCCGGTCGGCCTGTCTGCGGTCGATGCGCCCATGGTCCTGTCGCGAAATGTCCCGGCAAGAGACTGGCAGAAACCGCCGCGCGGGGAAAGGCGCAAACTGCCGCAGGCCGCCCCCTCTGCACGGCCGCTTGAGCCCGCCGCCCCTTGCGCTAATCTGGCCGCGACAGCCAAGCGAAAGGAAAGCCATGGCCCAGATCCCCCCGCCGGCCGGACGCACGCAAGCCGGCGGCATCGCCGGGCGCCGGCCATGAGCCTCGTCATCTCGATCCAGAGCCAGGTGGTCATGGGCCATGTCGGCAATTCGGCGGCGGTGTTCCCGATGCTGGCGGCGGGGCTCGAGGTGGCGCCGGTGCCGACGGTGATCTTCTCGAACACGCCGGACTATCCCACCCTGCGCGGCCGCCCCCTGCCCGCCGATTTCTTCGCCGAGCTGCTGCAGGGGCTCTGGGACCGCGAACTACCGCAGCGCGCGGCGATGCTGCTGACCGGCTATATCGGCTCGACCGAGGTCGCGCAGCTGCTGGCGGATTTCGTGGCGCAAGCGAAAGCCGCGAATCCGGGGCTGCGCTATTACTGCGATCCGGTGCTGGGCGACGAGCAGCCCGGCCTTTATGTCCCGCGCGAGATCGCCGATACCTTCCGCGACCGGCTGCTGCCGATGGCGGACATCGCCTCGCCGAACCCGTTCGAGGTCGCCTGGCTGGCCGGCCAACCCATCGCCGCGCTTGCGGACGTGCCGCACGCCGCACGCAAGCTGCGCATGGCGCCCGGGGCGCAGCTGATCGTGACCGGCTGCAGGCTGCGGGACACCGCGCCCGGCATGCTGGAAAGCGTCATCCACGGCCCGGGCGGCATCAGCCGCCACCCGACGCCGCATCTGCCCGTGGCCATGGCCGGGACCGGGGACCTGTTCGCCGGGCTGGTCGCCGCCGCCCTGGGCCGCGGCCGCAGCCTGCCGCAGGCGGTGGAATTCGCCCAGGAACAGACCGCCCGCGCCCTTGCCCGGGCAGCCGAGATGGAACGCAAGGAGGTCGTGCTCTCGGACCCCGGCTTCCGCGCCGCGCTGCTGGGTCTCTGATCCTCAGCGCTTCCCAGGAAGGGAACGCGGTCGCGCACCCATCGAGGGCGCGCGACCGCGCGGGGGCCTTGCCCCCCTACCCCTTGCGCAAGGCATCGAGCAGGGCCGCGCCCAGGGCGCCCGGCCCGCCCTGCCCCGGCGCCGCCGGTTTCGGCCCGCGGCCCGGCGGCGGCTTCGGCCCGCGCGCTTGCTGGGCCTCGCGCGCGCTGGCGCCGCCGTCCTTGCGCATGGTCAAGCCGATGCGCTTGCGGGCCTGATCGACCTCGGTCACCCGCACCCGCACCACGTCCCCGACCTTTACCACCTCGTTCGGGTCCTTCACGAACCGGTCGGCCAGCTGGCTGACATGCACCAGCCCGTCCTGATGCACGCCGATGTCGACGAAGGCGCCGAAGGCCGCGACATTGGTGACCGTCCCCTCCAGCACCATGCCTGGGCGCAGGTCGCCGATCGTCTCGACCCCCTCGGCGAAGCTCGCGGTGACGAAGCTGGGACGCGGATCGCGGCCCGGCTTTTCCAGCTCGGCCAGGATGTCGCGCACCGTGGGCAGGCCGAAGCTGCCGTCCACGAAGGCCTCGGCCCGGATGCCGGCCAGCGCCTGCGGCTGGCCCATGATCTGGCGGATGTCGCGCCCGCAGGCGGCGACGATGCGGCGCGCCAGGCCATAGGCCTCGGGGTGGACGGCCGAGGCATCCAGCGGCTCCTTGCCGTCCCGGACGCGCAGGAAGCCCGCGCATTGCTCGAAGGCGCGCGGGCCGAGGCCGCCGACCTTCTTCAGCGCGGCGCGCGAGGGAAAGGCGCCGTTCTCGTCCCGCCAGGCGACGATGTTCTGCGCCAGCGACGGACCCAGGCCGGCGACATGCGCAAGCAGCGGCGCCGAGGCGGTGTTCAGGTCCACTCCCACCGCGTTCACCGCGTCCTCGACCACCGCCTCCAGCGTCTTCGCCAGCTGGCGCTGGTCCACGTCGTGCTGATACTGGCCGACACCGATCGATTCGGGCGGCACCTTCACCAGTTCGGCCAAGGGGTCCTGCAGACGCCGGGCGATGGAGACCGCGCCGCGCAGCGACACGTCCAGTCCCGGAAATTCGCGCGCGGCCAGTTCCGAGGCCGAATAGACCGAGGCCCCGGCCTCGCTGACGATGACCTTGACCGGCGGCTTCACACCGGCGGGCAGGCGCTTCAGGACATCGGCCACCATGCGCTCGGTCTCGCGGCTGGCGGTGCCGTTGCCGATGGCGATCAGCTCGATACCGTGTCGGGCGATCACCGCGGCCAGCATGGCCTCGGCGCCATGCAGGTCGGATTTCGGCGGGAACGGGTAAAGCGTCGCGGTTTCGAGCAGCTTGCCGGTTGCGTCCACCGCCGCCAGCTTGACCCCGGTGCGGATGCCCGGGTCCAGCCCGATGGTCGGGCGCGGACCGGCCGGCGCGGCCAGCAGCAGGTCGCGCAGGTTGCGGCCGAAGACCCGGATCGCCTCGGCATGGGCACGGGCGCGCAGCTCGGCCATCAGCTCGATATACATGGTGTTCGACAGCCGCACCCGCCAACACCAGCCGGCCGTCTTGCGCAGCCAGGCGTCGCCCGGCCCCTCGCCCAGGCGGCCCAGGGCCGCGCAGACGATGCCTTCGGCGCGGGCGGCACCGGTCTCGGGCTCGGGGGCGATCTCGACAGTCAGCACCTCTTCCTTGGCGCCGCGCAGGATCGCCAGCGCCCGATGCGCGGGGATGCTCGCCCATTTCTCGGACTGGTCGAAATAATCGCTGAACTTGGCGCCGACCTGTTCCTTGCCCGCCACCACCTTTGCGGAAATCACCGCCTCGGCCTGCATGAACCGGCGCAGCAGGCCCAGCAGATCGGCGTTTTCCGACAGTTCCTCGACCAGGATGTCGCGGGCACCGTCCAGCGCGGCCTTCGCATCGGCGACCGATTCCGAGAGATAGGTCTGGGCCAGGTCCTCGGGCCGGGCCGAGCGATCCGCCTGTATGGCACGCAGCAGCGGTTCCAGCCCGTTTTCCCGCGCGACCGTCGCCTTGCTGCGGCGCTTGGGCTTGAAGGGCAGATAGATGTCCTCGAGCGCCGCCTTGGTCTCGGCGCCGGCAATGGCGCGGGCGAGATCGGCGGTCAGCTTGCCCTGGGCCTTGACCTGGTCCAGGATCGCCGCCCGCCGCGCCTCGAGCTCGCGCAGATAGGCCAGCCGTTCCGCGAGATTGCGCAGCTGGGTGTCGTCCAACCCGCCGGTCGCCTCCTTGCGATAGCGGGCGACGAAGGGCACGGTCGCGCCCCCGTCCAGCAAGCCCGCCGCCGCCGCGACCTGGGCGGGGCTGGCGTCGATTTCCTGGGCGATGATGCGGGCAATGCGGTCGGCTGCGTCCAATTCCGGCGTCCTCTGTTTCCTGGACTGCCAGTCATAGCGAAGCCCGGCCGGCACGCCAAGCGCCTCGGGCAGCGCCGGTTCGTGCAAGAGGCGCGAGCCGAAGTCGCCATGCGGACCGACCCGCCGCCGGCAATTGCTCCCGCGCCGGATCACGGACAAGGCGACGCATCAACGCAAGGCCGCCCGATCCCGCACCGGCGGGCGGGTCCGCGGCTCAGCTGAGCCGCATCGCGGCGCGCAACGCCTTTTCGAAGCCCGCGTCGAGCCGCGGCAGGCGCATGTCGCCCTGCGTGGTCTTCATCGCGCGCCACAGGTTCGCCACGGTCGACCAGTTCAGGTCGGCCTCCTCGGCCGTCTCGACCAGATGCAGTTGCCCCGCCAGGTGCCGGAAGGCCACGCCCGCCATCAGCGCATTGGCATGGGTCAGCACCTCGCCGGCCAGTTCGGGGTCGAATTGCGCTTCGGCCATCGAGAGGAAACCGCCGAGGTCCCGTTCGAGGAACAGGTTCTGCGCCTCGATCAGGTAGCTTTCGCAGATCGAGAAGCCCAGTTCGCACCAATCCGCGACCGAGCCAGAAAAGCCCAATCCGTCAATTCCAATGCCCGAGCTTTGCAGATGGCCGAAGGCCAGATCGCCGGCCGCTTGCGCGGCACCCATCACGGAAACATGCAGGGTCTTACCATTCATCAACATCGCACCACCAACCGAAAATTGAGACCGTTCAATGGAATACAATTAAAACGATCAGCAGTGCCGAGACCAGTTAACCTTTGGGACAGGTCCCATCGCCGCCCGATTTCTGCGGCAGGCGGTTGATATGTCTGGATTTAGCCGCGATGCAGCCCCATAGGTACCGATTCTTTCCGGTTGCATGAGGGTGGCCGCGACCTGGCGGCCGCAGTCGCGAATCCGGTCAGAAGCGCGGCGCAGCATAGCGCCGCCCTTCCGCAGCGAAGCCGCCGGGGGCATGCCCCCGGACGGATCAGAAGTCGAAAACGTTCGACAGCAGGATGGTGTCGCCGGTGTTGAAGGTCAGCAGCGTGCCGCGCGCAACCTCCGAGACGCTGTAGCTCATGCCGCGGTCGAACTGCAGGATGTCCAGCCCGACGTCGAAGGCGAGCACCGTGTCGTGGCCGAAACCGCCATGAAAAATCAACGTGTCGACATCGCCGTCGCCCGCCGTGTTCCAGTTGTAGAATTCGCCGTTGGCCGAGATCAGGTCGTTGCCGCGCCCGCCCTCGATGGTATCGCGTCCCTCTCCGCCTTCCAGCGTGTCGTTGCCGGCGCTGCCGGTCAGCCGGTCGTCGCCCCAGCGGGTGTTCCATTGGAACCCGATATTGCCGGTGACCTTGGCATTCGCGCCCGTCACCGTATCGTTGCCGTTATGCGTCCAACCTTGTTCTATTCCCTGGAAGCGCAGGGTCGAGACCCCGGAACTGGATCCGACGGTGGCGGTGCCGGCGAATGCGCCGTCGGCGCGGGTCGAAGCGATGTTGACCGAGCCGCCGCGCGCGCCGTCGCCATCGCCGTGTTCCCAGACCCAGACGTTGATCAGGTCGTGCCCGGGACCGCCATAGATCGTGTCATTGCCCGGATTGTGCCAATAGGCGTCGCCAAGGCCCCAGCGGATGTTCTCGTCCCCGGCACCGCCGTAGATCAGATCGTTGCCGGTCGAGGACTGGATGAAATCGTTGCCCGCGCCGCCCCAGATGGAATCGTTGCCGGGGCCGCCGTCCAGGATGTCGTCCATCGAGGTGCCGGTGATGATGTCGTGCCCGGCGCCGGCATAGATGGTCAGCCCGTGGGTGGGCGTGCCGAAATGCTCTGCCGTGACCATGGCGCCGGCCCCGCGGATGGTGTCGTTGCCGCTGGTGCCGTAGAACCGCTCGATCCCCTCGAATTTCAGGGTATGGGCGCCGACGCTGACCAGCCCGTCTTCGGTGGTGACGAAGCGGACCTGGGCACCGACGTTGCCCTGGATGTGCAACTGGTCGCCGCCGGTGCGGTCCAGATAGGGATTGGCGTCGTATCGCTCGCCCTGGTCGCCGCCGATGAAGGTGTCCCGGCCGCTGGGCGTCCAATAGAAGGTATCCGCGCCGACCAGACCCAGGATGCGATCATTCAGGGACGTGCTGTAGATGATGTCGTCGTTGTTTGTGGGCATGTGGTTTCCTTTCGGGGGCAGGGCTAAGCACGAGCGGGTTCCACCGGTAAAGTTCGCGCGCACCCCCTAGGCGCCATGGCGCCGAGGCCCGAACCACGATCCGGCAAGAAACTGCTGGCCCATCCATCTGCAGTGCCGCAGAGGCTAAATTGGACATATTAAGACCTGGTGAATCGGATTGAATTTCATCCTGGACGTGCGAAATCGCGTGTTTCCTGGCGGATTCGTGTGGTTTCGGTCGCAAAGCCGCCCGCGACAGGCAGGCTGGACGCGAATCACCCAGACAAAACATGTCAGTTCGGATGCGATGGGACGCAGGCAAGCAAATCGACCAGGATCGGCACCTCTTAGCGAGCGATACGAACGCTCTTCCCCCTCGCAGGTGCAAACGCAGCAGACTGTTGTAGCGATCGGTTGGATCCACCACCCATGAATGAGAAGCGGCAGACCCTCCGGTCCGCAGACCCGATTCATCTTCTTCGAGCAGGGATCTGTCCGCGGCTGATGGATAGGCTGATGCTCCATGGATGGCGATACACCACCGCCAAGCGGCCAGCCGAGGCGGCTCCGATACGGAAATCCAGTCCCTCACCGGACACAAGACGCTGACGATGGTCCAGGAATATCGGTCGCAAGCCAGCCGGAAGCGAGTCTCAAAGGCTGCGCAGACTCGTCGAGGACAGAACGGGGACGGAATGCGACAATGCTAAAATTCGTGTCCAAACCAAGCAACTCGCGCACCGAGATCATTGCGAGAGCCGTATAATTATCGTATGATTTCAAAATGGTGCGGGTGGAGGGACTTGAACCCCCACGCCTTGCGGCGCCAGAACCTAAATCTGGTGCGTCTGCCAATTTCGCCACACCCGCAACAGCGCGCTATCTAGCAAAGCCGCCGCCTGCATGCGAGGGGTAATTTCAAGCCTGCAACCCGCGCAGCACGGCCGGCAACGCCTCGGGCAGGTCGTCGGCGATCAGGCCGGGGCCGACTTGGCGCGCGGCCTGGGCGTGAAGCCAGGCGCCGGTCCCGGCCGCGTCCAGCGCCGGCAGGCCGCGAGCCAGCAGGCCGGCAATGATCCCGGCCAGCACGTCGCCCGCGCCCGCCGTGGCCAGCCAGGGAATGTCGAAGGCGGAATGGATCCGCGCTTGGCCGTTCGGGGCGGCGATCACCGTGTCGGGGCCTTTCAGCAGGACCAGGGCACCGCAGCGCTTTGCCGCATCGCGGGCGGCGTCCAGGCGCGAATAGAGCGGCCCGCGCATCTGGGCCAGTTCCTCGTGATAGGCTTCCGTCTCCATCAAATGCCGCCCCATCCGCGTCCAATCCGTCGCGGCGGCATCGCGGGTCAGTTCCGGCGGGCGCGGATGTTCGAGGCGGGCCGCGAGGTCGGGAAAGACGCGTGCGAACTCGCCCGCGTGGGGGGTCAGCACGCAATCCTCATGCAGCAGCGCCATCAGGTCGGGATCAGTGGACAGGGCGGTCAGGGCATCGGCGTCCAGCACCACCCCCCGTTTGGTCGCAAGGATAGCGGGCAGCAGCGCGGCGGCGCGCTCGATGCCGCAGCCGGGGCCGATGCAAAGCGCGTTGATCCGGCGGTCCTCCAGCATGTCGCGCAGTTCGGCCGGATCGTCTATGGCCCAGCGCATCAGCGCATCGGGCGGGCCGGCATGTTCCGGCAGCGCCTCGGCCGGCGGCGCCAGCGTCACCAGCCCGGCCCCGGCCCGCAGGGCGGCGCGGGCGGACAGGCGCGCGGCCCCGCCACGCGCCACGCCGCCGGCAAGGATCAGCGCGTGACCATGGCTGAACTTATGGTCGCCGCCGTCTTGCTTGCGCAGCCACCGCGCCCGCTTCCCATCCATGATCGGATCGCGGCGAGAATCGGCAATGGCGAAATCGGGCCAGATGGCTTGGATGGTGGCATAGCGGATGCCCCTCGACGGAGTTCCGTCCTCGTTCAGATTGCGGACCCGCCATGGACCCAGCCCGATATCGGCGATGACCAGCTCGCCGCAGCATTCCGGCCCGCGCTCCAACAGATGCCCCGGCTTGGGGCTTTCGAAGGCGACGGTCAGGCGGGCGCGCAAGTCGTGGTCGCCAGACCGGCGCGGCCGACCCGGAAAGGCGCCGCTGTCGAGACACAAGCCGCTGGGGCAATCCACCGCCACCAGCCTTTCGCGAAAGAACGCCCAATCGCCGCCCGAGCCGCCGAGATGGGCCAGGATCGCGGCGATCTCGCCCTCGGGCGCGCGGGTCAGGCCGGTGCCGAAGATCGCATCCACATAGACATCCGCACCGGGACCGGCACGCAGGTTATCCTCGGTCAGGGGCAGAATCGAGCCAAGCGCCAGCCATTCGGCCTTCATCCGCGCCGCGTCCGGGCCGGGAGCGTTGTCCATACCCAGCACGCGCAACTGCCAGCCCGCCCGCTGCAGGTGCCGCGCGATCACATAGCCGTCGCCGCCGTTGTTGCCCGGCCCGCACAGCACCACCGCCCGCCCCAGTTTGGGCCAGCGCAGCCGGATCTGCCCGGCCACGGCAGCGCCCGCCCGCTCCATCAGCGCGGCGCCGGTGACACGGCCGCTGGCCATGGCGGCGGATTCGATGGCGCGCATTTGAGCGGTGGTCAGGATTTCGCTGCCTTGAAGCATGGTGACTGCCTAAATTATCATCTCTCTGCACCGAATATGGGCATATCGGCCCCGCAAACGGGATCGGCCGCGCGATCCTGACCCTGCCCCATTTACCCGCATCATCAAACCCGCCAATCAGGGCGCAGACAAGTCGCGAGAGAGAAGGATCAGGCGATGAAGAAAGTCGAAGCCATCATCAAGCCCTTCAAGCTGGACGATGTGAAAGAGGCGCTTCAGGAAGTCGGCGTCCAAGGCCTTTCGGTCACCGAGGTCAAGGGCTTCGGCCGGCAAAAGGGCCATACCGAGCTTTATCGCGGCGCGGAATACGTGGTGGATTTCCTGCCCAAGGTGAAGATCGAGATGGTGCTGCCCGACGACCTGGTCGAGGCCGCCGTGGACGCCATCATCTCGGCCGCGCGGACCGAGAAGATCGGCGACGGCAAGATCTTCGTCCTGCCGGTCGAGCAGGCGATCCGCATCCGCACCGGCGAGACCGGCGACGACGCGCTCTGATCCCCGCATCGCATTCACCGATACCCTTCGCCCGGCGGCGGCGCCGGGCCGACTGATGGAGGAAGGACCCCTATGAAAGTCAACGACGTTCTGGATCTGATGAAGACGGAAGAGGTCGAATATGTCGACATCCGCTTCACCGATCCCAAGGGCAAGCTGCAGCACGTCACCCTGGTCGCCGACCTGGTGGACGAGGATTTCTTCGAGGAAGGCTTCATGTTCGACGGCTCGTCGATCGCCGGCTGGAAGTCGATCGACCAGTCCGACATGAAGCTGATGCCCGATGCCTCGACCGCCTATATCGACCCGTTCTATGCAGAGAAGACGCTTTGCGTGCATTGCAACGTGGTCGAGCCCGACACCGGCGAACCCTATGCCCGCGACCCGCGCGGCACCGCCGTCAAGGCCGAGGCCTATCTGAAATCCTCGGGCATCGGCGACGCGGCCTATTTCGGCCCGGAAGCCGAGTTCTTCCTGTTCGACGACGTGAAATACCAGATCTCGCCGCAGAAGGTCTCGTTCGAGATCGACGGCGCCGACGCCGCCTGGAACACCGACACCGCCTATGAGGACGGCAACCTCGGCCACCGCGCGGCCCACAAGGGCGGCTATTTCCCGGTCAACCCCATCGACGCCGGCCAGGACATCCGCGGCGAGATGCTGTCGACCATGAAGCGCATGGGCATCAAGGTGGACAAGCACCACCACGAGGTCGCCTCGGGCCAGCACGAGCTGGGCATGATCTTCGGCAGCCTGGTCGAGCAGGCCGACAACATGCAGAAGCACAAATACGTCATCCACAACGTCGCCGCCGCCTATGGCAAGTCGGCGACCTTCATGCCGAAGCCGATGAAAGGCGACAACGGCAGCGGCATGCATGTCAACATGTCGATCTGGAAGGACGGCAAGCCGCTGTTCGCAGGCGACAAATACGCCGACCTGTCGCAAGAGGCGCTGTATTTCATCGGCGGCATCCTCAAGCACGCCAAGGCGCTGAACGCGCTCACGAACCCCTCGACCAACAGCTACAAGCGGCTGATCCCGGGCTTCGAGGCCCCCGTGCTGCGCGCCTATTCGGCCCGCAACCGCTCGGGCTGCGTGCGGATTCCGTGGACGGAATCGCCGAAGGCCAAGCGTGTCGAGGCCCGCTTCCCCGATCCGTCGGCGAACCCCTATCTCGCCTTCGCCGCGCTCTTGATGGCCGGCCTCGACGGGATCAAGAACCGGATCGACCCGGGCCCGGCCTCGGACAAGGACCTCTACGACCTGCCGCCCGAGGAGCTGGCCGAGATCCCGACCGTCTGTGGTTCGCTGCGCGAGGCGCTGGAAGAACTGGACAAGGACATGGACTTCCTGCTGGCGGGCGACGTCTTCACCCGCGACCAGATCGAGGCCTATATCAAGCTGAAATGGGAAGAGGTCTATGCCTACGAGCACACCCCGCATCCCATCGAATACGCGATGTATTACAGCTGCTGATCGGCGCTGAAACCTTGCAAGAGTGCCGTCCCGAGAGGGGCGGCTTTTCCCATTCCGCGCTTTCCCGGCTGGCGCGGCCTCCAGCGTGGCATCCTGACAATTTTGGCATATTGCGCGAACGAATGGCAGGGGATATCCGTTGGCTATCCCCTTGATACATCGTGCCTCGCATCGCCAGAAAGCCTCCGCTATGAAAGAAAAATTTCCTTCTTCGCCGACACAATAACAGCGAGACGGAATTTTCTCACCGCTCGACCAAGCTGTTGTCGATCATCTTCCTGATCGTCGCGGCATGCTTGTGTTACATTGAATACAAGGTGCAAGGATTCTTCCGCACCAAGACGATCTCGATCAAACCGGATTTCCTTTCAGGCACGGCCGCCATCGCGATGCTACTGCCACTTTATGCACGCGGCATCCTGAAATGGAGCAAGTCGATCTATGGCTTGATCATGCTGGTTCTGCTGTGGACGGTCTACAGCAGCATAATCCAGATGGCCCTCAACGGAAAATCGAACATTCCCGAATACATGATTGCTTCTGCCACCCTGCTCTCATGGCTTGGCATCCGCGGTGTGGCCGGGTTTGCATGGGTCATCGCATTTTCCGCCTGCATCCTGTCCCTGATCACATCCAATGCGGCCATGGGTGGCTTGGGCTTCCTCTTCTTGGTTACCGCTTCCTCGGCTATGTCCTGCACACCGGCCTTGGCCCGGCCCAGTTCATGCATGAGGTCCGACAAGAGTTTCACGGCTTTTCCCATGAGTCGGTGCAGCGAATCTCCGAGGACGTGAAGGCGGCAGGCGACCTGGCCGAGGGCCTGTAGACCAGCGCGACGGATCGACAACGGGCCTTTGCGCTTCCGCCTCTTTGCCTCGCCCCCCTGCGACCTTGCTGCCCGCACCGCATCGCGCTAAATCGCGGCCAACCCAAGGAGGCCACGATGATCCCGCGCTATTCCCGCCCCGAAATGACCGCCATCTGGTCGCCCGAGACCAGGTTCAAGATCTGGTACGAGATCGAGGCCCACGCCTGCGATGCCCAGGCCGATCTGGGCGTGATCCCGCGCGAGAATGCCGAAGCGGTCTGGAAGGCCAAAGACGTGGAGTTCGACGTCGCCCGCATCGACGAGATCGAGGCCGTGACCAAGCATGACGTCATCGCCTTCCTCACCCATCTGGCCGAGCATATCGGCAGCGACCAGGCGCGTTTCGTCCACCAGGGCATGACCAGCTCGGACGTGCTCGACACCACGCTGAACGTGCAGCTGGTGCGCGCCGCCGACATCCTGCTGGCCGACATGGACCGGCTGCTGGCCGCGCTCAAGAAGCGCGCCCACGAGCACAAGGACACCGTCCGCATCGGCCGCAGCCACGGCATCCACGCCGAGCCGACCACCATGGGCCTGACCTTCGCCCGCTTCTATGCCGAGATGGCCCGCAACCGGAACCGGCTCGAAAAAGCCCGCTGGGAAGTCGCGACCGGCGCCATTTCCGGCGCGGTCGGCACTTTCGCCAACATCGACCCGGCGGTCGAGGAGCACGTCTGCGCCCGCATGGGCCTGCGCCCCGAGCCGATCAGCACCCAGGTCATCCCCCGCGACCGTCACGCCATGTTCTTCGCCACGCTGGGCGTCGTCGCCAGCTCGATCGAGAACGTCGCCATCGAGATCCGGCACATGCAGCGCACCGAGGTGCTGGAGGCCGAGGAATTCTTCAGCCCCGGCCAGAAGGGCAGCTCGGCCATGCCGCACAAGCGCAACCCGGTGCTGACCGAGAACCTGACCGGTCTGGCCCGCCTTGTCCGCATGGCGGTGGTGCCGGCGATGGAGAACGTGGCGCTGTGGCACGAACGCGACATCAGCCATTCCTCGGTCGAGCGCGGCATCGGCCCCGACGCCACCATCACCCTGGATTTCGCCCTGAACCGGCTGGCCGGCGTGGTCGAAAACCTGGTGATCTATCCCGAGAACATGTTGAATAACATGAACAAATTCAAGGGTCTGGTGATGTCCCAGCGGGTTCTGCTGGCGCTGACCCAGGCCGGCGTGTCGCGCGAGGACGCCTATCGCCTGGTCCAGCGCAACGCCATGAAGGTTTGGGAGCAGGGCGCGGATTTCAAGACCGAGCTGCTCAATGACCCCGAGGTGACGGCGGCGCTGTCGCCGGCCGAGATCGAAGAGAAATTCGACCTCGGCTATCACACCAAGCATGTGGACACGATCTTCGCCCGGGTCTTCGACGAAAACCTCCAGCATTAACCGCGCGTTCGCATATCTGTGCCAGATTGCCCCCAAGGACTTGTGAATCGGGGGCAATCCATGGGCGTTCCGGCAATCGGGGGACTACAGCTGACCCCGCGGCAGAAGGCGGCGGTGATCGTGCGGCTGGTGTTGGCCGAGGGCGACGACATCGACCTGGCCCGGCTGCCGCCGGGCCTGCAGACCGATCTCGCCCAGGAAATGGCGCTGATGGGCGTCATCGACCGCGACACCCGCAACGCCATCGTGGCCGAATTCTGCGACCGGCTGGAATCGGTCGGCCTGTCCTTCCCCGGCGACATCGACGGCACGCTTGACCTGCTCGACGGCCATCTTTCGCCCGACACCAGCGACCGGCTGCGGCGCATGGCAGCGCTGAACGGCGCCGGCGATCCCTGGGACCGGATCGCGGCGATGACGCCGACGCTGCTGGCCGAACTGGCGCGGACCGAGGCGGTCGAGATCGCGGCGGTGATGTTTTCCAAACTGCCGGTGCCGCGCGCGGCCGAGGTCTTTGCCCTGCTGGACTCCGACCTGGCGCGGCAGATCGCCTATGCGATGTCGCTGACCGGCGGCATCGAGGCCGAGGCGCTGCAACGCATCGGCAAGGCGCTGATCCAGGCCGCGGATGCGGTGCCGCAGCCGCCGCTCCAGGGCAAGGCCGGCGAAAAGGTCGGGGCGATCCTGAATTTCTCGCCCTCCTCCATGCGCGACAGCGTGCTGGCCGGGCTCGAGGACGACGACGCCGGTTTCGCCGGCGAGGTGCGCAAGACCATCTTCACCTGGGCGCATATCCCCCACCGGGTCGATGCGCGCGACATCGCCCGCCTCACCCGCGAGGTGGACAATGCCGTGCTGCTCAAGGCGCTCGCCGGCGCCAAGGGCGACGCGCGCGAAACGGTCGAGTTCATCCTGGGCGGCATCTCCAGCCGCCTGGCCGAGTCGATGCGCGAAGAGATGGAGGCGCTGGGCAAGGTCTCGACCAAGGATGCCGAAGAGGCCATGGACGCCGTGGTCGCGGCCATCCGCAGGATGGAGGCGGCGGGCGATCTGTTCCTGATCGCCCCCGACGCCGAGGAGGAAGAGGAAGACCCCGCCCCCTGACCGCCGCCTCCGGGCAGGTCCGGCCAGCCGCGTGGCGTGGACCGCAGCGGGACGGCTTGCCTGATGCACGGCTCTCGCCTAGCACGGGTGCCGAGGGCCCTGGGCGGGCCATGATGCGTCGCGGACCAGGGGCCGGGCAGTCTTGGAGAACGGCATGACAAATCAGATCGCCATCGCGCTGGGGCTGCTGATCCTCGGGCTTTTCCTGGCCGATGCGCTGCTGCTGCACTGGAACCTGCCGCTGTTCCTGGGCAAGCAGTTCGCCAGCCTGATCGAATATCTCAGCTTCTGGCGCTAGCCTATGCCCGCTTCGCCGTCGGGCGGAGGCCGATCGGCACGATTCGCGTCGCCCCACCCCCGCCGCCTGCGGATCCCTGCGGACGCGCCGCTGCGGTCCACCCTGCCCGACGGCCCGGCCCCAAGGTTGCGTCGCTAACATCCGGTTTCGGACCGGGATCGGCGACAAACCGGTCCGGGGCCATTTGCATTCCCCCCGTGATACGGGCTATTTGCAGCGCGAAACTTCATCAGCGGCGGAGGAACCCCCATGGCTGTCAAGGTGGCGATCAACGGCTTTGGTCGTATCGGTCGGAACGTGCTGCGCGCGATCATCGAATCGGGGCGCAATGATATCGAGGTCGTGGCGATCAACGACCTGGGCCCGGTCGAGACCAACGCGCATCTGCTGCGCTACGACTCGGTCCATGGCCGTTTTCCCGCCAAGGTGACGGTCTCGGGCGACTCGATCGACGTCGGCCGCGGCCCGATCAAGGTTACCGCGATCCGCAACCCGGCCGAACTGCCCTGGGGCGACATCGACGTGATCATGGAATGCACCGGCATCTTCACCTCGAAAGAAAAGGTGCAGCCGCATCTGTCGACCGGCGCCAAGCGCGTGCTGATCTCGGCCCCGGGCGAGAATGCCGACAAGACCATCGTCTTCGGTGTCAACGGCGACACGCTGACCAAGGACGACCTGGTGGTCTCGAACGCCAGCTGCACCACCAACTGCCTGTCGCCGGTGGCCAAGGTGCTGAACGACAGCATCGGCATCGCCAAGGGCTTCATGACCACGATCCACAGCTATACCGGCGACCAGCCGACGCTGGACACCATGCACAAGGACCTGTATCGCGCCCGCGCCGCCGCGCTGTCGATGATCCCGACGTCGACCGGCGCCGCCAAGGCGGTGGGCCTGGTGCTGCCGGAACTCAAGGGCCGCCTGGACGGCGTCGCGATCCGCGTGCCGACCCCGAACGTCTCGGTTGTCGACCTGGTGTTCGAGGCCAAGCGCGACACCTCGGTGCAAGAAGTCAACGACGCCATCCGCGCCGCCGCCGACGGCCCGCTGAAGGGCATCCTGGGCTATACCGACGAACCGCTGGTGTCCTCGGACTTCAACCACGACAGCCACAGCTCGGTCTTCCACATGGACCAGACCAAGGTGATGGAGGGCAAGCTGGTCCGCATCCTCAGCTGGTACGACAACGAATGGGGTTTCTCGAACCGCATGTCGGATACCGCCGTCGCCATGGGCAAGCTGATCTGAGATCTGCGCCAGCGACATGCAGACGCGCCCCATTGGGGGCGCGTTTTGCATTCCAGGCCTCGGCGGCGATCAGTTCTTGCGCGACAGCCGCTTGACGTTGGCCTTGGTGCGGCGGCGATAGGGCCGCAGCGCCGCCGCCATGACCTTGTCGGCGCGGTCGCCGCGCCCGGCGGCGCGCAGCGCGGCATGCATGGCCTCGGTCGCGGCATTGGCCTTTTCGATGACCATGCGCTGCGGCTCCTCGGCATCCTGGCGCACAAGGCCCATCATCCCGGCGGTGCGCCACGCGATCACCATCTGCGATTCCCAAGCCATGCGCGCCATCTGCTGCCAAAGCAGAAGCGGCGCCTGCATGCTGGTCTGGTTCATCAATCCGAACACCATCCGAATCCCTTCGAAAGAGCGGTAGGTAATAAAATTGCGCCTTGGCTGGGCAATTGCCAAGTGCTTCTTTGGTCCTGCCCGATTGCCCTATGGCTTTGCAGCCACGCCCGGTATACAGCGACGACATGACCAAATCGCTTACGCTTCGACGCCCCGACGACTGGCACCTGCACCTGCGCGACGGTGACATGCTGCAGGCAGTGGCTTCATATTCCGGCCATTTCGGCCGGGCGATCATCATGCCGAACCTGGTGCCGCCGGTCGTGACCGGGGCGCAGGCCGCCGCCTATCGCGACCGGATCCGGGCCGCGCTGGGATCCAAGGTGACGTTGCGTCCGCTGATGACGCTCTACCTGACCGAGGCGACCGATCCTGCCGACGTGGTCGCCGCGCATCGCGACGGAATCATCTCGACGGTGAAACTCTATCCGGCCGGGGCGACGACCAATTCCGCCTCGGGCGTGCGCGACTTCGACAAGGTGCGCGGCGTGCTGGACGTCATGGCCGAGGCCGGCATCCCGCTGTGCTTCCATGGCGAGGTGACCGACCCCGCCGTCGATATCTTCGACCGCGAGGCGGTGTTCATCGACCGCGTGCTGGACCCGATCCGCCGCAAGACGCCCGGACTGCGGGTGGTGATGGAACATATCACCACCGCGGACGGCGTGGATTACGTCAGCGCGAACGAGGACATCGGCGCGACGATCACCACCCATCACCTGGTCATCAACCGCAACCACATCCTGGTCGGCGGCATCCGTCCGCATTACTACTGCCTGCCGGTCGCCAAGCGCGAGACGCATCGCTTGGCGCTGCGCAAGGCGGCGACCTCGGGCGATGCGCGCTTCTTCCTCGGCACCGATTCGGCGCCGCATCCGGACCGGGCCAAAGAATCGGCCTGCGGCTGCGCCGGCTGCTTCACCGCGCCGAACACCATCTCGATCCTGGCCCAGGTCTTCGAGGAAGACGGCGCGCTCGACCGGCTGGAGGGCTTCACCGCGCTCAACGGCGCCGGCTTCTACCGCCTGCCCGCGAACGAGGACCGCATCCGGCTGGTCCGGCGCGACACACCCGCGCCCTATCCGACCCACATCAACGCCGGCGACGAGACCGTCACCGTCTTCGACCCCGGCTTCCCGCTCTACTGGCACGTCGAGGATCCCGCATGACCCTGCCCTTCCCCCCGCGCGAGGAGATCGCCCGGCTGACCGCCCGCATGCTGCTGGAAATCAAGGCGGTGCATTTCAACGCGGCCGAGCCCTATACCTATGCCTCGGGGCTGAAGGGGCCGACCTATATCGACTGCCGCAAGCTGATCAGCTTCCCGCGCATCCGCTCGACGCTGATGGACTTCATGGCGGCGACCGTGCTGCGCGACGCGGGCTTCGACGCCTTCGACAATATCGCCGGCGGCGAGACGGCGGGCATCCCCTTCGCGGCACTGGTCGCGGAACGGCTGGAACTGCCGATGACCTATGTGCGCAAGAAGCCCAAGGGATACGGCCGCAATGCCCGCATCGAGGGGGCGATGACCGAGGGCCAGCGCGTGCTGCTGGTCGAGGACCTGACCACCGACGGCGGCAGCAAACTGAGTTTCGTCGACGCGATCCGCGAGACCGGCGCGACCTGCGGCCATACCGCGGTGATCTTCTATTACGACATTTTCCCCGAGACCACGCAGCGCCTGGCAGATCACGGCGTGCAACTGCACCATCTCTGCACCTGGTGGGACGTGCTGGCCGAGGCCAAGACCCAGGGCTTCTACGACAAGGCGACGCTGTCCGAGGTCGAGAGCTTCCTCACCGATCCCCGCGCCTGGCAGGCCGCGCATCCCTGATCCGGACCCGCCTTCGCGCGTATCTCCTGGCAGCACCGCAGCATGGGTATTTGAAAAACGGAAAGACGAGCCTCGGCGGTGGCTCCTTTCCGTTTTCCAAATACCCATGCTCCCTTGCCAGCGGTGCAAGGGGCGGCAATTTGCTCACAGCATATCCACAGCATATCCCGATGGACCCCGCGGCGTGGAAGGTGGATAACAGCCCCCACCCGAGTCGCATGCCGGAGACCATGGGATGAGCGAATTGCGCGCCCTCGAAATCAGGAAGCCCGGCGAGATCGCCGAAGCCGCCGCCGGGCAGGCCGTGCCCTTCTCGATCGAGGCCGAGCAGCAATTGCTGGGCGCGCTCCTGACCAACAACGAAGTTTATGACCACGTCTCGCGCATCATCCAGGTGCGGCATTTCTACGACCCGGTCCATCGCCGCATCTACGAGATCTGCGCCGAGCGCATCGCCAAGAACGCGCTGGCGAGCCCTGTGACAATCAAGGCGTTCATGGAGAACGATGCCGGCCTGAAGGAACTGGGCGGCCCGGCCTATCTGGCGCGGCTGGCGGGGGCGGCGATCTCGTCCCATGCCGCGCGCGACTATGCGCAGATGATCCGCGAATTCGCCCTGCGGCGCGAGTTGATCGGGCTGGGGCAGGACATTGCCTCGCGCGCGGCCATCGTCTCGGTCAACGATTCGGCCGAGGACCAGATCAAGGAAGCCGAGCAGGTGCTCTATAAGCTCGGCGAGCAGGGTGTGGCCGAGCGCGGCTTCCAGAGCTTCCTTGCCGCCGTCACCGGGGCACTGAACGCCGCCAATGCCGCCTTCAGCCGCGGGGGCGGGCTGTCGGGGATCTCGACCGGGCTGGTCGATCTGGACGGCAAGATGGGCGGGCTGAACCGCTCGGACCTGATCATCCTGGCCGGGCGCCCCTCGATGGGCAAGACCTCGCTGGCGACCAACATCGCCTTCAACGTCGCCAAGGTGCACAAGACCGGCGAATTGCCCGACGGCAGCCACGGCACCGTGGCGGGTGGCGTCGTCGGATTCTTCAGCCTCGAGATGTCGGCCGAGCAGCTGGCCGCGCGGATCCTGTCCGAGGCGGCCGAGGTCCCCAGCGAATCGATCCGGCGCGGCGACATGACCGAGGACGAGTTCCGCCGCTTCGTGAATGCCGCGCATGATCTGCAGAACTGCCCGCTCTACATCGACGACACCCCGGCGCTGCCGATCAACCAGCTGGCGGCGCGGGCGCGCAAGCTCAAGCGCACCATGGGGCTGGATCTGCTGATCGTGGACTATCTGCAGCTGCTGCGCGCCGCCACCGCCAAGGACAGCCGCGTGAACGAGGTCTCGGAGATCACCCAGGGCCTCAAGGCCGTCGCCAAGGAGCTGGACATTCCCGTCATCGCCCTGTCGCAGCTGTCCCGCCAAGTCGAAAGCCGCGAGGACAAGCGGCCGCAGCTGTCCGACCTGCGCGAATCCGGCAGCATCGAGCAGGACGCCGACATCGTCATGTTCGTCTTCCGCGAGGAATATTACCGCGAGCGGGAAAAGCCCGCCGACCACGACCTCGACAAGATGGCCAACTGGCAGCAGATCATGGAAGCCTGTCACGGCAAGGCCGAGGTCATCATCGGCAAGCAGCGCCACGGCCCCATCGGCACGGTCGAGCTGTCCTTCGAGGGTCGCTTCACCCGCTTCGGCAATCTGGAAAAACATCGCAGCTGGGATCGGTCCGAATGAACCTGCCCGTGCCTTTCGTGACGGTCGGCCTGCTGATCCTGTCGAACCTGTTCATGACCGTCGCCTGGTATGGCCATCTGAAGTTCAAGACTGCACCGCTGATCACCGTGGTCCTGATCAGCTGGGGCATCGCCTTTTTCGAATATCTGTTGCAGGTGCCGGCGAATCGCTTCGGCTACGGCTATTTCAGCGCCGCGCAGCTGAAGACCATCCAGGAGGTGATCAGCCTTTCGGTCTTCGTGCTGTTTTCCTGGCTCTGGCTGGGCGAGAAGCTGACCTGGAACATCGCCCTGGGCTTCGGCTTCATCTGCTTCGGCGCCTTCCTGATCTTCCACCGGTTCGGAGGCGCCGCGCATTGAACCTCGCACCGGCGGTTGCCTTTGCCTGCCGGACGGGCAATCTGACGCCATGACCACCCCGACCCATCCCGCCGCGCGGCAACCGCATCTGATCACGCTCGTCTCGATCTCGGCGACGGGCGCGCTGTCGATGAACATCTTCCTGCCCTCGCTGCCCGCCATGGCGCGGGATTTCGGCGTGGAATACGGCTTCATGCAACTGTCGGTCTCGGCCTTCCTGGCGGTCAGCGCCGTGCTGCAACTGCTCTGCGGGCCGATCAGCGACCGTTTCGGGCGCCGGCCGGTGGTGCTGGGGTCCTTCGCCATCTTCCTGCTGGCGACGCTGGGCACGCTGATGGCCCGCGATCCGGGCTGGTTCATGGCCTTTCGGCTGGTGCAGGCCGTCGTCACCACCGGCTTCGTCATCAGCCGCGCCGTGGTGCGCGACATGGTTCCGGCCGAGCAGGCCGCCAGCATGATCGGCTATGTCACCATGGGCATGTCGCTGGTGCCGATGATCGCGCCGACGCTGGGCGGGGTGCTGGACGAGACGCTGGGCTGGCGCGCCAGCTTCGTCGCCATGGGCGTCGCCGGCCTCGGGGTCATGGCGCTGTGCAGCTGGGACCTGAACGAGACCGCGCGCGGCGGCGGCGTGCCGCTGCGCCAGCAGATCGCGACCTATCCGGTGCTGGCGCGGTCGCAACGCTTCTGGGGCTATGCGCTGGCGGCGACGCTCAGCGCCGGGTCCTTCTATGCCTATCTGAGCGGCGCCCCCTTCGTCGGCCAGGTGGTGCTGCACCTGTCGCCGGCCGAGGTCGGCTATTGGTTCGCCGGCCCCTCCATCGGCTATGCGCTGGGGAATTTCCTGTCGGCGCGCTATTCGACGCGGATCGGCATGAACCGGATGATCCTGGCGGGGGCGCTGATCTGCTCGGCCTTCCTGCTGGCGGCGCTGCTGGTGGACCTGGGCGGCGGGCTGACGCCGCTGGTCTTCTTCGGCGCGGTGGGTTTCATGGGGCTGGGCAACGGCATGCTGCTGCCCAATGCCAACGCCGGCATGATGAGCGTGCGGCCCGAGCTTGCCGGCACCGCCAGTGGGTTGGGCGGCGCCATGGCGGTGGCGGGCGGCGCCGGGCTGGCCGCGCTGGCCGGGGCGCTTCTGCATGACGATACCGGCGCGGCGCCGCTGCTGATCATCATGGCCGGTTCGGCCATGGCCTCGATCCTGTTCATCCTCTGGGTGATGATCCGCGAGCGGCAGGTGATCCGGCGCGGCTGATGCCTCTTGCCGGGATGCCTTTGCAAAGCGTATCCCTGTCTTTGCAAAGACAGGAAGTCCGATGGCCACCCAAAAGATCTATGCCGGCGTCGCCCTGCGCGAGACACGCTCGCGCGCCGGGCTGACGCAACGCGCCTTCGCCGACCGGCTGGGGGTCTCGCTGCCCTATCTGTCGCAGATGGAGAACAACCACCGCCCGGTCTCGGCCGGGGTGCTGCTGAAGCTCGCCTCGGAATTCTCGGTCGATCTGGGCGCCATGGCGGTGGGCGATGCCGAGCGCATGGTCATGGACATGGCCGAGGCGCTGGCGGACCCGCTGTTCGACAGCGCGCCGCCCCGCGCCGACCTGCGGCTGGCGGCGACCAACGCCCCGGCGCTGGCCCGCGCCTTCCTGGATCTCTACCGCGCCCATCGCGAGGGGCAGGAGCGGCTGGCAGCGATGGACGAGGCGCTGGGGGCCGGCGCCCAGAACGCCACCCCCTCGCCCTGGGAAGAGGTGCGCGACTTCTTCCACTATTGCGACAATTACATCGACGCGGTGGATCGCGCGGCCGAACATTTCGCCCGCCTGCGTCCCGGCCTGCACCCGCTGGAACGGGCCGTCGCCGGCCTCGCCGAGCGCGGCATCGAGGTGACGCAGGCGGAACTCGGCTCGGGCGCGGTCTATCTGCGCGCCGGCAAGCGCATCACCCTGAACGCGGCGGCCGAGCCGGCGACCCAGGCCTTTCAACTTCTGCACCTGCTGGCCCTCGAAAGCCGCGGCGACCTGCTGGAGGCAACGCTGGAACTGGCGCGCTTCCGCAGCGCCTCGGCCCGCGACATCGCCCGGCTGGGGCTGGCGAACTATTTCGCCGGCGCGGCGATGATGCCCTATGCCCGCTTCCTGGAGGCCGCACGGACCGAGCGGCACGACCTCGAACGGCTGGCGCATCTGTTCCACGCCTCGCTGGAACAGGTGGCGCATCGGCTGTCCACCATGCAGCGCGGCGGCGACCGCGGCGTGCCGTTCTTCTTTGTCCGCGTCGATCAGGCCGGCACCATCACCAAGCGCCATTCCGCGACCCGGATGCAGTTCGCCCGCTTCGGCGGCGCCTGCCCGCTGTGGAACGTGCACCAGGCCTTTGAAACGCCGGGGCGATTCCTGCGCCAGTTGGCCGAGACGCCCGACGGCAAGCGCTACCTGCTGCTGGCCCGCGACGTGTCGAAGCCGGCCGGCGCCTTCGGCGCGCCGGTGCGCCGCTTTGCCATCGGCCTAGGCTGCGAGGTCGGCCACGCCCGCGATCTGGTCTATGCCGACGGGCTGGACGTCGGCAATCCGCAGCTGTTCGAGCCGATCGGAGTGTCCTGCCGCATCTGCCCGCGACCCGCGTGCCATCAGCGCTCGGTGCCGCCGGTGGACCGGCATATCCGCATCCCGCAGGACCGGCCCGGCCCCCTGCCCTATGAGATCGCCTGAAACCGCCGCAAACGCCGCAACTCCGTCCGGGTTCCCGCAAGAAGCGGACTGCGCGGCAGAATCGCAACGGCGGGGGTCGCGAAAGCCCTGCCGCTGCCCGCCAGCCCGGCAGGCGCGACCGCCTAGGCAGAAAGTCGCAGGCAGTCATCCCTCCGGGTTGCCCGCAAGAGTTTTCCGGCGCGATACCATCGACTTGGCCGGAACAAGGCGCATTTCAATCGATGATTGATAGCGCCGTCCCAAGGGGACACCGGCGGTTATCCACCCGTCCTCCGCCCCCGGATCGGCGTCAATCCGCCCAAGGGTTGAGCATATATTCCAGCAATGTTGCGCTTTGAGCACAGGTCGGATTTACCCGGCGCAGCGCCGCGACCGCCCCTCTGCCGGGCCGGACCGGCGGAAACAACATGGACCCGGGACATTGCGCATTACCCATAGCCTGAATTCGGTGCTCGAGCGCTGGCTGCCGGAGCAGCGGCTCTTCCTGAAGTCGGACAAGACCACCCGCTTCCTGCGGCTGCGTCCGGCGACCCAATTCATCGCCCTTGGCGGCATCGCCCTGGTCTTTGGCTGGAGCATCATCGCCAGCTCGATCCTGGTCATCGACGCGGTCAGCGCCGGGTCGTCGCGCGATCAGGCCCGCCGCTCGCAGACCGCCTTCGAGACCCGGCTGACCGATCTTTCCGCCGAGCGCGACAGCCGCGCCGCCGAGGCCGCCGCCGCCCAGGCCCGCTTTACCGTAGCGCTGGACCAGGTGTCGCGGATGCAGTCCCAGCTTCTGGAATCCGAGGCGCATCGGCGCGAGCTGGAAACCGGGCTCGGCGCCGTGCAGACCAGCCTGCAAGACGCCGTCAAGGCCCAGCATCAGGCCGCGGCCCAGGGCCAGGACCCCGACGCCGCCCCCGCCATGCGCACCGCCGAGTTGCAGGCGGCGCTGGACATCCTTTCTGGCGAGCTGAAGCAGGCCGCCTCGGACCGCGCCGATGCGGTGCAAGAGGCGCAGGACGCCCGCCGCATGGCCGAGGCGGTGACGCTGGAGCGCGACCAGATCGTCGCCCGCAACGACAAGATCCTGGCGCAGCTCGAAGACGCGGTCTCGGTGTCGGTCAAGCCGCTGGACGACATGTTCCGCAGCGTCGGCATGAACCCGGACGAAATCCTGCGCACGGTGCGGCGCGGCTATTCCGGCCAGGGTGGGCCGCTGAACCCGATCGGCTATTCCTCCAGCGGCAATGCCGAGATCACCCAGGGCGAAGCCAAGGCCCAGGAGATCATGATCACGCTGGACCAGATGAACAGCTATCGCATCGCGGTCGAGAAGATGCCGCTGGCGATGCCGGTGCAATCCACCTTCCGCTACAGCTCGCCCTTCGGCCGCCGCTGGGGCCGCTCGCACGAGGGCATCGACATGGCCGCGCCGGTCGGCACCGCCATCTATGCCACCGGCGAGGGCACGGTGATCTGGGCCGGCTGGCAGCGCGGCTACGGCAATCTGGTCAAGATCCAGCACGAGCTGGGCACCGAAACCCGCTATGGTCACATGTCCAAGATTCGCGTGAAGGTCGGCCAAAAGGTATCGCGCGGCAGCCGGATCGGTGATATGGGAAATACCGGCAGGTCGACCGGCTCGCATCTTCATTATGAAGTCCGTGTCAACGGCCGCGCCGTGGATCCCATGAGCTTCATCAAGGCAGCCCAAAATGTTTTCTAAGACCCGTGTGACCGAACCCGGCCCCCGCACCCAGCCGACGCCCGAGCCCGAAACGCGCAGCCTTGACACCACCTACGACATTCCCGCCTCGGCCCCGGCCGCGCGCAATCGCACCGCGCCTTCGGTCCTGTCCCCGGACCTGACCGTCACCGGCAATATCCAGACCCAGGGCGACATCCAGGTCGAGGGCACGGTCGAGGGCGACATCCGCGCCCATCAGCTGGTCGTCGGCGAAAGCGCCACCATCCGCGGCGAGATCGTCGCCGAAGAGGTGGTGGTGAACGGCCGCGTCGTCGGCCGCGTCCGCGGCCTGAAGGTGCGCCTGACCGCCACCGCCCGCGTCGAAGGCGACATCATCCACAAGACCATCGCCATCGAATCCGGCGCCCATTTCGAGGGTTCGGTGCAGCGCCAGGAAGACCCGCTTGCCAATGGCGTGACGCCGAAACTGGCGCCGCCCGCCGCGCGCCCGGCCCCGGCCGCCGCCAGCGCCGATTGATCCCTCATCCTTCGCGAGCCTTTCGGGGCGGCCTTCGGGCCGCCTTTTGCATGCGGCTCAGCCGTCCGGCATCAGCCGGCGATACATGTGCCAGCTGGCGTGGCCCAGCACCGGCAACGCCACGAAAAGTCCCAGGAACATCGGCAGGATGCCCAGGAACAGCAGCGCCGCGATCACGAAGGCCCAGACCAGCATCACCCCGGGATTGGCGGCCACCGCCTGGAAGCTGGCGATGATCGCCGAGACCAGATCGACCTCGCGGTCCAGGATCAGCGGCAGCCCGACCACGGTGATGGAAAACAGCACCGCCGCGAAGCCGGCGCCGATCAGCGTGCCGACGGCCAGCATCGCCAGCCCGCGGCCCTGCAGCAGCAGTTCCGGCGACGAGGTGATGTTGGTCAGCGACGACACGCCCATGAACAGCGCGAAGGTGGTATGGGCAACGAAAACCCAGAACATGAACATCAGCAGGATGACCATGGCCATCGAGGGCACCTGCCGGTCCTTCTGCGCCACCACCACCGACAACACCTCGCGCCAGATCAGCGGCTGGTCGGCTTCGATCCGGCGGCTGACCTCGTAGAGCCCGACCGCGGCGAAGGGCGCGATCAGCGGAAAGCCGACGACGAAGGGCATCAGCCACCATTCCTGCCCCGCCGCCGAGGCCACCGCCGTCAGCACCAGCCCGCCCAGCACATAGAAGGCCGCAAACAGCAGGCCGAAGGCCGGGGCGCGGCGGAAGTCCTGCCAGCCGGCACCCAGGGCGGCGCCGATGGCGCCCAGTCCGACCACTTCGGGAAAGGGCACCTCGTCCGGGCCGGGATCGGGCATCGGGTCGGGCATGGGTGGCCGCTCCGGCTCGGGGATGGGCAGGGGAATGGGCTTGGGGTCCGAATCGGTCACGACCATCTGCTCCTCCTTCAACGCCGGGAAGGTTAGCAGGGAAGCGGTAAAGAAAAAGCCTCAGCGCGCAAAGCGCTGCGCCAGGGCCTGGTTCACCGCCGGCGAGACGAATTTGGACACGTCCCCGCCCAGTCGCGCGATTTCCTTGACCAGTTTCGAGGCGATGGCCTGGCGCCGGGCATCGGCCATCAGGAAGACGGTCTCGATGCTGGCGTCCAGCGCCCGGTTCATGCCGACCATCTGGAATTCGTATTCGAAATCCGCCACCGCCCGCAGACCGCGCAGGATCACCGTGGCGCCGACGTCGCGGGCGCAGTCGATCAGCAGGTTCTCGAACGGATGCACCACGATCTCGCCGCTGGCGCGGGCGGCGACGATGCGGTCGCATTCCTCGCGCACCATGGCGACCCGGTCCTCGAGCGGGAAAAGCGGGCCCTTGTCGCGGTTGATGGCGACGCCGATCACCAGCCGGTCCACCAGTTCCAGCGCCCGCTGGATGATGTCGAGATGGCCCAGCGTGATGGGATCGAAAGTGCCTGGGTAAAGCCCGATGCGCATGATGGGTGCTTCTCCTCGCCGCCTTCCCGCAGTCAAACAGGGTTTTGCGAGGCTATGCAAGGCCTTGTCCCGCCGCGGCGTTGCGCGCGGCGGGACGGGGACGGGCTCAGTTGCCCATGATCATCCCGGTCAGGGCCTCTTTCTCGGCCGCCAGTTCCTTGAGCCGGGCCGAGATCACGTCCCCGATGGACACCAGTCCCACCATCTCGCCCGAATCGTCGACCACGGGCAGGTGGCGGAAGCGGCCCTGCGTCATCAGGTTCAGCACGTCCAGCCCGCTGCTGCCGGTGGTGCAGGTGATCAGCTTGCGGGTCATCAGCTCGCTGATCGGCAGGTCCAGCACCGAGGCGCCCCGCCTGCCCAGCTCGCGCACGATGTCGCGTTCCGACAAGATGCCCAGCGGCACCTTGCCGTCGTCGGAAACCACGATCGCACCGATGCGCTTCTCCGACAGCAGCCGGGCGGCATCCGCCACCGTGGCGTCGGGGGCGACGGTGAAGATTTCGCCGCTGGCTTTCATCGACAGGATCTGGTTGACGAGCATCTATTCCTCCTTGATCGGGCTGGCATGGGCTTGCCCCTGCCCTCTCAGGGTTGCCTCAACCCGCGCTTGCGTCAAGCCCCCCCTCTGTCGCACCCGACCTCAGGGGGACAGCTGTGCCTGAAGCCGCGCCACTTCGGCGCGGATGCCCTGCGCCAGCACATCCGCCAGCCGGTTCATCCGCTGCGAGCGGCGGTCGTCCTGGTGCCGGATCAGCCAGAAGCTGCGGGTCAGCGACAGCCGGTCGGTCAGGATGCGCCGCACGCCGGGGCAGAAGGGAATGGCGAAGTCGTGCACGATGCCCAGGCCCGCGCCGGCCCGGATCGCCTGCATCTGCACGGAAACGGAATTCGAGGTCAGCTGCGCCCAGTCCGCCCCGGTCTCGGCCAGATAGTCCAGTTCGCGGTCGAAGATCATGTCGGCGATATAGCCGATCATGCGATGGCCGCGCAGGTCCGCGAGCCCGCGGATCGGCGGGTGGGCGCGCAGGTAGTCCTCGTGCCCGGCCAGGTGCAGCCGATAGTCGGTCAGGCGCTGCACCACCAGCCGCCCGGCCTGCGGCTGCGAGACCGCGACGGCCATGTCCGCCTCGCGCCGCGACAGGTTGAAGACCCGCGGCAGGGCCACGATCTGGATTTCCAGCCCGGGATGCGACTCGGCCATCCGGGCGCAGACCTGCGGCAGCAGGTAGTTCGCGCAGCCGTCCGGCGCGCCGATGCGCAATTGCCCGATCAGGTCGCCGGGGCCGGTCAGCGCCTCCTCGGCGCCGGCCGAGGCCAGCTCCATCGCCTCGGCATGGGGCAGCAGCCGTTCGCCCTCGGGGGCCAGCGCATAGCCTTGCGGCGTTTTCAGGAACAGCTTCGCGCCCAGCCCCTGCTCCAGCCGCGCCACCCGGCGGCCGACGGTCGAGGCGTCGATGCCCAGCCGGCGGCCGGCGCCCGACAAGCTGTCCGCCCGCGCCACCGCCAGAAAGATGCGAAGGTCGTCCCAGTCCATCGCCACCCTTGCAAAAATGCAAAACCCTTTTGCCAGACTTCCTCTTTTTCCGGCAATGCTGCAAGTCTATGATCCATCCGAGATATGAACCCGCGGAGGCACCCCCCATGGAAGAACTGAGCCACTGGATCGACGGCAAGGAAGTCAAAGGCACCTCGGGTCGCTTCAGCGATGTGATGAACCCGGCCACCGGCGAGGTGATCGCGCAGGTGCCGCTGGCCACGCCTTCCGAGCTGGACGCCGCCATCGCCGGCGCCGCGCAGGCGCAGGTCGCCTGGGCCGCCACTAACCCGCAGCGCCGCGCCCGGGTGATGATGAAGTTCGGCCAGCTGATCCAGGACAATATGGAGGCGCTGGCCGAGCTGGTCTCGCGCGAGCATGGCAAGACCCTGCCCGACGCGCGCGGCGACGTGCAGCGCGGCCTGGAGGTGATCGAGGTCTGCATGGGCGCGCCCGCCATGCTGAAAGGCGAGTTCACCGACAATGGCGGCCCCGGCATCGACCTTTATTCCATGCGCCAGCCGCTGGGCGTGGTCGCGGGCATCACCCCCTTCAACTTCCCCGCCATGATCCCGCTGTGGAAGATGGGCCCGGCGCTGGTTTCCGGGAACGCCATGATCCTGAAGCCGTCCGAGCGCGTGCCCTCGACCTCGATCCTGCTGGCGAAGCTGGCGCAGGAGGCCGGGCTGCCCGATGGCGTGCTGCAGGTCGTCAACGGCGACAAGGAGATCGTGGACGCGATCCTGGACCATGAGGTGATCCAGGCGGTGGGCTTCGTCGGTTCCACCCCCATCGCGCAATATATCTATGGCCGCGCGGCGGCGAACGGCAAGCGCGCGCAATGCTTCGGCGGCGCCAAGAACCACATGATCATCATGCCCGACGCCGATCTGGACAAGGCGGCGGATGCGCTGGTCGGCGCCGGTTTCGGCGCGGCGGGCGAACGCTGCATGGCGATCTCGGTCGCGGTGCCGGTGGGCGACAAGACCGCCGATGCGCTGGTCGAGCGGCTGATTCCCAAGATCGAGAAGCTGAAGGTCGGCCCGTATACCGCCGGCGAGGACGTGGATTTCGGCCCGGTCATCACCGGCGCCGCCAAGGAGCGCATCGAGCGGCTGATCGCCTCGGGCGTGGACCAGGGCGCAACGCTGGTCGTGGACGGCCGCGGGCTGAAGATCCAGGGCTATGAGAACGGCTTCTTCTGCGGCCCGTCGCTGTTCGACAACGTCACCCGCGACATGGAGATCTACAAGGAAGAGATCTTCGGGCCGGTGCTCTCGACCGTGCGAGCGCAGAGCTATGACGAGGCGCTGAACCTGGTGATGGACAACGACTATGGCAACGGCACCGCGATCTATACCGCCGACGGCGACACCGCGCGCGACTTCGCCAGCCGGGTGAATGTCGGCATGGTCGGGATCAATTTCCCGATCCCGGTGCCGCTGAGCTATTATTCCTTCGGCGGCTGGAAGAAATCGGCCTTCGGCGACCTGAACCAGTACGGGCCGGACGCCTTCCGCTTCTATACCAAGACCAAGACGGTGACGGCGCGCTGGTTCTCGGGGATCAAGGACGGCGTGGCGCTGAACTTCAAGGCTATGGACTGACGGCAAAAGGGGGCTCTGCCCCCACGTCCCGCCGGCCCCTCGACGGGGTCGGCGGGACGTTCCCCCGGGATATTTCCGCACAAAAGAAGCCGGGCCGCAGCGAGGGGAGGGGAAAGTGGATTTCGCATTGACCGACGAGCAGCAGGCCATCTTCGACATGGCCCGCGACTTCGGAGCGGCCGAGATCGCGCCCGAGGCCCGCGGCTGGGAACAGGCCGGCACCATCCCCCGCGCGCTGTGGGACAAGGCCGCGGGGCTGGGCTTCGGCGGGCTTCTGGTGGCCGAGGCCCATGGCGGTGCCGGACTTTCGCGGCTCGATGCCACCCTGGTCTTCGAGGCGCTGGCCATGGCCTGTCCGTCGGTCGGGTCCTTCCTGTCGATCCACAACATGTGCGGTGGCATGATCGACCGTTTCGGCGACGCGGCCAGCCGAGCGCGCTGGCTGCCGGGCCTGTGCCGGATGGAGACCGTGTTTTCCTATTGCCTGACCGAGCCCGGCTCGGGCTCGGACGCCGCCACCTTGCGCACCCGGGCCGAGCGGGTGCCGGGCGGCTGGAGGCTGAACGGCACCAAGGCCTTCATCTCGGGCGGCGGCTACTCCGACGCCTATCTGGTCATGGTCCGCACCGGCGGCGAAGGCTCCAAGGGTATCTCGACCCTGGTGGTCGAGGCGGACACGCCCGGCCTGAGCTTCGGCGCGCCCGAGCGCAAGATGGGCTGGAAGGCGCAGCCGACCGCGCAGGTGCAGTTCGACGACTGCGTCGTTCCCGAGGAGAACCTGATCGGCGAGGAGGGCCGTGGCTTTTCCTATGCCATGGCCGCGCTGGACGGCGGTCGGCTGAACATCTCGGCCGGGGCCTTGGGCGGCGCGCAGGCGGCGCTGAACGCGACTCTGCGCTACATGGCCGAGCGGCGCGCCTTCGGCCAGACGCTGGACCAGTTCCAGGCGCTGCAGTTCCGCCTGGCCGAGATGGAGACGGCGCTGCAATCCTCGCGCATCTTCCTGCGCCAGGCGGCCTGGAAGCTGGACCGCGGCGACAGCGATGCAGGCAAGTTCTGCGCCATGGCCAAGCTCTACGTGACCGACCGCGCCTTCGAGGTCGCCAATCAATGCCTGCAACTGCACGGCGGTTACGGCTATCTTGCCGATTACGGGATCGAGAAGATCGTGCGCGACCTGCGCGTGCACCAGATCCTGGAAGGCACCAATGAGATCATGCGGCTGATCGTCGGCCGCGCCTTGCTGGCGGAGCGTGACCGATGACCGAGATGATCGTCCGCAAGGACCGCCGCGCCGGGCGCCTGACCCTGAACCGCCCGCGGGCATTGAACGCGCTGAGCCACGACATGGCGCTGGCGATCGACACGGCACTGCGGGAATGGCAGCATGATCCCGAGATGGCGCTGGTCGTCATCGACGCCGAGGGCGAGCGCGCCTTCTGCTCGGGCGGCGACATCGCCGCGGTCTATCGCGCCGGGCTCGCGGGCGAGCACCAGCGCGGGCGTGCGTTCTTTCGCGACGAATATGTCATGAACGCCCGCATCGCCGGCTATCCCAAGCCCGTGGTGGCCTTCATGCAGGGCTTCGTCATGGGCGGCGGCGTCGGCGTCGGCGGCCATGCCAGCCACCGCATCGTCGGCGAGACCACCCAGGTCGCGATGCCGGAATGCGGCATCGGCATGATCCCGGACGTCGGCGGCAGCTGGCTGCTGGGCCATGCGCCGGGCCGCTGCGGCGAATACCTGGGGCTGACCGGCGCCCGCATGGGGCCGGGCGACGCGATCTTCACCGGCTTCGCCGACAGTTATATCCCCGAGGCGGAATGGCCGGCGCTGAAGGAGCGGCTGGCCGAGACCGGCGCGGTGGCGGTCATCGCGCCCCATCCCCGCCCGCCGGCACCGCTGGAGGGCCGCGACCTTTCGGCCTTCGGCGGTCCAAGCGTGGCCGCGATCATCGCCGCGCTGGAGGCTGCGGGAGAGGAGACAGCGCTGGCGGCGCTGCGCCGCAACTCACCCTTGTCGATGGCCGCGACGCTGGCTCTGGTACGTGCCGCGCGTGGCGATCGCGACCTGCGGGAGAGCCTGGCCCGCGAACTGCGCTTTACCGCCCGCGCCACCGCCGAGAGCGATTTTCTGGAAGGCGTGCGGGCGCAGCTGATCGACAAGGATCGCGATCCGCGATGGTCGGCCGATGCCAGCGCCGCCCATGTCGCCGCCATGCTGGCGCCGCTGGGACCCGACGAACTTGGCTGGGAGGAAAGCACATGAAGATCGGATTCATCGGGCTGGGCCATATGGGTGGGCCGATGGCGGCCAACCTGGCCCGGGAAGGGCATGCGGTCGCGGGCTTCGACACCGCGGCACCGATGCCCGAGGGCGTCGCCCGGGCCGACAGCGCCGCAGCAGCCGCCGCCGGGGCCGAGGTGGTCGTGACCATGCTGCCGAACGGCGCCATCCTGCGCGGCGTGGCCGAAGAGACGATCCCGGCCATGACGCCCGGCGCGGTGTTCTGCGACTGCTCGACCGTGGACGTGGACAGCGCCCGGGCGGTGGCGCAGCAGGCGCGCACGGCAGGGCTGGGGACACTGGATGCGCCGGTCTCGGGCGGGACGGCCGGGGCGGCGGCGGGGACGCTGACCTTCATGGTCGGCGGCAGCGCCGAGGATTTCGACACGGTGCGGCCGCTTTTCGAGATCATGGGCCAGAAGGCGGTGCTCTGCGGCGATCCGGGGGCGGGCCAGGCCGCGAAGATCTGCAACAACATGATCCTGGGCGCCACCATGATCGTGACCTGCGAGGCCTTCGCCCTGGCCGACAAGCTGGGGCTGGACCGCACGAAGATGTTCGACGTGGTCTCGACCTCCTCGGGCTACAGTTGGTCGATGAACGCCTATTGCCCGGCGCCGGGCGTGGGGCCGGTCTCGCCCGCCGACAACGGCTATACGCCCGGATTCGCGGCGGAACTGATGCTCAAGGACCTGCGGCTGAGCCAGCAGGCCGCGGAATCGGCCGATGCCGACACGCCCATGGGCCAGTTGGCGGCCGCGCTCTATGCCCGCTTCGTCGAGGAGGAGGACGGAAAGGGCAAGGATTTCTCGGCCATGCTGCCCAGATTCGAAAAACGGCACCGCGACAGCTGATTTCGCGGCTTCGTGAGGGAGCCGAGTGCCGGGCCGGCGCGTTGACTCGCAATCAACGACGTCGTGCCGGGTTGCAATCATGCTGCGCCATCGCCCTCGCCTGTTCCTTGCCGTCGCCCTGGCCGCGGCGCTCGCCTCGGTCGGACTGGCCGGGCAGACCGAGCGCGGCGCCGGAGCGAATGGCGCGGCGCTGGTGGCGGCCGAGACCGCGTCGGGCGCGGCGGTGCGGGTGGGCGACCGGGTGGACCTGCGCCGGCTGCATCGCATCACCCGGCCCGGGCTTTACGGCATGAGCCACCCGCCCACCGGCAGCCGCTACGGCATCGTCAATGGCAATCTGATCCGCTACGATCCCCGGAACGTACGGGTGCTGTCGATCATCCGGCAGGTGGACCGGATCGTGGACTAGCCTTGCAGCAGCGCCCGCGCCGCCTCTTTCGCGGCCGGGGTGATCTCTTCTCCGGCCAGCATGCGGGCGATTTCGTCGATGCGCTGGCTTGCACTCAAGGGCGCGACATTCGACGTGGTCATGCCGCCCGAGACCGATTTCGCCACCCGGAAATGATGGCCCCCCAGTGCGGCGACCTGCGGGCTGTGGGTCACGACCAGCACCTGCGCCCCCTCGGCCAGCCGGGCGAGGCGCCGGCCCACCGCATCGGCGGTGGCGCCGCCGACGCCGCGGTCGATCTCGTCGAAGATCAGGGTCAGGACGTCGTTGCCGCGCGCGAGGCAGACCTTCAGCGCCAAGAGGAAACGCGACAGCTCGCCGCCCGAGGCGATGCGGTCCAAGGGCCCCGCCGGGGCGCCGGGATTGGTGGCGACGGTGAAGGCCACCGCGTCGCGCCCCTCGGGGCCGGGGTCGGCGGGGGTCACCAGCGTTTCGAACATCGCGCGCTCCATCTTCAGCGGCGCGAGTTCGGCCGCCATCGCGGCATCGAGCCGCTCGGCGGCCGTGGCGCGCTGGTCCGACAGGGCGGCGGCGGCGCTGTCATAGGCGGCGTCGGCCGCCGCCACGGCCTCGCGCAGGCGCACCAGGTCGCCTTCGCCCGCGTCGATGCGTGTCAGGCGGGCGCGCAATTCGTCGGCCAGACCGGCCAGGTCGTCGGCCAGCACGTCATGCTTGCGGGCCAGCGCACGCAGGGCGAACAGCCGCTCTTCGGTCGCTTCCAGGTCGCGCGGGTCGAAATCCATCGCCTCCAGCGCCGATTCGACGCCGGCCTGCGCCTCGCCCAGCTCGATCAGCGCGCGTTGCAGCGCGGCGGCCGGGGCTTCCAGCCGGCCCTCGGCCCGCTCGGCGGCGGCATCGAGCCAGCGCGCGGCATCCAGCATCGCGCCCTCGGCCCCCTCGCTGCCCAGGGCCTGCAAGGCGCGCGATACGTCCTCGCGGATACGCTCTGCGCCCTGCATGGCGCGGCGGCGGGTATCCAGTTCCGCCTCCTCGCCGGGCTGCGGGTCGAGCTTGTCCAACTCGGCCACGGCATGGCGCAGGAATTCCTCCTCGCCCTTCGCGGCGGCCAGGGCGGCTTCGGCCCGCTCCTGCGCCGCCCGCGCCTCGCGCCGCGCCGCCCAGGCCGCGCGCACGGGACCCAGGTCGACGGCAGCAAAGGCATCGAGCAGCAGCCGGTGGCCGCGCGGGTTCAAAAGGCCGCGGTCGTCATGCTGGCCGTGCAGTTCCACCAGCGTTTCCGACAAGAGCCGCAGCACCTCGCCCGAGGCGCGGCGGTCGTTGATCCAGCCGGTCTTGCGGCCGTCGCCGCCGTTCACCCGGCGCAGGATCAACTCGTCCGAGACGGGGAAGCCGGCCTCGTCCAGCAGCGTGCGGGCGGGATGGCCGGCGGGCAGGTCGAAGACGGCGGTGACCTCGCCCTGGCTCGCGCCCTGCCGCACCAGGTCGGCGCGGCCGCGCCAGCCCAGCACGAAGCCCAGGCAGTCGAGCAGGATCGACTTGCCGGCCCCGGTCTCGCCGGTCAGCACGTTCAGGCCCGGCCGGAAATCCAGATCCAGCCGGTCGATCAGCAGCATGTCGCGGATTTCAAGCGAACGCAGCATCACCCCATCCTGCCACGCGTGACGCGCGGGCTATAGCCACTTGCCCTGGATCACCTGGCGATAGACCCGGGTCAGCCAGCTGTCGCCGCGTGCCTCGGGCTTCAGCCCATGGCCGCGCAGTTGCGCATAGGCGTCCTCGTAGAAGGGCGAGGACTGGAAGTTGTGGCCCAGGATCGCGCCCGCCGTCTGCGCCTGGTCGTTCAGGCCCAGCGCCAGATAGGCCTCGACCAGCCGCATCAGCGCCTCGGGCGTGTGGGTCGTGGTCTGGTATTCCTCGACCACCACGCGGAAGCGGTTGATGGCGGCGGTGTAATGGCCGCGCTTGAGGTAGTAGCGCCCGATCTCCATTTCCTTCGCCGCCAAGTGGTCGAAGGCGAGGTCGAACTTCAGGATCGCCGAGCGGGCATATTCGGTATCGGGATATTGTTCGATCACCTCGCGCAGCGATTGCAGCGCCTGGAAGGTCAGGCCCTGGTCGCGGCCGATCTCGTCGATCTGGTCGTAATAGGAAAGCGCCAGCAGGTATTTCGCATAGGCCGCGTCCTCGTCGCCCGGATAGGTGTCGATGAAACGCTGGGCGGCGCCGCGCGCCTCTTCGTAGTCGCGGGCGCGGTGATAGGAATAGGCCTGCATGATCAGCGCGCGCTTGGCCCATTCGGAATAGGGGTAAAGCCGCTCGACCTCGGTGAAATACTTCACCGCGTCCTTGGGCTTGCGCGTGTTCTCAAGCTCGTATTCGCCGCGCTTGTAGATTTCCTCGGCGGTGAAACTCTCGAATGATTCCGGCGCTTTGCTGGACCCGCCGCCACAGCCGGCAAGCAGGCCGACCGACAGCACAGCCGCGACCACGGAACCCGATCTGATGCCTGTCATTCCACCCTGCCCGTCAGAAATTCATGCCGCCGCCCGGGCAGTCGGCCCGCTTGGCCCGGTCGTCCTAGCACAGAAAATCTGGCTGCGCAAAATGCCAAAACCGGAAAATCTGCGGCGCGGCCGTCACCGTCAGGCGACGGCCAGCTGCCGGACCTCGGACGCCATGCGCGCGGCCGACGCGATCACCCCCGCCCCGGGCTGGCGGCTTTCCATTTCGGGGGTCAGGATCACCCATTCCCAGGCGTCCGGCCGCGCGAAAAGCGCGCGCAGCAGCTTGTTAGTCATCGCATGGCCGGCGCGGTGGCCGGTATAGCGCGCCAGCAACGGCGCCCCGGCCAGCGCCAGGTCGCCCATCGCATCCAGCATCTTGTGGCGCACGGCCTCGTCGCGGTGGCGCAGCCCGCCGGGCGACAGCACCTTGTCGCCGTCGAAGACCACGGCGTTCAGATAGGTGCCGCCCAGCGCCAGCCCGTTCTGCTGCATCCGCACCACATCCGCCTGCCGGCAGAAGGTGCGGCTGTCCATCAGCTCGTGCACGAAACTGCCGTTGGCCATGTCGAGCCGCTTTTCCTGGTGGCCGATGGCGGCATCGGTGAAGTCGATGTCGAAATGGATTTCCAGATGGTCGGCGGGGGACAGGCGCGCAAAGCCCTCGCCCTGCTGCACCTCGATCTCGCGCAGGATCCGGACGGCGCGCAGCGGCGCCCCGGACTGCTGGCGCAGGCCGGCCTCCATGATGCCCTGAACGAAGGGCGCGGCGGAACCGTCCAGGATCGGCACTTCGGGACCGTTCACCTCGACCACGGCATTGTTGATGCCGGTGCCGGCCAGCGCCGCCATGACATGCTCGACCGTCGAGACGGTGGCGCCACGGCCGTTGTCCAGAAGCGTGCACAGCTGCGAGGGCGTCACATGGTCCCAGCGCGCCGGAATGCGGGCGCGGTCCAGGTCGGTGCGGACGAAGACGATGCCATGATCCGCCGGCGCCGGCAGGATCGCCAGCCGCACGGCCGCACCCGAATGCAGTCCGACGCCGCGGAACTGGGCTTTCTGAGCGATGTTGGTCTGCATGATCTTGCCTGCCGATTCTTACTGAATACCGTCGCCGCGAGGGTTTTCCGGCGGCGTGCCATCCAGTTAGGCACGCGCCGCCCCGGTCTCAACTAACGAATTGTAACGGCATGAAACAATCCCCGCCGCGGCGCGGAAGGAATCCGCCCATCCTGCCCAAGAGGCTGATTCAGAAAAAGAAAAAGGACCGCCGAAGCGGTCCTTTCCAAGTCCATTTGTGATCGCCTCAATTCGCCTGGCGGCGCAGGAAGGCCGGGATCTCGACATTGTCGCCGGTCCGGTCGGGGCTGGCCAGATCGTCGAAGCCGGCATCGAATCCGCCGCTGCGGCGGGCCTGGACGCGCTCGCTGACGCGTTCGGCGATGGTCGAGGGCGCGGGCTTCTCGGCCTGTTCGCCATGGCCCGAGATGCGTTCCAGCATACGGCTGAGACCGGCCATGCGGCCAGGACCGCGCGGCGCCTCGGCGGGCTGGGGCTGCCCCGCCGGCCGGCCCTGGGCCGCGGCGGCGGCCGCCTGGCGCTCGGGCGCCTTCTGCACGGCGGCGGCGAGGCGCTGCATCACCGCATCCGACGGCGTGCCGGCCGGGGCCTGCTGGCCGCGGCTGGGGGCGACGAAGCCGCCGGCATCGCCGTTCAGCGGATCGCGCGCCGGTGCGGCCGGGGCAGCGGCCTGGCGCAGGTCCGGCTGATAGGCCGGGCGCGGCATGTCCTCTTCCTCGTAGCGCGCGGCGGGGACCGCGGGCTGCACGCGCGCGACCGGTGCGGCCTCGACCGCGGGGGCTACGCGGCGCGGCGGCGGCAGGTCTTCCTCGACCGCCTTATGCGCGACGGCCGGATTCTGGGTCAGCGGTTCCTTCATGCCGCGGCGCGGGGCCGGCAGCTCCGCCGCCGAGGCGTCGATGCCGGTCGCCACGACCGAAACGCGGATGGTGCCTTCCATCGACGGATCCAGCGTCGAGCCGACGATGATGTTCGCATCGGGATCGACCTTCTCGCGGATCTTCTCGGCCGCCTCGTCCATTTCGAACAGAGTCAGGTCGTAGCCGCCGGTGATGTTGATCAGCACGCCCTTGGCGCCGTTCAGGCTGATTTCGTCCAGCAGCGGGTTGGCGATGGCCTTCTCGGCGGCCTGCACGGCGCGGTTCTCGCCCGAGGCTTCGCCGGTGCCCATCATCGCCTTGCCCATCTCGTCCATCACCGCGCGCACGTCGGCGAAGTCGAGGTTGATCAGGCCCGGGCGCACCATCAGGTCGGTCACGCCCTTGACGCCCTGATACAGCACGTCGTCGGCCATGGCGAAGGCTTCGGTGAAGGTGGTCTTTTCGTTGGCGAGGCGGAACAGGTTCTGGTTCGGGATGATGATCAGCGTGTCCACGACCTTCTGGAGCGCCTCGACGCCCTCGGCGGCCTGGCGCATGCGCTTGGTGCCTTCGAACTGGAACGGCTTGGTCACCACGCCGACGGTCAGGATGCCCATCTCGCGCGCGGCCTGGGCGATGATCGGGGCGGCGCCGGTGCCGGTGCCGCCGCCCATGCCGGCGGTGATGAAGCACATGTGGGCGCCCATCAGGTGATCGACGATGTCCTCGATGGTTTCCTCGGCGGCCTTGGCGCCGATCGAGGGTTTCGCGCCGGCGCCCAGCCCCTCGGTCACCTTGGGACCGATCTGGATGCGGCTGTCGGCTTTCGAGGATTGCAGCGCCTGGGCGTCGGTGTTCGCGACGACGAACTCGACCCCTTCCAGCTGCTTGTCGATCATGTTGTTGACCGCGTTGCCACCCGCACCACCGACGCCGAAGACGGTGATGCGCGGCTTCAGTTCCTGGTCATCGTTGAGCATCAGGTGGATTTGCCGTTCCATGTCTCGCCTGCCTTGTTTGTTGTGCCGGACATGTGCGCCCGGTCGAATCCCCTATGCGGGCCAGCCTAGCCAGATTCGCCCGCAGCGTCACCCGAAAAACACAGTTCGGACACCAAATATGGCGGTATTGACCGGTGTTTTAGGCGGTATCTTGCCCATTCTCCAGCATGTGGTGGGGACGCCCGTCCGCACCACCGCATCGGGTTTTTCGCAACTACCAGTTGCTGCGAAACCAGCGATAGGCCCGACGCAGGCTGCGCGCCGGATAATGTTCGGCGGGCATGTCGAAATCCCACCATTCGTCCTGCGGATGGGCGGTCAGCAGCGCCAGCCCGATGGCCGAGGAAAACCCCGGCGCGGTCGCGTTATGCGGCAGGCCCTGGATGCGCAGCGGCCGGCCGATGCGGACGTTCTGGCCCAGCATGCGCGCGGCCAGCGCGTCCAGCCCCGGGATCTGGCTGCCGCCGCCGGTCAGCACGATCTGGCGCGAGGGCATCGAATCGAAGCCCGCCGCGTCCAGGATCCCGGCGACGTTTTCCAGGATCTCCTCGACCCGCGGCCGCATGATGCCGATCAGGTCGGCGCGGCTGCCGCTGCGGCGGTCGGTCTCCCAATCGCCGGTCTCGCCGCCCAGCTCGATCATCTCGCGGTCGTCGCGTCCGGTGGCCTCGACGCCGCCGTGCAGCGTCTTCAGCCGCTCGGCCACGGCATGGCTGACGCGCAGGCCCTTGGCGATGTCCTGGGTGATCAATTCCCCGCCGAATCGAACAGCATCGGCGAAGATCATGTGTTTCTTGATAAAGACGGAAACCCCGGTGGTGCCGCCGCCCAAGTCCACGCAGGCCGCGCCCAGCTCCTGCTCGTCCTCGACCAGCGCCGCCAGCCCCGAGGCGTAAGAGGCCGAGGCCACCCCGGCCAGCTCCATGTCGCAGCGGCGGATGCAGTGCACCAGGTTGCCGGCGGCGTCGCCGTCGATGGTCAGCACATGCATGTCGCAGGCCAGCCGGCCGCCGGACTGGTCGCGCGGGTCCGAAAGCCCCGAGCGGCCGTCCAGGGCGAAATTCACCGGCTGGGCGTGCAGCACCTCGCGGCCGCGGCCGAAATCCGGCACGTCGCAGGCGGCAAGCACGCGGGCGACGTCGCCCTCGCCCACCTTGCCCGAAGGCAGCGCGATCTCTCCGGCCAGCCCATAGCTTGCCGGCCGCGCGCCCGAGATGCAGGCGATGACGTGATCGACACGCACGCCCGCCACCTTCTGCGCCGACTGGATGACGGTGCGGATGGCGCGCTCGGTCTCGGCCATGGTCTCGATCTCGCCATAGCGCAGGCCGCGCGAGCGGGTGGTGGCGGTGCCGATGACGCGGAAATTCGACTGGCCGGCCATGGGGCCGACCCCGTCCGTCTCGCGGAACTGGCTGGGGCCGTCGAATTGCAGCACGAGGCAGGCGATCTTCGAGGTGCCGATGTCCAGAACCGCGATGACCCCGCGCTGCATGGCCTGGCGGCGCATGCTCCGCATCGCCCGCTGCCCCTCGTACAGATCCTTCATCTCTGCTGCCCCTTCAAGCTGTTAGCCGCTTTTCTTCTTGCCGTTTCCCGATGTCTTCTTCGCCGTCTCGGCGGCGATGGCCTTGCCGTCCGGACCCAGTTCGGGCTGGCCCCGGGCGCGGCGGATGGCGTTCTGCGCCTCCAGCCCCAGTTGCACCACCGGGCGCTGCTGCTGGCGCAGGTCCACGACCGACAGGTCGCGGTCCAGCATGTGCTGGGCGCGGTCGATGGCGATGGCGCGCTCCAGCGCCGGCAGCGCGCCGTTCTCGGGCAGTTTGATGCGCTGGCCGCGGTCCAGCACCACGTCCCAGCGCCGTTCGCCCATGCGTTCCAGCCCGCGCAGGCGCGGCAGGATCGGCCCGGCGGCGTCGATCAGCGCCAGCGCCTCGGCCGCGGCGCGGTCGGCGCCCTCGCCCGAGATGATCGGCAGGTCGCCCCGCACCTCGCGCGAGGTGACCGAGGCGACGCGGTGCCCGGTCTTGTCCAGCAGCTCGATGCCGCGGGCGTGGCGCCACAGCAGCGCCGGCACCCGTTCCGTCACCACCGCCGACAGCACGCCGCCGGGCTTGATGCGCAGGTCCACCGCCTCGACCGCATCCAGCTTCAGCACCCGCTCGCGCAGCTTTTCCAGGTCGATGTCAAAGCTCGACGCCGGCAGCTCGACCGGCAGCATCGCCCGCAGCCCCTTGTCCACCACCGGCGAGGCGCCCTCGATGGTCATCATCTTGACCAGGAATTCGTCGCGGTTCTGCACCCGGTCCACCAGCGCGTCGAGCCCGCCGGTCAGATGCGCACGGCGGGTGTCGTCCGACAGCCAGATCCCCGCCACCAGCGCCGCCAGAAAGGCCGGCAGCCCGACATGCACCAGCCGCCGCACCAGCGGCCGCAGCATCATCCGGTTCAGCCGATAGGCCAGCCGCGACGGCGCCGGGTCCTTGCGCACCGGGCGCGGCTGCTGCGACGGCGCGGGCCGCGCGGGCGCATGACGCACCGGCGCCGGCCGGCCGGCATCCTGACCGCGATGGAAGTTCAAGCCCTGCATAGCGCCTCCTCGACGATCCAGCGGCAGAGCGCGGGAAAGTCCATGCCGACATGCGCCGCCTGCTCCGGCGCCAGCGAGGTCGGCGTCATCCCCGGCTGGGTGTTGGTTTCAAGGATGATCAGCCCGGCCAGGCCGCGCGATTCGTCCCAGCGGAAATCGCTGCGCGACAGGCCGCGGCACCCCAGCGCCTGATGCGCCCTGACGGCGAAGTCGCGGCAGGCGGCATCGATCTCGGCCGGGATCTCGGCCGGGACGACGTGGCGCGAGCCGCCGGGCTTGTATTTCGCGTCGTAGTCGTACCAGCCCTCGGTGACGATCTCGGTCACGCCGAGCGCCCGGTCGCCCAGCACGGCGACGGTCAACTCGCGGCCGGGGGCATAGGTCTCGACCATGACCCGCGCGGGCATCTGGTCCGAGAGCTGCGGCGGGGCGTTGGCGGCCTCGTGGACGATATAGACCCCGACCGAGGAGCCCTCGTCATTCGGCTTGACGACATAGGGCGGCGGCAGGACGTGGCGGGTGCACACCTCGGCCGCGTCGGCGATGACGCTTTCGACGACAGGAATGCCCGCCTCGCGAAACGCCTGCTTCGCCCGGGACTTGTCCATGGCCAGCGCCGAGGCCAGCACGCCGGAATGGGTGTAGCGCAGCCCCAGCCACTCCATCAGGCCCTGGACGCAGCCGTCCTCGCCCCAACGGCCGTGCAGCGCGTTGAAGACCACGTCCGGCGCGGCATCGACCAGACGCGCGGGCAGATCCCTGCCCGCATCCAATTCGACGACTTCATAGCCCGCCTGCCGCAGCGCCTTCGCGCATTCCCGCCCGGACGAGAGGGAAACCTCGCGCTCGGCCGAGGGTCCGCCCATCAGGACCACGACTTTCGGGGCTGTCCTGCTCGACCTGCCCGCCAATTTTGCCTCATTCTCCCGGTTTGTCCGGGTGTTTATCTCGGCAGGATAGCGGGTTGCGCAGAATCGCAAAAGTCCCTTTTCGCGTCTGGGGCGAGATTTCCGGGGATAACGGCGGGTTACGGCTCACCCACGCGGATGACTTCCCATTGCAGCTCATGCCCCGAGCTTTCGCGCACCCTGTCGCGGACCAGCTCGCCCAGGGATTCCAGCTCTGCTGCCGTGGCGCCTTCGGCGTTCAGCAGGAAATTCGGGTGCTTTTCAGACATTTGCGCCCCGCCCAGACGATGGCCGCGCAGCCCGGCGGCATCGATCAGGCTCCATGCCTTGAGCTCATGCGAGTCGTCGGCACGGCCGGTCGAGGAAAAGCCGGCCGGGTTGCGGAAGGTCGAGCCGGCCGAGCGGTCGCGGGTCGGCTGACTGGCGTCGCGGCGGGCCAGCTGATCGTCCATTTTCGCAGCCAGTTCAGCGGGTTCCCCCGAGGCCGCGCGGAAGGTGGCGCGGGTCACCACCCAGCCCTCGGGCAGATCGGCGTGGCGATAGGCGAGGTTCAGCGCATCGGCGGGCAGATCGTGGATGCTGCCGTCACGCGCCACGACCCGAACCGAGACCAGGTGGTCGGCGACATAGCTGCCATAGCAGCCGGCATTCATGCGCACGGCGCCGCCGATGCCGCCGGGAATGGTGCGCAGGAAGGTCAGGTCGCGCCCGGCCTCGGCCGCCTTGCGGGCGACATGGGCGTCCAGCGCGGCGGCGCCGGCGATGACGGTTTCCCCCGCGATTTCAATGGTGTTGAATCCGCGGCCCACCCGGATCACCACGCCGCGGATGCCACCGTCGCGCACGATCAGGTTCGAGCCGACGCCCATCGGAAAAACCGGCACGGCGGGGTCGAGCGCGGCGAGGAAATCGGCCAGATCTGCCTCGTCCGCGGGCTGGAACAGCCAGTCGGCGGGGCCTCCGACGCGCAGCCAGGTCAGGTCGGCGAGCGGGCGGTTCGGGGTCAGGGCGCCGCGGGGCGTGGGAAGCGTGTGGCTCATGGCTCGCGTGGTTAATCACCGTTGCGCGGGGCGTCAATCGGCACGGATTGCCGGGACGTTGCAAGAGTTCACCGGTGACCGCCATGCGACCGGAAGCTTTCGCGAAGGTGATCCGCCCACCGAAGTGCAGCGCAAGCTGGCGATGCTGATCTATGAGATCGTCTGGGCCGAAAAATTCCAAGGGCTTGGACGGGACGACGAGCTTGCCCGGACGCTGGGCAGCGTCGTCGACTCGGTTTGCGCGACCTTGCGCCAGGAGGCCTATGACGGCATCGCCGCCTTTCTGGAGCGCAAGTCATTCTTCGCCGCGATGCCGCATGCCGCGCCTGCCGGCGGCGCAGACACAGCGGTTTCCGAACCTGCCGAAACCCTGACAGAAAGGCTGCGGACATGCCTGAAGCAACCCAAACAGGCGCCGTCACCCGGCGCGGGCTGATATCGGTCGCGACGGCCAGCGCGGCGATCCTGGGGCTGGTGGCGCGCGGCCAGGCGCAACAGGGCGATACGTCCCTGCCTTTCCTGCCCGCCAGCGATCCGCTGAACGAGACGCAGGATGCACAATGTGCGCTCGCGCAGGCGATCAAGGCCGCCGCCGTGAATGCGAAGCAGATGGTCGAACTGCTGCAAGCGGCCGCGACCCGCCTTGCCATGGCCGTGAGCGAAATCACCGCGCTTCTGTCCGGGGCGGACGCGGCAGAGCTCGCCAATCAGCCGCTGCCCATTCCCAAGCGGTTCGCCGAGCAGATCAAGACCATCCTCGGCGCGACGCCCGACGCGCCCGGCTTGGGCGAGATCGAGACCCAGGCCGATTACCTGCTGGCGCTGCGCGTGGCGGCGGATCAGGCAGCCGGGATCCTTGCGGCGATCATCGAGAGGCAGAAGAGCCGCGACAGGCAAGACGCACCCCTGGCCGCGTGGGACAACGAAACGCTGCGCCTGTTCGAGCTGGTCATGGCCATGCAGTTGCTGAACGCTTCCGCGGTCGGCTTCAACACCTGACCGCCACTCTATTCCAGCGCGCTGAGCAGCACCGCCAGGGCCGCAAGCCCGCCGATCACCCAGACGTCCCAAGCCGCGGCGGGCGACGCGCCGGCCGTGGCGGGGCGCAGCCGATCCCAGAGCCAGCGACCGGCCGCCCCCAGCGCCAGACCGCCGGCGGCGATCAGCATGAGCAGGCACAGCAGCGCGCCGATGATCCCGGCAAGATAGCCGCCGGTCTTGGCGCCTCCGATCAGATAGCAGGCACCGGCCGAGCCGAGCAGCAGCGCCAGTTGCAGCGCGAGCGGCGCCCAGCTGCGGGCGGCGGCGCGGATCGCGCCGATGCTGACGGTCAGCGCCACCGCCACGGCGACGATGAGCCAGACGATCTCCATGCCGCCTCAGCGCAGCCCGCGTTGCGCCGGCGCGCGGCGGCGGCGGGTCTCGAACGGCGGCCAGACCAGCAGCGACAGGCCCAGCGACAGGAACAGCACGCCGAAGCCCGGGCCGCAGAGATAAGTCAGCCAGCCCAGCACCGGCACGCCGCACAGCACCAGCGTCCACAACGCGGCATGGCGCCAGCGCAGCCGCACGAAGGGCAGCAGGCAGGCCAGCACGCCCCACAGGACCGCGCAAAGCGCCGCGACGAACGGGTGGCCGACCAGCAGCATCATGCGGCCTGCCCCAGCAGCCGCTCGGGCAGGTTGTTGGCCCAGGCCGAGATGGTGCCGGCGCCAAGGCAGACCACCATGTCGCCGGGCCGGGCCTGTTCGCGAACCAGGCGCTCCAGGTCGCCCTCGTCCATCACCGCGCGGGCGTGGCGGTGGCCGTGGGCGATCAGCCCCGCCACCAGATCGTCGCGCGAGGCGCCGGGGATAGGTTCCTCGCCGGCGGAATAGACTTCGGCGATGGCGACCACGTCGGCCTCGTTGAAGCAGGTGCAGAAATCGTCGAAGAGGCCGGAGAGCCGGGTATAGCGGTGCGGCTGGTGCACGGCGATGACCCGGCCCTTGGTGGCCTGGCGCGCGGCTTTCAGCACGGCGGCGATCTCGACCGGATGGTGGCCGTAGTCGTCGATGATGGTGACGCCGTTCACCTCGCCCACGCGGGTGAAGCGGCGGCCGACGCCGCCGAACTTGGCCAGCGCCTCGCGGATCTGGGCGCGCTTCATGCCGAGATGGCGGGCGACCGCGACGGCGGCCAGCGCGTTCGAGACGTTGTGGTCGCCGGGCATCGGCAGGGTGCAGTCCTCGATGACCGGGGCGTCTTCCTCGCCCTGCAGGGCAATGTCGAAATGCGCGATGCCGTTTTCATAGCGCAGGTTTATCGCGCGGATGTCGGCCTGGGCGTTGAAGCCGAAGGTGACCACGCGGCGGTCGGTGGTGCGGCCGACCAGCGCCTGCACCTCGGGGTGGTCGGTGCAGCAGACGGCAAGGCCGTAGAAGGGGATGTTCGAGACGAAATCCTGGAAGCCCTTGCGCAGCGCGTCGAAGCTGCCCCAGTGCTCCATATGCTCGGGGTCGATGTTGGTCACGATGGCGATGGTCGCCGGCAGGCGGTTGAACGAACCGTCCGATTCGTCGGCCTCGACCACCATCCATTCGCCGGCACCGGCGCGGGCGTTGGAGCCATAGGCGTGGATCACGCCGCCGTTGATGACGGTCGGGTCGAAGCCGCCGGCATCCAGCAGCGTCGCGACCATGGTGGTGGTGGTGGTCTTGCCATGCGTGCCGGCCACGGCGACGTTCGAGCGCAGGCGCATGAGTTCCGCCAGCATCTCGGCCCGGCGCACGATGGGCAACCCGCGGCGGCGGGCTTCCTCAAGCTCGGGGTTGCCCTTCTTGATCGCGGTCGAGATCACCACCACGCCGGCCTCGCCGATGTTTTCCGCGCGCTGGCCCTCGAAGACGGCGGCGCCCAGCTTCTCCAGCCGGTCGGTGATCTTCGAGCGTTTCGCGTCCGATCCCTGCACGGCATAGCCCAGCGTCATCAGCACCTCGGCGATGCCCGACATGCCGATGCCGCCGATGCCGATGAAATGGATGGGGCCCAATTCGCCCGGAAGTTTGGTCGCTGCGTTCATCGGGATAGGTCCGTTACTAGATCTGCAAGGCGCTGCGCCGCATCGGGGCGGGCGAGCTCCAGCGCCGCCGCTGCCATTCGGGTGGCGCGGGCGCTGTCGGAAAGGATGTCCCGGATGTCGCGCGCGAGGCTTTCGGCGTCAAGCACGGATTCGGGCAGAAGCACCGCCGCACCGGATTCCGCCAGGGCACGGGCGTTGGCGGTCTGATGGTCGGCGGTGGCTGCGGCATAGGGGATCAGGATCGCCGGGCGGCCGATCACGGTGATGTCGGCGATGGACGAGGCCCCGGCCCGGCTGACCACCAGCTGCGCCTGCGCCAGCCGCGTCGGCACGTCGTCGAAGAAGGGCCGCACCGTGGCGGCGATGCCGGCCGCCCGATAGGCGGCGGTGACGCGCTCGGCATCCTCGGCCCTCGCCTGGTGGCTGACAACAAGGCGGGGGCGCATGTCCTCGGGCAGGCTGGCGATGGCTTCGGGCACCACGTCGGAAAGCACGCGCGCGCCCTGGCTGCCGCCGATGACCAGCAGGTTCAGCGGCCCCTGGCCCGGCGGGACATAGGGCGCGCCGGCCTGGTCCAGCACCGCCCGGCGCACCGGGTTGCCGGTGTGGATGCCCTCGACCCCCTCGGGCAGGCGCGTGGGCCAGGTGCCGCAGGCGACGCGGCTCACGCGGCGGGCGAAGGCCATGTTGACCCGACCCATGACGCCGTTCTGTTCGTGGATCATGCGCGGGATGCCCAGTGCCAGCGCCGCAGCCATGGCGGGAATGGTCGGATAGCCGCCGAAGCCCACCACCACCGCCGGGCGGTCGGCGCGAAAGCGGCGCATCGCGGTCAGGATGCCGGTGCCGATGCGAAGGGGCACGGCGAGCTTCGCCAGCGCCCCGCCCCGCGCGGTGGTGGCGGAGCTGACGACCTCGCGCGCCACCTCGGCCGGGAAGGCGCCGGCATAGCGGGCGCCGCGTTCATCGGTGGACAGCTTCACCCGCCAGCCGCGCGCCAGCAGCACCTCGGCCAGCGCTTGCGCCGGAAACATGTGGCCGCCGGTCCCGCCGGCGGCGATCAGGCAAAGCGGCCCGCCTTGCGACGATGCCGCGCTCATCCCCGGCGCCTTCCTCATCCCCGGCCCCGCCCCAGCACGTCGCCGATGCGCCCCTGCGGGCGCGAGCGGGTCAGGGCCAGCAGCATGCCCATGGCGATGCCTGAGGCGATCACCGAACTGCCGCCATAGCTGACGAAGGGCAGCGTCATGCCCTTGGCCGGCAAAAGCCGCACCGCCACGCCCATGTTGATCAGCGCCTGCACGCCGAAGGCGCAGGCAAGGCCGGTGCCGCCGATGCGCGCGAACGGATCGCGCTCGTCCTGCAGGCGCAGCAGCGAGCGGATGACGATGGTGGCGTAAAGCGCGATGATGATCAGCACCAGGATCAGCCCGTATTCCTCGGCCGCGACGGCGATGATGAAGTCGGTATGGGCGTCCGGCAGCGACCATTTGACCGAGCCCTCGCCGACGCCGACGCCGAAGAAGCCGCCCTCCTGGATCGCGTTCCAGGCATAGCCGAGCTGGGTGCGCGGATCGACCTCGGCCGCAAGGAAGCCGTTGATGCGGCGGGCGAAATGCTCGGAGGCGCCATAGGCGAAGAAGCCGCCGACCGCCGCCAGCCCCATGACGCTGCCCAGTAGATACAGCGGCGCCCCGGCGATGAAATACATCACGCACCAGGAAAACAGCACCAGCGAGGCCTGGCCGAAGTCGGGTTGCAGCGCCAGCAGCACCACGACCACCGCGGCGATGACGAAGGAATAGATCTTTCCGGGCGGGCCGCCGACCTCCTGGCTCGAGGCCATGAACCAGGCGCAGATGGCGATGAAGCACGGCTTCAGGAATTCCGAGGGCTGCACCGACATGCCGCCGGGCAGGCGCAGCCAGCGCACCGCGCCCTTGCCGAAATCGGTGCCGATGAAGGGCAGCGCCATCAGCACCACCAGCGCGGCCAGGAAGCCCAGCACCCCGATCCGCCGCACCATGCGCGGCGAGAAGGTCGAGATCACCAGCATCGCCACCAGCGCCATGGCGCCGAACACCGCCTGCCGGGTCACGTAATAGAACTGCGGAAGGCCGTTCTTTTCGGCCAGCGGCACCGAAGCCGCCAGCCCCAGAAGAAGCCCCACCGCGAACAGCCCCAGCACGCAGGCCAGGGACCATCGGTCCAGGGTGCGCCACCAGCGGGGAAGAATCGGATCACCAGCCCGCACGGGCGTGGTGCCAAAGACCATCTCGGTCATGGGTTACCGCCGTCACTGCCTCGTTTGTCGTCGCCCGTTTTCCGGGTCTGGGGCGAATCATAGCGCGATTGTGCCCGGCGCGCCACAGCGGATTGGTTAACGCTGCGGAATGGACCGGGACGGCGCCCGATTCGTCAGGGCAGCCAGCCCAGCACGCCCGCCGGCGCGCCGCCGAACAGCGCCAGCGCCCCGCCGCCCGCCGCCGCCAGCGCGAAATAGCCGCCGGCCATCGTCACGTTCTTGAGCAGCTCGGTCGCATTGCCGCGATGTTCCAGATAGCCGGTCACCAGGCACCACAGGCCCAGAAGCAGCGCCGCCGTGCGGACGGGATAGCCCAGCACGACCGCCAGCCCGCCCAGAAGCTCGCAAAGCCCGACCAGCCAGGCCAGCGCCTTGGCGTCGGGTATACCCATGGCGGCGATCATCGGCGCGATCTTCGCCTCGCCGCCCCGCAACTTGAGAATGCCCCAGGCGATGAAGGGCACACCCAGAAACAGCCGCGCGATGAAAAGTCCGGTTTCCATTTCCTGCCCTCTTTTCCGGCGGTGCCTGTGCCCATTTCGCGCCAGCAGGTCGCGATAGCAACGTTTTTTACCCATCGCCCCCTGCTGCCGGCGCCGGATAGGTCACGCCGCCGTCCGGCTGCGGCTGGGCGCCGGGGGTCAGGCGCGCGGGCTCGACCCGGCCCGGGCCCATGATGTGGAACACAGCGAATCCGCGCACGATCAGGTGATCGGCGACGATGCGGCGATGGCAGCGCCACCAGACCGCCTCGGCGCACATGATCGCGCAGGCCCGCATCCGCCCCTCGGCCAAAAGCCGGCCGAGCCCGGCGCGGAACGCCTCGGACTGCGCGTAATCGGCGTAATTGTGAAAGCTGCGGTTCTGCCAAAGCCCGTCCACGTCCGGCGGCACCGCCTTCGACCGGCCGCGCAAGCCGCCCAGCGCCGCGATATGGCCGTAAGAGAGGCCGGCCTCGGCCATCGCCCCCGCCAGCCGCGCGCCGTCGAATTGCGGATTGGCCCGCGACATCGGCAGCTTGCGGACATCGGCGACATGGCCGACGCGATTCTCGCGCAAAAGGGCGATGAACGCATCGATCGTGCGGTCGGAATGACCGATGGTATAGAACGGCAGGGTTGTCATTCCAGCGTCAGCGCGCTGCCCTTGTGGGCGGCGATATGGTCGGTTTTGTCGCTCTTGATCTCGTATTGCGGGTCCTCGGGCGAGGCGCGATGCGTATGGCCCTTGTAGTCGAAATCGCTGGTATGCACCTTGATGACGGTGCCCGAGACCCGCCCCGCCTCGGAGTTCCAGCTGACGTGGTCGCCGATCCTGAATCGCGGCGTCATCGCCGGTGCCTTTCCTGTTGCCTGCCGCCAGCCTAGCGCATCCGCGGGACACAGGCCCCCTTTTCCTTGACCCGGCGCGGGATTAACTATCGCGGCAGCCCGGCAGAAGGATGGCCCATGCTTTACGAGACCGCAGCCGCATGGCTGGCCGCACCCAGGAAGCGCGTGCTGTTCTTCGGCATGTCCGGCCTGGGCAAGACCTATCTGGCCTCGATGCTGCGCGGCTCGGGGGAATGGTTCCATTACTCGGTCGATTACCGCATCGGCACCCGCTACATGGGCGAACTGATCGCCGACAACTTCAAGCGCGAGGCGATGAAGGTGCCGTTCCTGCGCGAGCTGCTGCTGTCGGATTCGGTCTATATCGCCAGCAACATCACCTTCGAGAACCTGGCGCCGCTGTCCACCTATCTGGGCAAGCCCGGCAGCGAGACCCGGGGCGGGCTCTGCTTCGAGGAATACATGCGCCGCCAGGGCCAGCACCGCGCGGCCGAGATCGCGGCGCTGCTGGACACCGCCCATTTCATCCGCCGCGCGCAAGAGCTTTACGGAGTGGGCAATTTCGTCTGCGATTCCGGCGGCTCGGTCTGCGAGGTGGTGGACCCCTTCGCCGCGACCGACCCGGTGCTGGACGCGCTGGAACGCGACCTGCTGCTGGTCTGGATCAAGGGCTCGGACGCGCATACCGAGGAACTGGTCCGCCGCTTCGACCGCGCGCCGAAGCCGATGTATTACCAGCCCGATTTCCTGGATCGCGCCTGGACCGACTATCGCGTCGAAAAAGGCCTGACCGGGGACGAGGTCAATCCCGACGATTTCATCCGCTGGACCTATGCCCGCGCGCTGGCCCATCGCCAGCCGCGCTATGCGGCCATGGCCCGGCGCGGCGTGACCATCCTGGCCGAGGACGTGGCCGGGGTGAAGACCCCCGACGACCTGATCCGGCTGCTCGCCAGGGCCATCGAACGAAAGGAAGCATGATGCCCATCACCCTGCCCAACGACCTGCCCGCCTTCGACATCCTGTCGAACGAAGGCGTCATGGTCATGTCGCCGGGCCGGGCCGCGATGCAGGACATCCGGCCGCTGCGCATCGGCCTGCTGAACCTGATGCCCAAGAAGATCCAGACCGAGAACCAGTTCGCCCGGCTGATCGGCGCGACGCCCCTGCAGATCGACTTCCAGCTGATCCGCATGTCGGACCACGAAAGCCGCAACACCGCCGCCGACCACATGGCCGCCTTCTATCGCAGCTTCCGCGAGGTCGAGGCCACGGGCGAGAAGTTCGACGGGCTCATCATCACCGGCGCCCCCATCGAGCACCTGCCCTTCGAGGCCGTGACCTATTGGGACGAGCTGACGCGCGTGTTCGAGTGGACCCGGACCCACGTCCATTCCACCTTCGGCGTCTGCTGGGGCGGCATGGCCATGGCCTGGCATTTCCACGGGCTGGAAAAGCACGCGCTGGAGCGCAAGGCCTTCGGCTGCTTCCGCCACCAGAACCTGGCGCCCTCCAGCCCCTATCTGCGCGGCTTTTCCGACGACGTGCTGGTGCCGGTCAGCCGCTGGACCGAGGTGCGCCAGCCCGAGGTCGACGCCTGCAAGGGCCTGCGCACGCTGATCGCCTCGGACCAGGTCGGGCCCTGCCTGCTCGAAGATCCAGGGCGGCGGGCGCTTTATGTCTTCAACCATTTCGAATACGACAGCACCACGCTGAAGGACGAATACGACCGCGACGTGGCGGCCGGAAAGCCGATCAACGTGCCGGTGAACTATTATCCCGACGACGACCCGTCCCAGGCACCGACGAACCGCTGGCGCAGCCACGCGCATCTGCTCTACGGCAACTGGATCAACGAGATCTACCAGACCACCTGGTACGACATCTCCCGCATCGGCGAGGGTTGAATGGCGAAGAAATCCGAAGCGAAGACCCTGTCCGAGACCCACCCCGACCTGCCTTATGTCGGGGCGATCAGCCGCTTCCTGGACAAGGACGCGCCCGAGGACCTGCGCAAGGCGGTCAAGGCGGCGGACAAGGACCGCATCCTCGACCCCTCCTATCCCTATGCCGAAGAGATGAAGGGCAAGGAATACGACGACGCCATGGCGGGGCTGCAGCTGCAGCTGGTGCGGCTGATGCGCGACGTGATCCACACCGGCAAGCGCATCGTGGTGCTGTTCGAGGGTCGCGACGCCGCCGGCAAGGGCGGCACCATCGAGCGGGTGCGCGAGAACCTGAACCCGCGTTCCGCCTATATCGCGGCGCTCCCGAAACCCAGCGAGCGCGAGGCGGCCGAGTGGTATTTCCAGCGCTACGTGGACTGGCTGCCCGCCCGGGGCGAGATCGCGCTCTTCGACCGCAGCTGGTACAACCGCGGCGTGGTGGAAAAGGTCTTCGGCTTCTGCACCGATGCGCAGCGCGAGACCTTCTTCCGCCAGCTGCCGCATTTCGAGAACATGCTGGTCGACGACGGCATCACCCTGGTCAAGCTGTGGCTCGGCGTCGGCCGGGCCGAACAGCTGCGGCGCTTTCTCGACCGCGAGAAGGACCCGCTGAAGCAGTGGAAACTCAGTTCCATCGACGTGGACGGGCTGGCGCGCTGGGACGACTACACGGCGGCGATCCACGACACGCTGGCGCGCAGCCATTCCGGCATCGCGCCCTGGACGGTGATCCGCTCGGACGACAAGCGGCGGGCGCGGATCGCCGCGATCCAGACCATCCTGCGCGCGGTGGATTTCGCCGGCCGCGACGATGCGGCGATCGGCCTGCCCGATGCGCAGATCGCCGGCCCGCCGGACCTGCCGGGATAAGCCGCCGGCGCCGGCCTGTTGCGGCCGCGGCGCGATCCTGCCCTAAAGCCGCGCCGGCTCCCCGCACGCGGCGTCGGCCTGGATCGCGCGCGCTCGCCCAAGGCTTGCAGGGCTGGAAGAGGCCCGCTAGCGTCGGCGCAGACTGCCACGCATCCCGAAAGGCCCCCGATGAAACTCCTGCGCTCCTCTGCCCTTGCGCTGCTCCTCGCCGGCACCGCCGCCCATGCTGCCGACCCCGAACTCACGGTCTTCGACTGGGCCGGTTTCGAGGAGCCGGTGATCTTCCAGGGCTATATCGACAAATACGGCACCAGCCCCACCTTCGCCTTGTACGGCGACGACGACGAGGCCTATCAGAAGCTCGCCTCGGGCTTCAAAGCCGACGTCGCGCATCCCTGCTCGCAGATGGTGTCGAAATACCGCGACGCCGGGCTGATCGAACCCTGGGACGTGTCGCGGATCCCGGCCTTCAAGACGCTCTATCCCAAGTTCCTGGATTCGCCGATCTTCAAGGACGACCAGGGGGTCTGGTATATCCCCACCGACTGGGGCGCGACGGCGATCGCCTATAACAAGGACACCGTCCCGGCCGAGGACGTGGCCAGCCTGAACGTCTTCACCGACCCGAAATACCAGGGCCGCACCAGCCTGCCCGATTCGGCCGACGACGTCTGGGCGCTGGCCTATCTGGCGACCGGCACCACCGACTGGACCAAGGTCACGGACGAACAGTTCAAGGCCGCCGCCGACTGGCTGCGCGCGGCGCATCAGAACGTCGCCGCCTATTGGGCCGACCCGGCCGAGCAGGCGCAGCTGATGGCCTCGGGCGCGGTGGACGTGGCATGGTCCTGGAACGACGGCGTGGTGCTGCTGGAAAAGGACGGCTTCCCGGTCGGCTTCCAGCGCGCCCCCAAGGAAGGCAGCTCGACCTTCTTCTGCGGCTTCATCAATCTCAAGAACGGGCCGGGCAAGGAGGACAAGGCCTATGACTTCATCAACGCCTGGCTCGCCCCCGGCTCGGCCAAGGGGCTTCTGGACACGATCGGCTACGGCCATACCTCGACCGTGGCCATGAAGACGATCGAAAACGAGCCGGCGGTGAAGGAAGGCCTGTCGCCGATCAACGCCCCGATCCTGGCCCAGACGCCGAACGATCCGGCGCAGCGCGAAAAGCAGCTGGCCGAGTTCGAGAAGATCAAGGCCGGTTTCTGATCCCCTGGCGATGCGCACGCCCGCCAGCAAGGCGCATCGCCGATGGCACTGCCGCAGGGGTATTTGGAAAACGGAAAGAACAGGCCCTGCCGCGCCCTGGCTTTTCCGTTTCTGAAATACCCCAAGGGGTGAATTGGCCCGCGGAGCGGGACAAGAGGGGAACGGCGTTCCCCTCTCTTGCGTGTGGGCGAGGCGGCGCCTATATTCCGACTGTCCGGGTTCGCCCGGACTATGGACATAAACGCGCAGGTAATAAGCGGATCGGACCCGGGGGCGGTACCCGGCGGCTCCACCATCAGTCCCTCGTTGGGGGCGCATGGGGCCGAAACAGGATCGACGAACGTCTAAAGCTGTTTGCTTTGTCTCGGTGAGCTACCACCGTCATCGGTGCAAAATGTACAGTTGCCAACGACAACCGTGCTCCGGTCGCTCTGGCTGCGTAAGCAGCTCGGGTAACCGAAACTTAAGCCCTTGCGCCTAGCAGCGTAAGGCGGGGCCCGCAGGAGCCTGGCAACAGAATCCTGCACCTTCCCTTTCTTCTGGAAATTCCGGCCCTGCCGCCTTATCTCGGGCGGATGCAAGGGAACGCCGCCATGAAAGACCTGTCCTCTTCCGACGCCGACGCGCTGATCGCGGACCTGGGCCGCAAGGCGCGCGACGCCGCCGCCGTGCTGACCGAGACCTCGGCCGAGCGCAAGCATGCCGCCCTGACCGGCGCCGCCGAGGCGATCCTTCGGTCCGAGGACGCGATCCTCGACGCCAATGTCCTCGACATGCACCACGCCGAGGAAAAGGGGCTGAGCGCCGCGATGCTGGACCGGCTGAAGCTGGACGGCGCCCGCCTGCGCGCCATGGCCGAGGGGCTGCGCTCGGTTGCGGCGCAACCCGATCCCGTGGGCCGCGTGCTGGCCGAATGGGACCGGCCGAACGGGTTGCATATCCAGCGCGTGGCGACGCCGCTGGGGGTCATCGGCGTGATCTACGAAAGCCGGCCGAACGTCACCGCCGATGCCGCCGCCTTGGCGCTGAAGGCCGGCAATGCGGTGATCCTGCGCGGCGGCTCGGAAAGCCTGGAGAGTTCCACCGCCATCCACGAGGCGCTGGTCGCCGGGTTGAAACAGGCCGGCCTGCCCGAGACCGCGATCCAGATGGTGCCGACTCGCGACCGCGCGGCCGTCGCCGCGATGCTGCGAGCGCAGGAATACATCGACGTGATCGTGCCGCGCGGCGGCAAGGGCCTGGTCGGGCTGGTTCAGCAAGAGGCGCGCGTGCCGGTCTTTGCCCATCTGGAAGGCATCTGCCACGTGTATGCCGACCGCGACGCCGATCTGGACAAGGCGCGGCGCGTGGTGCTGAACGCCAAGACCCGGCGCACCGGCGTCTGCGGCGCCGCCGAATGCCTGCTGATCGACTGGCAGTTCTACACCAAGCACGGCCCCGTGCTGGTCCAGGACCTGCTGGACGCCGGCGTCGAGGTCCGCGCCGAGGGCGAGTTGGCGAAGATTCCCGGCACCCTGCGCGCCGAGCCGTTGGATTTCGGGCAGGAGTTCCTGGACAAGATCATCGCCGTGAAGCTGGTCGACGGCGTCGAGGAAGCGATCGCGCATATCCGCCGCTACGGCTCGGGCCATACCGAATCGATCCTGACCCAGAACGACGCCACCGCCGAGCGCTTCTTCAAGGCGCTGGACAGCGCCATCCTGATGCGCAACGCCTCGACCCAGTTCGCCGACGGCGGCGAGTTCGGCATGGGCGGCGAGATCGGCATCGCCACCGGCAAGATGCATGCCCGCGGCCCGGTCGGCGCCGAGCAGCTGACCAGCTTCAAATACCTGGTCACCGGCGACGGAACGATCCGCCCCTGATGCGGGCAGAATGCCTGCACCAGGACCAGCGCCACCGCATCATGCTGTTTCGCGGCACGGGCGACGGCCAGCGCGCGGTGGTCAGTTTCGAACATGGCCGCGACCAGCACATGAGCGGGTTCGAGCCCGCGTCCTGCCCGCGCTTCGCCCGGCGGCTGGGCGTGGACGCGCTGATGGTGCAGACGGCGCGGCGCGACTGGTTCGTCTCGGACCGCAGCGCGGCGCTGGCCGAGGCCCTGGCCCGCGCCACCGCCGGCTATGCCGAGGTCATCGCCATCGGTTTTTCCATGGGCGGCTATGCGGCGCTGCTGTATTCGGCCGCCTGCCATGCGCGGCGGGTGATGGCGGTGTCGCCGCAATATTGCATCGATCCGCAGGTGGCGCCCTTCGATCCCGGCCGGCACGCGAAATTCGCCCGCATCGGCCGGCCGATGCCGCTGCCGCAATCGCAGGGAGACATCGGCGTCGATGGGCTGCTGCTCTACGACCCGGCCATCGCGGCCGACCGCGCCCATGCGGCGCTGATCCGGGTGGGCTTTCCCCGCCTCACCGCCGTCGCCCTGCCCCATGGCGGCCATCCGGCGACGGGCGTGATAGCCGGCGCCGGCGGCGTGGGGCAACTGGCCGAGATGGTGATCGTGAACCGCATCGACCCCGCCCGGGTCCGGCAGGCGCATCGCGCGGCCCGGCGCGACAGCGCGCTTTACCGGCTGCACCTGGCTAAGGCCGCCCTGGCCCGCCATCCCGACCGCGCAAAGCGCGAATTGCGGGCGCTGGCCGCGGGCGCCGCCCCGCGCCAGGCGTTCGAGGCGGCGCTGCTGCTGCTGGAACAGCGCGACGACCAGGCCGAGGCGCTGCTTTCCAGGGTTCTGGAGGCCGAGCCCCAGATCCCGCCCGGCCTGCTGCGGCGGCTGGACCGGGCCCTGCGGGACGGCGGGATCTAGCTGCTTGATCCCCCGGTTTGCTGGTTCGATCCTTTCTGCGGACTGGACGGCTGGTCAGGTCGAGCGGATGAACCGCGCCGTCAAGGACGCTTTCAAACGGTTCCATTGCGACAGCGGCGATCCGCTGCGATCCCACCCCGCGGACGTCACGGCCGCCTGCAACCCGCCGACTGAAGATGCTCGGCGGGCTCACGCCCTGCGAATAGATCTGCAAGGTCTGGACCTGCGCCGGATCGATTGCTCCCAGACCAGATCCGACAGAGGCCGGGACTGAACTGCTAGAAGGCGATCTCGCCGCCGGTCTCGTCCAGTTCCCAGGACAGCGCCCGGCCGGCGGCGCGGGCAAAGCCCGAGAGCAGCAGGAAATGCACCTCCGAGGAATTCGGCTCGGGCCGCTCGCGTCCCGGGGCCAGGTCCAGCCAGGACCACAGCGCCGGGTCGGGCTTGGTGCGGCTGGCCTCGGCGACCAGACGCCAGCCCGCGGCACCGCGGCAGACCAGCACCCGACCGCCCCAGGGCAGCGCCGTTTCCAGACACATCAGCGCCAGCAGGATCATCCGCGCCTCGGTCCGCGGCAGGTCGCCCTCGGCTTCCAGCCGCAGCTTGATGCGGCCGCCCTTCTCGACATCGGCGAACAGCGCCGCAAGCTCGGCCGGGCTCAGCCGCTGGTCGGGCGCGGCATGGCCGAAGGCCAAGCGGAACCAGCGCAGCCGCGCCCGCGCCGCCTCGACGCTTTCGGCGATCAACTGCATCTCGGGACTGCGGGCGATGCCGGGAAACTCGCCCGACAGCTCCAGCAGTTCCAGCCCGTTGCCGATGGCGCCCAGGGGCGAGACGATGTCGTGGCACAGCCGCGAACTGACCAGCGCCGCAAGCCGCTCGGGCTCGGGACCGGTCGGAAGACGGGGGTCGCGGTAGATTGTCAGATCGTCCATGGGGGTCTAGCCTGCAAATTGCCGCAAGGAAGGGCATGAGATGAATGAAATCCTGGAGCCGGGCATGATCGTGCGCCACCCCGGCGCCCCGGAATGGGGCGTCGGGCAGGTCCAGTCGCGGATCGGCGATCGCATCACCGTCAACTTCACCCATGCGGGAAAACAGGTGGTCGATGGCAGACATGTCAGTCTTGAACTGGTCACGAACGATCCTTTCTGATGCCGATGCAGATTAATTCAACTTTTAGGCGAGTCAATCTTGCTTAACGCAACGTCGCATGCCGCGGCGGGCCGGGCGCGCGTTGCGGTTGCAATATGGGACTGCCGCGCCTAGACACGGGGCCAGATCGCAACAGGCAGGGTGCCAGGCCGGACGATGACGCCCGAGACTTCCTTCTTCGAGACCCGCCTCGCCACCGACGACGCCGATCTTCTCGCCGCGCAGCGCCTGCGCTACCGGGTCTTCGTCGAGGAGCTGGGCGGCGACGGGCCGCTGGTCGATCATGCCGAACGGCTGGAGCGGGACGAGTTCGACCCGGTGCTCGATCATCTGGTGCTGGTGGACAACCGCCGCTCGCGCGCGGCGCTGGATCATGTCGTCGGCGTCTATCGCCTGCTGCCGGGGGACCGGGCCGAGGCGTTCGGCCGCTTCTATTGCGACAGCGAATACGACCTGACGCCGCTGCGCCATTCCGGCCGGTCGCTGCTGGAACTGGGCCGGTCCTGCGTCGATCCGGCGTTCCGGGGCGGCTCGGGCATGTTCCTGCTGTGGAACGCGCTGGCCGAATATGTGCTGGCGCGCGACATCGAGATCCTGTTCGGGGTGGCCTCGTTCCACGGGCTCGACGCGCAGGCGCTGGCGCAGCCGCTGAGCTGGCTGCATCACCACCACCTGGCGCCGCCGGCGATCCGGCCCCGTGCCCGGCCCGACGGCTACCAGCGGATGGACCTGATCCCCGAGGCGCAGCTGGACCGCCGTGCCGCCATGGCGGGGATGCCGGCGCTGATCAAGGCCTATCTGCGGCTGGGCGGGCAGGTTGGCGAAGGCGCCTGGCTGGACCGGCCCTTCAACACCACCGACGTCTTCCTGATGGTCGACACCAAGGCCATGTCGGAAAAGCACCGCAAGTTCTACGAGACCCGGCAGGGGCAATGAGCGAATCCTCCCCGGGCACCTGGCACGGCGAGGCCACGCCGCCCGCCATCCCCCGCCCCTCGGCCCTGGGCTGGCTGCTGGTGGCGACGCGGGGCCTGGGCATCGTCTCGGTGCTGCTGATCGGCGTGATCCTGATCCTGCCGATGCGTGGGGTCGAGCGGCTCTTTGCCGGGCCGCGCCGACCGGTTACCGGGCCGCATGTCCAGTTGGTCTGCCGGCTCTGCCTGTGGATCCTGGGCCTGCGCTGGCGCTGCGAGGGCACGCCGCTGCGCGGCCCCGGCGCGGTGGTCGCGAACCATTCGAGCTGGCTCGACATCTTCGTGCTGAACGCGGCGATGCCCGTCTTCTTCGTTTCCAAGGCCGAGGTGGCCGGCTGGCCCGGCATCAACATCCTGACCCGTGTGACCGACACGCATTTCGTCGCCCGCGATCCGCGCCTGGCGCGCCGGCAGGCCGATGAATTCGCCGCCCGCACCCGCGCCGGCCACCGGCTGCTGTTCTTTCCCGAAGGCACCAGCAGCGACGGGCGCCGCGTGCTGCCCTTCAAGCCGACGCTGTTCCAGGGCTTCCTCGACCCCGCCCTGCCCCTGGGCCTCGCGATCCAGCCGATGAGCGCGCATTACCACGCCCCCCCGGGTCGCGACCCGCGCTTCTATGGCTGGTGGGGCAGCATGGCGCTGGGTCCGCATCTGCTGGCGGTCCTGGCAGAGCCGCGCCAAGGTTCGGTCACGGTGCGGCTGCTGCCGCCGATCCCGGTGGCGGAGGAGACCCGCAAGACGCTTTCCGCCAAGGCGGAGGCAGCGGTGCTTCACGGCTTTTCCCGGAACTGAAGCGGAACCTCCAACGGCTCCGTCGGGCGGGTATTTGAAAAACGGAAAGCGGCATCAGGCTCTTTCCGTTTTCTAAATACCCAAGCAAGCGTGACGCGGCGATGACCGGACCCCTTTCAAAGCGGCCAGAACAGCGGGATGGTCAGGCAGGCGACGATGCCGCAGATGATGTCCAGCGGAATGCCGACCTTGACGAAATCGCTGAACTTGTAGCCGCCGGGGCCGTAGACCATCAGGTGGGTCTGGTAGCCGATGGGCGTGGCGAAGGCGACCGTGGCCGAGAACATCACCGCCACGACATAGGCGCGCGGATCGTGGCCCAGCGATTTCGCCAGCGCGATGGCCACCGGCGTCAGCAGCACGGCCACGGCGTTGTTCGACAGTACCTCGGTCATCACCAAGCCCAGGAAATAGACCGCGATCAGCGTGGCGAAGGGCGGCAGGCCCCGCAGCCAGGGCGCGACGAAATCCACCACCAGGGTCACGGTGCCGGTGTATTCCAGCGCCTCGCCCACCGCGAGCATGGCGAAGATCATCGCCATCAGCCGGGCATCGACGAATTCGAACGCCTCCTCGGCATCGACGCAGCGGGTGATCAGCACCACCGCCGCCGCGATGAAGGAAAGGGCCATGATCGGGGCCACCTCCAGCGCCGCCAGCGACACCACCGACAGCAGGCACAGGATGGCGATGGGCGCCTTCTTGCGGCGGAACGGCCGCGCCGAGGGGCGCGAGACATCGACCAGCTCCATGTCGGCGGCCAGCCGGGCGATATCCTCGGGCGCGCCTTCCAGCAGCAGGGTATCGCCCACCTGCACCACCAGGTCGTCCAACTGGCGGCCGATGTTCTGGCTGCGGCGATGCGCGGCCAGGACGTAGACGCCGTAGCGCCGGCGCAGGCGCATGTCGCTGAGCCGCCGCCCGATCAGCCGCGCGCCGGGCGATATCAACACCTCGACCGTCTCGGTCGCGACCGAACTGAGCTTGTCGACCATCTGGAAATTCTTGTTTTCCTGCATCTCCAGCAGTTCGGCCATCTCCGAGCGCAGCACCACCCGGTCGCCGGGCTCCAGCACCGCCTCGGCCAGGTTGCGGCGCAGCGAGGCGTCGCCGCGCAGCACGTCGATCACCCGGACCGCATCGCGCTTGAACAGCGGCACCTCGTTCACGTTCTGGCCGACGAGGCTGGAATCCTCGGGCACCGCGACCTCGGTGAAATATTTCATCTCGCGCCGGGCGCCGAAGAAGCCGGCCAGCGTGGTGCGGTCGGGCAGCAGCCGCCAGCCGACGGTGGCGAAATAGGCGATGCCGGCGATGGTGACGGCGATGCCCACCGGCGCGATCTCGAAGATGGTGAAGGGCTTCATGCCCTGTTCGCGCGCCACGCCGTCCACCAGCAGGTTGGTCGAGGTCCCGATCAGCGTGATCATGCCCGACAGGATGGTCATGTAGCTGAGCGGGATCAGCAGCTTCGAGGGCGCCACATTGGCCTTGAGGCCGAGCTGGATCAGGATCGGGATCATCACCGCGACCACCGGCGTGTTGTTCATCACCGTCGAGGCGACGATGATGAAGGCGAAGGTCATGCAGATGGTCAGGATCGGCCGATCGGCCGCGCGCCTGGTCACCACGGCGGTGACCATTTCCAGCGCGCCGGTGCGCAAGAGCCCGCCCATGATGATGAACATGAAGGCGATGGTCCAGGGCGCGGCGTTCGACAGCACCCCGGCCGCGTCCTTGATCGGCAGCAGGCCCATCACCATCATCACCGCGGCGGTGCCGATGGCGACGACCTCGGGCGGGTTCTTCTCGCGGATGAACTCGATGAACATGATCGTGATGATGACCAGCATCGCGATGGCCGCGTTGGTCCCGGTCAGTTGGAAACCCAGCATGCAAATCCTGTCCAGAGGCGGCGCAAAACACGCCGCATTCGATGGGGTATTAGAATTAAATCCTCGGGCCTCGCAAGCGAAAGCGCGAGGTCCGCCGGCATCAGGCGGAAACCGGCGAGGGATCCAGCCTGCCGCCCGCGCGCACCGCCTGCACGGCGGTGGCCTTGCCGGTGCGGTCGTCGGTGGTGACCAGCACGCCCGCCAGCGTCGCCTCGCCCTCGGCCGGGGTGAAGCGTTCCGAGGCCATGCCGGTCAGGAAGCGGCGCAGCGGCTCAGTCTTTTCCATGCCGATGACGCTGTCGTAGTCGCCGCACATGCCGGCATCGGACTGATAGGCGGTGCCGCGGTTCAGGATCATGGTGTCGGCGGTCGGCACATGGGTATGGGTGCCGACGACCAGGCTGGCGCGGCCGTCGCAGAAATGGCCGACCGCCATCTTCTCGCTGGTGGCCTCGGCATGGATGTCCACCACCGCCGCCTGCACCAGCCCGCCCAGCGGATGCGCCCTCAGCACCGTGTCGATGGCCGAGAACGGGTCGTCGAAGGGCCGCTTCATGAACACCTGGCCCAGCACCTGCGCCACCAGCACCTTGCGGCCGCGCGTCGCCTCGAACACGCGCGCGCCGCGGCCGGGCGCGACCTTGGAATAGTTCAGCGGCCGGATGATGCGCGGCTCGGTCTCGATGAAGGACAGCATGTCCTTCTGGTCGAAGGCATGGTCGCCCAGTGTCACGCAATCTGCACCCGAATCGAGTATGAGCTTGGCGTGCCCCCCCGTCAGGCCCATGCCGCCGCTGGCGTTCTCGCCGTTCACGATGGTGAAATCGACCCCCAGTCGCGCCTTCAGCGGCCCGAGACCTTCCGAAATGGCGCGCCGACCCGCGCGCCCCATCACATCGCCAAGATAGAGGATTCGCATGCGCCAGCGTTAGGGCAAAGCCGGGGCGCGCTCAAGCCCCCGGCTGCGACCGTTCAGCCCAGCCAGGCCCCCAGCGCCGCGCCGGCAAGGGCCAGCACGCCGCCCAGCACCATGCCCATCGCCAGCCCCCGGCCCCGGCGGGGCGGCGGCGGCAGGGGTTTCTCGCGCAGCAGTTCGGGCATGCGGCGTTCCAGGAATTCCGGCAGCAGCGGCGCGAAACGCCCCAGCACCTGCACCGCCCGGCCCAGGTCGCGCGCCGCGGCGCGGGGTCCCAGGTTGGCGCGGATGTAGCTTTCGACCACCGGGCGCGCCACCTGCCACATGTTGATCTGCGGGTCCAGCGAGCGCGCCACGCCCTCGACCACCACCATGGTGCGCTGCAAGAGGATCAGCTCGGTCCGCGTCGCCATGCCGAAGCGTTCGGTGACCTCGAAGAGATAGGCCAGCAGGTTCGCCATCGAGATCTGGCTGGCGTCGGCGCCGAAGATCGGCTCGCCCACGGCCCGCAGCGCGCGGGCGAATTCCTTGATGTCGCGGTCGCGGGGGACGTAGCCCGCCTCGAAATGCACCCGCGCCACCCGCTCGTAGTCGCGGCGGATGAAGCCCATCAGGATCTCGGCATAGACCCGGCGGGTGTATTCGTCGATCTCGCCCATGATGCCGAAATCGTAGATGACGATGTCGCCGTCCCGCGTCACCTTCAGGTTGCCCTGGTGCATGTCGGCGTGGAAATAGCCGTCGCGCAGCGCGTGGCGCAGGAACAGCTGCAGCACCCGCGCGCCGATGGCCGGCAGGTCGTGGCCGGCGGCGCGCAGGGCGGCGACGTCGCCCATGGCGATGCCCTCGGCCCAGTCGGTGGTCAGCACCCGGCGCGCGCTGAGATGCCAATGCGGCTTCGGCACCTGCATGCCGGCGTCGCCCGCGGTGTTCTCGGCGAATTCCGAGGCCGAGGCCGCTTCCAGCCGCAGGTCCAGTTCCCCGGTCACCACCGATTCGAAATGCGCCACCACGTCGCGCGGCCGCAGCCGGCGGGTGGCGGGGGACAGCCGCTCGATCATGCCGGCGGCGAAGTGGAAGGCGTCGATGTCGCGGCGGAAGGCGCTCTCGATGCCGGGGCGCAGGACCTTGACCGCGATCTCGGCCCCGTTGTCGATGCGGCGGGCGCGATGGACCTGGGCGATCGAGGCGGCGGCCACGGGATCGCCGAATTCGCTGAACAGCGCGTCCACCGGCCGGCCCAGGTCGGCCTCGATCACGCGGCGGGCCTGGTCCTGCGGAAAGGGCGGCAACCGGTCCTGCAGCATGGACAGCTGGTCGGCCAGGTCCGGCCCCACCACGTCGGGCCGGGTCGAGAGGATCTGGCCGAACTTGATATAGGCCGGACCCAGCGCGGTGATGGCGCGGGTGACCGGCGGCAGCGCCGGGTCGCCCTTGTAGCCCAGCCAGGCAAAGGGCCAGCCCAGGATGCGGGCCGCGACGCGGATGCGGGCCGGCGCCTCGGCCGCGTCCAGGGCCACCTTCATGGCGCCGGTGCGCTCGAAGGTGGCGCCGGTGCGGACCAGCCGCCAGATGTTGTGCGGACCGCGCATCGTTACAGCTTCCAGCCGGAATGCAGCGCGGCGATGCCCATGGACAGGTTGCGCCATTGCACCCGGCCGAAGCCGGCGGCGCGGATCATTTCGGCGAATGTCTCCTGGTCGGGGAAGTTGCGGATCGATTCGACCAGGTATTGATAGCTGTCGCGGTCATTGGCGACGATCTGGCCCATGACCGGGATGACGTTGAAGCTGTAGCGGTCGTAGAGCCATTGCAGCATCGGCACCGGCATCTGGCTGAATTCCAGCACCATCAGCCGGCCGCCGGGCTTGAGCACGCGCCGCGCCTCGGCCAGGGCCTGGGGGATGCGGGTGACGTTGCGGATGCCGAAGCTGATCGTGTAGCGGTCGAAGCTATCGTCGGCGAAGGGCAGCGCCATGGCATCGCCGGTGACCCAAGCCAGGCGGTCGGCCAGCTTGCCGGCCTCGCCGCGCTTGCGGCCCTCGACGAGCATCGACTCGGTCATGTCGCAGACGGTGACGCGGGCGCCCCGGGCGCGTTCCAGGAAGCGGAAGGCGATGTCGCCGGTGCCGCCGGCCACGTCCAACAGGTGCTGGCCGTCGCGCGGCGCCAGCCAGTCCATCATCGCCGTCTTCCAGACCCGGTGGATGCCGACGCTCATCAGGTCGTTCATCACGTCGTAGCGCGAAGCGACGCGGGAGAACACGCCGTGGACCAGCCCGGCCTTGTCCTTCTCGGCCACGGTGCGAAAGCCGAAATGGGTCTCGCCGTTGCTGTTGCCGCGCTGATCCTGGGTCATGTCGCTTGTCCATCCGTCGTTTCGCGCCCAGATAGACCGGATGCGCGGCGCGCGCCAGTTTCGGCGCGGGCGCACCATGCGACGAACGGGAAGAAAATGCCAGAACTGCCAGAAGTCGAAACCGTCCGCCGTGGCCTTCAGCCGCATCTGGAAGGGCGGGTGATCGCCCGGGCCGAGGCCCGCCGCCCGGACCTGCGCTGGCCGCTGCCGCCCGACCTGGTGCAGGTGCTGACCGGAGCGCGGGTCGTCGCCCTGCACCGGCGCTCGAAATACATCCTGGCCGAGCTGGAGGACCGGGGCAGCCTGCTGCTGCATCTGGGCATGTCCGGGCGGATGCTGATCGAGGCGGAGCCGCAGGGCGATTTCCACCGCGACGCGGCGATCCTGCCGCGCCACGACCATGTCGTGTTCTGGAACGATCTGGGCACGCGCATCACCTTCAACGACGCCCGGCGATTCGGCATGGTGGACCTGGTGGCGCCGGGGGCCACGCATCCGCTGCTGGCACATCTGGGGCCCGAGCCGCTGGGCGAAGGTTTCACCGCCGAGGTGCTGGCGCGGGCCCTGGCCGGGCGGCGCAGCCCGGTCAAGGCAGCGCTGCTGGACCAGCGAATCGTCGCGGGCCTGGGCAATATCTATGTCTCGGAGGCGCTGTTCCGGGCCGGCATCGACCCGCGCCGGCCGGCCGGACAGGTGACGGCGGCCGAGATCGCGGGGCTGGTCGGCCGGATCCGCGCCGTGCTGGAGGAGGCCATCGCGGCGGGCGGCTCGTCCCTGCGCGACCACCGCCAGGCGACGGGCGAGCTGGGCTATTTCCAGCATTCGTTCCGGGTCTATGACCGCGAGGGGGCGCCCTGCCCCAACGGCTGCGGCGGCGTGGTGGCGCGGATCGTGCAATCGGGACGGTCGAGCTATTTCTGCCCGCTCTGCCAGAGGTAGAAGCGCCGGCGGCCTCCGGCGGGGATATTTGGACACAAAAGAAGCGCGCTGGCCTTGGGCTCGCGCATTTGTTACGAGTCGCGGTCAGCTTGGTTGCGAAAAGGCGAAAAGACGATGGCTTTCCAGACCCTGACCGTCGAGATCGACGACTATGTGGCCCTGATCCGGCTGAACCGTCCCGAGGCGCTGAACGCGCTGAATTCGCAATTGATGGGCGAGCTGGCGGATGCGGTCACCGAGGCCGACCGCAACGAAAAGGTGCGCTGCATCGTGCTGACCGGCAGCGAAAAGGCCTTTGCCGCCGGCGCCGACATCAAGGAAATGTCGGAAAAGAGCTTCGTCGACGTCTATACCGGCAATATCTTCGGCGAGGAGATCGACCGCATCACCGCCGTGCGCAAGCCGATCATCGCCGCCGTCGCGGGCTATGCGCTGGGGGGCGGCTGCGAGCTGGCCATGGCCTGCGACTTCATCCTCTGCGCCGACAATGCCAAGTTCGGCCAGCCCGAGATCAACCTGGGCGTCATCGCCGGCATCGGCGGCACCCAGCGCCTGACCCGGTTCGTCGGCAAGTCGAAGTCGATGGAGATGCACCTGACCGGCCGCTTCATGGATGCCGCCGAGGCCGAGCGCGCCGGCCTGGTCAGCCGGGTGGTGCCGGCCGCGAAGCTGATCCCCGAGGCCCTCGCCGCCGCGAAGAAGATCGCCGAGAAGAGCCAGATCGCCGTCGCCGCCGCCAAGGAGGCCGTCAACCGCGCCTATGAGACCACGCTGCGCGAAGGCGTGCTGTTCGAGCGTCGCAGCTTCCAGGCGCTCTTTGCCACCGAGGACCAGAAGGAGGGCATGGCCGCCTTCCTGGAAAAGCGCGAGCCGCAGTTCCGCGACCGCTGATTCCGGCTTGGCTTTCGGCCCGGGGCGCTGTATAGGCCCGGGCTTACATGCGCGTGGGCCCGCTTAAGGCAAGAATCATGACCGTTCCCCGGGAACGGCGCCGTGGGGCTTTTGCGTAATCGAGATACGAGAAAAGAGACAGGACCCATGGCCAATACGCCCCAATCCAAGAAACGCGCCCGCCAGATCGAGCGGGTCACCGCCGTCAACAAGGCTCGCCGCTCGCGCATCCGCACCTATCTGCGCAAGGTCGAAGAGGCGCTGGCCTCGGGCGATGCCGCCGCCGCCCGCGCGGCGCTGCAGGCCGCCCAGCCGGAGCTGATGCGCGGCGTCACCAAGGGCGTGGTCCACAAGAACACCGCCGCCCGCAAGATCTCGCGCCTGTCGTCGCGGGTGAAGGCGCTGGCCACGGCCTGAGCACCCGCCGGCCGCCGGCCCAGGGGCTGCGGCATTTGCGCAACTATCGGCTGCACCATTTGGGGCGCGTTCCACCGGAGCGCGCCCGATTTCGTGGGCAGCGTTCAGTTTTTCAGCGATTTTTCAATACTTTGATCTGACGGTGCGGAATGCCGCCGGGTCGCGAGATTCGAAAAGGCAAAGTGACTGTCAAGCGCGAAGATCGGTTGCTGGCCGGCGGCTGTTCTTGCTAGCTTGTTCCCTGCGATTCACTGTCGCGCCTGGGGGACATGCTCAAGCGGTCAGCACGACTGCCAAACCGCAAGAGCGGCAGCAGGGTCAATCAATGATCCGCTACCGAGGATGCACCGGCCGGCTGCCACCGGCCCGCGTGTCATGTCTGGACGTTTCGGCCGCAGGACGGCCCGCGCACCGCCCCCTGGGCGGCGCCGGGTCGCCTGTTGCCGAATTTCGTTCGTCGGGCCGATGTCGAATTGCCCCCTTGCCGGAAGCACCCGGCGGGGATCGGGGACAAGAGACGGACTTGGGCGAGACATGGACAAACTTTGGGGGCAGGCGCGTGAAGAACTTCAGAAAATCGTCGGAGCCGACAGTTTCTCGACCTGGATCGAGCCGCTGCGCCTGACCGGCGTCTCGGACGGCACCGCCACCATCGCCTGCCCCACCCGCTTCCTGTCGGACTGGGTTTCGCGCCATTACAGCGACGACATCCTCAAGGTGCTGGATCGCATGGGCGGCCCGGTGCAGCGGCTGAGCTTCGAGACCCGCAGCCCGACCGCCCGCCAGACCGCCGCGCCCGCCGCCAGGCGCCCCGCCCCTCCGCGTCCCGCCGGCGAGGAGGAGCTGGCCGCGCCGCTGGACAGCCGCTTCACCTTCGAGAATTTCGTCGTCGGCAAGCCGAACGAGCTGGCCCATGCCGCCGCCCGCCGGGTGGCCGAGGGCGGGCCGGTGACCTTCAACCCGCTGTTCCTCTATGGCGGCGTCGGCTTGGGCAAAACCCACCTGATGCATGCCATCGCCCGCGAAATCCAGGCCCGCCAGCCCGAGGCGCGGGTGCTGTATCTGTCGGCCGAGCAGTTCATGTACCGCTTCGTCCAGGCGCTGCGCGACCGCACCGTGATGGATTTCAAGGAACTGTTCCGCACCGTCTCGGTGCTGATGGTCGACGACGTGCAGTTCATCGCCGGCAAGGACAGCACGCAGGAGGAATTCTTCCACACCTTCAACACCCTGGTCGATCAGGGCAAGCAGATCGTCATCTCGGCCGACCGCGCGCCGGGCGAGATCAAGGACATGGAAGAGCGCATCAAGTCCCGCCTGCAATGCGGGTTGGTCGTGGACCTGCACCCGACCGATTACGAGCTGCGCCTGGGCATCCTGCAAAGCAAGACCGACAGCTTCCGCACCCAATATCCCGGGCTGCAGATCGCGCCGGGCGTGCTGGAATTCCTGGCGCATCGCATCACCTCGAATGTCCGGGTGCTGGAGGGCGCGCTGCAGCGGCTCTTCGCCTTCGCCAGCCTGATGGGCCGCGAGATCACCCTGGACATGACCCAGGAATGCCTGGCCGACATCCTGCGCGCCAACGACCGCAAGGTTTCGATCGAGGAGATCCAGAGGAAGGTCGCCGAGCATTACAACATCCGGCTGGCGGACATGATCGGCCCAAAGCGTGTGCGCACCGTCGCCAGACCCCGCCAGATCGCGATGTATCTGGCCAAGCAGATGACCTCTCGTAGCCTGCCCGAGATCGGTCGTCGCTTCGGCGGTCGCGATCACACGACGATCATGCACGGCGTGAAGAAGATCGAGGAACTGCGCGGCGCAGACCGCAGCCTGGCGGAAGACATCGACCTGCTGCGCCGGCTGCTGGAAGCCTGATCATGTGCTTGACCTTGCGCGGGATTGTGCCACATTGGCGCCCCGCGCCGGGGACGCCCGGACAGGTGCGCGCGGCAAGGCCAGAGGAATGAGGGTCGACCATGAAATTTTCGATTGAACGCGCCGATCTGGTGAAGGCGGTGTCCCAGGCCCAGTCCGTCGTCGAGCGCCGCAACACCATCCCGATCCTGGCCAACGTGCTGATCGAGGCCACGCCCGAGGGCGTCAGCCTGCGCGCCACCGACCTAGACACCGAGATCGTGGACCGCGCCAATGCGCAGGTCGAGCGGCCGGGCGCGACCACCGTTTCGGCCTCGATGCTGAACGACATCGCCCGCAAGCTGCCGGACGGGTCGCTGGTGCAGCTCAGCCTCGACGCCGCCTCGCAGCGGCTGGCGGTGCAGGCCGGACGCTCGAACTTCAGCCTGGCGACGCTGCCGCGCGAGGATTTCCCGGTCATGTCCTCGTCGGAATATTCGGCGAATTTCTCGGCCCCGGCGGCAGTGCTGCGGCGGCTGTTCGACAAGTCGAAGTTCGCGATTTCCAACGAGGAAACCCGCTATTACCTGAACGGCGTCTATATGCATGTCGCCCAGGGCGAGGACGGCCCCAGCCTGCGCTGCGTCGCCACCGACGGCCACCGGCTGGCGCGGATCGACGCGCCGCTGCCAGCGGGCGCCGAAGAGATGCCGGGCGTGATCGTGCCGCGCAAGACCGTGGCCGAGCTGCGCAAGCTTCTGGACGACGACGAGGCCGAGATCGCGGTTTCGGTCAGCGAGACCAAGGTGCGTTTCGCCACGCCGACCATCACCCTGACCTCGAAGGTGATCGACGGCACCTTCCCGGATTACAGCCGCGTAATTCCTTCGGGCAACACCCGCAAGCTGGAGGTCGATGCCGGCGATTTCGCCAAGGCGGTGGACCGGGTGGCGACGGTCAGCAGCGAACGCTCGCGCGCCGTCAAGCTGTCGCTCGACGAGGACCGGCTGGTGCTGTCGGTGAACGCCCCCGACGCCGGCGCGGCCGACGAGGAACTGCCCGTGGCCTATGCCGACGAGCCGCTGGAGATCGGCTTCAACGCCAAATACCTGCACGAGATCGCCAGCCAGATCGAGCGCGAGAACGCGGTCTTCCTGTTCAACGGCTCGGGTGACGCAGCGCTGATCCGCGAGGGCGGCGACACCAGCGCGGTCTATGTCGTGATGCCGATGCGCGTGTGACGCTTTTCCGGCTGCACCTGGCCCAGTTCCGCAGCTGGGCCCGGCTCGACATCGACCTGGACCGCCGGCCCGTCGCCATCCACGGGCCGAACGGCGCGGGCAAGACCAATATCCTGGAAGCGATCTCGATGCTGTCGCCCGGGCGCGGAATGCGCGGCGCCGCGCCCGGCGACCAGGCCCGCAAGGGGCCGGAGGTCGGCTGGCAGATCCGCGCCCGGATCGGCGAGCACGAGGTCGCGACCCGCGCCCTGCCCGGCCAGCCGCGCGAGGTGGCGATCGACGACAAGGTCTCGACCCAGATCGCGCTTGGCCGGCTGATGCGGGTGATCTGGCTGGTGCCGGCCATGGACCGGCTGTGGACCGACCCGCCCGAGGCGCGGCGGCGCTTCCTCGACCGGGTGACGCTGAGCTTCGCCCCCGGCCATGCCGAGGACGCGCTGGGTTACGAAAAGGCCATGCGCGAGCGCAACCGGCTGCTCAAGGACGAGATCCGCGACCCCGGCTGGTTTCGCGCGTTGGAAGCGCAGATGGCCGAGATGGGCGCCGCCGTCACCCGCAACCGGCTGGAGGCCATCGCCCGCATCACGGCGGCGCAGGACGGGGCCGGGACCGCCTTCCCCTCGGCCAGCCTAGCGCTGCTGCCGGGCGAGGGGTTCGCGGACGATCCCGACCCCGCGCGCATCGCCGCCCGGCTGGCCGAGGGCCGCCCCCGCGACATGGCCGCCGGCCGCACGCTGACCGGCCCGCATCGCGCCGACCTGGGCGCGCATTGGGGGCCGCAGGCGATGCCCGCCGCACTGTCCTCGACCGGCGAGCAGAAGGCGCTGCTGCTGTCGCTGATCCTCGCCAATGCGCGCGCACTGGCGGGGGAAAGCGTGGTGCTGCTGCTCGATGAGGTGGCGGCGCATCTGGATGCCGACCGCCGAGCCGCGCTTTACGACGAGATCTGCGGCCTGGGCGCGCAGAGCCTGCTGACCGGCACCGGGCCCGAGCTGTTCGAGGCGCTGCGGGACCGGGCGCAGTTCCTGGCGGTCGAGCGGCGGGGCGAGACTTCGACCGTCGCCATGGGTATTTGAGGAGCAAAGCAGCCGGTGGCGCGTCGATCCGGGTCTTTGGGAAACGGTGAAGCTCAGGGATCGAGCATCAGGTCCACCAGTTCGAAGCGGGTGACGTCGACCAGGCCCAGGTCCGAGATGCGCAGTTCCGGGATCACCACCAGCGCCAGCAGCGAGTGCTGCATATAGGCGTTGTTGAGCGTGCAGCCGCAATCCTGCATCGCCTGGACGATGGCCTGGGCGGCCTCGGCAACCTCCTCGGCCGGGCGGTCGGACATCAGCCCGGCGATGGGCAGGGCGACGCTGGCGAGCTCTTCCCCGTCCCGGAAGACGGTGACGCCGCCACCGAGCGCACCAAGGTGGTTCGCGGCCGCGGCCATGGTCTGGCGGTCGGTGCCGACGACGATCATGTGATGGCTGTCATGCGCGACGGTCGAGGCGACCGCGACCCGGCCGCGATAGCCGAAGCCCGAGACGAAGCCGTTGACCACGCCGCCCGTGCCGCGGTGGCGTTCGACCAGCGCGATCTGGCAGGTCTCGCCCTGGCCCTCGATCACGCCGTCGCGGATCGGCAGGGTGGCCTCCAGCGCCCGGGTCGGGGCCTGGTTCTCGACCACGCCGATGACGCGGACGCGGGCGCTGTCGCCGGTGGCGCGGATTTCGAAGTCGCCGGCGGTGAGGGTCTTGCCCAAATGCACCGAGTTGCGGGCCGTCTTTGGCCAGTCGATGCGCGGGCAGTCGGCCAGCAGGCGGCCGTTCTCGGCCACGACCGCGCCTTGCGCGATCACCGTTTCGATGGGCAGGGTCGTGAGGTCGCTGGTCAGGATCAGGTCGGCCCGGCGGCCGGGGGTGATGCTGCCGAGTTCGCGTTCCAGGCCGAAGTGGCTCGCTGTATTGATCGTCGCCATCTGGATCGCCACCAGCGGGTCGCAACCGCAATCGATGGCGTGGCGCACCACCCGGTTCATGTGGCCGTCATGGACCAGCGTGCCGGAATGGCTGTCGTCGGTGCAGAGGATGAAGAAGCGCGGGTCGAGCCCCTTTTCGGTGATTGCGGTGATCTGGCTTGCGACGTCGTACCAGGCCGAGCCCAGCCGCATCATGCAGCCCATGCCCTGGCGGACGCGGGCAATGCCCTGCTCTTCCGAGGTGGTCTCGTGGTCGTCGTTGGCGCCGCCGGCGACATAGGCGTGGAAGGGCCGGCCGAGGTCGGGGCTGGCGTAATGGCCGCCGACGGTCTTGCCCGCCGCGCGGGTCGCGGCGATCTCGGCCAGCATCTGGCGGTCGCCCGCGGCGACGCCGGGGAAATTCATCATCTCGCCCAAGGCCACGATGCCCTCCCAGCCCATGGCCTGGGCCACCTCGCCCTCGGTGATCGGCGCGCCGGTGGTTTCCAGGCCGGGGGCCGAAGGCGCGCAGCTGGGCATCTGGGTGAACATGCTGATGGGCTGGATCAGCGATTCGTCGCGCATCAGCCGCACGCCTTCGAGCCCCAGCACGTTCGCGATCTCGTGCGGGTCGTGGAAGATCGTCGTGGTGCCATGCGGGATCACCGCCGCCGCGAAGCCCGCCGGCGTCAGCATCCCCGATTCGACATGCATATGCGCGTCGATCAGGCCCGGGACCATGAAGCGGCCCGCCGCCTCGATCACCTGCGTATCCGGGCCGATCGCGGGTCCGGCATCGGGGCCGACATAGGCCACGCGACCGTCCGCCACCGCAACGTCGATGCCGGGGATCACCTCGCGCGTGTGGACGTTCACCCATTGCCCGCCCCGGATCACCAGATCGGCCTGGGCGCGACCGGCCGCGACCTCGACCAGGCGGGGCTGGGATTCCGTCCATTGCTTCAGCATCGCTGTCTCCTTGTTCCTGGCCCCCAGATTGCGGCAGGGTAGCGCGGAAGGAAAGGCGGCGCGACGAAGGGGACGGCGAAGCCGATGGAATGGAACGGCGAGGCCAGCGTGATGACCGGCCAGAGGCATGGCGAGAACGCCGTGATCCTGACCGTGCTGACGCGCGAGGCGGGACTGATGCGCGGGCTGGTGCCGGGCGGCGCCAGCGCCAGGCGCGCGGCCATGCTGCAACCGGGCAACCGGGTCAGCCTGCGCTGGCGGGCGCGGTTGGAGGACCAGCTGGGCACCTTTGCGGTCGAGCCGGGCCGGGCGCGGCCGGGGCTGATCGCCGGGGCGAATGCGCTGGCCGGGGTCAATGCGGTGACGGCGCTGCTGGCCTGGGCCCTGCCCGAGCGCGACCCGCATCCGCGGCTGACGGATGCGACCGAGGCGCTGCTGGACCTGATGGATGCCGGCGCCGATTGGTCCGAGGATTATCTGCGCTGGGAAATGCGGCTGCTCGATGAGCTGGGTTTCGGCCTGGACCTGACCCGCTGCGCCGTTACCGGCACGCGCGAGGGGCTGGCCTATGTCAGCCCGCGCTCGGGCCGGGCGGTATCGGCACAGGCGGCGGGCGACTGGGCGCCGCGGCTGTTGCCGCTGCCGGCGATGCTGGGCGGACGCGGCAATGGCGGGCTGACGGATGCCCTGGCGCTGACCGGGCATTTCCTGCACGCCCGGCTGGCCGAGATCCATGCCGGCAGGCCGCTGCCCGCCGCCCGTGCCCGGCTGGTGGCGCGGCTTATGGGGTCACAGCCTTCCAGCGAATGGTGACATCGGGTCCGGTCATGACCAGCGCGTCGCCGTCGCGCCGCGCCTCGCGCACCGCGGCGAGCGCCTGGAAAAAGGCGTGCTCGCCGCCCTCTTGCAGGCAGGCGCGCCGCGTGGTCGCCAGCGCGCCCAGGTCAAGCGCCGGCAGCGTGGCCCGGTTGCGGCCGGTGAAGCTGTTGCAGGGGCCCTGCCCCGAAACCGCGCCGTCCTCGGCGATGCGCAGCGTCGGCACGCCCGAGACCGCGACCCCCTCGACCGCGACCAGCGCGTAATCGCCGGGGATGGCCGCACCGGTCTCGGCTTCCATCACGCAGGCCGCCAAGGCCAGCGGCAGGGCGAGCAGGATTGTCCGCATCGTCCGCTCCTTTGCGAGGGCGCGCGCCCCGCAGGGCGCGCCGCCGGGTCACTTCTCCTTGCGATAGCCCGGCTCGTAGGTCAGGTAGGTCGGGCCCCTGATGGTCAGCACCCCGCCCTCGAAGGCGATGCCGTTGGCGCCCGAGAGCGCCTGGAAGTAGCGCGATTCCAGCTGGCCGGCCTTGCCGGAGCAGGCCATTTCCGTGGTGGTCAGCGCGCCCAGCGCAAAGCCCGGCGGCTCGGCGGTCTGCGGCGCGGAATAATGGTTGCAGGGCGCCTGGCCCGAGATCGAGCCGTCGGCCTCGATGGTCATGCCGACATTGCGCTGCGGCACGGTGTCCGAGCCGATGCCGACAAGCACATAGGGGCCGGTCGGCACGTTCGAGCCGGGGGTCGAGGGCGCGGTCGGCTCGCAGGCGGCAAGGCCGAGCGTGGCGACAATCGCCGCGGAAATCAGGGGGATGCGGGTCATTGGCAGCTCCGTTCTGTTCTGTTGCCGCCATAATGCCTGAACGGCCCCCGCTGTCCAGCAGGGGCCGGAATTTCGTCCTAGTCCAGTAGCCTGCGTGCAATAACCTGGGCTTGGATCTCGGCCGCGCCCTCGAAGATGTTCAGGATGCGGGCGTCGCAAAGCACGCGGCTGATGGTGTATTCCAGCGCGAAGCCGTTGCCGCCGTGGATCTGCAGCGCGTTGTCGGCCGAGGCCCAGGCGACACGTGCGCCCAAGAGCTTGGCCATGCCGGCCTCAAGGTCGCAGCGCCGCCCGTGATCCTTTTCCCAGGCGCTGAAATAGGTCAGCTGACGGGCGATCATGATCTCGACCGCCATCATGGCGAGCTTGTCGGCGACGCGGGGGAACTCGATCAGCGACTTGCCGAACTGCTTGCGGTCGATGGCATAGCGCATGCCGATCTCGGCCGCGCATTGCGCCACGCCGACGGCACGGGCGGCAGTCTGAATCCGTGCCGATTCAAAGGTTTCCATCAGCTGCTTGAAGCCGCGCCCCGGCTCGCCGCCCAGGATGTTCTCGCCCTTCACGCGGAAGCCGTCGAAGCCCAGCTCGTATTCCTTCATGCCGCGATAGCCCAGGACCTCGATCTCGCCGCCGGTCATGCCGGGGGTCGGGAAGGGGTCGTCGTCGGCGCCCGGGGTCTTTTCGGCCAGAAACATCGACAGCCCGCGCCAGTCGGTGCTGTTCGGGTCGGTGCGCGCCAGCAGCGTCATCACATGGGTGCGCTGCGCATGGGTGATCCAGGTCTTGTTGCCGGTGACAACCCAGTCGTCGCCGTCCTTCACCGCGCGGGTGCGCAGGGACCCGAGGTCGCTGCCGGTGTTCGGCTCGGTAAAGACCGCCGTCGACAGAATTTCTCCCGAGGCCAGCGCCGGCAGCCATTTCGCCTTCTGCGCATCGGTGCCGCCGCAGAGAATCAGTTCGGCCGCGATCTCGGAACGGGTACCCAGCGAGCCGACGCCGATATAGCCGCGCGACAGCTCTTCGGTCACCACCACCATCGAGGCCTTGGACAGGCCGAGCCCGCCGTATTCCTCGGGAATGGTCAGGCCGAAGACGCCGAGTTCCGCCAGCTCCTCGATGATCTCCATCGGGATCAGTTCATCCTTCAGGTGCCACTCATGCGCATTCGGGATGACGCGATCCTCGGCATAGCGGCGGAACTGGTCGCGGATCATCTCCAGATCCTCGTCCAGGCCCGAGGCGCCGAAGGTGGCGCGGCCGTGGTTGTCCTGCATCAGCCGCACCAGCTCGGCCCGGGCGGCAGGGGTGTTGCCGCGCATCAGCGCCCGCGCCTCGTCCCCCGGTGTCCAGTCGAGGCCGAGATCCGAAAGCCGGGCGAATTCGGTCTGGCTCATCGGGATGCCGCCGGCGATCTGGGTCAGGTATTCGCCCAGGCCGATCTGCAGGATCAGCGCCTCGGCCCGGCCGAGGGTGCCGGCCTCGGACAGGCGGCTGGCCCAGGCGGCCAGCTGGCGGATCGATTCGACATAGGTGGTCAGCCAGGACAGGGCATGGGCGGCGTGCTGGTGTTCCTCCAGCAGGTCCGCCTGCGGCTTGCCGGCGGGGGCGACCAACGCGCGCAGGGCCTCGGTCGCGCGGGATTGCAGGGCCTGAAGCTCGGTCACGGTCTTGGCGGCAAGCTCCAGCAGGGCGGCGGGCGTGTCGGCTGGCATCGCGGGCATGTCCTTCATGGCGGAATCCTTTTGCGGCGTCGCGGCATGACTAGCCGTTTCGCAACCGCAGCGCAACTATCATGCGCACCGCAGCACCGCAACGAACGAAAATGACCCGCCCGCCTCGGACCTTCTTTGCTGGCCCAAGACCCCGGGGGGAACGCCGCAGGCGTGGGGGCAGAGGCCCCGACCCGCTTGCATCCGCCGCCCCCTGCATTATGGCTGCCTCATGTTCGGACTGGACCCTTTCCACCTGGCGCTTGCCATCGCCATCACGCTGTTTTCCGGCTTTGTGAAGGGCGCCATCGGCTTTGCCATGCCGATGATCATGCTTTCCGCGCTGGGATCGTTCCTGCCGGCGCAGCAGGCGGTGGCGGCGGTGATCCTGCCGGTGCTGCTGACCAACATCCGCCAGGCGCTGCGCCAGGGCTGGCGGCCGGCGGCGCAGGCGACCTGGGCCTATCGCTGGCATATCGGCATGGTGGTGCTGTTCATCCCGGTCAGCGCCTTTTTCGCGACCCGGGTGCCGCAATGGCTGATGTACGCGCTGATCGGCGTGCCGATCACGCTTTACGCGGGCTGGCAGCTGGCCGGCCGCAGCCTGGCACTGCCGATCCACCACCGCCGCCGGGCCGAGATCGTCACCGGCATCATCGGCGGACTGGTCGGCGGCATCTCGGGGATCTGGGGGCCGCCGCTGATCGTGCTGCTGCTGTCGCTGCATGCGCCCAAGGCCGAACAGATGCGGGTGCAGGGCGTGGTGTTCTTCATCGGCGCCGTGGTGCTGACGGCGGCGCATCTGCAATCGGGGCTGCTGAACGCGCAGACGCTGCCGTTTTCGGCCGCGCTGGTGGTCCCGGCGATCGTCGGCATGGGGCTGGGCTATCTGGCACATGACCGGCTGGACGTGACACAGTTCCGGCGCTGGACGCTGGTCCTGCTGGTGCTGACCGGGCTGAACCTGGTCCGCCGGGCGCTGGAACTGCTGGGGCTGCCGGTGTAACCCTGCCGCCAAGACAGGAGAGTGCCGATGCCAGACCCCGCCCGACTGACCGCCGACCTGATCCGCTGCCCCTCGGTCACGCCCGAGGAGGGCGGCGCGCTGGAGCTGCTGGCGCGCGTGCTGGGCGAGGCCGGTTTCGAATGCCGCCGCGTCGACCGCAACGGCGTGCCGAACCTGTTTGCCCGCTGGGGGGCCAGGGGCGTGCGGACCTTCGGCTTCAACGGCCATACCGACGTGGTGCCGCCGGGCGACCCGGCCAGCTGGACGCACCCGCCGTTTTCCGGGGCCGAGATCGACGGCTGGATCTGGGGCCGGGGGGCCACCGACATGAAATCCGGCGTCGCGGCCTTCGTCGCCGCCGCCATCGGCTTCGTGACCGAGACCCCGCCGGACGGCGCCGTGATCCTGGCCATCACCGGCGACGAAGAGGGGCCCGGCCGCGACGGCACGCTGGCGCTCTTGGACTGGATGGCCGCCAATGGCGAGCGCATGGACGTCTGCATCGTCGGCGAGCCCTCGAACCCCGACCGCATGGGCGAGATGATCAAGATCGGCCGCCGCGGCTCGATGACCCTTCACATCGAGGCGCATGGCAAGCAGGGCCATGCCGCCTATCCGCATCGCGCCAGGAACCCGGTCCACGCCCTGCTCGGGCTGCTGCACGACCTGACCAGCCAGCCGCTGGACCGGGGCACGGCGCATTTCGACCCCTCGGGCCTGCAGGTCACGACCGTCGACGTCGGCAACCCGGCCTCGAACGTGATCCCGGAAAAGGCGCGGGCGGTGGTGAATATCCGCTTCAACGACGCGCATAGCGCGGCCAGCCTCGATGCGATGATCCGCACCAAGGCCGAGGCGATCACCCAAGCGACCGGTGTCGGCTTCGGCATCGCGACCGATGTCTCGGGCGAAAGCTTCCTGACCGCGCCCGGCCCCTTCGTCGAGCTGGTCGCAGGCGTGGTGCGCGCGGAAACCGGGCTCGACCCGGTGCTCTCGACCTCGGGCGGCACCTCGGATGCGCGTTTCGTCAAGGATCACTGCCCGGTGCTTGAATTCGGCCTGGTCGGCCATTTCATGCATCAGGTGGACGAGCGCGTCCCGGCCGAGCAGGTGCGCCAGCTGTCGCGCATCTATCGCCGCATCCTGGAGCAGTATTTCGCATGATCGAGGAAACCGCTGACCTGGACACCTGCCGCGCCATCCGCCGCGCGGTCTTCATCGTCGAACAGGCCGTGCCCGAGGCCGAGGAATGGGACGGCCGCGACGGCGACGCGATCCACCTGCTGGCCCGCGACGCAACCGGCGCGGCCATCGGCACCGCCCGCATCCTGACCGAAGGGCAGACCGGCAAGATCGGCCGCGTCGCCGTGCTGGCATCGGCGCGCGGCACCGGGGCGGGCGCGGCGCTGATCCGCGCGGCGCTGGACCGGCTGCGCGCCATGCCCGGCATCAGCCGCGCCAAGCTGGGCGCGCAGACCCATGCCATCGGGTTCTACGAAAAGCTGGGCTTTGCCGCCTATGGCCCGGAATATGACGATGCCGGCATCCCGCATCGCGACATGGCGCTGGAATTCTGATGATCCGCCCGGAGCTGGCCGAAAAGCTGCGCCCCTGGGCCGAGACCGGCGCGGCGCTGGCGGCGACAGGCTTCGGGCTCTGGGTCTTCTGGCTGGGCGGCTGGGTGTTCTGGCCGCTGGGCGGGCTGATCGCCGCCGCCTCGGCCGCCTGGGCGCTGGATGCGCGCCGGCGGATGCGCTTTCTCCATGACGGCCTGGGCCCCGGCATGGTCGAACTGGACGAGGGCGCGATTCGCTACCTGTCGCCGAACCGGCTGCTGGGCGGCGAGATCGGCCTGCGCGAGCTGACCGAGATCCGGCTGATGCGCCTGAACGGCCGCAGCCACTGGCGGCTGAAAAGCGGCGCGGGCGAGGCGCTGCTGATTCCCGTCGATGCGCGCGGCGCGGAATTCCTGGCCGGCGCCTTCGCCACCCTGCCCGGCATCGACATGGGCCGCGTGGCCGCCGCGCTTGCGCCCGAGGCCCCGACGATTCAGACCGTTTGGACCAGGCCCGCGCGCGCCCGCTTGACTTGAGCCGCCTGCCTTGCCACCTGTGACGGGCAAGGCAGAAGAAAGGCCACCGATGTCCATTCCCCAACAGGGCGGCGGCCCGATCGAGCGTCCCGAACAGCTGGCCGAATACCTCGCCTCGGGCGAGAAGCCGCGCGAGGCGTGGCGCATCGGCACCGAGCACGAGAAATTCGGCTATCGCCATGCCGACCTGATGCCCCTGCCCTATGAGGCGCCCGCCGGTCAGCCCTCGGTCAAGGCCATGCTGGAAGGCCTGCGCGACCGCTTCGGCTGGACCCCGGTGCTGGAGGCCGGCCATATCATCGGGCTGGAGCGCGACGGCGCCAATGTCAGCCTGGAGCCGGGCGGGCAGCTTGAACTCTCGGGCGCGCCGCTTGAGACCATCCACCAGACCTGCGACGAGGTGAACAGCCACCTTTCCGAGGTGCGCGAGATCGCCGACAAGCTGGGCGCCGGCTTCATCGGCCTGGGCGCGGCGCCGATCTGGACGCAGGACCAGATGCCGATGATGCCGAAGGGCCGCTATCGGCTGATGACCGACTACATGGGCCGCGTCGGCACGCTGGGCACGCAGATGATGTATCGCACCTGCACCGTGCAGGTGAACCTGGACTTCGCCAGCGAAGCCGACATGGTGAAGAAGCTGCGCGTCGCGCTGGCCCTGCAGCCGGTTGCCAATGCGCTGTTCGCGAATTCGCCCTTCCTGGACGGCAAGCCGAACGGCTGGAAAAGCTGGCGCGCGCATATCTGGCAGAACCTCGACGCGGCGCGGACCGGCATGCTGCCCTTCGCCTTCGAGGACGGCATGGGCTATGAGCGTTGGGTCGACTACGTGCTCGATGTGCCGATGTATTTCGTCTATCGCGACGGCAAATACATCGACGCGCTGGGACAGAGCTTCCGCGATTTCCTGAAGGGCAAGCTGCCGGCGCTGCCGGGCGAGGTGCCGACGCTGTCCGACTGGGCCGACCACCTGACCACGGTCTTCCCCGAGGCGCGGGTCAAGAAATTCATCGAGATGCGCGGCGCCGACGGCGGGCCTTGGCGGCGGCTCTGCGCCCTGCCCGCCTTCTGGGTCGGGCTGGTCTATGACGACGCGGCGCTGGACGCGGCCTGGGATCTGGTCAAGGGCTGGGACGCCGAGACCCGCGAAAGCTGGCGGCGCGAGGCCGGGCTCAAGGCGCTGGACGGCGTGGTCGGCGGCACCCGGATGCGTGACCTGGCGCGCGAGGTGCTGGCGATTTCCGAAGCCGGGCTCAAGGCCCGCGCGCGGCCCGGCGCCGGCGGGCTGGTCCCGGACGAGACACATTTCCTGAACGCGCTCAAGGAAAGCGTCGACACCGGCAAGGTGCCGGCCGACGAGATGCTGGAGAAATATCACGGCGAATGGCAGGGCGACCTGTCGCGGATCTACGCCGAATATTCCTATTGAAACGCAAAGGGCCGGAGCGATCCCCGGCCCTTTTCCCGATGTCAGTTCTGGGTGGCGGGCGGCTGGTTGCGGCCGGCCATGAACTGGTCGAACTCGGCCTTGTCCTTGGCCTCGCGCAGCTTCTGCAGGAAGTCCAGGAACTCCCGGTGCTCGTCCTCGAGCCGCTTCAGCGTTTCCTCGCGATAGGCGTCGAAGGCGTAGTTGCCGGTCGGCTGCGCGAAATCGCGCCCGAAGCCGCGGCGGTGCTGATGATGATGGCGGTGGCGGCAGGAAAACATGCGTTTGCTCCAGATCATGTAGCCGAGGATGGCCAGGCCCAGCGGCCAGCAGGCGACGAAGCCCAGGATCATGGCGACGATCCAGGCCCCTTTTCCGCGCTCGTCCAGCCAGTCCCGGATGCCGGCCAGTGCCGCGCCGATCCGGTCGAAGGCGGAGGGGCGCGGGGCGATGTCAGTGTTCATTGCGGTCCCTTTCCGATGTGAATGTTAATCACATTTACATAAATGGCACCGCTGTCGCCAGGTTCAAGATCCGCAGGGCGAAAAATTCGTGCGAAAGAATCAGTCGGGGATGACGCCCAGCCCGCGCAGATAGATCAGCGCGCCGCTTTCCAGCATGTCCGCGGGGGCGATGGGCGAGCGCGCGCCCGGCTTGCCGCGGCCGAAAAGCTCGACCACGCCATGGCTCAGGGCCCAGATGTGGTCCGCGATCATGCCGGCCGGCGGCTGCGGCCCCGGGCGGTTGACGAAAAGCGAGGCGGCGCCGCGCACCAGCACGCCGCGCGCGCGTTCCGAGGCCAGCTGCAGCCCGGAATTGCCGGCGATCGAGATGCCGGATTCGAACATGGCGATGTAAAAGCCGCGCCGCTCGGCGGCAAAGATCAGATATTCCTGGCCCATGCGCAGGAAGGCGGTCAGCGGCTGCGGGCGCCCTTCGTCGAAGGCGGCTTCCAGCCGGTCGGCGAATTCCTGGAACCCCTGGCGCGCGACCTCCTCCAGTAATTCCTCGCGGCCGGCGAAATGGCGATAGGGCGCGGCGGCGCTGACGCCGGCCAGCCGCGCGGCCTCGGCCAGGGTAAAGGCCTGCGGGCCGCTGTCCTCGATCAGCTTGACCGTGGCCTCGACCAGCGCCTGGCGCAGGTTGCCGTGATGATAGGAGGAACGGGCCATGACCGGCCCTTACATGCCTTCGCCGAAGTAGTCTCCGACAAGGGCGGTCAGGGCCTCGGCCAGTTCGCTGGCCTCGGCGCCGCGCGTGGTGACGCGGATGGTGCTGCCGCGCGGCGCGGTCAGCATCAGAAGCCCCATGATCGAATCGCCCGACACGCTCATCCCGTCCTTTTCGACGGTGGCCTTGGCATCGAAACGCTCGACCGTCTCGACGAATTTGGCGCTGGCCCGCGCATGCAGACCCTTTTCGTTGATGATCGCCAGTTCGCGGGTGACGGCCCCGTTGGTCATCTCATTCATGAAGCGGCACGGTTCGGGATGGGAAGCACATCGGCGGGCAGGACATCATAGCTGTTGATGTACTTGCGGCCGGCGTCCTTGGCCAGCGTTACCGCATCGGCGACCGGCAATTTGCGCGACTTGGCCAGCTTGACCAGCATCGGCAGGTTCGCCCCGTAGAGAATCGAGCGGTTGCGGGCCGAACAGGCCATCAGCGACAGGTTCGAGGGCGAGCCGCCGAACAGGTCCGTCACCACCACCACGCCGTCGCCCGTATCCACCGAATCGGCGGCGGAACAGATTTCGGCCTGTTTCTGGCCGCGATCGTGGTTCTCCTCGATCGTTACGGCACGGATGCCGGTCTGAGGCCCGACCACATGTTCGACGGCCGAGAGATATTCCCGGGCCAGCCCGCCATGTGCCACGATGACAATCCCGATCAATTCGCTTCACCACGCATCAGCCGCCGAAACCCGCGCCGGTGCTGTGAGAGAGGCCGTGGGGGCCATCATCGCCAGGTGCCGGCGCCTTTTCGCGGCGTTCAAGTTCCCGATGTCTAATTGACACTTGCCAACCTGCTTTCGCAAGCGCATCCGCCATTTTTTCCGCCATTGTGACAGAACGGTGTTGCCCTCCGGTACAGCCGAAGCCGATCGCCAGATGCGCTTTCCCTTCCTCCAGATGGGCAGGCAGGGCAAAAAGCACAAGATCCCGGACCCGGGCGAAGAACTCGGCGAATCGGGGATCGGACGCGACGTAATCCTGCACCGCGGCATCGCGGCCGTCCAGCGGACGCAGCGCCGGCTCCCAATGCGGGTTGGCCAGGAAGCGGCAGTCGAACATCATGTCGACGCCCCGCGGCACCCCGCGCTTATAGGAAAACGACTGCACCGAGACCGCCAGCCGCCGCCCGGGCTCGGCATCGAACCAGCGGCCCAGCTCGGCCTTCAGGTCGTGCGGCGACAGCTCCGAGGTATCGACCAGCACGTCGGCGCGGGCGCGGATCGGCGCCAGCATGTCGCGTTCGGCCCGGATGGCGTCCAGCGGCGAGGCCTCGCCCCGCAAGGGATGGCGGCGCCGGGTTTCGTTGAACCGTCGCAAAAGCTGCTCGGTGGTGCAGTCCAGGAACAGCAGTTCCGGCGCATAGGCCGGCAGCCGGGTCAGCTTGTCGATCAGTTCGGTCAGGTTCGCGACCGAGAAATCGCGGTTGCGCACGTCCAGCCCCAGGGCCAGCGGCACCGGCCGCGGCGGCCCGTCCAAGAGCCGCGGGATCAGCGACAGCGGCAGGTTGTCGATGGCCTCATAGCCCAGATCCTCAAGCACGTTGATCGCGGTCGAACGCCCGGCGCCCGACGGGCCGGTGACCAGCACCAGCCGCTGCACCTGATCTTCCGGATCGTCTTCCTTCCGCCGGTCCGGGGAAGGTATCGCCTGTGGCATCCCGACTCACCTTTCGTGCAAATCCGTGTCCGCGCGACCGGCGTCAAGATATTGCAACAGCATTGACGCAAGATGAACGCGGCCGGCGCCAAGGACAAGGGGCAAGCCCCTGTCGAAAAGATCAAGCCGGCGGTCGGGCGGCAGCCGTTCGGGCTCGGCCCGGTCCAGGTCCACCGCCAGCGCCAGATCGACCGGACCATGGGCCCGGGCGCGCAGGATGCCGATGCCCCGCGCCTCGATCAGCCCGCGCAGCGCCTCGGGCGCATCGGCCACGATCCGGCCGCCTTCGTCGCGCAAGAGGGTGCGGTCGTCGGCCACCAGCATCGCGCCGAAGGCCATCATCTGGAAGGCCAGCGCCGACTTGCCGCTGCCCGAGGCCCCAAGGATCAGCAGCCCCCGCCCCCGGTGGGCGACGCAGGACGCATGCAGGATCATCCTCGCCCTTCCCTTCTCGCAGCGGAAATCCCTCCCGCCGGCGGTGGATCCGCGCTATCATCCTTGTGTCGAAAACGCATCGTCAAGCCCATGCCCCAAAATTGTGTTTGCGTTAACATCCGCTGATTGCGCTAACCCGTCCTGGTAGCGCTAAACTTGACGATAAGTGCGCTTTCGCCGGGAATTTGGCGTGTTATAGGACGCGCAACGGCCGGTTGTCGGCCGCAATCTTGCAGGAGCGAACTTGTCATGAGCGAACCGCGCGTCAATCCGAATTGCCGTCTCGAAGACCAGGGAATCACGGGGCTCGGCAATGTTCACTACAACCTGCTCGAACCGGCGCTGATCGAGGCCGCCATCCAGCGCGGCGAAGGCAAGCTGGGCCTGGGCGGCACCTTCCTGACCACCACCGGCGCCCATACCGGCCGCTCGCCCAAGGACAAGCACGTGGTGCGGACCCCCGGCGTCGAAGACAGCATCTGGTGGGAAAACAACCGCCCGATGACGCCCGAGGCCTTCGATCGGCTGCACGCCGACATGCTGGAGCACATGAAGGGCCGCGACTACTTCGTTCAGGACCTCTACGGCGGCGCGGATCCTGCCCTGCGCCTGGACGTGCGGGTCGTGACCGAGCTGGCCTGGCACGGGCTGTTCATCCGCAACCTGCTGCGCCGCCCCGAGGCCGCCGAACTGGCCGCCTTCGCGCCCGAGTTCACCATCATCAACTGCCCCAGCTTCAAGGCCGACCCGGAACGCCACGGCTGCCGTTCGGAAACGGTGATCGCGCTCAACTTCGACAAGAAGCTGATCCTGATCGGCAATACCGCCTATGCCGGCGAGAACAAGAAGTCGGTCTTCACGCTGTTGAACTACATCCTGCCGGAAAAGGGCGTGATGCCGATGCATTGCTCGGCCAACCACGCGCTCGGCAACCCGGACGACAGCGCCATCTTCTTCGGCCTGTCGGGCACCGGCAAGACCACGCTTTCGGCGGATCCCTCGCGCACGCTGGTCGGCGATGACGAGCACGGCTGGTCCGACAACGGCATCTTCAACTTCGAGGGCGGCTGCTACGCCAAGACCATCAACCTGTCGGCCGAGGCCGAGCCGGAAATCCACGCCACCTGCTACAAGTTCGGCACCGTGATCGAGAACATGGTCTTCGATCCCGACACGCTGGAGCTGGATTTCGAGGACAACTCGATCACCGACAACATGCGCTGCGCCTATCCGCTGGAGCAGATCTCGAACGCCGCCGAGACCTCGCTGGGCGGCCAGCCCCGCAACGTGATCATGCTGACCTGCGACGCCTATGGCGTGCTGCCGCCGATCGCGCGGCTGACCCCGGCGCAGGCGATGTATCACTTCCTGTCGGGCTTCACCTCGAAGACCCCGGGCACCGAGGTCGGCGTGACCGAGCCGACGCCCACCTTCTCGACCTGCTTCGGCGCCCCGTTCATGCCGCGCCGGCCGGAGGTCTATGGCAAGCTGCTGCAGGAAAAGATCGCCAAGACCGGCGCGGCCTGCTGGCTGGTCAACACCGGCTGGACCGGCGGCGCCTTCGGCACCGGCAAGCGCATGCCGATCAAGGCGACCCGCGCCCTGCTGACCGCGGCGCTGGACGGTTCGCTGAACCAGGTGCAGTTCCGCAAGGACCCGAATTTCGGCTTCGAGGTCCCGGTCTCGGTTCCCGGCGTCGACGACAAGCTGCTGGACCCGCGCCAGACCTGGACGGACGGCGCCGCCTATGACGCCCAGGCGAAGAAACTGGTCGCCATGTTCAGCGACAATTTCGCGCAATATGCCGACAAGATCGACGACGACGTGCGGGCGGCCGCCATCGGCTGATTTTCGGGGGCTCTGCCCCCGCCCCTGCGGGGCTCCCCCGGAGTATTTCCAGAACAAAGAAGTACGGGCGGTCTGCGGGCCGCCCGTCTTTCATAGCGCGGCTTGCCAGTCGCGGACGGCTTGCAGCGGCCAGATCAGCATCAGCACGTTCAGCGCCAGCCCATCGCGGATCAGCCAGGTGGTCAGGATTTCGAACCCCAGGGCGAGGATGATCGAGGCCCAGACCGGCAGGCGGCTGGCCAGGGCGAAGCCCAGGATCATCGCCAGGATGTCGCTGACCGAATTCAGCACGCTGTCGCCATAATAGTCGAGCGAGATGGTCACGGCGCGGTAACGCTCGATGATGGCGTCGGAGTTTTCGACGATTTCCCAAAGCGATTCGACCAGGGTGGCGATGGCCAGACGCCAGCCGAAGGAAAGGCGCCGCGCGACCAGCCAGAGCGCCGCGTAGAACAGCAGACCGTGGATGAGATGCGAGGGCGTGTACCAGTCGGCGATGTGCTGCGAGTTCTCGGCGCTCATGGTCTGGCCGTGCCAGAGCTTGATATGGCCGCATTTGCAGATCGGCTCGCGGTCGATCCACAGCAGCCGGGCCGCGGCCAGGATCACGATCAGCGCCGTCAGCGCATAGGGCAGCAACCGACGCATCCCGGGGTTCGGCATCGCGGCGGTCCTATTTCTGGCGCAGGCGCTTGCGCTTGCGGGCACGCTTGACCTCGGCCAGCCGGGCCTGGGTCGCGCGCTTGCGCATCGGACCCTTGCCGCGCCCGCGCCCGTCGCCCTGCGGCAGCGGCCGGCCTTCGAGCTCCAGCAGTTCCAGCAGCAGCCCGCCGGTCAGCGGCACCGCCTCGGACAGGCGCACGGTGACGCGCTGACCGATGCCGATCTCGATCCCGGTCTCGGCGCCCATCAGCACCTGCGCCGCGGGGTCGTAGTGGAAATACTCGCGGCCGATCTCGCGGATCGGCAGCAGGCCGTCGGCGCCGGTCTCGTCCAGGCGCACGAAGGCGCCGAATTTCTGCACGCCCGAGATGCGGCCGCTGAACTCGGCCCCCACCCGGTCGGCCAGATAGGCGGCCAGGTAGCGGTCGGTGGTGTCGCGCTCGGCCGCCATCGAGCGGCGCTCGGTCTCGGAGACTTGCTTCGCAGTCTCGGACAGGTTCTCGATGTCCCAGTCCGACAGCCCGTCCTTGCCCCATTTGTGGCCCAGGATCAGCGCGCGATGCACGATCAGGTCGGAATAGCGCCGGATCGGCGAGGTGAAATGCGCATAGGAACGCAGCGCCAGCCCGAAATGGCCGAAATTCTCGGGGTTGTAATAGGCCTGCTGCATCGACCGCAGCGCGGTCATGTTGATCAACTCGTCGAACTCCGAGCCGACCGCCTGTTCCAGCAGCCGGTTCAGGTGCCGGGTCTGCAGCACCTGCCCCTTGGCCAGGGTAAAGCCCGAGGCCTCGGCCACCTCGCGCAGCGCATCCAGCTTTTCGACCGTCGGCTCTTCGTGCACGCGATAGAGCAGCGGCCGGCGCAGGCGTTCCAGTTCCTCGGCGGCGGCGACATTGGCCAGCACCATGAATTCCTCGATCAGCCGGTGGGCGTCGAAGCGTTCGCGGAAATTGACCGATTTCACCCTGCCGTCGGGGGTCAGCACGATCCGGCGCTCGGGCAGGTCCAGCTCCAGCGGCTGGCGGCGGTCGCGGGCGGATTTCAGCAGGCCGTAGGCGTGCCAGAGCGGCTTGATCACGCTTTCGACCAGGGGCGCGGTCTGGTCGTCGGGATTGCCGTCCGCGGCGGCCTGGGCCTGTTCATAGGCCAGGCTGGCGGCGGAATGGATCATGGCGCGGTGGAAGCTGTGCCCGGTCTTGTTGCCCTGGGCGTCCAGCCGCATCCTGACCGCGATCACCGGCCGGTCCACGCCCTGGTGCAGCGAACAGAGGTCGCCGGACAGGATGTCCGGCAGCATCGGCACCACGCGGTCGGGGAAATAGGTGGAATTGCCGCGCCGCCGCGCCTCGCGGTCCAGGGCCGAGCCGGGGCGGACGTAATGGGCGACATCGGCGATGGCGACCCAGATCTCGGCGCCGCCGTCGTCGAGGATCGCCGCCGCCACCGCATCGTCGCGGTCGCGGGCGTCCGAGGGGTCGATGGTCACCAGCGGCAGGTGGCGCAGGTCCTCGCGCCCCGCCGGGGCCGCCGGTCGGGCCGCATCGGCCTCGGCCATGGCGTCGTCGGGGAAATCGTCGGGGATGCCGTGCTGGTGGATGGCGATCAGGCTGACCGCCCGGGGCGCCGAGGGATCGCCCAGCCGCTCGACCACCCGGGCCACGGGCAGGCCGATGCGGCCGCGCGGGCCGATCTGTTCAGCCTCGACCAACTCGCCGTTCTGGGCGCCATGCGCCTCGCGGGCGGGCACCTGCCATTCCTTGTCCTGGCCCTTGTCGATGGGCAGGATGCGGCCGCCGGCCTCGGGCCCGCCGGTGCTGGCGCGATAGATGCCGACGATCTTGTGGCTGACGGTGCCGATGCGGCGGATCAGCCGGGCCTGATAGTCGTGATCCTCGCCCCGGGTCTCGATCAGCCGGGCCAGGATGCGCTCGCCCGGGCCCAGGGCCGGATCGGATTTCAGCGCCGCGTAGAGGATGCGCGGCATCGGCGCCTCGCCCTGCCACTCCAGCGGGCGGGCAAAGACGTCGCCGTCGCGGTCGGGCGGCAGCAGCTGCAGCACCGTCACCGGCGGCAGCCGCTCGGCATCGTGGTAATGGCGGCGCCGGCGTTCCAGCAGGCCCTCGCCCTCCAGTTCCTTGAGAAGGCGTTTCAGCTCGATCCGGGCGGCGCCCTTGATGCCGAAAGCCTTGGCGATGTCGCGCTTGGCGGTGGCATCGGGATGGGCGTTGACCCAGTCGAGAATCTCTTGTCGGGAAGGAAGCTGTGACATGGCGCCACGCTAGCACGGCGCCCGGACGCAAGGCAGGGGCAAAACGCCGGCCTTGGGCAGAAGCCCGCGCCGCCCGCGGCAGCCGCGCGCCCCTGCAGCAGCGTCAGGCGGCCGCGGTCAGCCGCACCAGGTCGGCGGCGTCGCGCACGATGGGGTCCGCCTCGGCGCCCGAGCGGATCAGGGCCACGAAATCGCTGCGCATCTGCGGCGACCAGTTGTCGTTGATATGGGCCGCCACCGCCTCGGCCGCCGGCCGGTCGGGCTGGTTGCGAAAGAAATCGGCCATCTGCTTGGCCATGTGGATCAGCTTCATCGTGTCGTAATGCATGTTCAGGTTCCGGCGATGCGACGTGGGTGGGTGTAAAGGTCGAAACTGTCGCCGCGCGCGCGGGCGATCAGGGTGATGCCGGCGCGCGCGGCCCATTGCAGCGCCAGGCCGGTCGGGGCCGAGGCGCCGATCAGCACCGGGGCGCCGATGCGGGCGCATTTCTGCACCAGGTCGACGGACAGGCGCGAGGACATGACGATGGCGCCCTGCCCGGCGTCGCGGCCCTGCGCCGACAGCGCCCCGGCAAGCTTGTCCAGCGCATTGTGCCGGCCGACATCCTCGCGCACCAGCGCCGCGCCGCCGTCCCAGAAGGCGGCGCCGTGGATCGCGGGCGTGTCGCGGCGCAGGTGCTGGCCGGCAGCCAGAGCGGCCATGGCCCGGCCCACATCGGCGGGCGGCATGGTCCATTCGGAGGCGACCGCGACGACCTGCGGCAGCGCGGCGGCGATGCTGTCCACGCCGCAAAGCCCGCAGCCGACCGGGCCGACCATCGAGCGCCGACGCTCGGCCAGACCGGCGGCAAGGCCGGGACGCAGCCAAAGCCGCGCCTCGCGCGCCGCGAAACCGCCGGCTTCGACCTCGGCCTCCTCGAAACCCTCGATATCCTCGGGGGCGGCGATCAGCCCTTCGGTCAGCGCGAAGCCCAGGGCGAAGTCGCGCAGGTCGTGCGGCGTCGCCATCAGCACGGCCTGGGACATGCCGTCGATGACGATGGCGACCGGCATTTCCTGCGGCGCAGGCGCGGGCGCCACGTGCTGCCACGTCCCGTCCTGCCAGCGCATCACGCCGGTCCTGCCGTCGCGCATGGCCTCACTCGGCGGCGTGCGGCAGGATGCGGCGCGACAGTTCGGAGTGGGTGCGATACTCCTCCTGCCAATCCGACGGGCCGTTCGAGGGGCTGACCTGCACGGCCGTCACCTTGAATTCCGGACAGTTGGTCGCCCAGTCGGAATTGTCGGTGGTCACCACGTTGGCTTGCGTCGTCGGGTGGTGGAAGGTGGTATAGACCACCCCCGGCGCCACCCGTTCGGTGATATGCGCGCGCAAACTGGTATCGCCCGAGCGCGAGGCCACCCGCACCCAGTCGCCCTCGCGCACGCCGCGGTTTTCGGCATCCGAGGGATGGATCTCCAGGATATCCTCGGGGTGCCAGGCGACGTTGTCGGTGCGCCGGGTTTGCGCGCCCACGTTGTATTGCGACAGGATCCGCCCGGTGGTCAGCAGCAGCGGGAAGCGGGCGCCGGTGCGTTCCTCGGTGGCGACATATTCGGTGTGGATGAACTTGCCCTTGCCGCGCACGAAGCCGTCGATATGCATCACCGGCGTGCCCAGCGGCGCCTTTTCGTTGCAGGGCCATTGCACCGAACCCTCGCGTTCGAGCAGCTCGAACGAGACGCCGGCGAAGCTGGGCGTGGTCAGGGCGATCTCGGCCATGATCTCGCGCGGGTGCCGATAGCTCCAGTTGCCGCCCATGCGGTTGGCCAGCATCTGGGTGATTTCCCAGTCCTCGTAGCCGTTCTTCGGCGTCATCGCCCGGTTCACCAGGTTGATGCGGCGCTCGGCATTGGTGAAGGTGCCGTCCTTTTCCAGGAAGGAAGAGCCCGGCAGGAAGACATGGGCGTAGTTGGCGGTCTCGTTCAGGAACAGGTCGTGGACGATGACGATGTCCATGGCCGACAGCGCGCTGGTGACATGGCGGGTGTCGGGGTCGGACTGCACGATGTCCTCGCCCTGGCAGTAGAGACCGCGGAAGCGGCCGGCCAGCGCCTCGTCAAACATGTTCGGGATGCGCAGGCCCGGTTCGGGCGAAAGTTCCACCCCCCAGACCTTTTCATAGATCGCCCGCGCCTCGGGGTCCGAGACATGACGATAGCCCGGGTATTCGTTCGGGAACGAGCCCATGTCGCAGGAGCCCTGGACGTTGTTCTGGCCGCGCAGCGGGTTCACGCCGGTGCCGGGCTTGCCGATATTGCCGCACATCATCGCCAGGTTGGCGATGGCCATGACCGTGGTCGAGCCCTGCGAATGTTCGGTCACGCCCAGCCCGTAATAGATGCTGGCGCGGGGCGCGGCGGCATAGGCGCGTGCAGCGCGGCGGATCAGATCGGCCGGAACCTTGCTGAGCTTCTCGACCTCTTCCGGCGAATGTTTGGGGTCCAGCACGAATTCCGCATAGTCCAGGAATTCGTCCCAGTCGCAGCGCTCGCGGATGAAGGCCTCGTCGTAAAGCTTCTCGGCCACGATCACATGCGCCAGCGCGGTGACCACGGCGACGTTGGTGCCCGGGCGCAGCGGCAGGTGCAGGCTGTCGCCCATATGCGGGGTCTTCAGCAGGTCGATCTCGCGCGGGTCGACGACGATCAGCGACGCCCCCTCGCGCAGCCGCTTGCGCAGCCGCGAACCGAAGACCGGATGCGCGTCGGTCGGGTTGGCGCCGATGACCAGCGCCAGGTCGGTGTCATCGACCGAATCGAAGTCATGCGTGCCGGCCGAGGTGCCGAAGGCGGTCTTCAGCCCATAGCCGGTCGGCGAATGGCAGACCCGGGCGCAGGTGTCGGTGTTGTTGTTGTGGAACACCGCCCGCGCCAGCTTCTGCACCAGATAGGTTTCCTCGTTGGTGCAGCGCGACGAGGTGATGACGCCGATGGAATCGCGCCCGTGATCGGCCTGGGTGGCGCGCAGCCGGTTGGCGGCAAAGTCCAGCGCCTCGTCCCAGCTGACCACCTGCCAGGGATCGGTGATCTTCTCGCGGATCATCGGCTCCAGCTTGCGTTCCTGGTGCGTGGCATAGCCCCAGGCGAAGCGGCCCTTGACGCAGCTGTGGCCGTGGTTCGCCTTGCCGTCCTTGGAGGGCACCATGCGCACCACTTCCTCGCCGCGCATATGCACGTCGAAGGAGCAGCCGACGCCGCAATAGGCGCAGGTGGTCTTGACAATATGCTCGGGGGTGCCGATCTCGATCACCTTGTTCTCGATCAGCGTCGCGGTCGGGCAGACCTGCACGCAGGCGCCGCAGCTGACGCAATCCGAGCTGAGGAAGCTGTCCGAGGCCAGGCCCGCCGAAACCCGGCTGTCGAAGCCACGGCTCTCGATGGTCAGGGCGAAGGTGCCCTGCACCTCTTCGCAGGCCCGCACGCAGCGCGAGCAGACGATGCATTTCGCCGGGTCGAAGGTGAAATAGGGGTTCGACTGGTCCTTGGGCCGGTATTCCGGGTTCGGCCCCTCGGCCGTGCGCTTGGCGAAATGGTTCGCGCCCGGATCGAAGCGCACCTCGCGCAGGCCGACGGCGCCGGCCATGTCCTGCAATTCGCAATCGCCGTTGGCGGCGCAGGTCAGGCAGTCCAGCGGGTGGTCCGAGATGTAAAGCTCCATCACCCCCTTGCGGATCTGCGCCACTTCCTCGGTCTGGGTATGGACCACCATGCCCTCGAAGACCGGGGTGGTGCAGGAGGCGGGGGTGCCGCGCATGCCCTCGATCTGCACGACGCACAGCCGGCAGGACCCGAAGGCGCTGACGTGGTCGGTGGCGCAAAGCTTCGGCACCGAGATCCCGGCCACGGCGGCGGCGCGCATGACGCTGGTGCCGGCCGGCACGCTGACCGGGATGCCGTCCACCAGCAGGTTCACGGTCACGTCGGACTTGACCGCGGGGGTTCCCATGTCGCGGTCGGGGATGATGAAGTCTTTCATTCTGCGGCCTCCCGATATTTAGTGCCGGGGCGCTGGTCGCCGCGCCCGCTGAAATCGTCAGGGAAATGGGTCAGCGCCGACATCACCGGGAAGGGCGCAAAGCCCCCCAGCGCGCAAAGCGAGCCCCATTTCATGGTGTTGCACAGGTCCTTCAGGATGGGGATGCCATCCGCGTCGTCGCCGGCGGCGATACGGTCGATGGTCTCGACGCCCCGGATCGAACCGATGCGGCAGGGCGTGCACTTGCCGCAGCTTTCGACGGCGCAGAACTCCATGGCGAAGCGCGCCAGCTTCAGCATGTCGGCGGTGTCGTCAAAGACGGTGATGCCGGCATGGCCCAGAAGCGCGTCCTTGTTGCCCAGCTCCTCGTAGCCGAAGGGCACGTCGAAGTTCCAATGCGGCACATAGGCGCCCAGCGGCCCGCCGACCTGCGCCGCCTTGACCGGCCGGCCCGAGGCGGTGCCGCCGCCGATGTCCTCGATGATCTCGCGCAGGCTCATGCCGAAGGCAGCTTCGTAGAGCCCGCCGTATTTCACGTTCCCGGCGATCTGGATCGGGATCGTGCCCTTGGAGCGGCCGATGCCGAGCTTGGCATACTCCGCGCCGCCATGGGTCAGGATCCACGGCACCGAAGCCAGCGAGATCACGTTGTTCACCACCGTCGGCCGGCCCAGGAAACCCTCCAGCGCCGGGATCGGCGGCTTGGCGCGCACCACCCCGCGCTTGCCCTCCAGGCTGTTCAGCAGGCTGGTTTCCTCGCCGCAGACATAGGCGCCGGCACCGGTCCGCACCTCCATGTCATAGGCATGGCCCGAGCCCAGAACGGAATCGCCCAGGATGCCGGCCCGCCGCGCACGCTCGATCGCGATCTCCATGTTGCGGATCGAATCGGGATATTCGCTGCGGATATAGACATAGCCCTGCACGGCGCCGACGCCGATGCCGGCGATGGCCATGCCCTCGATCAGGGTCAGCGGATCGCCTTCCATCAGCATGCGGTCGGCGAAACTGCCCGAGTCGCCCTCGTCGGCGTTGCAGACGATGTATTTGCGCACGGCCTTGGCGCCCGCCACCGTCTTCCACTTGATGCCGGTCGGAAAACCGGCGCCGCCGCGGCCGCGCAGGCCCGATTCGGTGACTTCCTCGACGATCTTCTCGGGACCCATCTCGATGGCGCGGCGCAAACCGGCCAAACCGCCATGCGCCTCGTATTCCTCGACCGAGAACGGGTCGATGACGCCGACGCGGGCAAAGGTCAGCCGCATCTGCCCCTTCATCCAGGGCAGTTCCTCGACCGGCCCCAAGGCCAGCGGATGATCGGCGCGGCTGCGGATCGCCTCGACCAGCCCGGCCACGTCGCCCGGCTCGACCGGGCCGTAACCGTAACGCACGCCGTCGCGCTCGACCTCGACCAGAGGCTCAAGCCAGACCATGCCGCGGGTGCCGTTGCGGGTGACGGTGAAATCGCGCGCCAGCGCCTCGGCCACCGCGTCGGCGCCCAAAGCCTTCGCGGCCGCGTCCAAAGGAACCCAGACCCTCATGCGCCCGCCTCCGCGACCAGTTTCTGCACCTTGTCCAGCGTCACCCGGCCGACCAGCGTCTCGCCCATCTGCGCCGAGGGCGCGCAGGCGCAAAGCCCCAGGCAGAACACCGGCTCCAGCGTCAGCCGCCCGTCGGGCGTGGTCTCGTGCCAGTCCAGCCCCAGCGCGGCGCGGACCTTGTCGGCCAGTTCGTCGGCCCCCATCGACTGGCAGGCCTCGGCCCGGCACAGCCGCAGCACGTGCCGGCCATGGGGATGGTCGCGGAAATCGTGATAGAAGCTGACGACGCCATGCACCTCGGCCCGGGTCAGGCCCAGGGCGGCCGCGATCACCGGTTCGGCGGCCTCGGGCACATGACCCCATTCCGCCTGCAGGTCGTGCAGGATGGGCAGCAGCGGCCCCTCCCGCCCCTTGTGTGCGGCGATGATCTCATCAAGGCGCAGAAGAAGATCAGCATCGGTGGCTGGTAAGGTCATGGCTAGGTCGATCCGGGCTCTCATGTTTTGACCAGATTACGGCCCGTCGATAGCCAAGGCAATCGTGATATGTCGTCCGTTGATTGAAAACATCAATCGATGGCCGGCGCATTTCCCGCTTCGCGACCGCCCGCTCCGGGCTGGTTCCGGCCCACCAGCCGCAGCAGCGCCTCGACCAGCGGCGGATGCGGTTCGCGTCCGGCGACGACCAGCCCGACCATATGGCCATCGCCCTCCAGGTCGCGCGCCTGCACACCTTCGGGCAGCGGCAGGCCGCGCGCCAGCGCCCGCGGCAGGATCGCGGCCCAGTCGCCGGTCGCGACATGCGCCAGGATCGCCAGCATCGAGGTCGACTCGACTCGCGGCATCGCATCCGCGCCCGCCTCCAGCAGGTGGCGGGTGACGATGCGGCGGTTCTGCATGTCCGGGGTCAGCAGGCACAGCGGCCGGGTCGCGGCCTCGGCCCAGTCGGCCGGCTCGGCCTGTTCGGTGCGGTCGATCAGGCAATAGGTCTCGCGGTACAGCGGCACGCTCTGCACCCGGCCCAGCGGCTCGCTGTCCAGATAGGTGACGCCCACGTCCAGCTCCAGCGCCTCGATCTGGTCACGGATCTCGTCCGAGCTGCGCGACAGGATCGAGACCCCGGCACTGGGATGGCGCTTCAGGAACGGCCCGGTCAGCTCGGCGATGCGCGGCATGGCGGTCGGGATCACCCCCAGGCGCAGCCGGCCCGAGACGCCCTTGCGGCTGGCCTGCATCTCGGCCTGCATGGCGCGGGCATCGCCGACGATGCGCCGGGCCCAGCCCAGCACCCGCTCGCCCTCGGGCGTCAGCCCCTGGAAGCGCGAGCCGCGGCGCACCAGCTGCACCCCCAATTGCTCCTCCAGCGAGCGCATGGCCGAGGACAGCGTCGGCTGGGTGATGCCCAGCGATTCGGCGGCGCGGCCGAAATGCCGCTCGCGCGCCAGGGCCATGAACATCTCAAGCTTGTCGATCACCGGCATGTCCTCCCGACAGCGCCCGGCTTTCTTCGTTCTTCCAATACTCCGCGGGGGTCCGGGGGCGCGAAGCCCCCGGCGCGGCGGATCAGAGGATCTCGACCGCGTATTTCTCGATCACGGTATTGGCGAGCAGCCCCTCGCACATGCGCGCGACCTCGGCCTTCGCCGCCTCGGCATCGCCCGACAGCTCCGGCGCCAGGTCCAGCTCGATCACCTTGCCCTGCCGCACGCCCGAGACGCCGGCAAAGCCCAGCCCCCCCAGCGCATGCCGGATCGCCTCGCCCTGCGGGTCCAGGACCCCGTCCTTCAGCATGATGGTGACACGGGCTTTCAGCGGGGCGGTCATGGGGGCGGTCCTTCAGTTGATCAGCGTGGGCTTGGAAAGCGAGGTGGTGTTGGCGGGCATCAGCCCCAGCCGGCGCGCCACCTCGGTATAGGCGTCGGTCAGGCTGCCCAGGTCGCGGCGGAACACGTCCTTGTCCAGCTTCTGGCCGGTCTTGACGTCCCACAGCCGGCAGCTGTCCGGGCTGATCTCGTCGGCGACGATCAGGCGCATGAAATCGCCGTCCCAGATCCGGCCGATCTCGATCTTGAAGTCGATCAGCTTGATGCCGACGCCGAAGAACACCCCCGACAGGAAATCGTTCACCCGCAGCGCCAGGCTGACGATGTCGTCCAGGTCCTGCTGGCTGGCCCAGCCGAAGGCGATGACGTATTCCTCGCTGACGAAGGGGTCGCCCAGCTCGTCGTTCTTGAAGCTGTATTCGACGATCGGGCGCGGCAGGGGCGTGCCCTCCTCCATGCCTAGCCGCTTGGCGATGGAACCGGCGGCGAAGTTGCGCACGATCACTTCCAGCGGAATGATCTCGACCTGGCGCACCAGCTGCTCGCGCATGTTGATGCGGCGGATGAAGTGGTTCGGCACGCCGATATTGGTCAGCCCCGACATGAAGAACTCGGACAGGCGGTTGTTCAACACGCCCTTGCCCTCGATGGTCGCCTTCTTCTGGGCGTTGAAGGCGGTGGCGTCGTCCTTGAAATACTGGATCAGCGTGCCCGGCTCGGTGCCCTCGTACAGGATCTTGGCCTTGCCTTCGTAGATTTTCTTGCGCCTTGGTGCCATGCTGCGCTTCTCCCGTCCGCAAGGTGACAAACTTTAACGCGCTATAGGCCAGAAACGGGGCCGGGGGCAATACGGGCTTGCGATGCGGCCGGTTCCGCATCATACCCTTTGGAAAACCCAAGCAGAGGCCGCCATGACGACTTTTGACGACCGCGAACGCGCTTACGAGGCGAAATTCGCCCATGACGAAGAGCTGAACTTCAAGGCCGAGGCGCGACGCAACCGCCTGCTGGGCGAATGGGCGGCGGCGCTGCTGGGCAAGACCGGCGACGACGCCCGCGCCTATGCGCTGACCATCGTCAGTTCCGATTTCGACGAGCCGGGCGACGAGGACGTGTTCCGCAAGCTCTCGGCCGATCTGTCGGGCAAGGTCGAGGCCGAGGCGATCCGCGCCAAGATGATCGAACTGCGCGGCATCGCCCGCGAGCAGATCGTCAACGAAAGCTGATCGCGGGCCGCGGCCCGGCGCCGCACCGGCCCCCGCCGCACCGACGATCACGATCCGCAAAAAGCAAACTCCCCGCCTTGGCGGGGAGTTCTTCGTTTCGGCCAATGCCGGTGCGGCGATCAGGCCGCCAGGCTGCCATGCGGGTCCAGCACGAACTTCTTGGCGACGCCGTGGTCGAAGCTTTCGTAGCCGGCGACGGCCTCGTCCAGCGGGATGATGGTCGCGTTCACGATGTCGGCGATCGGCAGCCGGTCGTGCAGGATCGCCTGCATGAGCTGGCGGTTGTACTTCAGCACCGGCGTCTGGCCGGTGTGCAGCGACTGCGCCTTGGCCCAGCCCAGGCCGAAGCGCATCGACAGGCTGCCCTGCTTGGCGGCACTGTCGACCGCGCCCGGATCCTCGGTGACGTAAAGCCCGGGGATGCCGATCTGGCCGGCGGCGCGGGTGATCTCCATCATCTGGTTCAGCACGATGGCCGGCTGTTCGCCGCCGGAATGGCCGCGCGCCTCGAAGCCCACGGCGTCGATGGCCGAATCGACCTCGGGCGTGCCGGTGATCTCGGCGATCATGTCGCCCAGACGGTCGGATTTCGACAGATCCACCGGCTCGAAGCCGACCTTGCGGGCGTGCTCAAGGCGTTCCTTGTTGAAGTCGCCGATCATCACCACGGCCGCGCCCAGGATGCGGGCCGAGGCGGCAGCCGCCAAGCCCACCGGGCCGGCCCCCGCGACATAGACGGTCGAGCCGACGCCGACGCCGGCCTTGACCGCACCGTGGAAGCCGGTGGGCAGGATGTCCGACAGCATGGTCAGGTCGCGGATCTTGGACAGGGCGCGGTCGCGGTCCGGGAATTTCAGCAGGTTGAAATCGGCATAGGGCACCATGACGTAGCGCGCCTGACCGCCGATCCAGCCGCCCATGTCGACATAGCCATAGGCGCCGCCGGCGCGGGCCGGGTTCACCGTCAGGCAGACGCCGGTATCGCCTTCACGGCAGCAGCGGCAGCGGCCGCAGGCGACGTTGAACGGAACCGAGACGATGTCGCCGATGTCCAGCATCTCGACATCGGCGCCCTTCTCGATCACCTCGCCGGTGATCTCATGGCCCAGCACCAGGCCCGGTTCGGCGGTGGTGCGGCCGCGCACCATGTGCTGGTCCGAGCCGCAGATGTTGGTCGAGACCACCTTCAGGATCACGCCATGCTCGATCTTGCGCCCGTCGGGGGATTGCAGCTTCGGGTCCGCGATGTTCTGGACCTCGACCTTGCCAGGGCCGATGTAGACGACGCCTCTGTTGCTCATGCGATCTCTCCTCCTTGATGATCTGGAACGCGCGGTTGCGCCCGCGCGCCTCAACCCCCGCCAAAACCGTGGGCCGCAGGCCCGATCCTAGTCCAGGAAACGGCGTATCATGCTTCAATTGCGACACCCCCGGTGACGATTAAGACATCCGGCGCCCGATCCGTCCCCTCGGATCGCATCGCCCGCACCCCCCTGCCCCGGCCGGCTCAGCCCTCCTGCGGCATCATGAAATGCCCGGTGGCCTGGGCGAAAAGCCGTTGCCGCTGGTCCTGCCAGGCCTCGACCTGCACGCTGGCATAGCGCCGCCCCGAGCGCACCACCCGCGCCCGCGCATAAGCGTCCCGCGGCAGGCCCGAGCGCAGGTAATCCACGGTGAAGTCGATGGTCTTGGGCAGCCGCGGCATGCTGTCGGGCACCGCGGCGTCCGGGGCGATGCGGCCCTGCTCCATGTCCTCCCAGATCGCGGTCCAGGTCAGCTCGACGATGGCGGTCACCTCCAGGAAGGCGGCGGTGACGCCGCCGTGGATCGCCGGCAGCATCGGATTGCCAATCAGCTTCTCGTCGAAGGGCAGCACGGCGGTCAGCTCGTCTCCGCGGCGGTCGAAGGAAATGCCCAGCCAGCGGACATAGGGCACGCCGGCGACCAGGGCGTTCAAGGCGTTGTTGCGGCGCGACTTGATCGCGGCCACCGGTTCGTTGCGGCCGGCCATCTCAGCGCTCTATGGTGAAGGCGCCGGTGGCGGTGGCCACGGGGCGGGTTTCGTCGTCGTCCATCGCCATCGCCCGCACGAAGGCGACCGAGCGGGTGACGTGATAGCAGCTGGCCCGGGCGCGGATCGCCTGGCCGGGCGTCGCCGGGCGCATGTAGTCGATGCGCAGGTCGATGGTCGCGGTCGAGCGCGCGCCCGCCGGATGCGCCATCACCGCCGCTCCGCAGCAGGTATCCATCAGCGCCGAGATCACGCCGCCGTGGATCACCCCGCTGCGCGGGTCGCCCACCAGGTCCTCGCGCCAGGGCAGGGAAATCTCGGTCGCCTCTTCGGAAAGCGTCAGAAAGCGCATCCCCAGCGCGCGGGCATGCGGGATCACCTCGATGAACTGGCGCGCGATGCGCTGGCGCTGCTCGGCCAGTTCTTGCGGCGATGGTTCGGTCATGGGCACTGGCTGTCCTCTGCTGGCTGGCAGGGATGGTAGCAGCGCCTGCCGGCCTGGCAAGCCCGGCGACCAAAGGTTGAGTTTGCACGGGCGGCGCGATAGGCTCTTCCTGCCGGCCAAAGCATCGGGGCCCCTCGCATGACCGATAACGAATACATTGGCTTCAAGGAAATGTGCGCGCGTTTCGACGTGACCCCGCGCACGCTGCGCTATTATGAGTATATCGAGCTGCTGAGCCCGCGCAAGGAAGGCCGCTCGCGCTTCTACGGCCCGCGCGAGATCGCCCGGATGAAGCTGATCCTGCGCGGCCGCCGCTTCGGCTTCTCGCTCGAGGACATCCGGCAATGGCTGCTGATCTACGGCGAGAAGGGCACGCGCGAGCAATACCGGGTCTGGATCGGCCTGGCCGACCGCCAGCTCGAGGTCCTGGCCCAGCAGCGCGAGGAACTGGACACGGCGATGAACGACCTGCTGGCGCTGCGCAACGACACCGAGTCGCTGCTGGCCCGGATGGAGGCGGCGGGCGAGACCGGGGCCGAGCCGCAGCGGGACTGACCCGGCGGCAGCCGGGGCGCTGACGCCACGTCCCGCCTTACGTGCGCGTCAACCGGCGCCTATATACCCCGAAGGCGACCGGCTTGGCAAAGGAGGATCGGCATGGGCGACGACTTGATGACCATCCGCCAGATGTGCGACGCCTTCGAGGTGACGCCCCGCACGCTGCGCTTCTACGAGGCGCGCGAACTGCTGTTTCCCCTGCGCCGCGGTCAGCACCGGCTCTATGGCCGCACGGATCGCGCCCGGCTGAAGCTGATCCTGCGCGGCAAGCGCTTCGGCTTCTCGCTGGAACAGATCCGGCAGCTGCTGGAACTCTACGATCCGGCCGAACGCAACATCACCCAGACCGAAGCCACGATCAGCACCGCCCGCGAGCGGCTGGCCGACATGGAACGCCAGCACCAGGAGCTGGGCACCGCCATCGCCGAATTGCGGGAACAGATCGCCGACGGCGAGGCCTGGCTGCAGACACTGAAATCCGGCGCCTGAGCCCGCGCCAACCTTGGGAGGACCGATGACCACCTACGCCGCCCCCGTCCGCGACATGCAATTCGTCCTGCACGACGTGCTGGAGATCTCGAAGCAGGACCTTCCCGGCCATGGCGATCTGGACCGCGCATTCACCGAAGCCGTGCTGGACGCCGCCGGCAAGCTGGCCGCCGAGGTGCTGGCGCCGCTGAACCCGGTCGGCGACCGCCAGGGCTGCCGGCTGGAGAACGGCGTCGTCCGCACGCCCGACGGTTTCCGCGCCGGTTTCGAGCAGATGCGCGAGGGCGGCTGGACCGCGCTCGACTGCGATCCGGAATATGGCGGCCAGGGCATGCCCTATGTGATCGGCCTCGCGGCGGGCGAGATGTTCTCGGCTGCGAACATGGCCTTCACCATGTATCAGGGCCTGACCCATGGCGCCTATTCGGCGATCCACGCCCATGGCAGCGACGACCAGAAGGCCACCTATCTGCCGAAGATGGTCAGCTGCGAATGGACCGGCACCATGAACCTGACCGAGCCCCATGCCGGCACCGACCTCGGGCTTTTGCGCACCAAGGCCGAGCCGCAGGAGGACGGCAGCTACCGCATCACCGGGCAGAAGATCTTCATCTCGGCCGGCGACCACGACATGGCGGAAAACGTCGTCCACCTGGTCCTCGCCAAGGCGCCCGGCGGCGGCGAGGGCACGCGCGGCATCTCGCTTTTCATCGTGCCGAAGTTCCTGGTGAACGCGGACGGGACCCTGGGCGAGCGCAACGCCGTCTCGGTCGGCAACATCGAAGAGAAGATGGGCATCCACGGCAACGCGACCTGCGTGATGAACTACGACGGCGCCCAGGGCTGGCTGCTGGGCGAGCTGCACAAGGGCATGCGCGCCATGTTCACCATGATGAACGAGGCCCGCATCGGCGTCGGCCTGCAAGGCTATTCCGTCGCCGAGGCCGCCTATCAGAACGCCGCCGCCTATGCCCGCGACCGGCTGCAGGGCCGGGCGGTGACCGGGGACGAGAACCCGTCGGGCCCGGCCGACCCGCTGATCGTGCATCCCGACATCCGCCGCAACCTGATGGACCAGAAGAGCTTTCTCGAAGGCGCCCGGGCGCTGGCCTTCTGGGGCGCGCATCTGATCGACCGCGCGAAGCTGGCCGACGACCGGCAGGCCCACGACCTCGTGTCGCTGCTGACGCCGGTGATCAAGGGCTTCCTGACCGACAAGGGCTTCGACTCGGCGGTGCAGGCGCAGCAGGTCTTCGGCGGTCACGGCTACATCGAGGAACAGGGCATGTCGCAATTCGTCCGCGACGCGCGCATCACCATGATCTACGAGGGCGCGAACGGCGTGCAGGCGCTCGACCTGGTCGGCCGCAAGCTGGCGGCCGAGGGCGGCAAGCCGATCATGGCCTTCTTCGAGATGGTGAAATCCGAGATCAAGGTGCAGGAAGCCGACGAGTTGCTGCAGGCCCGGTTCTGCGAGCCGTTGAAGGCAGCCTCGAAGGACCTGCAATCGGCGGCGATGTTCTTCATGGAGCAAGGCATGAAGAACCCGAACGCGGCGCTGGCCGGCTCCTACGACTTCATGCATCTGTTCGGCCATGTGGCGCTGGGACTGATGTGGCTGCGCATGGCCGCCGCCGCGCGCAAGGCGCTGGGGGAAGGCACGCAGGACGCCACGTTCCACGAGACCAAGCTGGCGACGGGGCGCTATTACATGGCGCGGCAGCTGCCGGCGACCGCGATGCATCTCGCCCGCATCCGTTCGGGCGCCGAGCCGGTGATGGCGCTGGATGCGGCGCGGTTCTGAAATCGGTGGCGGTAGCGCCAGGAGGCAAGGCTGCATGGGTATTTGAAAAACGGAAAGATCGATGCGGCGCCCCGCACCCCGGGTCGTGCCGAGGGACAGGCAGGACCGGGAGTCCGGGGCGCTCTTTCCGTTTGCGGTCATCGGCTCCCCAGCCTGTACCGCGAAATCAGGAATAGCGCAGGAAGATTAAGAACCAGCTAACGCGCTTTCCGTTTCAGAAATACCCATTCCCAACTGTCCAACAGCCGGTCCCGCGCAGAAAAGGAAGCCCAGATGACCGCCCAGCTTCATTGTTTCGGAGAATCCGGCCACTCCTACAAGGTGGCGCTCATGATGCAGCTGACCGGCTATCGCTGGCAGCCGGTCTTCGTGGATTTCTTCGGCGGCGCCACGCGCAGCCCGGAATATCAGGCGCTGAACGAGATGGCTGAGGCGCCTGTCTTCGTCGAGGACGGCCGCAGGCTGACGCAATCCGGCGTCATTCTGCTGCACCTGGCCGAGAAGACCGGCCGCTTCGCCGAGGGCGAACGGGACGAGATTCTGCGTTGGCTGTTCTGGGACAATCACAAGGGCTCGGCGCAATTCGGCGCCTTGCGTTTCCTGATGAACTTCCTGCCGCCCGACAAGCGCCCGGCCGAGGTGATCGGCTGGATGCAGGGACGCTGCAAGGCGGCGCTGAATACCCTGGAGAATCAGCTTGCCGGCCGCGACTGGCTGGCGGCCGACACGCCCAGCATCGCCGATCTGTCCTGTTGCAGCTACCTGTTCTACCCCGAGCCTTTCGGTTTCGACCGCGCCGGATGGCCCCATATCGACGCCTGGCTCGCGCGCATCGCGGCGCTGCCCGGCTGGAAACACCCCTATGACCTGATGCCCGGCAATCCCGCGGACCGGGCCGCGAAGGAGGACGCATGACCGAAGCCTATATCTACGACGCCGCCCGCACCCCGCGCGGCAAGGGCCGCCCGGACGGCAGCCTGCACGAGGTCACGTCGGTCGCGCTGTCCGCCCGGCTGCTGAATGCCGTCAAGGAGCGCAACGGGCTCGAAGGTCATGCCGTCGAGGACGTGATCTGGGGCAACGTCACCCAGGTCAAGGAACAGGGCGGCTGCCTCGCCCGCTCGGCGGTGCTGGAATCCGACCTGGACGAGTCGATCCCCGGCCTGGCCATCAACCGCTTCTGCGCCTCGGGCATGGAGGCGGTGAACCTGGCCGCGAACCAAGTCAAGGGCGGCGCCGGCCAGGCCTATATCGCCGGCGGCGTCGAGATGATGGGCCGCGTCGCCATGGGCAGCGACGGCGCCGCCATCGCCGTGGACCCCAGCCTGACCTTCAAGACCTATTTCGTGCCGCAAGGCATCAGCGCCGACATCATCGCCACCGAATACGGCTTTTCGCGCGAAGAGGCCGACAGCCTGGCCGTCGAGAGCCAGCGCCGCGCCGCCGCCGCCTGGGCCGAGAACCGCTTCGCCCGATCCATCGTGCCGGTCCGGGACCAGAACGGCCTGACCATCCTCGACCGCGACGAATACATGCGGCCGGGCACCACGCTGGAGGATCTTGCCAAGCTGAAGGCCAGCTTCAAGGAAATGGGCGAAAGCATGCCCGGCTTCGACAAGGTGGCGATGCTGAAATACCCGCATCTGGAGCGCATCGAGCACATCCACCACGCCGGCAACAGCTCGGGCATCGTCGACGGCGCCGCCGCGGTGCTGATCGGCAATGCGGAATTCGGCAAGGCGCATGGGCTGAAGCCCCGCGCCCGCATCCGCGCCACCGCCAAGATCGGCACCGATCCGACCATCATGCTGACCGGCCCGGTGCCGGTGACGGAAAAGATCCTGCGCGAGGCCGGGATGGCGATCGGCGACATCGACCTCTTCGAGGTGAACGAGGCCTTCGCCGCGGTCGTCCTGCGCTTCATGCAGGCGTTCCAGGTCGATCCCGCCGTGGTCAACGTGAACGGCGGCGCCATCGCGCTGGGCCATCCGCTGGGCGCGACGGGCGCCATCATCATCGGCACCCTGCTCGACGAATTGGAACGGCAGGACAAGACCGTGGGCCTCGCCACGCTCTGCATCGCCTCGGGCATGGGCGCGGCCACCATCATCGAGCGGGTGTGATGGCGATCCTGCGCAAGGACAGCGTCGCCGAAACCGATGCCGTCTCGACCTATCCGGCGCCCTACAACCTCGGCGCCGGCAACCTGTCCTATCGCCACCTGACCGAGGCCGGCGGGCTGACGCAATTCGGCGCCGCGCTGGAAACCCTGCATCCCGGCGGCCAGTCCAGCCAGCCGCATTGGGAAGAGCACGAGGACGAGTTCCTCTATATGCTCTCGGGCGAGATCACCGTGCATGAGGACGGGACGGCCACCATCATCGGTCCCGGCGACGCCTGCTGCTGGAAGGCCGGCACGCCCGTCGCCCATTGCCTGACCAACCACACCGACCGACCCGCGACCTATCTGATCGTGGGCAGCCGGAATCCCGACAATATCTGCCATTATCCGGGCCTCGACCTGCTGGCGACGCCCAAGGGGTATACCCGTCTCGACGGCACCCCCTACCCGAAACAGGGAGACGCGGAATGACCGATTTCACCATGCGGAAGGACGCCGACGGCGTCGCCATCATCACCTGGGACGTGCCGGGCAAATCGATGAACGTGCTGTCGCTGGACGGCGCGGCCGAACTGGGCGCGCTGATCGACGACGCGCTCGCCGACGAGGCGGTGAAGGGTATCGTCGTCACCAGCGGCAAAAAGGACTTCGCCGCCGGCATGGACCTGAACGTCATCGCGGCGATGAAGGACGGCGGCACCCAGGCCGTGTTCGACGGCATCATGTCGCTGCACCATCTGCTGCGCAAGATCGAGCTGGCGGGCATGGACCCCAAGACCAAAAAGGGCGGCAAGCCCATCGCGAGCGCCCTGCCCGGCACCGCGCTGGGGATCGGGCTGGAGCTGCCTCTGGCCACGCATCGCATCTTTGCCGCCGAGAACCCCAAGGCCAGGATCGGCCTGCCCGAGATCATGGTCGGCATCTTTCCCGGCGGCGGCGGCACCACGCGGCTGGTGCGCAAGCTGGGCGCCATGGGCGCCGCGCCCTTCCTGCTGGAGGGCAAGCTGAGCGACCCGGCCAAGGCCAAGGCGGCCGGGCTGGTCGACGAGGTCGCCGCCGATCCGGTCGCCGCGGCCCGCGACTGGGTGCTGAAGGCATCGGATTCGGATCTGGTGAAGCCCTGGGACGCCAAGGGCTACAAGATGCCCGGGGGCGAGCCCTATCATCCCGCGGGCTTCATGACCTTCGTCGGCGCCTCGGCCATGGTGCATGGCAAGACGCTGGGCGTCTATCCGGCGGCCAAGGCGCTGCTAGCGGCGGTCTATGAGGGCGCGATGGTGCCCTTCGACACCGCCCTGAGGATCGAGGCGCGCTGGTTCACCAACGTGCTGATGAACCCGTCCTCGACCGCGATGATCCGCAGCCTGTTCATCAACAAGGAAGCGCTGGAGAAAGGCGCGAACCGCCCCGAAGCGCCGGACCAGACGGTGAAAAAGCTGGGTATCCTCGGCGCCGGGATGATGGGCGCGGGCATCGCCTATGTCTCGGCCATGGCCGGGATCGAGGTGGTGCTGATCGACGCCGCCCAGGATTCGGCCGACCGCGGCAAGGCGCATTCCGCCGAACTGCTGGACAAGGCCATCTCGCGCCGCAAGGCGACCGAGGAGAAGAAGGCCGAGGTGCTTTCCCGCATCACCGCCACCACCGATTACGCCGCCCTCGCCGGTTGCGACCTGGTGGTCGAGGCGGTGTTCGAGGATCCGAAGGTCAAGGCCGAGGTCACCGCCAAGGCCGAGGCGGTGATCCCGCCGGACGCGATCTTCGCGACCAACACCTCGACCCTGCCGATCAGCGATCTGGCCAAGGCCAGCGCCCGGCCCGACCAGTTCATCGGCATCCATTTCTTCAGCCCCGTGGACAAGATGCTGCTGGTCGAGATCATCAAGGGCCACGAGACCGGACCGCGCGCCGTCGCCAAGGCGCTGGATTTCGTGCGCCAGATCCGCAAGACCCCCATCGTGGTCAACGACGCGCGCTTCTTCTACGCCAACCGCTGCATCATCCCCTATATCAACGAGGGCATCCGCATGGTGGCCGAAGGCGTCAGCCCGGTGCTGATCGAAAACGCCGCCAAGATGATGGGCATGCCGCTGGGGCCGCTGCAGCTGGTGGACGAAACCTCGATCGACCTGGGGGTCAAGATCGCCAAGGCGACCAAGGCGGCCATGGGCGACGCCTATCCGGACGGCGCCGTGGACGCGGTGATCTTCAAGTTCGCCGAACTGGGCCGGCTGGGCCGCAAGACCAAGGCCGGCTTCTACGACTATAACGAGGCCGGCAAGCGCCAGGGCTTCTGGTCGGGCCTCGCCACCGAATGGCCCGAAGCCGACAGCCAGCCCGAACTGACCGAGATCCAGCGCCGGCTGATGTTCGCCCAATCGCTGGAAGCCGTCCGCGCCCTGCAGGACGGCGTGCTGGAGGACATCCGCGAAGGCGATGTGGGTGCTATCCTGGGCTGGGGTTTCGCGCCCTGGTCGGGTGGTCCCTTCGGCTGGCTCGACATGCTGGGCGCCCCCCGCGCGGTCGAGATCGCCGAAGACCTCGCAGCAAAATTCGGTCCGCGCTTCGCCGCGCCGCAACTGCTCAGGGACATGGCCGCCAAGGGGGAAAGCTTCTACGGCAAGACCGCGCGCAAGGCCGCCTGAAACCGATGGGCGGACAGGGCCAGCCCGGCCTTGTCCGCCCTGTCGCATGGGTATTTGGAAAACGGAAAGCCGCTCGCGTCGCCCAAGATTTCTTTCCGTTTCTTAAATACCCATGCGGCAGGGCAACCGGCGCCTAGATCAGCCCCTCGGCGCGGAACGCCGCACGCAGGTCGCTCTCGGGTCGGGCGCCGACATGCGAGATCACCTCGGCCGCTGCGATGCACCCCATCCGCCCCGCAACCGCCAGAGGCAACCCGCGCGCCAGGCCGTAGATCAGCCCGGCCGCGAACTGGTCCCCCGCCCCGGTCGCATCCACCGGCACGATAAGATGCACCGGCGCCGTCACCCGTTCCTCGCCGCGGATCAGGATCGCATCCTCGCCCGAGCGGGTGCAGACCACGGTGCCGCAATCGGCGCGGGCAAGCCGCAGCGCCTCCTCCAGGTCCTCGACCTGGTAGAGCGCGCACCATTCGTGGACATTGCCGATCACGTAATCCATCGGACCGGCGACAAGCCGGCGGAAACCCTCGCGGTGGCGGTCGACGCAGAACGGGTCCGACAGCGCGATCCCCGCCTGTCCGCCCGCCGCGTGGCAGGCCTCGGCCGCCTTCAGGAAGGCCGCCTTGCCGTCGGGCCTGTCGAAGAGATAGCCTTCGAGGAACAGCCAGCCCGCGCCGCTGAAGGTGGCGGGGTTCACGTCCGCCTCGCCCAGTTCGGCCGAAATGCCCAGATAGGTGTTCATCGAGCGCTCGCCGTCCGGCGTCACGAAAATGATCGAGCGCGAGGTCGGCGCCACCTCCCCCGCGACCGGCGGATTGACGAAGACCGTGCCCTGCGACTCGGTCTGCTCGGCATAACTCAGCCCCAGCGGATCGCCGGCCACCTTGCCGATGAAGGCCGTCCTCAGCCCCAGCATCCCCAGCCCGGCCAGTGTGTTGGCGACCGACCCGCCCGGCACCAGCCGCGCCTTCCCGGCCTGCGGATCGGCCGATTGCGCCGCCATCAGGAATTCGGAGCGCTCGCGGTCGATCAGCTGCATGATGCCCTTTTCCACCCCCAGCCGCGCCAGCGTCTCGTCCGAGGTCGGCGCGATCACGTCCATCACGGCATTGCCGATCCCGATCACATAGGGAGTGGTCATTCGGTCTTCTCCTCGTAGGGGCAGAGGTCTTCGATGGGGCAGATCCTGCAGCGCGGGCGCTTGGCCTGGCAGATATAGCGGCCGTGCAGGATCAGCCAGTGATGGGCGTTCTGCTGGAAGGGCACGGGGACGTTGTCCTCGATGGCGCGCTCGACCGCCTCGACGTCGCGGCCGGGCGCGATGCGGGTGCGGTTGCCGACGCGGAAGATATGCGTGTCCACCGCCTGCGCCGGGAAATGGAACACGCTGTTCAGCACGACATTGGCGGTCTTGCGGCCGACTCCGGGCAGGGTCATCAGCGCCGCGCGGCTCTGCGGCACGTCGCCGCCGTAATCCTCGACCAGGATGCGCGACAGGGCGATGACATTCTTCGCCTTCTGGCGGAAAAGCCCGATGGTCCTGATTTCCTCGGTCAGCGCCTCGACGCCCAGGTCCAGCATCTGCTGCGGCGTGGTGACCCGCCCGAACAGGGCTTTGGTGGCCTTGTTCACGCCGACATCGGTCGCCTGCGCCGACAGCGCCACCGCGACCAGCAGGGTGAAGGCGTTCACATATTCCAGTTCGGTGACCGGATGCGGGTTCGCTTCGCGGAACCGCGAAAAGATCCGGACCTGCGCCGCATAGGGCAAGGCGGCGGGAAGGCGAGGGGAAGCGCTGCGTGCCATGGCCCCCAGATGCCCTGCCCCGCCCCCATGCGCAAGCATTCGTGCATGGATTCGCCGGGCGGCCGCGCTAGTCTTGCATCAGGACGGATATGAGGCTCGCATGACCCGGACATCGTTTTCTCTTGCCGCACCGCCCCCGGACGGGCTGCGGATTTCGATTACCACGCAACCCGACAGCGCGGACGGCGCCGCGCTGTGCCGCGGCACCTTCCCGACGCCGCTGGGCACGGTGGTCGCGCTTGGCGCCGGCGGGGCGTTGTGGGGGCTGGGATTCGCCGGCGACATGGCCGCGGAGCAGGTGCTCGCCGACCTGACGGCGCGCTGGCCCCGCGCCCGCATCGTCGAGGCGCCCGAGGCGCTGGCGCCCGCCGTCGAGGCCCTGCTGGCCGGGCGGGGCGATCTGACCGTGCGGCTGACCGGAACCGCGTTTCAACTGGCGGTGTGGCGGGCGCTGGTCGAGGTCCCCACGGGCCAGGTCATCAGCTATGCCATGCTCGCCGACCGCATCGGCCGGCCTCGGGCCCTGCGGGCGGTCGGCACCGCGGTCGGGCAGAACCCGGTCTCCTGGGCGGTGCCCTGCCACCGGGTCACCCGCACCGACGGCAGCATCGGCGGCTATCACTGGGGGACGGCGGTCAAGCGCGCCCTGCTGACCCGCGAAGGCGCGAGCATCGCGCCGTTGGCCATCGCCGCATTGTGACGCGGCCGGCCCGGATTTCCGCGCCTTTCTGTAGCCTTGGCCGGGAACTCGTGCCATGGTCGCGGTGTTTGGGCACCAGCAGCCGGGCGATCCCCCCGGCCCGATCGCAAGGACAGGCGGCGGTGGTTCGCCCGAAAGGATAAGGAAAGGTTTAGAGATGAAGACCCGTATTCCGCTGCTGCTCGCCACTGCCGGGGCACTGGCCCTGACGGCCTGCGCTCCGCAGGACCAATATGGCAATACCGCCACCGCCCCCGGCCAGGGCATGAACCGCGCCCAGCAGGGCGCCATCGCCGGCGCGGTGGTCGGCGGCATCCTGGGCGCCACCCGCGACAAGGACAAGAACGGTCAGGGCAAGGACGCCATCAAGGGCGCCATCGTCGGCGCGGCGGTCGGCGGCGTCGGCGGCGCGATCCTGGACCAGCAGCAGAAGGCGCTGCAGCAGTCGCTGAACAACCCCAACATCCGGGTGGTGAACAACGGCAACCACCTATCGGTGATCATGCCGGAATCGACGCTGTTCGCGACCGATTCGGCAGCGGTGGGCGCACAGGGGCAGAACGACCTCTACACCATCGCGCGCAACCTGACCCAATACCCGAACAGCACCATCCAGGTCGTCGGCCATACCGACAGCACCGGCTCGGCCGCCTACAACCAGGACCTGTCCGAGCGCCGGGCCCGTTCGGTCGCCGGCATCCTGACCGCCGGCGGCGTGGCCTCGAATCGGGTTTCGACCACGGGCCGCGGCGCCAGCCAGCCCATCGCCTCGAACGACACCGCCGCCGGACGGGCGCAGAACCGCCGCGTGGAAATCCTCATCATCCCGACGCGCTGAGCGTAGCGGGAAAGCCAGGCGCGGGGCCGGCAGCCATGCTGCTGGCCCCTTTGCCTTTTGTGCCCTCGATGGGCGCAAAGGCAAAATCCCCCGACAAGGAAAAACCCCGCGACGTTGCCGCCGCGGGGTTCTGTAGATCACTGTCCGGCGGAGACGCTTTGCCGCGCCCCTCGTTCGTCTCAGTTCAGGCGACGCGCCACGTCGTCGATGGCCTTGTCGATACCGGCCGCGCGCTGTTCGGCGGTGGCCTGCTTGCCCAGGATCTCGGTCGCGGCCGAGATCGCGGTCTGGATCGCCCGGTCGCGTACGGCGCGGACCGCATCGCCCTCGGCGCTGGCGATCTGCTCCTCGGCGGCCTTCAGGCGGCGCTCGATCGACAGTTGCAGCGCGGTCTTGGCCTTCTCGGCCTCCAGCACCGCCTCGCGCTTGGCATTGGCGACGATCTCGTCGGCCTGGGTCTTGACCTCGCGCTGGCGCCGTTCGTAGCTCGCATAGATCTCCTGCGCTTCCTCGCGCAGGCGGCGGGCTTCGGCCAGGTCGTTGCGGATGCCCTCGGCGCGCTTGTCCAGCAAGCCGCCGACGATCTGCGGCACCCGGAAATAGACCAGGATGCCGACGAACAGCAGGAAGGCCAGCGTCACCACGAAATCGGTATTGCGCAGCGAGAAGAACGGACCCGTGGCTGCCAGGGCCGGGCTCGCCATCAGCGCAAAGAGAACGCTCAGACGTTTCATTGCAGCGCCCCCTTCAGCCGCTGATCGACCGCCTCGCCGACCAGGTTCTGGTCCGCGGCGCCGCCGAAATTCTCAACCAGAGCGGCCGTCACCTCGCGGGCGACCGAGCGCGCATCCTCGACAGCCGAGGCGCGGATCTCGCCGATGCGCTTCTCGGACTCGGCCGAGCGGGCACCGATTTCAGCATCCGCATGGGCGATGGCGGCGTCGAGTTCCTTCTGCATCTCGGCCTTGTTGGCGGCGATGATCTTCTGCGCCTCGGAGCGGGCGTCGGCCAGCGCCTTGTCATAGGCGGCCTCGGCTTCCTTGGCCTTCTGCTTGAATTCCTCGGCCGCCACCAGGTCACCGGTGATCGCGCCCTGCCGGTCCGAGATGACCCCGCCGATGCGCGGCAGCGCGATGCGCGACAGCACCCAATAGATCACGGCCAGAACGACCAGCAGCCAGAAGATCTGGTTGCCGAAAGTGCTGAAATCCAGTTGCGGCATGCCGGGGGCGCTGGCGGCGTGGCCGGCCGCACCATGGGCAGCATCCGCAGCACCGGCAACGGCATGGGCCGCATCGGCGCCATGGCCCGCCGCTTCGGCGGATTCGGTGATGACCACCGTTTCGGTTTCTTCGACCACGACGGGCGCGGTCTGTTGCAACAGGCTGAACATATCCTACCCCATGCCGGTCGTTTCACAATCGGGTGGGCGCGTCACGCCCCCACCCAACCGCAAGGATGGCAAAGGATCAGACTGCGAACAGCAGCAGCAGCGCGACCAGGAACGAGAAGATCCCCAGGGCTTCGGCAAAGGCCATGCCGATGAACAGCGTGGCGGTCTGCGAAGCGGCGGCCGACGGGTTGCGCAGCGCGCCCGACAGGTAGTTGCCGGCGACATTGCCCACCCCCATGGCCGCACCGGCCATGCCGACGCAAGCCAGACCGGCGCCGAGGTACTGTCCCAGTTGACCCAGATTTTCCATGTTCATGCTCCTTGAGGCTTTGGAAAGGGTTTTCGATGTGGTCCCGACTGCGGGCCGGCGCTCAGTGCGCCGGGTGCAGGGCGTCCTTCAGATAGACGCAGGTCAGGATGGCGAAGACATAGGCCTGGATCAGCGCGACAAGCACCTCGAGGCCGTACATGGCGGTGATGGCGACGACCGAGACCGGCGCGATGGCGGCGACGGCGGCGAAGGCGGCAAAGACCTTGATCACCGCGTGGCCGGCCATGATGTTGCCCGCAAGTCGGATGGAATGGCTGACCGGACGCACGAAATACGAGATCAGTTCGATCACCGCCAGCACCGGGCGCAGCGCCAGCGGCGCCGAGCTGACCCAGAACAGGCCCAGGAAGTGCGCGCCGTTCTTGACGAAGCCCAGGATGGTAACGCCCAGAAAGACCATGACCGCCAGCACTGCCGTCACTGCGATATGCGAGGTCGGCGAGAAGGATTTCGGCAGCAGCGCCAGGAAGTTCGCGAACAGGATGAAGCAGAACAGCGTCATCACATAGGGGAAGTATTTCAGCCCGTCCTTGCCGGTCACGTCCTCGACCATCTTGCGGACCATGCCGTAAAGCAATTCGGCGATGGATTGCAGGCGGTTCGGCACGATGGCGCGGCCGCGGGTGCCAAAGACCAGCAGCGCGGTGATCGCCAGGGCGGCCAGCGCCATCCACAGCGTCGCGTTGCTCGGCGTGTACCAGCTCAGCTCGCCGCCGAACAGCGGCTTGACGATGAACTGATCCATCGGATGGAAGGTCAGACCCGTGCCATGTTCTTCAGTCGCCATCGTCATTCACCCTTGTCGTCGCCGGTCTGACCCGGTGCCTTGCCTATCTCGTTGGCGGTCCGCATCATGGTCTTGATGCCGGCCGCCAGGCCCAGCAGCACAAAGACCACCATGAAGACCGGCCGCAGGCCGGTCACATAGTCCAGCCCGAACCCGATCAGGAAGCCGATGCCCAACCCGGCCACCAGTTCCGTCACCATGCGCCAGGCCATGTTGGCCTGGCTGAAATGCTCTTCCCCGCGCGAGGGCGGCGGCTCCTCCGCCTTCTTGCCCAACCGGGCCTCCAGCGCGCGCAGCCGCTCCGCGTCCCGGGCCCGCGCGGCGTCATGGTCGTCCTCGGCCACGGCTCACACCCCCGTTATCGGTTGGTGGCGGTGATAGGGACTCGGGGGGGCCGAGTCAAGCAAGGCGCCCCTCGACGCAAGCCATTGAAATACAAGGAAAGGGAAAATCGATGCCGCGGCGCAGGACTGGCCTTGCGGCCCGTGGACCATCCGGCCCATATTCAACCGGCAAGTTAAGCAAAGCCCGATGTCCGCACCGCAGCCCAGTCTCGACATGATTTTCTCGGCCCTCGCCGACCCGACTCGTCGGGCGATCCTGGCCATGCTGCTCGAGGATGACATGGCGGTGACGGACGTGGCCGCGCCCTTCCAGGTCAGTTTGGCGGCGATCTCGAAACATCTGGCGGTGCTCGCGGGCGCCGGGCTGATCCGGCAGGAACGCCGCGGCCGCATCATCTGGTGCAAGCTGGAACCCGACGGGCTGCGCAGCGCCTCGGTCTGGATGCAGGGCTTCGGCCAGTTCGAGCCGGTGGACCTCGACGATTTCGAGCGGTTCCTGCGTGACGCCCTGCCGCTGATCGGCGATCCGGAAGCCTAGGCCTTTCTACCTGAAGTTGCATCACCGCCACATGCTGGAAGGCAATGACGCCGACAAATTAACCTTTTGTTGATTAATGGCGGGTTATCTCCATACCGGGATGAAACAACCTGTAATTGTTCGAGGTTCCCATGGAATACCGGATCGTGACGGCGACGTTCCAGACCCAGGTCTACAACGACCCCTCGGCGACCGGCTCGGACAAATACCTGCCTTTCCTGAACCGGCGCGACATCGATTTCGCCCAGGCGCAAATGGGCGAAATCCGCATCGAGGACGACGACCCGCGCTTCGGCTATCTCTCGCGCGGGGGCTCGGGCAGCTTCTACGACGACCCCGGCAGCGACGACGGCCAGTCGCTTCTAGAAAGCGCCGGCTTCGGCCCCGAGGGTGCGGAACAGGTGCTGGCACCGGGCCAGCGCATCTCGTTCCAGGACGCCGCGATCCTGCGCGACGAGGCCGGAAACGAATTTTACGTCTCTTTCCCGACCTATATGGATTACGACGCCTCGGGCTATCCGATCGAACTGGGCGACCGTCACAGCGTGCTGATCGTGCCCCGGATGCGGCTGGACGCGGGCGGCAAGGACCATTGGCCGCAGTTCCGGCCAGGCGCGACCTATCAGTATGTCGGCAGCTACAAGATCGGCACCGGCCAGACCTCGATCCCCTACGATCCGACGGTCCGCGCAGCGCCCTGCTTCACGCCCGGCACGCTGATCGAGACCGACGCCGGCCCCCGCCCGGTCGAGCATCTGCGACCCGGAGACCGGATCCTGACCCGCGACCACGGCCATCAGCCGCTGTGCTGGATAGGCGGAGCGACCCTGGACCGCCGGCAGCTGGACCTGCAACCCAACCTGCGTCCGATCCTGATCGGCCGCGATGCGCTAGGACCGGGCCTTCCGGACCGGAACCTGCTGGTCTCGCCGCAGCACCGGGTCCTGCTGTGCTCGGCCATCGCACAGCGCATGTTCGGAGCGCAGCAGGTTCTGGTCGCGGCCAAGCACCTGACCGCCCTGCCGGGCATCCGCGCCATCCAGCCCGACCCGGGGGTCAGCTACCTGCATCTGCTCTTCGGGCGGCACCAACTGGTGCTCTCGAACGGCCTCTGGACGGAATCGTTGCTGACCGGCCCGCAGGCGCTCAACGGTCTTCCGGCCGCCGCCCGGCGCGAGATCCGAACGCTGTTCCCCGATCTGGAGCCCAGCGGAAAGCCCGTCCGCCCGTTGGCGACCGGCCGCCAGGGCCGCAAGCTGGTCGAGCGTCATCTGCTGAACGCCCGCACCTTCCTGCCGGCCTAGACACCCCGAAACGCAAGAAAGGCCGGGCTTGCACCCGGCCCCTCGCGTCATTTCACCGTGATGCGCCCATCCAGCTTGGGCGTAAAGCCCGGCCCCTGCTTGGCCAGGTAACCGGCCAATACCTCGGCCAGGTCCGGGCCGAAATCATAGGCGTTCATCGCCTTCTCGGCAAAGATCCGGTAGCCGTCGCCGCCCGCCCGCATGTAGTTCTGCGAGACCACGCCATAGGTCGCATTCGGATCGATCGGCACCCAGTTGCCGCCGTCCCGCACTTGCACCTCGCTGATGCGCCTTCCGGCCGGCGCCGCGGGATCGACGGTATATTTCAGGCCCGCGACCTGAGCAAAACGCCCGGCGGCTTCCTCCATCTGGCTGGCGCCGTTCTCAAGCGCGGCCACCACATCGGCGCCCTTCAGCTGAAAGGTCGACAGCGTGTTCTGGAAGGGCAGCACCGACAGCACGTCGCCCATGGCGACCGGCCCGGCCTCGATCGAGGCGCGCAGCCCGCCGCCGTTCTGGATTGCGATGGTGATGCCCTGGTCCTTGACACGCGCCAGCATGGCATCGGCCACCACATTGCCCATCTCGCATTCCCGGGCGCGGCAATTCTCACGGCTGCCGTCGATGGGCGCGGCGATCTCGGCCACGCGCTTGGCCTTCAGTTCCTCGATGGGCGCGGCCATCTCCCTGACCCGGGCCGCCAGCTTCTCGTCCGGCTCGACCGAGGCATCCAGCAGGATCGGCGCCCCCTCGGCCTTGACCAGCTTGCCGTCGTCGTCCCAGGTCAGCACCAGATGGCCCAGGTATTTGCCATAGGCATAGGCGGTCGCCACCGGAACCTCGACCCCGTCCGCACCCTTGACCATGGTGGGATAGGGTCCCTCTGCGCCCTCCATATCGCCCAGCAGCGTATGGCTGTGCCCGCCGATCACCGCGTCGATGCCGGGAACCTCGGCCGCGAACGCCTGGTCCCGCTTGTAGCCGCTATGGGTCAGCGCGACGATCTTGGTCACGCCGGCATCGGTCAGTTCCTCCACCTCGGCCTTCAGGCTGTCCATGTCGTCCTTGAAGATGACCTTGTCGCCCGGCGCGGCGGTCTCGGGCGTGTCCATGGCGAGGGCCGAGACGATGCCCACCTTCTCGCCGCCCACCTCCAGCACCAGCGCGCCGCCGATCTTGTCCTTGAGCTCCGGAGATTGCGACAGGTCCAGGTTGCCCGAGACGATGGGGAATTTCGCGCTCTCGGCCAGAATCTGCAGGCCCCCGGGGCCGTCGTCGAATTCATGGTTGCCGACCGCCATGGCATCGAAGCCGATGGCGTTCATGAACTCGACCGTATCCTTGCCCTTGTAGGTCGTATAGAACAGGCTGCCCTGATACTGGTCGCCGGCATCCAGCACGAGCACGTTCCGCCCCTCGGCCTTCAGCTGCGCGCGCAATTCGTTGATCTTTGCACCCAGCCGCGCGGTGCCGCCGAAGCACTCGTTCTTCGCTTCGGTTTCGGCGTCGCAGGTGCTGTCAAATGCGTTGATCGGCTCGACCCGGCTGTGGAAATCGTTGGTATGCAGTACGTGCAGCGTGAAATCCGCCTGCGCCGCACCCACGGACAGCGCCAGCGCCGCCGCCGAAACCACAAGCCAGCGTCTCATCGTATTCCCTCTCGTCCCGCTCTCTGGATGGGCGGAAGATTGGGCCAAGCCCGTGAAGGCGTCAACCGACGAAGCCGTGTGTCGCCAAAGGTTCACGCTTGACGCCGGACAGGGCGCGACGCATGAACCAGCCATGCTGGCCTACAAGATTTTCCGCAACTCCGAATACCAGGCGTTCGTCCGGGACGGCTTCAGTGCCGGTGCCCCGGTGGACCTGGCCGATGGCTACATCCACCTTTCGACCGCCGCGCAGGTGCCGGGCACGCTGGCCAGGCATTTCGCAGGCGAAAGCGGCCTGCACCTGCTCGCGATCGAAACCGAAGGACTGCCTGACCTGCGCTGGGAGCCCTCCCGCGGCGGCGACCTGTTTCCGCATCTCTATCGCGAATTGCGCGCCCAGGACGTGACCTGGTCCCGCGCCCTGCCCCTCGGCCCCGACGGCCACGACATCGGAGAGCTGGCATGACCCCCATCGAGCGCCTGGGCCTGGCCGCGCTGCACCGCTTCGACCCGGAGCGCGCGCATGACCTTTCGATCCTGGCGCTGCAACGCGGGCTGGTGCCGCTGGCCGGCCGGTCCGTCACCTCGGACCGGCTGCGTCTCCGCCTCGCGGGCCTCGACCTGCCGAACCCGGTCGGCCTCGCCGCCGGCTACGACAAGAACGCCCGTGCCCTGCCCGCGCTGATGCGGGCCGGCTTCGGCTTCGTCGAGATCGGCGCCGCCACCCCGCGCCCGCAGCCCGGCAACCCCAAGCCGCGCCTGTTCCGACTGACCGAGGACCGCGCGATCATCAACCGCTTCGGCTTCAACAACGAAGGCGCAGAGGCCATCGGCCAACGCCTGGCCCGCCGCCCTGCCGGCATCCCGGTCGGCCTCAACATCGGCACGAACAAGGACAGCGCAGACCGCAGCGCCGATTTCGCCCAGGTGGTGCGCGTCGCCGGCGCCCATGCCGATTTCCTGACCGTGAACGTCTCGTCCCCGAACACGGAAAAACTGCGCGACCTGCAAGGCCCCGAGGCGCTTGCCGCGCTGCTGCAAGGGGTGCTGGCCGCGCGCGACGACCTTCCGAACCGCCCCCCCATCTTCATCAAGATCGCCCCTGATCTCGACGACCAGGGCATCGCCGACATCGCCGCGGTGGCGCTGGCCGCCCCGGTCGATGCCATCATCGCCACCAACACCACGCTGTCGCGCGACGGCATCGCCTCGCCCCATGCGCAGGAGGCCGGCGGCCTCTCCGGCGCCCCGCTCTTCGAGCGCGCCACCCGCGTCCTCGCCCGCCTCTACCAGCAGACGCAGGGCCGCATTCCGCTGATCGGCGTCGGCGGCATCGGCTCGACCGAGCAGGCCTGGCAAAAGCTCCGCGCCGGTGCCTCGGCCGTGCAGATCTATTCTGCGCTGATCTACCAGGGCTTCTCGCTCGCCGCCCGCATCGCGCGCGAACTCGACGAGCGGCTGGCACACGAAAACGTCACGCTGGCCGAACTGACCGGCAGCGGAAATAGCGACTGGCTCTAGGGCCTGTGGAGATTCGCAGCCGGGGCCGATGTGATTCATACTTCGGATGGATCGCGATGTTCTGACAGATGCCCATTTGCCCTAGAACAGGTCGTCGTGACCCAGAAGCTGGTTCATGGTGCTCGACGGCTCCGAGCAGCCGGCATCGCCCACTATCCGCGCCGGCACCCCGGCCACCGTCTTGCAGGGCGGCACATCGCTCAACACCACCGAACCGGCGGCGATCCGCGAGCAATTGCCGACATGGATATTGCCCAGCACCTTGGCGCCCGCCCCGATCATCACGCCATTGCCGATCTTCGGGTGACGGTCGCCGTCCTCCTTGCCGGTGCCGCCCAGCGTCACCGAATGCAGCATGGACACATCGTTGCCGACCACCGCCGTCTCGCCGATGACGATGGAATGGGCATGGTCGATCATCACCCCGGTGCCGATCCGCGCGGCCGGGTGAATATCGACCCCGAAGACCTCGGAACAGCGCATTTGCACGAAATAGGCCATGTCGCGCCGGCCCTGCTCCCACAGCCAATGGCCGATGCGATAGGATTGCAGCGCCTGGTAGCCCTTGAAGAACAGGATCGGCTGCATCAGCCGATGCGTCGCCGGGTCGCGCTCATAGACCGCCAGCAGATCGCCCTGCGCCGCCGCCGACAGTTCCGGCGACCGCGCGAAGGCATCGTCGGCAATCTCGCGCAAGATCTGCTCGCTCATCTCGCGCGAGGCCAGCTTCAGCGAAAAGCGATAGGCCAGCGCCGCCTCGAAGGTCGCGTGATGCAGCAGCCCGGCATGGATCAGCGCGCCCAGCAACGGCTCGTCCCGCACCGCGATCCGAGCCTCGCGCTGGATGCGCCCCCAGACCGAATCGCGCGGAGCGTCGCGCATGTCGGAAAGCGGTTCGATCATGTCTTTTTGCAGGTTCATTCGGGCCCGCCCGTCAGTTTCATTCCTTATTATTAGCCGAAACCGACGGGCGCGGAAAGGCCGTCACTCCGGCAGCCGCAACTCCCACCAATGCAGGACCAGCCGGACGCGCCCGCCGGCGAACTGCCCTCCCGTCGCACTCAGGCGCAGGGCCGTCGGCTGCCAGAACACGACCGGGGGCGACAAGAGGCCGCGCACCCAGGACCCCTGCGCCTTGCCCAGAAGCTCCCCGAACTGGCGCAGCGTATCGGCGCTGCCCACCGTGCCCAGCCTCCAGGTTGTCGCGCTGCCGGTGATGGCCTGCTGCACCCGCCCGGTGACCCCGATGACCAGCGCCCCCGCCGGGATCATCATCGAGCTCTCGGACCAGGCGCCCGCGCCCAGCGTCACGTCCTCGGACATCTGCCGGGCGATCATGCCCGAGCCATGCTGGCCCAGCGTCACCGCCCCCGGCACCCAGGCGGCGCCGTCATGGATCGCCGCCACACCCTGGTCGGCGATCACCGCGCGCCGGCCATAGCCGGGCTGCACGAAGATCCAGCCGCCATTGGCGCCGATGGCGACCTTGCCGCCCTGCCCTTCCCAAGCGTTGACGGCGCCCTGCGGCACGCCCCAGCACAACCCGTCCACCACCGTTTCGGGCGGCGTGATCCGGGTCAAACTTTGCAGCACCAGGTCCAGCTGCCCGTCCAGGCGCATCAGCGCGTCATTCACCGTGACATGCTTCTGCGCCTGCGCCGGCAGCAGCAGCGGCAGGCCGCAATTCGCGGTCGTGTTCTCAGGCATCGATCATCCTCCTAGCAAACGGCCCAGCCCCGAACGTGTCGGAAAGCTGCGCCACCTCGACGGCGAAATCGCCCCCGGCCATGGCCTGTGCCCAGGCGTTTTCCGGCACCGCCCAGCGCGGCTCTGAAACCACCGCCTGCGCCAGCACCTGCCCGTCCCGGACCAGCCGGGCCGAGTATCGCTCCTGCGCCTCGCCCAGCGGCACGTCGGGCCCGTCCCAGCCGTCGCCCTGCACCCGGGTGCGCCGGATCCAAGTCACGACCCGTCCACGGATCTCCAGGTGACAGGGCGACAGCGGCCGCAGCCCCGCGCCGCGGAAGGCGGCGGCGATATGGCGATAGCTCGCGTCGTCCGGGCTGCGCGCCGCCGGCCCGATCCGCCAGTGCCGCAACTGGTTGCGGGCCGAAGGCGGCAGGTCCACCTGCTGCGCCGTGCCGTCCAGCAGCACCACGGTGCTGCCGGCGGGCCAGACCTCGGGCATGAAGGCATCCGTGCCCGCCTGCCCGCGCAGCCGGGTCGAGACCTCCCACACCCCGGCCGAGACCAGCCGCGCATCGGCGAATTGCAGCAGTTCCCAACCCTCGGCCGAGCCGTCGCCGATGGCCATCAGGTTGGCCCCCGCCATCAGCGCGTCCAGCGTCGCCGATTCCAGGTTGCCGCCCTTGACCCGCACCCGCAGCGCCGGACCGCGGTCCCAGACCCCCGACCGGGCCGCCGACAGCGGCCCCAGGGTCACGCCCATGACCGAAGGCGACGCCACCGTCATGTTCAACCCATAGCCGCCCACCTGCTCGGTCGAGACCCAGACCGCCGCTGCGCCCGGCCAGGGCGTCGCCGTCACCGCCAGATGCGGCGCATGCGGCGCCTCGTCGCCGCGCAGCAGCGGCAGGTCCAGAAACAGCGGCCAGACCGGAATCGGCGGCACGAAGGCACGCGCCACCGCCTCGCCCTCGACCACCCGCGCCGGGCGATAGACTCCCGGCTCGACCCGCACGGCATCGACGGTGATCGCGCCGGCACGCTCGATGCGGTCGATGCGCCAGCGCCGCGCCTCGACCCGCGGCTCGGCCAGCCGCACCACGTCGCCCGGGCCAAGATGGCCCAGCGAAGGCGGCAGCGCGAAACGCACCGAATCGCGCGCCACTGCCGATTCAGACAGCCAGCGGTCGGCAATGGCCTGACCCTCGCCCCGGGTCAGCGCCATCGCCAGCTCGCTGTCCGAGACCGCCAGGAACTCGGCCCCCGGCATCAGCGTCTCGGCCGTACGGGCGGCATAATCCGCCCCGGCCTCGACATGGGTCAGCCGGATACGCCCGACCATCTCGGCCTCGGCCGCGCGCGAGACCTCGACCGCCTCGACCTCCTCGGCCAGCGCCATGTCGTCCGGACCGAGCTCGGCATCGACATGGGCGCCGCGCATGACAAAGACCAGCACGCCGTCGCGCTCGACCGCGTCGAAACCATGCGCCAGCATCAAGGGCTGCAAGGCCGCCCGCCCGCTTTCCGCCCCGGTCAGGGCATAGCCGCGCACCAGCCCGCGCAGGCCCTCGGCGTCAAAGGCCCGCACCCCCGCCTCGCGGCAGATCTCGGCCACGACATCGGCCAGGGGCACCGCGCCGGCCCGGCCGTTCAGCCAATGCCCCCGCTCCCACGCCGGGCCGTCAGACCACAGGTCGGTGCGCGCCGGGAATGCCGGATAGGGCCGCGCATCCCAGCACCAGACATGCGCGCGTGCCATGTCGATCATCCGCCCCGCTCCGGTCCGACCAAAAGCCGCCCGCGGCGGATTGTTCGACGGATCGCCCCAGAACTCGGTCATGGCGCGGACATAGGCCGCCTGCATCGGATCGTCGCGCCGCCCATCCGAGAAATAAGGCAGCATCGATTCCGAGCTCATCGCATCCAGGAACTTGTTGGGCTGGTTGGTGCCCTTGTCCAGCGCCGCGCAGCCCATCTCGGTGAACCAGATCGGCTTCGAACGCGGCTGCCACGCCGTCGCCTGCGCCTGCCTGACGCCCCCGATGCGGTTGCGATGCTCGCTCAGCCACCAGTTGCGGATGTCCTTGTAGCGCCAGACCCAATGCTCGCCATGCGCGCCATCGATGATCGGCGTGCGCAACTGCATGGTCCGGTCTACGTCGCGGGCGTAATACCAGTCGTAGCCCTCGCCCCCCGCGACATTGGCGCGCAGATAATCCGGGTTGTCGATCCGCTTCCAACCGGCGTCCAGATGGCTCTCGCCCTCGCGCCAGTCGGACAGAGGCATGTAATTGTCGATGCCGACAAAGTCGATGTTGTCGTCCGCCCACAGCGGATCCAGATGGAAATGCACGTCGCCATTGCCGGGGTGATGGCCGAAATATTCCGACCAGTCAGCGGCATAGCCGATCCTGACCGCCTCGCCCAGGATGCCGCGCACATCCGCCGCCAGCCGCCGCAACTGCTGCACCGCCGGAAAGCTGTTCCTTGCCCCCATGATCGTGGACAGCCCGATCATCTCGGACCCGATCAGAAAGGCGTCGATGCCACCCGCCGCCGCGCAAAGATGCGCGTAATGCAGGATGAAGCGGCGATAGGACCACTCCTCCGGCCCGCTGTAACTGATGATCTCGCCATTGCGCGAAAAATGCCCGGCCTCGGCTGCGCCGAAAAAGCGTGCAACCTCGGCCGCAGCCGCCGCGGTGCCGGCAGGGCTGCCCTCACGCCCCGCCGCGATGCTGGTGGTGATGCGCCCACGCCAGGGCATGACCGGCTGATCGCCCGCACCGCTCCACGGATCGGGACGGCCGTTGCCCGCCAGCTGCTCCATCAGGATGAACGGATAGAACACCGCCTTGCGTCCGCTGTCCGCGATCGCCCGCAGCGCCTGGATGACCGAGCCGTCCGCCGGCGTCCCGCCATAGATCGGTCGGTCGTTCACGCGCGCGACCTCGATCGCACCGCTGCGCCCGACGCCACCCGCGCGCCAGGCCATCTCGCGCCCGTCGCGCGACAGGTCCTCGACCTTGGGCCGCACCGTGCATTCGCCGACCCGCAGGTCGTCGCCGAACCAGGACACCACCAGCGAGACGGATCCGACATTCGGCAGCTCGCGCCCCAACACGCGCATCGAGGCCTGGAAATCCGTCGGTGCCAGCGCGGTGTTGTGGTTGATCACCTGGGTCTCGCCCAGACCCTTGTCATAGCTGACCGCCTGCGTCGCCAAGGAATATTCGCCGGTGCCCGGGATCATCGCCACGGCCCGCACCTCGCGCGACAGCCCGCGGCCCTGTTTCGCCGCGCGCGTCACCTCGAAGGACAGCTGCGGCACCCGGTTGCCCCATTTCTCCAGCGCCAGATCCTCGAAGACGACATAGGCGATGCCGCGATAGGCCGGCGCCGCCTCGCCTTCCTGCGCGGCGATGGCCGGATCGGGCAATTGCGCCTCGTCGCCCGGATAGACGCGCATGTTCAGCTCGTCCGCCGCGACCTCCTCGCCATCGGCCCAGACCCGGCCAATGCCCAGAATCGGCCCCTCGCAGAGCGCCAGCGCGAAGCTCAGCCGATAGCTGATTGAGGTGACGCTAGGCCCGGTGCCCTTACCGCCGCCCTGCTTGCGCCGCACCTCGATCAAAGGCCCGGCCCAGATCGCATGACCCGGCACCCGCATCTGTCCCCACAGCCGCGGAATCGGCGTGCCCTCGCCCGCGGTCTGGATCCGCATCCGGTCCACCCGCCCGGTCTCGACCGCCTTCGAGCCCGAGCCCAACAGGCGCTGGTCGATGACCCGGCCCAGGGTGGCGCCCACGGCCCGGCCGATGACGGCACCCGAAAGCCCCAGAACCGTGCCGCCAAAGCCGGCCCCCAGCGATGCCCCGACCGCCGACAGCAGAATCGTCGCCATTGCGCCCTCACCTTTCCCTTACAGCGGCGGAAACCGGAAACGCCCGGCGATCCGCGCCCGCCATGGCGCCGACAGCGGGCTTTCGACCACGCCATGCCGGTCATAGGCATGCACGAAGCTCGGCCCCGCGCCGGTTTCCGCCAGAATTCCCATATGCTTGGCAACCGCCCCGACCCTCATGCGAAAGATCAGCACGTCGCCCGGCTGCTCGTCCGGGGCCGGCCACAGCAACCGGCCGGCCCCGCCCAGCAGCAACTCGATCCCCCCCGCCTCGCCCCAGTCGGGGGTATAGGCCGGCATCCTCTCGGGCTCGGGGCCGCAAAGCTCGCGCCAGACGCCCCGCACCAGCCCCAGGCAATCCGTTCCGACGCCCTTGACCGAGCATTGATGCACATAGGGCGTCCCGATCCAGGCCCGGGCGGCCGCGACCACCGCGCTCATCGGTTCACCTTGGGCGCGATCAGCCAATCCTCGGGCGGCAGATGCGGAAAGCCGCGAAAGTTCAGATAGTTCAGGAACTTCATCCGACAGGTCTCACCGCGCTTGTCGCAACCCGCGATCAGCTTGACCCGGTCGCCGGCGACGGGATGGATGCCAAGCCCGGTCCAAAGCTCGACCTCGCGCCGCCTGCCGGCAGCGGCCAGATCGACCTTGACCATGCCCGACAGCCCCTGCGCGGCTCCGGAAAGCACCACCAGCCGGCCATGCTCGAACCAGCGCGCATCCAGCCCCGAGACTCCGGACAGCACGAAACGCTGCCCGTCCTCGACCGATTGCACCACGCCCTCGGCCGAATAGCCCGCCCGGCTCAGATCGAACCGGCACATGCCGTCACCCAGCTCGGCCGAGCAGCGCGGGTGATAGACCCGCCCCTGCCCGCGGTTCAGCGGCTCGGACAGCCCGCGCAGTTCGGCCCGAAAGGCCGCGCCGCTGCGCACCACCTCGCCCAGATGGCCGCGAAAGATCAGCCGCCGGTTACCGACGTCGCTCCAATCCACCTCCCACAGCCGAACGTCGGCCGCGTCCCAGCGCCCGGCCATCAGGTCGGCCTCGGTGATCGCCGTATCGGACAGCGCGCCCACCGCCTCGCTGTTGTCCACCGACAGGCCCGAGCTCTGGACCACAGCCCGCGCCGTCAGCCCGCTGTCGGGGCGAAAGGCGATGCCGTCGAAGGTCAGCGCCCGGTCGTGGTCGGTAAAGCCCAGCACCAGCCCGTCGCTGCGGCTGACCGCCCAGGCCCGCGCAATCGTCTCGCTCATATCCGCACCTCGACCACCGGCACCTGCGGCAGATCCCCGGCCTGGAAGGACGAGACCGAGACCGCGATCCGGTCCGTATCGAAGCGCACCGGCACGTCGAACTCGAACCCGGCCGTCACCACCGCCCCCGCATCGGGCGGCACCGCAAAACTGATCTCGCCACTCGCCAGGTTAACGGTGAAATCGACCCCTTCACGCTTCTCGACGGCCCCCACCCCGGCCAGGACCGAGCCCTCGACCGGCTTCGCCACCGGCCGCCAATAGCGCGCCGGGCCCGAGGCATAGGCCTTGCGCAGCGCAAACACCCGCCGCACCCCGTCGCCGACGCCCAGATCCTGATCCAGATGGCTCGGCGCCACGCTGGGCGCGCAGGATTTGAAATCCGCCCAGTCCTTCCAGCGAAAGCCGTGCATCTGCCCGGCCCGCGCCTCGAAGAAGGCGATCAGCGCCGCCACGTCGTCCAGCGAGCGCAGCCCCAGCCCGGCGTCATAGCGCCGACGCGAATGCGCCCAGGGCGTGCGGCGTTCTTCGTGGCCGTTGGTCAGTGCGACGATTTCGGTCCGCCGTTCCGGCCCGCCGACCGAGCCGAAGGACAGGTTCGCCGGGAACCTGATCTCGTGAAAAGCCATGGATCACCCGTTCCTTTCGCCGCGCGCCAACAACCGCCCCAGTTGCGAGGCGATCTGGCTTTGGCTGCGCTGGAACCCCGACACATCGGGGGTCGAGACATTGAAGGTCACGTTCACCGCCCGGCCCCCGCCCCCTGCCGAGGCGACGCCCAGCCGGCCATCGGCACCGCGCCGCAGTGGCATGATCGCTTCGGCCCCAGCCTCGCCCATCAGCCCGGTCGCGCCGCGCATCGGGAAATAGGTCGGCTGGCTGACCACGCCACCCTTGGCGAACGGCAGCACCCGCCCCTGCGAGAACGCCCCGCCATTGGCAAAGGGCAGCGCGCCGGAAACCATACCGTTCACCCCCTGCGCGATCGCCCCCGCCAGGGCCTGCTCGATCGGCTTCATCGCCACGGAAAACGCCGTGTCCGCCATGCTGCGCGCGATACCCTTCAAGGCGTCGCTCAGTTTCAGCCCGTCGAAGACCAGCCCCGAGAACGCCCGGCGCAGCCCGCTGCCGATGCCCTGGGTCAGCGTGCCGACCTCGCGGCCAGTATAGACCATCGACTCGCGCAGCCGGGCCAGCTCGGCCTCGAACTCCGCCGTCATGCGGCCGGTCTGGTCCATGCTCTTGCCCAGGTTCACCGGGCCGTCCTCGTCCAGCCGGTCGAATCCGTCCTTGTTCGCCACGACGGCGCCTCCTTCTTGGATGTTTCAGCCTGCTGGCCGGTCGGGATAGCGCGCGACCAGCTCGGCCAGGCGATTGCGGGTCATCGCACCGCCCTTGCCCGGCTCGATCCCCAGCATCAGCGCCAGCTCGGCCGGGGTCAGCGCCCAGAACGCGGCAGGAGTCAGCCCCAGCCCGCCCAGCCGCGCCGGCCCGATGCCCATGCGCAACAGGCCGGGCCAGTCCAGCCCGGCGCTCATGTGCCCTCGATGCGAAAGGCCCGCGCCAGCAGCGCCGCCGCTGCATGGGCGGCGCCCACCGGCCCGCCCTTGAACTCGGTCGCTATCAGCTCGTCCATGCCGCCCGCCCAGCCGCCGCCGCGCAGGCCCGCGACCAGGACGGCCAGCACGTCGCGGCTGGAAAAGCGGCCGCTCTCGAACCGCTCGACCAGCGCGATCATGCTCTCGGCGCCCAATTCGGCCTCAAGCACCGCCAAGGCGCCCAAGGTCAACTTGGCGACATGCGCCCGGCCGTCCAGCACGACCTCGACCTCGCCCGCCAGCGGATTGACCATATCAGAACGCGACGAAGCTGATGACGCCCGCGCTGGCCATGGAAATCTCATAGGTCGCCTCGCCATTGTAACTGCCCGCATATTCCAGAGAGGTGATCTGGAACGCCCCCTCGACCACGCCGAAATCCGGGATCACCACCTGGAATCGCGGCACCTCGCCGTCAAAGAAAACCTGCCGCGCCCGCTCGTCCGTGGTCCCGTCCCGGAACACGCCCGAGCCCGAGATGCTGGCCGAGCGCACGCCCGCACCGCCCAGCAGCTCGCGCCAGCGGCCCTCGCTCTCCAGGCTCGTCACATCCACCGTCTCGGCATTGAACCCCAGCCGGGTCGCGCGCAGGCCCGCGATGGTCTCGAACTGGCCGTCGCCGGTCATGTCCATCTTGATCAGCAGGTCGCGTCCGTTCTGCACCGCCATGTCCGTCTCTCCTCAACCCAGGTCAATGCGCGCGCGAAAGGTCAGGTCGACCCGCCGCCCCGCGCCATTCTCGGCCCGCCGCGCGCGGGCGCGCAGGAACCACAGCGCCACCAGATGCCCGCGGCTCAGCCCGATCTCTGCCGCCTCCAGCGCATCCGAGACCGCGACCGCCGCCGCCTTGATCGAGCCGAAGCCGCTCGCCTCGTCCGATCCCGACAGGACCGAGACCACGAAATCATGGTTCGCCCCCGCCGCCGTCATGTCGCCGGCGTCGCGGACCTCCTCGGGGCCCAGCGCGACATAGGTGCCGGTGGGCGCCGCGACCGGCATTGCGTCATAGATCGCGTCGCCGACCAGGTCGTGCAGCGGTGTGCTGCCGCGCAGGGCCTCATAGACCGCCGCCTGAAGCGCGGCTGTCGCTGCATAGCTCATGCCAGGGACTCCTCTTTCGCGACGCAGACCAGCCAGCGGCCCAAGGTATCCGCCTCGGCCACCGCCTCGATGCGAAAGCGCCGCGCTGCGGCCCCCTCGCCCATGCGGAACCTCTGCTCCGGGCGCGGGCGCCGCGCGTCGCCGGCAGGCGCCGCCCTGACGGTGATCCGCCAGGCGACGACGCTCTGCGCCCCCACCTCGGCGAAACGCTCGGCCCCCGCGCCCGACCGCATCTCGGCCCAAAGCTGCCCGACATCCTGCCAGGCCAGCCGGAACCCGCCCATCCCGTCCGGCTCGCGCACCGGCGTCTCGACCACCAGCGGCACCGTCAGCCGCGGCGCGCTCATGCCCGGCCGCGCGAACCACCGCGCCCTCCCAGCACCCGCACCGAGCGCCAGCGCTCGATCAGCGCGCTGACGCCGAAAGGCATCGCGCCCTGGCTGCCCTCGAAGCTGCGATCCTCGTGATAGCGCGCGGCGAGCATCAGCACCGCCTGCGCCAGGTCCGCCGGCACCGAGTCCCACCAGGGTCCGAACCCGGCCGAAAAGGTCACCGTCACGAAGCCGCCGCTCGGGACGGTCGGCAGCCATGCTCCGACCGGCAGCAGCATCGGCCGCTGCGTGTCCTGCACCAGCCGCCAGCCCCCCTCGACCGGCACGACGACGCCGGCCGCATCGGTGATCTCGACCCGCTCGACGCTGCCGACCGGCGCCAGCGGCAAGGGCTGGCCCTCCGGGTCGCGCCACTCCTCCAGCCGCAGCCGGAACTGCCGCGTCAGCAGCACCTTGCCGGTCCGCGCCTCGATGGTGGCGATGGCGGCGCGCAGGAAGCCCGCCAGCGCGGCGGTCTCGGCCGCGTCCACGGCCATGTCAAAGCCGGTTCCCAACCGCAGGTGGTCGCGCAATCCTGCGACGGGCAGCGCCTCTATGGCGGGCGCCGTCAATTCCACAAGCATCATCTTCATCTCTCCCGTTCGCACGGAACCTGCATCCCAAGGGCGGAAAAAGGGGGCCGCGCATGCCCGCCGTCGCGCGTGCGGACAGTTGCTTGGCCGGTTCGTCGGGCATCGCCCGCGCGGCCCCCGCTTCGGCCTTGGATCAGCCGAAGACCATCAGCTTGATGGCGCGGGCATCGGTCACGCCCCCGCCGACACGCTTGGTGGCATAGAACAGCACATGCGGCTTGGCCGAGAAGGGATCGCGCAGCACCCGCAGATCCGGACGCTCAACGATGGTATAGGCCGAGCGGAAGTCACCGAAGGCGATCGAGAACGACCCGCGCGCGATATCCGGCATGTCCTCGCACAGCAGCACCGGATAGCCCAGCAGTTGCGGCGGCTGGCCCATCGCCAGGCTGTCGGCCCACAGGAAGCGGCCGTCGGTATCGCGCATCTTGCGCACGGCGGCGGCGGTTTTCGAGTTCATCACGAAGCTCGCATTGGCGCGGTATTGCGCACCCAGCGCATAGACCAGATCGATCAGCGCATTGGCCGGGTTGGTCGCCGCGAAATCGCCGTCGCCACCCGAAGGAATGGTGCCGATCTGCACATTGGTCGCGCTGGCATTGGCGGCCTTGGCATGGGTCAGGAAACCCTTGGGCTTATTGACGCCGTCGCCGCTGATGAATGCCGTGGCCTCGGCGCGGGCGAATTTCTCGGCGATGCGGCCGGCCAGCCAGCTTTCCACGTCGAAGGCCGCGTCGTCCAGCAGGCGCTGGCTGGCCTTGGGCATGGCCGACAGCTCATGCACCGGGATCACCACGCGCTGCACGGTCGAGGTGCCGGTCTCGGCCTGCGCGCCGGTCTCGGTCGCCCAGCCGCTGGCGATGTCTCCCATGTCGACCAGCATCTCGAAGGTGGCGGACTCGACGGCCACGACATTGGCCACCCGGCGCAACGAGGCGGTGACGTTCAGCGCGTCCTGCACCTGCAAGGCCACCGTCGGCGCCGCCAGGAAGCCGCCGTCCGAGGTCGAGGTCATCGCCTTGCCTTCCAGCGGCAGGCCGCGCAGCGCACCGTCGTCGCCATGGCGGATATAGGCGTCGAAGGCCTTCTGATGCGGCGCGCCCTGATCGGCCTCGGCCGACAGAGGGGCGCGGGCGCGGGAAAGGGTCTTGCGGTCCAGCATGGTCATGCGTTGTTCCTGTGCTTCCAGTCGTTTCTGAATGTCGGTGCGGAAAACCTTGAGTTCGTTCACGAACCCCAGTATCTCGGCCCCCAGGTCGCCGGGCATGTCCGCCCCGGCCGCGGCTTTCACCTCGGTCATCGTCCCCTCCGTTTGGTGAAACTCACTCGGCGCGCAGCGCCTTGGTCGCGGCCCGAAAGGCCGCCGCCATCTCGTTCAGCCCCGCATCGGCCTTACGCCCGACCTTGGCCTCGGCCAGCATCGGGAAGGTGACCAGCGACACCTCCCACAGCTCGACCTCGGAAAGCATCCGCCGGCCCTTGCCGTCGCGCTCGGCCGCGACGGTGCGATAGCCGATCGACAGCCCGTCGATGGCACCCGCCTCGATCAGCGCCGCCGCCTCGCGGGCCTGCGCCACCTCGGGCAGAAGCCGCCCCTTGACCCACAACCCCTTGTCGTCCTCGCGGATCTCGTCCCAGACGCCGATAGGCCGGGCGGGATCGTGCTGCCACAGCATCCGCACCTTGTCGCCGCGCGCCTGCAGCCGCTTCAGACTGGTGGCATAGGCGCCCCTGACGACAATGTCGCCGCCCTGGTCGGTCAGGCCGAACAGGCTCGCATAGCCCTCAAGCTGCGTGCCGTCCGACACCAGCGCCGCGCCGGCCGCATATTTCAGCTCCAGCCCGTAATCCTTTGAATCCATGTCAGCCTCCTTTCGGCGTAAAACTCAGGATCGACTGCACCGCCTGGGTCAGGATCACGGCGACGACGCCATAGACCGTCATCCACAGCCGCCGCTCCAGCCCCTCGATCAGCCCCTCGATCCGCTCCAGCCGCCGCTCGACCTGGCCGAATTGCAGCGCCATGATCCGCTCCTGCGTGTCGAAGCGCTGGTCGTGCCAGTCGAAGGGCTCCTTGACGAAGCGCGAGCCCTCCATCTCAGCCCTCCGCCAGCGGCGGCAGCCCCAAGGCGGCGCGCTTCTCGGCCTCGGTCAGGAAACTCGCCGCATCGATCCGCCGCCAATGGCTGTCGCGCTCCTCGGCCAGGGCCGGAACCTGGTCCGGATCGGCCCGCAGATCGATCTCGGCGCCCAGATGCTCGGACAACCACCAGGCCACCGCACTCGCCACCCGCGCCACCAGAGGCAGCACGGTCAGCCGGTAAAACGCCCGATGCGCCTCGGCGTAATTGGCATAGGTCGCCTCGCCCGGAATGCCGATCAGCATCGGCGGCACGCCAAAGGCCTGCGCAATCTCCCGCGCCGCCGCCAGCTTCGTCTCGTGAAACTCCATGTCGCTGGGCGAGAACCCCATCGGCTTCCAGTCGAGCCCGCCCTCCAGCAGCATCGGCCGCCCGGCGTTCCGCGCGCCCTGGTGGTGCATCTCCATCTCGGTCACCAGCCGGTCATACTGGTCGGGCGACAGGCTGCCCTGCCCATCCGCCCCCTTGTATACGATGGCCCCGCTCGGCCGCGCCGCGTTGTCCAGCAGCGCCTTCGACCAGCCCGACGCGCTGTTGTGCACATCCACCGCCACCGCCGCCGCCTGCATCGGCGACAAGCCGTAATGATCGTCCAGCGGATGGAAGCTGCGGATATGGCAGATCGGATCCGGACTGCCCGCCATGTCGAAACGGTACTTGCGCCCGCCCACCGCATATTCATAGGCCGAGGGCCAGCCATCCTCGCCCGGCACCACCGCCATCCGGTCCGAGCGCAGCACATGCAGCTCGGCCGGCAGCCCCTTGGCGCCCTCGCCCACGGCCTCCAGATAGCCGTTGCCGCTCAGCAGGACCTGCCCGAACAGCGCCTCGAACAGCTCGGCCCGGCCCTGCCCGGCATTGGGCCGCCGCAACAGGTCCAGGACCGGATGCATGTCATAGCGCCGCTCGCGGTCCTGGCAGACCAGCGGCACGGCGGCGGCGGCCTCGGCGATCAGCCGCACGGCACGGAACCCGACCGGATTGCCGACAAAACCGGCATGGGTCAGGCTGACCGTGTCGCGCGGCGACCAGACCACCCGCCCCGAGCCTGCCGCCAGCGCCACCACCTTGCCCGCGGCGCTGGCCTTTCTCTCGACCTCGACAGCGGGCGCAGCCGCTCGCCCGAACCAGGGAAATGCCATCGGTCCCTCCTGAATGTCCAATGAAAAAGGGCCGCAACCGCGACCCTCCGCGGGCCCCGCAAGGCCCTTCTTTCCGTTTGCCAAATACCCCGGGGGAACGTTTCGGCGGCCCCATCGAGGGGCCACCGAAACGTGGGGGCAGAGCCCCCTAAAGGCCCCGCACCGCCGGCCGCCGCCAGGCCGCTCCCGGCTCGATCACCAGCTCGTGGATCGCCCAGACCAGGGCATCCAGCCGGTCGGGCGAGCCCTTGCCCTCATAGCCCGCGACGCTCATGCGGCACATCTGGTCCTCCAGCGCGCCCAGGCCCCGCAGGTGATGCACCCGGCCCTGCTCGTAAAGCGCCGCGACCGGCTCGGCCCGCAAGCCCTTTCCGCGCCCGGCCCGCAAGGCCCGGAACGGCACCAGCGGATCGACCTGGCGGATCACGCTCTCGACCAGGTCGCCGCCCTGGTTGACCTCGGCCACCAGCCGCTCGGCACCGTGGCGCTGCATCGCTGCGATGACGGCCCGCGCCCAGTCCACCGGCCCGCCCCGGATCGAGGCGTCCTCCAGCACATAGGCCCGCCAGTCGGTGACCGGCCCCTCGCTGACCACGCCCGCCACGACGATGCCGCATTCGTCCGAAGCCGCGCCCGAGGTCACCGCCGGATCGACCGCGACCACGATGCGCGACAGCTTCGGGCAAGCCTCGACCCGACAGCGCTCGACCATTCCGGTGGTCCACAGCGCCCCCTCGACATCCTCCAGCAGCAGGCCTTCCAGCTCCTGCCGGCCCAGCCGCGTGCCGGCATAGCGCGCCTCGACCTCGGCCAGGAAGCTCTCGGCCAGATAGGCGCGGTTCGCATCGGTCGGCGCATAGGTCGTGACTGTCGAGGCATTGCCCAGAATCCGCTTCAGCACCCCGACGTTCTTCGGCGTGGTGGTGACGACCTGCTGCGGATGCTGCCCGAGCCGCAGCGCGAATTGCAGCATGTCCCAGCTGTCATCGGCCTTCTTCCACTTCGCCAACTCGTCGACCCAGGCCGCGTCGAACTGAGGCCCGCGCAACGCCTCGGGCTCATGCGCCGAATAGACCTGCGCGGTCGCGCCATTCGGCCAGAGCAGCCGGCGCCGCCCGGCCTCCCAGACCGGGCGCCGGTCGGGGGGCGAGCAGGCCAGAATGCCCGACTCGCCAAAGACCATCACGTCCCGCGCCTGATCGAAGGTCTCGGACACCAGCGCCACGCGATGCGCCAGGCCCGGCGCGTCCGGCGTCGGCCCCTCGACCTGCGCGCGCACCCATTCGGACCCGGCCCGGGTCTTGCCCGCGCCGCGCCCGCCCATGATGACCCAGGTCTTCCAGTCGCCCTCGGGCGGCAGCTGATGCGGCAGCGCCCAGAACTCGAACAACCAGGGCAAGGCGGCCAAGGCATTGTCGCTGAGGCCCCCCAGGAATTCGTCAACTTCCTCCGGCTCGGCGGAGGCAAGCCAGGCGGCGCCCGATTTCATCTCGTGCCGCGACAAGGTCGAGTGCGCCTGCACCGACCTGTCCGGCAGCATCCTTGCGAAGCTTGTCAACCTTGTTCCTTTCCTCCAGCACCATCTGGGTCGCGTCCCGCAGGGCGCGCACCAGCTTGCCGGATTCCTTCAAATCGTCGGTCTCGCCCGCCGTGATCTTGCGGCGAAGCCGGTCCAGATCCGCCGCATAGGACCAGAACAGCCCATCCGCGATCTCGACCACGCTCATGTCAGGCGCCATGCCGGCGCCGGGCACGAAAGGCCCTTCCGGAGCCTCCGGCCCCGGATCGAAATTCATCGTCATTCGTGTGTCGCCCTGCCCTCGTGTGCCTGTCCGCACGAGCGAGACATGAAAAAAGCGGCCTCGGGTCACCGACCCGGCCGCTTGCCCATTTCTCCCAGCATGGATAATTTCTACTTTAGGGCGTTCGCTGAGTCAACGCAAAACCAATGGTTGATTAATCTCGCGTTAAATTCCTTTCATAATCAGTGAATTGTGCCGCGCAACACCCCGGCGTGCGCTGCGCGCAACAGGGCGCAATCGGCCCCGGAATCGCCTGCGAATCCTGCCGCCGGGGTATTTGAAAAACGGAAAGCCGCAAGCCCGGGCCCGCAGCTGCCCGGTTAGTCCCCTTGCACCGGAGACATCGCCTGGCCGCGTTGCTTCTCGATTTCCCGCCAGCGCTTCACGTTCTGGGTGTGCTCTTCGAGCGTGCGCGCAAAGGCATGGCCGCCCGAGCCGTCGGCGACGAAGAATACGTAATCCGCATCCTCGGGGTTCATCGCCGCCGCGATGGAAGCCTTGCCGGGGTTGGCGATCGGCGTTGGCGGCAGGCCGTCGACCTGGTAGGTGTTATAGGGGGTGCGGCGGCGCAGTTCGCTGCCGCGGATGCCGCGGTCCAACACGCCCTCGCCCTTGGTGATGCCGTAGATCACCGTCGGGTCGGTCTCCAGCCGCATCCCCCGCCGCATCCGGTTGACGAAGACGCTGGCCACCAGCCGGCGCTCGTCGGGGACCGCGGTCTCCTTCTCGATGATCGAGGCCATGATCAGCGCCTCTTGCGGCGTCTTGTAGGGCAGATCCGGCTGGCGCGTCTCCCAGGCCGCAGCCAGGTTCGCCGCCTGCCGCCGGGCCATTTCGGCCAGCAATTCGGCGCGGTCGGCGCCTTTCTGCACGTCGTAGGTGTCGGGGGCGAGGCTGCCCTCGGCCGGCGGCTTGGCGACCGTGCCGGCCATGAACCCGGCCTGCTTCAGCCCCTCGACCACCTGCCAGCTGGTCACCCCCTCGGCGACGGTGATGCGCAGCCGCACGTCGGTCTTGGCCTCGGCAGCCGCGATGGGTTCGGGCGCCGGCTCGGTGGCGGGGTTGTATTTCGCCTGCTCGGCCATCTGGCCGGTCTCGGCATCGGTATCGCGCAGGATCACCGAATTCTCGCGCACGCCGATGCGATAGATCACCTCGGTGCCGCAGGTCGAAGGCCCGCCCGAGGTGATGACCCGCACCACCTCCTCCATGCTGCTCTTCGGCGGCACCAGGTAGGAGCCGTATTTCAGATCGCGCGATTTCCCGGCGTAATCCGCGCCCGCCCGAAAGATATAGGCGTTCGAGACCACGCCCTGATCGGCCAGCTGCTCGCTGACCGCGCTCAGGCTGGCGCCCGGCGCCACCCGCACGCAGGCGGCGGTGGCGCTGGGACCCGGGGCCACGTATTGATGCTTGGCCCAGGCGATGGCCGCCGCGACCGCGATCAGGATCACGATCAGCAGCGTCAGGAAATTCGACGCGATGTGGCGCCAGATCATTCCTGGACCCGCCCCATCACCAGGCTGGCGTTGGTGCCGCCGAAGCCGAAGCTGTTCGACAGCACGTAATCGACCTTGCGGCGCACGGCGGCATTGGCAGCCAGGTCGATGGCGGATTCGCGCGCCTGGTTGTCCAGGTTGATCGTCGGCGGGCAGATCTGGTCGCGCAGCGCCAGAATGCAGAAGATCGCCTCGACCGCACCGGCCGCGCCCAAGAGGTGCCCGATGCTCGACTTGGTCGAGGACATCACCACATTGCCCGCCGCATCGCCCAAGAGCCGCTCGACCGCGCCCAGCTCGATCACGTCGGCCATGGTCGAGGTACCATGCGCATTGATGTAGTCTATATCGGCCGGCGACAGGTTCGCGCGCGCCAAGGCATTGGTCATGCTGCGGAAACCGCCGTCGCCGTCCTCGCTGGGGGCGGTGATGTGATAGGCGTCGCCCGACATGCCATAGCCCAGGATCTCGGCATAGATCTTGGCGCCGCGGGCCTTGGCGTGCTCGTATTCCTCGAGCACGACGACGCCGGCGCCCTCGCCCATGACGAAGCCGTCGCGGTCCTCGTCCCAGGGGCGGCTGGCGGCCTTGGGGTCGGCCTCGCGCTTGGTCGACAGCGCCTTGCAGGCGTTGAAGCCGGCGATGCCGATCTCGCAGATCGGGCTTTCGGTGCCGCCCGCGACCATGACGTCGGCATCGCCCAGCATGATCAGCCGCGCCGCGTCGCCGATGGCATGGGCGCCGGTCGAGCAGGCGGTGACCACCGCATGGTTCGGCCCCTTGAAGCCGAAGCGGATCGACACCTGGCCCGAGACCAGGTTGATCAGCGCCCCGGGAATGAAGAAGGGCGAGACCCGCTTCGCGCCGCGTTCCTTGATCAGCACGGCGGTGTCGGCGATGGACGACAGCCCGCCGATGCCCGAACCGATCAGCACGCCGGTGCGCTCGCAATCGGCCTCGCTCATCGGCTCCCAGCCGGAATCGCGCACCGCCTGGGTCGCGGCCGCCATGCCGTAGAGGATGAAATCATCGACCTTGCGCCGGTCCTTGGGCTCCATCCACTCGTCGGGGTTGAAGGTGCCGTCCGTGCCGTCGCCAAAGGGAATCTCGCAGGCGTATTTCGTCTGCACGCCCGAGGTGTCGAAGCGGGTGATCGGTCCGGCGCCGGATTCTCCGGCCAGCAGCCGGGTCCAGGTCTCTTCGACTCCGCAGGCCAGCGGCGTGACCATCCCCAATCCGGTGACGACAACTCTGCGCATGCAAGGGGCTCCTTCCCAAGGCTCAATCGCGCAGGTTCTACACGCCGCCCGCCGGTCGCGCAAACCCAAAGCGGACCGGCGGCCAGGGACCTGCCCGGCATGATCGCCACACCCCGGCGACGACGGCAACTTTCGCCGCCCGCTCGCGTTGAACTCGCCGGGAATCGGCTTATTCTGCGACCGCGCCCAAGTTTCACAGGAAAGGACGACACCGGATGACCTCCCAGACGCAGGCCAATGCCGCAGCTGCCCTGGACGAGATCCAGACCGTGACCTCCGTGATCCTGCCCGAGCCGCCCGCCGCCGCGCCCTCGCTGGCGCAGGCCGACGCCGCCACCGCCGAGGCGATCCGCCGGCGCATGGACGAGATCGACCTGAAGGACACCGGCTCGATCGTGCATTTCGGCGCCCGCGCCCAGAACGAGCTGCAGGAAATCAGCCAAGCCATGCTGGCCGACGTCAGGAACAAGGACGTCGGCCCCGCGGGCGAGTCGCTGCGCCAGATCGTGACCACCATCCGCGGCTTTTCCATCAGCGAGCTCGACGTGCGCCGCCAGCGCAGCTGGTGGGAAAAGCTGACGGGCCGCGCCGCGCCCTTCGCCAAATTCGTCGCGAATTACGAACAGGTGCAGGGCCAGATCGACCGCATCACCATCGAGTTGGACCAGCACCAGCACCGGCTGTTGAAAGACATCAAGTCGCTGGACCTGCTTTATGACCGCACGCTGAACTTCTATGACGAACTCGCGCTCTATATCGCGGCGGGCGAGGAAAAGCTCGCAAGGATCGACCGCGACGACCTTCCCGCCAAGCAGGCCGCCGTCGAGGCCGCGCCCGAGCCCGACCAGGTCATGGCCGCGCAGGAACTGCGCGACCTGCGGTCTGCCCGCGACGATCTGGAACGGCGCGTGCACGACCTGAAGCTGACGCGGCAGGTGACCATGCAATCGCTGCCCTCGATCCGGCTGGTGCAGGAAAACGACAAGTCGCTGGTCACCAAGATCAATTCCACGCTGGTGAACACGGTGCCGTTGTGGGAAACCCAGCTGGCGCAGGCCGTCACCATCCAGCGCAGCGCCGAGGCCGCCCGCGCGGTCAAAGAGGCGAACGACCTGACCAACGACCTGCTGACGGCCAATGCCAAGAACCTGCGCCAGGCGAACGCCCAGATCCGCACCCAGCTGGAACGCGGCGTCTTCGACATCGAGGCCGTGCGCACCGCCAATGCCGAGCTGGTCTCGACCATCGAGGACAGCCTGCGCATCGCCGACGAAGGCCGCTCGCGCCGCGCCGCCGCCGAAGAGGACCTCAAGGCCATGGAGGCCGAATTGCGCAAGACCCTGGCCTCGGCCAGCGCCCGCAACCCCAGTCCGGCGCAAGCGTCGTGACCCGGATCGCCCGCCCCTGCCTGGCGCTCGCGCTGCTGGCGGCGCTGGCCGCCTGCTCGGACCAGCCGCCGGCCCAGACCCCGCCGCCCGCGGCCGAGGCGCCGCCGCCCCAGCGCCCCGAAACACCCCGCCCCGACCAAGCCGCGCTGCGCCGCGAACGCGCCGAAACCGCGCGCGAGGCCGCCGCCAGGGCCGAGGTGGCCGCCAACAGCCCCGCCAGCCGCACCATGCGCGACCATCTTGCCGGCGTCGAACAGGCGCTGATCGCACGCGGCCGTCTGCGCACCGACGACGGCAGCGACATCGCGATGACTCCCGAGAAGCTGGCCGAGGATTTCGTCGAGGTCGCGCTCTATGACGAATACCTGCGCCAGGGCGGCAAGCTGATCTCGCGCCCGACGCCCGCGCCGCTGCGCCGCTGGCAGCAGCCGGTGGCGATCCGGCTGGAGTTCGGCGACTCGGTCGCCCCGGTGCAGCGCACGCGCGACCGCGCCGATATCGCCGATTTCGCCGCCCGGCTGCAGCGGGTCAGCGGCCATCCGGTCGGGCTGACCGGCGCCGCCGGCAATTTCAACGTGCTGATCCTCAACGAGGACGAGCGCCGCGCCATCGGCCCCAGGCTCGCCAGCCTGGTCCCCGGCATCCCCGAAGGGGACATCGCCGCCCTGCGCGACCTGGCGCCGCAGAACTATTGCACGGTCTTCGCCTATTCCAGCGGCAACTCGCCGGTCTATTCGCAGGCGGTGGCGCTGATCCGGGCCGAGCTGCCGCCCCGCCTGCGCCGCTCCTGCGTGCATGAGGAACTGGCGCAGGGCATGGGCCTTGCCAACGACAGCCCGCGCGCGCGGCCCTCGGTCTTCAACGACGACGAGGAATTCGCCTATCTGACCCGCCACGACGAGCTGTTGCTGAAAATCCTCTACGACCCGCGCCTGCGCCCCGGCATGACCGAGGCCGAGGCCCGCCCCATCGTCTTGCAGATCGCCCGCGAACTGCTGGGGACCGAGGTTTGACGCGAAGCGCCGCGCTGCCGGCGCTGCTGCTGACCGCCTGCCTTCTCGGCACCGGCCCAGCGGCGGCCGATGCGCTGCCGGGCGCGGTGCAATGGCTGATCGACCGTTCGGGCGACCCCGACCGCATCGGCCGCGACATCGGCCCCTATCCGCTGGACGGCAGCGGCATCGTCGCGCTGGACCCGCTGACCGGCTTCGCCACCAAGCCCGCGCCGACCCCGGCAGCGCCGGAGGCGCGTTTCTATGCCGTGCTGGCGCGTGAGGACGGCTACGCCTATGCAGCCGCCATCGCGCTGGTCACCGCTGACGGCATGCCGGCCCGCGGCGAATCCCTGGGCGTCGTCGGCGTGGATACCGGCCTCGCCGCAATCGTGACCCGATCCGGCCTTGAGGCGATGAGCCTCTATTACGACTCGTTGCAGGCCCAGGCCAGCGACCCCTATACCGCGCTCGAACCGCAATTGCCGCTGCAAACCTTCGCCAGCTTCGTGACCCTGCCCGATGGGACGCGCATGGCGGTCTCCTCAAGCGGTTACGGCGACGGCGGTTACCAGTTCTTTCGTCTCGGCGACGCGCAGGGCCAGACGGTCGCGTTCTATCTGGACTTCCTCGGCGACCGCAAAGGGGAATGGATCGACCCGCCGCCCTGCGCTAACGTCTAGGGAAATCCCAAGGACGAGGCTCCCATGTCGCTCTTCAACATCCTCGGCGGCGAGTTCATCGAGATCATCGAATGGACCGACGACAGCCGCGACACCATGGTCTATCGCTTCCCGACCGTCGGCCGCGCCATCAAATACGGCGCCAAGCTGACCGTGCGCGAAGGCCAGGCCGCCGTCTTCATCCACGAGGGCCAGCTTGCCGACGTGTTCCAGCCCGGCCTCTACATGCTGGAAACCAACAACCTGCCGATCCTGACCCGGCTGCAGCATTGGGACCACGGCTTCCGCAGCCCCTTCAAGTCGGAAATCTATTTCGTCAACACCACCCGCTTCAACGACCTGAAATGGGGCACCAAGAACCCGGTCATAGCCCGCGACCCCGAATTCGGCCCGGTGCGCATCCGCGCCTTCGGCACCTATTCCATGCGCGTGACCGACCCCGGCCGCTTCATGACCGAGATCGTCGGCACCGACGGCGAATTCACCAAGGACGAAATCACCTTCCAGCTGCGCAACATCATCGTGCAGGAATTCTCGCGCATGATCGCGGGCTCGGGCATCCCCGTCCTCGACATGGCGGCGAACACGGCGCAATTCGGCCAGATGGTCGCCAAGGCGATCAGCCCGACGGTCGCCGAATACGGCCTGACCATCCCCGAATTCTATGTCGAGAACATCAGCCTGCCGGACGAGGTGGAAAAGATGCTCGACAAGCGCACCTCGATGGGCATCGTCGGCGACCTGAACCGCTTCGGCCAATACGCCGCCTCCGAGGCGATGCTGAACGCCTCGCAACAGCCGGGCGGCGCGGGTGCGGGCATGGGCGCGGGCCTCGGCGCCGGGCTGGGCGCCGGCCTTGGCGCGGCGATGGCCGGGCGCGGTCCCTGGGGCGCGATCCCCGGCCAACAGGCGCCACAACAGGCCCCGCAAACCCCGCCGCCGCTGCATCCCGAAACCGTCTGGCACATCGCCGTCGACGGCGCCGCGCAAGGGCCCTATGGCCGCGCCCATCTGGGCCGGCTGGCGCAGCAGGGCGGCTTCACCCGCGAAACCCTGGTCTGGACCCCGGGCCAGGACGGCTGGAAACCGGCCGAGGACGTGGCCGAACTGGCCCAGCTCTTCACCATCGCCCCGCCCCCGCCGCCGCCCCCGGTGCCCAAGGGCTGACGCATGCCGACACCGCCTTCGGAATACCGCTACCCGTGCGAGAATTGCGGCGCGAGCCTGGAATTCTCGCCCGGGCAGCAAAGCCTGGTCTGCCCCTATTGCGGGCATGAGCAGCATATCGGCCCCGGCCCCGCCCGCGCGCCCGCCCGGCAGACGGCGCAGGGGCCCTGGGGCGACCGGGTCATCCTGAACGACCCCTCGACCGGTCGCGCGCTGCAATGGGACAGCGGCCACAAGTCCGACCTGCGCGAGATCCCGCTGGAACAGGGGCTGCGCCTCGACGCAGGCTCCGACCTGACCGAGACCGTCCGCACCCTCTCCTGCCCGAACTGCGGCGCCAAGGTCGAGATCACCTCGGACCAGCACGCCTCGACCTGCCCGTTCTGCGCCACGCCCGTGGTCACCGATACCGGCGCCACAAGGCAGCTGAAGCCGCAGGGCGTGCTGCCCTTCGTCATCACCGAGGCGCAGGCGAAATCGGCGCTGGACGACTGGATGAAGGGCTTGTGGTTCGCGCCCTCGGGCCTGACCGCCTATGCAAGGCGCGGCAAGCGGATGAACGGGGTCTATTCGCCGTTCTGGACCTTCGACGCCGACACGCGCTCGCAATACAGCGGCGCGCGCGGCGACTGGTATTACGAAACCGTCTACGTCACGCAGACGGTCGACGGCCGCCAGCAGCGCGTGGCGCAGCAGGTGCGCCGCACCCGCTGGACGCCGGTCTCGGGCCAGGTGGCGCGGAATTTCGACGACGTGCTGGTGCTGGCGGCCAGCGCCCTGCCGCGCCGCATCACCGACGCGCTGGCGCCCTGGGACCTGTCGCACCTGATGCCCTACAGCCCGGAATATCTCGCGGGCTTCCTGGCCGAGGGCTACACCATCCCGCTGGCCGCCGGCCATGACATCGCGCGCCAGGAAATGGCCGGCGTGATCGCCATGGACGTGCGTCGCGCCATCGGCGGCAACGAACAGCAGATCACCGGCATCCAGACCCGCTACGCCGAGGAAAGCTTCAAGCATATCCTGCTGCCGGTCTGGACCGCCGCCTATCGCTACAACGGCCAGAGCTACCGCTTCGTGGTCAACGGCCAATCCGGCCGCGTGCAGGGCGAACGGCCCTGGTCGGTGTGGAAGATCGCGCTGGCGGTGTTGCTGGCGCTGGCGCTGCTGGCGGGGCTCATCTGGCTGAACGAACGCGGCGGCTACGTGCGGATCGGGGCCGGCCCGCTCACGCCGGATATTTCCATCAGCGGCAGTTACCGCTATCAGTCGGACAACGGACCTTGAGGGAGGGGGCGTCATGATACTGTGCGCCGGTGAATCGCTGATCGACATGGTGCCCGAGGGCGCCCATTACCGCCCGCTGCCCGGCGGCGCGGTCTACAACACCGCCATCGCCCTGGGCCGCATCGGCGCCCCGACCGGCTACCTGTGGCCGATCTCGCGCGACGGCTTCGGCGAGATGCTGCTGCGCCCGCTGGCCGAGGCGAATGTCGACACCGGCCTCTGCCCGCGCAGCGACCGGCTGACCACCTTGGCCTTCGTCACCCTGACCGGGGGCGAGGCGCGCTATGCCTTCTACGACGAAGGCTCCGCCGGCCGGATGCTGGCGCCCGAAGACCTGCCCGAGATCCCCGAATCGGTCTCGGCCCTGTTCGTGGGCGGCATCAGCCTGGTACCCGACCCCTGCGGCGCGGCGATCGAGGCGCTGGTCGAACGGCTGCACCCCCGCGTCCCGGTCATGCTCGACCCGAACATCCGCCCCTTCTTCATCAGCGACGAGACCGCCTATCGCGCCCGGCTGGAACGCCTGCTGGCGCGGGCCGACCTGGTCAAGCTCTCGGGCGACGACCTGGAATGGCTGATGCCGAGGGCGAGCTTCGAGGAAGCCGCCGCCGCCATCCTCGCCAAGGGGGCGAAGGTGGTGCTGCAGACCGGCGGCTCGGCCGGCGCCCGGGCGCATTGGCAGGGCGCGCCGCTCGACGCACCCGCCACGCGGGTCGAGGTCGCCGACACCATCGGCGCCGGCGACACCTTCAACGCCGGAGTGCTGGCGGCACTGCACCGGTCGGGCGCGCTCAGCCGCGATGGCATGGCGGACCTCACGCCCGAGACCCTGCTTCAGGCCCTGACACTCGGCACCCGCGCGGCGGCGATCACCGTCTCGCGCCCCGGCGCCAACCCGCCCTGGCAGCACGAACTGGACGCCCTGCCCGCCTGATGCCGAAACGGCCGCCCCGGTAGCGGCCGTTGGTTCTTTCCGTTTTCCAAATACCCATAGGACATCGCCGCTCGCACCGCCGCATGGGTATTTAAGAAACGGAAAGAGTATCTGCGTTACGCGAGACCGGCACCGTTCCCGCCGATCACAGCGCCTCGAATTCTGCCTTCTGCCGGGCGGTCCAGCGCACCAGCAGGTGCACGCCGGTCTCGGTCATCTCCTCGGAGACGACGATGCCCTGGCGATGCAGCCAGGCGCGGCGGCGGCCGTCCTCGGCGGGCAGGCGCAGTTCGGCCTCTTCCACCGGCTCGTCCAGCGCCTCGGCCAGATGTGCGTCGACGGAGCGGAGCAATTCGTCCAGCCCCTCGCCCGACAGGGCCGAGATCGCCTGCACGCCCTCGGTGCGGGCGTCGGTGCGGCGCAGGGCGGCGCGGGTTTCGGGCGACAGGGCGTCGATCTTGTTCCAGACCTCGATCAGCGGCACGTCCTCCTCGACGCCCAGCGATTCGAGGATCTCGCCCACATCGCCTGCCTGTTCCTCGGTCTCGGGGTGCGAGATGTCGCGGACGTGCAGGATCAGGTCGGCGGCCAGCACTTCTTCCAGCGTGGCGCGGAAGGCGGCGACCAGCTCATGCGGCAGGTCGCTGATGAAGCCCACGGTGTCGGAGAGGATCACCTGGCGCCCGCCCGGCAGCACCATCTGCCGCATGGTCGGGTCCAGCGTGGCGAAAAGCTGGTCCTGAGCCAGCACCTCGGCCCCGGTCAGCCTGTTGAACAGCGTGGACTTGCCGGCGTTGGTGTAACCCACCAGCGCCACGATGGGATAGGGCACCTTGGCGCGGGCCTTGCGGTGCAGCTCGCGGGTCTTGACCACCCGCTCCAGCTGCCGGCGCAGCCGCACCATCTGCTCGTCGATGGCGCGGCGGTCGGCCTCGATCTGGGTCTCGCCGGGGCCGCCGACGAAGCCCAATCCGCCGCGCTGGCGCTCCAGGTGCGTCCAGGCCCGGACCAGCCGCGTGCGCTGATAGGCCAGCGCCGCCAGTTCCACCTGCAGCACGCCCTCGCGGGTCTGGGCGCGGTCGGCGAAGATCTCCAGGATCAGCCCGGTGCGGTCCAGGATCTTGACGCCCCAGTCCTTTTCCAGGTTGCGCTGCTGGACCGGCGTCACCGGCCCGTCGATCAGCACCAGCTCGGCGCCCTCGCCCTCGGCGACGGCCTTCAGGTGTTCGCCGATCTCTTCGCGCTTGCCCTTGGAAAACAGCATGCCGGCATCGGGGTTGCGCAGCCGCGCCACCTCGGCGCCCGTCACCTCGATGGCGGGCAGCGCATGGGCCAGGGCCACGGCCTCGTCCAGCGCCAGCTCGGGCGAGCGGCGGGTGCGTGCATTGCCCAGGTCGGGGTGGATCACATAAGCGCGGGTCGGGCGTTCCCGCGTCTCGGACAGCTCGGCCAATCAGTCCTCGCCGTCGTAGAGGCTGATCGGCTGGCCCGGCATGATCGTGGAAATCGCGTGCTTGTAGACCAGCTGCGACTGGCCGTCGCGGCGCAGCAGCACGCAGAAATTGTCGAACCAGGTGATGACACCCTGCAGTTTCACACCATTGATAAGAAAGATCGTCACCGGAACCTTGCCCTTGCGGACATGGTTCAGAAAAGCGTCCTGAAGGTTCTGTTTGTCGCCGGCCATTCGATGCACCTTGTTCTTATCGCTGGTTTTCAAGACTTAGGCGAGGCGCCGGGCGCTTGCAAGCGTGTGATCGGAATCAGCGGCGCCAGTATTCCGGCGAGAACAGCGCCAGGATCGCCAGGGTTTCGAGCCGGCCGACGATCATCGCCCCGGCCAGCACCGCCTTGGTCATCGCGGGCAGGCCGGCCCAGCCCTCCCAGGGCGCGCCGGCCATCCCGGCCGAACCCTGGAAGGTCGGGCTCAGCGGAATCGCGCCGGCCAGGGGGCCGGTGTTGGTCAGCGCCGAGATCGAGAGGATGGTGGCGCTGTCGAACTCGATCTGCTGCAGCGAGATCAGCATGACCGTGACCGCGATCGAACTGGCGAAGAGCATGAAGAAGATGAAGGCCAGATAGGCGCCCTCGCGCCGCAGCCGCCGCGCCATCAGCCCGCCGCCGCCGACCGAGCTGGGATGTACGATCCGTTCCAGCTCGCGCTCGGAATGCCGCGCCAGCGCATAGACGCGCAGGAGCTTGACCCCGCCGGCGGTGGTGGCGACGCCGCCGCCCATCATGGCCAGCCCCGCCAGCATCAGCCCGGGCGAACTGAGCCCCGACCAGCTGCGCGCGCCCTGCCATTCGACCGAGTTCCAGCCGGTCGTGGTCAGATAGCTCAGCCCGTTGAAGATACCGCCCCAGGCGGCCGAGGCGGCGCTGTCCAGCGTCTCGAACACGCCCTTGGCGCCCGCGGGGGCCACGTCGATGGCCCCGACGAAATGCCGCACGAACAGCATGGCCGAGACCAGCAGCACCACCCCCGCCGCCATCTGCAGCTCGGGATCGCCCTGCCAGCTGTCGCTGACGGACAATTCGCCGCCCCCGGGCCAGAACCGCCGCGACAAGGCCGGGATCAGGAACAGAAAGATCACCGCCTCGCCGGCGATGCCGCTGCCCTGTCCCGCCGCGCCGGCCACAGGGCTGATGCCGCTGGTCGACAGCGTGCCCAGCGCCCGGGTCAGCGCGACGAGCCCGTTTTCGCCCAGCATCAAGAGCAGCATCCACATCGCCAGCGTCAACCCGGCATAAAGCGGAAATACCGCCCGCGCGGCGCGGATCACCCGATGCACCGGATCGACCAGCTCGGTCTGGAAGGCCGGCGCCGACAGATGCGTCACCACCGGCGCCGATTCGGCCGAGCGCGGCAGCCGCTCGAACCGCTCGCTGCGGCCATAGGGCGAGGACAGGATCTCGAACCCGCCGACCCGCAGCGGCGCGAGCAGCGCCACCGCGGCGACCAGCATGAACAGCCCGCCCATCCAGCCGACCAGCGCCCGCCACAGATGCAGGGGCGCCGGCAGCAGGTCGGCGGCATAGAGCGAGGCCCCGGTGGTGGTCAGGCAAGAGATCATCTCCCACCAGGCGTTGAAAAAGCCGGTGTCGGGCAGCGCCAGCGCAAAGGGCACCGCCAGCGCCGCCGGCAGCAGCGCCATGGTGCCCAGCATGGTCAAGAGCACGCTGCGCGCCTGCGGGCCGGCCGGCCGTTCGGCCGTGGCCAGCCCCAGGACGGCCGAGAGCAGCACGGTAAGCCCGGCGCAGCCCAGGAAGATGGCGCCGATCCTGTGCTGGTCGGTGGCATGGGCGTAAAGCCCGGGCAGGATCATCGCCGCCCCGCCGATTCCGGCCAGGATCACCATCAGCGGCAGGCGCAGCAGGATCGCCATGCCCGGCCTCAGAAGAAATCGATCGAGACCTGAAGCAGGCGCTCGACCTCGGGAACGTCGGACGTCAGGGCAAAGATCACCACCAGGTCGCCCTCTTCGATGCGCAGGTCGCCGATGGGCTTGACCACGCGGCCGGCCTTCTGCACCGCACCCACCAGCGCGCCCTCGGGGAACTCGATGTCGCGCAGGAGCCGTCCCGCGATGGGCGAGGTCGAAAGCACCTGCGCCTCGATCACCTCGGCCTCGGCATCGCCGATGGAATAGATGTCGCGCACCCGCCCGTGCCGAATGTGGCGCAGGATGGTCGAGACCGTGCTGGCGCGCGGGTTGATGAAGGCGTCGATGTCCAGCGGCTCCATCAGCGACATCAGCGTCGGGTCGTTCACCAGCGAGATCGCCAGCTTGGCGCCCGCCTGCTTGGCGCGCACGGCGGCCAAGATATTGGTCTTGTCGTCGTCGGTGATCGCCAGCACCGCATCGGCGCGCGGCACCGCGGCCTCTTCCAGCAGTTCCGCCGAAAGCCCGTCGCCGTTCAGCACGATGGTGCGGTTCAGCGCGTCGGCGGCATCCTCGGCCCGGGCGCGGCTGCGCTCGATCAGCTTGACCCGCACCCGCTCGGCACGGGCCTCCAGCGCCTGGGCCACGGCCAAGCCGACATGGCCGGCGCCGATGATGACGACGCTTTCCTGCTTGGCGGCGGGCTTGCCGAAGATCTCCAGCGTGCGCGGCACGTCCTCGGTGCGGGTGAAGACATAGACCTGGTCGCCCTCGAACAGCTGGTCGCCCGGCTCGGGGGCGAACAGTCGTCCGCCGCGCCGCACCCCGGCCACGATGGCGCTGAGGCTGGTGAACATCTCGTTCAGCTGCCGCAGGGGCGTGTTCAGCACCGGGCTGTCGGGATCTAGCAGGATGCCCAGCAGATGCAGCCGCCCTTCCAGGAAGGTCTCGGCATCGAAGGTCGAAGGCGCGGACAACCGCTGGATCGCCGCCCGGGCCACCTCGCGCTCGGGGCTGATCACCACGTCGATCGGCAGATGGTCGGTGCGGTAGAGATCGGACCAGATCGCGTCCAGATAGGCAGGGGCGCGCAGCCGTGCGATCTTCCTCGGCACCTGGAAGACGGAATGCGCGACCTGGCAGGTGACCATGTTCACCTCGTCGGAATGGGTGGCGGCGATGATCAGGTCGGCGTCGCGGGCGCCGGCGCGGTCCAAGACGTCGGGATGGCTGGCGAAGCCGGTCACGCCCTGCACGTCCAGCGCATCGGTGGCGCGGCGGATCAACTCGGCGTTGGTGTCGATGATGGTGACATCGTTGCGCTCGCCCGAGAGATGGCGGGCGATATGCCAGCCGACCTGCCCCGCCCCGCAGATGATGATCTTCATTCCGACCTCGGTTGATGCGCCTCGCGACGCATCATCCTAGCGTGGACCGCGCATGCCCGAAACAGCGAAAGCGCCGCGCCGGAACCCGGGCCGCCGCGCCCCTCGAACCGTCGCATGAGTATTTGAAGAACGAAGAAGCCGTTAGGCTGCGCTTAATCTTTCCATGCCAGAATCAACGCACGGTACAGGCTGGAGAGCCGATGACCGTGAACGGAGAAGCCGCCCCGGTCATTTGGCGACAACCTGTCCCGCCTGAACAGCGGGGTTGGCCGGGGCGCAACCCGCGCGTTTCTTCGTTCTTCAAATACTCATGCGGCACCGCAGCTCAGGCGATCATTTCCCCATCATCTCTTCCTCGACGCGCATGCCGCCGACCACGCCCAGCGACTTCAGCTTGCGATGCAGCGCCGAGCGTTCCATGCCGACGAATTGCGCCGTGCGGCTGATGTTGCCGCCGAAGCGGTTGATCTGCGCCAGCAGGTATTCCCGCTCGAAGAGTTCGCGCGCCTCGCGCAGTGCCAGGCTGGTGATCTGCGGACCCAGCGCCAGGGCCTCGCCGGTGCTGGCGCCGCCGTTCTGGGTTTCCAGTTCCGAGGGCAGGATGGGTCCGGTGCCGTCGCCCAGGATCAGCACCCGCTCGATCACGTTGCGCAGCTGGCGGATGTTGCCCGGCCAGTTCATCGCCTGCAGCGCCGCGCAGGTTTCCTCGGGCAGGATGCGTTGCGGCAGGCCTTGGGTGGCATGGAAGATCTCGATGAAATGGCCGGCCAGCATCGGGATGTCGTCGCGGCGTTCGGCCAGCGAGGGCACGGCCACCGGGACCACGTTCAGCCGGTCGTAGAGTTCCTGGCGGAAGCGGCCGGCGGCGATTTCCGCCGCGAGATCGCGGTTGGTCGAGGAGATCACCCGCAGGTCGACCCGCACCTTGTCGGTGCCGCCCGAACGCTGGAACTGCTGCTCGGTCAGCACCCGCAGGATCTTGGGCTGGGTGCCCAGCGGCATGTCCGCCACCTCGTCGAAATAGATCACCCCGCCATGGGCCTGTTCCAAGAGCCCCGGCTCGATGCCGCGCTCGGTGGTCTCGCGGCCGAAGAGCACCTCTTCCAGGTGGTCGGGCTCGATGGTGGCGCAGGGCACGGTGATGAAGGGTTCGCGCGCGCGCGGGCTTTGGGCGTGGACGTAGCGGGCGGCGATTTCCTTGCCCGCGCCGGGCTCGCCGGTCAGCATCACCCGGCCGTTCGATTTCGCCACCTTGTCGAGCTGTTCGCGCAGCCGGCGGAAGGGCGCGGAATTGCCCAGCATCTCGCCCCCGCGCGCCTCGCCCCGCTTGAGGGTCGAGTTCTCGCGCCGCAGCCGCGCCGTTTCCATCGCCCGGCGGATCACCACCAGCAGCTGGTCGATGTTGAAGGGCTTCTCGATGAAGTCGTAGGCGCCCTGCTTGATCGCCGCCACCGCGATCTCGATATTGCCGTGGCCCGAGATGATGACCACGGGCACGTCCGGATTGTTGCGCTTGACCTGCTTGAGGATGTCGATCCCGTCCATCTTGCTGTCCTTCAGCCAGATGTCGAGGATCATCAGCGTCGGTTCGGCCGTGTTCATCTCGGCCATCGCCTGGTCGGAATTGGCGGCGAGGCGGGTCGAGAAGCCTTCGTCGCGCAGGATGTCGGAAATCAGTTCGCGGATGTCCCGCTCGTCGTCGACAATCAGAATATCGCTCATTTTATCGTTTCCTGCTCGTGTTTGTGGCGGCGCGCGGACAGGCGGACCGGCTGGCGCTCGCGCGGCAGACGGATCTCGGCCATGGCGCCGCGTCCTTCGGGGGCGTCGTTCAGGGACAGGCTGCCGCCGTGTTCCTCGACGATCTTCTTGACGATGGGCAGGCCCAGGCCGGTGCCGCCGGGCTTCATCGTGACATAGGGCTCGAAGAGCCGGGTGCGGTCCTGGGGCAGGCCGGGACCGTTGTCGGCGATGCGGATGGTCACCGCATCGGGGGCGACGCGCAGCGTGACCCGAACCTCGGGCGTCCAGCCCGGGGGCGGGTCGGCGCGCAGCTCGTCCAGCGCCTCGCCCGCGTTCTTCAAGAGGTTGGTGAACACCTGCCGCATCATCCCGGCATCGGCATCGACGATCACCGGCGCGTCGGGGATGTCCGAGACCAGCGCGCCCTGCAGCGCGTCGCGCTGCATCAGCTCGGCATCGCGCAAGAGTTTCCCGATGTCGGTTTCCTTGCGGTCCGGCTCGGGCATGCGGGCGAAGCGGCTGAACTCGTCCACGATCCGGCGCAGGTCGTTGGTCTGGCGGATGATGACGCCGGTCAGTTGCTCCAGCGCCTCGGCCTCGTCGCCGGCGACGGGGGCGAATTTGCGCTTCAGCCGCTCGGCCGACAGCTGGATCGGGGTCAGCGGGTTCTTGATCTCATGCGCGACGCGGCGGGCGACGTCGCCCCAGGCCGCCATGCGCTGCGCCGAGACGAGATCGGTCACGTCGTCCAGCGCCACCACATAGCCTTCCAGCCCTCCGGCGGCGCCGCGCCGGATCGCCATGCGCACCAGCAGGCTTTCGACGCGGCCCTCGCGGGTCAGGCGGATCTCGTCCTGAACCGATTCGTTCACCGATTGCGCCAGCTTGTCGAACAGCGGCGCGAATTCCGGCGCCGCCTCGGACAGCAGCCGGTCGTGCGCCGTGGCCGGATCCAGCCCGAGAAGCCGCGCGGCCGACCGGTTCAGGAAGTCGATCTCGCCCGCCGCATCCAGGCCGATCACCCCGGCGGTGACCGAGGACAGCACCGAATCGAACAGCCGGCGCTGGTCGTCGGCGGCGCGATAGCTTTCGACAAGCTCCTGACGCTGCTGCTTCAGCTGCCGGGTCATGCGGTTGAAGCTTTCGCCCAGGGTCTGGATCTCGTCGCCGGTGTCGGGGGCGGGGATCTGGAAGTCCAGATTGCCCTCGCCCACCTGCTCGGACGCCTCGGCCAGCCGGCCGATCGGCCGCGACAGCCGGTCGGCGAACCACAGTCCCAGCCACATCGCCGCCGCCACCAGCAAGAGCGCGAAGCCCAGGTAGAGCAGCGAGAACTCGAACAGCACCCGCCCGCGTTCCTGTTCCAGCCGCTGGTATTCGCCCACGGTCTGGCGGGTATCGTCCAGCAGGCCCAGCAGGCTGCCGTCCACGTCGCGGGTGACGTAAAGGTAGCGGTCGGCGAGCGGCGTCAGCGGCACCAGCGCGCGGAACTCGTTGTTCTGCCAGTCCTCGATCAGCGCCAGCCCGCGGGTCGCCGCCTCGTCGAACTGGGCCAGGCTGGGCTGTTCGTACCAGAACTGATAGCTGCGTTCGCCCCGGGCGCGGATATTGCCACGGCCGTCGATGATATAGGCCTCGCGCAAGCCGCGCTGGATCAGCGCCTGGCCCTGGCCCAGCAGCGACCGCAGGTCGCCGTCGTCCAGCCGCGGGTTCTGCCGCGCCGCCTGGGTCAGCGCCCCGGCCAGCAGCCGCGCGTCGTTGGTCAGGTCGCGGCGGTGTTCCTCCTGATAGGCCTCGGCCGCCGAGAGCGAGGTCGAGACCACCTGTTGCACCCGGTTCGAGAACCAGCCCTCAAGCCCGATGTTCACCGTCAGGCCCGCGAACAGCGCCACCAGCACCGTGGGCACCAGCGCGATGGTGGCGAAGACGCCCACCAGCCGCATGTGCAGCCGCGAGCCCGCCGCCGACTGCCGCCGCGCCGCCACGATCCGGGCCATGCGCGCCACGACCAGCCCGGTCAGCACGATCAGGTAGATTAGGTCCGCCAGCAGCACCAGCCGCAGCGCCGTGCCGCCGGGCATGACATGGGAAAACGGCCCCATCACCGCGAAGGTCAGCGCCGCCAGCGCCGGGCCCAGCAGCGCCAGCCCCAGCGTCGCGGCATTGCGATACCAACGCAGGCGCCGCAAATGCGCGACGCGCTCCCATGTGTGTCTGGACAATGTGCCTGCCACTGTGCCCGCCTTCGCCTCGCCGCTGTTTCGCGGCCTTGCTGTGGCCGTTCAGCGACGAACGCGCGGCCATCTGTGGCCGTTTTACATCAGCTTGCGGCGTCTTGTCACTTCGATATTCAGCTCGGTCAGTTTCTTGCGCAGCGTATTGCGGTTGATGCCCAGCAGATCGGCACATCTCAGCTGATTGCCGCCGGTGGCGTCCAGCGCGATTTCCAGCAGCGGCTTCTCGATCTCGCGCAGGATGCGGTCGTAGAGGCCGGGCGGCGGCAGGTCGTCGCCATGCAGGTCGAAATAGCGCTGCAGATGCATTTCCACCGATTGCGCCAGCCGCATGTTCGCGGGCTCGACCAGCGCGGGTGCGTGCCCGCCGGGGGCGGCGCCGGGCTGCGGGCGGGCCTGCGCGGCGGGGGCTGGCGCAGCCTGGGGCGCGGATTCGGCCAGGGCGGCGCGGGCCTCGTCCTCGGTGATCTGGGGACCGGCGGCGGTCAGCGCCAGCCGGCGCATCAGGTTTTCCAGCTCGCGCACGTTGCCCGGAAACGGCCAGGCGCGGATCAGCGCGGTCGCGGCATCCGACAGGCTGCGCTGCGGCAGGCCCTGGGCGGCGGCGCGCGCCAGCAGGTGGCGTGCCAGCGGCGGGATGTCGTCCACCCGCGCCCGCAGCGGCGGCACCGTGACCGTGACCCCGGCCAGGCGATAGTAAAGGTCGGCGCGCAGCCGCCCCGCCTGCACCTCGGCCTGCGGGTCGGGGCCGGTGGTGGCGACCAGCCGCGGCATCTGATGGCGGCCGGGCCCGATCTCCCAGGCCTCGATCATGCCGATCAGCCGGGCCTGGGCGGCGGCGTCGAAGCCGGCGGGGTCCTCGATCAGCAGCGTGCCGCCCTGGGCGCGCTCGCCGGCGCGGTGGATCGCCTCTTCGGAAAGATCGGCCGAGGTCAGCACCACGAAACCCGCCGCCCGCCGGTCCGAGAGGTCGTGGAACGAGCGCGCGACCACGGTCTTGCCCGCCCCCGCCTCGCCCGCGATCATCACCGGCAGGTCGGCGTTCAGCACCCGGGCGACCATGCGGAACAGGTTCTGCATCGCCGGCGCATGGCCGATCAGCGGCAGCGCCGGATCGGCCGCGCTTTCAGGCGAGGTGATGGCGGGCGCCGGCGCCGGGTCCGACTTGCGCACCCGCCGCGACAGCGCCTGCCCGGCCCGCGTCATCAGGTCGGGCAGGTCGAAGGGCTTGGGCAGATAGTCGAAGGCCGCCGCCTCGGTGGCCCGGATCGCGGTGACGATGGTGTTCTGGGCCGAGATCACGATCACCGGCAGGTCGGGCCGGGCCTTGCGGATCGCCGGGATCAGGTCGATGCCGTTGCCGTCGGGCATGATCACGTCGGTGATGACCAGATCGCCCCGCCCCTCCTCGACCCAGCGCTGCAGCTGCGCCAGCGCGCCGGTGGCATGGACCCGGCAGCCGGCGCGGGTCAGGGCCTGGGTCAGCACGGTGCGGATGGTGCGGTCGTCGTCGGCGATCAGAACGGTGCCGTCCATGGAAAACCTCAGGCTTTGGGCAATGAAATGCGGAAAACGGTGCGGCCGGGGCGCGAGTCGAGCGCGATCCAGGCGCCGTGGTCGGCCACGATCTTGGAAACCAGCGCCAGCCCCAGGCCGGTGCCGTTCTCGCGCCCCGAGACGAAGGGCTCGAAGACCTCGGCGATCAGCGTGTCCGGGATGCCGGGGCCGTCGTCCTCGATCTCGACCTGCAAGGGCAGGCTGCGGCCCTGCGGCTCGGCCTCGGTCGGCGCCAGGCGCAGGGTGCCGTCGTAGAAGCTGCGGATGCGGATGATGCCGCCCTGTCCCGACCGGCCGATGGCCTCGGCGGCGTTCTTGACCAGGTTCAGGCAGACCTGCACCAGCTGGTCGGCATCGGCCAGCGCCGGCGGCAGCGACGGGTCGTAATCGGGCAGAAGGCGCAGCCCCTTGCCAAAGCCGACCGCGGCCAGGCGGCGCACCCGCTCCAGCACGTCGTGCACGTTGACCGCCGCCAGCCGCGGCGCCGAGGTGTCGCCGAAACGCTCGACCTGCTCCAGCAATTCGACGATGCGGCGCGATTCCGCCACGATCAGGTCGGCGAGATCGCGGTCCTCGGCCGTCAGGTTCATGCCGATCAGCTGCGCGGCGCCGCGGATGCCGGCCAGCGGGTTCTTGATCTCATGCGCCAGCATCTCGGCCATGCCGATGGCCGAGCGCGCGGCCGAGCGCGCCGCCTGCCCCTGCCCCAGCCTGCCGGTGCCGTCGGCCGGCGCCAGCAGGATGACGGTGCCGCCCTCGGGGCTGGGGGCGCGGCCGGCATGGACGCTGGCGATGCGATCGATATGCCCGCCCGAGCGGTCGCCGATCTCGAAGCGCACCCCGGCGCGGTTCAGCGCCTCGTGCCCCGCGCGCATGCGCTCCAGGACCCCGCCCAGCGTCGGCACGATGCGCAGCCGCTTGCGCATCTCGGCCCCTTCCAGCGCCTGGCCCAGCGACGAGCGGCGCGAGATGTTCAGGAACGCCTCGGCCAGGTCGTTGATCGCGGCGATGCGTCCCTCGGCGTCCAGGATCAGCGCGGGCAGCGGCAGCGCCGACCAGTTCGGCCCGACCTCGGCCGGGACGAAACCGCTGCCGGCCTCCACCTCGGGATCGGGCAGCGGGTCGGGGCCGGCCCGGCTGGTCATGAAGGCACCTCCGTCGCCCGGGCATTGGCGTGGACGGCGTCGGCATCGCCGAAGCCGGCGCGGATCGCGGCCAGCGCCGCCTCGGGCGTGGGCGCGCGCAGCAGTTCGGCGCGGTTCGGGGCGCCGTTCGCCTCGGCATACCAGCCCAGGTGCTTGCGGGCGACGCGCAGGCCCAGTTCGCGGCCGTAGAGCGACAGGATGTCGTCGTAATGCTCGGCCACGGCATCGGCCAGCGCGGCGCCTTGCGGCACCCGCGGCGCGGGCGTGGCCCACAGCTCATGCGCGATCTGCGCCAGACGCCAGGGCGCGCCCTGGGCGCCGCGCCCGACCATGACCGCATCGGCGCCCGAGCGCGCCAGCGCCAGACGCGCCGAGGCCGCATCGACCACGTCGCCGTTGGCGACCAGCGGCGGCCGGCCCGGCAGGTTCGCCACCGCGCGGATCGCGGCCCAGTCGGCGCTGCCGGTATAGAACTGCGCCCGCGTCCGGCCGTGCACGGTCAGCATCCGCACCCCTGCCGCGGCGGCGCGGGCCGCCAGTTCCGGCGCGTTCAGGCAATCCGCGTCCCAGCCCAGCCGCATCTTCAACGTCACCGGCAGGTCGGGCACGGCGGCGACCACCGCCTCGACCAGACCCAGCGCATGGTCGAGATCGCGCATCAGCGCTGCGCCGGACAGCCCGCCCGTCACCTTCTTGGCCGGGCAGCCCATGTTGATGTCGACGATGCGCGCGCCCATGCCGGCGACGATGCGGGCGGTCTCGGCCATGGCGCCGGCCTCGCGCCCGGCGATCTGGACGCTGACCGGGGCCGCGCCCTCGGTCAGGGCCTTGGCGCGCACCGCGGCGCGGGTCGAGGGGCGCGGCGTCACCATCTCGGTCGAGGCGACCATCTCGCTGACCATCAGCCCGGCGCCGCCGTGGCGCTGGACGGCGCGGCGGAACGGCAGGTCGGTGATCCCGGCCATGGGCGCCAGAAAGACCGGCGGGCCAAGCCGCACGGGACCAAGGGTGATGGGTTCGGGCAGTCTCATGGAGGAACTCGTAGGCCGGCTTCCGGGAAATGCGAAAGAAAACGGCGTTTGCCCGATCGGCGGGCGCCGCATCGGCCGCGGTTTGCCTTGATCTTGCGCTCTCTGCCCAAGTAGCGTGCAGTTCGCGACTCGTCAAATGTCGCGAAGGTCCCTAAGCGGCGTCGCAGCGGCTCTGGCGGCAAACCGGCGGGCCGACTAGGATGAAGGGCCACTTGCCACGAGGAGCCCTGCCCCCATGTTTCTTTCGGTCTTCGACATCTTCAAGATCGGGGTCGGTCCTTCCTCGTCGCACACGATGGGTCCGATGGTCGCCGGCGGGCGCTTCCTGGACGCGCTGCGCGAACAGCCTTTCAAGGCCCACGGGCTGCGCGCCAGCCTGCACGGCAGCCTGGCCTTTACCGGCAAGGGCCACGCGACCGACCGCGCCACCATCCTGGGTCTTGCCGGCTTCCTGCCCGAGACCATGGACGCCGAGGCCGCCGAGGCCGCGCTGGAGCTGAACCGCCAGACCCGCGTGCTGACCCCGCGCGACCTGGGCGAGCTGCATTTCGATCCCGCGCAGGACCTGATCTTCGATTTCGACCGGGCCTTGTCCGGCCACGCCAACGGCATGATCCTGATGGCGACCGACGCCCAGGGCGACGTGATCTTCAGCGAGACCTATTACTCCATCGGCGGCGGCTTCGTGCTGACCGCGGGCGAGATGGCCGCGCGCGGGGACGAGACCCGCAGCGACGCCTCGCCCAAGGTGCCCTTCGCCTTCGCCCATGCCTCGGAAATGCTGGAGATGGCGGCGAAGACCGACAAGTCCATCGCCCAGATGAAGCGCGAGAACGAGCGCGTCTTCCGCAGCGACGCCGAGATCACCGCCGGCATCCACCGGATCTGGCAGGTGATGCGCGACTGCATGGACCGCGGCCTGGCGACGCGCGGCATCCTGCCGGGCGGGCTGTCGATCCGCCGCCGCGCCGCCGGCATCCACGAGGCGCTGCAGGCCGAATCCGGCCTGAACCAGACCGCGCCCCATGTCATCAACGACTGGATGTCGATGTATGCCATGGCGGTGAACGAGGAAAACGCCGCCGGCGGCCAGGTGGTCACCGCCCCCACCAACGGCGCGGCGGGCGTGGTGCCGGCCGTCATCCGCTATTGGCTGGACCATGTGCCCGGCGCCTCGGAGCGCCAGCTGGACGACTTCCTGCTGACCGCCGCCGCCGTGGGCGGGCTGATCAAGCACAATGCCAGCATCTCGGGCGCGGAATGCGGCTGCCAGGCCGAGGTGGGCTCCGCCAGCGCCATGGCGGCGGCGGGGCTGTGCGCCGTGCTGGGCGGCACCGCCGAGCAGGTCGAGAACGCGGCCGAGATCGCGCTGGAGCATCACCTGGGCATGACCTGCGACCCGGTGAAGGGGCTGGTGCAGGTGCCCTGCATCGAAAGGAACGGCCTGGGCGCGATCAAGGCGGTCAGCGCCGCCAGCCTGGCGCTGCGCGGCGACGGCAAGCATTTCGTGCCGCTGGACGTCGCCATCGAGACCATGCGCCAGACCGGCCGCGACATGATGGACAAATACAAGGAAACCTCGCTGGGCGGGCTGGCGGTCAACGTCCCCAACTGCTGACTGTTGCAAAGTTCCGCGCAAGGCCCCGCGCCGATGGCTGCGGGGCCTGTCTGCGCTTGCCGAAGCCCGGGCCTTCCTGTAGCCAATATTTCATAAGCAAAACCCATGGAACCGGGACAGAGCAGATGAAATTCCGTTCGGCTTTCGCCGTCCTCTCGATGACTGTGGCCCTTGCCGCCTGCGGCAACCTGCCCTTCCAGCAGGAAGAGCGCGCGGCCGACACCCCCTCCCATTCCGGCCCGCCCACGGTCTCGCCGCTGGAGCAGCCGATCGAGACCGGCGCCGAGGCAAGGCCCGTCGCCACCGCCGAGGCCAGCACCATGGCCACCGCCATGTTCCGCGCCGCCGGTGCCGGCTGGACGGTCACCGCCGCCGACAAATCCGCGGTCTATGAGCGTCCCGGCGCGAAATCCGTGGGCGTCTCGGTGCGCCGCATGGCCTATGCGCGCGGCGCCGAGTTCATCGGCAACATGAACGGCCAGGTCTTTGCGCTGAACATCCGCGCCGAGGCCTGCGAGATCGGCGGGCAGAAGACCCCCTTCACGGCCAATCTGCGCGTCGGCAGCCAGCGCCTGACCGGCTGCGCCGCGCCGACCGACAGCATGCCCAAGGCGCAGGTCAAGGCCTCGTCCGCCGGGCCGAAGCCCAAGGCCGCGGCCAAGCCCGCCGCGCCGGCCGCGAAACCGGCCGCGCCCAAACCCGCGGCCGAGACCCCGGCGAGCACGACCACGCCCGCGACCTCCGCACCCGAGACCAGCGCGCCGTCGACGACCACGCCCGCGGCGCCGACGACCGCGCCGGCCGCGCCCGAGACCGGTGCCGCGACCGCGCCGGCCGCCTCCACCGCGACCACCGTCACCGCGCCGGAAACCGGGTCGAGCGCGACCACGCCGGCCCCGGCCGAAAGCGGCGCGACCTCGGCCCCCGCGGACAGCGGCACCAAGACCGAGACCCCGGCTGCCCCCGCCGGCAACGCGACCGAAGGCGGCGCCACGCCGGCCCCGGTGCTGCCGCCGACCTCGGAGTAAGCCGGACGATCCCGGCGCCGCGTGGCCATCCCCGCGCGGCGCCGCCCTTTCCGCCAGCACAGGCTGCGCGCCATGACCTGAAAGGACCCGCCGATGCGCGCCCATTCGATCCTTACCCGCCGCCTGCTGGCCTCGACCGCGCCCGCGCTGCTGCTCATCGGCCTGGCCGCCGGTCCGGCGCGCACCGATCCCATGATCGGCGACGTGATGAACAGCTACGGCCTGGCCGGCGGCGTCGAGACCCCGACCGCCGAGATGCTGCCCGACGCGACGCTGGGCGGCACCGTGTCCTACAACAAGGCGGCGCGGCGGCACGACGTGGTCTTCCAGCTGCATCCGCGCCTGACCACCGTCCTGCGCTATTCGCGCGTCGAAGGCATCAACGACCACAACGAGCTGGGCCATCTCTGGGACCGCTCGTTCGACCTGCGCTTCCAGTTCCTGGACGAGGACGGCTGGCGCCCGGCGATGGCGGTGGGCCTGCAGGACTTCCTGGGCACCGGCATCTATTCCGGCGAATATATCGTCGCCACCAACACCATCACCCCCCGGCTCCGCGCCAGCCTGGGCGTCGGCTGGGGCACGCTGGCGGGCGATCCGCGCCTGATCAAGGTCGGCGATACCGGCGGCAAGCCCAATGTGGACGAATGGTTCCGCGGCAAGGCCCGGCCCTTCGGCTCGGTCACCTGGCAGGCCACCGACAAGCTGCGGCTGGTGGCGGAATATTCCAACGACAAATACCTGGTCCGCAACGTCTTTCCCAACGGCAGGATCGAGGAGATCCCGCAGGGCGACGGCGAGCCGGGCAGCAAGCTGAACCTGGGCGCCTACTACACCTTCAGCCCCAGCTACCAGGTCGGGCTCTATACCATCGGCGGCGACATGTTCGGCGCCCAGTTCAGCTTCGCGCTGAACCCGCGCAACGCGCCCTTCCCCTCGGGCCTGGAAAAGGCGCCGGCGCCGGTCAAGCCGCGGCCCGCGCCCTCGGCCGATCCCGAGGGCTGGTCGGGCGCCTGGTCGGCCGATCCGACCGCGCAGCCGGCGATCCAGACCGCGCTGGCCGGCGCGTTGAAGGACGAGGGGCAGATCCTCGAATCCATGTCCCTGTCCGGGAACCGGGCCGAGGTCCGCATCCGCAACACCCGCTATATCCAGCAGTCCGAGGCCGTGGGCCGCACCGCCCGGCTGATGACCCGCGCCCTGCCGCCTTCGGTCGAGACGCTGGTCATCACCTCGAACACCGACGGCATGGCGACCTCCTCGGTGGTGCTGAAACGCTCGGACGTCGAGCGGCTGGAGAATACCGAGGCCGGCCGCATCGCCAGCGCCTCGCAGCTGGTCGATGCCGATCCGCGCCCGGGCGACCTGGTGACGACGCCGGGCCTGTTCCCGCGCTTCCGCTGGAACCTGGCGCCCTATCTGGAGATCGGGCTGTTCGATCCGCAGGACCCGCTGCGCTATGAGACCGGGGCGCAACTGAAGGCCAGCTACGAGATCATGCCGGGGCTGATCGTCTCGGGCACCGTCCGCCAGCGCGCCTTCGGCAGCATGGAGCAACGCGGCCCCGGCATTCCAGCTTGGCTGAACGGTGGCGAGCGCGGCGATCATTACACGCCCGAGGAATATGTCTCGGACCCGGCGAATGAATATTACCAGGCGTGCAGCACGTGCTCTTCGATACCGCGGGTGCGTTCTGACACCCGCATGTATACCGGCAACGACAGCCCGACGATTCCCGAGCTGACGCTGGCCTGGTATGCCCAGCCGACCGAGGCGGTCTATTCCCGCGTCACCGTCGGCCTGCTGGAGCGCGCCTATGGCGGCGTCTCGGGCGAGCTGCTGTGGAAGCCCGCGAATTCGCCGCTGGCCCTGGGCGCCGAGATCAACCGGGTCAGGAAGCGCGACTTCGAGGATGTCTTCGCCTTCCGCGACTACGAGGTCACCACCGGCCATGTTTCGGCCTATTACGAATTCGCCAACGGCTTCACCGCGCAGCTGGACGTCGGCAAATACCTGGCCGGCGACAAGGGCGCGACCTTCACCCTGACCCGCGAATTCGCCAATGGCTGGCGCGTCGGCGCCTTCGCGACCAAGACCGACCTCAGCGACGAGGAATTCGGCGAAGGCTCGTTCGACAAGGGCATCACCATCTCGATCCCGGTGTCCTGGGCGATGGGCACGCCGTCGCGCGACCGCGCCGGCAGCACGCTGCGCTCGCTTTCCCGCGACGGCGGCGCCCGCGTGAACGTGGACGGTCGACTGTACGACAAGGTGCGGGACGCGCAATCCGTCAAACTCTATCAAGGCTGGGGGAGGTTCTGGCGATGATCATGGCCCGCATCCACAAGGCGGCGCTGTCGGCGCTGCTGGTCGCCGGCCTTGCCGCCTGCGGCAACGACGACAGCGGCAACCAGACCAACCCGCTGCTGATCGCCGCCAAGGCGGCCGGCGGCACCGCGGCCAAGATCCGTGGCGGCAAGGCCGAAGCGCCCGCCGAAGCCCCGCGCACGCCCGAGCAGATGGCGGCCGAGGCGCTGCGGGTGAACCAGGGCCCGCTGGTCATGGTCGGCTTCGAATCGCTGGGCCGCACCCAGGTCATGGCGATGACCGGGCAGAACGGCAGCCTGCGCACCTATATGGCGCCCTCGAAAGAGGCGCTGATCCTGCGCGACGGCATGGTGGTCGGCACCCGCGGCCTGGGTCACGACCTGTCGGTCGCCGAGCCGCAGACCGAGCCCCTGATCCGCGCCGGCCGTGCCGGCAGCGCGCCGCGGGTCATGCGCTATTTCAGCGGCGACGGGCTGGAGCGGCCGCTGAATTTCACCTGCAGCGTCGCCCCCGGCCCCAAGGCGGGCGTGGTGGTGGAAAGCTGCGAGGGCCATGGCGCCAGCTTCCAGAACAATTACGCCCCCCAGGGTGGGCACCTTCCGGTGTCGCGGCAATGGCTGGGGCCGCAGCTGGGCTATGTCACCCTCCAGACCCTGCGGCCCTGACAGGGGCGGGGCAGGACACGAAAAGCCGGTCCCGAGGGGCCGGCTTTTTTCATGGTTGCGCCTCTGTCCGCGGCGCAGCGGCCGTGGCGCGGCCGGATTGGGTATTTGGAAAACGGAAAGCGCGAACACGGTCCGCGCAAAAGTAAAGGGGCCGGCACGAGGCCAGCCCCTGAAAGCTTACGGAACCGAGGTTCCGTTGGGCTATTAGCTGTCGTCGTCGTCCGAAGCGACGGCGGCGATGACGCCCAGCAGCAGCAGGGCCGGGACGACGAGGCCAGCGTTCGACGAAGCGGGCTTCTCGTCGACGACGACCGGCTCGACTTCCACGACGGGGGCAACGTAACCGCCGGCCAGAGCCGACGAAGCCGTCAGGCCGAGGGCCAGGGCGAAGGTAGCGAATTTGGTCATGATCATGCTCCGTTCAGTACTTTGAAGGTTGCCGTTTCCAGCAACATCCTCGCGACAGTCGCATAAAGCCAAGGGCTTGGAAAGCGGTCTTGATCGTCGGGTCATGCGCGCCACAGGCAACTGTTGCATATTAGCCAACACCTCGCGCCCTAGGCGAGAAGCCGCCGGCAGGCAGGCCGAAACCCGCCGCCCGCACCGGATGTTGTCCGGCGGGTCATTTCCTGCAAACCACTAGCACCAAAGCATAAATTATCGCAGAAATCGCCACGATGGACGGGCCCGCCGGGGTATCGAGCCACAGGCTGGCCCAAAGCCCGCCCAGGACCGCGATCGCGCCGATCGCTGTGGCGGAACCGGCCATCTGTTCGGGCGTTGCAGAGAATCCCCGTGCCGCCGCGGCCGGAATGATCAGCATGGCCGAGATCAGCAGGGCGCCGACGATCCGAATCGCGATGGCCACCACCAGCGCCAGCGCCAGCGACAGGATCAGCCGTTCGCGCGCGGGATCGATTCCCGCCGCCATCGCCAGTTCCTCGTTCACCGAGGCGGTCACCAGCCGCTGCCAGCGCCAGGCCAGCAGCGCAAGCACCGCCGCGGCGCCGCCCCAGATCCAGGCCAAGTCCGCCTTGCCCACCGCCAGGATGTCGCCGAACAGGAACGCATCGAGCCCGGTGCGCAGCGACGGCACGAAGCTGACCGCCACCAGCCCCAGCGCCAGCGCGCTATGCGCCAGCACCCCCAGCACCGTGTCCATGGACTGGCCGCGCCCGGTCAGCTGCGCCACCGCCAGCGCCATGGCCAGCGCCACGCCCAGCGTGCCCAGATAGACCGGCAGCGAGAAGGCGAAGCTCAGCGCCACCCCCAGGATCGCCGCATGCGAGGTCGAATCGCCGAAATAGGCCATGCGGCGCCAGACCACGAAGGACCCCAGCGCGCCGGTCGCCAGCACAAGGCCGAGCCCGGCCAGCACGGCGCGGGTCAGGAAATCGTCAAGCATGGGGCCTCAATGCGTATGGGCGCAGTCGGGGCCGTGGACGTGGCCCTCTGCGACATGGTCGTGGTCATGGTCGTGATGGTGCTGGTAAAGCGCCAGCGTGCCCTGCGATTCCGCGCCGAACATGGCGCGATAGGCGGGGGCGGCGCTGACCGCCTGCGGCGTGCCCTCGCAGCAGACATGGCCGTTCAGGCACATCACCCGGTCCGAGGCCCGCATCACCACCAGGAGGTCGTGGCTGACCATCAGCACCGCGGCGCCGGTCTCGGCCCGGACCTCTTCGATCAGCTTGTAGAAGGCGACGATGCCGGGCTGGTCCAGGCCCTGCGTCGGCTCGTCCAGCACCAGCAGCTGCGGGTCGTTGAGCAACGCCCGCGCCAGCAGCACCCGCTGCAATTGCCCGCCCGACAGCTGGGTGATCTGGCGCGCCTGCAGCCCGGGGACGCCGGTGCGGTCGAGCACCGCCTTGGCATCGGCATCCGAGACCCTGTGGGGCAGCGACAGGAAGCGGCGGACGGTCATCGGCATCGCCCGCTCGATGTTCACCCGCTGCGGCACATAGCCGATGCGCAGGCCCGGCGCGCGCTCGACCCGGCCGGAATCCAGCGCCAGATGGCCCAGCAGCGCCCGCACCAGCGTCGACTTGCCCGAGCCGTTGGGTCCGACCACGGTGACGATCTCGGCCGGGGCGATGCGGAAATCGACGTGGCGCAGCACCGGCAGATCGGTGCCGGCATGGCTGACCGACAGGTCCTGCGCGCGGATCAGCGCCGTCACAGCCCGGCCTCGGTGCAGCGGGCGCACAGGCCCAGCAGCTCGACGGTGCGGCGCTCGATGCGGAAGCCGGCGGCGGCGGAAAGATCCGCCAGCGCCGCGCGCAGTTCGGGCGAATCGGCCTCGGCCACCTGTTCGCAGCCGCGGCAGATCAGGAAGGCGGGAGAATGGTCGCGCTCGGCCGACAGGCAGGCGGCATAGGCGTTCAGGCGCTGAACGCGATGGGCAAGCCCCTGTTCCACCAGGAAATCCAGCGCGCGATAGGCGACGGGGGGCTGCTTGCCGAACCCCTCGGCCGACAGCCGCTCCAGCACCTCGTAGGCGCCCATGGCCCGATGCGATTCCAGCAGGATCTCAAGCGCGCGGCGGCGCACCGGGGTCAGGCGCACGCCCTCGTCCCGGGCCTGCGCCTCGGCCCGGCGCAGCACGGCGGCGGCGCAATGGCCGTGGTCGTGGTCATGGAACGGATCGGCGGGGGCGGAATCATCCGGCATGATGTTATACCATTACAATTTCTCTTGACGCGCTACGATATAACATAAATAACCCTGCCGTTTCCGCAAGTGAGCCCGACATGAACCGACACACCCTTCTTTTCCTTTCCGCCGCACTTGGCGCGACCGCCCTGCCCGCCCTGGCCGAGGTGCCGCGCGTGGTGACCGACATCCCGGTGGTGCATTCGCTGGTCCAGCAGGTCATGGGCACGCTTGGCCAGCCCGCGCTGCTGCTGGCGGCCGGAGGCGACCCGCATCACTATCAGCTGCGCCCCAGCGACGCCCGCAGCCTGCAGGAAGCCGACCTGCTGGTCTGGGTCGGCCCGGCGCTGACCCCCTGGCTGGAACGCCCGGCCGCGGATCTGGCCGCCAAGGGCAATGCATTGGCGCTGCTGGACCAGCCCGGCACCCGGCGCCAGGATTTCGCCGGCGGGGCGCATGACCACGACGATGACATCCATGACCATGACCATGACCATGAAGGTCACGACCATGCGCATGGCGAGGAAGGCCACCACCACAGCGGCGTCGACCCCCATGCCTGGCTGGACCCGGGCAACGGCGCCGCCTGGGTCCAGGCCATCGCCCAGGCCCTGTCCGCGCGCGATCCCGAACATGCCGCGACCTATGCCGCCAATGCCGAACAGGCGGCGGCGGGGATCGCGGCCCTGGACGGCGAGCTTCAGGCCGCCCTGGCGCCGGCCAAGGGCAAGCGCTTCGTGGTCTTTCACGACGCCTATGGCTATTTCACCAGCCATTTCGGATTGGAGCCGGCCATTGCGGTCAGCCTGGGCGATGCCTCGACCCCCTCGGCCGCACGGCTCAAGGCGATTCGCGCCGAGATCGGCGCCGAGGGCGCGGCCTGCGCCTTTCCCGAGGCGAATCACGATCCCCGGCTGATCGCCGCCGTGACCGAGGGCAGCGCAGTGCGCAGCGGCGGCGCGCTGGACCCCGAGGGCAGCGCCGCCGCCCCAGGCCCCGGGCTTTACGCCGAACTGCTGCGCGGCATGGCCGGCACGCTGGCCGATTGCCTGGGGCAGAATTAACCCGAGAGCAGTCGGGATCGACAAGGACGGGCGCCTGTCGGGCGCCCGTTTTCGTTTCATAACGGGGTGTTAAAGAATCTGCGTAATACCCGACTATTTTCCTTTGACATCCCGGAGTGAATTTGTCAGGTTACAGTCACCGCGACAGAGACACCGAAAACGAGGAACAGGACATGACCGCGACCCGCCCCGCTGAATTCACGCGTCCCGGCGTGACCGCCCTGCAACGCCTGCCCGAATATGATGCCGAATTGCTGACCGCCGGCGGTAATCAGGCGCTGATCGTTCTGGGCGACCAAGTCTACAACCTGCGCATCACCCGCGCCGGCAAGCTGATCCTCACCAAGTAACCGGTCGCCGGGCCTGTCCCGGCACGGACCCGGGACGGCACCGGCGCCGCCGCTTTTCGATCATGCTTTCTACGGCGCGGCATGTCGCGCCGGCTTGGACGATTCCTTCGGGCGCCATTCCATGCGCCTTATCCCCTCTGAAAGCGCGGTCAGCCGCGCTTGGGACCCCTTCCCTCTGGCCGCGCTCCCTTCCCGGGGGCGCGTCCGCTTTTGGCGGGGCCGGATTTGGGACCGGGCTTGCCGCCGGGCCGAGGGCCGCGCGCCGGCTTGCCCTCGCCCCGCGGCTTGAAACCACCCTCGGGCCGGTCGCCACGCGGCTTGAAGCCCCGCCCGCCTTCGGCCGGTTTCGCGCCCTTGAAGCCGGGCTTGCCGGGGCGGTCCGTGCGCTCGCCCTCGTCGCGCCGGGCATAGGGCTTGCGCGGGCCGTCCTCGCGCTTCGCATGGGGCTTGCGGTCCCCATCCTCGCGGCGGGCAAACGGCTTGCGCTCGCCGTCCTCGCGCCTGGCGTAGGGCTTTCGCTCGCCATCTTCCCGCTTCGCATAGGGCTTGCGGTCCCCGTCCTCGCGGCGGGCAAACGGCTTGCGTTCGCCATCCTCGCGGCGAGCATAGGGCTTACGCTCGCCATCCTCCCGTTTCGCATAGGGCTTGCGGTCCCCGTCCTCGCGGCGGGCAAACGGCTTGCGTTCGCCATCCTCGCGGCGGGCATAGGGCTTGCGGCCGCTTTCGCTGCGGGGACCCGCGTCATTGCCGGACGTCGCGGCGCCGCGGTCGCGGAAGCTGCGCGGCTTCTCTTCGGTGTCGCCGGTCAGAAGGCCGCCCAGTTGGTCGCGCAGCACCTTGCGCTTGACCTCGCGCACCTCGTTTTCCTCAAGCCCGCTCAGCTTGAACGGGCCGTAGCCGATGCGGATCAGCCGGTTCACGATCAGCCCGACATGGGTCATGGCGCGGCGGATCTCGCGGTTCCTGCCCTCGCGGATGCCGACGGTCAGCCAGGCATTGGCGCCCTGCTGGCTGTCGAGGCTGATCTCCATCGGCGCGAATTCCTCGCCCTCGATGGTGACGCCCCGGCGCAGCGGCGCGAAGGTCAGGTCGTTCGGCGTGCCGTTCACCCGCACGCGATAGCGGCGCAGCCAGCCGGTGGTCGGCAGCTCCAGCCGCCGCTTCAGCTCGCCGTCGTTGGTCAGCAGCAAGAGCCCTTCCGAGTTCAGGTCCAGCCGGCCCACGGTCATCACCCGTGGCAGGTCGCGCGGCAGGGCGTCGAACACGGTCTGGCGCCCCTTCTCGTCGCTTTCGGTGGTGACCAGGCCCAGGGGCTTGTAATACAGCCACAGCCGCGTCTCTTGCGGCGCCTCCAGCGGTTTGCCGTCGACGCGGATCTTGTCGGCGGGCGTCACGTCCAGCGCCGGGCTGTCGATCTTCTGCCCGTTCACGGTCACGCGGCCCTCGACGATCATGCGCTCGGCCTCGCGGCGGCTGGCGACGCCGGCGCGCGCCATCACCTTGGCGATGCGGTCGGATTGCGATTGCGGGGTCGATTCGGGGCGGTCTTCGGTCATGGCGATCTCCTGCGCATCTCTGCGGTGGCAAAGCGGCGTTTCTACGCCCAACGCGGCGCGATGGAAAGCAGTTCTTGCGCGCGCGCCGGGCGCGGGCGAAAAGCGCGCATGGACTTCGCCTCGCACATGCCCGACGCCCTGGCCCAGGCCCGCGCCGCCGCCCGGCGCGGCGAGGTGCCGGTGGGCGCGGTGCTGGTCGGCGCCGACGGCACGGTGCTGGCCCGCGCCGGCAACCGCACCCGCGAACTGGCCGACCCCACCGCCCATGCCGAGATCCTGGCGATCCGCGCCGCCTGCGCCGCCGCCGGTTCGGAACGCCTGCCGGGGGCGCGGCTTTGGGTGACGCTGGAGCCCTGCCCGATGTGCGCCGCCGCCATCTCGGCCGCGCGGATCGCGGTGCTGTATTACGGCGCCGACGACCCGCGCATGGGCGGGGTGCGCCATGGGGCGCGGGTCTTCGACCATCCGCAATGCCACCACCGGCCCGAGATCGTCGACGGCATTTCCGCAGAAGATTCGCGCCGCCTTCTGCAAGACTTCTTTCGCCAGCGCCGCGGAAATGAAAAAACCGCGACATGAAACCGTCGCCAAGAATGCTTGCGCTGCAGCGCGGCATGGCTAAGGATGCCGGCGGGGTGAACATGGGGGATCTGATGTTCCGAAAGATTCTGGTAGCGAACCGCGGCGAGATCGCGATCCGCGTGATGCGGGCAGCCAACGAGCTTGGGAAGAAGACGGTTGCGGTCTATGCGGAAGAGGACAAGCTGAGCCTGCACCGCTTCAAGGCGGACGAGGCTTACCGCATCGGCGGGGGCTTGGGCCCGGTCGCGGCCTATCTGTCGATCCCCGAGATCATCCGCGTCGCCCGGGAATCCGGCGCGGACGCCATCCATCCGGGCTATGGCCTGCTGTCGGAAAACCCCGATTTCGTCGATGCCTGCACCGAGGCTGGTATCACCTTCATCGGCCCGTCGTCGGACACGATGCGGGCGCTGGGCGACAAGGCCAGCGCGCGGCGCGTCGCGATCCAGGCCGGCGTGCCGGTGATCCCGGCGACCGAGGTGCTGGGCGACGACATGGACGCCATCAAGCGTGAGGCCGCCGAGATCGGCTATCCGCTGATGCTGAAAGCCTCGTGGGGCGGCGGCGGCCGCGGCATGCGCCCCATCGCCAACCCCGAGGAGCTGCCCGAGAAGGTCCGCGAGGGCCGGCGCGAGGCCGAGGCCGCCTTCGGCAACGGCGAGGGCTATCTGGAAAAGATGATCCTGCGCGCCCGCCACGTCGAGGTGCAGCTCCTGGGCGACAGCCACGGCGGGCTTTACCATCTCTATGAACGCGACTGCACCGTGCAGCGCCGCAACCAGAAGGTCGTCGAGCGCGCCCCCGCCCCCTATCTGACCGAAGAGCAGCGCGCCGAGGTCTGCGGCCTAGCGCTGAAGATCGGCCGCGCCGTCGGCTATCAGAACGCCGGCACCGTCGAATTCCTGATGGATATGGACAGCCAGCAGTTCTACTTCATCGAGGTGAACCCGCGCGTCCAGGTCGAGCATACCGTGACCGAAGAGGTCACCGGCATCGACATCGTCCAGTCCCAGATCATGATCGCCGAGGGCGCGACCCTGGCCCAGGCCACCGGCATCGCCCGCCAAGAGGACGTGCACCTGAACGGCCACGCCCTGCAATGCCGGGTCACGACCGAGGACCCGCTGAACAACTTCATCCCCGACTACGGCCGCATCACCGCCTATCGCTCGGCCACCGGCAACGGCATCCGGCTGGACGGCGGCACCGCCTATGCCGGCGGGGTCATCACCCGCTATTACGACAGCCTGCTGGTCAAGGTCACCGCCCATGCCCAGACGCCGGAAAAGGCCATCGCCCGCATGGACCGCGCGCTGCGCGAATTCCGGGTGCGCGGCGTGGCGACGAACATCGAATTCGTCATCAACCTGCTCAAGCACCCGACCTTCCTGGACGACACCTATACGACCAAGTTCATCGACACCACGCCGGACCTGTTCGCGTTCAGGAAGCGCCGCGACCGGGCGACGAAGCTGCTGATCTATATCGCCGACATCACCGTGAACGGCCATCCCGAGACCGCCGGCCGCCCGCTGCCGCCGGCCGAGGCCCGCGCCCTGGTGCCGCCGAAGCCCAGGACCGATCCGGCCCGCGGCACCCGGCAGCTGCTCGAGGAAAACGGGGCCAAGGCCGTCGCCGACTGGATGCTGGAGCAGAAGCGGCTGCTGATCACCGACACCTCGATGCGCGACGGGCACCAGTCGCTGCTGGCGACGCGGATGCGCTCGATCGACATGATCCGGGTCGCGCCCAGCTATGCCGCGAACCTGCCCGGGCTGTTCTCGGTCGAATGCTGGGGCGGCGCGACCTTCGACGTCGCCTATCGCTTCCTGCAGGAATGCCCCTGGCAGCGGTTGCGCGACCTGCGGGCGCGGATGCCGAACCTGATGACGCAGATGCTGCTGCGGGCCTCGAACGGCGTCGGCTATACCAACTATCCCGACAATGTGGTGCAGGAATTCGTCCGCCAGGCGGCCAAGACCGGCGTGGACGTGTTCCGGGTCTTTGACAGCCTGAACTGGGTCGAGAACATGCGCGTCGCCATGGACGCGGTGATCGAGAGCGGCAAGATCTGCGAGGGCACGATCTGCTATACCGGCGACCTGTTGGACCCGACGCGGGCGAAATACGACCTGAACTATTATGTCAGCATGGGGCGCGCCCTGCGCGACGCCGGCGCGCATGTGCTGGGGCTGAAGGACATGGCCGGGCTGCTGAAGCCCGCCTCGGCCTCGATCCTCGTGAAGGCGCTGAAGGACGAGATCGGCCTGCCGGTGCATTTCCACACCCATGACACCGGCGGCATCAGCGGGGCGACGATCCTGGCCGCCAGCGCCGCCGGCGTCGATGCGGTCGATTGCGCCATGGACGCCTTCTCGGGCAATACCTCGCAGCCTTGCCTGGGCTCGGTGGTCGAGGCGCTGCGCCACACCGACCGCGACACCGGCCTGGACATCCGCGCCATCCGCGAGATCTCGAACTACTGGGAGGCCGTGCGCGAGCAATATGCCGCCTTCGAGTCGGGCCTGCAGGCCCCGGCCTCCGAGGTCTGGCTGCACGAGATGCCCGGGGGCCAGTTCACCAACCTCAAGGCGCAGGCGCGTTCGCTGGGGCTGGAGGACCGCTGGCACGAAGTCGCCCAGGCCTATGCCGAGGCGAACCAGATGTTCGGCGACATCGTCAAGGTCACGCCCTCGTCCAAGGTCGTCGGCGACATGGCGCTGATGATGGTGGCGCAGGGGCTGACGCGGGCGCAGGTCGAGGACCCGGCCGTCGAGGTCGCCTTCCCCGACAGCGTCGTCGACATGATGAAGGGCAACCTGGGCCAGCCGCCCGGGGGCTGGCCCGAGGCGCTGCAACGCAAGGTGCTGAAGGGCGAGCCGCCGCTGACCACCCGCCCCGGCGCCTCGATGCCGCCGGTGGATCTGGAAGCGGTGCGGGCCGAGGTGATCGACAAGCTGGAAGGCAAGGCGATCGACGACGAGGACCTGAACGGCTACCTGATGTATCCCAAGGTCTTCCTGGACTACATGGGCCGACACCGGCAATACGGCCCGGTGCGGACGCTGCCGACGCGGACCTTCTTTTACGGCATGGAGCCGGGCGAAGAGATCGAGGCCGAGATCGACCCCGGCAAGACGCTGGAGATCCGGTTGCAGACCGTCGGCGACACCGACGACCTGGGCGAGGTCAAGGTGTTCTTCGAGCTGAACGGCCAGCCCCGGGTGATCCGGGTGCCGAACCGCCTGGTCAAGGCGCAGACCGCCGCCCGCCCCAAGGCCGACCCGGCGAACGAGGGCCATCTGGGTGCGCCGATGCCGGGCGTCGTCGCCTCGGTCGCGGTTTCGGCCGGCCAGAAGGTCAATGTCGGCGACCTGCTGCTGACCATCGAGGCGATGAAGATGGAAACCGGCATCCACGCCGACCGCAAGGGCACCGTCAAGGCCCTGCACGTCCGCGCCGGCGAGCAGATCGACGCCAAGGACCTGATGGTCGAACTGGAATAGGCGGTTTTCCCGCCAGCGGACAAGGGCCGGTTGCCGCGCGCAGCCGGCCCTTTCTCATGCCTGCTGCGGCGCAGGCGCGCAGGGTGGAAGCGGCCTGTTGCATATATTCGCATAATCGAATATATAACGGATGAAATTCCAGCTTTCACCCGCCAGGCAAGAGGTTTTCCCATGGATGCACGTCCGGAAGTAACGGGGTTCTACGAGAGCCGGACCGGCTCGGTGCAATATGTCGTGGCCGACCCGAAGATCGGCCGATGCGCCATCATCGACCCGGTGCTGGATTACGACGAGAAATCCGGTGCCACCGCGACCATCGAGGCCGACCGCATTCTGAGCTTCGTCGAGGGCAAGGGCTACCGCGTGGAATGGATCCTCGACACCCATCCCCATGCCGACCACTTCTCGGCCGCGGACTATCTCAAGCGCCGCACCGGGGCGCCGACCGCCATCGGCGAAAGGGTGACCGAGGTCCAGAAGCTGTGGAACGGCTTTTACAACCGGCCCGATCTGCCGGCCGACGGCAGCCAGTGGGACCGGCTCTTCGCCGATGGCGACCGCTTCATGGTGGGGGAGATTCCGGCGCGGGTGATGTTCTCGCCCGGGCATACGCTGGCCTCGATCACCTATGTCATCGGCGACGCGGCTTTCGTGCACGACACGCTGTTCATGCCCGACAGCGGCACCGCCCGGGCCGATTTTCCCGGCGGCAGCGCCGCGGCGCTGTGGCGTTCGATCCAGGACATCCTGGCGCTGCCAGACCGGACGCGCATCTTCACCGGCCACGATTATTGCCAGGGCGGGCGCGATCCGCGCTGGGAATCCACGGTGGCCGAGCAGAAGGCCGGCAATGTCCACATGGCGCAATACCGGACCGAAGCCGAATTCATCGCCGCCCGCGAGGCGCGCGACCGCACCCTGCCCATGCCCCGGCTGATCCTGCACGCCCTGCAGGTGAACACCAACGCCGGACGCCTGCCCGAGCCCGAATCGAACGGCCGGCGCTATCTGAAAATCCCGCTCGACCTGCTCGACGCGGCCTGGGACTGAAGGAGAGACCCGATGAAAGCGAATCTCGGCAATATCGACCGCGGCCTGCGCGCCGTGCTGGGCGTGGCGCTGATCCTGCTGGGCCTGCTGGCCGGGCTGACGGGCTGGGGCCAATGGGCGGCGCTGCTGGTGGGGGCCGTGCTGGTGCTGACCGCCCTGTCCCGGTTCTGCCCGGCCTATGCGCTGTTCGGCATCAGCAGCTGCGGCCGGAAATGACCGCGTTCACGCCGCTGCAATCCGCCCTGGGCGGAGCTCTGATCGGATTGGCCGCCGTCTGGCTGATGGCGGCGCTGGGCAGGATCGCGGGCATGACCGGCATGCTGTCCGGCGCGCTTTTCGAGCCCGGCCGCGGCTGGCGGCTGGCCTTCCTGCTGGGCGCCATGGCCGCGCCGGCGCTGATGCTGGCGCTTGGCGCGCGGGTGCCCTTCGACAGCCCGGTGCCGCAGCCCTGGCTGGTGATCGGCGGGCTGCTGGCCGGGATCGGCGCCAGCCATGCCGGCGGCTGCACCTCGGGCCACGGGGTCTGCGGCAATGCCCGGCTGTCGCCGCGGTCGCTGGTGGCGACGGCCAGCTTCATGCTGGCGGCCTTTGCCACGGTCTTCACCATCCGCCATGTGATCGGGGGGTTCTGAGATGCGGCTGCTCTCTGCCCTGCTGGCCGGGCTGATCTTCGGCGCCGGCATCGCGCTGTCGGGCATGATCAACCCCGCCAAGGTGCTGGACTTCTTCGACCTGGCCGGGACCTGGGACCCGTCGCTGGCCTTCGTCATGGCCGGCGCGCTGGCCGTGACCTTCGTCGGCTACCGGCTGGTGCTGCGCCGCGCCGAGCCGCTGTTCGACATCCGCTTCCACCTGCCGACGCGGCGCGACCTCGACCCCAGGCTGATCGGCGGCTCGGCGCTGTTCGGGGTGGGCTGGGGCATCGCCGGCTTCTGCCCGGGCGGCGCGATCCCGGCGCTTGGCCTGGGCCAGCCCGACGCGGTGATCTTTGTCGGCGCCATGCTGGGCGGGCTGGTGCTGGCCCGCTGGCTGCGGGGATGAGCCGGTCGGGACGCCTGCCCGCGCTGCAATGGGCGCGGGGCTATGACGGCGGGACGCTGGCCGCCGACCTGCTGGCGGCGGTCATCGTCACCATCATGCTGATCCCGCAGAGCCTGGCCTATGCCATGCTGGCCGGCCTGCCGCCCGAGGCCGGGCTTTACGCCTCGATCCTGCCGCTGGTCGCCTATGCCGCCTTCGGCACCTCGCGGGTTCTGGCGGTCGGGCCGGTGGCGGTGGTGTCGCTGATGACGGCCTCGGCCGTCGCGCCGGTGGCGGCGCAGGGGCTGGCCAGCCCGCAGGCGGCGGCCATGACGCTGGCGCTGCTGTCGGGGGCGATGCTGGTCGGCGCAGGCCTGTTCCGGCTGGGATTCCTGGCGAATTTCCTCAGCCATCCGGTGATGTCGGGCTTCATCACCGCCTCGGGCCTGCTGATCGCGGCCGGTCAGGTCAAGCATATCCTGGGCATCCAGGCCGGCGGCACCACCCTGGCCGAGATCGTCCCGGCGCTGCTGGCGCAGGCCGGACGGGTCAACGGCTGGACCCTGGCGGTCGGCCTGGGCGCGCTGGCGTTTCTTTACGCCGCGCGCCGCTGGGCCCGGCGCGGACTGACCGCCGCCGGCCTGCCGGGCTGGCTGGCCGACATGCTGGCGCGGGCGGCGCCGATCCTGGCCATCGCGGTCTCGATCCTGCTGGCGCGGGCGCTTGACCTGGGCGCCAAGGGCGTGGCGCTGGTCGGCAGCATCCCGCAGGGCTTGCCGGTGCCCGGCCTGCCGGCGCTGTCTATCGACCTGCTGGCCGCGCTGGCGCCGGCGGCGGCGCTGATCTCGGTCGTGGGCTTCGTCGAGTCGGTCTCGGTCGGGCAGACGCTCGCCGCCCGGCGGCGCGAGCGCATCGCCCCCGACCAGGAGCTGGTCGGCCTGGGCGCCGCCAACATTGCCGCCGGGCTGAGCGGCGGCTTCCCGGTTACGGGCGGCTTCGCGCGTTCGGTGGTGAACGAGGATGCGGGCGCCCGCACCCCGGCGGCCGGCATCTTCACCGCCATCGGCATCGCCGGCGCGGCGCTGTTCCTGACGCCGCTGCTGGCCGATCTGCCGCAGGCGGTGCTGGCCGCGACCATCATCCTGGCGGTGCTGTCGCTGGTGGATCTGCGGGCCGTCCTGCGGGTGCTGGCCTATTCGCGGCAGGATTTCGCCGCCATGGCCGCGACCATTCTGGTCACGCTGGCGCTGGGGGTGGAACAGGGCATCGGCACCGGCGTCGCCCTGTCGCTGGTCATGCAGCTGTATCGCAGCGCGCGCCCGCATATGGCGGTGGTCGGGCAGGTGCCGGGGACCGAGCATTTCCGCAACGTCCTGCGCCACGAGGTCGTCACCTGGCCCGAGATCCTGTCCCTGCGCGTGGACGAAAGCCTATATTTCGCCAATTCCCGCTTCCTGGAGGATCGCATCGCCGCGCTGGTGGCCGAGCATCCGCGGCTGCGGCATGTGGTGCTGATGTGTCCCGCCGTCAGCGACATCGACGCCAGCGCGCTGAAAAGCCTGGAAGAGATCAACCGCCGCCTGGCCGAAAGCGGGGTGAGGTTCCATCTGTCCGAGGTCAAGGGGCCGGTGATGGACCGGCTCAAGCGCAGCGATTTCCTGCATCACCTGTCGGGCCAGGTGTTCCTGTCCCAGCACGAGGCGATCTGCCGGCTGCGCGGCGCCGAGGCTCAGGGCGCGGCGCAGAAACTGTCGTAGAGCACCGCCATCATCCGGCGGGCGGGTTCGCTTGCGATGCGATACCAGATCACCTGCCCGTCGCGCCGCCCGGCGATGATGCGGTCGCGGCGCAAGAGCGCCAGGTGCTGCGAGACGGTCGAGTCGCGGATGCCCAGGAACTCGGCCAGCTGGCCTACCGACCGCTCGCCCGTGTTCAGCGCGCAAAGGATCATCAGCCGATGCGGATTGCCCAGCGACTTCAGGAACTCGCTGGCCTCGGCGGCGGCCGAACGCATCGCCTCGGGGTCCATCGGCGCGCGTTGCGATTGGGTTTCGTCGATCATCACTGCATATCTACAGGAATGCGAATATATCGTCAACCCGCGCCCACCGCCGTGGCAGTCCCCCCGGATGGGACCGGCGTGGCGGTGGATGCAAACCGCCATCTGTCTGCATCAACGCATACGGGCACAGGAAAAGGTACGGCTGGCTCGGCCCTTCGAAGCCAGGGGCACGCTTGGTGCCTTCAGGGCGCGTCCTTCTGCGATCCCGATGCTTGCCTGAGGACGGTCCCATCGGCTTGGCCCCGCAAAAGATCCCGCTTCGACGGAGGCGGCCTCGGCGACGCGCGGGGTTGGCCACGAATTCGTTTATGCCGGGTAGGCCGGACAGAACTTTTCCTGCACGCGATCCTTTTCACCGCAGCAAGCCCGCACCAACCGCGTTCCGGCCCGGATACGGCGGTTTTGAGACAGCGGGCGGACCGCTGGAACCGCGGTCAAGGTCGGCATCGCCTTCGTCGGTGCGACCCCGGACGCTTTGACGCCACGGCGCAGAATGCAATCGTAGCCGCCGCCATCACCGCTCCAACCGACAGCCCGGCTCGGAGGCCGCAGAACGATGCATCAGAACTGCGGCGGTCGCGGGGCAGTCGAGGCGATGGGCGACCCTCTAGCCGGTTCCGCTGCCCTGACAAGAATCGCCGCGAATTCTGCGCGTCTGCTCTCCCATTATGCCGGTGTCGGTTGCTCCGAGCGCCGGCGCAGTCGCGGCGAAAGCCCAGTGCCTTGCGATCCCCTCTTGCTTGGGAACTCCATCTCGCGGCCGCGCGAGGCACGCCCATGCCCGCACGACCGCGCCGGTGTCAGAACTTCCAGGCCAGGGTCATGCTGGCCGAGGGCTGTTCGTTGTAATAGCAGCCCCAGGCGGTGCAGCGCGTGTGCTTGCCCGCGCCCAGGTTGCGCGCGTTCAGGTCCAGCCGCAGCCCGTCCAGCGCCGGATCGCGGGTGCCGAAGTCGTAGCCCAGCGCCAGATCCGCCTCCAGAAGCGAGTCGTTGCGCACGGTATTGGCGTCGTCCCCCCAGCTCCGCCCGGTGTAGCGCAGGCCGCCGCCGATGTGGAAACCCGCCAGCGCCCCCTGCTGCGGCGCGTAATCCGCCCAGACCGAGGCGGTATGGCGCGGCACGGTGTATTCGTTGCCCTGGTTGCCGTCCTCGTTGCTGGTGATCTCGGAATCCAGCCAGGTCCAGGCCAGCGACAGGTCCCAGTCGCCGCGCCGCATCCGGCCTTCCAGGTCGATGCCCTTGACCTGCACCTCGCCGGTCTGGCGCGAGAAATCCGGGTGCTCGGGGTCGGTGGTCAGCAGGTTCTGCTGGGTGATGCGATAGGCGGACACCGTCAGCAACGCGTCGGTCCCCGGCGGCTGGTATTTCACGCCGACCTCGTATTGCTCGGCCTCGGTCGGGTCGAAGGGGCGGCCCTGCCAGTCGGTGCCGGTCTCGGGCTGGAAGGACTGGGCATAGCTGACATAGGGCGCGAAGCCGGTATCGGTCAGGTAGAGCAGCCCGGCATTGCCGACGAAAGCCTTCTGCTTGCGCTCGTAGTTCCAGGCGGCGACGCTGGCGTCCTCGCCGTTCGTGGTCCGCGACCAGCGCCCGCCCAGGGTCGCGCGCCACGGCCCGGCCTCGATGCTGTCCTGCAGATAGACGCCCAGCTCGCGCTTCCATTCGTCGTCGCGGATCACCGGGTCGAAGGGGCCGATGGGCAGCCCGCGCACCGGATCGGCGAAGTCGAGGGGCGCCGCGGCGCCCCATTGCGTCTTCATCCGGGTCTTGATGTTCGAGTAATCGACCCCGGCCAGCAGCGTGTGGCGGGTGGCCCCGGCCTGGGCGTTCCATTGCAGCCGGGTATCGACGTCGAACACGTCGACGGTCATGTCCTGAAGATAGGCCTCGCGCGCGACCTCATAGGGCCGGTCCGGGTTGCCGGTCGAGCCGTTCCAGGCAAAGACCTGATGATAGGTGCCGTCCATGCGATAGAAGCGCAGGTTCTGCACCAGCTTCAGGTCGTCGCCGAAGCGGTGCGTCAGCTCGTAGCCGATGGCGTATTGATCGGAATCGCGGCGGTCGAAGCCCGGCTCGCCGGGGTTGAAGGACGGCGACACGGTTTCCAGCACCGCGCGGTCCACCTCATTGGCCCATTCCTGCCCGCGCAGCTGCCGCCACGAGGCCAGGAAGGTGATCTCGGTCCGGTCTGTCGGCCGCCAGGTCAGACTGGGCGCCAGATAGATGCGGTCGTCCTGCACATCGTCCATCTGCGTGCCGCCCGACTGCGCATAGCCGACGAAGCGCCAGCCCAGCGTGCCGTCGCCATTGGCGCCGTTCAGGTCCAGCCCGGTCTGCACCTGGCCGTAGCTGCCATAGCGCAGCATCGTCTCGCGGCTGTCCTGGAAGGTGGGGCGCTTGCTGACGGTGTTGACCATGCCGCCGGGCGTCACCTGCCCGTAAAGCACCGAGGCCGGGCCGCGCAGGACCTCGAACCGCTCCATGCCGTAGGGCTCGACCGTGGGCTGGCCGGCGCGGGTCATGCCGGTGCCGACCTTCAGCCCGTCCAGGTAGTTCCCGCCCCAGCTGTTGAAGCCGCGGATCGAGAAATCGCTGTCGGTGGTGACGCCGAAGGAGGACGAGAGCGAGACGCCGGGCACATAGGCCAGGGCCTGCCCGACATTGGCGACGCCGCCGCGCGCCGCGACGTCGGCGGCGCTGACCACGCTGACCGAGGCCGGGGTTTCCAGCAGCGGGGTGTCGGTCTTGCTGGCGGTTGCGCTTCGCGTGGCGACGAAGCCCTCGACCGGGCCGGTGGCGGTCTCGGCCGCGGTGGTCAGGACGACCTCGTCCAGCACCAGCGGACGGTCCTGGGCAAAGGCGGGAAGGACGGCGCCCGAGGCCAGCAGCCCGGCAGCCAACGACAGTTTCCAGACCATGGAACACACCTTTCCTGAAGGAAAAACACGGTGCTGGCACGGGCTGGCTGTTCCGCCGCTTTGGCTCACCGTTTCGTGATTGTCAACCGCGCCGGCCCAGTCCCGGCGGAGGCCCGCCTGCGACAGGGGCCGCTCGGCCATAACAGGCTGATGAAAAAGGATCTTGATAAGATGCCGACCCGGAAATCATCCCGGAATCGTTGCGGATCGGCGCGAAAGTGGAATGTTTTCGGCCGAATTGAGGAGGATTTCCCGGCTTCTGGCCCAAGTCCAGTGTCGGATGGAGTTTTTCGGCAGCCTGTTAATCGCCGGCAGTTCATCGGCTATGCTGGGCCGGCAAACGGCAAGCGGAGGACGATATGGGACGGTTGGTGGACGGCATCTGGCAGGACCACTGGTACGACACCGAAACCAGCGGCGGGCGCTTCCAGCGCACCGTAACGGCCTGGCGCAACTGGATCACCGCCGACGGCCGCCCCGGCCCCAGCGGCGAAGGCGGCTTTCCGGCCGAAAGCGGGCGCTATCACCTCTATGTCTCCTACGCCTGCCCCTGGGCGCATCGGGCGCTGATCTATCGGGCGCTGAAGGAACTGACGCCGCATATCGGCGTCTCGGTGGTGCATCCCGACATGCTGTCCGAGGGCTGGACCTTCGCGACCGATTTTCCCGGCGCGACCGGCGACCGGCTGTACGGCCTGCCCTTCCTGCGCGACCTCTATCTCAAGGCGAACCCCCGCACCTCGGGGCAGGTGACGGTACCGGTGCTGTGGGACAAGACCCGCGCCACCATCGTCAGCAACGAAAGCGCCGAGATCATCCGCATGTTGGGCAGCGCCTTCGACGCCGTCACCGGCAACCGCGACGACTATTGCCCGGCCGATCTGCTGGAGCGGATCGACGCCATGAACGAACGGATCTACGAGCCGGTGAACAACGGCGTCTACAAGGCCGGTTTCGCCACCACCCAGGCCGCCTATGACGAGGCGGTGGTGCCGGTGTTCCAGACCATGGACTGGCTCGACGCCCATCTGGCGCAGAACCGCTATCTGTGCGGCACCCGCATCACCGAGGCGGACTGGCGGCTGTTCACCACCATGCTGCGCTTCGATCCGGTCTATCACACGCATTTCAAGTGCAATCGCAAATGGCTGCGGGAATATCCGAACCTCTGGGGCTGGACGCGCGAGCTGTATCAATGGCCGGGCGTCGCCGAGACCGTGCATTTCGACCATATCCTGCGGCATTACTATCGCAGCCATCCCACCATAAACCCTTACGGCATCATCCCGATCAACCCGCTGATCGACTGGGACCAGCCGCACGGCCGCGGCTGAGACACAGGGTCGCGGCGCTTTCCTAGCATTTCGGTCTGGATTGACTTTGCCGATTTCCGCCTTAATGACTCGGGTTGCCCGGCCATGTCGGACGGGCACGTTGACCGAGATGCCCGCCCGGCTGGCCCGCACGACCGCCACCCGGACCCGCACCGCGACCAAGCTGGGGACAGGCCGATGCTCGCTCCGTTTCTCATCATGCTGCGCGAGGGGCTGGAGGCCGCGCTGATCGTCGGGATCATCGCCAGCTACCTGCGCCAGACCGGCCGTCGGGGATGGCTGCCGGCGATCTGGGTGGGCGTGTTCCTGGCCGTCGCGCTGTCGCTGTTCGCCGGCGCCGCGATCCAGCTGCTGGCCAGCGGCTTTCCGCAAAAGACGCAGGAGCTGTTCGAGGCGATGATCGGCCTGATCGCGGTGGCGGTGCTGACCGGGATGGTGTTCTGGATGCGCCGCGCCGCGCGCTCGATCAAGGCCGAGCTGCATGCCGGCATCGACGAGGCGCTGTCGCACCGGGGCAGCGCCGGCACCTGGGCGCTGATCGGCATGGTGTTCCTGGCCGTCGCGCGCGAGGGGCTGGAATCGGTGTTCTTCCTGCTGGCGATCTTCCAGCAAAGCCGGGACGGCGCCGCGCCCATCGGCGCGCTTCTGGGGGTGCTGGTCGCGGTGGGCGCGGGCTGGGGGCTGTATGCCGGCGCATTGACGCTGGACCTGCGCCGCTTCTTCCGCTGGACCGGCATCTTCATCCTGCTGGTCGCGGCCGGGCTGCTGTCGGGCTCGGTCAAGGCGCTGCACGAGGCCGGGCTGTGGAACGGCTTGCAGGACCGGGTCTACGACCTCAGCCGCGTGCTGCCGGAAACCGGCCCCTTGGGCACGGTGCTGTCGGGCCTTCTGGGCTATCGCGAGGCGCCGACCCTGGGCGAGGCCCTGGTCTGGGCCGCCTTCCTGGCGGTGACGCTGATCCTTTTCCTCAGGCCGCATTCCGGCGCCCTGCCGGCACGGCCGCAGACTGCGGGACGTAAATGAGTTCTTCCTCCACGGGCATCTACCTTGCCATCGCCGGCGCCGCGGTCCTGGCCGCGGCCGGCGGCGCCGCCTTCTGGTATGCGTCGCAGAAAAACGCCGGCAGCCCCGGCACCGCCGACCAGCTGGTCACCGTGAACGCCACCACCTGCGCGCCGAACGCCATCACCGTGCCCGGCGGCCGCCGCAGCTTCGAGATCGTGAACGCCTCGGACCGCCCCATCGAATGGGAGATCCTGGACGGCGTCATGGTCGTGGCAGAGCGCGAGAACATCGCCCCCGGCTTTCGCGCCACGCTGGAGGTGCAGCTGCAACCCGGCGACTATGCCATCACCTGCGGCCTGCTGTCGAACCCGCGCGGCACGCTGACCGTCACCGCCTCGGACGAGGCCAGCGCCGCCGCCTCGGAGGTCACGCTGCGCAAGTTCCTGGGCCCGCTGTCGGAATACCGCGTCTATCTGGTCATGCAGGGCAATGCCGCGGTGAAATCGGCCGAGGCGCTGCGCGAGGCCATCGCCGCGGGCGATCTCGACGCCGCCCGCGCGGCGTGGCGGCAGGCCCGCCTGCCCTATCGCCGGATCGAGCCGCTGGCCTATCGCTTCTCGGACCTGGAAGAGCGGATCGACCCGCGCGCGGCCTATCTGGAAAAGCGCGAGCAGGATCCGGCCTTCACCGGCTATCACCGGCTGGAATACGGGCTGTTCGCCCAGGACAGCACCGACGGCCTGCTGCCCGTCGCCGATGCGCTGGTCGCCGACCTGAAGGAACTGGCGCAGCGGTTGAAGCAGGCACCGCTGGACCCCGGCCTGCTGATCGAGATGCCGGGCGAAAGCGCGCTGCAGATGGCCCAGGCCCAGGTGCCCGAGGGCGAGAACCTGTATGCCGGCAACGACCTGCAGGATTTCGGCGCCAGCCTGGAAGGCATCGGCAAGCTGGCGGGGCTGTTGCGCCAGGTGGTGGCCGGCGTCGATCCGGCGCTGGACAAGGTGATCGACCAGGACCTGCAGGCGGTCGATGCCCGGCTGGCGGCGCTGCGCGACCGCGGTTTCGCCGGCTATGGCGACGTGCCCCGCCCCGAGCGCGAGCAGCTGTCCGCCGACCTGAACCGGCTTTCGGAAACGCTGCGCAAGCTGCAGCCCGCCATCGGGATCAACTGAGATGCAGGACGACGCGCCCCGCCCTGTCTTTCGCCGCCAGCTGCTGAAAGGGCTGGGCGCCGCCGCCGGCGCTTTCGCCGCCCTGCCCGCCCTGGCCCAGGACCAGCCGCCGGACCAGGCCCGCAACGTCGATGCCGCCCCGCATGGCCAGGCCGAGGCCGCGGCCCGGCGCGTGCCCTTCCACGGCCCCCACCAGGCCGGCATCACCACGCCCCGGCCCGCGAACGGCATCCTGGCCACCTTCGACCTGGTGCTGGGCACGCTCGACGATTTCCAGCGGATGCTGCAGCTGCTGACCCAGCGCGCCGAATTCCTGACCGCCGGCGGCCCGGTGCCGCAGCGCGACCCCAAGCTGCCGCCGGCCGATTCCGGCCTGCTGGGACCGATGGTCTCGCCCGACAACCTGACCGTCACCGTGGCCCTGGGGGATTCGCTGTTCGAGCGCCAGCCCTGGCTCTCCGGTCTGAAGCCGGCGCGGCTGCAGCGCATGGTTCAGTTCCGCAACGACGCGCTGGACCCCGCGCTGTGCCATGGCGACCTGTCGATCCAGTTCTGCGCCAACCTGCAGGACACCTGCCTTTATGCGCTGCGCGACGTCCTGAAGAACCTGTCGGAATTCCTGGTGCTGCGCTGGATGGTCGAGGGCTCGGTGCCCCCCGAACTGCCCGGCCCGGACGGCACCACCCCCAGCGCGCGCAATTTCCTGGGCTTCCGCGACGGCTCGGCCAACCCCGACGCCACCGACGCCGCGGCCATGGACCGCATCGTCTGGACCGGCGGCAAGGACGAGCCGGAATGGGCGCATGGCGGCAGCTACCAGGCGGTGCGCATCATCCGCAACCTGGTCGAGCGCTGGGACCGCACCCCGCTGCGCGAGCAGGAGCGGATCTTCGGCCGGATGAAGCACAATGGCGCGCCTCTGGACGCGCCGGACAGCAGCGAACGGCACACGCCCGATTACGCCGCCGATCCCGAGGGCGAGACTACGCCGATGAACGCGCATATCCGGCTGGCCAACCCGCGCACGCCCGACAGCCAGAAGAACCTGATGCTCCGCCGGCCGTTCAACTATTCGCGCGGCGCGATGAAGAACGGCCAGCTGGACCAGGGCCTGCTGTTCATCGCCTGGCAGGCCGATCTGGAAGCCGGCTTCATCGCCGTGCAGGAAAAGCTGAACGGCGAGCCGCTGGAAGAATACATCAAGCCGATCGGCGGCGGCTATTTCTTCGCCCTGCCCGGCGTGCAGCCGGGCGACTACCTCGGGTCAAGCCTCGTGAACGCAGCCAGGCGGAGTTGATCCGCCAAGCCGAAAATCTGCACTGACAGGAGTTGTGAACATGCTCGGAAGACATCTCAGGACGACGGCGCTGGCGCTGGCCATGACCGGCTGGGGCGCGCTGGCCCATGCGGCGGACCCCTCGCTGGACCTGGTCGAGCCGCTGGCCGAATACAAGATCTACGTCGCTGAAAACACGGCGAAACTGGTCGAGGACACCAAGGCCTTCACCGACGCCATCAAGGCCGGCGACGTCGAGAAGGCGAAAGCGCTTTTCGCGCCGACCCGCACCAGCTACGAAAAGGTCGAGCCCATCGCCGAGCTGTTCTCGGACCTCGACGTGTCGATCGACGCCCGCGCCGACGACTTTGAAAAGGCCGAGGCCGACGACGCCTTCACCGGCTTCCACCGCATCGAATACGGGCTGTGGGAAAAGGGCTCGACCGAGGGGCTGGACGGCTTTGCCGACAAGCTGCTGGCCGACGTGACCGACCTCGACGGCCGCATCAACGGCCTGACCTTCCCGCCCGAGGTGGTGGTGGGCGGCGCCGCCGTGCTGATGGAGGAAGTCGCCGCGACCAAGATCTCGGGCGAGGAAGATCGCTATTCGCACACCGACCTGTGGGATTTCGACGCGAACTTCGAGGGTTCGCAGAAGATCTACGAGCTTCTGCGCCCGCTGATCGCCGACAAGGAGGCCGATTTCGTCGCCAAGGTGGACGGCAATTTCAAGGCGGTGGACGAGGTTCTGGCGAAATACCAGAAGGACGGCGGCTATGTGTCCTATGAAGAGCTGACCGACGAAGACCGCAACGTGTTGTCGACCAAGGTCAACACCCTGGCCGAGGACCTGGCCACGCTGCGCGGCAAGCTGGGCCTGGGCTGACCCTGCCCGCGGCGGGGGGGCGCATCGCCGCCACCCGCCGCTTCCTGACCAGGCGCAATGCCGGAAAGTCCAGTTTTTTCAAGGTTGTTCGGTCCGGTAGGGAATTTTTCCTCCGGGCCTTATTTTTTCGCTTGCGCCCGTCGGCAGGCCCTCCTATACGACCCCTCACACGGGCGACGGAGACGCCGTCCGCGACCTCCGGTGGGGCCATAGCTCAGTTGGTAGAGCGCTTGAATGGCATTCAAGAGGTCAGGGGTTCGACTCCCCTTGGCTCCACCAAATATTTCTTGGCAAGTGCCAGATAGATCTTCCATTAATGACAGCGGATTGTCCATTTTACTAGGAAATCTGTGGTTGTGGGGAGATACGAGGCCGGTAGAAGTTCCTCTGCTGGCTTTTTCGTTGTGCGTGAGCGAGTTTGAGATCTCGCGCCTTCCTCTCGTGTCGATAATGCTGGCATTGGCCAGGATTCCTTGCGCGAGGCGAGAGCGGCAGCGTCACCAGAGCTAGTTCGCGTTCCGCGTCCCCCTGACGAACCGCGCCGCCTCTTCCGCCGCCCGCTGCAAGGCCCGGCTCTTGTTCACCGTCTCCATGAACTCGGCCTCGGGATCGCTGTCATAGACCACGCCGCCACCGGCCTGGATGTAAAGCTGGCCGTCCTTGATCACGCCGGTGCGCAGGGCGATGCACATGTCCATCTCGCCATTCGCGGCGAAATAGCCGACGCCGCCGGCATAGACCCCGCGCTTCTCGGGTTCCAGCTCGTCGATGATCTCCATCGCCCGGACCTTCGGCGCGCCCGAGACGGTGCCGGCCGGCATCCCCGCCAGCAACGCCGACAGCGCATCCTCGCCCTCGCGCAATTCGCCCACCACGTTCGAGACGATGTGCATGACATGCGAATAGCGCTCGACGATGAACTGCTCGGTGGGGGTGACGGTGCCCATCTTGGCCACGCGGCCGACGTCGTTGCGGCCCAGGTCCAAGAGCATCAGATGCTCGGCCAGTTCCTTCTGGTCGGCCAGCAGGTCGGCCTCCAGCGCGCGATCCTCCTCGGGCGTCGCGCCGCGCGGGCGGGTGCCGGCGATGGGGCGGACGGTGACCTGGCCCTCGCGCAGGCGCACCAGGATCTCGGGCGAGGCGCCGACGATCTGGAAACCGCCGAAGTTCAGGTAGAACATGAAGGGCGACGGGTTGGTGCGCCGCAGGCTGCGATACAGCGCAAAGGGCGGCAGCGGGAAATCCATCGACCAGCGCTGGCTGGGCACCACCTGGAAGATGTCGCCGGCGCGGATATAGTCCTTGGCCTTCTCGACCGCCGCCAGATAGGCGGGTTTGGTGAAATTGCTGCGCAATGCCCCGACCTTCAGGTCGTGGCCCAGGGCGCGCGGCTCGCTGGGCTGGCGGTCGAGCGCGCGCAACGCCTCCATCAGCCGCTCGGCCGCCTGGGCATAGGCCGCGCGCGCCGGCGTATCCCCGTTGTTCCAGGCGGGGGCGCAGAGCAGGACCTCGCCCTTGACGCCGTCCAGCACCGCCACGACCGAGGGGCGCAGCATCATCGCGTCCGGCAGGCCCAGCGGGTCGGGGTTCACGTCGGGCAGGCGCTCGACCAGCCGGATCATGTCATAGCCCAGGTAACCGAACAGCCCGGCCGCGCCCGCCGGCACGCCCTCGGGCATGTCGATGCGGGATTCCGCGATCAGGGCGCGCAGGCTGTCCAGCGCCGGGCGGTCGTCGGCGGCGAAATCCTCGGAATAGCGGGCGCTGCGGTTGATGCGGGCGCAGCCGTCGCGGCATTCCCAGATCAGGTCCGGCTTCATGCCGACGAAGGAATAGCGGCCGCGGATCTCGCCCCCGGTGACGGATTCCAGCATGAAGCTGTTCGGCGCCGCCTCGGCCAGCTTCAGCATCAGACTGACCGGCGTGTCCAGATCGGCCGCCAGGCGGATGGTCAGAAGCTGGTTGCGGCCCCGGGCCCAGCCCTGCTCGAACGCGGGAAAGTCGGGAGAGATGTCCATCACTGGACCTGCGCATTCACCGCGTCGACGGCGGTCTGGTTGACGGTGGTGCCGCTTTGCGCCTGCAGCGCCCGGGCGAAATAGTCGAACACGTCCTGGCGCAGGGAATCGGCCAGGCGGTTGGCGATGCCGTCGCGGATCTGCTCGGCCTCGTCGCCTTCGGCGGCGGCGGGGCGGATCTGGTCCAGCGTGACCAGGAAGACCCGGTTGTCGGCATCGACGACCTCGGTCTCGCCCGGCTCCTTGATGGCAAAGGCGCCGGCCACGACGTCCTGCGGCAGGCCCTTGATGAAGCCGCCGCGGGCCAGGTTGGTCTCGGGCGTGCCGGGGTCGGCCACGACCGCCGCCGCGGCTGCGCTTGGCGCCGCCGGCTGCGGGGTGCTGGCGGCATTGCCCGCGGCCGCGCCGACCGCCTGGGCGACCGGAGCGGTCGCCGCCGCCGGGGCCGGCTCGATGCCGGGCGCGGCGGCCGCCTCGGCCGCGACCCGGCGCTCCTCGGCCAGGGCCAGCAGCTGGCGGCGGGTCTCGTTGCGGGTCCAGTCCTCGGCCACGCGGTCGCGCACCTCGGCGAAGGGGATCAGCGCCGGCGGCTTGACCTTGTCCAGCCGCAGCGCGAAGACGCCGCCGTCCTCTAGGGTCAGGAGTTCCGGAAAGTCCTTCTCGGTCGCCTCGGCGGCGTGCTGGCGGAATTCGGGATAGGCGTCGATGCCGTCGGGCGCGGCTTCGGCGCCGGCGTTCCAGTCGATCTGGCCCAGCTTCATCTGCGTCTCCTTGGCCATGTCCTCCAGCGAGGCGCCGCCGGCCAGCAGGTCGGCGAATTCGGCCGCCTTGTCCTCGATCACCCGGCGGGCGCGGTCCACCGCGGCCTCGACGCGCAGGTCGGCCTTGGCCTGCTCGAAGGGGATGTCCACCGGCTCGAGGATGGCGTTCATGGAAAACAGCGCCGGCCCCAGATCAGAACCGGCCGGCCCCGCCAGTCCCGGCTGGTCCAGCGCGAAGACGGCGTCGCCCGCCGCGCCCAGCTGCGCCTTGGTGACCTCGCCCAGGTCGATGTCCGCAAGCGACAGGCCGCGCTCGGCCGCCAGCTGCTCGAAGGTGACCTCGCCCTTGTCGATGCGGGCCTTGGCCTCTTCGGCGGCGGCCAGGGTCGGGAACACCAGCCGTTCGACCATGCGCCGCTCGGGGCGCTGGAATTCGTCGATGCGGCTTTCATAGAGGTCGCGCAGCGCCTGCTCGTCGACCTCGACCTCGCCCTCCAGCATCTCGGGGGTCAGCCAGACATAGGTGATCTTGCGGATCTCGGGCGCGGTGAAGCGGTCGGCATTGGCCTTGTGCCAGGCCTCCAGCGTCGCCTCGTCCGGGGTGGCGATGGGCGCCGGCAGGTCGGCCGCGGTCAGCTCTTGCCAATGGATGTCGCGGGTTTCCAGCAGCCAGCCCCGGGTCAGCGCGGTGACGGCCTCGGGGGCGGTCACCCCGGCCAGCGCCGCCGATTGCAGGATCATCCTTGCCTGGTCCATGCGCAGGTCGTGCTCGAACTCGCTCTCGCGGATGCCCTCGCGTTTCAGCACATCGGCATAGACGGCGCGGTCGAACTTGCCGTTCATGCCGCGAAAGGCGGCGGCGCCGGTGATCTGCTCGGCCACCGCCTTGTCGCCGACCGAGACGCCCAGCCGGTTCGCCTCGGCTTCCAGCGCGGCCGAGGTATAGAGCCGCGCCAGCGCCATGCGGTCGATACCCATGGCCCGCGCCTCGGCCCCGCTGAGCTGGCGCCCGGTCCGGGCCGAGAAATCTTGCATTTCGGCGCGCAGCGTGCGGGCATAGTCCTGGGACGAGATCGAGACCCCGCCCACCTTGCCGATATCCGCGCTTCCGCCCGAGAAATTGGTCACGCCGAAGCCGCCCAATCCCAGGACCAGCATCCCCATCAGCAACCAGACGATCGTGGATTTACCCTTGCCGCGCATGATGATGCCGCCCTGTCCTTGTCCTTGTCTGTCGCGAGTCTTTAGGGTGCCGCGGCCCCGGCGGCAAGGGCCGCGGGCCGATGCGGCGGGCCGCACCGCCTCACAATGCCGCAAGGCTCAGGGGCGAAAGCCGCGCAGCCGCTCGATCAGCGCGGCGATGCTGGCTGCGCCGGCATTGGCAAAGGCGATGCGGACATGGCGCGCGGCCTCGGCATCGCCCCCGGGCATGAACATCGTGCCGGGCAGCAGCAGCACCCCCGCCTCGGCCACCAGCCGGCGGGCGAGTTCCGGCGCGGGCAGGTCGAACGGGTGCCGGACCCAGGCGAAATAGGCGCCGCAGCCCTCCAGACGCCAGTCCGGCAGCGCGGACATGCCCCGCGCCATCGCCGCGCGCCGGGCCAGCACCTCGGCGCGCTCGCCGGCCAGCCAGTCCTGCAGATGCGCAAGCCCCCAGCCGGCGCCGATCTGGCCGATCTGGCTGGCGCAGATGGCGACGGTGTCGAGGAACTTCTCGACCTGGACCATGCGGGCGGGGCTGGCGATCAGCGCGCCGACGCGGTGGCCGGTCAGCCGATAGGCCTTCGAGAAGCTGTAGAGATGGATCAGCGTGTCGCCCCAGTCGGGATCGGCGAACAGGTCATGCGGCGCCCCCGGGCGCGAGTCGAAGTCGCGATAGGTCTCGTCCACGATCAGCGCCAGGCCGCGCGACCGGGCCAGATCCAGGAAAGCGCGCAGCAGCCCGGCCGGATATTCCGCGCCCGCCGGATTGTTGGGGGTGACCAGCACGACGGCGCGGCTGCGGTCGGTGACCAGGCGCGCGGCCTCGGCCGGGTCGGGCAGCATCCCCCGGCCGCAACGCAGCGGCACGGCGCGGATGCCCTGCATGTCGAGCCACATCTTGTGATTGAAATACCAGGGCGCGGGCAGGATCACCTCGTCGCCCGCCGCCGCCAGGGTCTGGACGGCGGCGCAAAAGGCCTGGTTGCAGCCCTGGGTGATCGCGACCTCTTCGGGGCGGATGGCGCCGGCATAGGCGCGGGACCATGCGTCCGCCACCGCCTCGCGCAACTCCGGCCGGCCCAGCACCGGGCCATAGAGATGGGCGTCGGCCCGGTTCAGCACCGCCTCGGCCATGGCGCGGCGCAGCGGTTCGGGCGGCGGCTCGGCCGGGGCGGCCTGGCTGAGGTTGATCAGCGGACGCTCGGCCGGAAAGGCTACGCCCTGAAGCCAGCGCCGCGCCTCCATGACCGGGGGCCGGGGCGTGACGGCGATGGCCGGGTTCAGCGGCCCCGGCGCGGTCATTCGAGCCCGAGGCCGCCGAGATCCGGCGGCAGCGACAGGTCTGGCGCGGCGCGGGCGTCGGCCGCCTGCCGGGCCGGTTCCGCGGCGGCGGCCTGCGCGACGGTGGCGGCTGCGGCGGCCGGGCCGCGTTCCGGGGCGCGGTCCAGGCCCGGCGTCACCACCATGCCGGGCGGAGGCACCGGGATCGGCGCTTCGCCCGCCGGCGCCGGCAGGTCGATGGGATCGGGCCCGGGCAGCGCCATCTCGGGCGCGGCGGGGGATTGGGCCGGGGGCTCGGGGCGGGCGCCGGAGGCGTCGGTTCCGGCCGGGCCGGTCTCGCCGGCCGGACGCGGCGCGGCGGCGGGCGCGACAACGCGGGGAGCATCCGCGGCCAGGGGCGCCGGTGCCTGCGGCTGCCGGTCCGAGGCTTCGGCAAAACCCGATCCCGCCGGAACCGACAGCGCCTCGGTCACCGATGCGGCGGCGGCGGGTTCGACAGGCGCCTCGGCAGGCGGAGGCGGGTCGGAGGCGGCAAGGGGCACTGTCGTGGCCTCGGCCGCGGACTCCGGCGCGCGCTCGGCCAAGACAGCAGGCGCGTCGGCGGGCCCGGAGGTCGCTGCAGGCGGCTCGGGCGGTGCCTCTTCGGGTCCGGCGGTTGCGGGCACCGCCGCGTCACCCGGACCAGCTGCCAGCGCGGGGGAATGCGACGCATCCGCGCCGGAATCGCCTGCCGCCACGCCCGGCGCGCGTTCGATCGCGGCAGGACGCACCTCGACGGGCACGGAATCGGTGGGCACGGAAACCGCGGAGGGCGCGCTTTCCCCGGCTGCGGCGGCTGCCTGCGGTGCGTCCTCGCCGGCGGGCGTTGCCGCCGCGTCCGAACCGGCTGCCGGCGCGGCGGAATGCGGCACGGCCTCGCCGGGATCGTCCCCGGCCATGCCCGATGCTTCGGGCCGCGGCGGCTGCGGCAGCGCCAGGGACAGCGCCACCAGGGCGGCGCCGCAGACCAGCGCGCCGTGAACCAGTCCTGCCGCAAATCCCCTTGCCATGCCTCGACCGTCCCGCCCTTGGCTTTCGCGCCTGTTTTTCTTGCCCACGGGCTTGACCCGCCGCAAGGCTTTAGCCCATCTATAGCCGCAGATTTTCCGGGGTTCACCCCCCAATGCAAGGCCCCGCCATGATCCTGCTCATCGACAATTACGACAGCTTCACCTGGAACCTCGTGCATTACATGGGCGAGGCCGGGGCCGAGGTGGTCGTGCGCCGCAACGACGTGCTTTCCGTCGAGGAGGCGCTGGGGATGGGCGCGCAGGGCATCGTCATCTCGCCCGGCCCCTGCGACCCGGCGCAGGCCGGCATCATCGTGCCGCTGATCCGGGCGGCGGCCGAGACGGGCGTGCCGCTGTTCGGCGTCTGCCTGGGCCACCAGGCCATCGGCGAGGCCTTCGGCGGCAAGGTGGTGCGCGCCAGCCGCATCGTCCATGGCAAGACCGACGCGGTCAGCCACGACGGCACCGGGGTCTTTGCCGGCCTGCCCTCGCCCCTGACCGCGACGCGCTACCATTCGCTGACGGTCGAGCCGGAAAGCCTGCCCGACTGCTTGCGCGTCACCGCGACCACGGCGGACGGCACCATCATGGGGCTGGTGCACCGGACCCTGCCCATCGAGGGCGTGCAGTTCCACCCCGAAAGCATCGCCTCGGAATACGGCCACGACATGATCCGCAACTTCCTGCGCCGCTGCCAGAACGTGGACGCCGCCGCATGAGCGCCGCGACCGACATCCGACCGCTGATCGGCCTTGCCGCCACCCGTCCCCTGACCGGAACCGAGGCCGAAGCGGCCTTCGGCGCACTGTTCGAGGGCGCGGCGACGCCGGCGCAGATCGGCGGGCTCTTGATGGCGATGCGCGTGCGCGGCGAGACGGTCGAGGAAATGGCCGCCGCCACCCGCGCCATGCGCGCGCGGATGAACCGCATCCGGGCGCCCGAGGGCGCGATGGACATCGTCGGCACCGGCGGCGACGGCAAGGGCACGCTGAACATCTCGACCGCCGCGGCCTTCGTCGTGGCGGGCGCGGGCGTGCCGGTCGCCAAGCACGGCAACCGCAACCTGTCGTCCAAGTCGGGCTCGGCCGATGCGCTGACCCATCTGGGGCTGAACGTCATGTCCACGCCCGAGGTGGCCGAGCGCGCGCTGGCCGCGACCGGCATCTGTTTCATGATGGCGCCGGTGCATCACCCCGCCATGCGCCACGTCGGCCCCGCCCGGACCGAGCTTGGCACCCGCACGATCTTCAACCTGCTGGGTCCGATGACCAATCCCGGCGGCGTCCGGCGGCAGTTGACCGGCACCTTCGACCGGGTCTGGAACCGCCCCATGGCCGAGACGCTGCGCGAACTGGGCTCGGAAGCGGCCTGGCTGATCCATGGCGGCGACGGCACGGACGAGTTGTCCATCGCCGCGCCAAGCTGGGTGGCGCAATTGAAGGACGGCGAGATCACCGAGTTCGAGGTCTCGCCCGAGGATGCCGGCCTGCCCCTCCACCCGTTCGAGGCGATCCTGGGCGGCGACCCAGCCCAGAACGCAAGCGCACTGCGGGCGCTGCTGGCGGGTGAAAAAAGCGCCTATCGGGATGCGGTGCTGCTGAACGCCGGTGCCGCCCTGCTGATCGCCGGCAAGGCCGCCGACCTGCGCGAAGGCGCCCTGATGGCCGCCGAATCCATCGACAGCGGCAAGGCCGGGGCCAAGCTGGCCGCGCTGGCAGCCCAGGTCGGCGCGCCCGAGCCCAATGCCTGACCCGCAGGTCCCCGCCGCCTGGGCCGACCTGCCGTTCTTTCGCCAGGACTGGCCCGGAATCGCCGCCCGGCTGACCGAGCGCGACTGGCTGCCCGGCCCCGGCCGCGTCTTCGCCGCGCTGGAACTGACGCCCCCCGACGCGGCGCGCGTCGTGCTGCTGGGACAGGACCCCTATCCCACGCCGGGCCATGCCAACGGGCTGGCATTCTCGGTCACGCCGCAGACCGCGCTGCCGCGCTCGCTGAAGAACATCTATGCCGAGATGCGCGAGGACCTGGGCGCCGCGCCGCCGAACGGCGACCTGTCGGGCTGGGCGCGGCAGGGGGTGCTGCTTCTGAACACCTCGCTTTCGGTCCTGCCCGGACAGGCCGGCGCCCATGCGAAATGGGGCTGGGACAAGCTGGTGCGCCAGGCCGTGGCCCGTGCGCAGGCGGAGCGCCCGCTGGCCTTCATCCTCTGGGGCGCCCATGCGCAAAAGGCCGTGGCCGGGCTGCCGCGTCCGCAGGACCTGGTGATCGAAAGCGCCCATCCCTCGCCGCTGTCGGCGCGGCGCGGCTTTTTCGGCTCGCGCCCCTTCAGCCGGGTGAACGACTGGCTGCGGGCGCGGGGCGAGGCGCCGATCGACTGGACCCTTTCCGAAACCTCTGTCGCGGGGTAAACCACGGCCATGGATATTCTCGACCGCATCAAGGCCTACAAGCTTGACGAAATCGCCGCCGCCAAATCCGCTCGCCCGCTGTCGGGCGTCGAGGCCGAGGCCCGCGCCGCCGACCCCCCGCGCGGCTTCGCCCGCGCGCTGGCCGACAAGGCCGCGACCGGCCATGCGCTGATCGCCGAGATCAAGAAGGCCAGCCCCTCCAAGGGCCTGATCCGCCCGGATTTCGACCCGCCGGCATTGGCCCGCGCCTATCAGCAGGGCGGCGCGGCCTGCCTTTCGGTGCTGACCGACGGCCCCAGCTTCCAGGGCGCGCCCGGGTTCCTGACCGCCGCCCGCGCCGCCTGCGACCTGCCGGCGCTGCGCAAGGATTTCCTTTACGACACCTATCAGGTGGCCGAGGCCCGGGCCTGGGGCGCCGATTGCATCCTGATCATCATGGCCTCGGTCGACGACGCCCTTGCCGCCGAGCTTGAGGACGCGGCGGCCCATTGGGGCATGGATGCGCTGGTCGAGGTGCATGACCGCGCCGAACTCGACCGCGCGCTGCGGCTGAAATCGCCGCTGATCGGGGTGAACAACCGCAACCTCAAGACCTTCGAGGTCAGCCTGGAGGTGACGCTGGACCTGGCGCCGCATGTGCCGGCGGATCGCGACCTGGTCTGCGAAAGCGGGCTGTTCACGCCCGCCGACCTGAACCGCATGGCCGATGCCGGGGTGAAGCGCTTCCTGATCGGCGAAAGCCTGATGCGGCAGGCGGACGTGACCGGCGCCACACGCCAGATCCTGGGCCTCGCGGCATGAGCCTGACGCATTTCGACGCCCAGGGCCAGGCGCATATGGTCGATGTCTCGGCCAAGCCCGAGACCGCGCGCGAAGCGGTGGCCGAGGGGCTGGTGCTGATGGCGCCCGAGACGCTGGCGCTGGCGCAGGGCGGCGCGGCCAAGGGCGACGTCATGGGCGTGGCGCGGCTGGCGGGGATCATGGGGGCGAAACGCACCTCGGACCTGATCCCGCTCTGCCATCCGCTGCCGATCACCAAGGTTTCCGTCGATCTGGCCGCCGACCCGGCCCTGCCCGGCATCCGCGTCACCGCGACCGTCCGCACCGCCGGCAAGACCGGCGTCGAGATGGAGGCGCTGACCGCAGTCACCACCGCCTGCCTGACCGTCTATGACATGCTCAAGGCGGCGCAGAAGGACATGCGGATCGAGGGCATCCGCCTGCTCTCCAAGACCGGCGGCAAATCGGGCGACTTCCGCGCGCCCTGAGGGGGAAGAATGATCAGCGTCGATGAAGCCCGCGCCCTTGTCCTGGCGCTCGCCAACCCACCGGAAACCGAGGAGATTCCGCTGCATCAGGCGCTCGGCCGCGCCATGGCGGCGCCTGCGCTGGCACGGCTGACGCAACCGCCCTTCGACGCCTCGGCCATGGACGGCTATGCGCTGCGCTCGGCCGATCTGCCCGGGCCGCTGACGGTGATCGGCACCGCGGCCGCGGGCGTTCCCTACGAGGGCGAGACGCCCCCCGGCAGCGCCATCCGCATCTTCACCGGCGCCCCGGTTCCTGCCGGCTACGACCGCGTGATGATCCAGGAGATCGTGACGCGAGAGGGCGACCGGATCACCGTCGACGGCGCGGGCAGCAACCTGAATATCCGCGCGAAAGGCAATGATTTTTCGCAAGGGTCCGTCTTTCACCCGCCGCGCCCTCTGCGCCCCGCAGACCTGGCGCTGCTGGCGGCGATGAACGTGCCGCGCATCACGGTCGCGCGCCGCCCGCGCGTCGCGGTGCTGGCCGGCGGCGACGAGCTGGTGCCCCCCGGCAGCCAGCCGGCACCGGGCCAGATCGTCAGCTCGAACGACATCGCCATCGCCGCGCTGGCGCGCGAGGTCGGGGCCGAGCCACTGGTGCTGCCGCTGGCCCGCGACACCGAGGCAAGCCTGCGCGAGCGCTTTGCCCAGGCCGAGGGCTGCGACCTGATCGTGACCATCGGCGGCGCCTCGGTCGGCGACCACGACCTGATCGCCAAGGTCTCGGCCGACCTGGGAATGCAGCGCAGCTTCTACAAGCTGGCGATGCGGCCGGGCAAGCCGCTGATGGCGGGGCGGATGGGCAAGGCCGCGATGCTGGGGCTGCCGGGAAACCCGGTCTCTGCCATGGTTTGCGCGAAACTCTTCATGCAGCCGCTGATCCGCGCCATGCAGGGTCTGCCGCCAGGCCCCCAGCTTGCCCGCGCCGTGCTGGCCCGCGACCTGCCGCCCGAGGGCGACCGCCAGCACTACCTGCGCGCGCGGCTTGCCCCCGGCGACGGCCTGCCGCGGATCGACCCGTTCACCGACCAGGACAGCGCCCGGTTGTGGGTGCTGGCCGAGGCGGACGCGCTGCTGATGCGCCCGGCCCACGATCCGGCGCGCCGCGCGGGGGAAACCGTGGAATTCCTGCCGTTTTAACCGCCTGTTTACCCGAATCGGCTTAATCGTTGACGCAGGAGATCGGTCGCGCTAGAACATTCAAGGAACATGATGGCACTCGCAGCAGAGCAGGGACGAACCATGCTGACCAGAAAGCAAATCCAGCTGCTTGAATTCATTCAAGCCCGCATGGCCCGAGACGGGGTGCCGCCCTCGTTCGACGAAATGAAGCTCGCGCTGGACCTGCGCTCGAAATCGGGAATTCATCGCCTCGTGACCGCATTGGAAGAACGCGGCTTCATCCGCCGCCTGCCGCATCGCGCCCGGGCGCTGGAAATCGTCCGCCTGCCCGACAGCCTCAGCAAGGGGCCGGGTTTCCAGCCCCGCGTGATCGACGGCGATGCCCGACCCGCCGCCCCGCTGCCGCGCGGCGCGTTCGAGGTCTCGGCCTCGGCCGTAGACCTGCCGGTGATGGGCCGCATCGCCGCCGGCGTGCCGATCGAGGCGATCTCGGAAGTATCGCATCACATCGCCGTCCCCGGCTCGATGCTTGCGGGCAAGGAGCGGCATTATGCGCTGGAAGTGAAGGGCGATTCCATGATCGAGGCCGGGATCAACGACGGCGATGTCGTGGTGATCCGCGAACAGGACACGGCCGAGAACGGCGATATCGTGGTCGCTCTGGTCGAGGGGTCCGAGGCGACGCTGAAGCGCTATCGCCGCAAGGGCGGCATGATCGCGCTGGAGGCCGCGAACCCCGCCTATGAAACCCGGGTCCTGCCCGAGGACAAGGTGCGCGTCCAGGGCCGGCTGGTCGGGCTGATCCGCAGCTATTGATCGACCCGGCGGCATGTGCAACCGCCGGTCGTTCACTTGCGGGGCAGATGCACCCGACCGGCGTTGCAGGCGGTGGCCCTCTGCGCTAACCATGACCCAAAGGCGACTGGTCAAGGACAATCCATGCGTGCTCTGACGTTCCGCATCTTCGCTCTGGTCATGGTGCTGGCGCTGCCGGCGCGGGCCTTCGACACCAATGCCCGCGCGGCCTGGGTCTATGACGTCGCCACCGGCACCGTGCTGATGCAGAAGAACGCCGAAGAGCCGCTGCCGCCGGCCTCGATGTCCAAGCTGATGACGCTGAACATGCTGTTCGAGTCGCTGCACGAGGGCCGGGTGGCGATGGACACCACTTTTCCGGTCTCGACAAAGGCCTGGCACATGGGCGGCTCGAAGATGTTCGTCGAGCCGGCCGACCGCCCCACGGTCGAGGAACTGATCCACGGCATCATCATCAACTCCGGCAACGACGCCTGCGTGGTGGTGGCCGAAGGACTGTCCGGCACCGAAGAGGCCTTTGCCCGGGCGATGAACGAACGCGCCCGACAGCTGGGCATGACGAATTCGCATTTCGTGAATTCCTCGGGCTGGCCCGCGCCCGAACATCGCATGTCGATGCACGATCTTGGCATTCTCGCCACGCGGCTGATCACCGAATTCCCGGAACTCTACAAGAACTTCGCGCTGACCGAATATAACTACAAGGGCCGGGTCCCCGCGAATGCGAACAACCGCAATCCGCTGCTGCGTCTCGGCACCGGCGAGTGGAAGGCCGACGGGCTGAAGACCGGCCACACGCAGGAGGCGGGCTATGGCCTGGTCGGCTCGGCGATGCAGGGCGACCGGCGCATCGTCTTCGTAATCGCCGGCCTGCCCAGCGACAAGGCGCGCGCCGAGGAAGCCGAGCGGATCGTGAACTGGGCCTATCGTCAGTTCACCATGCGCACCATCATCCCCAAGGGCGAGACGGTCACCCAGGCCCCGGTCTGGCTGGGTGAAAGCCGCCGCGTCGGCCTGACCACCAGCGACGGCGTGCGGGTGTTGATCCCGGCCGGCTCGCATGCCGGTGTCACCGCCGAGGCGGTGTTCAACGGCCCGATCGAAGCCCCGATCGCCCGGGGCGACCGGCTGGGCGAACTAGTCGTCGACATTCCCGGCACCGGACAGTCGCGGCTGCCGCTCTTCGCCGCCTCGGACGTGGCCCGCAGCGGCGTCTTCGGCCGCATGCAAAGCGCCGCCCTGCGGCTGGGCGAGCGCGCGTTCCAATCGGTGCGGAACTGACCCCGGCGCTCCATGTTCATCAGCTTCGAGGGCATCGACGGATCGGGAAAATCGACCCAGGCACGGCGCCTGGCCCGAACGATGGCCGACGCCGGCACCGAGACGGTGCTGACCCGCGAACCCGGCGGCAGCGAAGGGGCCGAAGAGATCCGCCGGCTGCTGGTCGAGGGGCGCGGTGAACGCTGGTCGCCCGAAACCGAGCTGCTGCTCTTCACCGCCGCGCGCCGCGACCATGTCGAGCGCCTGATCCACCCGGCTCTGGCGCGCGGGGCCAGCGTGATCACCGACCGTTTCGCCGATTCCAGCCGGGTCTACCAGGGCCTCGTCCGTGCCGATCTGCGCCAGCTGGTCGAGGAGCTGCACCGTCTGACCATCGGCATCGAACCCGCCCGGACGTTCCTGATCGACCTCGACCCCGAGATCGCGCTGGCCCGCGGCCAGGCCCGCGGCGGGGTCGAGGACCGGTTCGAGACGCTGGGCCTGGATTTCCAGCGCCGGCTCCGCGACGGTTTCCGGGCGCTGGCCGCCGAATTCCCCGCCCGTTTCCGCGTCATCGATGGCAGCGGCAGCGAGGACGAGGTCGCGGCTCGCGTCCGGGCGACCCTGGCATGAGCGACGAGCCTCTGCCCGAACCCGACCGCGTCCCCGGCGCCCCGCACCCGCGCGAGGCGGCGCGGGTCATCGGCCAGGACGGCGCCGTCGCCGATTTCATCGCCGCCGCCCAGGCGCATCGTCTGCACCACGCCTGGCTGCTGTCGGGCCCGCGCGGAACCGGCAAGGCGACGCTGGCCTGGAACATCGCGAAATGGCTGCTCAGCGACGCCGGCACGTCGGACCTGACCGCACCACCCGAGGACCCCGTGGTGCGCCGCATCCGCGCCCTCTCCGAGCCGCGGCTGCATCTCGTCCGCCGCCCGGTCGACGAGAAAAGCCAACGGCTGCGGACCGAGATCACCGTCGACGAGATCCGGCGCCTGCAGGGTTTCTTCCACATGAGCGCGGCCGAGGGCGGCCGGCGCATCGCCATCATCGACGCCGCCGACGAAATGAACCCGGCCGCCGCCAATGCGCTGCTGAAGCTGCTGGAGGAGCCCCCGGCCCAGGCCGTCCTGCTATTGGTCGCGCATCAGCCGGGCCGGCTCTTGCCGACCATCCGGTCGCGCTGCCGCGAATTGCGGCTGCATCCGCTGGCCCCCGAGGACCTGGGCCGCGTGCTGGCCGATCTGGGCCTCGATCACGACGCGGCGCAACTGGCGGCGCTCTCGGGCGGCTCGGTCGGCGAGGCGCTGCGGCTGGCGGGGCAGGACGGGCTGGAGGTCTATCGCCGCATCATCGCACTTTTCGCCGACTATCCGCGCATGGACCGCCGCGCCGCGGCGCAGCTTGCCGATCTTGCGGCGGGTCGCGCCGGGGCGGATGGCGATCCCTTCGACCTGGTGGTGACGCTCATTGACCGATTCCTGACCCGGGCCGCGCGGACCGGCCTTTTGGGCGCGCCGCTGCCCGAGGCCGCCGCGGGCGAGGCCGAGGTGCTGACCCGCCTTGCCCATGGCCCCGAGGCCGCGCGACTCTGGGCCGGTGCCCAGGCCGAACTCTCCGCCCGCGCCCGCGCCGGCCGGGCGGTCAACCTTGACCCTTCCGCGATGGTGTTGGATATGCTGATCGGGCTTGCGAACCAGCCCGCCCTGTGACGGATCCGCCGATGTCCGAGACCCCCCTTCCCGCCCTGGTGGACAGCCATTGCCACCTGGACTTTCCCGATTTCGATGGCCAGCAGGCCGAACTGGTGGCACGCGCCCGCGCCGCCGGCGTCACCCGCATGGTGACGATCTGCACCCGGCTGCGCAACGAACCCCGCGTCCGCGCCATCGCCGAGGCCCATCCCGAGGTCTGGTATGCCGCCGGCACCCACCCGATGTATGCCGCCGAAGAGCCCCTGGCCACGGTCGAGGACCTGGTCGCCCTGGCCGCGCATCCGAAATTCGTCGGCATCGGCGAGACCGGGCTCGACTATCACTATACCGCCGAAAGCGCCGCCGTGCAGGCCGAGAGCCTGCGCCTTCATATCGAGGCCGCGCGCCGGACCGGCCTGCCGCTGATCGTCCATTCGCGCGATGCGGACGCCGACATGGCCCGCATCCTGGCCGAGGAACACCGTGCCGGCGCCTATTCCTGCGTGATGCATTGCTATACCAGCGGCCCTGAACTGGCGCAGGCCGCGCTGGACCTGGGCTTCTACCTGTCGATGTCGGGGATCGCCGCCTTTCCCCGCTCGGCCGAGATCCGCGAGATCTTCGCCGCCGCGCCCCGCGACCGCATCCTGGTCGAGACCGACGCCCCCTATCTCGCCCCGCCGCCCTATCGCGGCAAGCGCAACGAGCCGGCCTATGTCGCCCATACCGCCCGGGCCGGCGCGCAGGCCCTGGGCCTGACCGAGACCGAATTCGCCGCGCTGACCAGCGCCAATTTCGACCGGTTGTTCACCAAGGCCGCGGCATGATCCGGGCCACCATCCTGGGCTGCGGGTCCTCGGGCGGGGTGCCGCGGCTGGGAAACCGCTGGGGCGAATGCGACCCGGCCAACCCCCGCAACCGGCGCCGGCGCTGCTCCCTGCTGGTCGAGCGTTTCGGCCATGACGGGGTGACGCGGGTGCTGGTCGACACCGGCCCGGATTTCGTGCCGCAGATGCTGGATGCCGGCGTGGGCGAGTTGGACGCGGTGGTCTATACCCATCCCCATGCCGACCACATCCACGGCATCGACGACCTGCGGCAGATCGTCTTCAACATGCGCCGCATCATGCCGGTCTGGGCCGATGCGCAGACCGAGGCCGCGTTGCGCAGCCGCTTCGGCTATGTCTTCGAGACGCCCGCGGGGTCCTCCTATCCTCCGGTCTGCGAGATCAGGAGGGTTCGGGGGCCGTTCGAGGTCGAGGGCGCCGGCGGCCCGATCGAATTCGGGCCCTTCGAGGTCGATCACGGCGACATCCCCGCGCTCGGCTATCGCATCGGCGGGGTCGAGCAGAGCCTGGTCTATCTGCCCGACGCGCTGGCCATCCCCGAGGAGTCCTGGCCCAGCATCCTGGGCTGCGACGTGTTCATCTGCGATGCGCTGCGCCGGACCCCGCACCCCAGCCACGCCCATCTGGCGCTGGCGCTGGAGTGGATCGCGCGCTCGGGCTGCGGCCAGGGCATCATCACCAACATGCATATCGAACTGGATTACGACGCGGTCATGCGCGAAACCCCCGAGAACGTGGTTCCGGCCCATGACGGGCTGCGCATCGAGCTGATATGACGATTCTCTTCGACGTGATCCTGCCGGTGTTCATCATCATCGGCTTCGGATCGCTGGCGGCCTGGCGGCGGATATTTTCCGAGCTGGCGGTGGACGGGCTGATGCGCTTCGCGCAGAGCTTCGCCGTGCCGGTGCTGCTTTTCGCCAATGTCGCGCGGCTGGACATGGCCGGAAACTTCAACCCGGGCATGTGGATCGCCTTCTACAGCGGCGCCTTCGCGTCCTATTTCATCGGCTGGTCGCTGGCGCTGTTCCGGCTGAAACGCAGCCCCGAGGACGCGGTGGCCATCGGCTTCTGCTGCCTGTTCTCGAACTCGCTGCTGCTGGGCATTCCGATCATGGAACGCGCCTATGGCGCCGAGGCCATCGCCGGCAACGTCGCCATCATCGCTCTTCATTCGCCGCTGCTCTACACGTTCGGCATCACCATGATGGAGGTGGCGCGCGCGCGCGGGCAAAGCCTTGCCCCCGGCCGCATCGCGCTGCGGGCGCTGTCGGGGGTGCTGCATACGCCGCTGATCATCGGCATCCTCTGCGGGGCGGCGATGAACCTGCTGATGCAAGCCGGGCTGGTGATGCCCGAGGGCTTCTGGGCCGCCGTCGACATGATGGCGCGTGCGGCGCTGCCGGCGGCGCTGTTCGGGTTGGGCGGCGTGCTTTACCGCTATCGCCCCGAGGGCGACGGCAAGGCCATCGCACTGTGCTGCGTGGCCTCGCTGCTGATCCATCCGGCCATCACCTGGACGCTGGGGCAGCTGTTCCAGCTGCCGGCGCCGCCGCTGCGCTCGGCGGTGATCACCGCCAGCATGGCGCCGGGGGTGAACGCCTATCTGTTCGCCTCGATCTATGATGCGGCGAAGCGGGTGGCGGCTTCCACGGTGCTGGTCTCGACCGTGCTGTCGATCCTGTCGATCTGGTTCTGGATCTGGCTGCTGCCCTGAGCGGGCGCACGGCGGCTGGCCTCCGGCGGGAGTATTTGGGAAAACGGAGAAGCGGGGGGCCGCCATGAAAACGCCGCCCCGAAGGGCGGCGGGTTCAGGGCCGGGGCATGCGGCGCTCAATGCGGCGTGATGCCCCGCAGCCGTTCCGAGCGGCGGCGCAGCATCTCGACCGTCGCCAGCAATGCGATCGAGAAGATCACCAGCAGCGTGGCCACGGCCAGGATCGCTGGCGAGATCTGTTCGCGGATGCCGTTCCACATCTGCCGCGGGATGGTCTGCTGGTCCGGGCCGGCGATGAACAGCACCGCCACCACCTCGTCGAAGGAGGTGACGAAGGCGAAGAGCGCGCCCGAGATCACGCCGGGCAGGATCAGCGGCATGATGATGCGGAAGAAGGTCGTCCGCGGATTGGCCCCCAGGCTGGCCGCCGCCCGCGCCAGCGACTGGTCGAAGCCGATCAGCGTCGCCGTCACCGTGATGATCACGAAGGGGATGCCCAGCGTCGCATGGGCCAGGATCACGCCCAGATAGGTTCCGGCCAGCTTGCCGCAGCTGGGGTTGAGCCCGATCCAGCTGAGCGGCGCGCAGGGGTTCGAATAGAAGAAGAACATCCCCGTCGCCGTGATGATGATCGGCACGATCATCGGCGAGATCAGCACCGCCATGATGACGCGGCGGAAGGGCATTTCCGGCCGCGACAGGCCCAGCGCCGCCAGCGTGCCCAGCACCGTGGCCAGGATGGTCGAAAAGAAGCCGATGATGATCGACGACTTCGCCGCCTTGATCCATTTCGCGTTCTGCCAGGCGTCGGCCCACCAGCTCAGGTCCTTCGGCGCGCCCGGGTTGGTCATGCCGAAGGTCAGCAGGCTGTTGTACCAGCGCATCGAATAGCCCTCGGGGTCGAAGGAGAGCATCTTCTCGGTGAAGGTGAAATAGGGCTCGGCGTTGAAGGACAGCGGGATGACCACCACGATCGGCGCGATCAGGAAGAAGAAGATCGCCGCGCAGATCGCCAGATAGGCATAGTGCCAGATCTTTTCCAGCGGGGATGCGTAAGTCGGAAGCGCCATGGCGATTACCCCAGTTTCAGGTTGTCGATGCCGACGAGGCGGTCATAGACCCAGTAGAGGATCAGCACCCCGGCCAGCAGCAGCGAGGCCAACGCCGCCGCCATCGACCAGTTCAGCGTCTGGGTCATGTGCATCGCGATCAGGTTCGAGATCAGCTGCCCCGACGAGCCGCCGACCAGCGCCGGGGTGATGTAGTAACCCACCGCCAGGATGAAGACCAGAAGCGCCCCCGCCCCCAGCCCCGGCAGGGTCTGCGGGAAATAGATGCGCCGGAACGCCGTCCAGCTGGTCGCGCCCAGGCTGCGCGCCGCGCGCACATAGCTGGGATTGATCGTGCGCATCACCGAATAGAGCGGCAGGATCATGAAGGGCAGCAGGATATGGGTCATGGCGATGATCGTGCCGGTCTGGTTGAAGATCATCTGCAGCCGCTGGTTGTTGCCGATCACCCCCAGCCAGACCAGGATGTCGTTGACCACCCCCTGCTGCTGCAGCAGCACCATCCAGGCCGTGGTCCTGACCAGCAGCGAGGTCCAGAACGGCAGCAGCACCAGGATCATCAGCAGGTTCGACTTGCGCATCGGCAGCGTCGCCAGCAGATGCGCGATGGGAAAGCCCAGCAGGAAGGTGGTGCCGGTGATCACCAGCGACAGCCAGAAGGTGCGCAGGAACAGCTTGAGATAGATGCGCTGCTGCTCGGGCGCCTGGACGATCTTGCCGTCGTCGTCGCGGGTGCGGTCGACGGCGGCCAGATAGAAGTTCGCCGTATAGGCCGAGGAAGCCTCGCGCATCACCGACCACAGCTTGGGATCGCCCCATTTGGCGTCCATCTCGAGGATCGACTCGCGATAGGGCGGCTCCAACCCGCCGCGCGCCTTGCGCCCGGCCGAAGTGAAGAGCGAGCGCGTGCCCGGCATGTCGTAGTTGACGCGGGTGCCGACGATGCCGATGGTGCGCGACTCGGCCGCGGCGGTCAGGTCCGCGGCCAGCGCCGCCCAGGCGGCGTCGTCCGGCTGGGTGCCGTGCGGATGGTCGTGGAACCAGGCCGAAAGCTGCGGCATGTTCGCGGAAAAGCCGTCGTTCTTGACCGAGCGCTGCAGCATCTGCCCGATCGGCAGCACGAAGGTCAGCAGGATGAACAGCAACAGCGGCAGCACCAGCAGGAACGCCCGGCGCCGAGCCCGGCGCGAGCTGCGCGCCAGCGCCCGAGTCAGTGGCTGGCCGTCGGCCGTCCGCAGGGTTCCGCCCTGGTCGAGGCCGCCGGCCTCGGTCACGATGGCGGCATGGGGGTCAAGCGCGTTGGACATCACGATCCTTCGTCAGCAAGGGCTTGGTCAAGGGCGGCCGCCCGGCATCGGGCCGGGCGGCGTTGGATCAGTTGGCGGCCAGCCAGTTGTTGAAGCGCTCGGCCAGCTCCGCGGAATGGTCGGCCCAGAACTCGGGGTCGTCCACGACGGCGGTCTTCATGTGCTCGTCGCTGGTGGGCATGAAGGGCGCCATCTCGGTCTTGCCGTCGTTGTAGAGCCCGACCAGCGGCGCCGAGGATTTGCGCGCCGGGCCGTAGCTGATCCATTTCGCCTGGTCGGCGAGCGGCTGGGTGCCGGTGGCGAAGTTCACGTATTCCAGCGCCGCCTCGGGATGCGGGGCCTGCTTGGGCACCACGAAGGCGTTGATCTCCAGATACTGGCCGTCCCAGATGGTGTCGAAGGGCTTGCCCTCGCCGACGATGGCGTCGAACAGGCGGCCGTTGTAGACCGTGGTCATCGAGACCTCGCCATCGGCCAGAAGCTGCATGGGCTGGGCGCCCGCCTCCCACCAGACCACGTCCTTCTTGATGGTGTCGAGCTTCTGGAAGGCGCGGTCGACGCCCTCGGGGGTGCCCAGCGTGTCATAAACCTCGGCCGCCGGCACGCCGTCGGCGATCAGTGCCAGATACAGCGTGCGCTTGGGCGATTTCGGCAGGCCGCGCTTGCCGGGAAATTTCGCGGTGTCGAAGAAATCCGCGACCGTCGCCGGGGCGCCGTCGGCGAATTTGGTGGTGTCGAAGCCGATCACCGTGCCCCAGACGATGTTCCCGACCGCGCAATCGGTCAGCGAACCGGCCACGAAATCATCGACCGCGGGGGTGCCGTCCGCGCCCGGGGGCAGCGTCGCCGGGTCGAATTCGACCAGCGCGCCTTCGTCGCACATGCGGATCGCGTCGGCCATGGCCACGTCGAAGACGTCGCCGGTGACGTTGCCGGCCTCGACCTGCGCCTTCAGCGGGGTGGCGGGGTCGTCGGCGGCGACCATGTTGACCTTGATCCCCTTTTCCTTGGTGAAGGGGGTGTTATAGGCCTCGACCTGCGACTTTTCATAGGCGCCGCCCCAAGAGACGACGTTGACTTCCTTGTCCTGGGCATGCGCGGCGAAGCCCAACCCGCAAAGCGCCGTGGTCAGGATGATCAGTCTTTTCATGTTCAACTCCCCGTTGATGTGTCGGCGCGTTGGCCGGTTCTGCCCGTTCGGGCTTTGGCGTGCCGCGGCGGAGATGCCGCCGCGGCCAAGGCGTCAGTTCGCCAGCCAGGCGTTGAAGCGCTCTTGCAGTTCCGCGTCGTGATCGACCCAGAAGTCCAGGTTCGAGGCCAGCGCCTGCTTCATGTTCTCGGCGAAGGTCGGCAGGTTCGGACCCATCGGCACGTCGGTGCCCTCGATATTGCCGACCAGCGCGGCGGCCGACTTGCGCGGCGGGCCGTAGCTGATGAACTCGGCGGCGCGGGCCTGATGCTCGGGCGAGGTCGAGAAGGTCACGAATTCCTTGGCGGCATCCGGATGCGGGGCGCCTTTCGGGATCACCCAGCCCTCCATCTCGTAGATCTGGCCGTCCCAGACGATCTTGAACGGCTTGCCCTCTTTCTGGGCGGCGTCGAAGATCCGGCCGTTGAAGGCGAAGGCCATGCTGACCTCGCCATCCGCCAGCAGCTGCGGCGGCTGGGCGCCGGCTTCCCACCAGATCACGTCCTTCTTGATCGCATCGAGCTTGGCAAAGGCGCGGTCCACGCCCTCGGGGGTGCCCAGCGTCTCATAGACCTGATCCGGCGCCACGCCGTCGGCCATCAGCGCGAATTCCAGGTTGAACTTGGCGCCCTTGCGCATGGTGCGCTTGCCCGGGAACTTGGCGGTGTCGAAGAAATCGGCCGCGCCGGCCGGCTTGGCGTCCGGGAACTTGCCGTCGTCATAGGCCAGGATCATCGAATAGACGTCGGTGCCGACGAAGCAGTCGGTCACCGCGCCGTCGATGAAATCATCCATCGCCGAGGTGCCGTCGGCCGCCGGGGCCAGGATCGCCGGATCGATGGTTTCCAGCAGCCCCTCGTCGCACAGCCGGACCGCATCGGCATATTCCACCGAGGCCACGTCGGTCGAGACGTTGCCCGCCTCGACCTGCGCCTTCAGCGGCGTGGCCGGGTTGTCGGCATCCGCGACGCTGACCTTGATGCCGGTCTTGGCCTCGAAGGGCTTGGCATAGGCCTCGACATGGCTGTTGCCATAGGCCCCGCCCCAGGACAGCAGGTTCAGCTGCTTGTCCTGGGCCTGGGCTGTCGCTGCCACGGCCACCAGCGCCGAGGTCAGGATGAGCAATCTCTTCATCTTGGCTTCCTTGTGTTTCGATGCGTCGTTCTTGTCGGTGCGGGGTCAGACCGGATCCAGCGCGCGGGCATCCTCGGGATGCCAGCCGATCCTGATCGTCTGGCCGGGCGACAGTTTCACCTGGCCCAGCGTATTGCGGTATTTCATCACGAAATCCTCTTGCCCGGCGACGTTCAGCCGGGCCCGCAGGATGTCGCCCATATAGACCACGTCGCGGACCTGGGCCTCGACGGTATGGGCGCCGGCGGGCATCAGGTCGGGCTTGAACTCGACCCGCTCGGGCCGGATCGAGACCGTGGTGGTCTGGCCGCTTTCGCGGATATTGACGGCGGTGGCGTCGATCACCTCGCCGTTCTGCAGCCTGACCAGGGCCTTGTCGCCCTGAAGCTGCTCGATGGTGCCGCGCAGGGCGTTGTTCTCGCCGATGAAGCCGGCGACGAAGCTGTTCTCGGGCTGCTCGTACAGCACCGGCGGCGGCGCCAGTTGCTGGATGCGGCCGTCGTTGAAGACGGCGATGCGGTCCGACATGGTCAGCGCCTCGCCCTGGTCGTGGGTGACATAGACCACGGTGATGCCCAAGCGGTCGTGCAGGGCCTTGATCTCGAACTGCATATGCTCGCGCAGCTGCTTGTCGAGCGCGCCCAGCGGCTCGTCCATCAAGACCAGCTTGGGGTCGAAGACCAGCGCCCGGGCCAGCGCGATCCGCTGGCACTGGCCGCCGGACATCTGCGCCGGGCGGCGGCTGATGAACTTGCCCATCTGCACCATGTCCAGCGCGCGGGTCACGCGTTCCTCGCGCTCGGCCTTGCCCATGCCGCGGACCTCCAGCGGGAAGGCCAGGTTTTCCCCCACCGTCATGTGCGGGAACAGCGCGTAGTTCTGGAACACCATGCCGATGCCGCGCTTGTGCGGCGGCACGTCGTTGATATTGCGGCCGTCCAGCCGGATTTCTCCATGCGTCGCCGTCTCGAATCCCGCCAGCATCATCAGGCAGGTGGTCTTGCCCGAGCCGGAGGGTCCAAGCATGGTCAGGAATTCGCCCTTGCCGATGCTCAGGTTCAGATCCTTCACCACGAGGGTCTGACCGTCATAGCTCTTTTGGACGTGATCGAAGACAACGAACGCGTCGTTGCCGGGTTGCGATGTCACGATGCGGCCCCCTGTTTCTATTGGTTCTTCATTCCGCGGTTTCAGACTAATCGGCGGCGCTTGCGGATTGCAACTGGCTTCTGTCGCTTCGACCGCGACCGGCCGCCGCAAAGGGGGAATTTGCCCGCGCCCGCGTCCTGCGGCTGCCGAAAAGGTCAGCCCGGCCCGGCGTATGCGCAGGTTCCACTTGCGACCGGGCGGGTCACGCCGCAATCTGCGCGCCATGACCACACCCGCCCCCGACAAGCCCCGCCTCTTTCCCGGCATCCGCATCGAGGCGGCCGAGCTGCGGCTGGTGCGACTGCCGCTGCTGACGCCCTTCGTGATCTCGACCGGCACCGTGACCGAGAAGCTGTTCCCGCTGCTGACGCTGCGGGCCGAGGGGCTGGAAGGCCATGCCGAGGGCGTCATGGACCCGCTGCCCGACTACCTGGAGGAAACGCTGCCCGCCGCCCTGCCCTTCCTGCGCCAGGCGGTGCTGCCGCAGGTCGTGGGCCAGCGTTTCGAGAGCCCGGCGCAGCTGGCCCCGATCCTGGACCCCTGGCGCGGGCACCGGATGGCCAAGGCCATGGTCGAGATGGCGGTCTGGGACCTGTGGGCCAAGGCGCTGGACCTGCCGCTTTGCGCGGCACTGGGCGGCGTGCGCGAGACGGTCGAGGTCGGCGTCAGCCTGGGCATCACCGACATTCCCGCGACGCTCGACCGCGTGCGCGCGGCGCTGGAGGCCGGCTATCGCCGCGTCAAGCTTAAGATCCGGCGCGGCCACGACCTGGCGCTGCTGGCCGCCGTCCGGGCCGAATTTCCGGACGCGAAGCTGACGGTGGACGCGAATACCGACTACGGGCTGGGCGACCTGCCGCTGCTGAAATCCATGGACCGGTTCGGGCTGGACTATATCGAGCAGCCGCTGGCCTTCGACGACATCCAGGACCATGCGAAGCTGCAAGCGCAGATGCTGACCGCGATCTGCCTGGACGAAAGCATCCGCTCGGCCACCGATGCGCGGCAGGCGCTGACAGCCGATGCGGCGCGGGTGGTCAACATCAAGGTCGGCCGCGTCGGCGGCTTCGGTCCCGCCCGCGCCATCCACGACCTTTGCGCGGCCTTCGGCGTGCCGGTCTGGTGCGGCGGCATGCTGGAATCCGGCATCGGCCGGGCGCAGAACATCCACCTGGCGACGCTGCCGAATTTCACCAAGCCCGGCGACACTTCCTCGGCCAGCCGCTATTTCCGCCGCGACATCGTCGAGCAGCCGCTCGAAGCCGAGGCCGGGCTGATGGCGGTGCCGCGCCACGGGCCGGGGTTGGGGGTGACCCTGGACCGCGCCTATCTCGCCACCGTCAGCGACGCGCCCGAATTTTTCCGATGAGCGATCCCGTCATCCGCGAACTGGACGGCCTGGCCGAGCTGAAGCGGTCCGAAGACCTGCAACGCATCGTCTGGGGCCCGGACGATCCGGCCGACAATGCCGATCTGATGCTGGCCATCCAGCACGAGGGCGGTCTGGTCGCCGGCGCCTTCGACGGCGCGCATATGCTGGGATTCCTGTTCGCCTTCCCCTCGGCCACGCCGGGGGTGCAGCATTCGCACCGGCTGGCGGTGCTGCCGCAGGCGCGCGGGCTGCGGTTGGGGCTGCGGCTGAAATGGTTCCAACGCGACTGGTGCCTGGCCCGCGGCATCCGCCATGTGCGCTGGACCTACGACCCGCTGCGCGCGGTGAACGCGGGGCTGAACGTGGGCGCGCTGGGGGGCGTCTCGGACACCTACCTGCCGGATTATTACGGCGCCATGCCGGGGATCAACGCCGGCCTGCCCTCGGACCGGCTGCTGCTGGACTGGCCGCTGGACAGCCCGGGCGTCGCCGCGCGCGCCGCCGGGCGGGCGCCGCCCGAGACGGCGGTCGCGCAGCGGGTGCCGATCCCGCGCGATCTGGACGCGCTGCTGCGCGAGGCGCCCGAGGCGGCGCTGCAGGCGCGGCTGGCCCTGCGCGACGTCCTGACCGCCGGTTTTGCCGGCGGATTGCGGATCACCGGCTTCGACACGCAGGCCTGCGCCTATCTGCTGGGCTAGCGGAAGCGGTAGAGATCGGCGTCGGGGTCGCGGCGGCCGTCGATGCGCCGGGCCACGACCTCGGCGGCGATGACGGAATAGGTGATGCCGTTGCCGCCGAAACCCATCACCGCCAGGCTGCGCTTGCAGCCCGGCACCGCGTCGATGATCGGCAAGCCGTCGTCGCTGTCGCCGAAAGCCGCGGCCCAGGCATAGGCGGGACGGAAGCGGATGCCGGTCAGCCGGCGCAGCTTGCGGGCGATCTCGGCGGCGTTGCGGCGCAGCTTCGCCGGGTCTTCATGCGCGCCGGAGGTGTCCTCGTCCTCGCCGCCGGCGATGATCCGGCCGGTGGGGGTCGAGCGGAAATACAGGTAGGGGTCCGACGCCTCCCAGACCAGGAAATCCTTGAGCCAAGGCGGCTGCGCCACGCCGTCCTCGGAGGCGATGGCCCAGGTCGAGATGATGCGGTGATGCGGCGAGACCATCTGCGGCAGGAACTCGTAGCCGGTGCAGAAGACCGCATGGCCCGCGACCACGACCTGCCCAGCGGCCGAGGCCAGCGCCACCCCGTCTGCAAGCTCGGCGAAATCGGCGACCTCGAAGGGCGAGACGATCTCGGCCCCGCGTTCCTGCGCCACCCGCAGCAGCGCCGCGGTCAGCTGGCCCGGATTGGCCGAGGCCGAGGCGGGCGAGACGATGGCGCCGGTGCGGTCGATGCCGAATTCCGCCATCAGCCGCTGCCGGTTCAGGAATTCGGCCGGGATGCCGGCGGCGGCGCGGGCCTCGGCCTCGGCCTCCAGGGCGCGAAAGCCCATCTCGTCCCCGGCCAGATACAGCGCCCGCTTGCGCTGCATCTGGCAGTCCAGCCCCAGCCGGCGCGACAACCGCAGCAGCGTCTCGACCGCCTGGACCGAACGCCGCCAGGCCCGCGCCGCCTTGTCCGGGCCGATCTGCCGGCCCAGCCGCGACAGCGGCACGTCGATCTCGTGCTGGATCATCGCGGTCGAGGCCAGCGTCGAGCCGCGCAGCGGCGGCCGGCGGTCTAGGATCAGCACCCGCCGCTTGCGCCGGGTCAGCCGTTCGGCCAGCAGGGCGGCGGAAATGCCGGTGCCGACGATCACCACGTCCCAGCGCCGGGCCGAGGGCGCGGCCAGATGCGCGGCCGAGATATGCGGCGTCTCGGCCCAGAACGGGCGGCCGCTGCGCAGGTCGCGCTTGAGGGTGCGTCGCGACGGGGTCATCGGCGTTCCGCCCAGACCATTTCGTCGCCGGGAAGCGCGGGCGAACGATACAGCCCCTCGGAGCCGCGGCCGTCGCGGGTCAGCACCGACAGCCCGCCGTTGGGCTCCAGGATGGCGAATTTCACCTGCGCCAGGTCCTCGACCCCGGCCTGCCGCAGCTTGCTGTAGAGCTCGTCCATGCCGATGCCCTGCCGCACCAGGCGGTCGTCGTGGACCTGTCCGTCGGTGATGACGATGCGCGGCCGACCCTCGAACAGCCGCGACATGAACTTCGAGGACAGGATCGCCTTGTCCAGCGCCTTATTGTAGACCGAGACAAGCAGGATGGCGAACATGGCCGGCAGCAGCGGCACGTCGTCGTAGAACAGCGAATCGCCCACCGCCGAGCCGATGGCGATCACCAGCAGGAATTCGACGATGGACAGCTGCGCCACCGTGCGCCCGCCCAGCCAGCGCATCAGCATCAGCGTATAGAAATAGACGATGGTGGTGCGGAACAGGATTTCCAGCGCAAAGCTGAAATCCTGATCGTGCATCAGGATGCGGCGAAGTTCCTCGAGCATGGCGACTGTCCCCTGCCCCGCATGGTGCGGGACCCAGTCGGAAACGCCACAGCACCGGGGGCGGGTTCCATGCCGCCCCCGCGCTTTAATCCAGGTCGCGCAACCGGGAATAGGCGGCGCGATGCCGGGCGTGGCGCGCGGCATAGGCCTCGGCCAGCGCCGGATCGGGGGCGATCTCGGCACGGATGGCGGGGCGGGCGAAGACGCGTTGCGAGCGGTCGCCGGTCACGCAGGCCGCCGCCAGCTTCGCCGCGCCGAAGGCGGCGCCGAAATCGCCGTCCTCGGGTTCCAGCAGCACCAGCCCGGTGGCCGAAGCGATGATCCGCAGCCATTCCCGCGACCGCGCGCCGCCGCCGACGGCATAGGCGGCCTCAAGCTCGGTGCCGGCCTTGCGCAGGGCGTGGACGCAATCGGCAAAGGCCATGGCCACGCCCTCCATCACCGCCTGCGCCAGTTCGGGCAGGCCGTGGCTGCGGCGCAGGCCCAGGAAGGCGGCAGTGGCGTCCGGGTCGTTCAGCGGCGTGCGCTCGCCCGAGAGATAGGGCAGGAAGGTCACCGGCGACGGCGCCGTCACCCCGGCGACCAGCGCCGCGAGTTCGGGCACCGAGCGGCCGGTGATTTCGCACAGCCAGGCCATGCTGTCGGTGGCGGACAGGATCACCCCCATCTGGTGCCAGGTGTCCGGCACCGCGTGGCAGAAGGTATGCACCGCCTCGGCCGTGTTCGGCGCATAGGATTCGGTCGCGGCGAACAGCACGCCCGAGGTGCCCAGCGACAAAAAGCCGGTGCCGGGCGTCATCACCCCCATGCCGCAGGCGGTCGCGGCATTGTCGCCGCCGCCGCCCGCCACCGGCACGCGCGGGATGCCCCAGCGGTCCGCCAGATCGGCGCGCAGATGGCCGGACACATCGCTGCCCTCGACCAGCGCCGGCATCTGGGCGCGCGTCAGCCCGGTCGCGGCCAGCAGCTCGTCCGACCAGTCGCGGCGCTCCACGTCCAGCCACAGCGTCCCGGCCGCGTCGGACATCTCTGCCACATGCCCGCCGGTCAGCCACAGCCGCAGGTAATCCTTGGGCAGCAGCACCTTGGCCGTCTTTTCAAAGAGCTCCGGCTCGTTTTGCTGCACCCACAGCAGCTTGGGCGCGGTGAAGCCCGCCATGACCAGATTGCCGGCGATGCCGCGGAAATCGGCCCGCGCCTCCAGTTCGGCGCATTGCGGGCCCGAGCGGCCGTCGTTCCACAGGATGCAGGGCCGCAGCACCCGATCCGAGGCGTCCAGCAGCACCGCGCCATGCATATGCCCCGACAGGCCGATGCCCCGCAACCGCGCCATCTGGTCGGGATGGGCGCGCAGCAACGCCTCGATCACCGAATCGCAGCCGGCGATCCAGTCGGCCGGGTCCTGCTCGGACCAGCCGGGATGGGGGCGGCTGACGGTCAGCGGGGCGTGGGCCACCCCCAGCACGGCGAAATCCTGGCCCAGCAGCATGGCCTTGATGCCCGAGGTCCCGAGGTCGATGCCCAGATACATGGCGCTTACTCCGGCATCACGATCTGCAGCTTCACGTCGGTCTCGCGCGCCTCCACGGCGCGGTCGAAGCCGGCGATGCTGTCCGCGAAGGGGATCGAGGCCGAGATCAGCGGCCGCAGGTTCACCTTGCCCGAGGCGATCAGCGCGATGGCGCGGTCGTAGACATTGGCATAGCGAAAGACGGTCTCGACCCGCAGTTCCTTGGCCTGAAGCCCGACGATATCGACCGGCACCGGATCGACCGGCATGCCGACCAGCACAATGGCGCCGCCCGGCCGGGCCAACTGGTGCATCGACAGGATCGCCGGCGCCGCGCCCGAGCATTCGAAGACGATGTCGGCGCCCCAGCCCTCGGTCGCCTCGGCCACGGCTTCGGCGAGGGGACGGTTGCGGATGTTCACCGTCTGAATGCCGTCATAGGCGCCGATGATGTCCAGCTTGGGCTGGGCCAGGTCGGCGACCACGACCTTGGCGCAACCGCCGGCCAGCGCGGCCAGCGCCACCATCATGCCGATGGGGCCGGCGCCGGTGACGACCGCGATGTCGCCCGGCTGGATGCGCGCGCGCAGGGCCGCCTGCATGCCGATGGCAAAGGGCTCGACCATGGCGCCCTCGGCGAAGCTGACGGTGTCGGGCAGCTTGTAGGTGAAGGCGGCCGGATGGATCACCTCGGGCGTCAGGCAGCCGTGCACCGGCGGCGTCGCCCAGAAGGTCACGGCCGGATCGACGTTGTAGATGCCCAGTTTTGAGGCGCGCGAGGTCGGGTCGGGAATCCCCGGCTCCATGCAGACGCGGTCGCCGGGCTGCAGGTGCCGGACCTCTTCGCCGACCTCGATCACCGTGCCCGAGGCCTCGTGCCCCAGCACCATCGGCTGACGGACCACGAAATGGCCGATCTTGCCATGGGTGTAATAATGCACGTCCGAGCCGCAGATGCCGACCGTATGTGTGCGGATGCGCACGTCCCGCGGCCCCATCACCCCGGGAACGTCGAACTCCCGCAGCGACAGACGGCCCTTTTCCTCAAGCACCAATGCCTTCATCGCCTCATCCCTTTCCGATCGCCGACCCCAGCGGGTGGGCTTTTGCCCGAACTTCGGGCAAACCTATCAGATACGGCGGCGGAACGCCATGCGGCGCGGCGGGCGGGCCGTTACTTCATCAGCCTTTCCTTGACCATCGGTCCGACGGCGCCGAAGTCCATCTGGCCGGCGTGGCGGTTGCGCAGCTCGGCCATGACCCGGCCCATGTCGCGGATGCTTTCCGCGCCCAGGTCGGCGATGGCCTTGTCGATGGCGGCGCGGGTCTCGTCTGCGTCCAGCTGGCGCGGCAGGTAGGACTGGATCACCCTAATCTCGTCCAGCTCGCGCTCGGCCAGTTCCAGCCTGCCGCCCTCTTCATAGGCCTTGGCGGATTCCTGGCGCTGCTTGACCATCTTCGACAGGATCGCGGTCAATTCGGCCTCGCCCAGTTCGGCCTCGTCGCCGCCCTCGGTCCGGGCGGCGATCTCGCGGTCCTTCATCGCGGCCGAGATCAGCCGCAGCGTCGACAGCCGCGCCGTCTCCTTGGCCTTCATCGCGTCCTTGGTGTCGGCCAGAATGCGTTCGCGCAGTCCCATGTGTTCCTCGCTGGATTGGTTCGGCAGCGCGGATGCCCCGCCTGGTCCCCGGCGTCAACCTGGGCCCGGCGCCAAAGTTCCGCAAGCCCCCGTTCCCGCCTTGACGCCCGCACCCCCTTTCCCTAGGTTCCCGCCGATTTACCCGGAGAGTCGACGATGCCCCAGAAGCCCACCGCCTGTCTTGCGCTTGCCGACGGCACCGTTTTCTACGGCCAGGGCTTCGGCGCGGCCGGCGAGGTGGTGGCCGAGCTGGTCTTCAACACCGCCATGACCGGCTATCAGGAGATCATGACCGATCCCTCCTACGCCAGCCAGATCGTCACCTTCACCTTCCCCCATATCGGCAACACCGGCGTCACCGAACAGGACGACGAGGCGGCCGACCCCGTCGCCTCGGGCATCGTGGTGAAATGGGACCCGACCGAGCCCTCGAACTGGCGCGCCACGGCCGAGCTGGTGGCGTGGATGGAAAAGCGCGGCCGCATCGGCATCGGCGGCATCGACACCCGCCGGCTGACCCGCGCCATCCGCCAGCAGGGCTCGCCCCATGTGGTGCTGGCCCATGATCCGCAGGGCGATTTCGACATCGCCGCCATGGTGGCGCGCGCCCGCGACTGGCAGGGGCTGGTCGGGCTCGACCTGGCGAAAGAGGTCAGCACGCGGCAAAGCTATCGCTGGGACCAGGGGCTGTGGGAATGGCCGGGCCAGTTCGGCTCCGTCCCCGAGCAGACGCCGTTCCGCGTCGTGGCGCTGGACTATGGCGCCAAGCGCAACATCCTGCGCTCGCTGGCGCAGAGCGGCGCCGAGGTCACGGTCCTGCCCGCCACCGCCTCCGCCGAAGAGGTGATGGCCCACGACCCCGAGGGCGTCTTCCTGTCGAACGGCCCGGGCGACCCGGCCGCGACCGGCGAATATGCCGTGCCGATGATCCGCGACCTACTGGAGAAGGACCTGCCGATATTCGGCATCTGCCTGGGTCACCAGATGCTGGCGCTGGCGCTTGGCGCCAAGACCATCAAGATGAACCACGGCCACCACGGCGCAAACCACCCCGTCAAGGACCTGGAATCCGGCAAGGTCGAGATCACCTCGATGAACCACGGTTTCGCGGTCGATGCCCAGACCCTGCCCGAGGGCGTCATCGAGACCCATGTCAGCCTGTTCGACGGCTCGAACTGCGGGCTGCGCATGGCGGAAAAGCCGGTGTTTTCGGTGCAGTACCACCCCGAGGCCAGCCCCGGCCCGCAGGACAGCGCCTATCTCTTCGACCGCTTCGCCGAGGCGATGCGCGCGCGCCGCGGCTGACGGCCCGCGGGGCGCGCCCGCGCGATTAACGGCTTCTTAACCCCGAGCATGCAACAGAGGGGCGAGGAACAGCCCAGGATCGGGAATCGCGCATGGCCGGCATCGCCCTTCTCAAACCCCGTCGTCCCGCGCCGGCACCCGCCGCGCCCGCGCCGCAGGATACGTTGGTCGCCCCCCGCGACCTGCGCCCGCTGGGCCAGATCCTGATCGAGGACGGCGCGGTCGATCCGCGCAACCTGCTTCGGGCCGTGGTCATGCGCCGCCGCCAGCAGGCCCGGCTGGGCGAGATCCTGCTGGCCAACGGCTGGGTCCAGGAAGAGGCCCTGACCCGCGCCCTGTCCCGGCAATGGCGCAGCAGCGTGCTGGACCTGGCCGCGCTGCCCCCGGACCCCCGGCTGGTCGATGCATTAGGGGCGCAATTCTGCCTGGCGCAGGGTCTGGTGCCCTGGCGCCGGGTCGGCGGCGTCACCTTCATCGCCACCGCGCGTCCGGATGAATTCGACGCCCTGCGCGACCGCATGCCCGCGGGCTTCGGCGCGGTGCGCATGTTGCTGTGTTCGGAAACCGCCGCCCGCGAAGCGATCATGGGCCTGCGCCGCACCGCGCTGATTCGCCAGGCCGAGACCCGCGTTCCCGCCACCGAAAGCTGCCGCACCCGCAACGAGCGGCGCTTCGGCCGGCTCGTCGTCGCATCGGTGGGGGCGGCGACGCTGGGGATGCTTTTGGCGCCCATCGCCGTGATCACGGCCCTGACGGTCTGGGCGGTGCTGACGCTGCTGGCCTCGGCCGCGCTGAAGCTGCTGTCGTTCCAGGCGATCCTGCGCCGCACCCATCAAGAGCGGCAAGAGGCCCGCGCCATGGCCCTCGGCGCGATCCCGCGCCCCGAAATGAAGGCGCCGCTGCCGGTGATCTCGGTCATGGTGCCGCTGTTCGCCGAGGCCAACATCGCCGACAAGCTGATCGGCCGGCTGTCGCAGCTGGATTACCCGCGCGAACTGATGGACATCCTGCTGGTGGTCGAGGACACGGACCGCGTCACCTGCGAGGCGCTGGAAACCGCACGCCTGCCGCGCTGGATGCGGGTGGTGAAGGTGCCCGACGGGCCGATCCGCACCAAGCCGCGGGCGTTGAACTATGCGCTGAACTTCTGCCGCGGCTCGATCATCGGGGTCTGGGACGCCGAGGATCGCCCCGAACCGGACCAGTTGCACAAGGTCGCGCGCGGCTTCCATTTCGCCGCCCCCGATGTGGTCTGCCTGCAGGGCGTGCTGGATTATTACAACCCGCGCACCAACTGGCTGGCCCGCGCCTTCACCATCGAATATGCGTCCTGGTTCCGCGGCACGCTGGCCGGCGCGGCGGCGCTGGACCTGGTGGTGCCGCTGGGCGGCACGACGCTGTTCTTCCGCCGCGACAAGCTGGAAGAGGTCGGCGCCTGGGACGCCTGGAACGTGACCGAAGACGCCGATCTGGGCGTGCGTCTGACCCGGCGGGGCTATCGCACGCAGATGCTGGACACGGTCACGCATGAAGAGGCGAATTGCCGGCTGCTCCCCTGGGTCAAGCAGCGCTCGCGCTGGCTCAAGGGCTTCGCCATGACCTGGGGCGTGCACATGCGCGACCCTGTGGCGCTGTGGCGCGACCTGGGCACGCGGCGCTTCCTGGGATTGCAGGTGCAGCTTTTCGCCTCGCTGTCGCAATATCTGCTGGCGCCGGTGCTGTGGAGCTTCTGGCTGCTCAGCCTCGGCCTGCCGCATCCGATGCGCGGCGTGCTGTCGGGGATGCTGGGCGGCAACGCCATCGCCATTCTGTTCACGCTTTTCGTGCTGTCCGAGATCCTGAACATCGCCGTCGGCCTTTGGGCCGTGCGCGGTCCCCGGCACCGCCACCTGCTGCCCTGGGTGCCGATGCTGCACCTGTATTTCCCGCTGGGCTGCCTGGCCGCCTGGAAGGCGATCTACGAGGTGGTGGCGAAACCCTTCTACTGGGACAAGACCCAGCACGGCATCTTCGAGGCCGGGCCCGAAGACACGCCTGTCGCGACGCCCGCCGCTGCTGCCGCTCTGGTGCCGCTGCGCGAGGCGCTGGACGCCCCGCTTGCGGCGACGGGCAAGACCGCGGCCCGCGCGCCGGCCATCCCTCTCGGCGACACCGCGCAGCTGCCCCTGTTGGGCAAGATCGGCTGAGCTTGCCCGCGGTCTATTCCGCCCGCGCCTGCGCCGCGGCTTGCGCAGCTTCGGCACCGGCTTCCCCGCCCCCCTCGGCGATGGCCGCATCTATGATGGTGCCGGTGATCTCGGCAGTCTCGGCCAGGCGGGCGGCCAACTGGTCCAGGGTCTCGCATCCGGTCTCGCGCAGCAGGAAAGCCTGGCCGCCCTTGCCGAGGTTCTGCATGTCCAGCGGCCGTTCCGTCAGCAGGCGTCCGGCGCATTGCAGGTTCCACAGGAACCGCCGGGCCGCGGCAAGCGTCTCGGCCAGATCGCGCGCGATCAGCCCGGCGCGCGGCCCGGCCCGCAACTGCGCGGGCGTCGCCCGGGCCGGCACGGCCGCACGCAGCGCGAAACTCTGCGCCAGCAGTTCGATGTCCTGCAACCGGCCGCGGCCGGTCTTGGCCTCCCAGGCGCCATCCGAAGCCTTGGCGGCAAAGATCCGCGCCCGCATCTCGGCCAGGTCGGGCAGGACACGGGCATCGCCGCCGCGCGCCGCCAGAACCTCGACGCGCAGCGCCTCGACCTCTTGCGCCAGCGACTGGGCATCCGCGCCGCAGGTGCCGATGACGCGGGCCCGGGTCAGGGCCAGATGTTCCCAGGTCCAGGCCTCGGTCAGCTGGTAGTCGCGGAAGCTCTGCACCGAGGTCGCCACCGGCCCCTGCCGCCCCGAGGGACGCAGCCGCATGTCGACCTCGTAGAGCCGCCCGGCCGAGGTCGGCGCCGAGATCGCCGTGATCGTCGCCTGGGTCAGCCGCGCATAATACGCCCGCGTCGCCAGCGGCTTCGGTCCCTCGGAGGCGTCCTGCCCCGCCGCGTCGTAGATCACGATCAGGTCCAGGTCCGAGCCGGCATTCAACTGCCGCGCCCCCAGCGAACCCATGCCCAGCACCACCGCGCCGCGCCCGGGCGGCGGCCCGTGCCGGCGGGCGAAATCGGCGGCGACCACCGGAAACAGCGCCGCGACCGCCGCATCGGCGATGTCGGCATATTGCGCCCCGGCCTCTTCGGCGCCGATGAGGGCGCGCAGGTGATGGACGCCGGTGCGGAATTGCCATTCATGCGCCCAGCGCCGGGCCGCATCCAGCGCCCGCTCGTAGCCGCCGTCGGGCGCGGCCAGCACATGCGCCAGCATCGCCTCCAGCTGCCGGCGCAGATCCTCTGCCCCCGGCCATTCCGAGAAGAAGCTGCCGCCCAGCACCGCGTCCAGCACCTCGGGGTGGCGCGCCAGATAGGCGGCGAGGCCCGGCGCCGTGGCGCAGATGTCCACGATCAGGTCGATCAGCTGCGGATTGGCCTCGAAGAGCGAAAAGAGCTGCACGCCTGCAGGCAGCCGCGACAGGAAGGCATCGAACCGGGCCAGAGCCTCATCGCTGTGGGCGGCCGCGGTCAGCCGGGTCAGCAGCTCCGGCTCGATGCGGGCGAAAACCTCGCGGCCGCGCGCCGAACGCAGCGCCGGGTAGCTGCGCCAGCCGTCGACCAGCGCCTGCGCCTCCGAAGACAGCTGCGGCCGCTCGCGCTGCTCGCCGGGGGCGAAGAAATCGCCGGTCAGCGCCTCGACCCGCTGCAGCCGCGCGGCCAGCCGCGCCGACCAGGCGGCGGTGTCGGGCGCGCCCATCATGCGGGCGATGGTGTCGATGCTCTCGGGCGCGACCGGCAGCGAATGGGTCTGGGCGTCGTTCACCATCTGGATGCGATGCTCGATCTCGCGGTGTTCGCGATAGTGATCGGTCAGCTCGGCCGCGACCTCGGACGGCACCCAGCCCTTTTCGGCCAGTCGGGCCAGCCCCTCGACCGTGCCGCGCACCCGCAGGTCCGGGTCGCGCCCACCCGCGATCAGCTGCCGGGTCTGGGTGAAGAACTCGATCTCGCGGATGCCGCCCTGGCCCAGCTTCATGTTGTGGCCGGGCACCTCGATGCGGCCGTGCAGCCCCTTGTGGTCGCGGATGCGCAGCCGCATGTCATGCGCGTCCTGAATGGTGGCGAAATCCAGGTGGCGGCGCCAGACGAAGGGATCGAGTTCGCGCAGGAAACGCGCGCCGGCAGCCAGATCGCCGCCGCAGGGCCGGGCCTTGATATAGGCGCTGCGTTCCCAGGTGCGGCCCTCGGCCTCGTAATAGGCCAGCGCGCCCGAGATCGGCACGCAGACCGGCGTGACCGAGGCATCCGGCCGCAACCGCAGGTCGGTGCGGAAGACATAGCCCTGGTCGGTGTTGTCCGAAATCGTCGCCGCCGCCTTGCGGGTGGCGCGGATCAGGCTGGCGCGGGCCTCGTGCTGATCGTCGCGGTCATAGGCGCTGTCGTCGTAAAGCACGATCAGGTCGATGTCCGAGGAATAGTTCAACTCGCCCGCGCCCATCTTGCCCATGGCCAGCGCGACGATGCCGCCGGCATCGGCCGCGGTCGGGGGCAGCTTGCCGCGCGCGGCCTCGGCCGCGACATGGGCCCGCAGCGCCAGGTCGGTGGCCCGGTCGGCCAGCTCGGTCAGCGCCCCGGTCACCTGCTCCAGCCGCCAGACACCGCCCAGATCGGCCAGCGCCGCCCACAGCGCCACCCGGCGCTTGGCCCGGCGCAGCGCCGGGCCAAGCTGGTCGGGCGTCAACGTCTCGAAGCCGGCGGTCTCGCGCGCGACGACATCCTCATGCGCCAGGGCGTCGGGCAGCCAGCCGGCCTCGCGCTCGATCAGGCCGGCAAGATAGGGGCTGCATCCGGCGGTGCCGCGGATCAGATCGCCCAGGCGCGGGTCGGCGATGCCGGTGGCCTGCAGGGCGGACTGGCCGCGGGCCGGGTCGGCGGGGATCGGAAGGCGGGTGATGCGGGCGGCGAAATCCATGGCCGCAGCCTAGCCGCAGCCGGCGCCGCGTCAATGCCGCGCGGGCCGGGCCTCCGTGTCGAATCTTACGGTTTTCGGTGCTTGGCACGAGGGGGCATCTGTTGCTAGGCTCTGGCCCCAGTGCAACCAGAGATCAGGCCAGGCTGCCGCCCATGCGCGCCGAAACCGCAATGAACCGACCGCGTGCAGCCGCCAGCGCGCTGCGTCCGGGCCTCTGGGGGCGCGGCTGATGCGGCACAGCCTTCCCCATGCCCCGCAGTTCTATGTCACGGCGCCGCAGCCCTGCCCCTATCTGCACGGCCGGGCCGAGCGCAAGCTGTTCACCGCCCTGGCCGGCGATTCGGCCAACGAGTTGAACAACGCGCTGTCGCGGCAGGGTTTCCGCCGCTCGCAGAACGTGCTGTATCGGCCCAGCTGCGAAAGCTGCGTCGCCTGCATGTCGGCCCGGATCCGAGTCTCGGAATTCCAGCCCTCGCGCACGCAGCGCCGGGTGGCGCGCAAGAACGCGCATCTGCGCCGGCTGGCCACCAGCGCCTGGGCGACCGAGGAGCAATACGAGCTGTTCCGCGCCTATCTGGACGAACGCCACGCCGACGGCGGCATGGCCGACATGGACATCTTCGAATTCGCCGCGATGATCGAGGAAACCCCGGTCCGCACCCGCGTCATCGAATATCGCGCGCATGAGGGCGGGGGCCAGATGCCGCCGCCGCCCGGCGCGGACCGGCTGGTCGCGGTCTGCCTGACCGATGTGCTGGATGACGGGTTGAGCCTGGTCTACAGCTTCTACGATCCCGCGCACGAGGATCACAGCCTGGGCACCCATATCATCCTGGACCATATCGAACTGGCGCGCAGCGCCGGCTTGCCCTTCGTCTATCTGGGCTATTGGGTGCCGGGCAGCCGCAAGATGGATTACAAGGCGCGGTTTTCGGCGCTGGAGATCTACAAGGGCGGGGTCTGGCAGCCGATCGGCGACCCCGAGCAGCACAGTTCGGACATCCATCCGCTGTCCATCGACCCAATCGTCGAGCAAGTGGCGCGCATCACCCTGCCGCAAAATCCAAAATGATTGCTGAAAATCGGCCATTCCGGTAATTATATTTCAAGATCTGCCGGTGCCCGGTCATTTTCTTGGATAATCGGCATTGACCCTGCCGCGCCGCGCCCATAGTTTCCTGCGGCGCAGCATGGCCGGGTCGGCCCGGCCCCGTCTGCGCATGGCTTACAGATGGAGAATGGGCATGTCCCGACAAATGACCGGTGCAAGGATGGTTATCGAAGCTCTGCGCGATCAGGGCGTCGACACCGTATTCGGCTATCCGGGCGGGGCGGTGCTACCCATCTATGACGAGATCTTCCAGCAGAACGACATCAAGCACATCCTGGTCCGCCACGAGCAGGGCGCGGTGCATATGGCCGAGGGCTATGCCCGCTCGACCGGCAAGCCGGGGGTGGTGCTGGTCACCTCGGGACCCGGGGCGACCAATGCGGTCACCGGCCTGACCGACGCCCTGATGGATTCGATCCCGGTGGTGGTGCTGACCGGCCAGGTCCCGACATTCCTGATCGGCACCGACGGCTTCCAGGAGGCCGACACCATCGGCATCACCCGCCCCTGCACCAAGCACAACTGGCTGGTGAAGGAGACCGACCAGCTGGCGGCGACCATTCACAAGGCGTTCCATATCGCGACCTCGGGCCGTCCGGGGCCGGTGCTGATCGACATCCCCAAGGACGTGCAATTCGCCACCGGCGAATATGTCGGCCCGAAGCAGATCGAGACCCCCAGCTACCAGCCAGCGAAGAAGGGCGACCTGGCCACGATCACCCGGCTGGTCGAGCTGATGGAAACGGCCGAGCGGCCGATCCTCTATACCGGCGGCGGCGTCATCAACTCGGGCACCGGCGCCAGCCAGCTGCTGCGCGAACTGGCCGAGGCCACGGGCTTCCCGGTGACCTCGACGCTGATGGGCCTGGGCGCCTATCCGGCCTCGGGCGGGAAATGGATCGGCATGCTGGGCATGCACGGGCTCTACGAGGCCAACATGGCCATGCACGACTGCGACCTGATGATCGCGGTCGGCGCCCGCTTCGACGACCGCATCACCGGCCGGGTGGCGGATTTCAGCCCCGGCTCGGTCAAGGCGCAGATCGACATCGACCCCAGCTCGATCAACAAGGTGATCCATGTCGACCTGCCCATCGTCGGCGATGTCGGCCATGTGCTGGAGGACATGCTGAAGATCTGGAAGGCCCGCGGCCGCAAGACCAACGCGGCCGGCCTGCAGGCCTGGTGGGCGCAGATCGAGCAGTGGAAGGCCCGCGACTGCCTTGGCTATCGCAACTCGGACAAGGTCATCAAACCGCAATACGCCCTGCAGCGGCTGCAGGCGCTGACCGCGGCCCAGAAGCCCTATATCACCACCGAGGTCGGGCAGCACCAGATGTGGGCGGCGCAATTCCTGCATTTCGACGACCCGAATCACTGGATGACCTCGGGCGGGCTGGGCACGATGGGCTACGGCCTGCCGGCCTCGATCGGGGCGCAGGTCGCGCATCCCGAATCGCTGGTGATCAACGTCGCCGGCGAGGCGTCCTGGCTGATGAACATGCAGGAAATGGGCACCGCGGTGCAGTTCCGCGCCCCGGTCAAGCAGTTCATCCTGAACAACGAACGCCTGGGCATGGTCCGGCAGTGGCAGCAGCTGCTGCATGGCGAACGCTACAGCCAGAGCTGGTCGGAAAGCCTGCCCGATTTCGTGAAGCTGGCCGAGGCCTTCGGCTGCCGCGGGCGCACGGTTTCGGACCCGGTCGAGCTGGACGCGGCGATCCAGGAGATGATCGACTACGACGGCCCCTTCATCCTGGACGTGCTGGTCGAGAAGCACGAGAACTGCTTCCCGATGATCCCCTCGGGCAAGCCGCATAACGAGATGCTGCTGGGCGAGGCCGCGACCGAAGGCGCCATCACCGGCGCCGGCGGCGCCCTGGTCTGAGTTTTAGGAAAGCGAGAAGAACATGGCGGCACTGAACATCCAGAAGGGCGCGTCCAGCCATTCGGCCTATGACCTGCGCGACCCGAATGCCGAGATCATCGAATCCCACACCCTGGCCGTGCTGGTGGAGAACGAGCCCGGCGTTCTGGCACGCGTGATCGGGCTGTTTTCCGGACGCGGCTACAACATCGACAGCCTGACCGTGGCCGAGGTCGATCACTTGGGCCACCGCTCGCGCATCACCATCGTGACCCGGGGCACGCCCGCCGTGATCGAACAGATCAAGGCGCAGCTGGGCCGCATCGTGCCGGTGCACGAGGTCCACGACCTGACCGTCGAGGGCCGCAGCGTCGAGCGCGAGCTGGGGCTGTTCAAGGTCTCGGGCAAGGGCGACAAGCGGGTCGAAGCGCTGCGCATCGCGGAAATCTTTCGCGCCAGCGTGGTGGATTCGACCCTGGAAAGCTTCGTCTTCGAGATCACCGGCACATCCGAGAAACTGGACGCCTTCGCCGATCTGATGCGGCCCCTGGGCCTGTCCGACCAGGCCCGCACCGGGGTCGCCGCGCTGGCGCGCGGCGCCTGATTCGGTTCAGCGGGCGGCCGCGAGCTTCAGCGGCCGCTCTTGCGTCTCGCAATCGTGATTCGAGATCACCCGCAGCACCGGACGGGCCGGCGCGGGCTTTTCGCCCATGCCGCGCAGCAGGCCGGGCAATTCCGAGCGCCGGTTGCCGGAGACAAGGCTGACGCAGCGCGCATGGCGCAGTTCCTTCATGCTTTCGATCTCAAGCTCGACCAGATCGCCAGCCTCGGGCCAATCTCCTGGAAAAGCTAGATTTTCCCGCCCTTGCAGATAGGCCAGGGCGCCATGGTCCTCGCACCAGATCACCGCCTTTTCCTTGGCAGAACTGCTCCACAGAATGACCCCGATCATGAAAGCTCCTAAACACCAATCCGTCCGCCGACCGGGACGTTGCACAACCCAGGACGGAAACTATCGGCAGTTTCTCGCCTATAAAAGCAAATTTTTTCCGGCACCCCGAGGTCGTTTCCGCGCGCCTGGGCAAAACGACCAGTCATTGGGCAAATATGTCTGCCAAAAGCCCGAAAAGAACCGGCAAGATTGGTTAACCCACTGTTTTGGACAATCACGTTCCAGTGATGCAGGAATACCACAATCGCAGAATTTATCGGGTCCGTCCGGCGCGATAGTCCGACACCGCGCGGGCCACCTGCGCCATGCGGGCGGCGTTCGAGGGATGGGTGCCCAGAATCTTGTCACCCGGATCGGGGATTCGGGCAAAGAACTGCGCACCGTGCTGCGGGTTGAATCCGGCGTTCAGGGCGATGACCGCGCCCAGGTAGTCGGCCTCGAGCTCCCAATCCTTGGAATAGTAGCGGGCGCCGAACTGGGCGCCGAAGTCCTGCGCCGACTTGATGGCCTCGGAATTGCCGCCATAGGCGCTGGCCAGCCCGCCCAGGATCACGGCGCCGACCGAGGCGGCGCTGGTCTTGCGGTTGATATGGCCAAGGATGTGGTGGCTGGCCTCATGCCCGACGACGAAGGCCAGTTCGTCGGCGTTGCGCGCCTCGCCGATCAGCGCCAGCGTGAAGCCGATCACCGGCCGCCCGGTCGCATCCACGGTCTGGAAGGCGTTCGGCTCCAACCCCGGCCGGTCGTCGACGACGAACTGGAAATCGCAGTTGATCGGCTGCTTGCGGCGCGCGACGCATTCGCGTTCCACCGCCGGCTCCATCCGGTTGATCACCGAGATGAAGGCCCGGGCCGAGGCTTGCGCGCCCGCCGGCGTGTCGGGCGCGGTGGCCAGATCCGGCAGCGGCCGCGTGCCCCCGGGTTGCGGGACCGGGGCCGCGACGCAGCCCGCCAGGACCAGCAGGATCGCCGCCGCCGCTTGCCAGGTTCTGCCCATCTGCCGCCTCATACCCGCTTTTTTCATTCGCGCCACTTTAGCCGCGCCGCCGCCGCGCCGCCAAGCCCCGCTCTTGCCCTGCCAGCCTTATCACGCGATTGTTGAGAAAAGCTGAACCGGGAAGGGCCGCATGTTCACCATCGAGCACGATTTCGACGCCACCGTCATCACCCTGATCGACGAACTGCCCGAAGGCGCCGCCGGCTCGCGCCCGCTGAACGAGGACGTGGTGATCCAGAGCTTCGACGACCGCGTGGTGGTCGAGCAGTTCGACCCCGACACCGGCGAGCTGGCGCAGATCGTGCTGACCATCGAGCAGCTTGAGGAATTGCGCGCCGCGCTGAACCTGCCCGAAGGCAACTATCGGCTGGAACGCGGCTGATCCAGGCGGAACAGCTTGTCGCGCGAGGTGGCCCCGCGCACCAGCGCCAGCCGCGATTTCGTCACCCCCAGCGCCTTGGCCAGCAGCTTGACCACGGCGGCATTGGCCTTGCCGTCCTCGGGCACCACGGTGACGAGGACGCGGATGATCTCGCCGTCCAGCACCACCGCATTGCGCGAGGCGCGCGGCGTCACCCGCACGGCGATCTCGGCCCCGGGAAGGGCAAGGTGGCTGAGGTCGGTCATGCGCCCGTTGAAGCGCCGCGCGGCGAAAAAGGCAATCCCGGCTGGCATCCCCCGTCGCCCGTGTCTATCTGATGGGCAACAGCGCGAACCGGAGACGACCGATGCAGCACACCGACCCCGCCACCCTGGCCTTCCTGCGCCATCGCCGTTCGCATCCGCCGAAGCTGCTGTCCGGCCCGCCGCCCGAGCGTCAGGAACTGATGAACCTGCTGGAACTCGGCGCCCGCGTTCCCGACCACGGCAAGCTGGAGCCCTGGCGCTTCCTGGTGCTGGAGCGCGCGACGCTGGACCGGCTGGCGCCGCTGCTGGCCGCACAGGTGCGCGCCGCGGGCGGGGACGAGGCGGCGGCGGAAAAGGCGCGCTCGGCCTTCGATTCCCCGCTGATCGTGGCCGTGGTTTCGGCCCCGGTCGCCAGCCCCAAGGTGCCGGAATGGGAACAGTTCCTCTCGGCCGGCGCGGTCTGCCTGGAACTGCTGAACGCCGCGTTGGCGGCGGGCTATGGCGCGGCCTGGCTGACCGGACCCGCGGCCGAGCCGGAATTCGCCCGCGCGCATCTGGGCCTTGCCGAGGGCGAGCGCGTCGTCGGCCTGATCCATATCGGCCAGCGCGGCGCCGCGCCTCCTGAACGCCCCCGCCCCGACGTCGCGGCCAAGACCCAGTTCCTGTAATGGTGCTGAAGGCGCTGTTCCTCGCCTGGGGCGACCTTCTGCGCCCGCGCATCTTCGGGGTGGTGGCGCTTGGCGTCGGGCTGACGCTGCTGCTCTTCGTCGCGCTGCAGGCGCTGGTTTTCTGGGCGGCCGGCCATTTCGCGCCCGAGAGCCTGACCCTGCCCTGGATCGGCGCCGTGCCGCTGGCCCCTGCCCTGTCCTGGAGCTCGCTCTTGCTGTTTCCGCTGATGAGCATCTTCCTGATGGCGCCGGTCGCGGCGGGCTTCTCGGGGCTGTTCACCGACCGGGTCGCGGATGCGGTGGAAGAGATCCACTATCCCCAAGCCAAGGGCCTGCCGGTCGATTTCTGGGACGGGCTGTGGGAATCGCTGGCGGTGATGGGGGCGGTGATCCTGGTTACGCTGGTCACGCTGCTGCTGACGCCCTTCCTGGGGCCGCTGGCCTCGGTGCTGTTCTATGGCGGCAACGGCTGGCTGCTGGGGCGCGAGTTCTTCCAGATGGCCGCGCGCCGCCACCTGCACGAACCGCAGGCGACCGAACTGCGCCGCAATCTGGCGGTGCAGGCCACGGCGCTAGGGGTGCTGATCGCGCTGCTGCTGACGGTGCCGGTGCTGAACGTGGTGGTGCCGGTGCTTGCGGCGGCGGGTTTCACCCACCTCTATCAGATCAGCGCGTCCAGGCCTCGAGATCGGCGCGGGTGATGACGCCGGCGATGATCACATAGGCGATCGCGGCCCAGATCAGCGCCGCGATCACGGTCGCCCACAGCATCTTCTTCTTCAGCTTCGGTTCATGCGGGGCGCCGGCCGGGGTACCGGGGGTCACCTGCCCGACATCGGCCTGGCTTTGCTGGCCGAAGGGCAGCAGCACGAACAGCACCAGGAACCACAGCACGGAATAAAGGACGATGGCTCCGGTCAGGCTCATCAGACCTGCTCCAACTCGATCAGGCAGCCATTGAAGTCCTTGGGATGCAGGAACAGCACCGGCTTGCCATGGGCGCCGATCTTGGGTTCGCCATTGCCCAGCACGCGGGCGCCCTCGGATTTCAGCTTGTCGCGGGCGGCGAGGATGTCCTCGACCTCGAAGCACATGTGATGGATGCCGCCCGAGGGGTTCTTGTCCAGGAAACCCTGGATCGGGCTGTTCTCGCCCAGGGGGTACAGCAGCTCGATCTTGGTGTTCGGCAATTCGATGAAAATAACGGTGACGCCGTGGTCGGGCTCGTCCTGGGGCGCGCCGACTCTGGCGCCCAGGCTGTTTTCATATTGCGCCGCCGCCGCCTGCAGGTCCGGCACGGCGATGGCGACATGGTTCAGGCGTCCGATCATCTGGTCCTCCGTCGTTTCCCGCCCTTCTAGGCCGGACCGGCGACAGGGGAAAGGAAAACACGCGGGCGTTAACCCCTTCTTAGGACAATCGCGCAATCCTGAACCGGCAAGACGATTCCCGGTAAGGATTTTAGCGATGACGGAACAGGATAGAATCGGTGAGGAAGAATTCCCCACCTGGCGGGTCACCCTGCCCAACCGCCCGCTGACCGGCCTGACGGTGCTGGTGGTCGAGGATTCGCGGATCGCCTCCGAGGCGGTGCGCCTGCTGTGCCTGCGCTCGGGCGCACGCATCCGTCGGGCCGACAGCATCCGCGCGGCCCTGCGGCATCTCCAGACCTACCGTCCGGGTGCGGTCATCATCGACATGGGCCTGCCCGACGGCGACGGCGCCCAGATGATCGCGACCATTGCCCGCGCCATGCCCCGGGTGCCGGTGGTCCTGGGCATCTCGGGCGACCCCGACAACCGCGCGGCGGCCATGCGGGCCGGCGCCGACGGCTTTCTGGTCAAGCCCATCGAAAGCCTGGCGGTGTTCCAGCAGGCGATCCTGTCCGCGCTGCCGGCCGAGGCCCGCCCGCAGGGCCTGCGGCTCTTGCCCGACGATGTGATCGCGGCGGATCCGGCCGCGCTGCGCGACGACCTGACCCAGGTCGCGGATGCGCTGTCCCAGGCCGACGATACCGAGGCCATCGAATATATCGCCCGCTTCCTGGCCGGGGTGGCGCGTTCGGCGCATGACCGCATGCTTGAGGACGCGGCGACGGCGCTCGCGCGCGACCATGCCCACGGCCGGGCGCTGGCCACGGACCTGGCCCGGATCAGCGGGCTGGTGCAGGACCGGCTGGCCGCGGTGCGCGTGTCCTGAGGGGGCCGGCCCGTCTCAAGACCCGGTCAGCGCCGACAGGCTTTGCCGCTGGCGGCCCTGGTCGTCGAAGTTCTGGGGCGAAAGCCAGGCCCGATGCGCCTCGGCCAGTCGCGGCCAGTCGCGGTCGATGATCGCATACCAGGCGGTGTCGCGGTTGCGTCCCTTGGTGAGCATGTGCTGGCGGAAGATGCCTTCGTAGGCAAAGCCGTAGCGCTGCGCCGCCCGGCGCGACGGCGCGTTCAGCGCATCGCATTTCCATTCGACGCGGCGATAGCCCGCCGCGAAGGCCCAGCCGATCATCAGCGAGATGGCTTCGGTCGCGGCAGGGGTCTGCTGCATCGGCGGCGCGATCTCGATATGACCGATCTCGATCACGCCATTGGCGCGGTCGATGCGCATGAAGGACGCCACGCCCCCGACCCTGCCGCCGGCGCGGTCGCGCAGCGCATAGAACACCGGATCGGTGCTGGCCGCCATGCGCGCCTGCCAGTCGCGATAATCGGCCAAAGCGGCGAAGGGGCCATAGCCCAGATAGTCCCAGACCCAGTCCTGCCCCTGGTTCGCCGCGAACAGATCCTCGGCATGGCGCGCCGGGTCCAGCCGCTCAAGATCGACGAAACGGCCCTCGATCCGCGGCAGGTCGGGGGCGGGGGGCGGAGCGAATCCGGTGACGACCGGGCCGGTCGGACGTTCTGACATGCTGCTCTCCCTGAAACCTCAGGCGAGCATCTTCGGATCGCCGCCCAGGTCAAGCCCCGGAAACACCGCGCGTTCCAAGACCCCGGGCTCGATCCCGAACAGCCCGCGCATCGCCCAGGCGGCATAGGCGCGGATGTCGCGCAGGGGCATCAGGTCGCGGTCGGCGTAAAGCTGGCCCTCGCCCAGGCCCGGCCAGTCGCCGTAGGCGCGGCCGCCCTTGATCGCGCCGCCGGCCATGATCAGCGCGCCGCCGGTGCCGTGGTCGGTGCCGCCCGAGCCGTTCTCGCGCACGGTGCGGCCGAATTCGGTCATCGCCAGCACCGTCGTCCGCTGCCAGTTCGCGCCCAGCCCGTCGCGCAACGCCAGGATCGCGGCGGCCAGCCGGTCCAGCCCGCGGCCGATCACCGGCCCCTGATTGGCGTGGCTGTCCCAGCCCGGGATCGAAAAGGCGGCGATGCGGCTTTCCGCGTTCAGCCGGTTGGCGGCAAAGGCGCCCAGCGACTGCGCGTCGCCGGTCGGGCCGGTGGTCTTTTCCATGGCCGGGCTCTCGGCGCCGATGTGCACCGCGTCGCGGGCGGCATCGCGGAACAGCGGGTCGTCGTGATAGACATGCTCCAGCAGCAGCTGCGCCTGCGGCGACAGGCTCAGCGCGGCGCGCGGCGCCCAGCTCATATGCGCGGCCTTGCCTTCCAGGATCTTCATCTGCTCGATCCCGACCGCATAAGCGGTTTCCGAGGTGGCGCCCGGCACCGCCTGCAACAGCCGGTTCAGCCAGCCGCCCAGGCGCCGGTCCACCGGCAGGTCGTTGCCGGTCCCGGCCTCCAGCACGTCCTGGCCGTCGAAATGGCTGCGCTTGTCGCGATAGGGGGTCGAGACGGCATGGGCAAAGGCCAGCTCGCCCTTTTGCCAAAGGGGCAGCAGCGGCCCCAGCCGCGGATGCAGCGCATAAAAGCCGTCGAGGTCCAGCGCCCCCGCCTCCGGCCCCAGCGACAGGTCGCGGCGCAGCTTGCGCAGCATCGGATCGCCATAAGGCTGGATCGCGTCCAGCCCGTCCATGGCGCCGCGCAGGATGATCACCACCAGCCGGTTGTCCGAGGGCAACGCGGCAAAGGTCATGCTGTTCATCAGGGGATGCGCCGCGGCCGAGCAGCCGAGCAGCGCCGCGCTTTTCAGAAACAGCCTGCGGTCCAGGTGCAGCATCGCCTACCTCCGGTTGAAGTCGCCCGAGGCGAGGATCAGCACCACGCCCTCGGCCGCGCTTTCGGCCTTGGGCACCGCCCAGGCGAGTTGTTCGGATTGCGTGCCGCCGAAGGCCGAGACCAGCATCTCGCGCGGGTCGGGCAGTTCCGGCAGCATCAGGCGCGGCATGCGCAGCGCCCAGTTGATGCGCGCGGCCATGGTCTGGGGCGCGATCCAGGCCTCGGCATCCTCGGGCCAGCCGTCCGGGCCTTTCGGCTGGTTCCAGGGCTGGCCCATCAGCGGCAGATGGTTCCAGACCGCGCGGCGAAAGGTCTGGTCGTCCAGCGCCGCGATCTGCTGTCCGGTCACCCCCAGCGCGCGCAGCCCCGTCACCGTCAGGTCGAACGGCTGGCGCACCTTGGCGCGCAGGGTCGAGGCCAGCGCCGGATGCGTCACCAGCACGCGATAGACCTGCGGCAGATCGCCGTCGGTGTCGCGCCAGACATCGGCCATGGCCTGCACCAGGTCCTGCGGCGGGTCGTCCGAGACGAAATGCACCGCCAGCTTGCCCGAGACGTAAAGCGCCGTCTCGGGCCGGCGCGCGAGGTCGCGAAAGGCGGCGCGGATGTCCTCGAGCCCGCCGCGGCGGTTGCCGCCGTAGCTCTTGCCTAGCACCGTCTCGGCGCCCGGCTCGGCGATGACCTGCTTGAAGGAAAACCCCTCGGCATGCGAGAAGCTGAGCCCGGTCAGCAGCTCTGCCAGCTGGCGCACGTCCTTCTGGCTGTAGCTGGCGCCGACGCCCAGCGTATGCAGCTCCATCGCCTCGCGCGCCAGGTTCTCGTTCAGGCCCAGGGTGCGCTCGGGCCGGCGCTTGACGAAGGGCGAGTTCGGACCGCGGCTGGAAATCTGGTCGAGATAGACCAGCATCATCGGATGCGTCTCGGCCGCGAAGAGCATGTCCTCGAAGCGGCCGTTCACATGCGGGCGGATCGCCTCGTCCTGATAGGCCAGCGCCAGGCCGGTATTGACCTTGTTGACGGCGCGGGCGGTGAAATGGTCGCACCAGAATTGCACCAGCCGCTCGCCGAAGCCTGCGGGATCGTCCACGGCGCGGATCACGCGGCGGCGCAGGTCCTCGGCCGGCAGCGCGCCCAGCCGGCGATCGGCCTCGACGGATTCGGACGACTCGGGGCGGCCTTCGCGGCGGGCCTTGACCCCTTCGCGAGAGGCGAGGGCCAGGCGGCTGGCCTCGGCCGTGGTCCAGGCCTCGGGCCCCGGGCCGGCATGGACGGGACCGGCCAGCACCGCCGCGGCATCGGCGGGCGGCGGCATCAGCGGCGACAGGCCGAAGCCCAGCCGGATCGCCGCCAGTTCAGGAAAGCCAAAACTCATGCATGTCTTCCTTGGCGGGGGATCGTCCCCCGCAGCGGTTATGACATGCCCGGCGCGAAAGGTCAGTTCACGCTTTCTTCAAATTGCGGCGTTGCGGCAAAGGCCCGCGCATCGCCGCCGTCCCGTCGCGCCTATTCCCGCGGCAGGACGCGCAGCCGCAATTCGCGCAGCTGCTCGTTCGTGGGTTCGCTGGGCGCGCCCATCATCAGGTCCTCGGCGCGCTGGTTCATCGGGAACATGATGACCTCGCGGATGTTCTGCTCGTCGGCCAGCAGCATGACGATGCGGTCGATGCCGGCCGCGCAGCCGCCGTGCGGCGGCGCACCGTAGCGAAAGGCCTTGACCATGCCGCCGAAGCGCTTTTCCACCTCGTCATGGCCATAGCCGGCCAGTTCGAAGGCCCTGAACATGATCTCGGGGCGGTGGTTGCGGATCGCGCCCGAGATAAGCTCGTAGCCGTTGCAGGCCAGGTCGTATTGATAGCCCTTGACCGCCAGCGGATCGCCCGATAGCGCCTCTAGCCCGCCCTGCGGCATGGAAAACGGGTTGTGGCTGAAGTCGATGCGGCCGTCCTCGCCCTTCTCATACATCGGGAAATCGACGATCCAGGCGAATTTGAACTGGTTCTCGTCGGTCAGGCCCAATTCGCGGCCGATCTCGTTGCGGGCACGGCCGGCGACGGCCTCGAAGGCCTCGGGCTTGCCGCCGAGGAAGAAGGCTGCGTCGCCCTCGCCCAGGCCCAGCTGCAGGCGGATCGCCTCGGTCTTTTCCGGGCCGAGCGCCTTGGCGATGGGACCGGCGGGTTCGGTCGAGCCGTCCTCGGCCTTGCGCCAGAAGATATAGCCCATTCCGGGCAGGCCCTGGCTCTGGGCAAAGGCGTTCATGCGGTCGGCGAACTTGCGCGAGCCGCCGGTGGGCGCGGGAATGGCGCGGACCTCGGTGCCCTCCTGCTCCAGCAGCTTGGCAAAGATCGCGAAGCCCGAGCCGCGGAAATGGTCGCTGACCACCTGCATCTCGATCGGGTTGCGCAGGTCGGGCTTGTCGCTGCCGTATTTCAGCATCGACTCGGCATAGGGGATGCGCGGCCAGACGGCATCGACCGGGCGGCCATTGCCGAATTCCTCGAACAGGCCCTGGATCACCGGCTGGATGGCGGCAAAGACGTCCTCCTGTTCGACGAAGGACATTTCCAGGTCGAGCTGGTAGAAATCGGTGGGCGAACGGTCGGCGCGCGGGTCTTCGTCGCGGAAGCAGGGCGCGATCTGGAAATACTTGTCGAAGCCCGCGACCATGATCAGCTGCTTGAACTGCTGCGGCGCCTGCGGCAGGGCGTAGAACTTGCCCGGATGCAGCCGCGAGGGCACCAGGAAGTCGCGCGCGCCCTCGGGGCTGGACGCGGTGATGATCGGGGTCTGGAACTCGGTGAAGCCCTGGTTCCACATCGCGTCCCGCAGCCATTTGACGACGCGCGAACGCAGCATGATGTTCTGATGCAGCGACTCGCGGCGCAGGTCGAGGAAGCGATAGGCCAGCCGCGTCTCTTCGGGATAGTCCTGGTCGCCGAAGACCGGCAGCGGCAGGTCGTCCGAGGGGCCGAGGATCTCCATCGCGGTGGCATAGACCTCGATCTCGCCGGTGGGCAGCTTGGGGTTCACCAGGCTGGCGTCGCGCAGCTTCACCTTGCCGTCGATGCGGATCACGGTTTCGGCGCGCAGCTTTTCCAGGGCGGAAAAGGCCGGGCTGTCGCTGTCGGCGATGACCTGGGTGATGCCGTAATGGTCGCGCAGGTCGATGAACAGGACGCCGCCGTGATCTCGGACCCGGTGCACCCAGCCCGACAGGCGGATGGTTTCACCGGCATTGACGGCCGTCAGCTGGCCGCAGGTGTGGCTGCGATAGGCGCTCATCACTTTTCCCCTTGCGTATCGGCCACGCATGAACCGCGTGATCCGGGGGAAGTCAAGCGATCAGAACGGCCGCACCACGCCGCCGGACCAGAAATAGGCCCCCATCCCCACCGTGAACAGCACGTTGCCGGCGATGGCGTGCAGCAGCCAGGCCGAGGGGAAGCCGCGCAGCAGGTAGGCGCGGGCGAAGATCCAGCCGCCGACGAAGGTCAGCACCGCCACCACCAGCGACCAATACATCAGATGCGCGAAGGAAAAGACCGCCGCATTCGCCAACACCGCCGTCGCCCGGTCCGGGAACAGGCTGGAAAAGCGGTGGAAGAACAGCGCCCGGAAGATCAGCTCTTGCGGCAGGGCCGAAAGCAGCGGGTAGAGCAGCCAGATCACGGCCAGGAAACGCAACCGCTCGGGCGTCAGCGGGCGGAAATATTCGGGGCGGGCAAGCTGGACGATGCTCCAGCCGATCAGCGCCACGACCAGGCCGAAGGCCAGGATCTGCCAGGGCGGCACCGCGCGCCAGCCGCGGATCAGCCCGTGCCACTCGAACCCGCCGGTGCGCCACAGCAGCGCCAGCCCGGCCAGCGAGAACACGAAAAGCGCCGGGAACAGCAGGCGCGGCGGCATGAAGACGGCAATGGCCAGCGGCGCCCCGACATAGAGCGCCGCGAATTCGGCCCAAAGCAGGCCGCGGCCTATTGCAGCCTCCGGTTCAGCCACATGCGCCATTGCGCGGGCGAGCCGGAAAAGACGTTCAGGTCCACGTTGCCGCCGATGCCGGGCACCACGCCGGTCCCGGTATATTGCCAGAAGGTATAGGGCTGGCCGGGATAGACGATGCGCGGATGGCCGGCGACCGAGCGCAGCCAGAACTCCTCGCGCCAGCTGGCGAGGTTGTTGTCGCGGTAGAAGTCCACCGTCGTATAGATGATCGGGCGCTGGCCGTAATATTGCTGCAGGATGTCCTTGAAGATCCTGGCCTCGCGCAGGACCTCGTCGGCCGGCGGGCGGCGCGGGCAGGTCTTGGAGGGCGTCCATTCCAGATCGATGACCGGCGGCATGGCGCCGCGTTCGCGCGGCACGTTCTGGATGAACCAGGCCGCCTGCTGCGTGCCCGAGCGGCAGAAGTAGAAATAGTGATAGGCGCCGCGGGGAACGCGGGCCTGCGCCGCCTCGGCCCAGTAGCGGCGGAAGTTGGGGTCGGCATGGTCGCCGCCCTCGGTCGCCTTGATGAAGGCGAAGCTGACGCCCGATCCGCGCACCGCGTTCCAGTCGATATTGCCCTGGTAGCGGGAAATGTCGATGCCGTGCACCGGGTGGTCGTAGGGATGCCCGCCGACCCAGGCGTGGGGGGCGGAGTCCCCGAACTTGGGACCGACGCCCTGCCCCGCCATGACCGCGCGGCTCTGCGACGGCCCCCGCCCGCAGGCCGCCACCGCGACCAGCAACAAAACCGTCAATATCCTGCCCAGGAGTTTCATCTTTGCCCTCTGCCCCATGCGCCTGTCCTCGGCGCTTTGCCCTCTTATCGCAAAGGTCGCGCGCACTGTCACGATGGCGTGACAGTCACGAGTTTGTGCAAGCGGCCCTTCAGGCCTCCAAGTCGATGGAAAGGCGCGGAAATGCCTCGCATCCGCGGTGCCTTTTGCCTGCGCGGCGCGCGAACGGACAGGTCCCGGGCGCGCCGCGCCGACGGCTCCGGGCGCCGCGCACGCCGCCATCACGCGGCGCGCGCAGGAAGGTGATGAGCATCGCCGGCAACCGCGGATCGGGCCGGCGGGTTCTTCCGGCAGCATTCAGCCAAGGAGGCAACAAGATGCGCAAACACGTGAAATTCGCCCTGCTCAGCGCCGCCATGCTCGCAACGGCGCCCGCGATGCTGACCCCGGCCCTGGCCCAGACGACGGAATCGCCCGCCGCCCCGGTCGCGGTCGTCGGCCTGCCCGAGGGGTTCGTCTATGTCGAGAGCAGCGCGGTCACGGGCGACGAGATGAAGGGCATCCATCTCTACGACCTCGCCGGCGACAAGATCGCCAAGGTCGAGGACATCGTGATCGGCCCCGACGACAAGGTCGCTGGCGTTCTGGTCGACGTGGGCGGCTTCCTTGGCCTGGGCGCGCACAAGGTCGAGCTGAAGCCCGACCAGCTGCAGGTCTACAAGAACGCCAACAAGAAGGAGTTCCGCGCCTATACACCGCTGACCAAGGACGAGCTGAAGGCGCTGCCCGAATACAAGGGCGCGCAGTAACGACCGCAAGCAAGGCGGACAGCCAACAGGGGTCCGGCGCGATGCCGGGCCCTTTTTCCGGCCACCCCGGGGGCACGTCTTTCGACCGAAGGCTTTCCATCCGGCCCGCGGCCGGATCGCCGCACCGCCGGCCTGTCCGCCTGGTATCGGGCAGAGAGGGGCACGGGATCCAGCGAAGCCGGGTCGACCGCGGGCGGTTCTCTTGGTCAAACTTGGGGTGGCTCTGGAAATGGCACGATCAAACGCTTCGATTTTTCCTGGCATAGCGACACGATTACCGGCGGCAGCGGCAACGACTCGATCAATGGCATGGGCGGGAATGATTATCTCTTCGGCATGGCCGGAGACGATACGCTGTCGGGCGATGCCGGTAATGATACGCTGACTGGATATACCGGCAGCGACGTTTTCCAGTTCAGTTACAGCCTGAACCAAGGCTCCGACCGGATTCAGGATTACAGCGACGGCAATGACAAGATCCGATTCACCAATTCCGGCGGCGCGGGGTTCGGCGATCTGGTGTTGACCGATATCGGTGCCGATTGCCGGATCAGTCTGGCGAGCGGGGGCGAAATCCTGCTGGCGGGCGTCAGCGCGGCCACGCTGGGCGCAGGCGATTTTCGTCTTTGCCTGAGCGGATGTCTCAGCGCGGTTCAGCGCCGCAGGGCGGATGGCCAAGGCCGCGCGTCAGGCAATGCGGGCGCCGCCCGGCGCGACGGGCAGGCCGCACTGCCTGACGCGCGGGCATGCTCCCATGCCGGGCAGGGCCGGCTCAGTTCACCCCCGGCACCAGCTTGCCGGGGTTCATGATCCCCTGCGGATCCAGCGCCTGCTTGATCGCAGCCATCACCGCGACCGCCTCGCCATGCTGGGCGCGCATCAGGGGAAGCTTGCCGATGCCCACGCCATGCTCGCCGGTGATGGTGCCGCCGACGGCGATGGCGCGCTCGGCCATGCGGGTGGCGACGCGCTTGGCGGCGGCCAGCTCGGCCTCGTCGCCGGGCATGACCAGGATCTGGGCATGGAAATTGCCGTCGCCGACATGGCCGACCATGGGACCCAACAGGCCCTCGGCGCGGATGTCAGCCGCGGCGTCGGCCACCGCCGCCGGCAGGTGCGACATGGGCACGCAGACATCGGTCACCACCGCGGTCGCGCCCGGCCGCAGCGCCAGGCAGGAGCGATAGGCGTTGTGGCGCATCTTCCACAGCGCGGCGCGGGCCTCGGGCGTGGTGGCCCAGTCGAAGCCGGTGCCGCCGAAGTCCGCGGCGAGCGCGCCGAAGGCCTCGGCGTCGCTCTGAACCGAGGCGGGGGCGCCGTGGAACTCGACCATCAGGTGCGGGCCCTCGTGCATCTGGGTGCCCGAGAAGCGGTTGAAGGCGCGCACCACGTCGGCGTCGATGAACTCGATCCGCGCCATGGGGATGCCGGACTGGATGGTCGCGGTCACGCATTCCACCGCCTGCTCCAGCGTCGGAAAGCCGCAGACCGCGGCGGCGACCTCTTCGGGCTGGCCGTGCAGGCGCAGGGTCAGTTCGGTGATGATGCCGAGCGTGCCCTCGGCGCCGACGAAAAGCCCGGTCAGGTCGTAGCCGGCCGAGGATTTCGCGGCACGGGTGCCGGTGCGGATCACGCGGCCGTCGGCCAGCACGACCTCAAGCGCCAGCACGTTGTCGCGCATGGTGCCGTAGCGGACGGCCGTGGTGCCCGAGGCGCGGGTCGAGGCCATGCCCCCCAGACTGGCATTGGCGCCGGGATCGACCGGGAAGAACAGGCCGGTGGCGCGCAGCTCCTGGTTCAGCGCCTCGCGCGTGCAGCCGGGCTGGACGGTCGTCTGCAGGTCGCCGGCACGGATCTCCAGCACCCGGTCCATGCGCAGCATGTCAAGGACCAGCCCGCCCTGCGTGGCCAGAGCCTGCGCCTCGAGCGAGGTGCCGGTGCCCCAGCCGATCAGCGGCACGCGATGGCGCTGGCAGATCGCAGCGATCTGCGCGACCTCTTCGGTGGTCTCGGGCCAGGCCACGGCATCGGGCGGCGGCGCGCGGTGCCAGGATTCGGACTGGCCATGCAACTCGCGGTCGGCGCCGCTGGTCGAGAAGCGGCGACCGAGCAGCGCGGCAAGCGCCTCGGCGGCAGCGGCGGGAATCGGCATCGGCTCCTCCTGGCTTGGTATGGCAGTTCTAGGACCCCCCGCCCGCCGCCCGCAAGTCGGGTTCAGGCCCGGGCGCCGAACAGCCCCTTGACCGCCCCTATCGCGGGCGAGACGACGTAATGCACGACCGGGATCAGGATCATGCCCAGGATCACCCCGAAGATGCCGTCGAAAAAGGCCGTGGTCGCCCAGGCGGCGGCGCCGGGTGCGGCGGGCACGGCCTGGGCTGCGGATTCGGCCATATGGTGGATCCACTCATAGGGCTGATGCTGGCCCAGGACGTGCAACCCGTGGACGACGATCTGCCCGCCGACCCAGATCATCGCGGCGGTGCCGACCACGGTCAGCACCTTCATGAAGCCCGGCATCACATGCACGATGCCCCGCCCCAGCGCCGCCGTGGCGCCGCCCCGCCGCGCCAGGTGCAGCCCAAAGTCGTCGGCCTTCACGATCAGCGCCACGAAGCCATAGACCGCGACAGTGATGCCCACCGCCACCACGGCGAGGATCAGCGCCTTCATCCAGATCGCGTCGCCGGTAGGGATCGCGGCCAGGGCGATGGTCATGATCTCGGCCGAGAGGATGAAATCGGTCTTGATCGCGCCCTTGACGCGTTCTTCCTCAAGGCCGGCCGCGCCCCCGGCGGTCACCTGCAGATGCGGGTCGTTGCCATGGTCGTGGGCCAGGGCGTGAAAGATCTTCTCGGCGCCCTCGAAGCAAAGGTAGCTGCCGCCCAGCATCAACAGCGGCGTGATCAGCCACGGCGCAAAGGCGGAAAGCAGCAGCGCGATCGGCAGCAGGATCACCAGCTTGTTGAACAGCGAGCCGCGGGCGATCTTCAGCACGATCGGCACCTCGCGCGCGGCCGAAAAGCCGTGCACGTATTTCGGCGTCACCGCCGCGTCGTCGATCACCGCGCCCGCGGCCTTGGCGCCGGCCTTGGCCGCCTGCCCGGCCACGTCGTCGACCGAAGCCGCCGCGATCTTGGCGATTCCCGCCACGTCGTCCAGCAGCGCCAGAAGTCCGCTCATGCAACACCGTCCTTTTGCCCAGATGCAGCACTCTAGGCGGCGCCGCGCGACAGCGCAATTCGCCGGCGCGGCATTGGTTCCCGGCCACGCGGCTTGCGCCCGCCTGCCGAATCATTCATCAAGCGTGGAACAAACGAAAGGGCCGCGCCGATGCTGGATCAGAACGCAAAACCGACCGAGGAAATCGACCTGCGCGAGACCTTCGGCCTTGACAGCGACATGAAGGTCAAGGGCTTTGCCGAGCGCAGCGACCGCGTGCCCGACATCGATTCCACCTACAAATTCGACCCGGACACCACGCTGGCGATCTTGGCGGGCTTTGCCTACAACCGCCGGGTGATGATCCAGGGCTATCACGGCACCGGGAAATCCACCCATATCGAGCAGATCGCCGCGCGGCTGAACTGGCCCTGCGTGCGGGTGAACCTGGACAGCCACGTCAGCCGCATCGACCTGATCGGCAAGGACGCGATCAAGCTGGTGGACGGCAAGCAGGTCACGGTCTTCCACGAAGGCATCCTGCCCTGGGCGCTGCGCAACCCGACCGCCATCGTCTTCGACGAATACGACGCCGGCCGTGCGGACGTGATGTTCGTGATCCAGCGCGTGCTGGAGGCCGACGGCAAGCTGACCCTTCTGGACCAGAACGAGGTCATCACCCCGAACCCCTATTTCCGCCTGTTCGCCACCGCGAACACCGTGGGTCTGGGCGACACCACCGGCCTCTATCACGGCACGCAGCAGATCAACCAGGGCCAGATGGACCGCTGGTCGCTGGTCTCGACCCTGAACTACCTCAGCCATGACGCCGAGGCCGCCATCGTGCTGGCCAAGAACCCGACCTACAACACCGAAAAGGGCCGCAAGATCATCAACCAGATGGTGACGCTGGCCGACCTGACCCGCACCGCCTTCATGCAGGGCGACCTGTCCACGGTCATGTCGCCGCGCACTGTGATCGCCTGGGCGCAGAACGCCCGCATCTTCGGCGACAATGTGGGCTATGCGTTCCGGCTGACCTTCCTGAACAAATGCGACGAGTTGGAGCGCCAGACCGTGGCCGAGTTCTATCAGCGCCTGTTCGACGAGGAACTGCCGGAGAGTGCGGCGGTCAAGGCGGGGTGATGGGGACAGGCTGGACCACGGCTGATTATGCTCTGATAATTAGTCTTTGTTCAGCAGCCATTTCTTTGGCTTCGTTCCTATGGAACATCTGGTCCAAATTCATTTTCCCCAAGCCAAAAGTGACAGTAGGCTTTGCGAACATGATATCGTTTCCGGTTCATGACCGTGAGAGTCCTGCCTTGCAAGCTCTAGGAATGACTGCCATCAATCATGGTCCTGGGCCAGTCATTCTCAGCTCGGCTGTTGGTCGCTTTAAGCGGAAGAAGCTCTGGAAAAAGCCGATGGAAGCTGTCCTAAAGAGCTACACAAATTGGCCGTACGACCTGGACGGCTACTGCATCGGCGGAGAGGGCCTGCCAAGAAAGCTTGAGGTTGGCGAGGTGTATCAGATGTTCTTACGCCCATCTCCGAATAACTATTCGGAACTAAAACTATTCGGCTTCTCCGACACGTTTGGTCACACACATTGGGCAGATAGACGTGCAGTTGTCCGAGCTCTGAGGAGCCTCAATAAACCATGAAAAAATCCGACAACCCCGCCGATCCGTTCAAGAAGGCCCTGACCGAGGCCACCCGCGCCATGGCCGAGGATCACGAGCTGAACGTGACCTTCAGCGCCGATCCCTCGGGCGTCTCGGGCGACACCATGCGCCTGCCCCAGGTCAGCCGCCGCATGACCCGCGACGAGGTGCTGATGGCGCGCGGCACCGCCGATGCGCTGGCGATGAAGCTGCGCCACCACGACGCCGCCACCCATGCGAAATACGTCCCCGCCGGGCCGATGGCGCGCGACCTCTACGAGGCGATGGAGACCGCGCGCTGCGAGGCTCTGGGGGCGCGCGACATGCCCGGGGCGCTGTCGAACATCGACGCCAAGCTGGGGCAAGAGGCCGAGCGCAAGGGTTACGGCCAGATCAAGTCCCCCGCCGACGCGCCCCTGGCCGTCGCGGCGGGCTATATCGTGCGCCAGATGGCCTCGGGCCGCGCCCTGCCCGGCCCGGCGCAGCATGTCGCCGACCTGTGGCGGCCCTTCGTCGAGGAACAGGCCGGCGCCGATCTGGACGAGGTCAAGGCGGTGCTGGACGACCAGGCGGCCTTTGCCCGGCTGGCGCGCAAGGTGATCTCGGACCTCGGCTACGGCGACCAGCTGGGCGAGGACCCCGACCAGCCCGCCGAGGACGAATCCGAGGAGAACGCCGAACAGGACGAGGAAGCCGGCGACAACCAGTCCCGCGACCAGAGCCCCGACGAGGATGCCGAGGCCTCGCCCGAACGCAGCCAGGAGCAGACCGAGGAGCAGCGCCAGGCCCAGGTCAGCATGGACGACCAGTCCGACGAGGAGCTGGCCGACCAGGCCGAGACCACCGAGGCCGACAGCCCGCAGGAGCTGCCGCCGCAGGTCAGCGAGGCCAGCCCCGACTACAAGGTCTATACCCAGGAATTCGACGAGGAGATCCGCGCCGAGGACCTCGCCGACCCGGCCGAGCTGGAACGCCTGCGCGCCTATCTGGACAAGCAGCTGGAACCGCTGCGCGGCGCTGTCTCGCGCCTGGCCAACAAGCTGCAACGGCGGTTGCAGGCGCAGCAGAACCGCAGCTGGGAATTCGACAAGGAAGAGGGCGTGCTGGACGCCGGCCGCCTGGCCCGCGTGGTCGCGAACCCGACGACGCCGCTGTCCTTCAAGGTCGAGAAGGATACCGAGTTCCGCGACACCGTGGTGACGCTGCTTCTGGACAATTCCGGCTCGATGCGCGGCCGGCCGATCTCGATCGCCGCGATCTGCGCCGACGTGCTGGCGCGCACGCTGGAACGCAGCCAGGTCAAGGTCGAGATCCTGGGCTTCACCACCCGCGCCTGGAAGGGCGGCCAGAGCCGCGAGAAATGGCTGGCCGAGGGCCGCCCGGCGCAACCGGGCCGGCTGAACGACCTGCGCCACATCATCTACAAGGGGGCCGACGCGCCCTGGCGCCGGGTGCGGCCGAACCTGGGCCTGATGATGAAGGAAGGTCTGCTCAAGGAAAACATCGACGGCGAGGCGCTGGAATGGGCGCATCGGCGGCTGACCCGCCGGCCCGAGCAGCGCCGCATCCTGATGGTGATCTCGGACGGGGCGCCCGTCGATGACAGCACGCTGTCGGTCAACCCGGCGAATTTCCTGGAAAAGCACCTGCGCGACGTGATCGCCATGATCGAGCGCAAGAAGCAGGTCGAACTGCTGGCCATCGGCATCGGCCACGACGTCACGCGCTATTACCAGCGTGCGGTGACGATCACCGACGCCGAACAGCTGGCCGGTGCCATGACCGAGCAACTGGCGGCGCTGTTCGAATCCGACCCCCGCAAGCGCGCCCGGGCGATGAACCAGCGCCGGGCCGGCTGAGATGGTCCCTGCCCCGCGGCGGGATCGCTTGATTTGCGGCCCCGCCTCGTGCGACCAAGGCGGCAACGCCGGAGGTTGACGTGTTGCGCATTGGTTTCTTCATTCCCGAATTTCCCGGGCAGACCCATATCTTCCTGTGGCGCGAGCGGCAGGCCCTGGCCGAGCTGGGCGTCGAGGCGCAGCTGGTCTCGACCCGGCGCCCGCCCCGCGCCATCGCCTCGCACAGCTGGGCGGCCGAGGCGCAGGGGCAGACGCGCTACCTGATGCCGGTCTCGGGCCCGGCCCTGGCGGGCATCCTGGCCGAGCTGCTGCGCGCCCCGGCGGGGACCCTGCGCGCGCTGGGTGCGCTGCTGCGGGCCGAGGCCCCGGGCGGACCCAAGCAGCGGCTGCGGCTGCTGGCGCTGCTGGCCATGGGCGCGCAGCTCAAGCGCATCGCGCGCGAAGGCGGCTGGACGCATGTGCACGTGCATTCCTGCGCCGACAGCGCCAATATCGCCATGTTCGCCGAGCGGCTGGGCGGCCCCGGCTACAGCCTGACCCTGCACGGGCCGACTCTGGACGGCTACGGCCCGAACCAGCGCCAGAAATGGCGGCATGCGCGCTTCGCCACCATCATCTCGCGCCTGCTGATGGGCGTGGCGCAGCGCGACATCGGCGACGACCTGCCGCCGGTGGTCAATATCGCGCCGATGGGCGTTGATCTGGCCCAGATCCGGCGCAGCACACCCTGGCAGCCGCCCGCCCCCGGCGAGCCGCTGCGGATCTTCAGCTGCGGCCGGCTGAACGCGGTCAAGGGCCACGACCACCTGATCGAGACGGTGCGGCTGCTGCGCGCGCAGGGCATCGACGCCCGGCTGGAGATCGCCGGCGAGGACGAACAGGGCGGCAGCGGCTATCACCGCCAGATCGACGCGCTGATCGCCGAAAAGGGCCTGGGCGACGCCGTGACCCTGCTGGGCGCGGTCGGCGAGGCGCGGGTGCGCGAGGGGCTGGAAAATGCCCATGTCTTCGCGCTGGCCAGCCTGAACGAAGGCATCGCGGTCGCCATCATGGAAGCCATGGCGATGGAGATGCCGGTGGTCGTGACCGATGTCGGCGGCAACCACGAGCTGATCACCTCGGGGCGCGACGCGATCCTGGTCCCGGCCGAGGCCCCCGCGGCCATGGCGGCCGAGATCGCCCGGCTCCATGCCGACCCCGAAGAGGCGCGGCGGCTGGCCCAGGCCTCGCGCGCCCGGGTGGCAGCCGATTTCCACCACCGCCGCAGCGCTCAGGCGGTGGCCGACGGGCTTGCGCGCACCGTGCCCGGCGCGGCCGAGGCGATGGGGGCGGCGCGCCCCACCGCCGCCCCGGCCTCCGCGGCCGCCGCCGGCGCCTGATCGGGCAGCAAGGACAAGAGGACCATGTTCCAGGATTACGACAGCGATTCCGACCCGACCCGCCACCCGCCGCGGCTGGCCGCGCTGCGGCGCGAGCTGGCGGCGCGCGATCTGGACGGCTTCCTGGTGCCCCGGGCCGACGCGCATCAGGGCGAATATGTCGCGGACCGGGACGCGCGGCTGGCCTGGCTGACCGGCTTCACCGGCAGCGCCGGCTTCTGCATCGTCGCCCCGGACCGCGCCGGCGTCTTCATCGACGGCCGCTACCGCGTCCAGGTCAAAGCAGAGGTCGACACGTCGACCTTCACCCCGGTGCCCTGGCCCGAGGTCAAACCCGCCGCCTGGCTGCGCGACGCCCTGCCCGAGGGCGGCCGCATCGGCTATGACCCCTGGCTGCATACGCGGGCCGAGATCCGCATACTGGAACAGGGCCTGACCGGCTCGGGCATCGCGCTGATCGCGGTCGAGCATAATCCGGTCGATGCGATCTGGCCCGACCAGCCCGAACCTCCGGCGGGCGCGGTGCGGCTGTGGCCCGATGCGGTGGCCGGCGAAAGCGCCGCCGACAAGCGCGCCCGCATCGCCGCCGGCCTGCGCGCGGCGGGCCAGCGCGCGGCGGTGCTGACCCTGCCCGATTCGCTGAGTTGGCTTCTGAACATCCGCGGCGCCGACGTGCCCCGGAACCCGGTGGTGCAGGGCTTCGCCATCATCGAGGACAACGGCCATGTCGCGGTCTTCGCCAATCCGGCGAAATTCGACGCCGAGGTGCGGGCGGCGCTCGGCAACGCGGTCTCGGTCCTGCCGCCCGAGGCGCTGATCCCGGCGCTGACCAATCTCTCCGGTCCGGTGCGGGTCGACCCGGCCAGCGCGCCGGATCAGGTCTTCACGCTGATCGAAAGCATGAACACCCCCATCGCCGAGGGCCCCGACCCGGTGATCCTGCCGAAGGCGCAGAAGAACCCGGCCGAGGTCGCCGGCATGCGCGAGGCGCATCTGCTGGACGGCGCGGCGGCGACCGAACTGCTGCACTGGCTCGACGCCCGCGCCCCGCAGCTGGACGAGCAGCCGCTGACCGAGATCGACGTCGCCGAAAAGCTCGAGGAACTGCGCCGGGCGCGCGGCATCCTCGACATCAGCTTCGACACCATCGCGGCCACCGGCCCGCATGCGGCGATCCCGCATTACCACGTCAGTCGCGCCAGCGACCTGCGCATCCTGCCCGGCCAGGTGCTGCTGGTCGATTCCGGCGGCCAATATGCCATGGGCACGACCGACATCACCCGCACCCTGCCGATGGGCCCGGTCGATGCCGCCGTGCGCCGCCCCTATACCCGGGTGCTGCAAGGCATGATCGCGGTGTCGCGGGTGCAATTCCCGCAAGGGGTCGCGGGCTGCCACATCGACGCGCTGGCGCGGGCGCCGCTCTGGTCCGAGGGCATGGACTACGACCACGGTACCGGCCACGGCGTCGGCGCGGGCCTGTCGGTGCACGAAGGGCCGGTGCGGATCTCGCGCATCTCCGAGATCCCGCTGGCCCCCGGCATGATCCTGTCGAACGAACCCGGCTATTACCGCGAGGGCGCATTCGGCATCCGCATCGAGAACCTGATCGTGGTCGAACCGCGCGAAGGCGCCGACGGCCGCGCCATGCTGGGCTTCGAGACCCTGACCTTCGCCCCCATCGACCGTCGGCTAATCGACCCCGCGCTGCTGTCGCAGGACGAGCGCGACTGGCTCGACGCCTATCACGCCGAGGTCTGGCAAAAGATCGCGCCCCTGGTCACGGTCGAGGCGCGCGACTGGCTGTTCCTGGCGACGCGACCCCTGGGCGGGGTCGCCTGACGACGGCCCCGTCGCAGGGCTTCTCTGTTCCCCAAATACTCCTGTGGCCGTGCCCGGATGCGCGGCCAAGGGAGTATTTTGGGAACGAAGAAACCGAGGCCGGTTCAGTCTTCGTCGATGGTTTCCTCGGCCGCCTCGGGGTGGCGGCGGCGCCAGGCCAGCGAACTGAGGAAGGCCATGCCGATGAAGCAGGCGCCCAGAAGGCCGGTCACGGCCTCGGGGATCGGGCGCAGGGTCTGGACGAACATCAGCACCGACAGCACCAGGATCGACCAGAAGGCGCCATGCTCGAGGTAGCGAAAGGCGGCCAGCGTGCCGCGCTCGACCAGCATCACCGTCATCGAGCGCACATACATCGCGCCGATGCCCAGGCCGATGGCGATCAGGAACAGGTTTTGCGTCAGGGCGAAGGCGCCGATCACGCCGTCGAAGCTGAAGGAGGCGTCCAGCACCTCGAGATAGAGGAAGGCGCCGAGGCCGCCGCGCGCCATATCGCCCGAGGTCGGCCCGCCGCCCCAGCGGTCCAGCACATGGCCCAGCATGTCGACGCCGAGATAGGTGATCACGCCCCAAATCGCCGCGATGATGAAGGTATGTTCGCTGGCATCCGGCAGCCAGTGCAGGATCGCCAGCATGCAGACCAGCACGAAGCCGATCTCCATGCCGCGGATCTCGCCCAGGCGGCGCAGGAAGGATTCGACGCCCTTGATCCAGTCGACATCCTTGGCCTCGTCGAAGAAATAGTTCAGCGCCACCAGCATCAGGAAGGCACCACCGAAGGCCGCGATGGGCAGATGCGCCTGGTGGATGATCTCGGAATATTCCTGCGGCCGGGTCGCGGCCAGGCGCAGCGCCTCCCACGGCGCGAGCCGGGCGGCGATCACCACCACCAGCAGCGGAAAGATCACCCGCATCCCGAAGACCGCGATGACGATGCCCCAGGTCAGGAAGCGGTGCTGCCATTTCGGCGTCATCTGCTTCAGCTTCTGCGCATTCACGATGGCATTGTCGAAGGAGAGCGAGATTTCCAGCACCGCGAGGATGGCCGCGATCAGGAAAAAGCCCAGCGCGCCCGAGCCGGTGCCGCTGTATTGCCAGCCCAGAGCAGCTGCCAGCCCGAGGCCGAGGCCGGTGACGATGAAGGGCCAGGTCATATAGCTGAGGGTCGATCTCATGCGCCGTCCTTGTGCCGCTGCTTCCCCGGTCATAGGCTTTGCCGGCAAGACGGGCAAGGCAAGCCTTTCAGGGGCGGAAAGAGGGTTCATGCGGTTCCGGCGCTATGCGGTCTATCACCTGCCCCAGGGACCCTTGGGCGATTTCGGCAGCGCCTGGCTGGGCTGGGACGCGCGGCACGGGCTGGTCCATCTGCGCCCCGAGGGCCTGCCCCCCGACGTCGAGACCGTCACCACCGTGCCGCGCCGCTACGGCTTCCACGCCACGCTGAAGGCCCCTTTTCATCTCGCCGAAGGCCGCACGCCCGAGGACCTGGCCCGCCGCCTGCGGCTGGTCTGCGACCATCTGGCGCCCTTCGCGCTGGACCTGGAGCCGCGCTGCGACTGGGGCTTCCTGGCGCTGCGCCCACTCCATCAGCCGACGGAACTGCTGGCGCTGGAATCGGCGCTGGTCACGCGGCTCGACGATCTGCGCGCGCCGCTGACCGGGGCCGAGCGCGACCGCCGCAACCCCGACGCCCTTCCCCCGCAGGCCCGCGCGCATCTGGACCACTGGGGCTATCCCTTCGTGCTGGACCTGTTCCAGTATCACCTGACCCTCTCCGGCCAACTGCCCCCGCCCCGGGCCGAGGCGCTGCGGCAGGCGCTCGCGCCGCATCTGGCGCCGCTGGTCGCGGCACCCATGCCCGTCGCCGCCGTGGCACTGATGGGCGAGGACGAGGACGGCTTCTTGCGCATGATCGAAGAGGTGCCCCTGCGCGGCTAGAGCCAGTTCTTCCATTTCAGCACCAGGAAGGTGACGACGGCCGAGCCGACCATCAGCCCCAGCGCCATGGGGAATCCCCAGGTCAGCTCCAGCTCCGGCATATGAGAGAAGTTCATGCCGTAGATGCTGGCGATCAGCGTCGGCGGCAGGAACAGCGCCGCCACCACCGACAGGATGCGCACCCGGTCGTTCTGCTGCAATCCGATCATGCCCATGGTCGCATCCACCGTCATGGCGATGCGCGAGCCCAGGAAATCGGCATGCACCTCCAGCGCCTGGATGTCGCGTTGCAGCGCGCCGTGCAGCGGGCGCAGCACGGAACTGTCGGGCTGATGCGCGGAATTGGCGGCGTGATAGGCCAGGATGCGCTCCATCGACAACAGCCCCATGCGCACCCGGCTCATCAGTTCGGCCTGCCGGCCCACCGTCACCAGCGAGACCTGCAACGAGCCCGCGTCCCGGGCCGAGCTCATGGTCAGAACCTTTGCCGCCGTCGCGTCCAGCGCCCGGGCGACGCCCTCGGAAAGGTCGGCGAGCCGGCCGACGATGTCCTCGATCAGCCCCAGGAACACCCGGGCGGGCGAGCCGCAGCCGCTGCTCGAACGGTCGGCGCGGGGCGGGAAGGTCTCGAAGGGACGGGGCGCGTGGTGGCGCACGGTGACCAGCCGGTGCTGGTCCAGGATGAAGGTCACCGGCATGGCGACCTGGGTGCCGTCGGGCAATTGCCCCGGCAGCACGGCGGTCATGTAGATCCGGCCGTTGTCGGTATAAAGCCGGCTCGAGATCTCGATCTCTTCCATGTCGGCCAGCGTCGGCACGTCGTAGCCCAGCGCCGAGACCGCCCGCACCTGCGACTCCAGCGGGCGATAGAGGTCGATCCAGATCGCATCGGCCAGCACCGCGCCCTGCGGCTGCGGCACAAGCCCCAAACCCTGGCTGACATAGCTGTAAAGCATCCCGCCCCCATCCGGTCCCGGCGCCTGCGCACCGGCCCGGCAATCCCGCGCCTCAATACATCCGGCCGCCCAGCGGCACCTCGCGTTCGGGCGCGATCAGCACCACATCGCCCGCCGCATCGGGCAGGCCCAGCACCAGCACCTCGGATCGCACCGGGCCTATCTGGCGCGGCGGAAAGTTCACCACCCCCAGCACCTGCCGGCCCACCAGCGTCTCGGGCGTGTAATGCGCGGTCAGCTGGGCCGAAGAGCGCCGCTCGCCGATCTCGGGGCCGAAATCCACCCACAGCTTGAAGGCGGGCTTCCTCGCCTCGGGAAAGGACTCGGCCCGGATGATGCGGCCGACGCGGATATCGACCTTGGCGAAATCCTCGTAGCCGATCATTTCCCCAACTCGCGCCCGCGCGCGGCCGCCGCGGCGATGGTGCGCCGCATCAGCGGCGGCAGGCCGCTGTCGGGGTCCATCAACGCGCGCAGCCCCGCCGCCGTGGTTCCGCCCGGAGAGGTGACGGCCTCGCGCAGCCTCGCCGGATCCTCGTCCTCGGCCACCGCCAGGGCGCCGGCGCCGGCCACGGTGGCGCGCGCCAGGGCCAGCGACAGCGCGGGCGCCAGCCCCTCGGCGACGCCCGCCGCGGCCATGGCCTCGATCATATGAAAGACATAGGCGGGACCCGAGCCGGACAGCGCCGTCACCGCGTCCATCTGATCCTCGCGTTCCAGCCGCACGACGCGGCCGATGGCGGACATCAGCGCCTCGGCCAGCGCCATCTCGGCCGCGCCGGTGCGGGCGTTGCCGATGATCGCGGTGATGCCCTGCCCGATGGCCGCCGGCGTGTTCGGCATGGTCCGCACGATCGGCGCGGCCGGAAAGGCGGCCTCATAGGCGCCCAGCGTCACCCCCGCCGCGACCGAGACCACCAGCGTCTCCGCCCCGACCGACAGCCGCGGCAGGACATCGGCCATCATCTGCGGCTTCACGGCAATGACCAGCACGGCCGGGTCCGCCGGCAACTTTCCGTTTACTGAAATACCCAGATCCGACAGTTCGGCCCGGGGATGCGGGTCCAGCACATGCACCGCCCGCGCCGCCAGCCCGCCCTTCAGCCAGCCGTCCAGCAGCGCGCCGCCCATGCGCCCGCAGCCGACCAGCACCAGCCCGCGCGCGTTCACATCCGAGAAATCCATGTCCTTGCCCCGTGTCCTGGCCTTTCAGGCGCGACCGTAGGCTTCGGCCATGGCGATGTCCATGGCGGCGGCGGGCGTGGCATCGCCCCAGCAGGCCAGCTGGAAGCAGGGATAAAAGCGTTCCGCGTTCTCGACCGCGCTGCGGATCATCTGGTCGATCTGCGCCGGCGCGGCCATGGCGTCGCCCGCCAGAACCAGGCCATAGCGCCAGACCATCAGCTTCTGCGGCGCCCAGAAGGTGAAGCCGCCGTCCCAGACCTGGTCGTTGGCCAGGTTCAGCACCTCGTAGAGCGCCGGCAGCCGCTCGGACGGAGGGTCCATGTCGAAGGTGCAGATCAACCGCAGCACCTCTTCGCCCGGCGACCAGGCCAGCGTGATGGAATAGCTGCGCCACTGGCCCTCGACCACCATGGCGATCTGGTCCTCGGCCAGGCGGTCGAAGTCCCATGCGTGATGCGCGGCGACCGTCTCGACGATGTCGATGGGATGGATGTCGTCGCTGTGGATGAAGTCCATCTGTGCCATGCCTGTCCCCCTGCCTGCCTGCGCTTGGATCGAAGTTATCCCCAATCCGTTGTGGCGCGGACTACACCCGGCGTGACCCGCCCGGTGCGCCTACCATATATCGTGGAACCGTTCCATGAGGGTGTAAAGCGAAAATTCCGTTACTGCCGGCACCCGACCCGGCGGCGGACGCTTGACCCGGCCGGGCCGGCAGGCTTCAACCGCCGGGCAACAGGCGGCAGGAGAAACCGGGATGCGCGACCATGGCGGCGATACGGACTGGGCGGCGGGACGCTTCGGTCGCGGCGACTGGATCGACCTCTCGACCGGGATCAACCGCCGGGCCTGGGTGCCGGCGCCGCTCTCGGCCCATGCGCTGGCGGACCTGCCCACGGGTGCGGATCAGGCGCGGCTGCGCGCCGCCGCCGCCCGCCGCTTCGGCTGCCCCCAGGACCAGGTGCTGCCGCTGGCCGGGGCCTCGGCCGCGATCCAGCTGCTGCCGCATGTGCTGACCGGCTATCACGCGGCGGTGCTGTCGCCGACCTATAACGAACACGCGGCCAGCCTTTCCGCCGCCGGCTGGCAGGTACAGCAGGTGACCGACCCGCTGCGGCTGGCCGCGGCCGATCTGGCGGTGATCGTGAACCCGAACAACCCGGACGGGCGCAGCTTCACGCCTTCCGAGATCGCGGACCTGGCCGGCATGGTCACGCATCTGGTGGTGGACGAAAGCTTTGCCGATGCCCGCCCCGACCTGTCGGTGGCGGCGCGGCGGCCGGACAATGTCACCGTGCTGCGCAGCTTCGGCAAGTTCTGGGGCCTCGCCGGTCTGCGGCTGGGCTTCGCACTGGGCGCCCCCGACCTGCTGGCCCGGCTGGCCGAGCGCGCCGGACCCTGGCCGGTCGCCGGCCCGGCGCTGGAAATCGGCGCGGCGGCGCTGGCCGACGACGCCTGGCATGCCGACACCGTGGTCTGGCTGTCCGAGGCGGCGCTGCATCTCGACCAGATCGTGACCCCGCATTGGCCGCTGATCGGCGGCACGCATCTGTTCCGGCTCTACGACACGCCGGACGCGGAAACGGCGCGGGACAGTCTTGCCCGCGCCGGGATCTGGAGCCGCGCCTTTCCCTGGCACAAGCATTGGCTGCGCCTGGGCATCCCGGGCCATCGCGACGAGTTCGACCGGGTGAAGGCCGCGTTTACGGCAGCCGGTTGACGTGACCCATCTTGCGGCCAGGGCGGGCCTCGCCCTTGCCATAGATGTGAACCTGGGTGCGCGGCTGCCGCAGAAGCTCGGGCAGGCGCAGGATGTCGTCGCCGATCAGGTTCTCCATCTCGACATCGGCGTAGCGCTGGCCGTCGCCCAGGGGCAGGCCGGCGACGGCGCGGATGTGCTGCTCGAACTGGTCCACGGCGCAGCCCGCCTGGGTCCAGTGGCCCGAGTTGTGCACCCGCGGCGCGATCTCGTTCACCACAAGCCCGTTGCGGGTCACGAACAGCTCGACCCCCATGACGCCGACATAGTCAAGCGCATTGACGATCCGCGCCGCGATCAGCACCGCGTCGGTCAAGAGGCCGGCCGGCAGCCCGCAAGGCACGGTGGTGGTGCGCAGGATGCCCTCGCGATGCACGTTCAGCCCGGGGTCATAGGCCGCGACCTGGCCGTCGGCGCCGCGGGCGACGATGACGCTGACCTCGGCCGAGAAGGTCACGAAACCCTCCAGCACCGAGGGAGCGCCGGTCCAGTCCCGCTGGCCCGTGTCCGAAAACCGGATCTGGCCCTTGCCGTCATAGCCCAGCCGCCGCGTCTTCAGGATCGCGGGCGTCCCCAGCGCCGCCAGCGCGGCCGGCAGGTCGGATTCGGTTTCCACGTCGCGATAGGGAGCGGTGGCCAGGCCGATTCCGGTCAGGAAATCCTTTTCGGTCAGCCGGTCCTGCGACACCGCCAGCGCGCGGCGGTTGGGGCGGATCGGGCGAATCGATTCCAGCAGGTCCAGCGCCGAGGTCGGCACGTTCTCGAATTCATAGGTGATCACATCGACCGATTCGGCGAAGGCGCGCAGCGCCGCCGCGTCCTCATAGGGCGCATTCGTCACCGCATGGGCGACGTCGCCGGCCGGCGCCGCGCCGGGCTCGTAGATATGCGTGCGATAGCCCAGCCGGCTGGCCGCGACCGAGAGCATCCGCCCCAGCTGCCCGCCGCCCAGGATTCCGATCACCGAACCGGGGGCAAGTTCACTCATCTTTCGGCTCCTCGGGGATGGAATCGGACAGGGCCTGCCGCCAGGCGTCCAGGCGCGCGGCCAGATCGGGATCGGAGATCGCGAGGATGCCCGCCGCCATCAGCCCGGCATTGGCGGCCCCCGCCGAACCGATGGCCATGGTCGCGACCGGATAGCCCTTGGGCATCTGCAGGATGGAATAAAGCGAATCGACGCCCGACAGCGCCTTGGTCTGCACCGGCACGCCGATGACCGGCACCCGGGTCTTGCTGGCCATCATGCCCGGCAGATGCGCCGCGCCGCCGGCGCCGGCGATGATCACCTTCAGGCCGCGGGCCACGGCGGTCTTGCCATAGTCCCACAGCCGGTCGGGGGTGCGATGGGCACTGACGATCCGCGCCTCGTAGCCCACGCCCAATTCGTCGAGGATCGCGGCGGCCTCGCGCATGGTCGGCCAGTCGGACTGGCTGCCCATGATGATTCCAACGGGTTTTTCCATCCAGTGCCCCCTTTTCGCCCCGCCCTAGCGCGGCGGCGGCGGCGATGCAATCAGGCGATGATGTCGGGCGTCAGCTCGTCTTCCAGCTTGGCGATGCGGTCCTTCAGCGCCAGCTTCTGCTTCTTCAGCCGCTGCAAGGTCAGCGAATGGGTCAGGGACTGGCTGGTCAGCGCCGCGATCGCCTCGTCCAGGTCGCGATGTTCGCGCCGCAGCACCTCGAGCCGGGCGCGCGCGATCTCTTCCTGCGACATTTCGTATTCGGCGTTCATCATCGGGCCTCGGGCTGGACTGCGCCGGTTATACCGCAGCGATTCCGGCTTGTTAATGGGCTTGCCGCATGACGCGGGCCCGGCCGCGGCGAAAAGGCTTGCCAGTACGCGGCGGCGCAGCGGAAGCTGGCCCGGCCTCCGAACAAAAGGATCGACCATGCCGCTTTCATTCCGCCCCGGCCGCGCCCTGATGGCGCTGCTTCTGGTCCTGCCGTCGGCCGCGGCGGCGCAGCAGGACCCGATGCAGCTTTGCGTCAATTCCTGCCTGTTCCACCACGGCCCGGCGACGAACCCCGCCTATGAGGCCTGCGTCGCCCGGCAGTGCGTCGAGGCCCCGGCCCCACCCCGCGCCGCGCAGCCAGCGAAACCGCAGGCGCAGGGCTGGACGACCGGCACGGCGGACGGCGGGAAGACGCATCTGGCCCGGGTGCGATCCGGGCGGCTGGAGCTGCTCTACATGTGCCAGCGGGGCAGCCAGGGCCTGGTCGCGGTGCGGGGCATGGCGGGCTCGACCGGCTCGATGCGGATCGGCATCGACGGGCGGCGCATCCCGCAGCCCTTCGCGGCGAAAGACGGCCTGCGGGCGACGCCGGCGCCTTCGGGCTCGGCGCTGCTCGGCGGGCTGCTGACCGGCGGCCGGGTCGAGCTTGCCGACGACCGCGGCCAGGGCGTCCTGCCGCTGGCGGGCTCGGGCCAGGCGATCCGCGCCGCGCTGGCCGCCTGCGGCCTGCGGCCCTGATCCTGGGCGGCCGGCCTCTTGTTTCCGGGTCGCCGCGTTCACATATTGGTCCTGCCGGATCGCCGTTCCGGGGTCCGGCCGACAGTCGCTTTAGATGTAAAGGGCTTGGCGAATGACCAAGATCAGTCTGGCCGCTCATCCGTTCCTGCTGGGGTTCGACCAGCTGGAACGCCTGGTCGAACGCGCCGCCAAGGGCGCCGAGGGCTACCCGCCCTACAATATCGAACACCAGGGCCCGAACGGGTTCCGCATCACCCTGGCCGTGGCCGGCTTCTCGGAAGACGACCTCGCCATCACGCTGGAAGACCGCCAGCTGGTGATTCGCGGCCGCCAGGCCGAGGTGGACGAGGAGCGGGTCTTCCTGCACCGCGGCATCGCCGCCCGCGCCTTCCAGCGCAGCTTCGTGCTGGCGGAAGGGGTCGAGGTCGTCGCCGCGCGGCTGGAAAACGGCCTGCTGGACATCGACCTGCGCCGTTCGGTGCCCGACGGCATCGTACAGACCATACCGATCAGCCGAAAGTGAAAGGGGATCGCAGATGAACGAGAAATTCGACTTCGGACCGCAACAGAACGACAGCGCGGGCAACATCGTCTATATCCGCCGCGTCGCCATGGAGACGCTGCCCGACGAGGTGCGCCGCCAGGTGCCCGGCGTCGAGGCGCTCTATGCCGTGCATGGCGTTGACGGCGAACGGCTGGCGCTGGTCCGCGACCGCAGCCTGGCCTTTCTGCTGGCGCGCCAGAACGAACTGACCCCGGTCAGCGTGCACTAAGGCCCCCACGCATCCCGCCCCAGCGCCTGCCGGGACGGGCAAAAGCGATAGACAAAAGCATCAGCCGCGCCCGAGTTGCAAAAATATTTTGCATCATATGTCGGCTAGCCGACACAAGACTCGGCAACAATCCGCTAGTTATTCGTAACGTCTGGGGATCCAAGTGCCAGTACGTGTTTAACCAGTGACGGATCCCCTGGCGCGTTGCTCCGCCCGGACGGGGGGCTTACCCGCCTTCAGGTGGGCTTTTTTTCGTTCCGTTTTGCCCCATTTCATGCGATACCAAGCGTATATTCTGGGCAGGCGAGAGACATCTTGAACGACGCAATCCGGCTCGACCGCGCTTCGCGTGGGTCTGAAGGGCGCGGCTCTGCACCCGCGCTGCCCTGGTTTCCGCTGTCGCGCTGGGACGGCCTGAAACCCGCGTTGCTGGAAGGGCTGACCGTCGAGCGGCGGCGCGCCTTCTATGCGCAATGCACGCCGCGGGCGTTTTCCACCGCGACCGAGATCCTGTCGCAGGACGAAGAGACCCCTTGCGCCTTCCTGATCGTCGAGGGCCGGGTCGAAGTCACCTTCGTCGACGTGGACGGCAACACCGTCATCGCCCATATCGCCGGAGCGGGCGAGGTCATGGGCGAGGTCGAGTTGCTGTCGGGCAAGACCTGCGCCGCCACCTGCCGGGCGATGCCGAACAGCCGGCTGCTGGGCTTCAGCAGCACGCTGCTGATGGAATTCGTCCCGACCGAGGTGATCCTGCGCAATTTCGCCGGCATCCTGCACGGCCGGCTGGTCCGCGACCAGCGCCAGCTGGCCATCGCGCAATTCTATCCGGCCGAGGCGCGGATCTGCCTGCACCTGCTGCGCCTGTCCACCGGTGCACGAAGCGAATTGCACATCAGCCAGGCGCAGCTTGCGCTGCTGGCCGGCTGCTCGCGCCAGACCGTGAACAGCACCCTGGCCGCGTTGCGGGCCCAGGGCATCATCGAGCTGGGTCGCGGCATAGTGCGCGTGCTGCAACCGGGCCGGCTGAGCTACAAGCGGCTGCTTTGAGAACTATTCAGTCGGCCGTTCCTTTTGTGCTTGAAGGTAAGGCAGAACGATATTTTCTCGGATTGCCCGCCGAACCTTGAGCCGCTGCCAATGTTTCTTGCGTCCCATTGCAAGACCGAAGACCATCCGTCGATGGGACTCAATTCTTGTCGCCAGCTGGAAAAAATTCTTTCGTCTCCGTGGCGGCAACAGATCCGATATACGATCGGCGTGAAAATCCCATATTTCTCCAAAAGAGACATTCCACATCCACGGCTTGACATTCACAACATAGTGCAGCACTGTTATTTTTTTTGGCAGGCTTTCTGGCGACATATAAGTCGGCTCGTTTGCATAAATATTATAGCATGGATCCAATAGCTTGACGCGTCCGCGACATACAATATTTATCGCCGATTGATCCTCACACAGTCGCGGGCAGCTCGGGTCGGAAAGGGCCCTTTCACAAGCCTCTGCGATATTCTCATTTCTCCAAAGGGGCAAGTTCATGACAAGTAGTCCAGAATTCACATATTCTCCAAGCTTGGTCTCAGTCGCAGCGAGTTCCCTGGGGTCTGGCGAGGGACAGGCGACTGCCGCAATCGGGTATGCTTCTAGAGGAACTTGATCCAACGCCTCCAAGCGACCCGTCACAACCATATCGCAATCCATATATATGACACGATCGCTATCAGGTAGAAGTTCAGGAATAAGCAACCGAAGGTAGGCGCTTCGCTTGAGATGGGCGCGTCGAATAAATAGATTATTAAACCGGTCCTCCGCAACTTCAATTCTATGAATTATCGCGCCCAATCTCTCTCCTAGAAGATCTATTCTAGCGCGATTCTCTCGAGAAATTCCCATATCCAGAATAGTAAAATGCGCCCCAGGATTGTGCCATAGTGTCGATGCAATCAGCACCATAACGCCTGGAACATAATTATCATCCGATCCGGTAACGATGTGCATCCCAGTTTCTCCGTTACGCTGCACGCTTTCAATCAGCGGTCCAAGCAGTGCGAAGCCATTCGATATCTCCAATTCGGCGATACCACTTGTTTCCACGTCCCGAGAACACATCATCCATCTTCGGAGCCCCCGCAAACAACACGATTCTGGCGCCCATAGGAAGCACCGGATTACGGAAATAACTTCGAAAATTGCGCGGCACGCAATCATTCTTGAAACTAACACAAAGCCCCTTAGGCCAATACTGCATAAGGCCGCGTTTCAGGAGCTCACCGCTCAGGAATTGCTGCTCGTGCTCGTAACCTTCAGCGGCCGCCGCGGGATCGGCCAGATAGGCGTCCAGGACATAGGAATGCGCCCCGACCCGATAGCGGAAGACCGAGGAGTTCCCGACCGAATGCAGGAAGCGGTCCCGCGTCGGATTGACCTTGCGCAGCGGCTTCGGCCGGAACAGGTCATCGTCGCGGATGATGAAGAATTCGCCGGGCAGGTCGAAGAACGGCTCCAGGTCGTCCACCACCACCAGGTCCAGGTCCAGAAACAGCGCCGTCATGCCCGCGAAACCGCCCAGGTCGCGGCGAAACAGCGCCAGCTTGCGCCAGCGGGTGTCGCCGTGGCCCTTGGGCAGGCCGAGCTCGGGCAGCGGCAGCGCCTCGACGCCGGGGTCGAGCCCCTGGGCGTCGTCGGTGAAGCAGACGAAGCGATGCGGCCGCGCCAGGTGGCGGCGCACCTGACGGAACAGCCGGTTCACGTCGTCGGCCCCATAGAGGGTGCCCCATTTCATGGTCAGGATCAGGACAGGCTCGGTCATCTGCGCTTTCCTTTCATCGCGCCCAACGCGGATTCAGCCCAGCGGTTCAAGGCCGACCTCGGCGGCCAGGGCCCGCAAAGCGGCGTCGCCGCCGGTGTCCAGATGCGTGGCGCCATGGTTGCGCGCCGCGATCGCCTGCCAGGCGGCCTCGCCCGCCAGCGGCAGCACCACCGCCGCACCGGCGTCCGGACGCAGCGTCACGGCGGTGCCCAGCTCAGCCACCACCCGGGTGCAGCCCGCGGCGCGGAACCACGCCCGCAGCGCGTTCGGGGTCAGATCGGCCGCGCGGCCCGGCGGGGGCGCCAGCCCCTTCACCCGCCCGCCCAGCAGCAGCGGATCGCCGCCCCAGCGATCGGTCACCGACAGGATCGCCAGCACCGCGCCGTCGGGGGCGCAAAGCGCGATGTCCTCGCCGGGTTCCAGGGTGGCGGCGAAGCCGGCCGAGACCTCAAGCGCCAGCGGCAACGGCCAGAACGCGCCCGAGGCCAGCCGGCCGCCCGCGGCGACCGCGGCATGATCGGCCTGTGCCAGATAGCCGCGCAACGGGAACATCGCCCCGTCCATCAGCAGAGCCAGGTCGCGCATCTGCTCCGGCGACAGCACCCATTGCAGCCGTCGCGCCGCCTCGTCCCGCAGCCCCTGCGCGGCCGAGGGCGTGACGTAAAGCTCGGGCAGCGCCGGGAAGCCGCTCACGCGGGGATCTCGGCGCCATGGGTGTCGGGGGCGCCGGCCATGTCGTGTTCGGCCAGCCAGCGCTCGGCGTCCAGCGCCGCCATGCAGCCCATGCCGGCGCTGGTCACCGCCTGGCGATAGATGTGGTCGGTCAGATCGCCGGCCGCGAACACGCCGGGGATCGAGGTGCGGGTGCTGCCCGGCTCGACCTTGACATAGCCGCCGTTGTGCAGCTCCAGCTGGCCCGCGACCAGCTCCGAGGCCGGCGCATGGCCGATGGCGATAAAGACCCCGTCGGCGGGGATCACCTGCTCGGTCCCCTGGGCGACATGCCGGACCCGGACCCCGGTCACGCCCAGGGGCGCCTCGGTCCCCTCGACCTCGACCAGGCCGTGGTCCCACAGCACCGAGACCTTGGGATTGCGGAACAGCCGCTCTTGCAGGATCTTTTCCGCCCGCAGGCTGTCGCGGCGATGCACCAGCGTCACCTTGCTGGCGAAATTGGTCAGGAACAACGCCTCCTCGACCGCGGTATTGCCGCCGCCGATCACAACCACCTCGCGGCCGCGATAGAAGAAGCCGTCGCAGGTCGCGCAGGCCGAAACGCCGAAGCCCTTGAACTTCTCTTCGCTCTGCAGCCCCAGCCAGCGCGCCTGCGCGCCGGTAGCCAGGATGACCGCATCGGCGGTGATCCGGGCGCCGCTGTCCAGTTCCGCGACGAAGGGCCGCGCCTTCAGGTCCAGCGTCGTCACCGTGTCGACAAAGATGCGCGCGCCCATGGCCCGGGCATGGGCCTCCATTTTGACCATCAGGTCGGGGCCCTGGATCTCGGTCTCGCCGGGCCAGTTCTCGACCTCGGTGGTGATGGTCAGCTGGCCGCCGGGTTGCAAGCCCTGGATCAGCACCGGATGCAGCATGGCGCGCGACGCATAGACGGCGGCGGTATAACCCGCCGGACCCGAGCCCACGATCAGCACGCGGGTATGGGCGGGCAGGACGGCGCCCGCGGTTTCGGCGGCGGTTTCGGCGGCATGGGACATGGACTGGACCTTTCGCGTTGCGCCGCCTAGGTAATCACCCCCGCCAGCGCATGCAATCCACCCCGCGCGCGGGCGCCGGCACGGAAAGAATATTGCGCACAACGACCCGGCGGGGTAGCTTCCCGCATGATTTCGGCCGGCAGACCGGCCAAGAGGAACAGATGAGCGGCGCCAGACTGGACGAGATCGACCGAAAAATCCTGGCAGAACTTCAGGGCGACGGCCGCATGACCAATGTCGAGCTGGCGCGGCGGGTGGGCATCTCGGCCCCGCCCTGCCTGCGCCGCGTGCGCGCGCTTGAGGAAATGGGCTATATCCGCGGCTATCACGCCGAGATCGATCCCCGCGAACTGGGCTTCGAGGTGCAGGTCTTTGCCATGGTCCGCCTGCTGAGTCAGTCCGAACGCGACCTTTCGGCCTTCGAAGCGCTGTGCCGCGACTGGCCCTTGGTGCGCGAGTGCCACATGCTGAACGGCGAGATCGACTTCATCCTGAAATGCGTCTCGCCCGACCTGCCGAGCTTCCAGCGCTTCCTGACGGAAAGCCTGACCTCGGCGCCGAACGTGGCCTCGGTCAAGACCTCGCTGGTGATCCGCTGCGCCAAGGACGAGCCGGGCGTGCCCTTCGAGGTGGTCGAGGCGCGCGCGGCGGCGGTGGGGTAAGGGGTGAGCCGTTAGCGGACGATAATGGTAAGCACTATTGTCATTGCGATGTAGCGGCATAGCGTCTCACCTTAGCGGAGTTTCCAAAGACATGATGGAATTCGAGGCATCCGAGCATGGCCACGATCTTGAGTTGCAGCTTGGCCAGATGATTGAGATAGCACGCGCGCTGCCGCACCAAATAATCCCCTCGAAACAAATAGAGGTTTGGGCTGGCGGTCTAAAATATCATCAGTTCTTCAACCTGATTGGGTTGATGATTGCTGAGCGCTATGCCGCTAACATGCTTAGCTATCAGATCTGTGACTCCATCATGAACTATCTGTGGAGGGCCTGGCTCGATGGCGTTGAGGACGGCGGACACGTCCCACAACCATTCTACGAAATATATGAGGCATTCGACGCCGGAGAGTATCCTCGAACCCCTGATGGAAGCGATGACCCAGTGAAGGATCATACTGATCCGTGGATTGCCGACATCCTGTCTAGGCCAGCGCACCCGATGCTATGATCAGCGTGCCAACGGCAGCAATGTCCGCGAAGCAGTCATCGCACCCCGCCTTCGGAGGGCCTGACAGCAACTCAGGACCCGTGCGCCCATCCCGTCTCGTTTCCGGCAAGATCAACGCCCGGCGACCCTGGTCGCGCACTTCAGGCATCCCGTCGCATCACAGCGCAATCGCCGAGATCAACCGCCCGTAGTCCGCCTCATGCTGATGCGTGCTGCGGCGATAGGAGAAGAAGCGGTCCGGGTCGGAATAGGTGCAATGCCGGGTCCATTCCGCCTCGACCCCGGCGTCGCGCAGCCGCATCAGGCCGAAGGACGGCAGGTCGAACATCGGCCGCCCGTTCGGTCCGCCGGAGAAGAAGCGGTGGTAGTCGGGATCCTCGACCAGGAATTCCTCCATGAACTCCTCGCTGACCTCATAGGCCCGCTGGCTGATGGTCGGGCCGATCACCGCGCGGATGCGGTCGGCGCCCAGGTCCTGCATCGCCGAGACGGCGGCCTCGATCACCCCCGCCAGCGCCCCCCGCCAACCGGCATGGACGGCGCCGATCACGCCCGCTTGCGGGTCGGCCAGCAGGATCGGCTGGCAATCGGCGGTCAGCACCGCCAGGGCCACCCCCGGCTGGTCGGTGACGATGCCGTCGGCGCGGAGCTGCGTGAAACCGGCGGGGTCGTCGCCCGCGCGCAGCACGGCGACCTCGGCCGAATGCACCTGGTGCACGGTCGCCAGCCGGCCGGGCGGCACGCCCATCGCCTCGGCCACGCGGGCGCGGTTGATGGCCACGATCTCGGCCTGATCGCTGGAGCCGAAGCCGCAGTTCAGCCCGGAAAACAGCCCCGAGGAGGCGCCGCCGCGGCGGGTGAAAAAGCCGTGCCGCACCGTGTCGAGCAGAGGATGGGTCAGGATTTCCAGCGTGGTCTGCATCAGTTTTCCAAGGGTTCGAAACCGGGCGGCACGGGCGCGCCGGGCGCCCAGAAGGCCAGAACTTTGAACAGGTGACCCATTTCCCCCGGCGCGGTCAAGCGATGAAACGCGGCCATGGCGCCGGCGTCCCCGGCCGCGGCCAGCCGCTCGGCCCGCGGCGCGATTCCCAGCCGCAGCAGCCAATCGCCCTGCGTGATCCTGCGCGAGGCGCGGACCCCTGCCGCCCGCGCCGCCGCGGCCAGGGGCGCGAAATCGACATGGGCGGTCAGGTCGGCCTCGCCGGGATGGGCCAGCGGATCCTCGGGGCGGTGGCGGCGCAGGGCCTGGAAGGTGTCGCCCTGCCCGTCCCAATCGCCGTAGTCGATGACGATGGCCAAGCCGCCATGCCCGGCGATGCGGGCGGCGATGGCCGAGACGACGGGGCCGGCATCGGGGCAGGTTTCGCGGATCTGCCCCTCGGGCGCGGCGGGACCCGGCAGGGCGGGCCCAAGCCCCAGGGCAAGCGCGCCGCTGTCGTCCAGCGTCACCATGCGCTCGGCCCAACCGTCGGCGCTGCGCTGGAACTGCCGGATCGGCAGCGCGTCGAAGAACTCGTTCGCGACCAGAAACAGCGGCATCTCGGGCAGTTCGGCGACATCGTCCAGATGCGCGACCGCGCCCAGCCGCGCGCGCTGGATCTGGCGCAGATGGGCTGAGGCCTCGACCAGATGCACCCGAGCCGCCTCGGCCATGCCGGGGACGACGCGGATCGCGCGCAGGATGTCGGCCATCAGCGTGCCCCGGCCCGGCCCGATCTCGGCCAGCGCAAAGGGTGCTGGTCTGCCCTGGTCCAGCCAGGCCTGCGCCAGGGCGAGGCCGATCATCTCGCCGAACATCTGGCTGATCTCGGGCGCGGTGGTGAAATCGCCGGCCGCCCCGAAGGGATCGCGCGTCGCGTAATAGCCGTGCCGGGGATGCAGCAGGCACAGCCGCATGTAGTCGTCCAGCCGCATCGGCCCCGACATGCGGATCCGCGCCGCGATCATGCCGGCCAGGGGCGTCATGCGGGTTCAGGCACGGCCGGCCGCGCCCGCGCCCGCAGCAGGAACGCCAGCCCGATCAGGACCATGGGCAGCGACAGCAGCTGCCCCATGCTGACGCCCCAGACCGGCCCGCCCAGCACGTGGCCCAGCGGGTTGTCGGGGGTGATGAATTGCGCGTCCGCCTGGCGGAAGAACTCGACCACGAAGCGCGACAGGCCGTAGCCCATGACGAAGACCCCCAACGCCTGCCCGGGCCGCCGCAAGCCGCCGGCGCGGACCAGCAGGAACAGGACCAGCGCCAGCAGGATGCCCTCCAGCCCGGCCTCGTAAAGCTGGCTGGGGTGACGGGCGCAGGGCCCGGTGACGCCGGGGCAGCTTTGCGCCGCCTCGCCCGGGAAGATCACCCCCCAGGGCGCGTCGGTCGGCCGGCCCCACAGCTCGGCATTGATGAAATTCGCGATCCGGCCCAGCCCCAGCCCGATGGGCGTCGCCACCGACAGCGCGTCGGCCAGCCGCAGCGCCGGGATGCCGTGGCGCCGGCAGAACCACCACGAGGCCAGCACCACGCCCAGGAAACCGCCGTGGAAGGACATGCCGCCATGCCACAGCACCGGGATCATGCCGGGGTTGGCCAGGTAATAGGCCGGCTCATAGAACAGCACGAAGCCCAGCCTGCCGCCCAGCACCACGCCCAGGATCACCCAGGTCAGCAGCTCCTCGACCTGTTCCGGCCGCATCGGCGCGGCGTCGCCCCACAGCCGCGGGCGCCGCATCAGCGCCACCACGATCCGCCAGCCGACCAGCAGCCCCACCAGATAGGCCAGCGCATACCAGCGCAGCGAGAACTCCATGCCGAAAAGATGGATGGTAAAGATCTCGGGCGAAATGTTCGGGAAAGGGATCATGGGCTCCTCGACGGGTTCGGCGCGCAGGCTACGCGGGGGGCGGCGGGTGTCAACCGCCCCGCCCAAGGCCGATTGAACAGCCGCGCCCCCGGGGCCATATAGGGGGCAACGCTGAACCGAAAGGCCCGCCATGACCGCGAACAACCGCTTTCTCGACGATCTCTCGAAATTGATGACCAATGCCATGGGCGTGGCCCAGGGCGCCAAGGACGAGGCGCAGGCCGCCTTCAACGGCTGGATCGACCGCTGGCTGGCCGAGCGCGACTTCGTGACGCGCGAGGAATTCGAGGCCGTGCGCGAGATGGCGATCAAGGCCCGGGCCGAGAATGCCGAGCTGCGGGCCGAGATCGAGGCGCTGAAGGCTCAGGGCTGAACCCGTTCGCGCAGCCGGCCCTGCCTGTCGTAAAGCAGCACCTCGCCGCCTTCCGTCACCACGACCAGCCAGTCGCGGGCGAAGGTGACGGCGGCGGGCTTGGCGCCCTCGGGCAGGGCGACGCTGTCGGGCAGTTCCGGCAACGGCGCCTCGGAGAGCCGCAGCCACAAGAGCGCCGCGATCACCAGCACGCCCAGACCCATCACCGCCGCCAGCGCGGTCACCAGGAAGCGCAGCCAGCGCAGCATCGGCAGCGCTTCCTCTGGCCCCGCATCCGCCCTATCATCCCGCGCCATGGCCGACATCCTCATCACCATTCCCGAAGGTCTTTCCGACCGGCTTGATAAGGCGCTTGCACTTTGCGCGCCAGAGCAGGCGGCGCTGTCGCGCTCGCGCCTGGCGAAACTGATCGCCGAGGGCGCGGTGCGCGGCCCCTCGGGTCCGGTGACCGACGGCAAGGCCCGGGCCGAGACCGGCGACTATCTGGTCGAGATCGGCGCACCCGAGACGCTGGACGCCCGCCCCGAGGCGATCCCGCTGGCGATCGCCTATGAGGACGACGAGTTGATCGTCGTGGACAAGCCTGCCGGCATGGTGGTCCATCCCGCGCCCGGCGCGCCCTCGGGCACGCTGGTCAACGCGCTGCTGCACCATTGCGCGGACAGCCTGTCGGGCATCGGCGGCGCCGCGCGGCCCGGCATCGTGCACCGCATCGACAAGGAGACCTCGGGCCTTCTGGTCGTGGCCAAGACCGACCGCGCCCACCAGGGGCTGGCCCGGCAATTCGCCGACCATTCCGCGCATCGGCGCTATCTGGCGCTGGCGCATGGGCTGATCGACCCGGCCGACGCCCGGCTGCGCGGCCTGCCCGGCCTCGCGTTCGAACCGGGGAGAGTGCTGCGCATCACCACCCTGCTGGGCCGGCACCCGACCGACCGCCAGCGGCAGGCGGTCAGCTTTCAGAACGGCCGCCATGCGGTGACGCGGGCGCGGCTGCTGGAGACATTCGGCACGCCGCCCGCCGTGATGCTGGTGGAATGCCGGTTGGAAACCGGCCGCACGCATCAAATCCGCGTGCATATGGCCCATGCCGGGCTGGGGCTGGTCGGCGATCCGGTCTATGGTGGCAACAGGCGCGCCTCGGCCCGCGCGCTGGGGGATGAGGTCGCCGCGGCGGTCGCGGCTTTCCCCCGCCAGGCGCTGCACGCGGCCGAGCTGGGCTTTCAGCATCCGGTCAGCGGCGAAGCGCTGGCCTTTTCCAGCCTGCCGCCGCCGGACATGGCCGGGCTGCTGGCGAAATTGCGCGGAGACGCCGCCTGACGGAACCCGCGCCGGCATGATAGCGTTCATAATGAACCCGCCTGTGCGCGGGACAGGGAAAATTTCAGATGGCGAACTACACCCAACTTCCGGCACCCAGCCCCGAACAGGGGTTGAACCGCTACCTGCAGGAGATCCGCAAGTTTCCCCTGCTGGAGCCGGAGGAGGAATACATGCTGGCCAAGCGCTGGACGGATCACGAGGATCCCGAGGCGGCGCAGAAGCTGGTCACCTCGCACCTGCGGCTGGCCGCCAAGATCGCCATGGGCTACCGCGGCTATGGCCTGCCCCAGGCCGAGGTGATCTCGGAAGCGAACGTCGGCCTGATGCAGGCGGTCAAGCGCTTCGACCCGGAAAAGGGTTTTCGCCTCGCCACCTACGCGATGTGGTGGATTCGCGCCTCGATCCAGGAATACATCCTGCGGTCTTGGTCGCTGGTGAAGATGGGCACGACCAGCGCGCAAAAGAAGCTGTTCTTCAACCTGCGCAAGGCCAAGTCCAAGCTGGGTGCGCTGGAGGAGGGGGACCTGCGGCCGGAAAACGTCGCCCAGATCGCCCATGACCTGAACGTGTCGGAACAGGAAGTCATCGACATGAACCGCCGGCTGTCCGGCGGCGATGCATCGCTGAACGCGACCGTGGGCTCGGGCGACGGCGAATCGACCTCGCAATGGCAGGACTGGCTCGAGGACGACAGCGCCAACCAGGCCGAAGCCTTCGCCGAGGCCGATGAACTGTCGGCGCGGCGCGAGATGCTGATCGCGGCCATGGACGTGTTGAACGACCGCGAAAAGGACATCCTGATGGAGCGCCGGCTGCGCGACGATCCGATGACGCTCGAGGACCTGTCTTCGCGCTATGATGTCTCGCGCGAGCGCATCCGCCAGATCGAGGTCCGTGCCTTCGAGAAATTGCAGAACCGCATCCGGGACCTGGCCCGCGAACGCGGCATGGCCGTGCCCGAAAGCGTCTGAGACATGCGGAACGCCGGGGTCCGGGCACGGACGGGTGCGGATCCCATCCCGGCCAAATCCGCGCGGGGCCGTTTCGGACGGGGGCGGCGTTCGATGCCCCGGCATCCGCCCGGTCGCCCTCCGGCATTTCCCCCTCTGGCGCCGGTCGGGAATTTCCTTGAAAAGCGGGCTGGTTGACCGGCGCCGGGCTTGGCTTATGGTCGGGACAGGGCAGCGGAGGCCGATGGCGCAGGAATGACAGCGCTGAACCAGTATCAAAGGCTCGAGGCCGCCGGCGTCTGGCGCGAGACGCCGAAATCGCAGCTGCGCGATGTCATCGTCTCGTTCGGCGATGCGACGCTGGTGCTGACCGATCCGCGCTCCGAGGTGCCGCTGGCGCATTGGTCGCTGCCGGCGGTCACGCGGCTGAACCCCGGCAAGATGCCCGCCCGCTATGCGCCCGGCGGCCCCGAAGCCGGCGAAGAGGTCGAGATCGAGGACGAGCTGATGATCTCGGCCATCTCGAAGGTGCATCGCGCCATCGAGGCCAGCAAGCCGCATCCCGGACGCCTGCGCAGCGGGATGATGCTGGGCGCCGCGGCGGTGATGACCATCCTGGCGGTGTTCTGGGTGCCTCCGGCGCTGGTGCGCCACGCCGCCGATATCGCGCCCCCCGCCCAGCGGGCCGAGATCGGGCGGATCATCCTGTCCGAGATCGCCAAGACCACCGGCAACCCCTGCTCGCGCCCCGCGGGCGACATGGTGCGCCAGAAACTGGCGCTGCGGCTGATCGGCCCCGAGGCGCAGATCGCCGTAGTCCCCGCCACCCTGCGCGGCGCGATCCGCCTGCCCGGCCCGATCACGGTGGTCGGCGAGGACCTGATCGAGGGCCAGCTTTCCCCCGAGGTCGCCGCCGGCCATATCCTGGCCGCCCAGGCCGCGGCGGTCGAGAACGACCCGATGCTGGCCGCGCTGCGCTATGCCGGGCCGCGCGCCACCTTCCACCTGCTCACCGCCGGCACCCTGCCCCGAAAATCGCTGTCGGGCTATGGCGAGACGCTGCTGGCCGATCCGGTGCCGCGTCCCGACGACGAGCAGCTGCTGGCCTATTTCACCCGCGCCGGCATTTCCAGCGAACCCTATGCCCGCTCGCTGGATCCGACCGGAGAGGCGGTGCTGGGGCTGATCGAGGCCGATCCCTTCCGCACCGCCGTTCCGAAGCCGGTGCTGAGCGACCGCGAATGGATCGCGCTGCAGGAAATCTGCGACCAATAGCGCCTTAACGCGCAAAGGCGTCGCGGAACCCGGCACGGCGGATGGCATCCAGCGCCCGCACGATGCTTTCGCGATCCGTGAACGGGCCGGCCATGATGACCTGCATCTCGCGCCCGCCAACCCTGTCCTTGCCGCGCAGGACCGGATAGCCCAACGCCGCCACCCGCTGCATCGCGCGATCGGCATTGCCGGGGTTGCCGAAGGTCCCCAGCTGCACATAGCGCGCCCCGGCCGGGATCATGCCCGCCGAACCCGGCGTCTGCGTTTTAGGCGTATTCGCGACCGTGGCGACAGCGCTCTTTGCAGGCGCATCCGCGCCTTTGGCCACAGGGTCCTTCGCATCCGCCTGGGCGGTTCGCGCCGAGGCTGGGGAGGCTTGGTCTCTGGTCTTTGCCGGCTTGGCCGTAATCCGGTCGGATTTGGAAGGCGACGCGTCCATCGGTTTCGCCGCCGCTTCGACTGCCGGGGGCGAGGCTTTTTTCTCGACCTGCTTGCCCGAAGCGGGCGGTGCCGCCGCCGTGGCTTCGGTTTGCGCTGTGGCCGCGGGTGACAGCGCCGGATCGGTGCCGCTGCCGATGGGACGCATGAAGCTCAGCCGCGACAGATCCGCATCGGGCAGCGAGTCGCAATAGCCCTGGGACGGGTCGCTGCCCAGCCGGGCAGGCCCGACCTTGCCGTCGTAGCCCAGCAGTTCGCAAAGCCGCAGGTTCGGCTTCAGCCCGCCGCCCATACCCTGGCGCACCGACGGCGCGGCGGCGACGGCGGCGCGCAAATCCTCGGCTGGGCCCGAGGCCATGGGTTCCGGCCCCAGGTCAGGCAGTTTCTCCATCGGTTGCGGGTCGCTGGCCAGCTCGCCCGGGCGGACCTGGGTGATGACGGTCTGCGACAGCGCCTCTTCCAGCAGTTCGGCCCGGCTGCGGCCGGCATTCGGGTCCAGCGCGCGCAACCTCGGCTTGCCGTCCAGCCCGCGCGCGGACAGCGTCGGCGGATAGCCGCAGATCGGCGTGCCGTCGCGCGAGACGCGGGGCTGCCATCCGCCGCCCTCATCGCGCAGGAAGACGCAGCCCTTGCTGTCGATATACTGGCGCGCAAAGAAATCCGCCGGCGGCTCTTCGGCCGGGCGCAGGTCCTGGGCCAGCGCAAGCCCCGGCAGCAAGACCAGCATCACCCGCAGAATCCACAGCATCGTCCCGTCCCCGAATCGGCCCTTCGGGACGGTGATAGACCCAAAGCCCTGAAGGCCCGGTTAACGCCGGCCTATTTCGTGCCGAACATGCGGTCGCCGGCATCGCCCAGGCCGGGCACGATATAGCCGTGATCGTCCAGCCGCTGGTCCAGCGCGGCGGTGAAGATCGGCACGTCGGGATGGGCCTGCCGCATCCGCTCGACCCCCTCGGGCGCGGCCAGAAGGCACAAGAATCGCAGGTTTTTCGCGCCGCGTTCCTTGAGCATGTCGATGGCCGCGACCGAGGAGTTGCCGGTGGCCAGCATCGGATCGACCACGATGGTCATGCGCGCGTCCAGTTCCTTCGGCACCTTGCAGTAATATTCGACCGGCCGCAGCGTCTCGGGGTCGCGGTAAAGCCCGACGAAGCCCACCCGCGCGCCGGGAATCAGTTCCAGGATGCCGTCCAGAAGCCCGTTCCCGGCCCGCAGGATCGAGATCAGCGCCAGTTTCTTGCCCTCCAGCGTCGGGGCCTGCATCTTGCACAGCGGGGTCTCGATGGTGATCTCGGTCAGTTCCAGCTCGCGCGTGACCTCATAGGCCAGCAGCAGGCTGATCTCGCGCAGCAGGCGGCGGAAGCCGGCGGTCGAGACCTCCTTCTGGCGCATGATCGTCAGCTTGTGCTGGACCAGGGGGTGGGTGACGATGGTCAGATGCTGGCTCATGTCAGTTCCTTTCGCAGGCGTGTCTTGGTGGTCTCGTCGCAGAAGGCCGCATCGACGGCCCAGAGGTTCATCTGCCGGAATTCGGCCTCGGCCCAGCCGAAAGCGTCGGCAAGCCTCTGATATTCATGCGACAAGCTGGTGCGGAAAAACGGCGGATCGTCGGTCGAGACGGTGACCCGCACCCCCGCGTCGGCCAGCCGGGCGATGGGATGGGCGGACCACGACGGCACGATGCCCAGCGCCACGTTGGAGCCGGGGCAGATTTCCAGCGTGATGCCGCGCTCGGCGAGGTCGCGGACCAGCTGCGGGTCCTCGACGGCGCGGATGCCGTGGCCGATGCGGGTCACGCCCAGGGCCAGCGCGTCGCGGATGCTTTCGGGACCGCGCCATTCGCCGGCATGGGCGGTCAGGCCCAGCCCGGCCTCGCGCGCGCAGTCGAAGGACCAGGCGAAATCCGGCAGTTCGCCCGCGTCCTCGCCGCCGCCGATGCCGAAACCCGCGACCCATGGGCCCATGGTCTCGGCGGCGCAAAGCGCGGTTTTCCGCGCGCGATCCGGGCCGAGATGCCGGATCGCGGTCAGCACGGCGCGGCTGGAGATGCCTTGCCGTTCGGCGACCCCGGCCACCTCTTCCATCGCGGCCAGATAGTCGCGCCACGCCGACAGGTCCGCGCCGCCGCAGAACTCGGGCGAGACGAAAAGCTCGACATGGATCGCGCCCTGTTCCGCGCATTCGGCCAATACGTCGGACACCAGCCGCGCATAGTCGCGCGGTGTGGTCAGGACCGAGCAGGCGGCTTCATAGACGCGCAGGAAATCCTTGAAACCCTTGTAGGAATAGCCGCCGCGCTCATCGAAGATGCCGCCAAGGTCCTGGTGCTTTTCCGCCGCCAGCGCGCGGATCAGCCCCGGCGGCGCGGCGCCTTCGACATGCAGGTGCAGTTCGACCTTCTTGACGGATTTCACAGAAACGACCTCCCCGGCCCGACCGGCGGCAGGTCCAGATGCGCCGCGACCGAGGCGCCGATGTCGGCATAGCCGACCAGCCCGACCGCGCGGGCGCCATAGCCCCAGCCCAGCACCGGCACCCGCTCACGCGTGTGGTCGGTGCCGTGCCAGGTCGGGTCGTTGCCGTGGTCGGCGGTAAAGATCGCCAGGTCGCCAGGCCGCAGCCGCGCCAGCACCCGTCCCGCCACGCCGTCGAACCATTCCAGCGCCACCGCATAGCCCGCCACGTCGCGCCGATGGCCGAAGGCGCTGTCGAATTCGACCAGATTGGCAAAGGTCAGGCTGCCCGGCTCGGCCCGATCCGCCAGCCGGACCAGATGCTCGGCCAAGTCGGCGTCGGACTGGCCCTTGTGCAGATGCGAAATGCCACGATGCGAGAAGATGTCGCCGATCTTGCCGACGGCATGGGTCACGCGCCCCGCCCCGTGCGCGACGTCGAGCAGCGTCCGGCCGGGCGGCGCGATGGCATAGTCGCGGCGGTTGGGCGTGCGGCGGAAATCGCCCGGCGTACCGGTGAAGGGCCGGGCGATGACCCGGCCCAGGCGCATCGGATGCACCATGGCCGCGACCTCCTCGCAAAGCCGATACAGGCGCTCCAGGCCGAACGCCTCTTCATGCGCGGCGATCTGCAGCACGCTGTCGACCGAAGTATAGCAGATCGGCCGGCCGCTGCGCAGATGCTCGGCCCCCAGGCGGTCGATGATCTCGGTCCCCGAGGCGTATTCGTCGCCGAGGATGCCGCCGGTGCCCGCGGCGCGGGCGATGCGGGCACTCAGGTCGGGCGGAAAGGCGGGACGGGTGTCCGGAAAGTAATGCCATTCCCACGGCACCGGGACGCCGGCGATCTCCCAATGGCCCGAGGGGGTGTCCTTGCCGCGCGAGATCTCGGTCGCGGCGCCCCAGAGCCCCTGCGGCGGGGCGCCGAGGCCGGGCGCATCCTCGCCGCTGGCCAGCCGGATGGCGGCACCCAGGCCCAGCGCGTCCAGGTTCGGCATGTGCAAGGGCCGCGCCTGCGCGATATGGGCCAGCGTATTGGCGCCGGTATCGGGGCGGCCTTCGTTGAAATATTCCGCCGCGTCGGGCGCGCCGCCGATCCCCACGGAATCCATCACGATCAGGAAGGCGCGTCTGTCAGTCATCGGGCGAAACCTCACAGCGGATCAGGGGGCCGGGCGCGGCACCGTCGCCGATCAGATAGGCGGCCTGGACGGTGGCGACCGCCGCCCGCGCCGCCGCATCCGAGGCGGCATGGACAAAGCCCAGCGGACGGTCGGGGCCCGCCTCTTCGCCGATGCGCAACAGATCCGCAAGCCCTACGCGCGGGTCGATCCGGTCGCCCGAATACAGCCGGCCACCGCCCAATGCGACGACGGCATGGCCCAGCGCCTCGGTGTCGATGGCGGCGACGCGGCCCCGTGCCGGGATCGGCAGCACCACGGGCGCCGACGGCAGATAGCGGTCGGGGTGTTCCAGCAGGTCGGCCGGCCCGCCCTGGGCCGCGACCATGCGGGCGAAGCGCTCGGCGGCATGGCCGCCGGCCAGCGCCTCGGCCGCACCGGATAGGCCCACAAGGCCGAGGCCGGCCTCGGACAGCGCCAGCGACAGGTCGCGCAGCGCGCCGGTGCCACCGGTCAGCACGGCGATGGCCTCGCGCAGTTCCAGCGCATTGCCGGCGGCGCGCGCCAGCGGCTGGTCCATGTCGGTCACATAGGCGCGCACCCGGCAGCCGGCGCCATGGGCCGCGCCGACCAGCGCCCGGGCCAGCGCCAGGCCCGCATCCGGACCGCGCAGGAAGGCGCCCGAGCCCTGCTTCACGTCCAGCACCAGCGCGTCCAGCCCCGCCGCCAGCTTCTTGGACAGGATCGAGGCGGTGATCAGGTCGATCGACCCCACCGTCGCGCTTTCGTCGCGAATCGCATAGAGCCGGGCATCGGCCGGCGCCAACTCGGGCCCCGCGGCGACGATGGCGCAGCCGACCTCGGCCACCACGCGGCGGAACGCCTGCCGGTCCAGCGCGCAGCGAAAGCCGGGGATCGCCTCCAGCTTGTCCAGCGTGCCGCCGGTATGGCCCAGCCCGCGCCCCGAGATCATCGGCACGAATGCGCCGCAAGCGGCGACCACCGGCGCCAGCACCAGGCTGACCGTGTCGCCGATGCCGCCGGTCGAATGCTTGTCCACCGCCGGCCCGGGCAGGTCCCAGCGCAGCACCGTGCCGGAATCGCGCATGGCCCGGGTCAGCGCCACCCGGCCGCGCGCGTCCAGCCCCTGCAGCAGCACCGCCATGGCAAAGGCGGCGGCCTGGGCGTCGCTGACCGAACCGTCCGCCAGCCCGCGCGCGATCAGCGCCGCGCCCGCCTCGTCCAGCCCGCGCCCGTCGCGGACGGCGGCGATCACCGGACGAGGATCGGGGCTCATTCCGTGCCCGACAGATGCGAGATGTCGAAGCGCCCGGGCAGCAGCTCGCCGATGGTGGTGGCCAGCCGGGCGCCCTGCACCGTCGCCAGCAGCACCGGCGTATCGGCGCGGCCGAATTCGGCCAGTTTCTGCCGGCAGCCGCCGCAGGGCGGCACCGGGGTCGGGCTGTCGGCGATCACCGCGACCTCGACCAGCTCGGTCTCGCCCGAGGCGACCATCAGCGCGATGGCGCCGGCCTCGGCGCAGGTGCCCTCGGGATAGGCGACGTTCTCGACGTTGCAGCCCTGATAGACCGCGCCCGAGGCGCCGCGCACCGCCGCGCCCACCTTGAACCGGGAATAGGGCGCATAGGCCCTTTCCCGCACCTCGCGCGCCGCATCCAGAAGCGTCATTGCCCGTGCCTTTCCGCTGTCTCGACCCCGTTTCGGACTTTGCGCCCGCGTCCTTCGCGATGCAAGTCCGGCACGGCGCCGCCCCTTGCCGCAATGCCCCCTGTTCGTCGCGGAAAAAATAGTTTAACGCTGAACCATCTTGCAGAGGGAGGGGTCTGGCCATGGAAGAACGCCGGCAGGACAACGCCAGACAGGCGGCACTTGAGTATCACGAATTCCCGCGACCGGGTAAGCTCGAGGTGCGGGCGACGAAACCGCTTGCCAACGGCCGCGACCTGAGCCGCGCCTATTCGCCCGGCGTGGCCGAGGCCTGCCTGGAAATCAAGGCCGACCCCGCCACCGCCGCCCGCTATACCGCGCGCGGCAACCTGGTCGCCGTAGTCTCGAACGGCACCGCCGTGCTGGGGCTGGGCAATATCGGCGCCATCGCCTCGAAGCCGGTGATGGAGGGCAAGGCGGTCCTGTTCAAGAAATTCGCCAATATCGACTGTTTCGACATCGAGGTGAACGAGGCCGACCCCGAAAGGCTGGCCGAGATCGTCTGCGCGCTGGAGCCGACCTTCGGCGCCATCAACCTGGAAGACATCAAGGCCCCCGACTGCTTCGTGGTGGAAAAGATCTGCCGCGAGCGGATGAACATCCCGGTCTTTCACGACGACCAGCACGGCACCGCCATCGTGGTCGGCGCCGCCGCGACCAACGCGCTGCATATCGCCGGCAAGAAGTTCGAGGACATCAAGGTCGTCTCGACCGGCGGCGGCGCGGCCGGCATCGCCTGCCTGAACATGCTGCTGAAGCTGGGCGTCCGGCGCGAGAACGTCTGGCTTTGCGACATCGACGGCCTGGTCTATCAGGGCCGCGAAACCCAGATGACGCCGCAAAAGGCCGAATACGCGCAGAAATCCGACCTGCGCACGCTGGATCAGGCGATCGAGGGCGCCGACCTGTTCCTGGGCCTTTCGGGTCCCGGGGTGCTCAAGCCCGAGATGGTGGCGAAGATGGCCGCGCGCCCCATCGTCTTCGCGCTCGCCAACCCCACGCCCGAAATCCTGCCCGAGGACGTCCGCGCCGTGGCACCGCAGGCGATCATCGCCACCGGCCGCTCGGACTATCCGAACCAGGTCAACAACGTGCTGTGCTTCCCCTTCATCTTCCGGGGCGCACTGGACGTGGGCGCGACCACGATCAACGACGAGATGCAGCTGGCCTGCATCGAGGGCATCGCGGCGCTGGCCCGTGCCACCACCTCGGCCGAGGCCGCCATGGCCTATCGCGGCGAGACGCTGAGCTTCGGCGCCGAATACCTGATCCCGAAGCCCTTCGACCCGCGGCTGATCGGCGTGGTCTCGACCGCCGTCGCCAAGGCCGCGATGGAAACCGGCGTCGCCACCCGGCCGCTGGACGACATCGCCGCCTACAAGCGCAAGCTGGACGGCTCGGTCTTCCGCTCGGCGATGATCATGCGGCCGATCTTCGAGGCGGCGGCGACCGCCAACCGCCGCATCGTCTTTGCCGAGGGCGAGGATGAGCGCGTGCTGCGCGCCGCGAACGCCATGCTGGAAGAAACCACCGACGCGCCGATCCTGATCGGCCGGCCCGAGGTGATCGAGATGCGCGCCGAACGCGCCGGCCTGCCGATCCGGCCCGGCCGCGACTTCGAGATCGTGAACCCCGAAAACGACCCGCGCTATCGCGATTACTGGGAAACCTATCACCAGCTGATGGCGCGCCAGGGCGTCACCCCCGACATCGCCCGGGCGATCATGCGCACCAACACCACCGCCATCGGCGCGGTCATGGTGCACCGGGACGAGGCGGACAGCCTGATCTGCGGCACCTTCGGCCAATACAGCTGGCACCTGAACTACATCACCCAGATCCTGGCCCGCGACGGGCTGCGCCCGCATGGCGCGCTGTCGCTGCTGATCCTGGAAGACGGGCCGCTGTTCATCGCCGACACCCAGGTGCATGCGAACCCGACGCCCGAGCAGGTGGCCGAAACCGTCATTGGCGCCGCCCGCCACGTCCGCCGCTTCGGCGTGACGCCCAAGGTGGCGCTGTGCAGCCAGTCGCAGTTCGGCAATCTCGATTCCACCTCCGGCCAGAAGATGCGCGAGGCGATGGCGATCCTGGACGCTCGCGGCGTCGATTTCACCTTCGACGGCGAGATGCAGGTCGATTCGGCGCTGGATCCGGCGATCCGCGAACGGCTGCTGCCGGATTCGCGCATCGACGGCGCGGCGAACGTGCTGATCTTTTCCAGCACCGACTCGGCCTCGGGGGTGCGGAACGCGTTGAAGATGAAGGCGAACGGGCTGGAGGTGGGGCCGATCCTGATGGGCATGGGCAACCGCGCCCATATCGTGACCCCGTCGATCACCACCCGCGGCCTCTTGAACATGAGCGCCATCGCCGGCACCCCGGTCGGCCATTACCGCTGATTCGGACCGGTATGCGCGGCATTTGCAAAATGCCGCGCATTTTTCCTGCCGACGCAAAGAATGGTCCGCTTTGCAAACCAAAGCTCGATTCCGAGACAGTTTCTGCAAAATTCTGCGCCAGTTTCGCCGTTAACAGCCTTGCCGCTTCGCCTGCCCCGCGCCTAGATCGCGGCTGAATTGGGCAGGAGGAGCAGTTATGGGCTATCGCGAGATCTATGCCGGCTGGCAGGCCGATCCCGACGGATTCTGGATGCAGGCGGCCGAGGCCATCGACTGGGACCGCAAGCCCTCGAAGGCGCTGTTCGACGACCAGGCCCCGATCTACGAATGGTTCTCGGACGGCATGGTCAACACCTGCTGGAACGCGGTGGACCGCCACGTGCTGGCCGGGCGCGGCGACCAGATCGCCATCCAGCACGAAAGCCCGATCACCCTGTCCTCCAAGGGCATCACCTACAAGCAGCTGCAGGACCGCGTCGCCTCGCTGGCCGGCGCGCTGCGGATGCGCGGCGTCGAAAAGGGCGACCGCGTCATCATCTACATGCCGATGATCCCCGAGGCGCTGGAGGCGATGCTGGCCTGCGCCCGCCTGGGCGCCATCCACTCGGTCGTCTTCGGCGGCTTCGCGGCCAGCGAGCTGGCGGTGCGCATCGACGATTGCCGGCCCAAGGCGATCATCGCCGCCTCCTGCGGGCTCGAACCCAACCGGGTGGTGCATTACAAGCCGCTGCTGGACGCCGCCATCGACATGGCCGAGCACAAGCCCGAGTTTTGCGTGATATTCCAGCGCGAGCAAGAGGTCGCCAAGCTGGTCGAGGGCCGCGACTTCAGCTGGCACGGCTTCCAATACGGCGTGAAACCTGTCGACTGCGTGCCGGTCGAGGGCAACCACCCGGCCTATATCCTCTATACCTCGGGCACCACCGGCCAGCCCAAGGGGGTGGTGCGCCATACCGCCGGCCATCTGGTGGCGCTGCAATGGTCGATGACCAATATCTACAACATCGGCCCCGGCGACCGCTTCTGGGCCGCCTCGGACGTGGGCTGGGTCGTCGGCCACAGCTATATCTGCTATGGCCCGCTGATCGCCGGCGCGACCACCCTGGTCTTCGAGGGCAAGCCGGTCGGCACGCCGCACCCGGGCGTCTTCTGGCGCATCATCCAGAACCAGCGCATCAAGAGCTTCTTCACAGCCCCCACCGCCCTGCGTGCCATCCGCCGCGAGGATCCGAACGGCGAATGGATCCGCCGCTACAAGCTGCACGACCTGCAGGCGCTGTTCCTGGCCGGCGAGCGCGCCGACCCCGACACGGTGAAATGGGCGCAGGAGCACCTGGGCGTGCCGGTGGTCGACCACTGGTGGCAGACCGAGACCGGCTGGGCCATCGCCGCCAATCCCATCGGCATCGAGACCCTGCCCACCAAGCCCGGCAGCCCCTCGGTGCCCATGCCGGGCTATGACGTGCAGGTGCTGGACGAGGGCGGCAATCCGGTCCCGGCCGGCACGCTCGGCGCCATCGCCATCACGCTGCCGCTGCCGCCCGGCACCTTGCCGACCCTGTGGAACGCGGAAGGCCGCTTCCGCAAAAGCTACCTCGACCATTTCCCGGGCTATTACGAGACCGGCGACGCTGGCTATATCGACGAGGACGGCTATCTCTACATCATGGCCCGCACCGACGACGTGATCAACGTCGCCGGTCACCGCTTGTCCACCGGGGCGATGGAGGAGGTGCTGGCCTCGCATCCCGACGTGGCGGAATGCGCCGTGATCGGCGTGGCGGACAGTCTCAAGGGCCAGGCACCCGTTGGCTTCCTGTGCCTCAAGGCCGGCGTGGCGACGCCCCATGACAAGGTGGTCTCGGATGTCGTGCGGCTGGTGCGCGACAAGATCGGCCCGGTCGCGGCCTTCAAATCGGCCTGCGTGGTCGATCGGCTGCCCAAGACCCGCTCGGGCAAGATCCTGCGCGCGACCATGGCCAAGATCGCCGACGGGCAGCCGTTCAAGGCACCGGCGACCATCGACGACCCGGCCATCCTGGACGAGATCCGCGATGCCCTGGCCGGAATTGGCTATCCGGAAGCCGAGAAAAAGGGCTGAGGCCGCATCGGCTTCTCGCTCAGCATGGGTATTTGAAAAACGGAAAGACGCACTCGACGCGCCTCCCCGCTTCTTTTGTGGAAAAATATCCTCGGGGGTCCGGGGGCAGACAGCCCCCGGCCACGGCGGATCAATCGATCCGGGCGCCGAGGCCCTGCATCAGCGGCAGGAAGTCCGGGAAGGACGTGGCAATAGGGCTGGCGTCGTCGACGCTGATCGGCTGCTCCGACGCAAGGCCGGCGACTAGGAAGGACATGGCGATGCGATGGTCGAGATGGGTCGCGGCCGGCGCTCCGCCGCCGGCAAGCCCGCCGCTGCCATGCACCGTCATGCTGTCCTCGGTCGATCTCACGCGGGCGCCGTTGGCGATCAGCCCGGCCTCCATCGCCGCGATGCGGTCGCTTTCCTTGACCCGCAGCTCATGGACGCCCTGCATGACGGTCGGCCCTTCGGCGAAGCAGGCGACGACCGAGAGGATCGGGAATTCGTCGATCATGCTGGCGGCGCGTGCGGGCGGCACCGTCACGCCCTTCAGCGCGGAATGGCGCACCAGCAGGTCGGCGACCGGCTCGCCGCCTTCTTCGCGCGGGTTCTCGAAACCGATGTCGGCGCCCATTTCCAGAAGCGTGACGTAAAGCCCGTCGCGGGTCGGGTTGCGGCTGACGCCCGGCACCCGAACCTCGGATCCCGGCACGATCAGCGCCGCCACCACCGGGAAGGCGGCGCTGGACGGGTCGCGCGGCACCGCGACCGGCTGCGGCCTCAGTTCGGGGCGGCCTTGCAGGGTGATGACGCGGCCCTCGTCGGTGATCTCGGTCGTGATAGTCGCGCCGAAGCCCGTCAGCATCCGCTCGGTATGGTCCCGGGTCGGCTCGGATTCGATCACTACGGTCTCGCCCGGTGCGTTGAGGCCGGCGAGCAGCACCGCCGACTTGATCTGCGCCGAAGCCACGGGCGTCTTGTAGCGCACCGGCACCGGCTCGGCGGCGCCCTTGATGGTGACCGGCAGGCGCTTGCCCTCGCGCGCGGTGATCTGCGCGCCGAAAAGCTCCAGCGGGTCGGTGATGCGCCCCATCGGCCGGCGCGACAGGCTGGCGTCGCCGGTGAAGGTCGCCGTGATCGGCGTCGTCGCCATGGCGCCCATGATCAGCCGCACACCGGTGCCCGAGTTGCCGCAGTCGATCACGCCCTCGGGCTCGGCAAAGCCGCCGACGCCGATGCCGTTGACCTTCCATTCGCCGATCCCCAGCCGCTCGACCTGGGCGCCGAAGGCCTGCATCGCCTTTGCGGTGTCCAGCACGTCCTGGCCCTCCAGCAGGCCGGTGATATGGGTCTCGCCCACCGACAGCGCGCCCAGGATCAGCGCGCGATGGCTGATCGACTTGTCGCCCGGCACCTGCGCCTCGCCCCGCAGCGGGCCCGAGGCGCGGGCAGTCATCGGCAGCGGTTCGGCGGAATGTGACATGGCGGACCCCCTTGGCTTCACGCGCAAGGTGATAGCGGTCGCGGCGTGCGGGCGCAATCAGCCTTGGCGGCGGAAGGTGACGTAATGCGGCGCCCGGCCCTCGCGCAGGGCCTTCTGCTCATAGCGGGTGGACAGCCAGTCCTCCCAGGGCTGCGGCCCCTCATGCACCAGATCGAAGCCGGCGGGCGGCACTTCTTCCAGCGTCTGGCGGACATAGTCGGGGATGTCGGTCGCGACCCGGAACTCGGCGCCGGGCTTCATCACCCGCGCCAGCGGCAGCAGATGCTCGGGCGTGACGAAGCGGCGGCGGTGGTGGCGCGCCTTGGGCCAGGGATCGGGATAATTCAGGAACGCCTTGCTGATCGAGGCCTCGGGCAGCACGTCCATCAGGTCTCGGGCGTCGCCGGGATGGACGCTGACGTTCCGCACCCCCGCCGCACGGATCTTGCCCAAGAGCATGGCGACGCCGTTGATGAAGGGCTCGCAGCCGATGATGCCGATCTGCGGATAGCGGGCCGCCATGTGCACCATGTGCTCGCCGCCGCCGAAGCCGACCTCCAGCCAGACCGGGCGGTCGTCGCCGAAGATCGTGGCCGGGCCCAGCGGCTTGCGTTCCGGGTTCTCGGCATGGGTGATGCCGCGCGGGCGCAACTCGCCCAGGTCCTCGGACAGATAGCCCTTCTGCGACTGGCGCAGGGTCTTACCGTGGCGGCGGCCGTAGAAGTTGCGGCGCGGAGGGGTCGGGTCGAATTCGCTCATGCCCGCGCCCATGCCTTGGGCGCGGGGCGAGGTCAAGTCATTCCGCCGCCAGGCGCGAGATCACCACCGTCACCTCGGGCTTCTTGCCGATCTCTTCCATCGAGACCTGGCGGGTGATCTTGCGGATCGCCTCTTCCAGCCGGTCGTCGTTCATCACGATGCGGTCGTCGGCGCGTTCCAGAAAGCTCGCCAAGTCCGATTCGATGCTGCGGGCCAGCGGCACGCCGGCGCGGCCGGTCTCGGGCAGGCCGGAAAGCTCGACCCAGGCGTCGGGCAGCGGGCTGTCGTCCTCGTCGATGATGATCGAGACCATGGCATGGCCGTTCAGCGCCATGCGGATGCGGTCGCGCACCACCCCGTCCATAGCGCCGATCAGCACGGTGCCGTCCAGATACAGCCGGCCGGTGTCGACCTGGTCCACCACGCGCGGCGCGTCGCCGGTCAGGTCCAGCATGGTGCCGTTGGTCGCCACGACCGAATGGATGCCGCGCGCCTCGGCCAGCTTGGCATGTTCGCGCAGGTGCATGTGCTCGCCATGCATCGGGATGACGATCTGGGGCTTCAAGAGTTCATGCACCGCCTCGATGTCCGGCCGGTTGGCATGGCCCGAGACGTGATAGGTGCCGTCGTCGGCGTCGAACAGGTCCACGCCCATTTCCGACAGCGCGTTCTGAATGCGGATCACGCCGCGCTCGTTGCCCGGGATGGTGCGCGAGGAAAACAGGAAGCTGTCGCCTTCGCGCAGCTGGATGCCCAGGTAACGGCCGCGCGACAGTTGCGCGCTGGCGGCGCGACGCTCGCCCTGGCTGCCGGTGACGATCAGCAGCACCTTGTCGCGCGGCAGTTCCGAGGCTTCCTCGGGGCCGATCACCGCCGGGAAATTGGTCAGGATGCCGGTCTCGACCCCCACGGTGACCATGCGGCGCATGGCCCGGCCCAGCAGGCAGACCTTGCGGCCGGCGGCGATGCCGGCCTCGGCCAGGGTGCGCAGGCGGGCGATGTTGCTGGCGAAGGTCGTCGCCACCACCATCTGCTTCTGCGTGGTGACGAAATCCAGCAGCGGATTGGCCAGAATCGCCTCGGACCGGCCGGGATGGGGCACGAAGACGTTGGTGGAATCGCAGGTCAGCACCTTGACCCCCTGCCCCTCGCCCGCGATCTCGTGCCACAGGATCGGATCGAAGGCCTCGCCCACCACCGGGGTGCCATCCAGCTTGAAGTCGCCGGTATGCACGATCCGCCCCGCCGGCGTGTCGATGATCAGCGCCGAGCTTTCCGGGATCGAATGGCTGACCGGGACGAACTGCACCTGGAACGGACCCGCCGTCACCACCTCGGGGCGGGGGGCGTGGATATGCAGCTGGTCGACCGGCTGGCCCATCTCTTCCAGCTTCAGCCGGGCCAGCGCGCCGGTGAAGCGGCGGCAATGTACCGGCTTTTGCAGCTTGGGCCACAGCAGGCCAAGCGCGCCGACGTGATCTTCATGCCCATGGGTGATGAAGATGGCGTCGATGCGGTCGCGGTTCGCCTCGAGCCAGGCCACGTCGGCCATGATCAGGTCGATGCCCGGCGCCGAGTCCATGTCGCCGAAGGTCACGCCCAGGTCGACGACGATCAGCCGCTCTCGCCCCGGCTCGCCATATCCGTAGACATAGGCGTTCATGCCGATTTCGCCCGCGCCGCCCAGCGGCAGATAGATCAGGCGCTCAGACATTGCCCATCTCCTTGTTGTAATCGTGGATCAGGCGCAGGCCGTGCATGGTCAGATCGTCCTCGATCGCGTCGAACAGATCAAAGCCCTGATCGAACAGGGGCGCAAGCCCGCCGGTCGCGATCACCTTCATCGGCCGGCCGCGCTCCTCACGGATCTTTTCGACGATGCCTTGCACGAGGCCGATATAGCCCCAGAAAATGCCCGACTGGATGCAGGCGACGGTATTGGTGCCGATCACGCGGGCCGGCATGGTCACATCGACATGCGGCAGGCTGGCCGCGCCCATGTGCAGCGCCTCGAGCGACAGGTTCACGCCGGGCGCGATGACGCCGCCGACATAAGCGCCGTCTGTATCGACCACGTCGAAGGTGGTCGCGGTGCCGAAATCGACCACGATCAGGTCGGGCCCGTGGCGCTGGAAGGCGCCCCAGGTGTTGACCAGCCGGTCGGGGCCGACGACGGTGCCGAAATCGACGCGCGGCGCCACCGGCAGCAGGCAGTCGGGCTTGCCGACGACCAGCGGCCTCGTGTCGAAATAGCGGTTGCAGAGCACGCGCAGGTTGAACACCACCCGCGGCGCGGTCGAGCTGATGATGCAGTCGGTGATGTTCAGGTCCAGCTTCTGCAAGGCGATCAGCGTCGAGAGCCAGACGAAATATTCGTCCGCGGTGCGGCGGTGGTCGGTCGAGATCCGCCACAGCCCGGCGAATTTCTCGCCGTCCCAGACCGAGAAGACGGTATTCGTGTTGCCGGTGTCGATGCAAAGCAGCATGTTCTCAGCCCCCGAAATACACGTCGGCGGCGGGGATGGCCTGGCGACCGGCGGGCGTGCGCAACAGGAGCGCGCCGCTGTCGTCGATGCCCTCGAAGACGCCCCGGCTTTCGCTACGGCCGGTGCGGGCGATGATCGGCTCGCCCAGCTTCGCGGCGCGCGCCAGCCAGGCATTGCGGATCGGCGCGAAGCCGAAACTGTCGAGCTGCGCCTGCCAGCGCGCGAAGGCGGTGGCGAGCAGGTCCAGGAAATCCTCGGGATCGATGGCATGGCCGGTCTCGGCCAGGACGGAAACCGGCTGCATCGCCCCGGGTTCGACCGCGCCCGCTTCGGGCGCCGCGGCCAGATTGACGCCGATGCCCACCGCGACCGCCTGCACCTGGCCGCCCTGCCCCGCGCTTTCCAGCAGGATGCCCGCAACCTTGCCGCCGTTCAGCAGCACGTCGTTTGGCCATTTGATCGCCAGCCGCGCCGAAGGGCCGCAGGCGTCGCCGAGCGCATCGTAAAGCGCCAGAGCCGCGACGAAGGACAGCTGCGCCGCGCCCGCCGGCCCGCCCTGCGGCCGCGCGACCAGCGTGCCGGCGAAGTTCCCCGCCGGCATCACCCAGTCACGCCCGCGACGGCCGCGGCCCGCGAATTGCTCGCGCGTCATCACCCAGGCCGGACCGGAAAGGCCGGGCGCCAGACGCAGCGCCTCGGCATTGGTGCTGTCGGTGCGGGCCAGCACATGGCGGGCCACGCCCTGCGGCCAGGGATCACTCACCTTGTTCGGACTCGGCGACCGGGGCCGGGGCGGCAGGCTGTTCGGTCGCCAGCACCGGGGCGACCAGGGTATCCGCGGCGCGGCCGGCGGCGGCATCGACGCCGAACATGTTGATCGCGCCGACCAGCATCGTCAGGGCCGGCACGACCAGCCCCAGGTATTGCACCGCGCCCATGCGCGAGGTGATGCCTTCGCTGTCGCCGCCGAAATACATGTAATAGACGATGCGCAGATAATAGAAGGCACCGATGACCGAGGCGATCACGCCCGCGACCGCCAGCCAGCCCATGCCGGCATCGACCGCCGCCGTCAGCACGCCGAACTTGGCGAAGAAGCCTAGCGTCGGTGGCACGCCGGCCAGGCTGAACAGCAGGACCAGCATGGCCAGCGCCTTGACCGGCTCGTTCCAGGCAAAGCGGTTCAGCGCGGTCAGGTCGGTGACCGGCACGCCGTCCCGCTCCATCGACAGGATGAAGGCGAAGGTGCCGACGTTCATCACCGCATAGATGGTCATGTAGATCAGCATCGCCTGCACGCCCAGGCTGGTGCCGGCGGCCAGGCCGACCAGCGCGAAGCCCATATGCGCGATCGAGGAATAGGCCATCAGCCGCTTGATGTTGGTCTGGCCGATCCCGGCGATCGAGCCCAGGAACATCGACATGACCGCCAGCGCGGCGACGATCTGGCTCCAGTCGGCGATGACATGGCCGAATGCGTCGAAGACCAGCCGCGCGATCAGCGCCATGGCCGCGACCTTGGGCGCGGTGGCGAAGAAGGCCGTCACCGGCGTCGGCGCGCCTTCGTAGACATCGGGCGTCCACATGTGGAAGGGCACGGCCGAGACCTTGAAGGACAGGCCGACCAGCATGAACACCAGCCCGAAGAGCACGCCCAGCGACAGGTGCCCGCCCTCGATCACCGTGACGATGCCCGCGAAATTCGTGGTGCCGGCAAAGCCGTAGACCAGCGAGGCGCCATAGAGCAGCAGGCCCGAGCTGAGCGAGCCCAGCACGAAATACTTCAGCCCCGCCTCGGACGAGCGCGCCGAGTCGCGGCGCATGGCGGCGACGACGTAAAGCGCCAGCGATTGCAGCTCCAGCCCCATGTAGAGCGTCAGCAGGTCGCCGGCCGAGACCATGAACATCATGCCGATGACCGCCAGCGCGACGATGATCGGGAACTCGAAGCGCAGCATGTTGCGACGCGCCAGGTAATCGGCGCTCATCGCCAGCACGGCGGCGGCGGCGACCAGCATCACCACCTTGGCGAAGCGCGAGAAGCCGTCGTCGATGAACATGCCGTAGAAGGCGGTCTGTTCGGGCCGGTTGCCCAGGCCCAGCATGGCGGCGACGACCAGGAAAGCCGCGACCGTGGTCCAGAGCAGCGTCCGCGCCAGGTTGTCCTTGCCGAGATAGGCCCCCGCCATCAGCGCGGCAAGAGCGTAAGCGGCCAGCACCACCTCGGGCAGAATGGTCGAGAAATCGAGCGAGGTCATGTCTGTCCCCTAGTGGCTGGTCGTCGCCGCGGCGGTTTCCACCACCGGCTGGCTTTGATGATAGTGAGAAAGCAGGCTCTCCACCGCCGGTCCGGTCACGTCGGTGACCAGGCGCGGATAGACGCCCAGGATCAGCGTCATGGCGATCAGCGGCACGAAGATCCAGCGCTCGCGCGGGGTCATGTCGGTGATCGACTTGAGGCTTTCCTTGATCAGCTGGCCCAGCGTGACGCGACGATACAGCCACAGCGCATAGGCGGCCGACAGGATCACGCCCGAGGTCGCGACCAGCGCCACCCAGGTGTTTTCGCGGAACACGCCCATCAGCGTCAGGAACTCGCCCACGAAGCCCGAGGTGCCGGGCAGGCCGACGTTGGCCATGGTGAAGAACATGAACACCATGGCATATTTCGGCATCCGGTTCACCAGGCCGCCATAGGCGTCGATCTCGCGCGTGTGCATGCGGTCGTAGATCACGCCGACGCAGAGGAACAGCGCGCCCGAGATGAAGCCGTGCGACAGCATCTGGAAGATGGCGCCGTCGACGCCGATCTGGTTCGCCGCGAAGATGCCCATGGTCACGTAGCCCATGTGCGCGACCGAGGAATAGGCGATGACCTTCTTCATGTCCGACTGCGCCAGTGCCACCAGCGAGGTGTAGACGATGGCGATGGCCGACAGCCAGAAGACATAGGGCTGGGCCACGCCGCTGGCGACCGGGAACATCGGCAGGCTGAAGCGCAGGAAGCCGTAGCCGCCCATCTTCAGCAGAACCGCCGCCAGCAGGACCGAGCCGGCCGTCGGCGCCTGGACGTGCGCGTCGGGCAGCCAGGTATGGACCGGCCACATCGGCATCTTGACCGCGAAGCTGGCGAAGAAGGCCAGGAACAGCAGCATCTGCGTGCCGCCGACCACGGTCACGCCCAGCAGGCGATAGGTCTCGGACGGGAAGTCGAAGGTCAAGAGCGTCGGGATGTCGGTGGTGCCCGCCATGCGATACATGGCGATCATCGCGACCAGCATCAGCACCGAGCCGAGGAAGGTGTAGAGGAAGAACTTGAAGCTGGCATAGATCCGGTCCTTGCCGCCCCAGATGCCGATGATCAGGAACATCGGGATCAGCCCGGCCTCGAAGAACAGATAGAACAGCACCAGGTCCAGCGCGGTGAAGACGCCGATCATCAGCCCTTCCAGCACCAGGAAGGCGATCATGTATTCCTTGACCTTCACCTCGACCTCCCAGGTCGAGAGGATGGTCAGCGGCATCATGAAGGTGGTCAGCAGCACGAACAGCACCGAGATGCCGTCCACCCCCATCTTGTAGCGCAGGCCCATGATCCAGGCGTGATCCTCGACGAACTGGAAGCCGGTGTTGGCCGGGTCGAAGCGGAACAGCACGAAGAGCGAGATCACGAAGGTCGCCGTCGTGGTCAGCAGCGCCAGCCATTTGGCATTGCGCGCCGCGGCCACGTCCTGGCCGCGCAGGAACAGCGCCATGATGATCGCGGCGATGATCGGCAGGAAGGTGATGATGGAAAGTAGGTTCGTCATGTCAGTGCGCGCCCCGCATCATCACCCAGATCAGCAAGCCTACGATGCCGAGGACCATCGCGAAGGCATAGTGGAACAGATAGCCCGACTGCACGCGGACTGCCGCGCGCGTCAGCCTGGGGATCAGCCCCATGGCGACCCCGTTGATCGTGCCGTCGATCACCTCGCCATCGCCCTTCTTCCACAGGAAGCGGCCGATCCACAGCGCGGGACGCACGAAGATGAAGTTGTAGATCTCGTCGAAATACCACTTGTTCAGCAGGAACTGATACAGTGCCGGCTGCTGCGCCGCCAGCCGGCGCGGCAGCGTCGGATTGACGATGTAGAACAGCCAGGACACCAGCAGCCCCAGGACCATGGCGATGAAGGGCGAGACCTTGACCCATGCCGGCGCATGGTGCGCCTTGTCCATGATATGATTGTCGGGATGCATGTAGATCGCACCGCCGACCGGCGCGGCGACCTCGGCATGGGCCTCGGGCGCGGCTTCGGGGGCTGCGGCATGCTCGCCTTCGGCGGCCGGAGCGGCGGCATCGGCGGCGACATGCTCGACCGGAGCCTCGGCCGTGGCATGGCCTTCGGCGGCCTCGCCCTGGGCTTCATGCGCGCCGGCCATGTGGAAGAACTCGGTCACCTTGTGGTGGTCGCCGAAGAAGGGACCATACCAGACCATGCCCGAGAAGATCGCGCCGATGGCCAGCACGCCCAGCGGAATGGTCATCACCGGCGGGCTTTCATGCGCATGGTCATGGGCATGATGGTCGCCGCGCGGCTTGCCGTAGAAGGTCAGGAAGATCAGCCGCCAGGAATAGAAGCTGGTGAAGCAGGCCGCGATCACCAGCATCCAGAAGGCGTAGGCATTCCCCGCCCAGGCGCTCTCGATCACCGCGTCCTTGGACAGGTAGCCGGCGAAGCCGATATGGGTCAGCGGGATGCCGACGCCGGTGATGGCGAAGGTGCCGATCATCATCGCCCAGAAGGTCAGCGGGATCTTTTTCCGCAGCCCGCCATAGTTCCGCATGTCCTGTTCGTGATGCATGGCATGGATGACCGAGCCCGCGCCCAAAAACAGCATGGCCTTGAAGAAGGCGTGGGTCAGCAGGTGGAACATGGCGACCGAATAGACGCCGACGCCCGCCGCCACGAACATGTAGCCAAGCTGCGAGCAGGTCGAATAGGCGATCACCCGCTTGATGTCGTTCTGCACCAGGCCCACGGTCGCGGCAAAGAAGGCGGTCGTGGCGCCGATGATGACGATGAAGTTCTTGGTGTCCGGCGCGAATTCGTAAAGCGGCGACATGCGGCAGACCAGGAACACCCCGGCGGTCACCATGGTCGCGGCGTGGATCAGGGCAGAGACCGGGGTCGGACCCTCCATCGCGTCGGGCAGCCAGGTGTGCAGCAGAAGCTGCGCCGACTTGCCCATGGCGCCGACGAACAGCAGAAAGGCCAGCAGGTTCGCGGCATTCCAGTCGCGCCACAGGAAATGCAGGTTGGTCTGCGCGATCTCGGGCACCTGGCGGAAGATCTCGTCGAACTGGATCGTGCCGGTCAGCCAGTAGATGCCGAAGATGCCCAGCAGGAAGCCGAAGTCGCCGACCCGGTTGACGATGAAAGCCTTCATCGCCGCCGCGTTCGCGCTGGGTTTCTTGTAATAGAAGCCGATCAGCAGATACGAGGCGACGCCCACGCCCTCCCAGCCGAAGAACATCTGCAGCAGGTTGTCGGCCGTCACCAGCATCAGCATGGCGAAGGTGAAGAACGACAGATAGGCGAAGAACCGGGCCTTGTAGTGCTCGTCATGCGTCCAGTTGTCGTCATGGGCCATGTAGCCCATCGAATACATGTGCACCAAGGCCGAGACCGTGTTCACCACGATCAGCATGATCGCGGTCAGCCGGTCCAGCCGGATGCCCCATTCGGCGTGGAAGTCGCCGGCGACGACCCAGTCCAGCACCGGGATGTGCCGGGTCACGCCGTCGAAGCTGAGGAACAGGTACCAGCTGAGCAGGCAGCACAGGAACAGGATGCCGGTGGTCAGGTATTGCGCGGCCTTCTCGCCGATCAGGCGCCAGCCGAAACCGGCGATCAGCGACCCCAGCAGGGGCGCAAAGAGGACGATCTTTTCCATGCCGCCTTAACCCTTCATCACGTTCACGTCTTCCACCGCGATGGTGCCGCGGTTGCGGAAGAAGACCACCAGGATCGCCAGGCCGATGGCGGCCTCGGCCGCGGCCACGGTCAGCACGAACATGGTGAAGACCTGCCCCGCCAGGTCGCCCAGATGGGTCGAGAAGGCGACGAAGTTGATGTTGACCGAAAGCAGGATAAGCTCGATCGACATCAGGATGACGATGACGTTCTTTCGGTTCACGAAGATGCCGAAAATGCCGGTGACGAACAGTATCGCCCCCACGACAAGGTAATGTGTCAATCCGATCATCATCTCATGTCCCTCCGGGCTGTCGCCGGTTTGTCCTCGGGTTCCGGCGCTGCCGGAAAGTCGGTTGTCGTCGCTCTAGTGCAGGTAACAGCTGCACGAGAGATCAAAATCGAAGCCGTTGACGGCAAAGGTCCGCGAATGAAGCGTTCCCGATTGTCTGGCACCAAACTCCCGGCGCACGGTATTCCCAAGCTCCGACAGGTCGATATTAGGCGTTCCCCTGATGGTACCCATCAGCCTCTCGAAGCGATCCGTACTTCTGCCGATCATGCCTAGCTCTGGCGGCAGCACGTCCGAAAACCAGACCCCCCGGTTCTGCTCGCAGTCGAACACGATTGCCATCTCCTCGGTCCGGGTGCCGTCTCCGACCACAATCTGCTGACTGATCTTTCCATCATTCAGCCTCTGAAGCATCTGCATATTTCCGAATGGATTTCCGCCCGGCATTCCAGAGTTGTAGTAGACTGCACATTCTTCGCCGCGCTCGAACGTATGGACGACCGGCGCAGCAACCTTCTCTGCCAAGGCAGCAGTCCCCGACAATGTCGCCAAAGCCATGATGCACGGCACCTTCATCACAGCCCTTGCCCCGGCTTCACGTCCTTCAGCTCCATCGCCTTGGCCGGGTCGCGCCACATCTGCTCCAGCACGTTCTGGCGCTTGATGTCCCGGCGGTGGCGCATGGTCAGCACGATGGCGCCGATCATCGCGACCAGCAGGATCAGGCCGGCCAGCTGGAACATCAGCGCATAGCGGTCATAGAGCACCATGCCCAGGCCCCGCGTGTTCTGCACCCCCTCGACGATGGGCGCGGCGCGCAGCGACTCGGCATGTTCGGACGGCGTCCAGCCGGAAAAGGCGATGCCCAGCTGCGCCAGCAGCACCAGCCCGATCAGCAGCGCCAGCGGCAGATAGCGCGCCAGCTCACCCTTGAGCTCGGCGAAATCCACGTCGAGCATCATCACCACGAACAGGAACAGCACCGCCACGGCGCCGACATAGACCACGACCAGCAGCATGGCGACGAATTCCGCCCCCTGCAGCACGAACAGCCCGGCAGCCGAAAAGAAGGCAAGGATCAGCCACAGCACCGAATGCACCGGGTTGCGGCTCATCACGACCATGAAGCCCGCGACGCAGGCGCAGATCGCGAACAGGTAGAAAGCGAAGGTCATCATTCCTGGTCCTCCTCGGCATAGACGCTCTGGGCGATCTCAAGCGCCTTCTGCATCGCAGGCAGCCCGCCGAACATGCTCATCTGAAAGATCGTCTCGGCGATCTCGCGTTTCGTGGCGCCGGCAGCGATGGCCTGGCGGATGGTCATGCGCAGCTGCGGCTCGGCCATGGCGCCCTGGACGGTGATCGCACCGATGGTCAGCAGCAGGCGCGTCTTGGCGTCCAGCCCCTCGCGGTTGAAGGTCTTGCCGAACCACATCTCCAGCATGTCCGACGGCATCGTCGGCACCAGCTTTTCCATGGCGCGCATATCGAAATGTTCCAGCGCCGGGTTGAAGGCGCGGGCCATCTCCTGGCCGGAAGCCATCATCTGCGCGAAAAGCTTGGTGAACGCATCGGTCATCGGTAGGGCGCATCCATCTGGAGGTTGCGGGCGATCTCGGCTTCCCAGCGCTCGCCGTTCGCAAGCAGCTTCTGCTTGTCGTAGAACAGCTCCTCGCGGGTCTCGGTGGCATATTCGAAGTTCGGGCCTTCGACGATGGCATCGACCGGGCAGGCTTCCTGGCAGAAGCCGCAATAGATGCATTTCGTCATGTCGATGTCGTAGCGCGTGGTGCGGCGGCTGCCGTCCTCGCGCGGTTCGGCGTCGATGGTGATGGCCTGGGCCGGGCAGATCGCCTCGCACAATTTGCAGGCGATGCAGCGTTCCTCGCCGTTGGGATAGCGGCGCAACGCGTGCTCGCCCCGGAAGCGCGGCGACAGCGGGCCCTTTTCATGCGGGTAGTTCAGCGTGGGCTTGGGCGAGACGAAATAGCGCATCCCCAGGCCGAAGCCCTTGATGAAGTCCCACATCAGGAAATATTTGGTCGCCCGCGCGAAATCGAAGGCCATCAGAAACGCTCCCCTTCCCTGGGGGCCGCGAAACGGTCGAACGCGGCGACATAGTCCCGCACCCGGGCGCTGTCACGCGCATGTTCCGCGGTGTCGAGATTGTTGGCGAGGAAATGCGCCAATTCTACCTTGTCGGTCTCACTGGCTGCCGCAAATGCCTCGGCTAGCTTGTTGGAATACATGGCTTATCCTCCGACCGCGAAACGGGCCCAGAAACCGCCCAGCACTTCGTAGCGGGCAAGGATGGCGACCAGGACGACCCAGCCCAGCGACAGGGGCAGGAACACCTTCCAGCCGATCCGCATGAGCTGGTCGTAGCGATAGCGGGGCACGATCGCCTTGACCATGGCGAACATGTAGAACCAGAACCACATCTTGATGACCATCCACCACCAGCCGTCGGCGATGAACGGCACCGGCGAAAGCCAGCCGCCGAAGAACAGCAGGGATAGCAACGCGCACATCAGGTAGATGGCGATATATTCGCCGGCCATGAACAAAAGGTAGGGCGTGGACGAATATTCGACCATGTGGCCGGCGACCAGCTCCGATTCCGCCTCGGCCAGGTCGAAGGGCGGGCGGTTGGTCTCGGCCAGCGCCGAGACGAAGAACAGCACGACCATCGGCAGGTGCGGCAGCCAGTACCAGTTCAACAGGCCATAGCTGCCCTTCTGCGCCAGCACGATCTCGGTCAGGTTCATCGAGCCCGAGGAGATGATGATGCCGATGATGATCAGCCCCATCGACACCTCGTAGGAGATCATCTGCGAGGCCGAGCGCAGCGAGGCCAGGAACGGGTATTTCGAGTTCGAGGCCCAGCCGCCCATGATCGAGCCATAGACCTCCAGCGAGGACGCCGCAAAGACGAAGAGGATGCCGACGTTGATGTTCGCCATGACCCAGCCTTCGTCGAAGGGGATTACGACAAAGGCGAACAGCGCCAGCATCATCGACAGGAAGGGCGCCAGGAAGAAGATGAACTTGTCGGCGCCGGCCGGGATGACGATTTCCTTGACGATGTATTTCAGCGCATCGGCAAAGGTCTGCAGCAGGCCCCAGGGACCGACGACGTTCGGGCCGCGGCGCATCTGCACCGCCGCCCAGATCTTGCGGTCGCCATAGACCATGAAGATCAGCGAGCCCATGACAAAGGCGATGACCGCCAGACCCTGCAAGAGCAGGCTGAGCGCGAAACCATAGGGCGAGGCCCAGAATTCAGCCATGATCAGTCGTCCCTCTCATCACGCCGCGGGAATGCCGCGCGCCTTGCATTCCTGCAAGGTCTCTTTCGTTGTCATCACCGTCAGGCCCATCGGTTTCTTCTCGGACAAGGTAAAGACCGAACCGACGATCATCTTGCCATCGCGCTTGTCGCTGAGCGTGCGGATGTGGCGGGCATAGGCCGAGCCTTTCGAATCCGCCCAACTGGCCAGCGCGCATGTGGCATAGGCGAAGGCGGTATCGGCGTCCACCCCGCCCCGCAGGTTGGCGCTGACTTCCACCAGGCTGTCGGCACCCTTGCGCGAGTTCGCCAGGCCGGTGATGCGCGCCCCCAGGAAGTCCTTGGGCTCGGCGGCAAAGCTTTTCGGCAGCTTCAGCCGCATCGGCTGGGTGCGGGCGGCGAAATCCGCCAGCGCCTTTTCCTGCGCCGTCGGCGCGCGGCGTTTAACCGGCCCCAGATTCGGCATGCCCGACAGGTCCAGGTCCAGGTTGGCGTTCAGCGCCATCAGGTCGGCCTCGGTCACGGCAAAGGCGTCGCGGCCAGCGTTGCTGTCCAGCTTCATCTCGCTGACCGAGCCGTCGGGCTCCAGAATCAGGATGTCGCCGGACTTGGTCGAGATGCGGCCGCGCGACAGCACCTTCTTGTCGGGGGCGCCGGCATCGCTTTGCAACACGCTGACCGCCAACTCGGCCGGCTTTTGGCGCGGCCGGCCGTCGTCGGCCTTTTCCTCGGCACAGCCGGCCAGCAGCGCCGCCGCCAGCCCCAGGCCGATCATGTTGCAAAGCGCTTTGCTCATCGCGTCACTCCGCTGCAAGCGCGGGCGCCCTGCGCGCCGCCGCCATGGCCGAAAGCTCGCCCATCAGCGGCGAAGAGCGCGCGATGGGGTTGGTCAGGTAGAAATCCTTGACGGCATAGCGGAAAGCGGCCTGGCCCATGTCGAGCCGTTCCAGCGGCTGCCATTCGTTTTCCGGCACCTGGTCGATCAGCGCCAGATGCGGCACCGCCTCGACCAGTTGGCGGCGCAGGCCGGCCAGGCTGTCCCAGGGCTGGGTCTTGCCCAGCTCGGCCGAAAGCGCGCGCAGAATCGCCCAGTTCTCCTTGCCCTCGCCAGGCGCGAAATTGGCGCGCATGGCCAGCTGCGGCCGGCCCTCGGTGTTGACGAACAGCCCGTTTTCCTCGGTGTAGCAGGCACCGGGCAGGATGATGTCGGCGCGATGCGCGCCGCGGTCGCCATGGCTGCCCTGATAGATCACCACCGGGCCGGCGGCGATGTCGACCTCGTCGGCGCCGAGGTTATAGACCACTTCCGCGCCCTCGATGGCGGCCAGCAGGCCGCCCTCGGTCACCGCGCCGACGTCCAGCGCGCCGACGCGGCTGGCGGCGGTGTGCAGCACCAGAAGCTTGCAGTCGCCCAGCTCGCAGATGCGCATGGCATTGGCCAGAACCGCCTCGCCATCGGCCTCGCGCAGCGCGCCCTGGCCGACGATGACGATGCCGGGCGTGCCGTCCTTGTTCGCCAGATCCTCGTCCAGCAGCTTGGCCAGCGCGGCCCGGTCACTGCCGAAATGGTGGTAGTCATAGGTCAGGTCCGCCGCCTCGCCCACCAGCGCGACCTGCGCGCCATGCGCCCAGGCCTTGCGGATGCGGGCGTTCAGCACCGGCGCCTCGTCGCGCGGGTTGGTGCCGATCAGCAGGATGCGTTTCGCGTGGTCGATGTCCTCGATCCGCGCCGAGCCGACATAGGCCGAGCGGTTGCCGGCCGGCAGCCGCGCGCCGTCGGTGCGACATTCCACCTTGCCGCCCAGACCCTCGACCAGTTGCCTGAGGCTGAACGCCGCCTCGACCGGCACCAGATCGCCGATCAGCCCGGCAACCCGCTTGCCCTGCATCGCCCGCGCTGCCGCCTCCAGCGCCTCGGGCCAGGAGGCCGGGCGCAGCTTGCCGTTCTCGCGGATATAGGGCCGGTCGAGGCGCTGGCGACGCAGCCCGTCCCAGATGAAGCGGGTCTTGTCGCTGATCCATTCCTCGTTCACGCCGTCGTGGTTGCGCGGCAGGATGCGCATGACCTCGCGGCCCTTGGTATCGACGCGGATGTTGCTGCCCAGCGCGTCCATCACGTCGATGGATTCGGTCTTGGTCAGTTCCCAGGGCCGGGCGGTGAAGGCATAGGGTTTCGACACCAGCGCGCCGACCGGGCACAGGTCGATGATATTGCCCTGCAGGTTCGAGGCCAGCGTCTCGTTCAGATAGCTGGTGATCTCGCTGTCCTCGCCGCGGCCGGTCTGGCCCATCTGGGTGATGCCGGCGACCTCGGTGGTGAAGCGCACGCAGCGGGTGCAAGAGATGCAGCGCGTCATATGCGTCTCGACCAGCGGGCCCAGGTTCAGATCCTCGCTGGCACGCTTCGGCTCGCGGTAGCGGCTGAAATCGACGCCATAGGCCACGGCCTGGTCCTGCAGGTCGCATTCGCCGCCCTGGTCGCAGATCGGGCAATCCAGCGGGTGGTTGATGAGCAGGAACTCCATCACCCCCTCGCGGGCCTTCTTGACCATGGGGCTGTTGGTCTTGATCTCGGAGGGCGCGCCGTCCGGGCCGGGGCGCAGGTCCTTGACCTGCATGGCGCAGGAGGCGGCGGGCTTGGGCGGGCCGCCCACCACCTCGACCAGGCACATGCGGCAGTTGCCGGCGATGGACAGCCGCTCGTGATAGCAGAAGCGCGGCACCTCGATCCCGGCCTGTTCGCAGGCCTGGATCAGGGTCAGGTTCGGATCGACCTCGATCACCACATCGTCGATCTTGATCTTGCGAAGATCTGCCATCTTTCGTCTTCCCTCATGCCCCGCGGCGGCCGTCGGCCGATGCGGGTTTCAAATGCGGGCCCAAGGCTGGCCCGGTTTCGTGCGCCGTCATTCCTGCACCTTCACGAAGGCGCGGGGATAGACGGTCGGCACCAATCTGTCGTTTTCGCCGTCCCGCTGGACCAGGACGCTGCCGGTGTCCTGCCCGGGCTGAAAGGTCACCGTCGCCCGGATCGCGCCGCTGGTGTTATAGCGCAGCGTGCGGTTCAGGTCGGTGGTGTAGCGGCTGCCGTCCGGGCGCGAGCACAGGATCCGCGCCTGGTCGGCATTGCCGGTGATGCGCAGAAGCGGCGCCCCGGTAATCCCGCGCGACAGCTTGGTGCGCACGCCCGGCCCGGTCGCGTCGCAGGTCAGGTCGCCCGGCGCGAAGATCGAGAATTGCAGATAGAACTTCTGCGCCGTCGGCTCCCATCCCCGCGAGGGCTCGCCGGCCATGGCGTCGGCGGCGATCATCGAGGCGGCGGCCGCCGCCATCAGTCCCAGGCCGATCCAGTTCAACCATTTTCTCATTTCGCCACCAGAAGGCTGCCGATGATGGTCTTGTTCGCGATCTCCTGCCGGCCGATGGCGCAGAAGCTTTGCGGATCGCCCGATTTGGCGCCCTTGCGCTTCAGATAGTCCTCGGCCACGGCATAGATGCGCTTCTTGTCGTCCTTGCTGTCCAGGAAGGCGTCGATCTGGGCATTGGAATAGCCCTGCCTGCGGGCATAGGCCTTGAGCTTGCGCGCCTCGCCATAGGCGTAAAGGATGCGCCCGTCGATGCTGGGGCAGGTGCGGCGGACGCGGTCGGCGATGCGCGCGGCGATCAGCCGGTCGTTGATGTATTTTTCCTTGGAGAGCGGCTCCAGCGCGGCGGCGGGCGTCGCCAGCAGCGCGGCGATCAGGGCAAGCGGCATAAGTTTCATGGCTTTGGCCTTTCTGTCATGACACCTGGTCATAACACGGCACCTGCCTGCAGGTTCGACACCTTGTCTTGAGCGCCGCCTGGACAGCCGGGTGCGATCCCCCGCGAGGGTCGGTCGTCCCGGATTGTCGCGGACGGGAACCACCGCCGTTACTCCGCCGCCATGGCGCCCATGCGCCCGGTGCGTTTGGCCTTGATGCGGTCCTCGATTTCCTCGCGGAAGTTGCGGATCAGGCCCTGGATCGGCCAGGCGGCCGCATCGCCCAGCGCGCAGATGGTGTGACCCTCGACCTGCTTGGTCACGTCGAAGAGCATGTCGATTTCCTCGACCTCGGCCTCGCCGCGCACCAGCCGGTCCATGACCCGCATCATCCAGCCCGTGCCCTCGCGGCAGGGCGTGCACTGGCCGCAGCTTTCGTGCTTGAAGAAGGCCGAAAGCCGCCAGATCGCCTTGATGATGTCGGTGGACTGATCCATCACGATCATGCAGGCGGTGCCGAAGCTGGATTTCAGCTCGCGCATGCCGTCGTAATCCATGATGGCGTTTTCGCATTGCTCCGCCGTCAGCACCGGGCAGGAGGCGCCGCCGGGGATCACCGCCTTGAGGTTCTTCCAGCCGCCGCGCACGCCGCCGCCGTGCTTCTCGATCAGCTCGCGCATCGGGATCGACATGGCCTCTTCGACCACGCAGGGCGTGTTGATGTGGCCGGTCAGGCCGAACAGCTTGACGCCGGCGTTGTTCGGCCGGCCGAAACTTGCGAACCACTCGGCACCGCGGCGCAGGATGGTCGGGACCACGGCGATCGACTCGACGTTGTTCACCGTGGTCGGGCAGCCATAGAGGCCGGCGCCGGCCGGGAACGGCGGTTTCATCCGCGGCATGCCCTTCTTGCCTTCCAGGCTTTCCAGCAGCGCGGTTTCCTCGCCGCAGATATAGGCGCCGGCACCGTGGTGCAGATAAAGGTCGAAGTCCCAGTCCGAGCCGGCGGCATTGCGACCCAAAAGGCCCGCGTCATAGCATTCGTCGATGGCGGCCTGCAGCGCCTCGCGCTCGCGGATGAATTCGCCGCGGATATAGATATAGGCGGCATGGGCGCCCATGGCGAAGCTGGCGATCAGCGCGCCCTCGATCAGCGTATGCGGATCGTGGCGCATGATCTCGCGGTCCTTGCAGGTCGCGGGCTCGGATTCGTCGGCGTTGATGACCAGATAGGACGGGCGGCCGTCGGATTCCTTGGGCATGAAGGACCATTTCATGCCGGTCGGGAAGCCCGCGCCGCCGCGGCCGCGCAGGCCCGAGGCCTTCATTTCGTTGACGATGCCGTCGCGACCCTTGGCGATGATCGCGGCGGTGCCGTCCCAGCAGCCGCGCTTCTTCGCGCCGGCCAGGCTGCGGTCGCCCATGCCGTAGATATTGGTAAAGATCCGGTCCTGATCGTTCAGCATCGTCTTATCCTTGTCCCTGCGACAGCGCCTTGCGCCGCCGCCAGATCCGAAAGGTCACCATCAGCGACCAGATCAAGGCCCCCATCGCCATCAGATCGGCGAGAAAGGCGTATTTCGCGGGCCAGCCCTGCCGGCCCCCCAGCCATTGCACCCCGAGCCAGGCCACCATGGTCGCGGCGATCACCACCGCCACCAGGCGCATCTGTCTCGCATCCGCCGCGGCGGCCCTTGCCGCCTGCGCCGGATCCTGTTTCGCGGGGCGCGACATCAGCCCGGCTCGCCCTTGTCCACGCGGCGGGAATGGTCGGTCGCACCGCCCGCCGCCAGCAGTTTCGCCTGGCCGACCCAGTCGTCGGCCTCGATCCGGCTGCCCATGCGCCCCATGCGCTGGACGTAATCCGCCACCGCCGCCGCGTCCCAGGCGGCGATCTGGTCATAGCGCGTCACGCCATGCGCGCCGAGCCAGTCCGCGATCTTGGGCCCGATGCCCTTGATCCGCCGCAGGTCGTCCGACCCGGTCACCGCCCGGATCGGCATCTGCACCGCCGTCGGCTGCTCGGGCAGCGTGGCGGCAAGCAGCAGCGCCTGGGGCTGGCTGTCGGCCTGGCGGCGGCGCCAATCCTCGGGTGGCACCGTTTCCAGCGAGGGCAGCGGCGCCGGCATCTCGTGGCAGACCAGCCAGACCATCAGCGATCCGAACAGCAGGCAGGTGACGGCGGCCAGGAACAGCCCGCCCAGCCAGTGCAGCTCGCCGACGCCCGATGCGAACAACAGCACCAGGACCCCGGCGATGGCCGCCGAGATCCAGCAGTTCCTGTTGCACTCTGCCCGTTTCATGGCGATCCGAACTCTTTACCGTTCCCCTGGAATTAAGCGCTTTTTTCCGTGGCAAGCCAAGGCGTCGTGATCGGGACCTCGGTGCCGTCGATGCGCTTGATCGTGTCGCCCAGGGAGACCGCAAGCGCGACGCTGGCGTTATATTGCTCGCCACCCTTCAGCTCGGCCAGCGCGGTCGGTCCCCCCAGCGCCTCGGCCGAGAAGCGGCCGTTCTGCGGCCCGGGCAGCGGAACCTCGCCCCCGGCGAAGCTGTCGATCAGCGCCGAGAGCTTCTCGACGGTCAGGTCCTCGTAGAAATCCTTGCCGATCTGGACCATGGGCGCATTGGTGCAGGCGCCCAGGCATTCGACCTCTTCCCAGCTGAAGCGGCCATCGGCGGAAACCTCATGCGCGTGCGGCGCGATCTTTTCCTTGCAGACGCGGATCAGATCCTCGGCGCCGCAGATCATGCAGGTCGTGGTGCCGCAGATCTGGATATGGGCCACGCTGCCGACGGGCTGCAGCTGGAACATGAAATAGAAGGTCGCCACTTCCAGCACGCGGATATAGGGCATGCCCAGCAGGTTGCCGACATATTCGATGGCCGGGCGGGACAGCCAGCCCTCTTGTTCCTGCGCCCGCCACAGGATCGGGATGACCGCCGATTGCTGGCGCCCCTCGGGGTATTTGGTCATCTGGGCGCGGGCCCAATCCAGGTTGGCGGCGGTGAACTCGAACGAGTCCGGCTGGATGGGGGACAGACGGCGCAGCATCAGCGGTCAACCTCTCCGAAAACGATGTCGAGCGTGGCGATGATCGCCGGGACGTCGGCCAGCATGTGGCCCTTGGACATCCAGTCGATGGATTGCAGATGCGCGAAGCCCGGCGCCCGCAGCTTGGCGCGCCACGGCTTGTTGGTGCCGTCCGCGACCAGATAGACGCCGAATTCGCCCTTGGGCGCCTCGACACAGGCATAGACCTCGCCGGCGGGGACATGGAAGCCCTCGGTATAGAGCTTGAAGTGATGGATCAGGCTTTCCATGTCGCGCTTCATCTCGACGCGGCGGGGCGGGGTCAGCTTGCCGCGCGCCAGCACGTCGCCGGCCGGCTCGGCCCGCAGCTTGCGCACCGCCTGCTGCATGATCTTGCAGGATTCGCGCATCTCGGCCATCCGGCACAGGTAGCGGTCATAGCAGTCGCCATTGGTGCCGACCGGGATCTGGAAGTCGAATTCGTCATAGCATTCATAGGGCTGCGCCCGCCGCAGGTCCCAGGCCAGGCCCGAACCGCGCACCATGACGCCGGTATAGCCCCAGTCCAGCGCATCCTGTTCCTTGACGATGCCGATATTGACCAAGCGCTGCTTGAAGATGCGGTTTTCCGTCAGCAGCGTGTCGAGGTCGTCGACCAGCCTCGGGAACCGCTCGCACCATTCCTCGATGTCGTCCAAGAGGTCCGGCGGCAGGTCCTGGTGCACCCCGCCGGGGCGGAAATAGGCCGCGTGCAGCCGCGCCCCGCAGGCGCGCTCGTAGAAGATCATCAGCTCTTCGCGGGCCTCGAACCCCCACAGCGGCGGGGTCAACGCGCCCACGTCCATGGCCCCGGTGGTGATGCCCATCAGGTGGTTCAGGATGCGGCCGATCTCGGAATAGAGCACCCGGATCAAGCTGGCCCGGCGCGGGATCGTGGTGCCGGTCAGCCGCTCGATCGCCAGGCACCAGGCGTGTTCCTGGTTCATCGGCGCGACGTAGTCCAGCCGGTCCAGATAGGGCAGGTTCTGCAGATAGGTGCGGCTTTCCATCAGCTTTTCGGTGCCGCGATGCAAGAGGCCGATATGCGGGTCGGCGCGTTCGACGATCTCGCCGTCCAGCTCCAGCACCATGCGCAGCACGCCGTGGGCGGCCGGGTGCTGCGGGCCGAAGTTGATGTTGAAGTTGCGGATGCTCTGTTCGCCGGTCAGGGCGTCGACCGAGCCGTCGTCATAGCTGTTCTTGCGGATGTCGCCGTCCATGGTCAGCCCTCCAGCCCGGCCGTGGCGCGCTTGGCGGCCAGCCGGTCGTTGAATTTCGCCGTCTGGATCAACGCGCGGCGGTGCCGTCCTGCGCCGATCCGGTCGATACCGTCATGCGCCTCGACCCGGAACCAGATGAAGCGGCCGTCGATCTCTTCGATCTCGGTCTCGACCGTAACCACCTGCCCGGGCAGCGTCGGCGCGGTATGGTCCACATCGACATGCACGCCCAGCGAATCCTCGCCCGGCTCGTAATGCGGGCGCAGCTGCTCGACGCAGGCCCATTCCATCAGCCCGATCATCTTGGCGGTGGCGAAGACGGCCGGCATCTCGGGGAAGGCGCCGCGATCCGCAAACAGCGCGCGCACGGTATCCTGCCCCTGCACCGCCATGCTGAAGCGGGCGCGGTCGCCGGGTTTCAGTCCGGGCTTCACTTCTTGGCCTCCGGCGCCTTCTCGTCGCCGGGCAGCACGTATTTCGCGCCCTCCCAGGGGGACAGGAAGTCGAACTGCCGGTATTCCTGAACCAGCTTCACCGGCTCATAGACCACGCGCTTCTCGATATCGTTCCAGCGCACCTCGACATAGCCCGTGGTGGGGAAGTCCTTGCGCAGCGGATAGCCGCGGAAGCCGTAGTCGGTGATGATGCGGCGCAGGTCGGGGTGGCCCGAGAACAGGATCCCGAACATGTCGAAGACCTCGCGCTCGTACCAGTTGGCGCCGGGGAAGATGCCGACCAGGCTGGGCGCCAGCTCGTCCTCGCGGACCTGGGCCTTGACGCGGATGCGCTGGTTCCGGTGCATCGACAGCAGGTGATAGACCAGGTCGAAACGCGCCGGGCGGGCCGGATGGTCGACGGCGGTGATGTCGATCAGCGTGGAAAAGCGGCAGTTCGGGTCGCTGCGCAGGAACTCGATCAGCCCGGGCAGGCCCGAGACCGTCGCGGTCACCGTCAGCTCGCCATAGGCGACCTCGGTCGAGACCACGTCGTTCTCGCGGCGCAGCGCGATATGTTCGGCCAGTTCCAGCAGGGTGTCGTCGGACATGGCCTTACCTCACCAGCGTGCCGGTGCGCCGGATGCGGCGCTGAAGTTGCAGGATGCCGTAGAGCAGCGCCTCGGCGGTCGGGGGGCAGCCCGGGACATAGATGTCCACCGGCACGATGCGGTCGCAGCCGCGCACCACCGAATAGGAATAATGGTAATAGCCTCCGCCATTGGCGCAACTGCCCATGCTGATGACATAACGCGGCTCGGGCATCTGGTCATAGACCTTGCGCAGCGCCGGCGCCATCTTGTTGGTCAGGGTGCCGGCGACGATCATCAGGTCCGACTGCCGCGGGCTGGCGCGCGGCGCGGTGCCGAAGCGTTCCAGGTCGTAGCGCGGCATCGAGGTCTGCATCATCTCAACCGCGCAGCAGGCCAGGCCGAAGGTCATCCAGTGCAACGAGCCGTTGCGCGCCCAGTTGATGATGTCCTCGGTCGTGGTCAGCAGGAAGCCCTTGTCCTGCAATTCGCGGTTCAGCTCGGCCGTGGCGAAGTCGCGGTCGGGGCCGGCGGTGTTCAGTCCGGTCATCACGCCCATTCCAGCGCCCCCTTCTTCCATTCATAGGCAAAGCCCACGGTCAGCACGCCCAGGAACAGGATCATGCCCCAGAAGGCCACGTCCGTCAGCCCGGCAAAGCTGACCGCCCAGGGGAACAGGAAGGCCACTTCCAGGTCGAAGATGATGAACAGGATCGACACCAGGTAGAAGCGCACGTCGAATTTCATCCGCGCGTCGTCGAAGGCGTTGAAGCCGCATTCATAGGCGCTGACCTTTTCCGGGTCGGGATTGCGGATCGCGACGATCAGCGCCGCGAGAATCAGCACGATGGCCAGAGCCGAGGCCATCCCCAGAAAGACCAGGATGGGCAGGTATTCTTGCAGCAGGTATTCCACTGGGTTGGGCTCCCTTTCGCTCGCAGGAACCCGACTGGCGCCCCGCGATGGGTTTGGCTTCCGTCCGTTTAGCCCCGGTCGTCGGCAGGGTCAACGGCCCGCCCCTGCGTCACGGGGCCTTTGCGCCACGCCAGAGGCAACAAAATCGCAGGCTTTCGCCGCATATTTTCAAGGCGTTTTACTCAGCTTTCGCGGCCGATCCGGCCCAGATGGGTGTCGCGAAAGCCCGAAGGCAGCTTCAGCCCATATCCCAGCGCCCGGTCGATGCCGATATGCGCCAGCCACAGCCCGCCCCCGGCGATCAGCCCGGTCAAACCCAGCGCCACCCCCGCCGCCGCCAGCAGGAAGGGCAGCGCATAGAGATGGACGAGGTTGTAGAGCGCCGCCCCTGCCCGCGGCCCGGCCAGATAGCCGAGCATCGCCAGGTCCGGCGCCAGCAGGATCGCCAGCCAGAGGAGCACGCCCCAGCCCGGCGCGGCCAGCGCGGCGATCAGCAGCCCGCCCAGCGCCAGCCCCGCCCCCTCGGTCCGCTGCCAGAGAACCGCGCTCATTCCGCCGCCCGCGCGGCGGCAGCCTCCAGCATCGGCGCCAGATAGCGGCCGGTATGGCTTTCCGACACCTTGGCCACCTGTTCGGGCGTGCCGGTGGCGACGATGCGGCCGCCGCCGTCGCCGCCCTCGGGGCCGATGTCGATGATCCAGTCGGCGGTCTTGATGACGTCGAGGTTATGCTCGATCACCACCACCGTATTGCCCTGATCGACCAGGGAATGCAGCACTTCCAATAGCTTGCGGACATCCTCGAAATGCAGGCCGGTGGTCGGCTCGTCGAGAATATACAGCGTCTTGCCGGTCGCCCGACGCGACAGTTCCTTGGACAGCTTGACCCGCTGCGCCTCGCCGCCCGACAGGGTCGTGGCCTGCTGGCCGACCTTGATATAGCCCAGGCCGACCTCGACCAGCGCATCCATCTTGTCGCGGATCGAGGGCACCGCCTTGAAGAATTCCTGCGCGTCCTCGACGGTCATGTCCAGCACGTCGGCGATGGACTTGCCCTTGAAGGTGACCTCCAGCGTCTCGCGGTTGTAGCGCTTGCCCTTGCAGGTCTCGCAGGTGACATAAACGTCGGGCAGGAAATGCATCTCGATCTTGATGACGCCGTCGCCCTGGCAGGCCTCGCAGCGGCCGCCCTTGACGTTGAAGCTGAAGCGGCCGGGCTTGTAGCCCCGCGCCTTCGACTCGGGCAGGCCGGCATACCAGTCGCGGATATGGGTATAGGCGCCGGTATAGGTCGCGGGGTTGGACCGCGGAGTCCGCCCGATGGGGCGCTGGTCGATGTCGATGACCTTGTCCAGCAGTTCCAGCCCCTTGATCGTCTCGCAGGGCGCGGGCGTCTGGCGGGCGCCGTTCAGCCGCAGGCTGGCGGTCTTGAACAGCGTCTCGATGGTCAGCGTCGATTTGCCGCCCCCCGACACGCCGGTCACGCAGACGAACTTGCCCAGCGGGAACTCGGCGGTGACGTTCTTGAGGTTGTTGCCGGTGGCACCGACCACCTTGATCGCCTTGCCCTTGCCCTTGCGGCGCTGGTCCGGAACATGGATCTCGCGCGCGCCGGACAGATATTGCCCGGTCAGGCTGTCGGCATTGGCGGCGATCTCGGCCGGCGTGCCCTTGGCGACGACCGCGCCGCCATGCACCCCCGCCCCCGGCCCCATGTCGAAGACGTAATCGGCGTGGCGGATCGCGTCCTCGTCATGCTCGACCACGATCACGGAATTGCCCTGGTCGCGCAGGCCCTTGAGCGTGTCCAACAGCCGGTCGTTGTCGCGCTGGTGCAGGCCGATGCTGGGCTCGTCCAGCACATAGAGCACCCCGGTCAGGCCCGAGCCGATCTGGCTCGCCAGCCGGATCCTCTGGCTTTCGCCGCCCGAAAGCGTGCCCGCCGCACGGGACAGCGTCAGGTAGTCCAGGCCCACGTTCACCAGGAAGCCCAGCCGCTCGCGGATCTCCTTGAGGATCGCGGCCGCGATCTCGTTCTTCTGCTTGGTCAGGTGGCCCGGCGCGGCTTCGACCCAGGCCAGCGCCTCGCGGATCGAAAGCTGCGTGACCTCGCCGATATGGTTGCCGGCGATCTTGACCGCCAGCGCCTCGGGTTTCAACCGATAGCCGTGGCAGGCGCCGCAGGGGCGGTTGTTCTGGTATTTCTCGAACTCCTCGCGCACCCAGGCCGAATCGCTTTCGCGCAGCCGGCGCTCCATGTTCGGAATGATGCCCTCGAAGGTCCGGGCGATTTCATAGACCCGGCCGGCGTCGTCGAAGCGGAAGGGGATTTCCTCGGCCCCCGAGCCGTGCAGGAACATTCGCCGCATGTCCTCGGGCAGGTCTTTCCACGGCGTCTTCTTGTCGAAACCGTAATGCTTGGCCAAGGCATTGACGGTCTGGGTCAGATAGGCCGATTTCGACTTGGCCCAGGGGGCCAGCGCACCCTGCGCGATGGAAAGCCCCTGGTCGGGGACGATCAGCCGCTCGTCGAAGAACAGCTCGACCCCCAGCCCGTCGCATTCCGGGCAGGCGCCGAACGGCGCGTTGAACGAGAAGAGCCGCGGCTCGATCTCGGGGATGGTAAAGCCGCTGACGGGGCAGGCGAAATTCTCGCTGAAGGTGATCCGCTCCGGCTCGCCCGAGCCATTTTCCGCCCCTGCATCCGCGGTTTCCAGCAGCGCGATGCCGTCGGCCAGGTCCAGCGCGGTGCGGAAACTGTCGGCCAGCCGCGTCTCCATGCCCTCGCGCACCACGATGCGGTCCACCACCACGTCGATGTTGTGGCGGAACTTCTTGTCGAGGGTCGGCGGCTCGTCCAATTCGTAGAACTGGCCGTTCACCTTGACGCGCTGGAAGCCCTGCTTGCGAAGCTCCAGGAACTCCTTCCTGTATTCGCCCTTGCGGTCGCGGACGATGGGCGCCAGCAGATAGGCGCGGGTGCCCTCGGGCAGCTCCATCACCCGGTCCACCATGTCCTGCACCTGCTGCGCCTCGATGGGCAGGCCGGTCGCCGGCGAATAGGGCGTGCCGGCGCGGGCGAACAGCAGCCGCAGGTAGTCGTAGATTTCCGTGACGGTGCCGACGGTCGAGCGCGGGTTCTTGCTGGTCGTCTTCTGCTCGATCGAGATCGCCGGGGACAGGCCGGTGATATGGTCCACGTCCGGCTTGCCCATCATGTCGAGGAACTGCCGGGCATAGGCCGACAGGCTTTCGACATAGCGGCGCTGACCCTCGGCATAGATGGTGTCGAAAGCCAGGCTGGACTTGCCCGAGCCCGACAGGCCGGTGATCACCACCAGCTGGTCGCGCGGAATGTCCATATCCACGTTCTTCAGATTGTGCTCGCGCGCGCCGCGAACCTCGATGAACTTCTGTTCCATCGTGCCGTCCTGATTCCGCCAAGCGCATCAGATAGGCATGATCGCGGAAATGGCAACCGCTAACGGAACATCACGGGAACATTTCCGCTTGCGCTGGCAGCCGCCCTGCCCCACCATGACCGAAACCCGGAGGGAAGCATGGCGAGACAACATTACAAGGGAAGCTGCCAATGCGGCGCCGTCGCCTATGAGGTCGATGCCGATCTGGACCAGACCGTGACCTGCAACTGCTCGCGCTGCAAGCGGCTGGGATCGGTGCTGACCTTCGTGCCGGCGGCGGATTTCCGGCTGACCGCCGAAGGGCCGGTGACGGAATACCTGTTCAATCGCAAGGCGATCCACCACCTGTTCTGCCCGACCTGCGGCATCGAATCCTATGCGCGCGGCACCAGCCCGGACGGCACCGAGGTGGTCGCGGTCAACGTCAATTGCCTAGAAGGCGTCGATGCCCGCGCCCTGCCCAGCCAGGCGGTGGACGGCGCCAGCTTCTAGCCGCCGGTATGGCTCATGTAGCGGGGCATCTGCCCGGTCACATGCCGGCGCGAATAGTCGAAATCGTGGCCCTTGGGCTTGCGGGCGATGGCCTCGTGGATGGCGGCGCGCAGCGGTGCGTCGTCGGGGCTGGCGCGCAAAGCGGCGCGCAGGTCGGCGCGATCCTCCTGCCCCAGGCACATGAACAGCTCGCCGGTGCAGGTCAGCCGCACCCGGTTGCAGCTTTCGCAGAAATTATGCGTCAGCGGCGTAATGAAGCCGATCTTCTGGCCGGTTTCCTCGATGCGGACATAGCGCGCGGGGCCGCCGCTGCGCTCTGCCAGCGGAGTCAGGGTAAAACGCTGCTCCAGCCGCCTGCGCAGGTCGGACAGCGCCCAATACTGGTCCAGCCGCTGCTCCTCGCCCATGTCGCCCATGGGCATGACCTCGATGAAGGTCAGGTCGTGGCCTTCGCCCGCGCACCAGTCGAGCAGCGGGAAAAGCTCGTCCTCGTTGAAGCCTTTCAGCGCCACGGTATTGATCTTGACCCGCAGCCCGGCCCGCTTCGCCGCCGCGATTCCCTCCAGCACCTGCGGCAGCCGGCCCCAGCGGGTGACTTCGGCAAAGCGCGCCGCATCCAGCGTGTCCAGAGAGACGTTGACCCTCCTGACGCCGCAATCCGCCAGTTCGTCGGCGAACCTGGCCAGCTGGCTGCCGTTGGTGGTCAGGGTCAGCTCGTCCAGCCCCTGACCCAGATGCCGCGACATAGCGCGGAAGAATTCCATGATGTTGCGCCGCACCAGCGGCTCGCCGCCCGTGATCCGCAGCTTGCGCACGCCCAGGCCGACGAAGGTCGAACACAGCCGGTCCAGTTCCTCGAGCGTCAGCAGATCCTTCTTGGGCAGGAACTGCATATGTTCGGCCATGCAATAGGTGCAGCGGAAATCGCAACGATCCGTGACCGAGACCCGCAGATAGCTGATCGGCCGGGCGAAGGGATCGACAAGAGGGGCGCGCGCTTCCATGCCGTCAAGATAGGGGCCCGCCGCCATCGGCACAAGCCGGCCGATCGGTTGATGGTCTCGTAACCAAGAAAGCGGGTAGCGGTGGACAGGCGGGCGCGCGGGGGTCTAGCCTTGCCGCAACCGCCAGAGAGATGAGGCTTTCATGACGAAAACGCTTTGCCGCCTGCTGGGCGCCCTGTTCCTTCCGGCGCTGGCCGCCTGCACGCAGCCGGACAATTCGCCGCAGGCCGCGGCGCGGCTGCCCGGCGCGCCGCTGGACACGATGACCGACCCCGCCACCGGCCAGCCGGTGATCCGCGGCCCGGTCCTGACCGGAACGGCGCCGCGCACCCCCGGCAAAAGCAGCACGGCCTCCTCCATCGGGGAGCCGGCCTCGCAAAGCGCCGAGGCGCTGAACACCGCGACCCGCGGCGAGCGCGCCCAAGCGGCCTCGGCCCCGACGGGGGGCGAGCGCAGGCTGGGCACGACCGTCGCCTCGCTGGGCGATCCGTCGCAGCCGGGGTTCTGGGTCAGGACGCCGCTGGTCAAGTCGGAAACCGCGGGGCGCATCGTCAACCCGGCCAATGGCAAATCCGCCAAGGTGCGGCTGATCCCGCTGGGCGGGCCGGCCGGCGGGGGCAGCCAGGTGTCGCTGCCCGCGCTGCAGTTGATCGGCGTCAGCCTGACCGACCTGCCGACGGTCGAGGTCTTTGCCGGCTGACCGGAGCCGCCCTTTCGCTTTTTTCAAGCTCGCGCGCCTGGAGGCCTGCGGGTTTCGGTTGTTCAACTCCTGGGCTCTCGGGCCTTCCACGAGCTCGCGCTCGGCAAGATCCTGCCCCTTCGCCCCCGCTATCTCGCCGATGTTCTCCAGCGCATGGTCGGCGACCATCCCGTCAACCGCCTCGATGAACTCCTGCCGTGGAGCTGGAAAGCCGGAAATCCCGTCAAGAACTGACATCAGTGCGGCCTCCGGACGCATACGGTTGAGAAGCTCTCGGCGACCGCATTGTCGTGACAATTGCCACGACGGCTCATGGAATGCTCAAGATTGTGGGCGCGCAGAAATGCAGCCCAGCCCATGCTGGTGAACTGGCTGCCCTGATCCGAATGAATCAGCCTTTTCCCTCGGCTTGCGCCGCCAGAGCCATGAGCAGGGCTTGCAGAGATAGGCCGCGTTCTGGCGCTGCGCCTCCTGCCCAATCAAGGCTTGCACGACAGGACCGTATTCCTTCATCACCCACGGGTTCGCCATGCCCTCACCCGGCGCAGTGGCGGCGTCGGCGACGGGGATGCGGCCGAACTGCACTGGCGGCAGCCCCTTGAGCCATTGATGCAGCGCGGCGATGGTGCGGGGACCGGCAATGCCATCGGCGGGCAGGCCCGCTTCTGCCTGGAACCGCCTGACCTCGTTCGGGCCGTAGCCGGCCAGCACCAGCGCGGCCCGGACATATTTGGTCTGACGATCAGCAAGGCCGTTCGTGCCGCCGTTGATCCGTCTCGTGATCGTGCCCAGGTCGTTGGCATCGGCATAGCCGTTGAGGCTGATCCCGGTCGGGTTGCCACTGGACCAATACCAGATCGGCCCCAGCCCCTCCCATGGGTCGGTGTTGACCGCGTCGGGCATCACCTCGAAGTCGGGCGCGGCCGGGTCCAGCTTGCGCGCCCAGGCGGCAAACTTGCTGTAATTGGCCCTGCCGATGATCTGCATCGGGCCTCGGCCCCGGAAGCGCGAGCCGTCGCCCGGCTGGGTGTTGCCCAGATCGGCACGGCCCTCGTAGCGCTTTTGCGCCGCCGTCGGCCCCCATATCTCGCGGTCGTAGCGCCAGCCGCCGCTCTCGTGACCCAGCTGGCCGAGGTAATGCGCCAGTCGATGCGGCCGCTCAAGCCCAGCACCGACGCCGGCTTTCGCCAGCCCCGCGACGGTTGATCGCATGTTGTCGTTCACCCCGCCACCGGCGATGGCGGACAGGTGGTCAGCCGTTAGCTGCATGCACGTCTCCATGAAAAGCCCCGCGCGATGGCGGGGCGGATGCGTCGGGGTACGACATGCGACGGCACGCCGCGTCACATATTCCAGTGCGCGGCAACTCGCTGTATCCGCGCCGGCTTCCGGTCAGCTCAACGGCTCTGGTCGGAAAGGTCCTCAGGGCGTGCCCGCTCTGAGGGCCGCCAAAGCCATTGCAGCAGCGTTCCGAGTATAGAGGCCGACGCGGCGTGAGCACGCCGGCAGGGTCCCGCTAGAGAGGAAGAAACCTGACGGCACTGAGGGCACTTTCTCTCCTGGAGCCGAGGCAAGTATGGCGGCGGCGGCATCTGCCGATGTTCTCCACCTGATCCGCTTTCGTTCTCAAAACTAAACCAATCGGTGTGGAAATGTTCTGAACACGTTCTTTAGTCGGCTCTGAACAACCGTGTCAGGCCGCCAATACTTTCCTATGAAGGGCCCTTTCGCGCCAGATGATCGCCGCAATCAGGTGGAGTAACAGGACCCAAAGAGCCCTGAGATGGGCGAGGATCTGGCGGATGTTTTGACCGCAGGCGCAGAGGATGGCAAAGACCGCGTCGCCGATGCGGCCCTTCAGCGGGCATCTGGCAAGGCGCCCGTCGGACTGCATGTGCCCGATCTCGGGCTCGATGGCACTTCGGCGCCTGAGGAGCTTTGCCAACAGCGGGCTGATGCCGCGCCTCATGCCGCTGATCAGGACCCTGGTGGTCTCCACACCATGGCCGCGATAGCCGCGGTCGACCACAACCAGAGCCGGCACCTGGTCGGCTAGGATGGCGACCTGCTCCAGTGCTGACGCCAGGGTATGGCCGTCGTAGGGGTTTCCAGGAAAGCTGCGGGCGCCGACAACGAAACCGCCGTCGAGAGTGGTGGCGAGACTGACCTTGGTGCCGAACTCGTAACGGATGCGGGCCTTGCCCTTGGAGATGCAGTCGACCTCGGGCTCGTGCAGGGAATAGATCTTGTCCTTGCTCTTCGGGGTCTGTTCGAGCAGGCAGCCGACCAGCCAGAGCGCTTCCAGCACCTTCTCACGCAGCGCACCTTCGGGAATGTCCTGCAAATGGCGGCGCAGGTCCCGGCGCACCCGGCCAACATAGCCCTTGAGCTGGCGCAGGGCCTTGCGCATGCGCTTGAACTGCCGGGCATGGGCATAGCGTCCGACCTGGACGGCCAGCCGCGGGGCAAGCCGCGCATAGCTCTGGCGCAGATCGATCCCAGCTTCTTTCGCCAGGTCCACCAGCAGCACACGCGCCCGCTCGTAAAGCCGGGCGTCCGTCGGATGGGCGATGGTCTTTTCCATCACAGTTGTATCGACAGCCACCCGCTTCAGGCTCCTTTCTGTAACGGCGCCAGAAGCCCGACCTGCCTCGATCGTCTTGGTCAGCAGCCACTCCACTCCTTCTTCGCCGATGCGCTTGCGCCAGCGGGTCAGAGATGACGGGTCGATCGGCGGGTGGTGCTGAAAGAATGTCTCGCCGGTGAAGTGCTGGTAATACGGGTTCTCGACCCACCGGGCCAAGACCGCCTCGTCCGACAGCTTGAAGGCATGCTGGAGATACATCAGCCCGGCGACCAGGCGTGGCGATGTCGCCGGACGCCCCTGATGCGAAGGGAAGAAGGTTGCCCATTCCCGTTCGAAAAACTCCCAGTCGATCAGTGCCGCAAGCTTCACCAGCTCGTGGCGCGCATCAATCATATCGACCAGTCGTGGACGGAGCAGGTCATCCTGTTCAGGGACGCGGGAATGGGGCTTCATAGGCGACCGGAAATTGCAGAGCTTCTCGCGGAAGCATACGAAACCCTGCAATTCAAAGCGAACAAAACCGCAAATTCAGAACCCAAAATCAACGTGGTAGAGGTTGTTCAGATCGGACTCTTTAGCGTGCTCCAAGGCTTGCCCCAAAAGGCAGGTTCAAAGGCTGGCCACATTGTCACAACCTGCAACTGTTACGAGTGCTATGTTGCGACGGTCAGCCTGTTTTGCTGGCCGTCGTTATAGTTCGCGAGGCCGGGTTGCGCTGCAGCCCGATTCGCCTTTTGCGAGTAGTGTTTTTCATCCCCCTTCAGAACCGGAGATTGCTTGATGAAATTGCCGACGATGTTGATGGCCGTGCTGATGATTGCCGCCTGCGCCGACGCCAAACAGCCTTGGGAGAGCGCACCCGTAACGGTGGATACGGATCAAGGCCCGGTGACGTGCCAACTCTATACCGACAAGGCCGTCCTGTGGGACCGTGCGACCGCGCGTCCTGCCGGCATGACCGACGACACCGCCAACCGTGTCTGCCGTGCAGAGGGTGAAATGCGCAGAGGCGGATCGACCCAGAAGCCCGCCGCCGAAGCGCTCTGATCCGCTGGCTTCGGTCAGGGATGCCTGCCCGTATCGAGCCTGGCCTCGATCTTGCGCAGGCTGTCGAGGATCAGCACCATCCGCTCGTCCTGCCGGGCGGTCGTCGTTTCCATGGCACGGATCCGGGCCTCATGCGCTGACAGAGATGCCGCGTGATCGGCAAGCTTGGCCGCCAGCGAACTGGTCGTCGTGGTCCACGTCCCCCAGGCTACCGCGACCCCGACGACCATGGAGCCGAGGACGAGGATGTTGCCGTGGCTGATCCGGTTGTCGATTTGGGTCATCGTCTCTCCTTCTGCATGAAAAAAGCCCGCCGGAATGGGTCGATATGAAAAAGCCGCCCTGAGGACGGCCAGTTGCATTTTGCATATACGATCTGCTTGACTAAGCGCGCATCAAATCGTATATACAACCATGCGGATCGAGTTCGACCCCGCGAAAGACGAAATCAACATCGCCAAGCACGGCGTGTCCCTTGTCCGCGCGGCTGAACTCGAAATCCTCGCCTTCATCGAGGATGACCGCAACGACTACGGCGAGACACGCTACCGTGCGTGGGGCCTGATCGACGGAAAGGCCCATTGCCTCGCCTTCACCGACCGAAACGGCACCCTGCGCGCAATCAGCCTGCGTCGGGCGCACAAGAAGGAGATGGACCGCTATGCCCCGCTCGAAAGCGATTGATCACGACAACCCGGAATGGACGAAGGAGGACTTCGCCAAGGCCCGCCCGGCCAGCGAGCTTCCTGCTCATATCCGTGCGGCCTTTCCCCGCACCAGGGGGCCGCAGAAGGCCGCGAAGAAAACTCCGGTCTCCATCCGCCTCAGCCCCGAGGTGATCGAATATTTCAAGGCCGGAGGCCCTGGCTGGCAGAGCCGGATTGATGAGGTGTTGCGCAAGGCGGCTGGGGTTTGATGCGAGCGCCCCGTAAAGCCCGCAGTGTCGCCTATGTGACAGTGCGGGCCATTGCTCATCGGTAGGCTAGTGAGGTGGTGAGGGAGGGCGTGTGGTGGCGCCCGTCCGCTTTCGTCAGGCGAACACCGCCCTCATCCGACTTGCAGTCCGGGCTCGATCTTGGCATCCAGAGGCGGATTGTCGTCGATGGAGTTCATCATGCAGGTTGTAGGCATTTGTCGTTTTTCTTTGCTGGGCCGTGGCGACTGGCGACCCTATCGCGGGAAACCCGACGACGAGGTGGGGCGCATCGCAAACGAGCAGGCCGCCAAGCTGTTTGCCCCCGACCGAATGGAGCGCCGACTGGCAACTTTTGAACACATCACCCTCCCGTCCCTCAAGGCACAGACCGATCAGAATTTCATCTTTCTCGTCGCCGCGTCGGAACTGATTCCGGAAGAGTATAAGGCCAGGCTTCAAAAAATATGTGATGAAGTCCCGCAAGTGGTTCTCCGGTTTTTTCCACTCATCAATGTTGGAAAAGCGTAAATCGAGATGTTCGATCAGATCGGTCTGCAATATAAGGACGTATTGCAGTTCCGACTGGACGATGATGACGCTCTTACCGTCGATTTCATCCGCAAGATGCGCTCTACAGTCGATCGATTAATCCCAGGAAGTTTTCCGTTTTCGGTCAGTTTCCGCAACGTGATGTTCTGCGCCAAAGGTGGACCACATTCGGGGATATATAGTTGGAGCGCACCTTTCTTGGGCGTCGGGGTCTCGCTCTGGCATCCGCGACACAGCATATTTGCTTTTGGTCATTTCGCTCTGGCGCGGCGTTTTACCAGCATCATTATCCCCGGCGGAATGGCGATGGTTACACATAATGGCGGGTTGAATGACACCCTATTTGATGCCCAAAGGATACGCCGGCAAGGCATGAAAAAAATGGATGATGCCACCATTGCAACATCGTGCGCGGCCCACTTTCCCTTCTTGACGGACAAATCCCGGGAAATCGCTGGGCTACCCGCGGCGTAGGCTCAGTAAACAGCCGCGCGAGATGTGACGAGAATCTCACGATCCAGTGCGTGCCATGCCGCAGAACGCTAACCGACTCGTGCCTCAGCGATGTTTGAAGAAATATGATCCAACACCCTTTTATAAATCCACGGCTTTATGCGCGGCATAGCCCCGGTCACCATACGGGGCATAACCAAAGATAGAACGCCCGCCTGTCGCATCGTTTCAAGAACAGTATGCCCTGCCCCTGGAAGGGCGGACAATGCCAATTTCTTGTAGCAAGGTCCGGCGTATTGAAACAGAAAGCGAGAATCCTGAATAATCAACGGATCGTATATTATGGACGGAATAATTGACGGATCGATGCAGGTAAGACGTTCGTCATGGGAGAATTCTCGCGGTCGGCCATCCTCTCTTAGGGAAACAGTTTTTCCAAAATGCCCTCTCAAAATCGGATGGTTACTGAGTCTTGGGCTTGCCGCAACGATCTGCGATCCGATGGCGCTCCCGAAGTAAAGAGCCGCATATCCACCTAGACTTGCGGGGTGCGCCGAAGGCCGCCGACATTGAACTCGACCAGCACGTCTTCCTTCTCACCGATCTCGGTCAGGGTCGCCAGATCGTCCAGCATCACCTGCGATGCGTGCGTCAGCCAGTATTGCAGATCCTGCGACCAATCCGCAGCCGACATCAGGCCCGGAATCGTCTCGCGGTTTCGCCCCGGCGACTGCATGTGTGTCACGTCGATATCATCGGGCGTCCGCTCGGGGGTATTCAGTTCCTCGATGCCGTAGATCTGGGTCTAGGCGGTGACGGTTTGGCAAGAGAGACTCGGAAAGTGGCGCGCTCAGGTTCGTGTCGGCGGAAAGGCCATCTCCATCGGGAGTTTTTCCGATGAAATCGAGGCCGCAAAGGCCCGCGACATTGCTGCGCGGCGCTATTATGGTGACTTTGCTCGGCTCAACTTTGCCTGACCTCAGGCAATCTCCTTGTCAAAGTGCAGGAACCGATGTCCCCGCAGATCCACGGCGCGCCCGTCGAAGCGGAACCCGAGCCAGCGCAGCCAGCGAATCGCGACGGCGTTTTCCTCCGCCACAAGGTTCCACAGCCGCCGGAAATCCTGCCCCAGCCACTCCAGCCCGACGCGGGAATCGGCGATGAACTCGCGCCGGAACTCGCGCCGATCCACCGCCCGCGTCATCAGCGCCCAGGGGCATCCGACATCGGCAAGCATCGTGGACGCGCTCACCCCGAAGATACAGACCAGCTCGCCGTCGATGTATGCCGCCCGGCAGCGCCGCGCGCGGGAAACCATGGACCGCAGATCGGCCTCGGTCTCGCCCATAGCCATGCAATCCAGCTCCAACCGATCCACAGGCCGCAGGCGCGGCAACAGTTCGGTGACAACTTCCGGCGTGACGGGACCGACCGTGACCCGCATCAATTCCGCCCGATACTGATGCCGATGGCGATACCGAGGACCGTCATAGGCAGCGGGTAATCCTGCCTCAGCGTCACGGTGCCGTCACGGTTCCACTGCGCAGGGACAGTCAGCTCATCCATGCCGGTCCAGAGCGGAATTTCATCGTATAGATCGCCGCCCGTCTGCACCAGCTCGCTTTCGCGCCCATCCTCGGTCACGACCTTGATGCCGCGGGTGGTCACGACGCACGGCAAGCCGCGCTCGGAAAAGGCGTTCAGCAGTTGGTTCGCCGAGGCAGCGGTGGCCGCTGGCATCGCCGGAAAGTCCGCTCACGGGCTGAGGAAGTCCCGCGCCATGGCGCTGGCCGAAGCGGGCGCAACAGCGCACCAGATCGCCGCTTGGACCGGCCATGAGAGCCTGTCCGAGGTCCAGCGATACAGCAAAGCGGCAGACCGCAAGCGCATCCTGTCCAGCACGGATCAGGAACAGAAATTGGAAACCAGCAAGACCCAGAATGGAAACCGAGGCGCTAATGCCTGATTATACAACACTATTTTCATGGGATGGTGACCCCGGCAGGACTTGAACCTGCAACCTGCCCCTTAGGAGGGGGCTGCTCTATCCAGTTGAGCCACGGGGCCGCCGGGTTCTTTTGCCCGCAGATCACGGAAATGGCAAGGTTGCCGTCGCCCTCCGGACACGATAACGGTAACATGATTGCGTTCCGGTAATTGCCATGAATACGAAGCGACCCCGCCGTCCCCTGACCCTGCGCGACGTGTCCGAAGCCTCGGGCGTTTCGGAAATGACGGTCAGCCGCGTGCTGCGCAATCGCGGCGACGTCTCGGCCGCCACGCGCGAGAAGGTGCTGACCGCCGCCCGCACCCTCGGTTACGTTCCCAACAAGATCGCCGGCGGCCTGGCCAGCCAGCGCGTCAATCTGGTCGCCGTGGTCATCCCCTCACTCTCGAACATGGTGTTTCCCGACGTTTTGGGCGGCATCTCGGCCGAACTCGACGACACCGGCCTGCAGCCGGTCGTGGGGGTGACCAACTACAGCCCCTCGCGCGAGGATTCCGTGCTTTACGACATGCTGAGCTGGCGGCCTTCGGGCGTGATCCTGGCCGGGCTCGAGCACAGCCGGGCCGCGCGGGCCATGCTGGACAATGCCGGACTGCCGGTGGTCGAGATCATGGACGTGGACGGCGAACCCATCGATACGGCAGTCGGAATATCGCAGCGCCGGGCGGGGGCCGAGATGGCCGGGGAAATCCTGGCGGCAGGCTATCGCCGCATCGGCTTCATCGGCACGCATATGCCCGAGGACCATCGTGCCCGCAAACGCCTGGCCGGCTTCGAGGAACGGCTCGCCCAGGAAGGGGTGCAACTGGCGGCCCGGGAATACTATCAGGGCGGCTCGTCCCTGCATAAGGGCCGCGAGTTGACCGAGCGCATCCTGACGCGCGAACCGGGTCTGGATTTCCTGTATTTCTCCAACGACATGATCGGCGCCGGCGGCCTCCTGTGGTGCCTCGAGAAGGGCTATGACATTCCCGGCAAGCTGGGCCTGGCCGGGTTCAACGGCGTCGAATTGCTGGACGGGCTGCCGATGCGGCTGACCACCACCGATGCACGGCGCATCGACATCGGCCGACGCGCCGCCCGCATCGTCGCCGGCAAGGAGCCGAGGCCCGAAAGCGGCGTCATCGCGCTGGCGCCGACGATCATGCCCGGCGAGACCATCCGCAAGCGTTGAGGCTGCTACCCGCGCGCCGCGTTGCCGGGATAGCTGAAAGAGGGCGAAAACGGGCGCAGGCCTGGGCACCCACGCAATATGCTTCTGCGCTCCGCAAATACCCCATGCAACAGCGACGGTTGCACTGCCGTATGGGGTATTTGAGGAGCAAAGAAGCCAAGGCCGCACCGGCCCGCCTCGTCTCAGTCGAAGCCGGGGAAGAACAGGTTGGCCGGGGACAGGGTAAAGATCTCGGCCCCGCTGGCGGTGACGCCGATCGAATGCTCGAACTGGGCCGAGAGCAACTTGTCGCGGGTGACCGCGGTCCAGTCGTCGGCCAGGATCTTGGTCTCGGGGCGGCCCAGGTTCACCATGGGCTCGATGGTGAAGAACATGCCCTCTTCCAGCACCGGGCCCTTGCCGGGGCGGCCGAAGTGCAGCACGTTCGGCGGCGCGTGGAAGGTGCGGCCCAGGCCGTGGCCGCAGAAGTCGCGCACCACCGACATGCGGTTCGATTCGACATAGGACTGGATCGCCCAGCCGATGTCGCCGAAAGTGGCGCCGGGGCGGACGGCCTCGATGCCCTTCATCAGGCTGTCATGGGTGACCTGGATCAGGCGCTTGGCCTTCACGCTGGGCTTGCCCGCGACATACATGCGCGAGCTGTCGCCGTACCAGCCGTCCAGGATCACCGTCACGTCGATGTTCAGGATGTCGCCATCGGCCAGGATCTTGTCGCCGGGGATGCCGTGGCAGACGACGTGGTTCACGCTGATGCAGCTGGCGTGCTGGTAGCCGCGATAGCCGATGGTGGCGCTGACCGTGCCGAGCTCGGTCACGCGGTTGCGGATGAAGTCGTCCAGCGCGGCGGTGGTGGTGCCGGGCTGGACCAGCGGGCCGACCTCGTCCAGGATCTGCGCCGCGATCCGGCCCGCCGCATGCATGCCGGCGAAATCCTGCTGGTCGTGGATGCGGATCCCCTCGCGGGTCTGGCGTGCGTCGTTCATGGCGTCCTCGTCCTGTGCTGCCCCACAGATAGTCCCAAGGCGCCACTTGTTCCAGCCCCGTGCGCGGACCTATACATTTCCCGACAGCCGAAACGCGAGGAACGCGAGATGCAATCCGACAATCCCACCGCCGCCATCCTGGTCATCGGGGACGAGATCCTGTCCGGCCGCACGCGCGAGGGCAACGCCCATTACCTGTCGCAGGTGCTGAACAGCATCGGCGTCGACCTGCGCGAGGTGCGCATCGTCGGCGACGACCACGACCAGATCGTGGCCTCGATCCGGGCGCTGGACAAGGCGTTGGGCGGGGCCTGGGACATGCTCTTCACCAGTGGCGGCATCGGCCCGACGCATGACGACATCACCGCCGACGCGGTGGCGGATGCCTTTGGCGTCGGCATCGAGATCAACGAGGAGGCCCGCCGCGTCATGGTCGAGCGCTGGGAGGCGCGCGGGGTCGAGGTCACCGGCAACCGGCTGCGCATGGCCCGCATCCCGCTGGGCGCGGCACTGATCCCCAACGCCCATTCCGCCGCGCCCGGCTTTCGCATCGGCAACACCCATGTCATGGCCGGCGTGCCCGAGGTGTTCCGGGCCATGGTCGAGGCCATCGTGGACAAGCTGCCGACCGGCCGTCCCTCGGTCAGCGAGGCGCTGGAGGTGCTGCGCCCGGAATCCGATGTGGCGGACGAGCTGCGGGCGGTGGCCGACGCCTTCCCCGACCTGTCGCTGGGGTCCTATCCGTTCCAACGCGGCCAGCGCTACGGCACCAGCCTGGTGATCCGCGGCCTCGACGCCCGGCGCGTCGCCGATGCCATGACCCTGCTGCGCGAAAGGCTGGCCCTATGATCGCCGATACCGAAATCGCCCGCGCCTTCGAGAGCACCTGGCCCGCGGCCGATTATGCCGGTGTGGGCGGGTTCCGCGTCGGCCGCGGCGCCGGGGGCGGCAGCCGGGTCAGCTCGGCCCGGGCCGTGGCGCCGGGCTGGGACGCGGATGCCATCGCCGAGGTTGCCGAGATCCAGCGCCGCTGGAACGAGCCGGCGATGTTCCGCGTGGCCGAAACCGATGCGGCGCTGCAGGAGGCGCTGGCGGCGCGCGGCTTCCGGCACGACCGCCCGACCGTGGTCATGGCCGCCGATTGCGCCGCGCTGGCGGCCGAGCCGCTGCCGCGACTGAGCACGTTCGACATCTGGTCGCCGCTGGCGGTCCAGCGCGAGATCTGGGCGGCGGGCAATGTCAGCCCCGGCCGGCAGGCGGCGATGGCGCGGGTGCGCCAGCCCAAGACCGCGCTGCTGGGCCGGGTGCAGGACCGCGCCGCCGGGGCCGCCTTCGTGGCGGTGGACGGGCCGGTCGCCATGATCCACGCCATCGAGGTGGTGCCGGCGCTGCGCCGGCTGGGCGTGGCGGGCTGGCTGCTGCGCCGGGCGGCGCAATGGGGGCAGGAGCAGGGGGCGACCCGGCTGGCGCTGGCGGTCACCCGGGCGAATACCGGCGCGCGCGCGCTTTACGACCGCTTGGGCTTTGCCGAACTGGAGGGTTACGGCTACTGGACCCGCGACGACTAAGGCCTCAGCCGATCGCGGCAGCCAGGCGGCGCAGTTCCTTTTTCAGCAATTCCAGCTCGGCCCGCATCAGCGTCATCTCGGCCAGCAGGTCGTCGTCCAGCAGCGCGCCAGCGATCAGCGTCAGGCTGCCCAGGGAATGGGCGCCGGCCTGCAGAGGCTCGGCCGCGGCGCCCCGGTCCTCGACCAGCAGGAAGCTCTGCACCCCGTCCGACAGAAGCTCGGGCGGGATGGCGGCGGCGACGCGCCAGCCGCCCTCGGGCTCGGCGGTGGCCAGGGCCTCGGCGACGGGGCTGCCCATATGCACCAGCAGCAGCCGGCCCGGGGGCGTCTCGCGCCGCAGGATGCCCTGCCAGATTCCGCTTTTCAGGCCCAGGGATTCGAATTCGCTCATCTCGCTTCCTCGCTTCAGAGTTCGGCCCGCAGGTGGCGCGAGAAGAACAGGTCGCGGATCTCGACCGCATTCATCCGCGGCGATTCGAAGATCAGGTCCAGCCAGATCTTTTCCAGCCGCTTCTCGTTCATCTGGGTATAGGCCAGGTCGAACTCGGTCACCTGCTGGACGGGCTGGCCGGGCTCGAACCGGTGCAGCTGCAGGGTCATCTCTTCGATATTGGGGCCGTGGCCGATGTTGAGCCGGGCATAGACGTTCAGCGCCCGCTCGGCCAGGATGCCGGTTTCCAGCCGCAGGACGTGGCTGCGCGTCAGCCCCTGCAGGGCGCTGGTCGGCAGGTCGATGGACAGCGACAGGAAGCTGCCGGAAAAGCCGAAGACCTCCAGCCGGATGCCGAAGGGCGACAGGTCGGTGGCGCCCAGATTGGCGACCTGTTCCAGGATCAGCGCCCGCTCGGGGCAATCGTGCCAGATCGCGGCGCCGTCGCCCAGCGTGCCGCCCGGCTCGGGCCCCGCCACGCCGCGGGGCGAGATCTGCGCGGCCATGAAACCCGGCCGCCAGCGCCAGTCGGTGCCGCCGGGCAGATGCAGCGCGTCCAGCGCAGCGCGCGAGCGCACGGCGCGGCGGTCGGCGCGGATCAGGAAGCGGTCGAGGCTGGCGCGCAGGCCCAGCGCCTCGTCGCGCAGGCTGCGCAGCCGGCCGGGACCCAGCGCCTCGGCGGTTTCGGCCAGGTCCGCCCAGTGGCGCAGGGCCCGTTCGCGGGTTTTGCGTTCGATCCACTTGCGAGGCCGCATTGCCATGCCGTTCTGCCCTGTCCCTGATCGCTGCGAGGTCGGTTTCCGCGCCGCCCCGGCGAAGCGGACGGCGCGCCTTGGATAGGGCCCGGCGCCGGCGGGGGCAAGGCCGGGCGCGGCCGAATCACGGCAAGGTTGTGCCTAATCGGCCACCGCGTCCAGCCGCGCGGCCATGACCAGGTCGTTCATCGTCACCCCACCCGCGGAATGGGTCGAAAAGGTGACGCCGGCGAAACCCCAGCCGAAGGCGATGTCGGGATGGTGGTTCGCCGCCTCGGCCTGCCAGGCGGCCAGGTTGGCCAGCTGCGCCGCGGCCTTGAAGCTCTTGAAGCGCCATTCGCGCCGGATGGACTTGCCGTCCGCGGCCAGCGACCATCCGGGCAGCGCCGCGAGCCTGGTCCGCAGCTCGGCCTCGGGCAGCGCCGGGGCGCCGTCGACGATCTTTCCTCGTGCCAGTTCGGTCATCGGGCTCTCCTCACAGGATCGGCGTCGCCAGCGCCAGAAGGTTGTTGCGCAGCCGCCGCCACAGCGACCAGCGGCGGATCTCATCGAGCGCGACCGGATGCGCGCGGTCGACATAGCTTTGCTGGCGCTGGTCCAGCGTGGCGGTGACGTCGGCGCCGACCAGCAGCATGTTCATCTCGTAATTCAACTGGAAGCTGCGGCGGTCCATGTTGGCGCTGCCGATCATCGCCATCTGGCCGTCGGCGGTGATGATCTTGGCATGCAGAAGCCCGCCCCGGAACAGCATCAGCTTCACCCCGGCCGAGACGAGGCCGTAGTAGAACCCCTCGGATGTCGCCTGCACCACCAGCGAATCGTTGCGCTCGGGCAGGATCACGGTCACGTCCACGCCGCGCCGCGCCGCCGTGCGGATCGCCGAATCGAGCGAGCTGTCGGGGACGTAATAGGGCGTGGTGATCACCAGCCGCTCGCGCGCGGCATAGATCATCGTCGCCATACAATCCGACAGCGAGCCCTGGCGGTCGTCCGGCCCGGTCGCCACCACCTGCCCGATGTCGCCCGGCGCCATGACCGGCGGCACCATGCGCAGCATGTCGCCCAGGTCCTCGCCGGTGTAGCTCATCCAGTCCTGAAGGAAGACCGCCTGCATCTGCCGCACCACCGGCCCCTCCAGCCGCAGGAACACGTCGATCCAGGGGGCGAAGCGCGGCTTGACCGCAAAGGCCTTGTCCGAGCAGTTGCGGCTGCCGGTAAAGCCCAGCACATGGTCGATGACCACGATCTTGCGGTGGTTGCGCAGGTCCATGCGCTGGAACAGCGCGCCGACGACCGGCAGACCCATGGGCAGCGCCTCGACGCATTCGCAGCCCGCCGCCTTCATCGCCGCCCAGGATTGCGAGCGGCCGAAGGCGCGCGAGCCGAAGGCGTCGATCACCGCCCGCACCTTGACGCCGCGTTCCGCCGCCCGCATCGCCGCCCGCGCCACCGCCCGGCCCGAGGGATCGTCCAGCCAGATGTAGAACAGCATGTGGACATGCTCGCGCGCGCCGTCGATGGCGGCGACCAGGTCGTCGATGGCGCTGTCGTCCTCGGCCAGCAGCGTGGCGCGGTTGCCGGCGACGGCGCCGAAGCCGGTGGTGGCGCGATTCGCGGCGATCACCGGCGCGGCGAATTTCGGCGGCTGCCGGACCGCCTCGGGGCTGGGCTGCCACAGGCCCGACAGGCGCGAGCGCACGCTGGCCATGGTCTCGACCTCGGCGCCGCGCATGCGGATCTCGCCGAACAGGACATAGGCGATGATGCCGACCAGCGGCACCAGCTCGATCACCAGGATCCAGGACAGGCGCACCGTCGGCTCAAGCCGGGGACGCAAGAGCACCCGCACGGACACCGCCAGCGCGACTGCGTAGTGAAGAAAGACGGCGAACTGGGTCCACATGGCCGCATGAAAGCCCGGCCAGCCCGGAATTGCAATTCCGCCCGGTTTTGCCTAAGTCACCCCAGACCGCAGCGTAAGGACCCGCCGATGAACTGGATCACCAATTATGTGCGTCCGCGCATCAATTCGTTGTTCTCGCGGCGCGAGGTGCCCGAGAACCTTTGGACCAAATGCCCGGAATGCGGCACCATGCTGTTCCACCGGGAACTGGCCGAGAACCTGAACGTCTGCACCAGTTGCGACCATCACCTGGCGATCAGCCCCCGCACCCGCTTCGCGGCGCTGTTCGACGGCGGCGTCTTCGTCGAGGTCAAGGTGCCCGAGCCGCTGGCCGATCCGCTGGGGTTCCGCGACCAGAAGAAATACCCCGACCGCATGAAGGCGGCGCAGAAAGCCACCGGCGAGAAAGAAGCGATGCTGGTCGCCGAGGGCGAGATCGGCCGCACCCCCATCGTCGCCGCCGCGCAGGACTTTTCCTTCATGGCCGGGTCGATGGGCATGTATGTCGGCAACGCGATCATCGCCGCCGCCGAACGCGCGGTGAAACTGAAACGCCCGCTGGTGCTGTTCTCGGCGGCCGGCGGCGCGCGCATGCAGGAAGGCATCCTGTCGCTGATGCAGATGCCGCGCACCACCGTCGCGGTCGAGATGCTGAAAGAGGCGCGGCTGCCCTATATCGTCGTGCTGACCCATCCCACGACCGGCGGCGTGACCGCCAGCTACGCCATGCTGGGCGACATCCAGATCGCCGAGCCGAACGCGCTGATCTGCTTCGCCGGCCCGCGCGTCATCGAGCAGACCATCCGCGAAAAGCTGCCCGAGGGCTTCCAGCGCGCCGAATACCTGCTGGAACACGGCATGCTGGACCGCGTGACGCATCGCAAGAAGCTGCGCGAGGAGCTGGTCTCGATCCTGCGCATGTTGGGCGGCCTGCCGGCCCCGGTCGCGGGCGACCTGCCTGCCCCCGGCCCCATCGCCCCGGCCCCGGCCGACAAACCCGAAGCCGAAGCGAAACCGGCCTGAGTCCCCGACCATGACCTCCTCCGACGCCATCCTCGCGCGGCTCATGCAGCTGCATCCCAAGGTGATCGACCTGTCGCTGGACCGGATGCACCGCATCCTGGCCGCGCTGGGCAACCCCGAACGCCGCATCCCGCCCGCGATCCATATCGCCGGCACCAACGGCAAGGGCTCGACCCAGGCCATGATCCGCGCCGGGCTGGAATCGGCCGGCCTGCGCGTCCACGCCTATACCTCGCCGCATCTGGCGCAGTTCCACGAACGCATCCGGCTGGCGGGCGAGCTGATCCCCGAGACCGAACTGGCGGCGGTGCTGGAGGAATGCGAGGCCGCGAACGGCGGCGCGCCGATCACCTTCTTCGAGATCACCACCGCGGCGGCCTTCCTGGCCTTCTCGCGCGCGCCCGCCGACTACACGCTGCTGGAAGTCGGCCTCGGCGGCCGGCTGGATGCGACCAACGTGATCGACAGCCCGGCCCTGACCGTGATCACGCCCATCAGCATCGACCACACGCAATACCTGGGCGAGACGCTGGAACAGATCGCCGGCGAAAAGGCCGGCATCCTCAAGCGCCGCGTGCCCTGCATCGTCGCCCCGCAGGAACCCGCCGCCCGCGCGGTGATCGAAGAGAAGGCCGAGCGGCTTTTCGCGCCGCTGCGCATCGCCCGCCAGGACTGGGACAGCCGGCGCGAGGGCGACGCGCTGATCTACCAGGACGACCACGGGCTGATGGACCTGCCGCTGCCGGTGCTGCCCGGTCCGCACCAGATCGTGAACGCCGGCACCGCCATCGCCGCGTTGCGCGAACTGGGCTTCGGCCGCATCGAGGCCCGCGCCGCGGTGACCGAGGGCGAATGGCCGGCCCGGATGCAGCGCCTGACCCACGGCCCCCTGGTCGCGGCGGCGGGCGATTGCGAACTCTGGCTGGACGGCGGCCACAACCCCGCGGGCGGCGCGGCGGTGGCGGCAACGCTGTCGGCCATGGCGAAAAAGCCCACGCATCTGGTCTGCGGCATGCTGAACACCAAGGACGTCGCCGGCTACATGCGCCCGCTGACCAGCGTGGCGCAAAGCCTGACCGCCGTGGCGATCCCGGGCGAGCCGAATACGCTCCCGGCCGAGGACACCGCCGCGGCCGCCGCCTCGGTGGGACTTGCAGCGACCACGGCCCCCGACGCGCTGACGGCGGTGCGGCGCATCGCCGCCGACCATCCCGGCGCGCGCATCCTGGTCTGCGGCTCGCTCTACCTCGCGGGACAGGTGCTGCGCGAGAACGGCTGACGGCGCATTTTCACCGTTTTCCCAATGCTCTGCGACCGTGCCTTCGCGTGCGGCAGCTGGGGCTCCGCCCCGTCCCTTCGGGACTCCCCGGAGTATTTTTCGGAACGAAGAAAGCCCATCTCCGCGACTCGATGGACAAGCCCCGCATCTTCTTTGCTTCACGAATACCCCGGGGGAGGCCGCAGGCCGGGGGCGGAGCCCCTTATACCCTTCCCCAATCCGCGTCGCGCATCTCGCGCAACCGGCTCGCCGTGCGCTCGAATTCGAAGGCGCCCTCGCCCTCGGCGTAAAGCCGCTCGGGCTCGTCGGCGGCGCTGGCGATCAGCCTGATCCGAGCCTCGTAAAGTGCGTCGATCAGGGTCACGAAGCGCTTGGCCTCGTTGTAGTTCGATTGCGACAGGCGCGGGATGGCGTCGATGAACAGCAGGTCCAGCGCCTCGGCGATGGCCAGATAGTCGCCCGGACCCAGCGGCCGGCCGCAGAGTTCCCAGAAGTTGGCGCGGCCGATGCGGCCGACATGCTCCGGGATCTCGACCTGGCGGCCCTTGATGTCCAGCACCAGCGGCGGCGTCTCGGCGCCGCCGGTCTCGGCCCGCCACAGCGCGTCCATCTGCTGATGCGCCGCGGTATCGGCAGGAACGAACCAGACCTGCCCGCCCTCGTCGCGGTTCTGGCGGTGGTCGGTGGCGCTGGCCAGTTCGACCACCTCCAGCCGTTCCCGGATCAGCGCGATGAAGGGCAGGAAGAGCTGGCGGTTGAGGCCGTTCTTGTAAAGCTCTTCGGGCACCCGGTTCGAGGTGGTGACCACGGTCACGCCTTCCTCGAACAGCACCTGGAACAGGCGGCCGACGATCATCGCGTCGGCGATGTCGGTGATCTGCATCTCGTCGAAGCAGAGCAGCCTGACCTGCCGTGCCACTTCCAGCGCGACCGGGCGGACGGCGTCCTGCTGACCGGTCTTGCGCACCGCCTCGAGCCCGGCCTGGATGTCCTGCATGAACTCGTGGAAATGCACCCGGCGCTTGGCGTCGGTCGGCGCCGCCTCCATCACCAGATCCATCAGCATGGACTTGCCGCGCCCGACCCCGCCCCAGAGGTAAAGCCCCTTGACCGAAGGGGCGGGCGCCGCCGATGCCGCGCCGCGCAGCCGCGACAGCCAGCCGTTCTTTTGCGGCGCGGGCGGCGGTGCTGCCGCCAGGTCCCGCACCACCCGGTCGAGCACCGGCAACACGCCGCGCTGCGCCGCATCGGGCGACAGCCGGCCCTCGGCCACCCGGGCCTCGTAGAGTTCGGATACGCTTGCCATCTTTGCCCCCTGCCAAAGAAAAGGCCGGCTCGCAAGAGCCGGCCTCGCCATTCCCACTATTTTCCTGAAGTTCAGCGCCCGCGACGCTGGAAGGTGCCGCGCGGGTCCGCTCCCCGGCCCAGCCAGTTCTGCGTGACTGCCGCGATCTGGTTCACGATCTGCACGCGCTGCGTCAGGCCCTTGGCGTCGGCTTCGTCCCCGGCGCGGCCGACCAAGGCGGGGAATTCGGCCTTGATGGTCTGCGGCTCGGTCAGCGCCGCGCCGCTGCGGGCGTCGAAGACCTGCACGCTGTACTGGATGTTATGCACGCCCGAATTCTGCAGTTTCTCGCGCACCACCGGCGTGATGGCATGGAACTGGCCCAGCGTGGCGACGATGCGCACGCGGGTCTTGCCATGCAGGCCGGCGGCCCCCTTCTCGATCCCTTCCTTGACGATGGCGGCGGCCTGGGCGCGGCGATCGCCGGCCGGCTCGCCATGCCAGACGATGTCGAAATCGGGGGTATAGCTGTTTTCTTCGCTGGTGGTCAGGGTCTCGGGCGCCGCGACCTCGACCGAGGCGACGCGCCAGTGCGCGGTCTGCGCGGTGTCGAGCTGATCATAGGCGGTTTCCCAGGTCGAGCTGGCGCAGCCGGCAAGCCCCAGGGTCAGGCCAATGGCCAGAAGGGCGGGTTTCAGCATGTGGTGGTCCCTCGTTCGGAAAATGCGATGAAGTAAGGCGCCGGCGCCATCGCCGGCCGTTTTCGGAAATTGCACCGGAATCCGCGGGTTGACCAGATTTTCATACAAATTGGACAAATATAGCAGCGCCTCCCGGCGGTTGAGAGCCCCGCTCTGCAACCACAAAGCGAATCACCCCGACCGTCGGCAAGAATAATCGTGGATTTCCAAGGCGCAACCGAATCACGCCCCCGGCCGCGTCGGTTCAGCCGATGGGCTGGTTGCGCGTCTCGGCCCGGATGAAGAGCGTGCAGAGCGCCGCCAGCAGCAGAAGCGCCGCGAAGACGCCGATGGCGGTGCCCAGGCCGCGCGCCACCACATAGCCAAGCGCCGAGGGCGCCAGCAGACCGCCCACCCGCGCCACCGCGCTGGCCGTGCCCATGCCGGTGCCGCGCAGCCCGGTCGGGTAGAGCTCGGGCGTAAAGGCATAGAGCGCGCCCCAGGTGCCCAGCAACGCGAAGCTCATCACCAGCAGCGACCCCGCGACCAGCCAGGGACTGGAAGCGATGGTGAACAGGAAGCAGCCGGCGGCGCTGAGGACCAGGAAGGTCTGCAGCGTCGGCTTTCGGCCCCAGCTTTCGACGCCATGCGCGGCCAGGGCATAGCCGGGCAGCTGCGCCAGCGCCATCAGCACCAGGAAGCCGTAGCCGCGCACGAAGCCGAAGCCGCCCTTGGCCAGTTCCGCCGGCAGCCAGACGAAGACGCCGTAATAGGACAGCGAAACCAGGAACCAGGCGGCAAAGATGCCCAGGCTGCTGTTGCGCAGCTCGGGCCCGAAAAGCCGCGCCTGGGCGGGGGCGGGCGGCGCGGTCAGGCGGATGTGCCCGGCCAGCGCTCGGGCGCCGTTCGCGGTCAGCACCCGGTCGACGACCGCCCGCGCACCGGCCTCGTCGCCCTTGCGCAGCAGATACATCGGCGATTCCGGCACCCAGAGCCGCAGCCAGATGCCGATCAGCGCCGGCAGCGCGGCGACGGCGAAGATCCAGCGCCAGGGCTCCTCGGCGCCGGCCAGATGCGCGGCCCAGGCGGTCAGGGCGATGAGGATGGTGCCGACGGCCCAGAACCCCTCCAGCCAGACCAGCCAGCGGCCGCGATTGCGGGGCGGCAGGAACTCGGCCATCATCGCGTAATCGACCGGCAGCGTGCCGCCCACCGCCATGCCGGTCAGGAAGCGCAGCAGCATCAGCGACCAGATGTCCGGGGCAAAGACCGAGGCGAGGCCGAAAGCCGCGTCGCAGCCCACCGTCAACAACAGCACGTTGCGCCGCCCGATCCGGTCGGCGATGCGCCCGAACAGCGTCGCGCCGGCGAACATGCCCAGGAAGAACAGCGTGCCCGTCTGCAGCGCCTGCGGCACGGTCAGGCCGAAGCTGGCCGCGATCGAGGCGGCGGTGAAGCCGATGGCGATGACCTGCATCGCATCCGCCGCCCAGACCAGGCCGAAGATGCTCAGCAACCGCCGCTGGAAACGGCCGGCGCCGCCCTGGGTCAGGGCTTCGTCGATGGTCAGGTTCATGGCTCGCCTCCGCTGATCCGCCTGCCGGGCAGTTTTGCGACCACGGCCGCCATGTCCACCCGAAAACGCCGCAGCGCGGCGATTTCGTTGCGATTCTTGCGCCGCGCATGGAAAAAGGGCCGCCCCGAAGGACGGCCCTTGGCAAGCCTAGGCGCGCGCCTAGCCCAGGATCAGCTCGAAGCTGGGCAGCCACCGCTCGATGGTGAAGACGCGGCCGCCCCAGGCGACGCTGCGGGTCAGCGTGGTGCGGATCAGCCCGCGATGTGCAGCGTAGCCACAGCCCGAGGCATCGGTCAGCGTCCGGTAATCCGTCGCCGCACGCTGCATGGCATAGCGCACCGCCGTCACCGGCCCCGAGACGTCCAGCAGGATGGCGCCGCCCGACACCGAGGCCGCCGTGATCGTGCCGCCGCCCGCGACCTCCAGCCCCAGATGCGCCGGGTCGCCGCCGTAATCGGCATAGACCCCGGCGACGGTCGTCAGCGCCTCGTCCCCCCGGACCGAGATCGGGATGGTGATCCGGTCGCCCGTGCGCGTCGCAGGGCCGGGCAGCAGGCTCCAGGGCCGGCCGGCGGCGTCCTCGGCAGCGGCCCAGATCCCGGCCTCATAGGCGCGGACATATTCCGACCACAGCTTGTGGACGCCCTTCCCGTCGCCGTTGTCGATCTTGTAGGGATAAAGCGGCCCGATCAGCACCCCGCCCTGCGCCCGCACCAAGTCCAGCTGGTCCAGCTTGCAGTCGTGCAGATTGCTGGCGGCACCCTGCATATAGCCGCCGGTCTGGTGCAGGAACAGCTTCGGCGCCGCCGCCTGCCCGGTCAGCCGCGCGATCTGCGCGCGCCAGCCGGCCAGAGCCTCGGTCGCCGCCGCCAGCCACCAGCCGCGCGGACGCGAGACATCGGCCTCGCCCTGGTTCAGGAACAGGCGCGGCACCCGCACCTGCTTGCCATCGGCGGCAAAGACCCGCACCGCCTCGGCCAGCCACCATTCGGCGTTCTGCCAGGGCGTCAGCAGCCCGGCGCTGCCGGTCGCGGCGTCGCCGTCCAGATTCTCGATCGATTGCCCGCCGGCATCGTGGAACTGGAAGGCGATGCCGTTCGGCGCCAGCCCTTCGCGCAGCAAGCCGCAGGCCAGAACCGCGCCCTCGGGGATCGAAGTCTGCACCACCATGGGCGCGGCACCCGTGGCCGGAACCGCGGTGTCATAACCGTTCAGCAGCGGATTGGCGACATTGGCCACCGCGACCCCGTCCACGCGCCGCAGCCCTGCCAGCATCAGCGCGCCGGGATTTGCCACGCCGCCGAAAATATCGCGCCAGCGCCGGCCGTCCGGTGCGATCTCGGCGCCGAAATTCGCCCCCAGTGCCAAGGACTGGCCCCGGGACATCATCAGATCGACGGTATTGTCAGGCGCCGTTACGCCCCCCGAAAATGCGCGATCACATCCTCGAACCGCAGCGCGAAACTGCCGCCGACCGGCTTGGTGCAGACCGCGATCTGCTTGACCGTGCCGCGAACATATTGCCCGGTGCGCACCTGCGAGAAGTTGACGCCCGGCGTGCCGGCCGGGGTTTCCGACAGCATCGTGCCGGCCAGCGAAAAGGCGCGCACGGTGCCCGCCGCGTTGTTCACCTCGATGCCGACGACGAATTCCTGACCATAGGTCACGGTGCCCAGGGCGATGCTGCGGGCCGATCCGTCGTGATAGCGCGCCTGCAGGCTGCCGTTGTTGTTCTGGATCGCGATGGTGCCGCCCGAAGGGTTCGCCGCCAGGATCTGCGCCACGCCCGAGCCATAGGCGTCCAGCACCGCCCGCACCACGATGAAGGCCCCGTCCACATTGGGATTGCTGAGGTTCGTCGCCTGCAGGCTGCGGCCGTCGGCAAAGACGATGCCCTCGGCGCCCATGGCGATGGCCGCGCCCGATGCGGTCGCCGCCAGCGCCCAGCCGCCATTGCCCGCATTGGCCAGACCGGTCACCGCCGCGGCCGAGCCGGCAACGGCCGAATTCGCGTCGAAATAGCCCGCCGCCCGGGTCATATCCACCACCACCGGCGCCTCTGGCTCGACGATCAGCGAGGCGGTGGTGGCCTGGACCGCACCGGCCTCGTTCACCCAGCGCACCGCCAGCGCATATTCCCCCGCCCGCGCCAGTTGCAGCCGCATCTGCCCGTCGACCGAGGCGCGCAGGGAATCGCCGTTCAGCGTCACGTCCCATTCCGCCACCGGCGCCGGCGTGCCCGTGGCCGCGCCGAGGTTCAGCACCACCGTCGCCCCCAGCCCGGCGCCGGCCGGCGTGATCGTCGGCTGCTGCGCCACCGTGGGGGCGACGCCGGCGCCCTGCCCCGCGATCAGCGTGGCCCCCCGTGCATCCAGAAGCGGCACCGCGCGCCCGCCCAGATAGACCCGTTGCACGCCGCGGAACAGCGCCCCGCTGAGCCCGGCGTGGATCGCCAGCGGCGCGTCGCGCGCATCGACCAGCACCAGGTCGCTGTCGCGCTTCTGCCCAAAGGGCAGCGCCTCGTAACCGCTGAAATCCTGCGCCACGATCAGCCGCGCCAGCCCGCCCTCTTTCGCGGCCTTCAGGTTCTGGGCGCTGGTGCGTTCAAGGTCGCCCAAGGTGATGTCCTGCGCCGAGGCCAGAAACAGCGATTTCACCTCGAAGACCTTGGCGACATATTGGTTGTAACCCTCAATGGTCCAACTGGTGCCTGCCGTGTCGCCCTCGGCGTTCACGATCAGGTTCAGCGACCACTCGCCCCGCGCGTTGGTCGTGGCCTCGACGCGCTGGGTGACGATCCGGGTGCCGCCGAACACGTCCGAGCCGCTCAGCGTGGCGACGATCTTGCCCTCGGAAATGGGGGCGAGGGTGGCGTCCATCAGGACGCCCCTGACAATGGCTTTGTTCGGCATGGTGTTCCTCTGCTCATTCCGAAAGGCGCCGCCATTATCCCGGCGTTTCGGACGCGTTGCCGGCCCGGGAAAAGCAACGCCCCGGCGGCAAGGAAGCGGACCCAGGGCCCCGCAATTTTCAGTTGTATTTTACTTAATGCTGAACCAGTTTGTCGAAAACAACCTTTGCGTGTGCAACTTGCGAGGCCGACGATGGGACGGAAGCATATTCTTGCCGATCATGCCGACTATCGGATCACCCTGCTGCAAGCCGGAAACGCGCCCGCCGCGCGGGTGGTGGTCAGCTTCGGCGGCCAACCCTCGGACCTGTCGGATGTCGGCTTCGGCAGCAGTTTCGCGCTCGAGAACGGCTGGGACAACATCTTCGTAGCGCAGCGGCACGGCACGCAATACCAGGGGCTGTCGCTGCAGGATTTCCGCGCCGCTGTGCAGCCGGTGATCCAGGGGCGCGACGCGATCACCTATGGCGCCAGCCTGGGCGGCTATTGCGCGCTTTACTACGGCGGCGTGATCGATGCCCGCATCCTTGCCGCCGCGCCGATGCTGCCGGCCTGGAAACCGTTGAGAATCCGGCGCTACGCCGACCTGGAGATCCGTCATCTGGAACTGGCACAGGCGCCCCGTTCCAGCCGCAGCCCGGTGGTGCTTTTCGACCCCGAGCGGCGGCAGGACCATTTCCTGGTCAATCGCATGGTCCGGCCGGCCTATCCCGATGTCCGGCTGGTCCGCATTCCCTTCGCCGGCCATACCGTGCTGCTGACCCTGGCCGAGATGCGCTGCCTCAAGCCGCTGATCCGGGGCATCATCGAGCGGGACGAGATCGTGCCCTTCCAGCATCCCGACCCTCGGCATTCGGTCTGGCATATGGAAAACGCCCGCAAGCTGATGCGGACCGACCGCGGTCTGGCGATCCGGCATCTGGAAGCCAGCCTGGCGATCAAGCCCAGCAAGCAGGCGTTCAGCATGCTGGTCAGCGCCCTGCTGGGCGAACGGCGGACCGACGACCTGCGCCGCCTGCTGGACCAGAGCAAGGCCGCAGGCGACAAGGCGCTGACGCCGGTGCCCGCCGTGCAGCGCGAACTGGCGGCGGCCGGGCTGCCGTTCTAGGGGCGGGCGCGGTCAGGCCACGTCCTTGGCCTCGCCCTCGCCGTCCAGGCCCAAGAATTGCGGACGGCCGGCCTTTTCGCCGAGGTATCTGGCAAAGGTGGACAGCGCCAGGCCCTCGGGACCCAGATAGCTGAAATGCCGCGCCCACGCCCGCTGCACGTCCTCTTGCAGCGCCACGGTCATGCCGCGCTTGCGCAGGGTCTGCGCCTCGTGCCGCGGCGTGTCGTTGTCGCCGCGATGGGTGACGATGCAGGGGAAATGCGGATCGGTCACCGAAACCAGGTGTTGCGGAATCTTGTAATGCCCATAATCGAATACCGTGCGTGTGCTGTGCCGCACCGCAGCGCCGGCGCTGAAGAAGGGGCTGTACCAGTTGTAGATGCCCTCGGTCGGCCCGTCCGTCACGCAATAATACAGCGACGAGAAGCTGACCGCGAAATGGGCGTTGCGCCACAGGCCGGCGGCATGGCGGCGCAGGCGGCGGATGAAATCCTTGGACACGCAATCGTCGTCGTCCAGCCGGAACTGCACCGTGTCGGGCAAATCGAGGCCAAGCTCGGGCGCCAGCAGGGTGATCGCCTCGGACACATGCATCGGCGCGACGAAGCGCAACTCGACCTGCGCCATCCCCTCGCAGATCCGTTCCAGACGGGCGCGATAGGTTTCGGGCATGCGGTCCGAGGACAGGACCAGGAAGCGGAAATTCGGGTCGCTCTGCGCCTTCATCGAGGCCAGGGTCAGATGCTCGAAGGTGGCCAGCCGGGCCAGCATCCGCTCGGGCGCAAAAAGTTCGGCCGCCTTTTCGTCGTAGATCGCCTCAAGCTGGTCGTCGGTCTTGTTCCGATAGGCCTTCCAGTCGCCGCGCCCCAACATCGAGAACCGGCAAACGCCGAGGATCGCAATATCCTGTTCCTTCATTTACTCGCTCACAAGTTGCACCGCACCTGTTGCTAGCAAAGAAAAATGCATGGCGCTACAACAGAAAATACAATTTGTCTGCGCCTTGACGTTTCAGGCGGGCGCACAACGCAAGGTGGAAGCTGGAACCGCACGAAAGGACCAAGCCACCCGGCCCGACCGCGCCGTTCGCCCGTCCGTCTCTCGCCTCGCCGATGATCGCCTGGGCAGGACTGGAACTGGTCGATCGCGGGTGATCGTGCACGCTAGCCCGCCATCCCGGTCCTCGGCCTGTTCCGCGCGAACCGATTGACCCCCGGGACGACTAAAACTGCGGCGTGGTTCCGAAAGATGGATCAAAGAAAGAGAAACCCACGCAACTTCAATAAGTTGCGTGGGTTTTCGCTGGATCATGGTGCCGGTGAAGGGACTCGAACCCCCGACCCCATCATTACGAATGACGTGCTCTACCAGCTGAGCTACACCGGCATGCCATGTGCCGCGCCGGATAGCAGGTTCCGGCGCGGGCGGAAAGGGGGGATCAGTGTTTTTTCCCCGCAATCTTCACGGCATTCTCCTCGGGCGGCTCGACATCCGGGCGCACCGGCAGCAGGTCGCCCTGGCTGGCGATTACCGGCTTGTGCAGCGGTTCGGGCCGGGCCGGCGCCGCTTCCGCCGGCGGCGGAACAGGCGTCGGCGCGGGGGCCGCGACCGGCTCGGGATCGGGGTCGGTGACCGTCATCGCCGGCTCGGCGCCGGCCGCGCTCAGCGGGGCGCGGCGATAGTCCGATTCGCGCGGCACCATGCCCGGCTGGACATCGGCGATCTCGGCCGGCTCCTCTGCCGCGGCGGCTGCGGCTGCCGGGGCTTCGGGCGGCGCATCCACCATGCCCGCCGCCTGCGGCGGTCGCGGGGCGGCCGCGGCCGTCGGCACCGGGACCGGCGTCTCCGCCGCCTTGCCGCCGACCAGCAGCGGCAGCATCTCGGCCCCGCCGGCCGCCGGCGCGGTCCAGACCGCGCTTTCCGGCTCGCGCCAGGTCAGCGTGTCGAAACCGCCGCAGCTGTCGCAGACCGGAGACCAGTCGGCCATGACGTTGTGACATTTGTCGCAGACCCATTGCGGCCCCCGGCTGGCGACCAGCGCCCGCGCCAGGATGCCGCGCACCACCGCGTCGTCGGCGCCCTCGCCCCGCTCGATGGCGGCCAGGATCGACAGCGAGCGCACCGTAGGATGTTTCGAGGCCAGGTCGCCCAGCGCCCGCCGCGCGCCCGGGAAATCCTCGGCCGCCAGCAGCAGCTCGGCGTGCAGCAACCGGGTTTCCTCGTGGTCGGGGTTCTGCTTCATCAGATCCTCGAAGCGCCGCAACCGCGCGGCCGGCTTTTCGTCCGGCACGATCTCGGCATAGGCGGCGGCAAGCGAGGGATGCGGCCGGACGCTCCAGGTCTTTTGCAGGACTCGGCTGGCGTTCCTGGCATCGTTTTGGGCGATATAGCTGCGCGCGGCCAGCACGGCGGCCGGAATCAGGTCGGGACTGGCGCGGTTGGCGGAAATCGCCGCTTCGCGCGCGCTGATCGAATTGCCCTCGGCCAGCACCTCGGACGCTTCTTTCAGCGCCAGAACCGCATCGCGGCGCAGGTGCACGTCCTTGGGCAGCTGCCCCTGCTGGCGCTTGTCCTTCAGCACGGCACGGGCGCCTTTCCAGTCGCCCTCGCGGGTCTGCAGTTCCAGCAGCATGTCCTGAACCTCGCCATGCTTCGGCTTCAGCGCATAGGCCTTCTCGGCCAGCTTCAGCGCGGTGGCGGTGTCGCCCTCGGCCAGCTTCTGCCGCATCAGCCCGCGCACGCCGACGAAACGGGTGCGCTGGTCCGAAAGCAGCCGGCGATAGATCTCGCCCGCCTTGGCATTGTCGCCGGCGACCTCGGCCGCCTGCGCCGCCAGAAGGTCGGTGACATGCGGCCGGTCCAGCAGCTTCGCGGCCTTGGCCGCCTTGTCCTGGGCCAGCCTCCCCTCGCCCGAGGCGACGGCCAGCATGCCCTCGGACAGCGCGTCATAGCCCTTGCGCTCGCGCGAGCGGGCGAAATAGCGGTTGATCGCGGTCTCGTCGCCCAGAAGGAAGCGCACGAAGGCGACCAGCAGGCCCAGCAGCTTCACCGCCAGCCAGCCCAGCAGCACCACGACCAGAACCGAGACCAGCAGTTGCACCGGACCCAGCGTGTATTCGGTGCCGCCATAGACCATGCTCAGGCCCTGGCCGCTTTCCGAAAGCTGGATCGCGCCCAGGGTGACCGCCAGCACGATGGCGAAGAAGATCAGGATTTTCAAAGCCGAAAGCAGCATGCGCGCGTTCCTTACAAGCTGCCCGCGGCCAGAGCGGCCAGCGCGGCATTGGCTTCGACCCAGACCTTGGCCCGGCCGGTCCAACCCGACATGGCGTCCTGTCCGGGCTGCGGCAGGGTGGCGATCTCGGCCAGCGCACCCTTCAGGTCGCCCGCCTTCACCGCCGCATCGGCGCGCGACAGCACAGCGTCGGGATCGCTGCCCTCGCGCGGCTCGACCGAGCGGGCGCCGGTCTGCACCCGCAGGAAGTCGCCGATGGCGCCCAGCGCGCCGTCGCTCTGCGGCGCCTGCTTGATCGAGGCGGCCAGCCCCTCGCGCGCGGCGGCGGGGAATTCGGCACGCAGTTGCTCAAGCGTCGGCACGTCGCCCGCCAGCACCGGCGGAGGTTCGATCCCAGCTGCGCGAAGGTCGGACAGCGCCTGCTCGCGGGCGCCGCCGGTCTCGATCGCGGCCTGCAAAGCCGCGGCCGCGGTTGCGCCCAGGGCACGGCGATTGGCGGCATCGGCGCTTTCCTGCAAGGCACCGGCCTGGGATTCGGCGGCGGCGATGCGCTTCTCGGCCTCGGCGGCGGCGCTGGCGATCTGGGTCTGCAGCGCCTCGGCCTGGGCAGCAAAGCCCTGCAGCCGCTCGGCGACCGCCGGATCCACGACCGAGCGGGCGGCCAGTTCGTCGATGCGCAACTGCTGCGCGGACAGCCGGCCGTTCACGTCATCCAGGAATTGCCGCAAGCCGGCACCGTCCTCGCCCGAGACCACCGGCGAGACCGCCGGGCGGGCGGCCAGGTCCGAGACGGTCTTTTCCAGCGCCGCCAGCTTCTCGGCCTGCGCCTTCAGCGCCTCGGCATCCCCGGCATCCGCCAGCGCCTGCCGGGCGGCATCGGCGCCGGCCTCGGCGGCGCGCTTGGCAAAGGCGTCGGCGCGGGTCTGGATCTCGGCGCGGGCTGCCTCGCTGCCGGCGTCGCGGGCGGCGGCGATCTGGGCCTCGTTCGGAGCTTCTTCAGAGGCGCCCGGCTGCCAGGCGGCGGGCAGGTGCGGCAGCGCCCACCAGGTCACGGCAGCGCCCAGCCCGGCGGCGATCACGCCGCCCAGCAGGGTCGGCACGAAACCGGCCTTGCGCACCTCGACCACCTTGGTCTCGACCCGGGTCGGCGCGGGCTGAGTCGGCGCAGAGGGCGGGACCGAGGATTTCTCGGCCGGTTTCGGCGGCACCGGCGGCGGCGCAGCGGCGGGCTGCGATTCGGACAGCGGCTTGCCGGCCGGCTGCGGCTTCGGCGCGGCGGCGGCCGGCCCCTCGCCCGACCCGACCAGCTTCGATTCGACCAGAGGCTTCGGCTCGGACACCGCCGCGGCCGCCGCCTCGCCGGCGCTCACGGGGCGGCTGTCGATCACCGGGCCCGAAACCGCCTTCTTTTTCAGATCCTTGTCGGGGACTGCCTTGCTTTCGCTGGAATTGGCTTCTGGCTGTTTCACAATTCTTCCCCGTTCCCTTCGCAGATCGGCGCGTGGCCGCGTGACGGCACAGGCCGCGATGATGTCTGGCTCCCGCCGCAAGTCTAGTCGGGGCCGCGTGGCGCCTCAACCCGCCCCGGCGTCGTTTGTTGCACAGGCAGCAGCGAGATGACGGCGGCCAGCACCCCCGGCGCATCCGGCGTCGGCGCCACCGCGGCCCGCGCCGCCGGCGCGTCCCAGGCCGAGCGCGCCGCGGCGCTGATCGCCGCCAGCCACAAGGGTGCCCTCGCCCGCCCCGCCTGCTCGGACAGCAACCGGGCCGAGCGCGGCGAGAACAGCGGCAGGATCACCGGCGCCTCGCCCGCCAGCACCGCCAGGGCCGCGGCCGTCAGCGGATGCCGCAGCTGGTCATAGACCACCATCCCCGGCACCGGCAGCGTTTTCGCGACATGGGCGCCATGCGGATGCAGCCAGCCCCGGCCCAGCCCGTCGAGCAGCGGCAGCATCCGCGCCGCGTCCCCCGGCCCCTCGGTCACCCGAAACCCCGCCGCCCGCGCCGCATCGGCAGTGGCCGGCCCGACGCAGATCGCCGGCCGACCGCGTCCCGGCCCCGCCGAGGGCACCGCATGGATCGAGGTGAAGACCAGCCCCCGCGCGCCCTCCAGCCGCGCCGCGTCATGCGCCACCGGCACGATCTCCATCACCGGCGCGATCAGGACCCGCAGCCCCAGGGGCGCGAGGGCTGCGGCAAAACGCCGCGAGGCCGGCTCGGGCCGGGTCAGAAGCAGCAGGGGCTGGGCGGCAAGCGGCATGGCAATCGCGCGGTCAAGGTGTTACTTCCCCCTTGCCTATGCCTCGGGCGGCGCGGGAACAAGGACCAGCATGACACGGATCTTTCTGGGCATCGAAAGCAGCTGCGACGACACCGCCGCCGCGCTCGTGCGCGACGACCGGGCGATCCTGGCCTCGGTCGTAGCCGGCCAGACCGCGCTGCATGCCGATTTCGGCGGCGTCGTGCCCGAGATCGCCGCCCGCGCCCATGCCGAGAAGCTGGATATCTGCGTCGAGCAGGCGCTGGCCCAGGCCGGGCTGCGGCTGGACCAGCTGGATGGGATCGCCGTCACCGCCGGACCGGGGCTGATCGGCGGCGTGCTGTCGGGCGTCATGCTGGCCAAGGGGCTGGCGGCGGGCTCGGGCCTGCCTCTGGTGGGCGTGAACCACCTGGCCGGGCACGCGCTGACGCCGCGCCTCAGCGACGACATCGCCTATCCCTATCTGATGCTGCTGGTCTCGGGCGGGCATTGCCAGTTCCTGCGGGTCGAGGGGCCGCAAAGCTTTACCCGGCTGGGCGGCACCATCGACGACGCGCCGGGCGAGGCCTTCGACAAGGTTGCGAAATTGCTGGGCCTGCCGCAACCAGGCGGCCCCGCGGTCGAGGCGGCCGCCCTGCAAGGCGATCCGCGCCGCTTTGCCTTTCCGCGCCCGCTTCTGGACCGGCCGGGCTGCGACATGAGTTTCTCGGGGCTCAAGACCGCCGTGCTGCGCCAGCGCGACGCGCTGGTCGCCGAACAGGGCGGCTTGCACCGACAGGACCGCGACGACATCTGCGCCGGCTTCCAGGCCGCCGTGGCCGAAGTGCTGTCGGAAAAGACCCGTCGGGCGCTGGAGCTGTCTCCGGCGCCGGTGCTGGCGGTGGCGGGCGGCGTGGCCTCGAACCGCAGGCTGCGCGCGGCGCTGCATTACGTCGCGGCCAAGGCCCGTGCCGGCTTTGTCGCGCCGCCCCTGCAGCTGTGCACCGACAATGCCGCGATGATCGCCTGGGCGGGGATCGAGACCTATGACGCCGGCCAGCGCGACGGCATGGACCTGGCCGCGCATCCGCGCTGGCCTCTGGACCGGGACGCGACACCGATGCTGGGCACTGGCAAGCGGGGAGCCAAGGCATGAGCGTGGCGGTGATCGGCGCGGGCGCTTTCGGCACGGCGCTGGCGGTGGTGCTGGCGGCCAAGGGGCCGGTGACCCTCTGGGGCCGCGACATCGGCTGGCGGGGCGAGAACCCGCGCCTGCCCGGCATCCCCCTGCCAGACAGCCTGCGGGTGACCGACGTCATCGAGGACTGCACCGCCGAAACCGTGCTGCTGGCGCTGCCGGCGCAGGTGCTGGGCGGCTTTCTGGCCGAGCAGGCGCCGCTGTTCGACGGCCGCAACCTGGTCAGCTGCGCCAAGGGCATCGATCTGGCCACGCTGACCGGCCCCTCGACGCTGATCGCCGCCGCCTGCCCGCGCGCGACGGTCGCGGTCCTGACCGGCCCCAGCTTCGCCGGCGACATCGCCCGCGGCCTGCCCACCGCGCTGACGCTGGCCTGCGCCGACACCACGGCGGCCGAGGCCCTGCAGCGCCGGCTGTCCACCGGCGCACTGCGGCTCTATCGCAGCACGGACGTGACCGGCGCCGAACTGGGCGGCGCGCTGAAGAACGTCATCGCCATCGCCGCCGGCGCCGCCATCGGCGCGGGCTATGGCGACAGCGCCCGCGCCAGCGTCGTCACCCGCGGCTTTGCCGAGATGACCCGCCTGGCCGTCGCGCTGGGCGCCCGCCCCGAGACGCTGACCGGCCTCTCGGGCCTGGGCGACCTGGTGCTGACCTGCACCTCGGAACAGTCGCGCAACTTCCGCTTCGGCCTGGCCCTTGGCGCGGGCCGCGACTTCGCCGCCGGCACCACGGTCGAGGGCGCCGCCACCGCCCGCGCCGTCGCCGCCCTGGCCCCCCGGCTGGGGGTCGAGCTTCCGGTCTCGCAACTGGTCGCGGGGCTTGCCGAAGGCCGGGTCGCCATGGAACATGCCCTTGATATTCTGCTGAACCGTCCGCTGAAGGAGGAATGATGCCCCTGTTCGCCCTGATCTGCCGCGATGCCCCCGGCATGCTGGAAACCCGCCTCGCCGTGCGCGAGAAGCACCTCGGCTGGCTGGACCGGCGCCCCGGCCTGCAGCTGGCCGGCCCCTTCATCGAGGACGGCCGGCCCTGCGGCTCGCTGCTGATCGTCGAGGGCGAAAGCCTGGACGAGGTCCGCGCCTGGGCCGCGCATGATCCCTATGCCGAGGCCGGCGTCTTCGGCTCGGTCGAGATCGTCGAATGGCGCAAGGTGATCGGCTGATGGCCTGCTGGCTGTTCAAGTCCGAGCCCGATGTCTTCGGCTTCGACGACCTGATCGCCAAGGGCGCGGCGGGCGAGCAATGGGACGGCGTGCGCAACTATCAGGCCCGCAACAACATGCGCGCCATGAAGGTGGGCGAGCGCGGCTTCTTCTATCACTCGAACGTCGGCAAAGAGGTCGTCGGCATCTGCGAGGTGGTGGCCGAAGCGCATCCCGATTCGACCGCCGAAGACCCGAAATGGGAATGCGTCGACGTGAAGGCGGTGGCCCGGCTCGTAACGCCGGTCACGCTGGACGACGCAAAGGCCGAGCCACGGCTCAGGGACATGGTCCTGGTCAACAATTCCCGCCTGTCGGTGCAGCCGGTCTCGGACGCGGAATGGGACGTGATCCTGGAACTTGCCGGCGGCACCCGGCCGCTCTGACCCCGAACCATCCCAGGCCCGCGCCCCAGGAGCGAAACATGGCACGCAGTCCGAAACCCATCGTGGACCGCCCCACCACGAAGCGCATCGGCGCGCTGCGGGCGCTGTGGCCCTTTGTCCGGCCCTATCGCGGCCTGCTGGCGGCGGCCCTGCTGGCGCTGACCGTGACCGCCGGGATCAGCCTGGTGCTGCCGCTGGCGGTGCGCCGGGTGGTCGACGGCTTCGACGAGGGCGCGCAGCTGCTGGACCAGTATTTCGGCGCCGCGCTGGCCATCGTCGCGCTGCTCGCGCTGGGGACGGGGATGCGCTACTATCTCGTGACCCGTCTGGGCGAGCGCGTGGTGGCCGACATCCGCAAGGCCGTGTTCGACCGCGTCATCGCGATGAGCCCGGCCTTCTACGAGCGGGTGCTGACCGGCGAGATCATCAGCCGCATCACCACCGACACCACGCTGATCCAGTCGGTGATCGGCTCGTCGGTGTCCATCGCACTGCGCAACTTCATGATCCTGATCGGCGGCATGGCGATGCTGGTCTGGACCTCGGCCAAGCTCTCGGCGCTGGTGCTGCTCTTGGTGCCGCTGGTGGTGGTGCCGATCGTGGTGCTGGGCCGGCGGCTGCGCAAGCTCTCGCGCGAGAACCAGGACTGGATCGCGCTGTCCTCGGGCGCGGCCTCGGAAAGCCTGCTCTCGGCGCAGACGGTGCAGGCCTTTACCCACGAGGGCCCGACGCGGGCACGCTTCGACGAGGTGACCGAACGATCCTACGATTCGGCGCTGAGCCGGGTCAGGACGCGGACGGTGATGACGGTGATCGTGATCTTCCTGATCTTCTCGGGCGTGCTGGGCATCCTGTGGGTCGGGGCGCGCGACGTGCGGCTCGAAGCGATGACCGTCGGCGAATTGGTGCAATTCGTCATCTATGCCGTGCTGGTCGCCGGCGCGGTGGGCGCGCTTTCCGAAATCTGGGGCGAGTTGCAACGCGCCGCCGGCGCCACCGAAAGGCTGAGCGAGCTGCTGACCGCCCGCGACAGCCTCACCGACCCGGCGCAGCCCGTCGCCCTGCCCCGCCCGGTCCGCGGCGCCATCGGCTTCGACCGGGTGACCTTCCACTACCCCTCGCGGCCCGACCGCTCGGCGCTCGAAGGGGTCACGCTCGACATCGCCCCGGGCGAGACGGTGGCGCTCGTCGGCCCCTCGGGTGCCGGCAAGACCACGGTGATCCAGCTGCTGCTGCGCTTCTGGGACCCGGACGCCGGCACGGTGACCATCGACGGTATCGACCTGCGCGACATGGCGCGGGCCGATTTCCGCCGCGCCATCGCGCTGGTGCCGCAAGACCCGGTGATCTTTGCCGCCACCGCGCGGGAAAACATCCGCTTCGGCCGGCCCGAGGCCAGCGACGCCGAGGTCGAGGCCGCCGCCCGCGCCGCCCATGCCGACGAATTCCTGCGCCTGCTGCCCGACGGCTACGACAGCTATGTGGGCGAGCGCGGGGTGATGCTGTCGGGCGGCCAGAAGCAGCGCATCGCCATCGCCCGCGCCATCCTGCGCGACGCGCCGATCCTGCTGCTGGACGAGGCGACCAGCGCGCTGGACGCCGAATCCGAACGGCTGGTGCAAAAGGCCGTGGACGATCTGGCCCGCAGCCGCACCACCATCATCATTGCCCACCGCCTGGCGACGGTGAAGAAGGCGGACCGCATCGTCGTCTTCGACCATGGTGGCATCGTGGCCCAGGGTCGGCACGAGGACCTGGTGACGCAGGGCGGTCTCTACGCCCGGCTGGCGCGGCTGCAGTTCACCGAGGGCGCGTTGGATACGGCGCCGGCTTGACCCGCGCCGGCCCGTGCGCCCTGCGGCGTTTCAGCGCGGCGCGCTGTAGACGGCGGCCCAGAACACGGTCTTGCCGTCCGAGCCAACCGCCTTGCCGATGCCGTAATGGCGCACCTGCGGGATCAGGATATTGGCGAGATGCCCGCTGGAGCGCCCCCATTCCTGCAGCACGCGCTGCTGGGTGAACGGCCCCGCCGCGATGTTCTCGGCGGCGATGCTGGGGCGATAGCCCTCGTTCTTCAGCCGTTGCATCGGCCCCTTGCTGCTGCTGCCGCGATGCGACATCACCCCGCGCCGCGCCATGTCGCAGGCGTGGCGCGCCGCGACCGCCGCCAGTTCCGCATTGGCGCGAACCGGCGCCAGTCCGCGCGCCTTGCGGGTGGCATTGGTGGCTTGGGCCGCTGCCTGGTTTTCGGGCAGCGACGTCTGGTAGCAGGTGACGGCCCCGCGCCGTTCCAGATTGAAACTGACCGATTTCGTCGAGACTCGCACCTGGATCTCGGCCAGCGCCGGCGCGGCAAATAGTCCCGCAAGCGCCAGAAAAACAACGCATTTTGCTGTTTTGTTCAACATGGTGATCCCTCGTTTCGAGGCACGCTAGGACCGATAGTTCAGTTTCTCAACTTCCGATTGCCGAAAATTGTATGGAACCGCGGTTTGGGCGGAGCGTTGCCGTCGGGATGCAATCCTGGACAAGGAGGGACCATGGCCATCTGGGATTTCGTGAAGGACGCCGGAAAATCGCTGTTCGGCAGCGAGGCCGAGGCGAAAGAGGCGCCCACCCAGCCCGCTCAGGACCCGCAGGCCGACACCGACCGCAAGGTCGCGGCGCTGAAGGGCGAGTTGAAGGCCCTGGGCCTGACCGGCAAGGACGTGCACCTGACGCTGCGCGGCGACACCGTGGTGATCGCGGGCCAGGCCCGCGACCAGGAGACGCTGGAAAAACTGATCCTCGCCGTCGGCAACATCAAGGGCATCGCCCGGGTCGAACTGGCCGAGGGCGCCGGGACCGAAACCCCTGCCCCGGCGGGCGCCAAGCCGGTGTTCCACACCGTGCAGAAGGGCGAGACGCTGTCGGCCATCGCCCAGAAATATCTCGGCAAGGCCGGCCGCTATACCGAGATCTTCGAGGCCAACAAGCCCATGCTGACCGATCCCGACAAGATCTATCCCGGCCAGACCCTGCGCATTCCGCAGGCCTGATGCCGCCGTGCTGACGCTGCGTTTCGCCGCGCCTGGGGCATGGCCCCGCTTGCCCCGGCGCGGCATTTCGGACCATTCTTGCCCATGGGGCCGGCTGCGGCCCGGGGGGATTTTCGGGGAGGATTCAATGGTCAGGTTCGCGAACGTCGCAGACCGCGATGCGGTCGAGGCGGAAATGCCCTATGCGCAGCGCGCGCTGCCCGGCACGCTCTACCAGGCCCTGACCCAGACCCGCGACCGCCATCCGCAGCGCCCGGCGATCAGCTTCCAGCTGTTCTCGGACCCCAAGGCGCCGGCGCGGACCCTGACCTGGACCGACTTGCACGAGCGGGTGACCGAGACCGCCAATCTGTTCCACAGCCTCGGCGTCGGCCCGCAGGACGTGGTGGCCTATCTGCTGCCGAACTGCCTGGAAGCGCCGGTGGTGCTGCTGGCCGGCGCCACCGCCGGCATCGTGAACCCGATCAACCCGCTGCTCGACCCCGAACAGATCGCCGGCATCCTGCGCGAGACCAAGGCCAAGGTCGTGGTCACGCTGAAGAGCTTTCCCAAGACCGACATCGCCCAGAAGGCCGCGCTGGCGGTGGCCCAGGCGCCGACGGTCCAGGCCGTGCTGGAGGTCGATCTGCGCGGCTACCTGACCGGGCTCAAGCGGCTGCTGGTGCCGCTGATGCGGCCCAAGGTGCCGACCCGACACCAGGCGAAGGTGATGGATTTCGAGGCGGCGGCAAGCGCGCAACGCCACGACCGGCTGCTGTTCGAACCGCCGCCCGAGGACCGCGTCGCCGCCTTCTTCCACACCGGCGGCACCACCGGCACGCCCAAGGTGGCCCAGCATAAGCAATCGGGCATGATCTACAACGGCTGGCTGGGCGGCACGCTGCTGTTCAGCGAACGCGACGTGCTGATGTGCCCCTTGCCGATGTTCCACGTCTTCGCCGCCTATCCGATCCTGATGTCCTGCCTGATGTCGGGGGCGCAGCTGGTGATGCCCACCCCGGCCGGCTATCGCGGCGACGGCGTCTTCGACAATTTCTGGAAGCTGATCGAGCGCTGGCAGGCCACCTTCCTGATCACCGTGCCCACCGCCATCGCCGCGTTGATGCAGCGGCCGGTGAACGGCGACGTGTCGTCGCTGCGCACGGCGATCTCGGGTTCGGCGCCGCTGCCGATGGAGCTCTACAACCGCTTCAAATCCGCCACCGGCGTCGAGATCGCCGAAGGCTACGGGCTGACCGAGGCCACCTGCCTGGTGTCGGTCAACCCCATCGACGGGCTGAAGAAAGTCGGCTCGGTCGGCATCCCCCTGCCCTATACCCATGTCCGCATCCTGCGCCGCGTCGACGGCGCCTTCCAGGAATGCGCGGTGGACGAGATCGGCGAGATCTGCGTCGCCAACCCCGGCGTCTACGAGGGCTCGACCTATACCGAGGCCGACAAGAACCGCGACCTCTTCGCCGAGGGCCGCTTCCTGCGCACCGGCGACCTGGGGCGGATGGACGCCGACGGCTATCTGTGGATCACCGGCCGCGCCAAGGACCTGATCATCCGCGGCGGCCACAACATCGACCCGGCCGAGATCGAGGATGCGCTGCTGTCGCATCCCAAGGTCGCCTTCGTCGGCGCCATCGGCCAGCCCGACGCCTTCGCGGGCGAACTGCCCTGCGCCTATGTCGAGCTAGTCGCGGGCGCCGAGGTTTCGGTCGATGAGCTTCTGGAGCACGCGCGCACCCATATCCACGAACGCGCGGCGGTGCCGAAACACATCGAGATCCTGCCGGAACTGCCCAAGACCGCGATCGGCAAGATCTTCAAGCCCGACCTGCGCAAGCTGGCGATCACCCGCGTCTATGACGACGCCCTGGCCAAAGCCGGGTTGGCGGTGAAGGTGGCCAAGGTGGTGGACGACAAGAAGCGCGGCCTGGTCGCGCGGCTGGATCGGACGGGCACGGTGGACGAACAGGCGGTGGCGGATTGCCTCGGGCAGTTCACGCGACCTTGGGAATGGGCCTGACGGCGCATTCCCGGCAGCTTTCGGGATCGGAACGACGGCGAATCTGCCTGGCTCCGAAGTCCATTCTCACGGAAGTCTTCGCAGGCTTAAGGCCCTGGAACACTTCCTGACGCCGTCGGCACCGCTCTGGCGACCCGGGCACAACTTTCCTTTGTCGAAGCCGGTGCGTCGTTCCGCCCGATCCGGCCCCGCCGCACACACACCGCGCACGACCTCTCCAAAAGGCAGCTTGCCGGCCCTGCCGGCGCCTACCATGCTGCATCCGGTTTCACGGTTTTGTGAGGTTTGCGATGCGCTGTCTGTCCATCCTGCTTTCCGCGGTCCTCGGCCTTGGCTTGGCTCCGGCCGCCGGGGCATGGGAAAAATCGCGCGATGTCGACTATCCCGCCACGGCGCAATGCCCCAGCGAGAACATGTGCCTGCTGGTCAGTTGCCCCGCGCCGGGCAAGCCCAGCTTCGAAATGCTGGTCATGGAGCATGGCAAGGCGTCGGGCGAGCCATTCTTCATCGCCGTGGACGGCCGGCGTTTCGACTTCATCCTGCCCGACTATGGCGCGAACGGGTTGTATCGCTGGACGTTGCAAACGGCTTTCGCCGATGCGCTGACGAAAGGCCGGACGGCGACGGTACAGTTCGACCTGCAAGGGATGGCACATCAGGTATCACTGCGCGGCAGCAGCGCAGCCATCGGGCAGGTCCTGGCCAGCTGTGGCGCAAAGGGCGCCGCGACATCAGGTCCCGCCGCACGTCTGACCGGCCTCAGCCCCGAGACCGATTGCCAGACCGCGACCAGCACCGGCCTGGTGGTGGACCGCACCCTGTCGGGCGGCAATCTGACCGCTTTCCGGTTCAAGGACCAATATGGCGTGGACTACGTCAACGTCGATCCGCCGCGCAACAGCAAGGCGCTTCAGGCGCAACTGGCGCAGTTGATCACCCCGGGCGCCCGCCTGCGGGTCGAACTGCACGGCTGCGGCGCCGGGGCAAGCATCGTCGTCCTGTCCTCGGTGGAGGCGATCCGGTAGGCCGCCCCCTTTCCGCGCCGACCGCAGAGAGGTCGGCCCGACGCCCGCTTACCGGGTGAACTTCTTGTATTTCACCCGCTTCGGCTCAATTGAATCCGGGCCGAGGCGGCGCACTTTATCCGCCTCGTAATCCTCGAAGTTGCCCTCGAACCATTCGACATGGGCGTCGCCCTCGAAGGCCAGGATATGCGTGCAGAGCCGGTCGAGGAAGAAGCGGTCGTGCGAGATGATGACCGCGCAGCCGGCGAAATCCTCCAGCGCCGCTTCCAGCGCCTGCAGCGTTTCCACGTCCAGGTCGTTGGTCGGTTCGTCGAGCAGCAGGACGTTGCCGCCGGATTTCAAGAGCTTCGCCATATGGACCCGGTTGCGCTCGCCGCCCGACAGCAGGCCGACCTTCTTCTGCTGGTCGCCGCCCTTGAAGTTGAAGGCCGAGGCATAGGCGCGACTGTTCATCGAGGCGTCGCCCAGCACGATCTGCTCGGCCCCGCCCGAGATTTCCTCCCAGACGGTCGCCTCGGGGTTCAGCGCGTCGCGCGACTGGTCGACGAAGGACAGTTTCACCGTGTCGCCATAGCTGATCTCGCCGGCATCGGGCGCCTCATGGCCGGTCAGCATCTTGAACAGCGTCGACTTACCGGCGCCGTTCGGGCCGATCACGCCGACGATGCCGCCCGGCGGCAGCGAGAAGGTCAGATCCTCGATCAGCAGCTTGTCGCCCATCGCCTTTTTCAACCCGGTGACCTCGATCACCTTGTTGCCCAGCCGCTCGCCGTTCGGGATGATGATCTGGGCGTTCGACAGCTTCTCGCGCTCGGACTGGCCGGCGAGTTCGTTATAGGCGTTGATCCGGGCCTTCTGCTTGGCCTGCCGCGCCTTTGCGCCGGCGCGGATCCATTCCAGCTCGCGCTCCAGCGTCTTCTGCTTGGCCTTGTCCTCGCGCGCTTCCTGCTCCAGCCGCTTGGCCTTCTGCTCCAGCCAGGCCGAGTAATTGCCCTCGTAGGGGATGCCGCGGCCGCGATCCAGCTCCAGGATCCAGCCGGTGATGTCGTCCAGGAAATAGCGATCGTGCGTCACGCAGAGGATGGTGCCGGGATATTCGATCAGGTGCTTTTGCAGCCAGGCGATGGTTTCGGCGTCCAAGTGGTTGGTCGGTTCGTCCAGCAGCAGCATGTCGGGCTGTTCCAGCAGCAGCTTGCACAGCGCCACGCGGCGGCGTTCGCCGCCCGACAGGCTTTCGACATCGGCATCGTCGGGCGGGCAGCGCAGGGCCTCCATCGCCACGTCGATCTGGCTGTCGAGGTCCCACAGGTTCTCGGCATCGATCTCGTCCTGCAGCTTCGCCATCTCCTCGGCGGTCTCGTCCGAGTAGTTCATGGCCAGCTCGTTGTAGCGGTCGAGCTTGGCCTGCTTGGCCTTCACGCCCTCCATGACGTTGCCGCGCACGTTCAGCGCCGGGTCCAACTGCGGCTCCTGCGGCAGGTAGCCCACGGTCGCGCCCTTGGCGGCCCAGGCCTCGCCGGTGAAGTCCTTGTCGATGCCGGCCATGATGCGCAGAAGCGTCGACTTACCGGCGCCGTTCACGCCGACGACGCCGATCTTGACGCCGGGCAGGAAGTTCAGGCGGATGTTCTCGAACGTCTTCTTGCCGCCCGGATAGGTCTTGGACACCCCGTCCATGTGGTAAACGAACTGGTAGGAGGCCATGATCTTTCCCCGTCTCTGATACCCGTGAAGCTGCGCGCTATGTAGTCGAGCCCGCCCGAAAGGGGAAGGCTTCAGCGGAAAGCCTTGGTGAAATCCAGTCCGAAGCTGCGGTCGAGGAAATCGAACTGCGGCTCCAGCTTTTCGCGGAGCCGCTTGCGGGCCTTGTCCGGCACCACCAGCGCATTGTCCGAGGCGAAGACCTTCTTGCCGATGTCGCGATAGTCGTGGGGGTTGAGGCCCAGGAATTCCTCGACCCGGCGCAGGAAGCCCAGCGGATCGCGGGCGATCATGCCGAAGGGCATGTAGAGCAGCCGGTCCGGCCCGAAATGCGCGTTCCAGCGCGGCACATAGCTCATGTAGTCGCCGCGGTCCATCAGCACCGGGTCCTCGACCTCGCGCAGCCAGTCCTCGACGGTCTTGGGTTTGCGGCGGGCCCGGCTCAGGTTCATCTTCAGCTGCGAGATCGCCCGGTCCACCGGATGGCGGATGATGTAGATGAACTTCGCCTGCGGCAGGAACTTGGCGATGAACGCGACCCCGTCCTCGGGCAGGGTCGAATATTCCGGGGTCACGTCGATCGGATGCGTGCCGGCGGGCGCGGGCGAAAACACCAGTTTGTACCAGTGATTGGTGAACATCGGCTCGCGGGTGATGCGGTCGAGATAGCGGATCATCTCGGCCGGCATCGTTTCGCCGCGCGCCGCCCAGCGCTTCTCGATGTTCTGGCGCCCGCGGCGATAATGCCAGGGCAGCCATTTGCGATGCTCTTCGACGAAACGGTGGTTGAAGAACTGGACTTCCTTGAAGGGCGGGGTCCAGACCTCGGGGTGCTGCGACAGCATCTGCGACAGCCAGGTGGTGCCGGCCTTCTGCGCGCCGATGCCCAGGAAATCGGGCTTGCGGGGCTTGCCTTCGGGGTCCCAGTTCATCCGTTCCGCCTTGTTCCGTCCGCTTCCCCGCCTGATTAAGCCAGCACGCCGCCGGGGGGAAGTCACGCGGGCGGCGATTTCGCGCGAAAGATGTAGGGACGCGACCGCAAGAGGCATCCGACCCGTCGACTTGCCGCGCGACCGGCGCTAACCTGCCGCCAACAGGGAGGTGCAGATGACAGGTTTCCTGCCGAACGACCGCCGGGCGCCGCAGCATTGCCCGGCGCCGCGCAAGACGGTGCTGAGCCCGGGCGACGCCATGCGGCGCAACCGCGTGCTGCCGCCGGCGCAATGCCGGGACAACCGCGCCAAGCTTGCCAACCTGCGCAATCTCATCGCCGCGGCCGAGCGCGAATACCGCCAGACCACGCTGGAACTGGACCGGCTGAACGAGGAGGGCCGGGTCTGGCTGGTCGTCGACCTGATCCACAAGACCGCGCTGGCGACGCTGGACCTGGGCGCGGCGATCATGCAGGTCTCGGGGATGAAGGCCGGCGACGGGGTGCGGATGCTGGCCGACGGCACCCAGACCTTCAGCGATGTCTACGGCGGTGCTGCGGGGGTGGCGGACGGCTCGGTCTCGGGCAAGGAATTCGCCCGCACGCTGGCGCAGCGGGCGCTGACCCATACCCCGGCCAAAGGTGCCGGGGCCGCCTATGCCAAGGGCACGGCCGATCTGGCCCTGGGCGGCTGGTCCGGCATCGACAACATCACCGGCGCGCAGGGCGGCAGCGCCCGGAACGCCCGCACCGCCGAGGCCGGGATCGAGGCGGCGGCCGGACTGATCCAGCGCACCGCCGATACGGTGGACACGCCCGCATCCAAGCGGGTCGGCGCCGCGGCGCAGATCGCCAAGGCGATGGCCAGCTACAACCGCGAGCTGGAGGGCGCCTTCAACCGGCGGCTGGAGACCTCGGGCAACCTGATGGCGACCAAGGCGACGTTCCAGGCCACGATGCAGCGCACCATGGCCCGCTATCGCCGCGACGCCGCCGAACTGGAGCAGCTGCTGGAAGGCTGCATGTAGCAACACCCGGGCAAGGGCCCCGCGGACGCGCCCGCCATGGCGCGACGCCGGAACCGGCCGCGCCACCGGATCGGGAAATCCGGCCTTGGGGCGCCCGCAGGCTGCGACACCCTGTCCGTCGACAGCGCCGTGCACCCTGTGCTTCACTGCGGGAAAGAGCATGCGAGGCCGACGATGAACTCCCGCGCCCAGCTTCCCCTTGTCTATTCCTGCTCCGGCTGTTCCAGCGCGGCGCAGATGGCGAATTACCTGGCGGTGCAGATGGATCGCCGCGGGCTTGCCGAGATGTCCTGCATCGCCGGGGTCGGCGGCGACGTGCCGAAACTGGTGCGCATCGCCACCTCGGGCCGCCCGATCATCGCCATCGACGGTTGCGCGCTGGCCTGCGTGCGCAACTGCCTGGCCCGCCACGGCGTCGCGGCATCCGAATACCACCTGCTTTCCGACCATGGCGTCCGCAAGCGCTATGGGACCGACTTCGACCCCGAGGAAGCCGCGCGGGTGCTGGCGGAACTGGCCGAATCCCTCGACGCCGAATCCGCATCCCGCGCCAGGGCATGACCGCACCGACTGCCAGCCGCCCTGCAAGGGCCGCGCCTTGGCCGCCCGCTTCCCGGCCAGACGGGCCGCTAGTTCAGCCGGCCCCAAAGGTCGTATTCCCCGGCCTCGTCCACCGTCACGCTGACGATGTCGCCGGGTGAAAGCGCCTCGAACCCCTCGTCGATGAACAGGTTGCCGTCGATCTCGGGCGCGTCGGCCATGGTGCGGCAGGTGGCGCCCTCGCCGTCCACGCTGTCCACGATCACCTCGATGCGGCGGCCGACCTTGGCGGCGAGCTTCGCCTCGGAAATCGCCTGCGCTTTTTCCATGAAGCGGTCCCAGCGCTCCTGCTTGACCGCGTCGGGGACGTGATCGGGCAGGTCGTTCGCCCGCGCGCCCTTGACGTTTTCGTATTGGAAGCAGCCGACGCGATCCAGCTGCGCCTCGTCCAGCCAGTCCAGCAGGGTCTGGAACTCGGCCTCGGTCTCGCCCGGATAGCCGACGATGAAGGTCGAGCGCAGGGTGATGTCCGGGCAGGCCGCGCGCCAGGCCGCGATCTCGTCCAGGGTCTTCGCCGCCGCCGCCGGCCGGGCCATGCGCTTCAGCACGTCCGGGTGGGCGTGCTGGAACGGGATGTCGAGATAGGGCAGCACCAGCCCGTCCGCCATCAGCGGGATCAGGTCGCGCACATGCGGATAGGGATAGACGTAATGCAGCCGCACCCAGGCGCCCAGGCCGCCCAGATCGCGGGCCAGGTCGGTGATATGGGCGCGGTGGCCGCGCTCCGTCGCATATTTGTGGTCGAGGCCGTAGGCCGAGGTATCCTGCGAGATCACCAGCAGCTCGCGCACGCCGGCCTCGACCAGCTTCTCGGCCTCGCGGATCACCGCATGCGCCGGGCGGCTGACCAGCTTGCCGCGCATGTCGGGGATGATGCAGAACTTGCAGGCGTGGTTGCAGCCCTCGGAAATCTTCAGATAGCTGTAGTGCCGGGGCGTCAGCTTGACGCCGCTGGCCGGCAGCAGGTCCACGAAGGGATCGGGGCTGGGCGGCACCGCCGAATGCACCGCGTCCAGCACCTGCTCGTATTGCTGCGGGCCGGTCACGGCCAGCACGGAAGGGTGCGCGCCGGTGATGTATTCCGGCTCGGCACCCAGGCAGCCGGTGACGATGACCTTGCCGTTTTCCGACAACGCCTCGCCGATGGCCTGCAAGGACTCGGCCTTGGCCGAATCGAGGAAACCGCAGGTGTTCACGATCACCGCGCCGGCGCCCTTGTAGTCGGGGCTGATGGCATAGCCCTCGGCCCGCAGCCGGGTCAGGATGCGCTCGCTGTCCACCAGCGCCTTGGGACAGCCGAGGCTGACCATGCCGATGGTCGGTTGCCCGTGCCTTCGCCCCCCCTCCCCTTGTGCAGAGTCGAAGATCGGGCTGGGGGCTAGATCGGGGCGCAACAGGGGCGGGTTCTGGCTCATGATCCTCGGCATATAATGCGCAGCGGCCTGCTTGTTAAGCGGCAAGCGCGGCTCGCCGGAACGTCATTTGGACTTGCGCGTTCGTCCGGGCATATCTGGGGGCATGAACATGAGATCCATAACCACCCGCCTTTCCCGGGCCCTGCGCCTGTCGCTGGCGCTGCTGGCCGGGGCCATGGCGCTGCCCGCTGCAGCCCAGCCGCGCGGCAAGCCCATCGTCATCCTGAACAACAAGGGCGGCAATGTGATGGAGGCGATCAAATATCGCAACAAGCTGGCCCGCAGCGGCCGGCCGGTCGAGGTGCGCGGCTATTGCCGCTCGGCCTGCACGATCTATATCACCCTGCCCAACGCCTGCCTGGGACCGGGGGCCACGGTCGGCTTCCACGCGCCGCGCATCCCAGGCACCACCATCATCCCGCCGCTCGTGGACGAGCTGATGGCGCAGTATTACCGGGGCGGCATCCTGCGCAAATGGAACAACGAGTGGAAGCATTCGCTGAAGATGCACAAGATCAGCGCCCGCCAATATGTCGCGCTGGACCCGCAGACGCGGCTGTGCCGCTGAACTGATAGGCAGCGCGCGCTTATCGCAGACAGGGGCCGGGTTGCGCACCCGGCCCATGCCGTTTCAGAAGATCGCGACCTGGGTGCCGACTTCGGCCGTGTCGTAGAGCGACAGGATATGCTCGTTGTAGAGGCCATAGCAGCCACTGGACGAGCGCCGGCCGATCTTGCGGGTGTCATGGGTGCCGTGGATCAGATAGGCCGGCCAGGACAGATACAGCGCCCGCGGCCCCAGCGGGTTCATCGGATCGCCGCCCGCGACGCTGACCGGCAGCGTCGGGTCGCGGCGCCGCATGTCGGGCGTGGGCGTCCACCGCGGGTTCTCGGCCTTGCGAACGACCTCGGTCTTGCCGCGCCGGGTCAGTTCCTCGGAAACCGGGATCGAGCAGGGAAAGACCCGGTGCGTGCCGTCGGCCGTCCAGTAGTTCAGCGTCTTGGACGAAATATCGGCCAGAATCACGCCCTTGCCCAGGCTTGGGAAAAATTCGCTCCAATGCCGCTGGGTGAAGGCCGAGATGTTGCGGCGGGTATCGGCGTTCGGATCGACCTGATACAGTCCGATGTCGGGCGCCTGCCCCGCCTGCGCCCGGCCCTGCACCGGCAGGCCGGTCGCGGGGTCCAGCTGCTGCGCCAGGGCCAGCCCGGGCACAAGCGAGGCCCCCCCCGCGATCATCCCCATCAGAAACCGTCGTCGATCCGTCCCGGCACTGTCCCGCATCATGTTCTTTTCCGTTCTTTGCAATTTTCTCAAGGCCTTGCAGGCCATGGCAGCATTGCTACCCGAACGGATCGGAAAAATCCCGTAAAGCAATCTCACGCTGCTTCACGATGATGCGGACGGCCGGCCCCGGACGTGCTGCGGGTGTTATTCCCGCAGCCGCCAGCCGGTCGCGAAGATCCAGCGGATCGCGGCCATGCAGACCACGATCACCAGCGAGACCGCCGCCAGCGACACGCCCACCGGCACGTCGGCCAGGCCGAAGAAGCTCCAGCGGAAGCCCGAGATCAGATAGAGCACCGGGTTCAGCTTGGCGACGCCCTCCCAGAAGGGCGGCAGCATCGAGGCCGAATAGAAGGCGCCGCCGAGGAACACCAGCGGCGTGATCACCATCATCGGCACGATCTGCAGTTGCTCGAAAGACTTCGCCCAAAGCCCGATGATGAAGCCCAGCAACGAGAAGGCCAGCGCCGTCAGCACCAGGAAGGCCAGCATCCAGAACGGATGCGCGATGTGGATGCCGGTGAACCAGAAGCTGGTCAGCAGGATCACCAGCGCGATCAGCACCGCCTTGGACGCCGCGGCGCCGACGAAGCCCAGCGTGACCTCGATCCAGCCGGTGGGGGCCACCAGCAGCTCATAGATGGTGCCGGCGAATTTCGGGAAATAGATGCCGAAACTGGCGTTGCTGACCGACTGCTGCAGCACGGTCAGCATCATCAGCCCCGGCACGATGAAGGCGCCGTAGGGCACGCCCTCGACCGCCTGGATGCGCCCGCCGATGGCGGCGCCGAAGACCACGAAATACAGCACCGTGGACAGCACCGGCGAGGCCAGCGACTGCCAGACCGTGCGAAAGAACCGCGCCATCTCGTGGTTATAGACCGCGCGGGCGGAGCGCCAGTTCATGCGGTTTCCTCCTCGACCAGCGACATGAAGATTTCTTCGAGGCTGCTTTCCTTGGTCGAGACGTCGCGCACCGCCAGCCCGTGCCCGGCCAGGTCGGCCAGCAGATGGGCGATGCCGGTGCGTTCGGCCCGGGTGTCGTAGTCATAGCCCAGCTCGCGGCCGTCGGCCGACAGCACCAGCCCGCGCCCGGCCAGCCCGGCGGGCAGCGCCGCCAGCGGCGCGTCCAGGGCGATGGTCAGGCGCTTCTTGCCGAACTCGCCCATCAGCTCGTCCTTGGGCTTGACCAGCAACAGCGCGCCGCGGTTGATGACGCCGATGCGGTCGGCCATGTCCTCGGCCTCTTCCAGGTAATGGGTGGTCAGGATGATGGTCACGCCCTGCGCGCGCAGTTCGCGCACCACCGACCACATCTCGCGCCGCAGGGTCACGTCCACGCCGGCGGTGGGCTCGTCCAGGAACAGCACCTTGGGGCGATGCGACAGCGCCTTGGCGATCAGCACCCGCCGCTTCATGCCGCCCGACAGCTCGCGGGTCTTGGCGTCGCGCTTGTCCCACAGCGCCAGGCTGCGCAGCAGGCTTTCCAGATAGGGCTCGTCCGGCGGCTCGCCGTAGAGGCCGCGGGTGAAGCGCACGCAGTCGATGACCTTCTCGAAGGGCTCCAGCGCGATTTCCTGCGGCACCAGGCCGATCAGCTTGCGCGCCGCGCGCCAGTCGCTGCGGATGTCGTGGCCGCCGACGCGCACCGTGCCCTCGGTCGGCACCACGAGGCCGCAGATGATCGAGATCAGCGTGGTCTTGCCGGCGCCGTTCGGGCCCAGCAGCGCCAGGATCTCGCCCTCGGCGATTTGCAGCGAAACGTCGTTCAGCGCCGCGGTGCCGCTGCCGTAGCGTTTGGAAATGTGGTCGATGTCGATGATCGGACGCATGTCGTCCTCCTGTTTCCGGTCCCGGCGCGCAATCACAGAGCCCGGGCGAATCGGGACGGCAGGTTGGACCGGCCCTCTGCGGGGGGCAATGGCAAAATGCCGCACCGGACGCGGCGTCGTTTCAGGCCGGGGACTCGGCGGGGACCAGGCCGCCGGCCTCGGCGAACAGCCGGCCGCTCGCCGTCTCGATGCGCTGTTCCAGCAGGTCCATGACCTGGGACGAGCGCAGGCCGGGCGGCAGCGGCTCCAAGAATTCGATCACCGCGACGCCGCCGCGGATCGGGATGCCGCGCTTGGGCCAGAACATGCCGCAGTTCACGGCGACCGGATGGATGGTCAGGCGGGTGGCGCGCTGGATGGTGCCGGCGCCGTGCTTGTAGGGCAGGCGCTGGCCCGGCCGAGTCCGGGTGCCCTCGGGATAGATGATGAGCTGGCCCAACCCTTCGGGACGGGCCTGGGCGGTCTCGACCTCGGCGATGATCTGTTTCAGCGCCTCCTTGCCCCGGGCGCGGTCAATGGGGACCGAGCCGACCTTGCGGGCGAACCAGCCCATGATCGGCACCCGCAGCACCTCGCGCTTCATCACGAAGGCGCGGCGCGGACAGGCCTGGGCCAGCGCCAGGATGTCGAGAAAGCTCTGGTGTTTCGAGGCGACGATGCAGTCGCCGCGGGGCGGCGTGCCCCGGACCTCGACCCGCAGCCCCAGGATCACGCGGGCCGCGCCCAGCATCTGGCCCAGCCAGACGGTGGCGACGCGGTTGGCGGCCTCGGTCCCGCGCAGGCCCTGCGGCAGGCCCCACAGGCCCAGCACCAGCGTCGCCAGCGCGATGTAGAGGTAATAGGCCAGCGCGCGCGGCCAGTCGAGGATCGAAGGCGGGCGCGGCTGGTAGCGGCTCATTCAGCGCACCTCGCGCAGGATCTTCAGCGCGGCCCAGCGGGTGGCGGCGAAGCCGATGGCGGCGGCAAAGACCGGCACCAGCAGCGGCCAGAGCCAGCCCCAGCCCTGAAAGCCCAACCCGGTCAGAAAGGCGCCGGCCTGGTCCACAGCGGGCAGCGCCCAGACCGCGACCATGCCCAGGGCCGTGCCGCCGGCCGCCCCCATCGCCGCGCGGCGGGTGAAACGGCGCACGAAGGCGGTGGCGATGGTGATGTCGCGGGCGCCGATCAGCCGCAGCACCCGGATCACCTGCCCGTTCGCTGCCATCGCCGCCTTGGTCGCCAGCGTGATCATCGCCGCCGAGGCCGCCGCGATCAGCGCCAGCGAGATCAGCCCCAGCGCCCGCAGCCGGTTCGCGGCGGAAACCAGCGGCTCACGCCAGCGGGTGTGGTCGTCCAGCACCGCGCCCGGCGCCTCGCCCTGCAGGCGCAGCCGCAGCGCCTCGGCGTCGAAGCCGCTCGAGGCCTCGGTCACCTCGATCAGCCGCGGCACCGGCAGCGCCTCGACCGGCACGTCGGGACCGAACCACGGCTCCAGCAGCTTCTCGACCTCGTCGTCGGGCAGCTGCCGCGCCTCGGCGACACCGGGCGTGGTCTCCAGCGCCGCCATCACCGCCCGGGTCTGCTGGTCCATCTGATCCGCGGGGGCCGAGATGCGGACGGTCACGGTCTGCGCCAATTCGCTGGACCAGCGTTCTGCCAGCCGCCCGGTCGCCAGCGCCAGCGCCAGTGCGAAGACCGCCAGAAAGGCCATGGCCCCGGCAGAGAACACGGTCAACTGGGCGGTGAAGCCGGTCGGCGGCACCACGCGGTCGTGGCCCGCCGGATCCGGCCGGGTCAGCCCCCGCCACAGCGCCGCGAGGTCGAGCGATTTCAGATCGGCTTTCTTCACAGGTCCGCCCCCGCCAGTTGCAGCCTCTTGCCCGCGATGCGCAGCACCCGCGCCTGCACCTGCTGCTTGGCGGCGCGGATCAGGTTCAGGTCATGTGTCGCGATCAGTACAGCCTTGCCCGAGCGGTTCAGCTCGATCAACAGCTGCAGCAGCCGCATCGACATCTCCCAGTCCAGGTTCCCCGTCGGCTCGTCCGCCAGGATCAGGTCGGGCGACATGACGACGGCGCGGGCCAGCGCGGCGCGCTGCCGCTCGCCCCCCGACAGTTCCGGCGGCAGGGCGCGGGCCTGGCCCGACATCTGCACCCAGGACAAGAGGTCGCCCAGGGCCGGCATGTCCACCGGCTCGCCCGAGACGATCAGCGGCAGGGCGATGTTTTCCGCCACCGGCAGGTGGTCCAGGAACTGCGTATCCTGATGCACCACGCCCACCCGCCGGCGCAGCGCGGCGATGCCGTCGCGCGACAGGCCGCGCACATCCTCGCCAAAGGCCGACATGCGCCCGGCGCTCGGCAGCAGCTCGGCATAGCACAGCCGCAGGAAGGTGGTCTTGCCCGAGCCCGAGGGTCCGGTCAGGAAATGGAACGAGCCCGGCTGAAGCGTCAGCGACATGTCGGCCAGCAGCGGTTCCCCGCCGCTGTAGCCGAAGGACAGGTTCTGCATTTCGATCACGGATGACTCCTTGCCTGTCGGCTGCTTGGCGCGCCGTTTCCGGCTTGATAGAACAGTCCCGCGGCGAATGCGAGACGCCCGCTTGTTGGAAAACCGCCCCGGACGGGCCAGGAAACACGCCAGGAGACAAGATTTCATGCGCCTGACCTGCCCCCGATGCGCGGCCCAATACGAAATCGCCGATTCCGCCATTCCCCCGGCGGGGCGCGAGGTGGAATGTTCGGCCTGCAGCCATGTCTGGCACCAGCCCGGTGGACAAGCCGCCAGCCCGGCCGAATCGCCCGCCTTCGACCCCGGGGCGCGCCCGGTGCTGAGCAGGGCGCTGGACGAGTCGGTGCTGTCCATCCTGCGCGAGGAAGCCGCCCGGGAATTGCGCGCCCGCGCCGGCCAGCCCCACGCCGAGCCTGCCGATCACATTCCCGCGACGGAAACGGAAGCCGAGGCCGGGACCGCCGAGACCGATTGGCCGGCAACCACGCTGAGCGCCCCGCCGGAGGCCGCGCCGCCCGAAACGCCGCAAGCCGCCGCAGTGGCCCCCGAGGCCGAAACCCCGGTTGCCGAGGACCCGGCGCCGGAAAGCCCGCAACCGGAAGCCGCCGCGCCCGAAGCCCGAGAGCCCGAAGCCGAGAGCCCCGAAATCCCGGCGGCCGAAACTCCGGCCGAGAACGCGTCCGGCCGGCCCGGGCCGATGCCCGCCATGCTGCCCGACGCGGCGGAACTGGCCGCGACCCTGACCCGCCCGGCCCCGCGCCGGCCCGCGCCGGAACCGGCCGAAGAACCCATGCGCGCCGCGCTGCGCCCGGCCGAGCCCGAGGCGCCGGCCGTCGCCCCGACCCGGCCCCAGGCGCCGGTCCCGGCCCTGGTGCCGGAACCGCGGCCGCGTTCGGGCTATGGCGCCGGCTTCGGCCTGGCCGTGCTGCTGGCGCTGGCGGCGGTGACGCTTTACACGCTGGCGCCGCAGGTCCCGGCCGGCAAGGGCGGCACCGTCCTGGCCGAATGGCGGCAGGGCATCGACCGCGGCCGGTTGTGGCTGCACGACCGCATCCTGGGCGAATAGGGTTCAGAAATTCTCCAGCAGCCGGCCCAGGTAGTCGCGCTCGTCGCGCGGCCGCTCGCGCTCGCCCGACCGGCGGCGGATCTCGTCCTGCAAATCGCGGGCCTTGCGCGACGGATCGGGCCCCTCGGCCAGCGGATCGCCGCCGGCGATGGAACTGCCGTCGCCCGACAGCGCCCGGCCCAGAGGATCGGTCTGCGGCGGACGGTCATAGGGCTGCGCCAGCCCGCGCTGCCCGCGCGAATCGCCCGATGGACCCTCGGGACCGTCCTGCTGCCCGCCCTGCTGCGGCTGACCCTCCTGCCCCTGCTGCTGGTTCTGCGCCCGCATCTCGCCCAGCGCGCGCATCCCCTCGCGCATGGACTGGATCGCCTGGGCCTGCCGCTCCATCGCGCCCGAGGGGTCGCCTTCGCGCAGCGCGCCTTCGGCCTCCTCCATGGCACGGCCGGCCTCGTCCAGCTGGCGGCGGGCCTCGTCGCCCTGCGGCGTGCCGCGGCCGGGCAGCAGGCCGCGCTGCCGGCCCAGATCCTCTCGCAGCGCGCGCTGGCGGTCGGCGAGCTGCCGGTTGTCCTCGCTGCCCTGCCCGTCCTCGCCCTGCTGCCACTGGCCGTATTGGTCCTGCATCTGGCGCATCGCCTCGTCGGCCAGCTTCTGCTGGTCGCGCAGCGTCTCGGCCAGCCGGTCCGAGGGGCGCTGGCGGCCGCCCTCGCCGCCCTCGGATTGCGTCACCTGCAGGTTCTGCATCATGCGGTTGAACTGATCGAGCAATTCCTGCGCCTCGGCCATGCGGCCCTCGTTCATCAGGCGCTGGATCTCGTCCATCATCTGCCGGATCTGGTCGCCGCTGATCTGCTGGCGGTTCTGCGGCGAGCGGTCGAAGCGCTGCGACGGGTCCTCGCCCTGCTGCTGCGCCAGCATGTCTAGGTAATCGTCGGTGGCCTGCTGCAATTCGTCCATCAGCCGCTGCACCTCGTCGGGGCTGGCGCCGTTGCGGATCGCCTCGCTCAGCCGCTCCTGCGCCTGCTGCATGCGCTGCAGGGCATCGGCCAGCCCGCCGTCCTCCAGCGCCACCGCCGCGTCCCACAGCACCTGCGCCAGCCGGCCCCGCGCCTCGTCCGACAGGTCGCCGGCTTCCAGTGTGCCGATGGCGCCCTGCAATCCCGTGTACAGGCCTTCGTCCATGAAGCCCTCGGGCTGCCAGCTGGCCGCACGCAGGACCTGGGCGCTGCGGGCGGCATTGGTCCGCGACCACAAGAGATCGCGCCGCAATTCGATCAGCGCCGCCGCCAGCGGGTCGAAAAAGCGCCGTCCCGGCAGCACCATCCGCATCGGCGCTGACACGCCCTGCTGCCCGATCCCGTCCTCGACCTTCAGCGAAACGGTCACCGGCAGGTTGGCCCAAGGGTGGCGCGACAGGTCGCCGACCAGCCGGCCGCGGATATCCTTGCGGCTGCCGGTCGCGGGCAGCGGCAGGTCCAGTTCGACCGGCGGCAGCGGCTCGGGATCGGGCGCAAGGCCGAAGCGGCGATCGATCGAGGCCAGGTCCAGCGCGATCACCGCCTGCCCGGCCGCGATGCCGTTGTCGTCGCTGGCGGCGAATTCCTGGACCAGCCGGCCGTCGGCGCGGCGCTCGGGCGCCTTGCCGGGGGCCACCTCGGGCGCGGCATCGGGCAGCACGGTGACCTCGAAACGCCGGCCGCCGACCGCGATCACGCCGTCGCGCTCGGCCATGAAGGCAGGCGCCGCGGGCTCCCCGCCCGCAACCGCGGCGCCGATGTCCTGCTCGACCCCGATGTCCTTGCCGTAGAGCCGAAAGCTCAGCTTCGAGCCTTTGGGCAGCGCAAGCCCCTGCCCCTCGGGCAAGGCGTTCAGGTAAAGCACCGGGCGGCGGGTATAGGCCGGAGGCTCGGCCCAGCCCTCCCAGGCCGGCCCCGCCGCGGCGCCCGGGCGCAGCTCGGGCGCGGGACGAAAGGTCGCCCCCAGGGCGGCGATGCCCTGCCCCAGCTGCCCGCTGGGCGCAAAGATCGCGGCCATGACCAGCGCCACCATGCCGACCAGCCGCAGCGCCGCAGGATCGCGCCAGCGCAACCGCGCGTCGGGAACGACAGGCCGCGCGGCGGCGGCGGCGGCACGCATCTGCGCCAGATGCGCCTGCCACAAGCCCGCCGCACCCGCGTCGCCGGCCCCGACCGCCACCCGGTCGCGCAATGCCGACAGCGGCCGCCCCGGCAGCGCCAGATCGACCCGCAGCCGCGCCGCCTCGGCCGGCGGCCGGCGGAAACGCCAAGCCCCCCAGCCCGCCGCCAATACGGCGGCCAGCGCCACCAGTCCCGTCAGCCAGGCCATCGCCCGCAAGGACAAGATCTCGGCCGCACCAAAGGCCAGCGCCGCCAGCGCCAGCGCCAGCAGCACCGCCAGCGGCCAGAAGGCACCCGCAACCGCCTCCCACCACAGGCCGAGGCGGGTCAGCCCGACCGCCCAGCCGATGCGGCGGCGCTCAACGCGATCCACGGTGCCGCCCCCGCCTTCTTCGTTGCAAAAATACTCCGCGGGGGTCCGGGGGTGTGAAACCCCCGGCAGCCACGCGGAAGGAGCGGATGCCTATAGCCATTCCGGGATGGTATCGCGTCCCAGCATTTCCTCAAGCGTGGGCCGCGGGCGAATGACGGCGAATTGATCGCCGCTGACCAGCACCTCCGGCACCAGCGGCCGGGAATTGTATTCCGAGGCCATCACCGCGCCGTAAGCCCCGGCCGAGCGCAACGCCACCAGATCCCCCGGCGCCAGCGCCGGCAGACCGACCGCCTTCCGGAAGGTGTCGCCGGTCTCGCAGACCGGGCCGACCACGTCGAAGGCGGCGACCTCGGCCCCCGGCGCCGGCTCGACCACCGGCACGATGTCGTGATGCGCCGCATACATCGCCGGCCGGATCAGGTCGTTCATGGCGGCGTCGAGGATCAGGAAATCCCGCCCCTCGCCCTCTTTCAAATAGATCACCGAGGACAGCAGGATCCCCGCATTGCCCGAGATGTTGCGCCCCGGCTCGATCTCGATCTCGCAGCCCAGATCGCCCACCGCATCCCGGATCACCTGGCCGTATTCAATGGGCAGAGGCGGCGCATTGTTGTCGCGGCGATAGGGAATGCCCAGGCCCCCGCCCATATCCAGCCGTCGGATGTCGTGCCCGTCCGCGCGCAGCGCCCGGGTCAGGTCGGCCATCTTGGCATAGGCCAGCCGATAGGGTTCGAGATCGGTCAACTGGCTGCCGATATGCATGTCGATGCCGACGACCTCGATCCCCGGCAGGGCGGCGGCACGGGCATAGACCGCGCGCGCCTTGGCAATCGGGATGCCGAACTTGTTCTCGGACTTGCCGGTGGCGATCTTCTCATGCGTCTTGGCGTCCACGTCCGGGTTCACCCGCACGGCGATGGGCGCCACCACCCCCAGGGACGAGGCCACCTGCGACAGCAGTTCCAGCTCCGGCTCGGATTCGACGTTGAACTGGCGGATGCCGCCCGTAAGCGCCATGCGCATCTCGGCCGTGGTCTTGCCGACGCCGGAAAACACGATCCGCTCGCCCGGCACGCCCGCCGCCTTGGCCCGGGCGTATTCCCCGGCCGAGACGATATCCATCCCCGCCCCCAGGTCGCCCAGCAGCTTCAGCACCGCCAGGTTCGAGTTCGCCTTGACCGCGAAACAGACCAGGTGATCGCACCACGCCAGCGCCTGCTGGAACAGCCGGAAATGCCGGGTCAGCGTGGCGGTGGAATAGACATAGACCGGGGTGCCGACCTCGGCCGCGATCCGGGCCAGGGGCACGTCTTCGGCATGAAGCTGGCCGTCCAGATAGTTGAAATGATCCATGGCGATCCCGGGTCAGAGCTTGGAAACCACGCCGATCCGCGCCTCGCCGCTGACCTGCAGGCCGGGCGGCGGGGTCTCGGGACGGGTCGGGGCGCCGTCGACGCCGCAGGCGGCCAGCGTCGCCAGCATCAGAGCCAGCGCGGCCAGAAGCAGGGAATGCGTCATGCCAGCTTCTCCTTCCAGCGGGCGATCTGGGCGCGGACCTGCGCCGGCGCCGTGCCGCCATAGGACATGCGCGAGGCGACCGAATTATGCACGCCGAGCACGTTGTAGACATCGGCGGTGATCGCCGGATTGACCGACTGCATCTGCTCCAGCGTCAGGTCCGGCAGGTCCACGCCCGATTTCTCGGCCATGGCGACCAACGCGCCGGTGGCATGGTGCGCATCGCGGAAGGGCAGCCCGGCCTCGCGCACCAGCCAGTCGGCCAGGTCCGTCGCGGTGGAAAAGCCCGAGCCCGCCGCCGCCTCCAGCCGCTCGCGGTTCGCGGTCAGATCGGACAGCATCCCGGTCATCGCCGCCAGCGCCAGCATCAGGTTGTCGGCGGCGTCGAAGACCTGCTCCTTGTCCTCTTGCATGTCCTTGGAATAGGCCAAGGGCAGGCCCTTCATCACCACGAACAGCGCCACGGCGGCGCCGAGGATGCGGCCGATCTTGGCCCGGATCAGTTCGGCCGCGTCGGGATTCTTCTTCTGCGGCATGATCGACGAGCCGGTCGAGAACCGGTCCGACATGGTGACGAAGCGGAACTGGGCCGAGGACCAGATCACCAGTTCCTCGGCCAGCCGCGACAGGTGCACGGCACAGATCGCCGCGCTCGACAGGTATTCCAGCGCGAAATCCCGGTCGCTGACCGCATCCAGGCTGTTCGCCATCGGCCGCTCGAAGCCCAGCGCCTTGGCCGTCGCATCGCGGTCGATGGGGAAGCCGGTCCCGGCCAGCGCGGCGGCGCCCAGGGGCGATTCGTTCATCCGCCTGCGCGCGTCCTGGAAGCGCGACAGGTCGCGGCCGAACATCTCGACATAGGCCATCATGTGATGGCCCCAAGTGACGGGCTGCGCGGTTTGCAGATGGGTGAACCCCGGCATCACCCAATCCGCACCCTTTTCCGCCTGCGACAAAGCCGCGCGGATCAGCGCGTCCAGCCCAAGGGTGGCCGCGTCGCATTGGTCGCGCACCCACAGCCGGAAATCGGTCGCCACCTGGTCATTGCGGCTTCGCGCCGTGTGCAGCCGCCCCGCCGGCTCGCCGATGACCTCTTTCAGCCGCGATTCCACGTTCATGTGGATGTCTTCCAGCGCGGTCGAGAACGGGAAATTCCCCGCCTCGATCTCTGACAAGACCGTGAGAAGGCCTTCCCCGATGGCCTCGGCATCGCTAGTGCTGATGATGCCCTGCGCCGCAAGCATCGCCGCATGGGCGCGGCTGCCCCGGATGTCCTGGGCATAGAGCCGCTGGTCGAAGCCGATCGAGGCATTGATCGCCTCCATGATCGCGTCCGGGCCTGCGGCGAAACGTCCGCCCCACATCTGGTTGGCGGTGGAGGGCTGCTCGGTCATGGATTGTCCTTCGGGGGGTGGAATGCGTTGGCTGGTTCTTTATACGGCGCTTGTCCTTGGTGCAAACGCCGGATGGGCGGGCGAAATCGACTGGCAGGCCGCGCATGACGGCGGGCTGGCCAAGCTGCAGCAGACCGACCCGGCCCCGGTGCCGGCGACGGAATTCACCGACCCCGAGGGCGGCACCCATTCGCTGGCCGACTATCAGGGCAAGGTGGTGCTGCTGAATTTCTGGGCGACCTGGTGCGCCCCCTGCCGCGAGGAGATGCCCTCGCTCGACGCCCTTCAGGCCCAGATGGGCGGCGAGGATTTCGAGGTGGTCGCCATCGCCGCGGGCCACAACCCGCCCCCGGCCGTGCGGAAATTCCTGGACGAGGAAAAGATCGCCCATCTGCCGGTGCGGCTGGATCCGCGCCAGGGCCTCGCGCGCGAGATGGGGGTGATGGGGATGCCGGTGACGGTGCTGATCGACCGCGACGGCAACGAGATCGCCCGGCTGATGGGCGGCGCCGACTGGTCCTCGGACGCCGCCAAGGCCCTTATCCGTCAGGCGACAGCGCCTTGATTCGGCCATGGCAGGGGCAATGGGTCATGTGGTCGTTGACCAGCCCGCAGGCCTGCATGAAGGCATAGGTGATCACCGGCCCGCAGAAATTGAACCCACGCTTTTTCAAGGCCTTGGCCATGGCGTCCGATTGATCGGTCTTGGCCGGGACCTCGACCATGCTGGCGAAATGGTTCTGCACGGGACGCCCGCCGACGAAGGACCAGATGAAGGGCGAGAAGCCCTCGGACGCTTCGATGTCCAGGAAAAGCCGGGCACCCTTGACCGCGGCCTCGATCTTGCCGCGGTGGCGGATGATGCCGGGGTTCTTCAGCGCCGATTCGACCTCGGCCTCGCCCCAGCGGGCCACGCGCTCGGGGTCGAACCCCTCGAAGGTTTCGCGAAACGATTCGCGCTTGCGCAGGATGGTGATCCAGCTCAGCCCGGCCTGGAAGCCGTCCAGCACCAGCTTTTCCCACAGCGCGCGGGGGTCGTATTCGGGCACCCCCCATTCCTCGTCGTGATAGGCGACGTAAAGCGGGTCGGTTCCGCACCAGGTGCAGCGTTCGGTCATGTCGGGCAAGGGTCTGTTAACCTCGAGTCGAGAAAGCATCTCGAGTTTACGCGATCTTAGGAGATGATCGCCAGACTTTCGCCGATGACAGGAGTCTTGGCATGACCGACAATTTTGATTCGCAACAGGATTCGGGTTCCCCGCTGGATTTCGCGGTCGACCAGCAATCGCGCGTGACCATGGCCATGGTGCGGCGGGCGGTGGCGCGCGGGGACGGGGTGCTGGCCTATCAGCCGGTGGTGCAGGCGGACCGCACCGAACACGTCGCCTTCCACGAGGGGCTGATCCGAATCATCGACGAAACCGGCCGCATCGTGCCGCTGCGCGATTTCATGCCGCTGGCCGAAACCACCGAACTCGGCCGCCAGATCGACTGCATGTCGCTGACGCTGGGGCTGAAATCGCTGGCCGAGGAACCCTCGCTGCGGCTTTCGATCAACATGTCCGCGCGCTCGATCGGCTATCCGGCCTGGCTGCGCATCCTGCGCGACGGCATCGCCCAGGACGACAGCATCGGCGAACGGCTGATTCTGGAGATCACCGAAAGCTCGGCCATGGGCATGCCCGAGGTGGTCGGCCGCTTCATGCAGGAACTGCAGGCGCATGGCGTCAGCTTCGCGCTGGACGATTTCGGCGCCGGCTATACCTCGTTCCGCTATCTGCGCGACTTCTGCTTCGACATGATCAAGATCGACGGCCAGTTCATCCGCGAGATCGCGGGCCAGCGCGACAACCAGGTGCTGACCCGGGCGCTGCAATCCATCGCCCATCACTTCGACATGTTCACGGTCGCGGAATCGGTCGAAACGGCGGACGATGCCGCCTTCCTGATCGACATGGGCATCGACTGCCTGCAGGGCTATTATTTCGGCGCCCCGACCATCGTGCCGCCATGGAGATCCCCGAACACCGCCGCCAAGCGCAACTGACTCCGCCCTGGCCGGTGTCCCAGGCCGGGTAACGCAACGCAGGCACGGCAACGCGGCGCGGCGCCCTGTGGCGCGCGATTCCGCATTTTTTCGTCCGTGGTAGACGGCGCAGACCTCCTTCGCGCGCGCCGTTTTTCCAGATCCCGCGTTCACCGGCGCGGACACTCCGGGGACGAAAGATTGCGCGGCTTGCGGGCTCCGCCGCCGCCACGCCCGGGCCGCTGCGAAGGTGCGGCTCGGGCGCGGGTGCGGGCGACGGCGTCATCGCCCGCACCGGCAAGTCCGCTTGACCTCGCGGAACGAAACGGCAAACAGTTCACCTGTACCGATCTTTTCGGCCATCAGGGAAGGAGCCCACCATGACAAAAGCCGTTATCGTATCCGCTGCCCGAACGCCCGTAGGCAGTTTTCTGGGGTCCTATGCGAGCCTGCCGGCGCATGAACTGGGCGCGATCGTCCTGAAGGCCATCGTCGAGCGGGCCGGCATCGACCCGGCCGACGTGTCCGAAACCATCCTCGGCCAAGTGCTGACCGCCGGCCAGGGCCAGAACCCCGGCCGCCAGGCCCATATCAAGGCCGGCTACCCGCAGGGCTCGGCCGCCTGGGTGCTGAACCAGGTCTGCGGCTCGGGGCTGCGCTCGGTCGCGCTGGCGGCGCAGCAGGTGCTTCTGGGCGATGCCACCGTGGTCGCGGCCGGCGGCCAGGAATCCATGTCGCTCTCGCCCCATGCCGGCTATATCCGCGCCGGGCAGAAGATGGGCGACATGAAACTGCTCGACACTATGATCAAGGACGGGCTCTGGGACGCGTTCCACGACTATCACATGGGCACCACGGCCGAGAACGTGGCGACGAAATGGGGCATCACCCGGGCCGAGCAGGACGAATTCGCCGTGGCCTCGCAGAACAAGGCCGAGGCCGCGCAGAAGGCCGGCAAGTTCGCCGATGAAATCGTGCCGGTGACGATCAAGACCCGCAAGGGCGACACCACGGTCGACGCCGACGAATACATCCGCCACGGCGCCACGCAGGAGGCGATGGAGAAGCTGCGCCCCGCCTTCAGCAAGGACGGCACCGTGACCGCCGGCAACGCCTCGGGCCTGAACGACGGCGCCGCCGCCGTGCTGGTGATGACCGAGGATGAGGCCAGCCGCCGCGGCCTGACGCCGCTCGCGCGCATCGCCTCCTATGCGACCGCCGGCGTCGATCCGGCGATCATGGGCTCGGGCCCGATTCCGGCCAGCCGCAAGGCGCTGGAAAAGGCCGGCTGGTCGGTCGGCGACCTCGACCTGGTCGAGGCGAACGAGGCCTTTGCCGCCCAGGCCATCGCCGTCAACCGCGACATGGGCTGGGACCCGTCGATCGTCAACGTGAACGGCGGCGCCATCGCCATCGGCCACCCGATCGGCGCCTCGGGCGCGCGCATCCTGAACACGCTCTTGTTCGAGATGAAGCGTCGCGACGCCAAGAAGGGTCTGGCGACGCTCTGCATCGGCGGCGGCATGGGCGTGGCGCTCTGCGTCGAGCGCTGAGCTGAAAAAAGGTGCGCGCAATGATCTTGCGCGCACCGAACGCGTTCGGTAACACAATTTCACGACCATTTTAAAAGGGGGAAGAAATGGCAAAAGTGGCTCTTGTGACCGGCGGTTCGCGTGGCATCGGTGCGGCGATCTCGAAGGCCTTGAAGGACGCGGGCTATACCGTCGCCGCCAACTATGCCGGCAATGACGACGCCGCCCGGGCCTTTACCGAGGAAACCGGCATCAAGACCTATAAATGGTCGGTCGCCGATTACGACGCCTGCGCCGCCGGCATCAAGCAGGTCGAAGAGGAACTGGGCCCCATCGCGGTGCTGGTCAACAACGCCGGCATCACCCGGGACGCGATGTTCCACAAGATGACCGCCCAGCAGTGGAAAGAGGTCATCGACACCAACCTGACCGGGCTGTTCAACATGACCCATCCGGTCTGGACCGGGATGCGCGACCGCAAGTTCGGCCGCATCGTCAACATCAGCTCGATCAACGGCCAGAAGGGCCAGGCCGGCCAGGCGAACTATTCCGCGGCCAAGGCGGGCGACCTGGGCTTCACCAAGGCCCTGGCGCAAGAGGGCGCGCGCGCCGGCATCACCGTGAACGCGATCTGCCCGGGCTATATCGGCACCGAAATGGTGCGCGCCATCGACGAAAAGGTGCTGAACGAACGCATCATCCCCCAGATCCCCGTCGGCCGCCTGGGCGAGCCCGAGGAGATCGCCCGTTGCGTGGTGTTCCTGGCCTCGGACGACGCGGGCTTCGTCACCGGCTCGACCATCAGCGCCAACGGCGGCCAGTTCTTCGTCTGACGCCTTCGGAAACGGTCAACGGCCCGCGATAGTCGCGGGCCGTTTTCTTGTATCCGTCAAAAGCCCCGGGGTGGGACGGACCCACCCCTTCGCACCTAGTGCGACAGGCGCGTGATCTCTTCCTTGAGGCGAAGTTTTTCCTTTTTCATCTGCGCGATGGCGAGGTCATCCGTCGCCGGGCTGCGATGCGCAGCCTCGATGGCGTTTGAAAGCGACTGGTGTTTGCGGCGAAGCTCCTGGACATGGGATTCAACCGTCATTCCGTCCTCCTCTTGGATTGATCGAACCATCGGATTGCAGCACAGATTCGTCACATTGTCACCGAAAATCACCTATCCCGCAGGTTGAGCGCGGCGCCTTGCCGCAGCACGGCATCGGCGGGCCCGGTCAGGTCCTCGCCATGGCCCGAATGCGACGGTTTTGCGTGCATGACGAAGGGGCTTAGCAGCCGCATCGGGCTGCGCGATCCCTTGCGCGCGGTCAGGATGACCCGGCCCGCCTCGGCCCCTGTCCGCGCCGCCACTGGCAGGATCGTGATCGCCCCGGCCGACGGCGTCAGCGCCGCCAGCATCTCGCCGAGTCGCTCGGCGCGCTGGATCATGGTCAGCCACCCCCCCGGCCGCAGCCGGCGCAGCCCGGCGGCGATCCAGCCGGCCAGCGGCGTCGCCTCGTGCCGCGCCGTGCCGCGTCCGGGGTCGGGCGCCACCGAACCGCCGCGGAAATAGGGCGGGTTGGCGATGACATGGTCGAAGGATCGGTCGCGCAGCGCCGCCGGCATCCGCGCCAGGTCGCCTTCGAGGATATCGGCATCGACGCCGTTCGCCGCGACATTGCGCCGCGCCAGCGCCGCATAGCCGGGCTGAAGCTCCAGCCCGGCCAGCCGCAGCCCGGGCACCCGCGCACCCAGGCAGATCAGCGCCACCCCGGCGCCGCAGCCCAGTTCCAGCGCCGACTCGCCCGGGCGGGCCGGGCAGGCCGCCGCCAGCATCACCGCATCCGCGCCGGCGCGATAGCCGCGCACGGGCTGCGCAATCGTCAGCCGGCAGCCGAGGAACCCGTCCTCGCGCGTGTCATTCATGGTGGATGCGGTTGTCGCGCAGGATGGCGCGCGCCATGAACAGGTCGCGATCCGCCACCATCAGCCGCCGCGGCAGGATGCCGAGCGAGCCTTCCAGCACGCTCATGTGCTGGTCCAGCAGGAAAGCGGCGATGCCCTCGGCCGCCAGAAGGTCGGCCACGCGGGTGATCAGAAGCGGGTCGGTGGTGCGCAGAAGCTCTTTCATGATGCGCGAAACGCTACGCGGCTGTTGCGCCTGTGTCCATGGCGTGGCAATGCCTTGCGGCGAAAGGGGATCGCCATGGGCATGAAGGAAAACGTCTCGAAGCCGCTCGACCGGCTGTCGGCGGAACTCGCCGGTGACATGGACCGGGTGAACGCGCTGATCCGCGAGCGCATGGCCAGCCGCCACGCGCCCCGCATCCCCGAGGTGACCGCGCATCTGGTCGAGGCCGGCGGCAAGCGGCTGCGGCCGATGCTGGTCCTGGCTGCGGCGCGGCTTTGCGGCTATCAGGGCGACAGCCACGTGCTGCTGGCGACGGCGGTCGAGTTCATCCACACCGCGACGCTGCTGCATGACGACGTGGTGGACGAAAGCCGCCAGCGGCGCGGCCGGCCGACGGCGAACCTTCTGTGGGACAACAAGTCCTCGGTGCTGGTCGGCGACTATCTGTTCGCCCGCAGCTTCCAGCTGATGGCCGATACCGGCAGCATGCAGGTCATGCGCATCCTGGCCAATGCCAGCGCCACCATCGCCGAGGGCGAGGTGCTGCAGCTGACCGCCGCCCAGGACATCTCGACCTCGGAAGACACCTATGTCCAGATCGTGCGCGGCAAGACCGCGGCGCTGTTCTCGGCCGCGACCGAGGCCGGGGCGGTGGTCTCGGGCGCCGATCCGGCGGTGCAGCAGGCGCTGTTCGATTACGGCGACGCGCTGGGGATCGCCTTCCAGATCGTGGACGACCTGCTGGACTACGGCGGCTCGACCACGACCATCGGCAAGAACGTCGGCGACGATTTCCGCGAGCGCAAGCTGACCCTGCCGGTCATCAAGGCCATCGCGGCGGCCGATGCCGGCGAGCGTGCCTTCTGGGAACGCACCATCGCCAAGGGCGACCAGCAGGACGGCGACCTGGAAACCGCACTGGACATCCTGAACCGGCGCGGCGCGCTGACCGCCGCGCGCGCGGATGCCATCGCCTGGGCCGACCGCGCCAAGGCGGCGCTGGCGGCGGCGCCGGACCGGCCGTTGCGTGCGATCCTGTCGGACCTGGCGGATTTCGTCGTCTCGCGCCTGTCCTGATTCCTTCCGAACGTGAAAAAGCCCCGCTTGCGCGGGGCTTTTCGCTGCGCCTGAACGGCCCTCAGCTGTTATAGGCGCTCTCGCCGTGGGTGGTGACGTCCAGGCCCTGCCGCTCGTCATTCGCCGGCACGCGCAGCCCGATCACCGCCTTGACGATCATCAGCGCGATAAAGGACACCACGGCCGACCAGACCACCGCGACGGCCACGCCCAGCACCTGCGTCGTGACCTGCCCGGCGATGCTGTAGTCGGCCGAGACCGCCTCGGTCGCATAGTCGTAGATGCCCGAGCCGCCCAGCGAAGGCGCCGCGAAGACGCCGGTCAGGATGGCGCCGACGATGCCGCCCACGCCGTGGATGCCGAAGACGTCGAGGCTTTCGTCGATCCCCAGCTTGCCCTTCAGCGAGATCACGAACCACATGCACAGGAAACCGGCGGCCAGGCCGATCGCGATGGCGCCCATCGGGCCCACGAAACCGGCGGCCGGGGTGATGCCGACAAGGCCGGCGATGGCGCCCGAGACCCCGCCCAGAAGCGACGGGTGGCCGCGAAAGATCCACTCGCCAAAGGCCCAGGCCAGCCCGGCGGCGGCGGTGGCGACGGTGGTGTTCAGGATCGCCAGCGCGGCGGTGCCGGTGGCCTCCATGTTCGAGCCGGCGTTGAAGCCGAACCAGCCGATCCACAGCAGGCAGCCGCCCAGCAGGGTAAAGGGCAGGTTGTGCGGCGCCATCAGCTCCTTGCCATAGCCCAGGCGGGGGCCGACGACGATGGCGGCGACCAGACCGGCGATGCCGGCGTTGATGTGGATGACCGTGCCGCCGGCGAAGTCCAGGTCGCCATGGCCGAACAGGAAACCGCCGGGCGCGTCATAGGCCGAGGGACCGCCCCACCACCACACCATATGCGCCATGGGCAGGTAGCTGAAGAAGAACCAGATCACCACGAACATCAGGATCGCCGAGAATTTCATCCGCTCGACCGTGGCGCCGACGATCAGCGCCGGCGCAATGCAGGCGAAGGCCATCTGGAAGATGACGAAGACATATTCCGGCACGAAGACATTGGTGGTGAAGGTCTCGGCCAGCGACGCGGTGTCGACCCCCGCCAGGAACGCCTTCGACAGCCCGCCGATGAAGGGCGTCAGCGCCGTCGCCTCCTCGGCCGAGCCGGCGCCGGTGAAGGCCAGCGAATAGCCGAAGCAGACCCAGAGCAGCGACATGACGCAGAAGACGGTGAAGACCTGCATCAGCACCGAGAGCATGTTCTTCGATCGCACCAGCCCGCCGTAGAACAGCGCCAGCCCCGGCACGGTCATCATCATCACCAGGATGGCCGAGACCATCATCCAGGTGGTGTCGCCCTTGTCGACGACGGGCGCGATGGTCTCCACCACCGCGGGGGCGGCGGCGTCCTGCGCCAGGGCGGGCCAGGCCAGCCCGGTCAGGGCAAGCGCCGGGATCATGGGTTTGATCGCGGAGGGTCTCATCATCTTGCTGCACCTTCTTTCTGCATCGCGGCAGTTCCGTCCCGGCCAGAAGACGCGGGCCCGCCGCCCCGGCACAAGGTTTGTGCAGCTTCCCGCCGGCGCCGACGCGGGTCTGCCCGGATTTTGCGCAGTCCTGCCGGGGTTTGCGCGTGCTCGCGGCAGTTCACCGATCGGTCATCGCGGTTCTCAACCCCGGGGCTTTCCTGTATGGTCCGCGCCAACAGGCCGGAGGACTCGGCCGGGCAGGATAACAGGCATGAAGACACCGACCGGCAAGGGCCGCATCACCGCGGACAAGCGGAATTTCGACCAAGCCCCTCAGAAACAGCAGAAACAGCGGCCCGCATCGGGCGGAAAGCCGCCGCGCAAGCCGCGCCGCGGCAATGTCGTGACCCGGGGAATCGCCGGCTTCGTCACCCTGGTCTGGCGGGTGGTCTGGGGCTCGTTCTGGCGGCTCGGGCTGACGGTTGCGCTGATTCTCGCCGCCGCGACCTTCTATTTCTACACCACCCTGCCCGAGGCTTCGGCGCTGTTCGACGGCCGTGCCCGCGGTTCGGTCACCATGCTGGACAGCGAGGGGCGGACCTTCGCCTGGCGTGGCGAAACCTTCGGCATGGTCAGCGCCGACAAGATCGCCCCGGTGCTGAAGGATGCCGTGGTCGCGACCGAGGACAAGCGATTCTACCAGCATTTCGGCGTCTCGCCCCGCGGCGTCGCCTCGGCGATCAAGATCAACATGGCCGCCGGCCGCGGCCCGCTGGAAGGCAACGGCGGCTCGACCATCACCCAGCAGGTGGCGAAGCTCCTGTGCCTGGGCGACACCTTCGACCCGATCCGCTGGAAATCCGAGGCCGAGTTCGAGGCCGAATGCCGCAAGTCCTCGATCTGGCGCAAGGTCAAGGAAGTTCCCTACGCCCTCGCCATGGAGGCAAAATATTCGAAAGAGGACATCCTTAACATCTATATGAACCGCTCGTATCTGGGTGCCGGCGCACGCGGCTTCGAGGCGGCGGCGCAGCGCTATTTCGACAAGTCGGCGGCGGACGTGACCGCGCCCGAGGCGGCGATGCTGGCGGGCCTGCTGAAGGCGCCCAGCTATTTCGCCCCGACCTCGAACCTGCAGCGGGCGCAGGATCGCGCCACGGTGATCCTGGGCCTGATGCATGAGCAGGGTTTCCTGGACGATGCGCGATATGCCGAGGCCAAGGCGCATCCCGCCGTGTTGTCCAAGGCGGCGGCGGCGCGCGCAGGCGGCTATTTCGCCGATTGGGTGATGGAATCCGGCCCGGGCTTCCTGACCAGCGAGACGACCGAGGACGTGACCATCAAGACCACCTTCGACCAGCGCGTGCAGCGCGCGGCCGAACGCGCCTTGCAGCGGGTCTTCGACGAAAAGATTTCCAAGGGCTCGAAGGCGCAGGCGGCGGTGGTGGTGATGTCGCCCGACGGCGCGGTACGGGCGATGATCGGCGGGCGCGACAATACCGTCGCCGGCACCTTCAACCGTGCAACGCAGGCCAAGCGCCAGACGGGTTCCAGCTTCAAGCCCTTCGTCTATGCCGCGGCGCTGGACCAGGGCTATGGTCCGAACGACATGGTGTTGGACGCGCCCTTGACCATCAACGTGCGCGGCTCGGGGCCGTGGTCGCCGCAGAACTATACCCGCCGCTATTCCGGCGAGGTGACGCTGACGCGCGCGCTGTCGCAGTCGCTGAACACCGCGACGATCCGGCTGCAGGAAATCGCCGGCCGCGACGCGGTGCGCCGGGTGGCGCGCGACTTCGGCGTCTCGGACGAGCTGGCGACGGGCCCCTCGCTGGGCCTGGGCGTGTCGGATGCGACGCTTTTGAACATGACCGCCGCCTATGCCGGCATCCGCAACGGCGGAACCGCCGTCGCGCCCTATGGCTTGCAGGAGCTGCGCATCAAGGGCGACGACCAGGCGCTGATCGGCCAGGCCGGCGGCATGGGACAGCGCGTGATCTCGCAAAAGGCGGCGGGCGAGCTGATCGGCATGATGCAGCAGGTGATCGAACATGGCACCGGCACCCGCGCCCGGCTGAAGGGCCGTCCGGCGGCGGGCAAGACCGGCACTACCTCGAGCTATCGCGACGCTTGGTTCATCGGCTTCACCGGGCAATATGTGACCGGGGTGTGGATGGGCTATGACGACAACAAGCCGCTGAAGGGCGTGACCGGCGGCGGCTTGCCGGCCGAGATCTGGCAGGCGGTGATGACCGAGATCCACGACGGCCTGCCGGTCGAGTCCCTGGGCAATTTCGTCTTCGACCCGAACAGCGCCGTGCCGCAGGTGGTCAGCTCCGACGATGTCGGCGGCAGCGATCCGCTGGCCGCAGCGCTCTCCGAAGCCCTGGGCCAGCCGCAGCCGCAGGGCCAGGCCGCACCCGAGACGGTGCCGCAGGACCAGGCCGGCGGCCGCGTCCTGCCCGACCCGGGCACCCAGGCGCCCGGCGGCCCGCCGACCTTTCCGGCCGAGACCGTGACCAGCGGCCCCGAGGCCGAGATGCCGGCCGACGACCTGCCACCCGACGACCCGCTGACCCAGGCTTTACGCGGTATCGACGGCGTCTATCAGCAATAGGAAAAGGCCGGTCCCGAGGGGCCGGCCTTTTTTTGTTTCAAGCTGACTCCAGCACCGAACTTCGCTGGACTACGACCTAGCCCGCTGTGGCAGGTTTATCAAGGACTTACGTGAGTCCATCCTATGCCGGTGCTTTCAGCAACTTGACCCGGCTTCCGTCCGCGTGACTCCCACGTGGCACCTGGAAACGGGGTGTCGAAGGTGTCAATCGGCATTCAAACGGGCCCCCTGATCGGCGTCCAAAAGTGACCCCTTTGGCGCGCGGGTGAGCAGGCCCGTGGCGGCGTAGCTTTCCAGCTGGCGCAGCCGACGCGGGCCTGCGTTTTGGAGGGTGTTCAGGCTCGGGTTTTGATGCGCCAGCTGTCGTTGCCGGTCTCGACGATGTCGCAGTGGTGGGTGAGCCGGTCGAGCAGCGCGGTGGTCATCTTTGCGTCTCCGAAGACGGTCGGCCACTCCCCGAATGCGAGGTTGGTGGTGACGATGACGGAAGTCTGCTCATAGAGCTTGCTGATCAGATGGAACAGCAGCTGGCCGCCGGACTGCGCGAATGGCAGGTATCCGAGTTCATCGAGGATGACGAAGTCGAGCCGCATCAGATGTTCTGCAAGCCGGCCTGCCCGTCCGGCACGGGCCTCGGCCTCCAGCCTGTTCACCAGATCGACGACATTGAAGAACCTGCCCCGGGCACCATTGCGGATGACCGCGCGCGCTATGGCCACAGAGATATGGGTCTTGCCGGTCCCGGTGCCGCCAACCAGCACGACATTGCGCTGTTGGCTGAGGAACTCCCCGCTGGCCAGATCTCGCACCAGGGTCTCGTTGATTGGGGTGTCATCGAAGGTGAACTCCTCGATCTCCCGGGCATAGGGCAGCTTGGCGGTGGTGATCTGGTATTTGACCGACCGCGCTTTCTTCTCGTTGATCTCGGCGGCCAGAAGATCTCCAACGATCTGGCGGGGTTCGTGCTGGCGGCGCACAGCCACCGCCATGAGTTCGTCATAAGCGGCGCGCATCCCGTAGAGCTTCAACTCGCCCATTGCAGCCATGATGTCAGCACGATCCATCAGCAGGCCCTCCGCAGCAGATCATAACGGGCGCAGTCCGCCACAGGCTCATGGGTCAACTGCAAGGCCGGAGAGGTCAGCAGAAGCGGTGGTGGTTCCGGATCTCGCCTGCGGGATAGAATATTGAGGATTACATCGGCAGAATGGACGCCTTGCGAGAGAGCTTCGGCACATGCCTTTTGAACCACAGGCATCCCTTCCGTCAGCACAGCGCCGAGGACCTTCACCATCTGGCGGTCGCCATCTGAGGAGCCCTGCAGCTTGCGGCGGATCTGTTCAAGAGCTCCGGGAAGAACCCAGTCCTTGAACGGTGCGCCGTTACGCAGCGCCCCGGGTTTGCGAAGCAGAACAGGCACATAATGCCAGGGATTGTAAACCGTTCGGTCCCGGCCGAAGTGACGCGGGTGGTCTCCGACCAGTCGGCCCTCCTGCCGGATCTCGATCCGCTCAGCATAGGCCCTGATCTCGACCTGCCGCCCGACAGCCGTTGCCGCGACGGAGTATTTGTTGTTGTCGAAGCGCACGAGACAGGTCTTTGACACCGCCGCAGGCAGTGAATGGAATCCGTCGAAGCGCCCGGCATAGGGGACAAGGTGCGGGCGCTCTTCCTGGAAGACCTGCCAGACGGTTTTGTCCGTCAGCTCCGGATGCTTGCTGGTTCTGGCCGAGGCGATGCACTTGTCCAGCAGCCAGGCATTCAGTTCCTCGTAGCTCTTGACCCTGACGCGGGGCGCGAAAAACCGCTGACGGACAGTGCCGACCTGGCTCTCCACCTGGCCTTTCTCCCAACCCGCAGCAGGGGTGCAGGCAACGGGTTCGACCAGATAATGGCTGGCCATCTGCAGGAACCGACGATTGTAGAGGCGTTCCTTGCCGGTGAAGATGGTCTCCACCGCCGTCTTCATGTTGTCGTAGATCCCGCGGGTGCAGGTGCCCTTGAAGAAGGCGAAAGCCCTGTCGTGGGCATCGAACACCATCTCCTGCGTCTCGCGCGGATAGGCCCGCACAAAGAACATCCGGCTGTGGCACAGGCGAACATGGGCCACTTTGATGGTGGTGGTCGCCCCATCGATCACCACAACCTCGTGGCTCCAGTCGAACTGATAGGCTTCACCGGGCGCAAAGCTCAGGGGCACGAAGGCGGCAGAAGCGCCTGAACTCTGAGTGCGTGCCCAGTTCGAGGCGTAGCGGCGCACCGCGTCATACCCACCTTCATAACCGAGACCGCTCAGTTCTTCGTAGATCTGTATCAGAGACTGACGTTCCCGGCTGGACCGCGCGGCGTTGACCTCCAGCAGCCGGTTGAGTTCCCCCAGCCAGGCACCCAGCTTCGGGCGCGGCTGCACCGTCCGGGTATAGGTGAACTCGGTAATCCCGGTGCGGATCACCTTCCGCACCACCTTCTTCGACAGCTTCAGGTCACGGCAGATCGTCTTGATCCCCTTGCCCTCGGTGAAATGTAGCCGCCTGATTTTTGCGATTGTCTCCACGATCAGCATCCCGTGCTCGGCCTCCGATAATCATCGAAGGCACAATGGACCCAACCCCCGGTCGGTGGGGTCCATTTTGGACGCCGATCACCCCAGAAGCGGGGTCCTTATTGCAAGCCGTTCAACACCCGGAAAGCCGCATACCGCCTTCGATGTTCTTGCCGCAGGACTCCCCTGCCAGGCATTTGCCCGCATCGGTCGATCCAAGCTCCGTTCCGTGAAAGGTGATGAGGATGCGTTCAAGAACGACCCGCGTGCCTCGCTCTACCGCAGATTCCTGGGAATTGTCGATGAGACCCGGCCTCTGGCCATCCTTGTGGAGAACGTGCCCGACATCATGAACTTCGGCGGGCACAACGTGCCGGAGGAAATCGCGGAAGGGCTCAAGGACCGTGGCTATGTCACCCGGTACACGCTGCTGAATGCGGCATTCTATGGCGTACCCCAGCTTCGGGAGCGGCTTTTCCTCATCGCGGTTGATGACAGCCTGGGCATCATTCCGGAGTTTCCTTCGCCAACTCATTACATGGAACTGCCGCGTGGCTACGAAAGCAGCCGTGCGGTTGCACTCAAGCATGTCAGAGATGAGGATTCACACTTTTCTCCCATCCCGGTGCATGGCAGCAAATTGCCGCCATCCATAAGTACCGACGCAGCGCTATCCGATCTTCCATTCATCTCGGATCATCTGCGGGACATGACGATCCTTCGCAGAAGGAAGGTACAGGAAAGATTACCGTACCGTGAAGGCAATGCGCCTTCCGCATATGCCAGTCTGATGCGGAACTGGGAGGGCTTTTCCACCGATGAGGACGTGAGCGGAAACATGATACGGCTGACCGCACGTGATTTTCCGATCTTCGGCCGCATGCCGCGAGGCGGTGACTATCCCGTGGCGCTTCGCATCGCGCACCAGATTCTGGAAGAAAAGCTCCAGCAGGAACATGCGCGGCCAAGGTCGGGTTCTGTCCGCTACAAGACGCTGGAAAAAGCCACGGTTCCGCCATACGACGTGAGCAAGTTCCCCAACAAATGGTGGAAGCTCGACCCTGATGCTCCATCCCGGACATTGACGGCTCATCTCGGCAAGGATACCTACTCTCATATCCACTATGACGGAAGACAGAAGCGCATGATCTCCGTGCGAGAGGCCGCGCGGCTTCAATCCTTTCCTGACGGGTTCGAGTTCGCGGGAGCGATGAACCCATCGTTCTGTCAGATCGGCAACGCGGTTCCGCCGCTGCTGGCGCTGGCAGTCGGGAAAGCACTCATGGGAACTCTGCGGCAGGCGATTTCAGATTTTATTACCAACGCGCGCAAGGTTGCGTAAAGACATCGTTTTGCGTGCCGGAAATCTTGTGGCAATGATTGAAAATCGTGCTCATGAATGGCGACTTACTTGAAAACCGTATCTCGACTCTGTTGCACCAAAGAGTTGATGGCCGGATTTCCCCTTTCCCCGGACAGATCTATCCCACGGCCTCTGTGACGGGGGTGCCAAGCGCGGTGTAACGGTTCAGAATAGCGATACGGACCTGAAGCTCGGCGACCTGTCGGTCAAAGTCCCGTGCCATGAGGCGCTGACCCAGCAGTTTCACACAGTGCATCTTCGTCTCGACGCGGCTTCGGGGGTGGTATCCACTCCATCGTCGCCAGAGGGCACGACCGAGGTATTTCGATGCCCGCAGAGCCTCGTTTCGTGCGCCCGCGCCGGCGGCGACTGTCTTCCAGGGTTTGGCGTTCTTGCGGGGCGGAATGACAGCGTCGGCGCCGCGGTCAGCGATGGCATCGTGGCATTTGCGGGTGTCGTAGGCGCCGTCTGCTGTGACGCGGCCGATCTGCTCGTGCGCCGGGATCTGTTTGAGCAGGTCGGGTAACACCGGCGCATCGCCGATGTGGCTCCCTGTGATCTCCACCGCCCGAACCTCCAGCGTTTCCTCATCAATCCCCAGATGGATCTTGCGCCAGACGCGCCGTTTCGGGCCGCCATGCTTGCGGGCGTGCCACTCGCCTTCGCCCTCGACCTTGATGCCAGTGCTGTCGATCAGCAGGTGCAGCGGCCCCTTGGACCCGCGATACGGTATGTTCACAGCCAGGGTCTTCTGGCGACGGGACAGGGTGCTGAAGTCAGGCACCGTCCAGTCGAGACCAACCAACTGCAGCAGGCTCTCGACGAAACCAGTCGTCTGCCTGAGCGCCATGCCGAAGAGCACCTTCATCGAAAGACACGTCTGAATGGCGGCATCGCTGTAGGTCTGCTGGCGGCCACGCCTGCCTGTCGGCGCGGCATCCCAGCTCATCTCGGGGTCGAACCAGATCGTCAGCGAACCCCGGCGCTTGAGCGCTTCATTGTAGGCTGGCCAGTTCCGGGTTCTGTATGTCGGGGATGCGGGTCGGCTCATGCAGACCAGCTACCGTACGGGTTTCATCAGATGAATCCATGACAGGATTTGTGCAACAGAGCCGGTGGGCTGTGGCACTGTCGGTCTTCGTTGGCGCTGGAGGTACACAGTACATCTGTGCTCGATCCAATGCTTCTTCGAGTTGATGCCTTTGGGGCTTGCAGTCGTATGCCAGACCCTCGGATCATCAAAGAACGCGCAGCCAAAAGCTGCGCGTTCTTCGTTCTGGATGCCGAACAATCAATCGGGCTATGATGATGGAACAAACCTGCCGCCTGCTGGCAGTCGTCTGCGATGCAGTGCGTTCCGGCTTCCTACCGCGACGCTCTCATGTGGCTCCTAGCCCACACAGCCGCAGTCTCGCAAAGCGGCCCGAAAGAGAGCCAACCTACTGTCCCACATAAGCTTTCAAGCCCTTCAGGATTTGTACAAAGGGCTTGACATCGGCCATTTTTTGCCTCATCAGCGCGGTCGGTAAGGGCTGCGCCGTTGCGGTGGGTATTTGGAAAACGGAAAGATGCCGCTGTCGCGCCTCAGCCTGCCTGTTGCAGGTCGGCGGCCAGCGCCGCGAGGTCGCCCTTGCGCCGCGCCAGCAGGGCGCCGATCTCGGCCCGTTCCGAGGCGAGCATGTTCACCCCCTCGATGATGATGTTGAAATAGCGGCTTTTCCCGGACTTGTCCGAGACGTGCCATTCCACCTCCATCGGGCTGCGGCCCTTGAGATGGGCGATCGAGGTCACGGCGAAGAAGGATTTGACCGGCTTGGCTCCGGTGACTTCGATCTTCGAGCCGATGAACTCGCGGAAGCGCTTGCCGTATTTGCGGCCGATATAGCCCTGGAAGGCCTGCTTGTAGGCGGCGAATTCGGCCGGCGCGGCCGCGCGCGCCGCCGGGCCCAAGGCCGAGCGGGCGATGATGTCCACATCGGCGTAGCGCGCGAAGATCGCCTCGAATTCGCGATACATCTGCGCCGGCGGCCGGCCCGAGTTGATGACGGCATAGACCTCGTCCAGCGACTTCTGGATCAGCGCCTTGGCCTGGGTCGTGTCCAGCGCCCAGGCCGGCGTCGCGGCCACGGCGAGCCCGGCCCCGATCAGCCCCAGGACTCCGCGGCGGGTCTCATTCGGCATAAGGGTCAATGGCCTCTCCTTCCTGTCCGAGTTCATGGCGGCGATGCTGCGACCAGATCAGCCGCGTCTGGGCGTAACTATCGGCACTTTCATAAAGGACGCTATCGACGGAATCGCTGAAACGCCCCCGCTCACCGGCTTTTGAGGCCACCCGCGCGCCCATGCCGATCAGATACTGGTCGCGGTTCAGCCAGCCGCGCATCGGGTCGATCACGATGTCGACAACCCGGCCCGCCGCGTCGCGGGTGCTGGAAGGCCCGATCAGCGGCAGCTCCAGATAGGCGCCCTCGCCCACGCCCCAGACCGCCAGCGTCTGGCCGAAATCCGTGTCCTCCTCGGGCAGGGCGAAATCCTGGCCGGCGGGGTCCAGGAAGCCCGCGAGGCCCAGCGTCGAATTGACCAGGAAGCGGAAGGTCGTGCGCACGGCCGGCGCCGGCTTGCCCTGCAGCAGATGATTCACGGCCTTGCCCGGCAGTGCCAGGTTTGAGCCGAAGTTCCCAACCGCCTGAACGGCTTGGCCGGCTTCCCCACCCGAGGCGCCGCTACTGGCCCGCTTGACCAGATGCGTGTCCACGCCCTTGTTGAAGGCGTGAACCCGCCGGTTCAGCGGCTCCAGCGGATCGGCGATCTGTCCCGAGGGCTGCGGACCGGCGCAGGCGGCAAGGCCCAGGCCTGCGGCAAGAAGCATCCAGCGGCTCAATGTTTTGCTAACCTTCCCTTGCTAGTCCTGGGGTCTCAGGCCGATTCCCGCGCATCGGGAATACGATCTGTTCTGATGCTTGGACTTGGGATAAGCGCAGCAACAGCGCCCGGCAACCCCGGCCGGACGATCAGGAAAGGAACCGGCATGGCTTCGCCGCCGATGCGACATCACGGGCGACAGGAGCTGAGCAAGGCGCGGGGCCGCGCCTGGCAGCTTTACGCCTTCGTCGGGCTGTTTTCCTTTGCCGTGAACATGCTGATGCTCACCGGACCGCTGTTCATGATGCAGGTCTATGACCGCGTCCTGGCCTCGCGCTCGGTCGAGACGCTGACCGCGCTGTTCCTGCTGGTGGTGTTCCTGTTCACGCTGATGGGCGTCCTCGACCTGGCGCGCAACCGCATCATGGCCCGCGTCGCCGCCCGCTTCCAGGAACGAATGGAGGGCCGGGTCTTCACCGCCGCGCTGCAGGACGGCCAGGCCGCCGGCTCGGACCTGGTGGTGCGCGGCGGCATGCGCGACCTCGAGGCGGTGCAGCGCCTGATCGGCTCACCGGTGCTGATGGCGCTCTTCGATCTGCCCTGGGCGCCGTTCTTCCTGGCCGCCGTCTATATCTTTCACCCGCTGCTGGGCGCGGTTGCCACCGCCGGATTGCTGATCCTGGTGGTCGCCACGGTGCTGAACCAATGGCTCAGCCGCGAATCGCTGCAACAGGCCGCCATCGCCAGCCAATCGGCCGAGCGCATGTCCGACCTCTACCGCGACGAGGGCGAGCTGATCGGCTCGCTCGGCATGCGCGCCGCCGCCTTCAGCCGCTGGCAAGAGGCGCGCGACCGCGCCACCGAGGCCGCCATGCAGGGCAGCGACCGCGCCACGGGATTCACCGTGTTTTCCCGCAGCTTCCGGCTGTTCCTGCAAAGCGCGCTGCTGGCCGCCGGCGCCTGGCTGGTCCTGAAGCAAGAGGTGACGCCCGGCGCCATGATCGCCTCTTCGATCCTGATGGGCCGGGCACTGGCCCCGATCGAGCAGGTGGTCGGCGGCTGGTCCATCGTCCAGCGCGCGCAGGACGGCTGGAACCGGCTCGCGGAACTGCTGTCGCGCCGGCCGGCACCTACCCCCCGCACCCCCCTGCCCCGGCCCGACGCCCAGCTCGAGCTGCGTAACCTGACCGTGATCCCGCCCGGCCAGGGCATCGCCACGCTGCGCGGCGTCGGCTTCGACCTGAACCCCGGCCAGGCGCTGGGGGTGATCGGCCCCTCGGGTGCGGGCAAGACCACGCTCGCGCGCGCGCTGACCGGGGCTTGGCCCATCGCCGGCGGCTCGATCCGGCTGGCGGGGGCGACGCTCGACCAATACGACCCCGACGTGCTGGGCGGGCTGATCGGCTATCTGCCGCAGCAGGTGACGCTGTTCGACGGCACCATCGCGGAAAACATCGCGCGGCTTTCGCCGCAGCCCGACCCGCAGCGTGTCGTGGCCGCCGCCACCGCCGCCGCCGCACATCGCATGATCCTGGACCTGCCGCAGGGCTATGACACCAGGGTCAGCCAGACCGGCGGCCGACTTTCGGGCGGACAGATCCAGCGCATCGGGCTTGCCCGCGCGCTCTATGCCGACCCGGTGATCTTCGTGCTGGACGAGCCGAACTCGAACCTCGACAACGAGGGCTCGGCAGCGCTGAACGTCGCCATCCGCAACATCAAGGCCCGCGGCGGCGCCGTCATCATCATGGCGCATCGCCCGGCCGCGATCAGCGAATGCGAATTGCTGCTGGTGCTGGACCAGGGCATGCGCCGCGCCTTCGGGCCGCGCGACGAGGTGTTGAAATCCCTGGTCAAGAACGCGGATCAGATCGTGCGCAGCCAGGGACAGGGCGGAGGCGTGACATGACCGATCCGCTGGACACCGGCCGCGCCCCGGTCGAAAAACCCGCGACCGAACCCGGCGGCGCATCGCCGCAGTTTCGCGCCCGGCGGGCCGAGACCCCGCAGCCGCCGCCGAACCCGCCGCACAAGCGCCCGGAATGGTCGGCGCGAGGTGCAGTGATCCTGGGCATGGTCGCGCTTCTGGTGCTGTTCGGCGGTTTCGGCCTTTGGGCCTGGACTGCACGCATCGCCGGCGCCGTGGTCGCCGCCGGCCAGGTCGAAGTCGAGCAGCGCCGCCAGGTCGTCCAGCACCCCGACGGCGGCGTCGTGGCCGAGATCCTGACCCAGGACGGCGAAAGCGTTACCGCCGGCCAGGTGCTGATCCGGCTGGACGGCACGCTGCTCAAGACCGAACTCGCCATCGTCGAGGGCCAGTATTTCGAGATCCTCGCCCGCCGCGGCCGGCTGGAGGCCGAGCGCGCCGACGGAAAGCAGATCGTCTTCCCCGAGGAGCTGGTCAGCGCCGCCGCCACCCGTCCCGAACTCAAGGCGCTCATGCAGGGTCAGGAAAGCCTGTTCCGCGCCCGGCTCGACACGCTGGACCAGTCGCTGGGCCAGCTTGCCAAACAGGCCGAGCAGGTGCAGTCCCAGATCGGCGGCATCGACGCCCAGGACCGCGCCCTGCAAAAGCAGCGCGACTTCATCGCGCAAGAGCTGCGCGACCAGCGCTCGCTGCTGGAAAAGGGCCTGGCGCAGGCGCCGCGGGTGCTGGCGCTGGAACGCGAGGCGGCGCGGCTCGACGGCCTGCTGGGCGAAACCACCGCCACGCGCGCCCGGGCGGTCACGCAGCTTGCGGAAATCGACCTGTCGCGGCTGGAAAAGACCGCCACCCATCGCGAGGCGGCCGAGACCGAACTGCGCGATCTCGGCTATCGCGAGCTGGAACTGGCGGAACGCCGCCGGGCGCTGGTCGAACAGGTCTCGCGGCTCGAGATCCGCGCCCCGGTCTCGGGCGTGGTGCAGGAACTGCAGGTGACAACGCCGCGGGCGGTGATCCGCGCCGCCGATCCCATCCTGTACATCATCCCGCAGGACCGGCCGCTGGTCGTCGCCGCCCATATCGCCCCGATCAACATCGACGAGGTGCATCCGGGGCAAGAGGTGGTGCTGCGCTTCTCGTCCTTCTCGTCGCGCACCACCCCCGAAATCGACGGCCGGCTCAGCCGGGTCTCGCCCGACACGCTGGTCGATCAGGCCACCCGCGTGCCCTATTACCGGGCCGAGGTCACCATCCCCCCCGATCAGGTGCAAAAGCTCAAGGGCCTGGAACTGGTCCCCGGCATGCCGGTCGAGGTCTATGTCCAGACCGGCGAACGCAGCCCGATGGCCTATCTGGTCAAGCCGCTGAGCGATTACTTCACCCGCGCCTTCCGCGAAAACTGAAAAGGCGCGGCCATCCCGCCGCGCCCTGCCGTTTCTTTTGTGCGAAAATATCCTGGGGGTGCGGGGGCAACGCCCCCGCCCGACGCCTCAGACGCCCAGGCACCAGCGCATGACGGCCTTCTGGGCATGCAGCCGGTTCTCGGCCTCGTCGAAGATCACCGAATTCGGCCCGTCCATCACCGCGCTGGTCACCTCGTCGTCGCGATGCGCCGGCAGGCAATGCATGAACAACGCGTCGGGTTTTGCCCGCGCCATCAGCGCCTCGTTGACCTGATAACCGCGCAGCTGGTTGTGGCGCCGCTCGCGCGCCGATTGCGGGTCGTGCATCGACACCCAGGTGTCGGTCACCACCAGATCGGCCCCTTCTACCGCCTTGGCCGGATCGCGCTCGATCGTCACCTGAACGCCCTGGGCGCGGGCGAACTCGACCGCCTCGCGCTCGGGGTCCAGCGTCGAGGGCCCGGTGAAGGTGAAATCATAGCCGAACTGCCCGGCCGCATGGATCATCGAGCAGCAGACGTTGTTGCCGTCGCCCGACCAGACCACCTTGCGCCCGGCGATGGGGCCGCGATGCTCTTCGAAGGTCATCACATCGGCCATGATCTGGCAGGGGTGGGTGCGGTTGGTCAGCCCGTTGACCACCGGAACGCTGGCATATTCCGCCATCTCCAGCAGCGTCGCCTCCTCGAAGGTGCGGATCATGATCAGGTCGACATAGCGCGACAGCACCCGGGCGGTGTCGGCGATGGTCTCGCCATGGCCCAGCTGCATCTCCTGACCCGACAGCACCATGGTCTGCCCGCCCATCTGACGCACGCCAAGGTCGAAGCTGACCCGGGTCCGGGTCGAGGGCTTTTCGAAGATCAGCGCCACCATCCGGTTCTTCAGCGGGGCTTCGGCATCCGGCGTCGCCTTGGGCAGGCCGGCGCGGGCATCCTTCATCCGGCGGGCGGAATCGATCATGCCGCGCAGCTCTGCCTTGTCGGTGGTATGGATGTCGAGGAAACTGTTCATCTTTGGTCTGTCTTTCGGATTGATCCGGCCAGCAAGCCGCTTTGCCGATGCGAGGTCAAGGCCCGACCCCGGTTTTTTATGCGCGTCGGAAACACGGGGCTTCATCGGTGCCGCGTCATCACGCGGGCCAGCGTCCCGTCCTCGGACCGGCGCAGCGCCTCGCCGGCAAATCCCGCCTTCTCATAGGCGCGGATGGCGCGCAGGTTGTCCGGTTCCGGATCGATGACCAGCACCGGCGTCTCGGCCAGCAGCCGGTCCGACAACGCACGCAGCCAGGCCCCGCCCTGCCCGAAGCCGGCGGGTCCCGAAAAGCAGTCGATCGCCAGCGTCCCGGCGGGCAGATCGGCGAAATGCGGCGCACCCCAACGATGGGCCGGATAGAACTGCGCATAGCCCAACGGCACACCGTCCCGCAGCGCCAGAACCTGCCGCATCTCGGGCAGGTCCAGATCCTCGTCGATCCCGGCCAGCTGCTTCTCGGCCCCGCGCCACCAGCGCGCCACCTCGGGCAGGCGCAGCCAATCCGCCAGCTGGGGCAGATCGGCGCGCGTCACCGGCCGGAACGCGTATTCAGCCATCCAGCCGGCCGGCCGCGCGGTCCAGCCGCACCACCGCCTCGGCGATCTCCTCGTCCGAGATGATCAGCGGCGGCAGCAGGCGCAGGGTGTTGTCGGCCGCCGCCACGGTCAGCACATGTTCCGCATAGCCGGCCCGCACCATCTCGGTCGGGGCGACGCGGCATTTCAGGCCCAGCATCAGCCCCTGCCCGCGCACGCTTTCAAACACCGAGGGATGCGCCGCCACCAGCCCCTCCAGCTTCTGGCGCAGCAGCGCCGCCTTGCGGTTCACCTCGGCCAGGAATTCGGGCGCGGCGATGATCTGCATCACCTTGGCGCCGACCGCGCAAGCCAGCGGATTGCCGCCATAGGTCGAGCCGTGCGTGCCCGCCCCCATGCCCGAGGCGGCCTTTTCCGTGGCCAGCACCGCACCCAGCGGAAAGCCGCCGCCGATGCCCTTGGCGACCATCATGATGTCCGGCGCGATGCCGGCATATTCATGCGCGAACAGCCGGCCGGTCCGGCCCATGCCCGACTGCACCTCGTCCAGCACCAGCAGCGCGCCGGTGCGGTCGCAGAGTTCGCGGATCAGCCGCAGATCGGCATCGGGCAACGGACGGATGCCGCCCTCGCCCTGCACCGGCTCCAGCATGACGGCGGCGGTACGCTGCGAGATCGCCGCCTCCAGCGCCGCCATGTCGCCCCAGGGCAGGTGCCGGAACCCCGGCATCAGCGGGCCGAAGCCCTGGACCATCTTTTCCGACCCCGAGGCGGCGATGGCCCCGGTCGAGCGGCCGTGGAAGGCGCCTTCGAAGGTCAGGATCTCGATCCGCTCGGGATCGCCCTGCTCGCTCCAATATTTGCGCACCATCTTGATCGCCAGCTCGGCGGCCTCGGTGCCGGAATTGGTGATGAAGGCGGTGTCGGCGAAGGTGTTGGCGACCAGCAGTTCGGCCAGCTTCTCCTGCTCGGGGATCTGGTAGAGGTTCGAGACATGCCAGATCCGCTGCGCCTGTTCGGTCAGCGCCGCCACCAGTTCCGGGTTGGCATGGCCGAGCGCGTTCACGGCGATCCCGGCCCCCAGGTCCAGGTATCGCGTCCCATCCGTCGCGATGGCCCAAGAGCCCTCGCCCCGCTCGAAGGCGATGGGGGCGCGGTTATAGATCGGCAGGACGTGCGAATTCATGGGGTTACCCTCTCTGGGAACGGGTGCGTGGCGGCACCATGGGCTGACGGAAGGCGGAAGGCAGGCGGGATCGGACGCGAAAGCGTCAACGTCGGGGACGGGCGATGATGGCGGTCCGCGGGGTCATGGCCCGTCGCATAGCGCGGAAGCGCCGCCCGCGCAACGGTGATTTCGGTGGCGGATCCGGCCGTCATCTCAGGGCTTCATCCGATAGCCCGAGGCCAGCCAGCGCCAAGCGACGGCCAGCACCAGCACCACCGTCAGCACGCAGACCGCGAGGCCGCGCAGCACCGGCGCGTCCGAGACGCCCAGGATGCCGTAGCGGGCGCCGTCGATCAGATAGAAGATCGGGTTCCAATGCGCGAAGGCCCGGAACGGCTGCGGCAGCGCCTGGACCGAATAGAAGGTGCCCGACAGGAACGACAGCGGCGTGACGATGAAATTGGTGATCACCGCCATCTGGTCGAATTTCTGCGCCACGATCCCGGCCAGCAGCCCCAGCCCGCCCATCAGCAATGCGCCCAGCACCACGAAGCCCAGGGCCCAGGCGGGATGCGCCACGCCCTGGCCGATGACCAGCGCCATGCCGGCGGCGATGGCCCCGGCGACGATCAGCGCCCGGGCGACCGCGCCGATCAGATATCCGGCCAGGATCTCGCCCGCCGACAGCGGCGGCATCAGCGTATCGACGATATTGCCCTGCATCTTCGACGAGATCAGGCTCGACGAGGTGTTGGCGAAGGCGTTCTGGATCACCGTCATCATCAGGATGCCGGGTCCCAGGAAGGCGAGATAGGGCAGGCCCATGACCTCGCCCCGGCTGCGGCCCAGCGCCAGGGCGAAGACCACGACGAACAGCGCCGAGGTCATCAGCGGCGCGAAGACGGTCTGCTGCCAGACCGACATGAAGCGCATGATCTCGCGCTGGGACAGGGTATAGAGCCCCAGCCAGTTCACCCGGCCAAAGCGGCGCACGCCCATCTGGCGGATTCCGGGTCGGGTCTGGATCGGCTGCATCGGCGCTCCTTGAATTTGCGGGTGCGGACGGGTAAATCTGGCTATCCCCGGATTTAAGCCCGGGCCTGCCGGAATTGAAGCCACGAACACGAAGGCACCGGACCGCAGCCGGTGCAGGAAAGGCAAGCCATGTCCTGGACCGACGAGCGCGTCGAGACGCTGAAACGCATGTGGGCCGAGGGACAGTCGGCCAGCCAGATCGCCAAGGAGCTTGGCGGCGTCACCCGCAACGCCGTGATCGGCAAGGTCCACCGGCTGGGCCTGTCGAATCGCGGCGAAGAGGCCGAGGCCGCCCCCGCCGAGCCGAAACCGGCCGCCGCCGCGCCGATCCCCGAGCCCGCGGCCCGGCCCGAAGCCGCCCCCGAGCCCGCGCCGCAGCCCAAGCCGGCCGCGGCCGCCGCGGCGCCCGCCGCCGAACCGGCCCCCGAGGCCGCGGCCGCCGCGCCGCAGCCCAGCTTCAACCGCCGCACCCTGGTGCCCTCGGGCCAGCCGCTGCCGCCGCAGCCCTCGGCCAACGAGATCAGCCCCGAGGCGCTGGCCTCGGTGCGCGAGGTGGAAAAGCGCGCCCGCAAGCTGACGCTGATGGAACTGACCGAACGCACCTGCAAATGGCCGATCGGCGACCCGGCGACCGACAAGTTCTGGTTCTGCGGCCTGCCCTCGGTGCCCGGCAAACCCTATTGCGAGGCTCATGTCGGCGTGGCCTTCCAGCCGATGAGCTCGCGCCGCGACCGCCGCCGCTAGGCGACCGGCACGACACGGGGCCGAAAGAGCGCCTTTCCGCGCGGCACCCGCAGCCCCGCCCGGCGGCCGCCGCCCTTTCTTTCGCGGCCGGCGCGTCCTATATCCTGCGGGCAATCCGCGAAGACGCGCCGAAAGGAAGCCGATGTCCCAGAAAGCGATGCAGCGCCTGTCCTTCTTCCTGCTGATGGGGCTGACGCTCTATGCCGCCTTCGTGGGCGCGGGCTGAGGGCGGGCGGATGGCCAAGCGCTTTGGCGGCCGCTTCTCGCCGCAGCCGCAGCCGGACGAAAACGGCGCCCGCCGGCCGGCGCGTCCGGCGCCCGGCGAGGTCCGGCACCCGCTGGAATCGCGCACCCGCTGGGTCACGATCATGGCGATTCCCTTTCTGATCAGCGCCTTCTGGCAGGACCCGAACGGGCTTGCCCTGCATCTGATCGCCTTCGGCAGCCTCGCCTCGGGCATGTGGATGACGCGCGAGGGGCTGCAGGCCGAGGCCGCCTATGACGCCCGCCGCGTCGCCCGCCGCCCGGCGATCCCGCGCAAGCTGTTCGGCGGCATCCTGACCGGGCTCGGCCTCGCCATCGGCGCCTATGTCCCCGGCGCCGAGGCCGGCGCGGGCGTCATCGGCGTCGCCGGCGCCGTGCTGCACTGGCTGGCCTTCGGCACCGACCCGATGCGCGACAAGGGCATGGAGGGCGTCGACGCGTTCCAGCAGGACCGGGCCCAGCGCATCCTGGCCGAGGGCGAGGCGCATCTGAAGGCGATGCAGGACGCCATCCTGCGCACCGGCGACCGCCGGCTGGAAGCCCGGGTCGGCATGTTCGCCGCCACCGCGCGCGAGCTTTTCGGCCATATCGAGGACGACCCCGACCATATCGCCCCGCTGCGCCGCTATCTGGGCGTCTATCTGCAGGGCGCGCGCGACGCCACGGTCAAGTTCTCGGACCTCTATGCCCAGACCCGCGACCCGCGGGCGCGCCAGGATTACGAGACCTTGCTGGACGACCTGGAAACCGAATTCGCCGCCCGCAGCGCCCGGCTGCTGGAAGGCGGCCGCAGCGATCTCGACATCGAGATCAGCGTGCTGCGCGAGCGGCTGGCGCGCGAGGGGGTCCGCCCCGCCGATCCCGCCCCCACCGATCCCGCCCCTGCCGATCCGGCGGCGCTGGAGCGTCCGATGACGCTGGACGACCTGCTGATCCCGCGGCAAGGCGAAAAGCAGCGCCGCTAGAGATGCCCCGCTTCGCCCTGCTGATCGAATATGACGGCACGCCCTTCGCCGGCTGGCAGGCCCAGGCCGACCAGCCCAGCGTGCAGGGTGCCATCGAGGCGGCGCTGGCCCGGCTCGACCCCGGCTTCGCGCAGGGCGCCCGGATCGCCGCGGCCGGCCGCACCGATGCCGGCGTCCATGCCACCGGCCAGGTCGCCCATGCCGATCTGGCCCGCGACTGGGACCCGTTCCGGCTGTCCGAGGCGCTGAACTGGCATCTGAAGCCCGCGCCGGTCGCCATCCTGTCGGCCGCGCGGGTCGGCGACGATTTCCACGCCCGCTTCTCGGCGCATGAGCGGCGCTATACCTTCCGGCTGGTCGCCCGGCGCGCGCCGGTCACGCATGATCGCGGCCGGGTCTGGCAGGTGCAGAACCCGCTGGACCTTGACGCCATGCGGGCCGGGGCCGCGCATCTGCTGGGCTTGCACGACTTCACCACCTTCCGCTCGACCATGTGCCAGTCGAACAGCCCGGTAAAGACGCTGGACCAGATCCGCATTGAGGAAATCGCCATCCCGCAGGGGCGCGAATTCCGCTTTCACCTGCGGGCGCGGTCTTTCCTGCACAACCAGGTGCGCTCGATCGTCGGCACGTTGGAGCGGGTCGGTGCCGGGTCCTGGCCGCCCTGCCGCGTGGCGCAGGCACTGGCCGCCCGCGACCGTGCCGCCTGCGGTCCGGTCTGCCCGCCGCAGGGGCTGTACCTGACCGGCGTGGGCTACGACCCGGCGCCGTTTCCCGGCTGATCCCACAGCGCCCGCATCCCCTCGGCGATGCCGGTCCGGGCGATGAAGCCGAAGCCCTCGCGCGCGGCCAGCGGGCTGCCCAGCGACTCGCGGATGTCGCCGCTGCGCAGAGCGGCATGTTCGACCGGGCTCGCGCCGCGTCCGGCCAGGAGGTCGAGCTGCGCCACCAGCTCCAGCAGCGTCGTGCCGGCGCCGGTGCAGATGTTGAAGACCCGGGCGCCGCCGCCCTGCGCCGCCGACGCGCCGGCACGCAGCAGCGCCTCGACCACGTCGGCGACATAGATGAAGTCGCGGCTCTGGCCGCCGTCGCCAAAGATCACCTGCGGCCGGTCGGCCCGTCGATTGGCGCAGAATTTCGAGATCACCCCGGCATAGGGCGATGCCGCGTCCTGCCTCAGTCCGTAGACGTTGAAGAAGCGCAGGCCCACCGAGGCGAGGCCATGCACCTCGGCCATGGCGCGGACCTGATGCTCGGAGCCGAGCTTGTCGGCGCCATAGGGCGAGATCGGCAGCGGCAGGTCATCCTCGGCGCAAGCGGCGCCCGAGCGGTTGCCATAGACCGCTGCGGAAGAGGCATAGACCACCGGCACCTTGCCCGCCCGCTGCGCGGCCTGCAGCACGGCCATGGTGCCGCCCAGGTTCACCCGATGCGCCGCCATCCAGTCCGAAATGCACAGCTGCACCGAAACCCGCGCTACCAGGTGAAAGACCCGGTCGACGTCTTGCAGCAGCGAGTCGAGCAGCGCGCCGTCTGCGACGTCGCCGGCGATCAGCCGCACATCCGGGGGCAGATTGGCGCGGCGCCCGCTGGACAGGTCGTCCAGGACGGTGACGTCACGCCCCTCGGCCAGCAGGCGCTCGACCAGGTGGCTGCCGATGAACCCGGCCCGTCACCAGGATTCTGTGCTGCAAACTCATGTCCCCGTCTTCGCATCGGCGAAACTAGGGCAGAAAACGGCGGGGCGCCAGAGGACGAAGGGCCGCCGCGAGGGCGGCCGTCAGGGATCAGTTGCGGCCGCGCCGGCGCGGGCGTTCGTCCTTGTAGACCACGACCAGGATCGTGCGCCACAGGATCCACAGGTCCAGCCCCAGGGTGCGGTTCTTCTGATAGATCAGGTCGATCTTCAGCTTGGTCGGCAGGCAGCGGCCGGCATAGGCGGCCTCGGTCGCCTCGGCGCTCTTGCAGCGGCGCAGGATCTTGTCCTCGTGCCGGTGATAGATCAGCGTCGCGAGCCCGGTGACGCCGGGGCGGCTTTTCAGCACCTGCCCATAGACCGCCGGATAGCGGTCCACATATTCGCGGATGGTCGGGCGCGGGCCGACGAAGCTCATGTCGCCCTTGAGGATGTTGAACAGCTGCGGCAGCTCGTCGATGCGGGTGCGCCGCATGAAATGGCCCAAGGGCGTGATGCGCCAGGCCTTGTGCGCGCCGGTGACGCCGAAATCGTCCTCTTGCCGCAACATGGTGCGGAACTTCAGATGGGTAAAGGTCCGGCCGGGCGCCAGCATGCGGGGCGCGGCGTAAAAGATCGGACGGCCCTGCACCACCAGCAGGATCAGCGCGAAGACGGCCATGACGACCGAAAGCGGCACCAGCAACACCAGCGCCAGCACGATGTCGAACAGCCGTTTCGAAAGGGGCATGGCCGCGACCGCTCTGCCGTCGGCCTGGAACCAGGACATGGCGGGCTGAGGCAAGGTGGCGAGCCGGGCGATGTCGGCCTTTTCCCAATCTTGGTGGATTGTCACAATTCCGTCCCGCGTTCGGCGCTTTGGCTAACCTAAGTCGAGTAACACAGCACCCCTGAATTGCAAACCGTCGCAAGAGGGAAAGCGCACAAGACTTGCGCCAGCGTGTCCTTTCGGCCAGTCTTTGCCCAGATCGGGGCAACCGGACGGAGAGCGATGCGGAAATTTCTGGTGGTTCTGGACGATTCGCGCGAATGCCTGAACGCCATCCGCTATGCCGCCCTGCGCGCATCCCGCACCGGCGGCGGGGTGCAGGTGCTGGCGGTGATCCCCGCGAACGCCATCCAGCACGGCATGGGCGTGGCCGAGGTGATGCGCGCCGAGGCCTATGAGCGGATCGAGGCGCATTACGAGGTCTTTGCAAAATGGATGCGCGACCGGCCGGGGATCGAACCCGAGCTGGTGGTGCGCGAGGGCGAGCCGGGCAACGAGCTTCTGGCCCAGATCGGCGCCGACCCCGAGATCGGCGTGGTGGTGCTGGGCGCCTCGACCGAAAGCGCAGGGCCGGGGCCGCTGGTCACCCGGCTGCTGCGCGAGGTGGCGACCCTGCCCTGCCCCGTCACCATCGTGCCCGGCGACATCTCGCGCGAGCGGCTGGAGCAGATCACCGGATGAACCGGCCCCTGGCGCTGGCGGCGGTGCTGGCGATCCCGGGTCTTGCGGCGCTGTTCCATCTGCTGGGGCAGTCCGGCCTGCGGCCGCTCGACGCGCAGCTGGCGGGGCTGGCGGCCTATTGGACCGCTTTGGCGATTGCCCTGGCCCGCTGCGGCGGATGGTCGCTGCGGCTGCGCCGGCCCTCGGTGCCGGCAGTGCTGGCGCTGGTCGCGCTGGTGCTGGCGGCGCTGGCCTGGCAGGGCGGCACGCTGCTGCGGCTGTCGCCCGGCGTGCTGGCGGCGGTGGTGCTGGCGGCGGCGCTGAACGGCGCGCTGGAAGAGGCTTTCTGGCGCGGCGCGCTGATCCCGGATCCGGGCCCGGGCGCGCAGGCGCTGGCGGCGGCGCTGTTCGTGCTGTGGCACCTGGCGCCGGCGGCGGGCGCGGGGCTGGCCGGGCAGGACACCCTGCGCCTGCTGCTGGGCGCGGCGCTGATCGCACCCTTCATGATGGCGGCGCGGCTGTCCTCTGGGACCGCGGGCGCGGGCGCGCTTGCCCATGCCCTGGTGAACCTGCTGGCTTTTTCCGGGCTCGCCGCCGCGAACGGGATGCCCGCTTCGGCTTGACTTGCGCCCCCTTCGATCCCCATATCCCCGGACAAAGGAGCCCGCGCCATGTTCATCCAGACCGAAACCACCCCGAACCCCGCGACGCTGAAATTCCTGCCGGGCGAAACCGTGCTGGGCAGCGGCACCGCCGATTTCCCCCAGGCCGAGGCCGCGTCCGCCAGCCCGCTGGCCCGCCGCATCTTCGCGGTGCCAGGGGTGACCGGCGTGTTCCTCGGCTCGGATTTCGTGACCGTGACCAAGGCCGACGACGCGGTCTGGGACCACCTGAAGCCCTCGGTCCTGGGCGCGATCATGGAGCATTACCAGTCCGGCGCCCCGGCGATCGAGGGCACCGCCGCCAGCGGCCATAACGAGCAATCGGGCCCGGATGCCGAAATCGTTACCCAGATCAAGGAGCTGCTGGACACCCGCGTGCGTCCGGCCGTGGCCCAGGACGGCGGCGACATCACCTTCCACGGCTTCGACCGCGGCGTGGTCTATCTGCACATGCAGGGCGCCTGCGCCGGCTGCCCCTCGTCCACGCTGACGCTGAAGATGGGCATCGAAAACCTGCTGCGCCACTATATCCCCGAAGTGACCGAGGTCCGCCCTGTTGGCTGAGCCGCTGTCGCTGGGCTTCGACACATCGGCCGCGCATTGCGCGGCCGCTTTGCTGCAAGGCGACCGTGTGCTGGCCCAGGCGCAGGAAGACATGGCCCGCGGCCAGGCCGAGCGGCTGATGCCGCTGCTGCAGGACCTGCTGGCCCAGGCCGGCGTCGGCTGGCGCGACCTCTCGGTGATCGGCTGCGGCACCGGGCCGGGCAATTTCACCGGCATCCGCATCGCCGTCGCCGCCGCGCGCGGGCTGTCGCTGTCTCTGGGCATCCCCGCCGTCGGCGTCGGCCGGGCCGAGGCCGCCGCCCATGGCCTGGCCCGGCCCTGCCGCGTGCTGCTGCCCGCCCGCGACGGCGAGGTGCTGTGGCAGGATTTCGGACCCGGGCTGGACAGCCGGCCCCGGCAGGGGGCGGTCCACGACCTGCCGCCCGGCCCGCCGGTGCATCGCCACCCCCTGCTGCCGCTGGCCGAGGCCATCGCCCGCATCGCCCTGGACCGCCGCGCCGCGCCCGGCCTGCCGCGCCCGGCGCCGATCTACCTGCGTCCCGCCGATGCCGCGCCCGCGCGCGACCGCGGCCCGGTGATGCTGCCCTGACCGCCGTGACCCGCCCCGACCAGCTTGCCGAACTGCATCTGCGCTGTTTCGCGGCCCATCCCCGGCCCTGGTCGGCGCCGGAATTCGACGCGCTGCTGAAAAGCCCGCTGAATTTCCTGCTCGTCCGCCCGCAGGGTTTCCTGCTGGGCCGCGCCGTCGCCGGCGAGGCCGAGTTGCTGACCCTGGCCGTCGCCCCCGAGGCGCGGCGCCAGGGCCTGGGCGCGCAGCTGCTTCGGGACTTCGCCGCAGCGTCGCGGGCGCGCGGCGCCGAGATGGCTTTCCTGGAGGTCGCGGCCGACAATGCCGGCGCCATCGCGCTTTATGCCGGGCGCGGCTGGGAAAACGCCGGCCGGCGGCGCAACTACTATGCGCCGGGGCTGGATGCGATCCTGATGCGCCGTGCCCTGGGGCTCGCGACAAACGGTTGACGGAGTCCGGCCCTTGCGCCCTAATCCGGCTATCCCGCGGGCTGAATCGCCCGCCCAAGGTTGAGGTTCCAAAATGTCCCCGATGAAATTCCTGCTGACCGGCGCCTGCCTGAGCCTTTTGCCGCTGGCGGCCCTGGCCGATCCGGCGCTGATCTTCGACCTGGGCGGGAAATTCGACAAGTCGTTCAACGAGGCCGCCTATAACGGCGCCGAGCGCTGGAAGGCCGAGACCGGCGGCAGCTACAAGGAACTGGAGATGCAGTCCGAGGCGATGCGCGAACAGGCGCTGCGCCGGCTGGCGCAATCGGGCGCCAACCCCATCGTGATGACCGGCTTCGCCTTCGGCGAGGTGCTGAACAAGGTGGCGCCGGACTATCCGGACACGAAATTCGTCCTGATCGACATGGTGGTCGAACAGCCCAACGTGCAATCCATCGTCTTTACCGAGGAACAGGGCTCGTACCTGGCCGGCGTGCTGGCGGCGCAGGCATCGAAATCGGGCACGGTCGGCTTCATCGGCGGCATGGACATCCCGCTGATCCACAAGTTCGAATGCGGCTATGCCCAGGGCTTCAAGGCCGCGCGGCCGGACGGCAAGGTCATCGTCAACTATACCGGCACCACGCCCGCCGCCTGGAACGACCCGGTCAAGGGCGGCGAGCTGGTCAAGGCCCAGCTGTCGCAGGGGGCGGACGTGATCTATGCCGCGGCCGGCGGCACCGGCATCGGCGTCCTGCAGGCGGCGGCGGACGCGGGGATCCTGTCCATCGGCGTCGACAGCAACCAGAACCACCTGCATCCGGGCAAGGTGCTGACCTCGATGGTCAAGGGCGTGGACAATTCGGTCTATGAATCCTTCAAGGCCGGCACCGAGATCCAGCCGGGCGTCAAGGTCATGGACCTGAAATCCGGCGGCGTCTCGGTGGCGATGGACGACGACAACAAGCCGCTGATCACCGAGGAAATGGCCGCCGCCGTCGAGGCCGCGACCAAAAGCATCGAGGACGGCTCGGTCAAGGTCCACGACTACATGACCGACAACACCTGCCCGGTGAAGTGATGGCATCGGCCGGCGCCCCCGCGATCGAATTGCGGGGGATCTGCAAGGCCTTCGGGCCGGTGCAGGCCAACAAGGACATCGACCTGGTGGTGCCGCGCGGCACCATCCACGGCATCATCGGCGAGAACGGCGCCGGCAAGTCGACGCTGATGTCGATCCTCTACGGCTTCTATCGTCCCGACGCGGGCGAGATCCTGATCGACGGCCGGCCCACCCAGATCGCCGACAGCCAGGCCGCGATCCGCGCCGGCATCGGCATGGTGTTCCAGCATTTCAAGCTGGTGCGGAACTTCACCGTACTGGAAAACGTGATCCTGGGCGCCGAGGACGGCGCGCTTCTGCGCCCGTCGCTGTCGCGCGCCCGGGGCGAGCTGAAGCGGCTGGCGGCGGAATACGGGCTGCAGGTCGATCCCGACGCGCTGGTCGAGGACCTGTCGGTCGGCCACCAGCAGCGGGTCGAGATCCTGAAGGCGCTGTATCGCCGGGCCGAGATCCTGATCCTGGACGAGCCCACGGGCGTGCTGACCCCCGCCGAGGCCGACCACCTGTTCCGCATCCTGCGGGGCCTGCGGGACGAGGGCAAGACCATCGTCCTGATCACCCACAAGCTGCGCGAGATCATGGCGGCGACCGACAATGTCTCGGTCATGCGGCGGGGCGAGATGGTGGGTTCGGTCAGGACCGCCGAGACCGGCCCGGCCGAACTGGCCGAGCTGATGGTCGGCCGCAAGGTGCTGCTCAGGGTCGAGAAGCCGCCGGCCGCGCCCGGCGCCCCGGTGCTGGAACTGCGGGGCTTGCGCATGGTCGATGCCCAGGGCGTCGAGCGGCTGCGCGGCATCGACCTCGACATCCGCGCGGGCGAGATCCTGGGCATCGCCGGCGTCGCCGGCAACGGCCAGACGCAGCTGCTGGAGATCCTCGGCGGTTTCCCCGAGGCCGGCGCGACGCTTTCGGGCGAGATCCGGCTGAAGGGCGCGCCGCTGGCGCTGGCCGGCTCGAACGGCCGCGCCCGCCGCGCGGCCGGCATCGGCCACGTCCCCGAGGACCGGCAGACCGAAGGGTTGATCATGGATTTCTCGGCCTGGGAGAACACGGCCTTCGGCTATCAGGACGCGCCGGAATACAACCGCGGCGGCCTGATGGATCACGCCGCCATCCGCGCCGACGCGGCGGACAAGATCGCGCGTTTCGACATCCGCCCGCCCGACCCCGAGCTTGCGGCGAAGAATTTCTCGGGCGGGAACCAGCAGAAGATCGTCGTCGCCCGCGAGGTCGAGCGCGACCCCGACCTGCTGCTGGTCGGGCAGCCGACGCGCGGCGTCGACATCGGCGCCATCGAGTTCATCCACAAGCGCATCGTCGCCTTGCGCGATGCCGGCAAGGCGGTGCTGCTGGTCTCGGTCGAGCTGGACGAGATCCTGGCGCTGTCGGACCGGATCGCGGTCATGTTCGACGGCCGCATCATGGGCGAGCGCCTGCCCGATCAGGCGACGACCGGCGAATTGGGCTGCCTGATGGCCGGCGTCGATCCCGCGACCCGCCCCGAGGTGGTCTCGTGATGCCGCGCGGCCGGCCTCCGGCGGGGGTATTTGGACAACGGAAAGAACCAGGGGCAGCGCGCTGATGGAACGGATGCCGACATGGGCCGATGTGATCCTGACGCCGCTGATCTCGCTGGTTCTGGCCTTTGCGCTTTCGGCGCTGGTGATCCTGGCCATCGGCGAAAGCCCGGTCGAGGCGCTGAAGGTCATGGTCGAGGGCGCGCTGGGGTCGAGCTATGGCTTGGGCTACACACTGTATTACGCCACGAATTTCGTCTTTACCGGGTTGGCGGTCATGGTCGCCTATCACGCCGGCCTGTTCAACATCGGCGGCGAGGGCCAGGCGGCGATGGGAGGCCTGGGGGTGGCGCTGGTGCTGCTGGCGCTGCCCTGGCCGCATTGGGCGCTGGCGCTGCCGGCGGCGATGCTGGGGGCGGCCGGGTTCGGCGCACTCTGGACCTTGATCCCGGCCTGGCTGCAGGCCCGGCGCGGCAGCCATGTCGTCATCACCACCATCATGTTCAACTTCATCGCCGCGGCCGTGCTGAACTATATGCTGGTCAACGTGCTGCGCCCGGTCGGCAGCATGGACCCCGCCACCGCCCGCTTTCCCGCCGGGGCGCAGTTGCCGAAACTGTCCGAAATGGCGGCGGGCTTCGGCTTCGCCTGGGGCGAGGACACGCCGGTGAACGTCACCTTCTTCATCGCCATCGCCGCCTGCCTGCTGGTCTGGCTGCTGATCTGGCGCACACGGCTGGGCTATGAGATCCGCGCCTTCGGCAAATCCGAGCCGGCGGCGCTTTACGCCGGGATCTCGCCCGTGCGGATCACCGTGCTTGCCATGCTGATCTCGGGCGGGCTGGCGGGCCTGATGGCGGTCAACAACGTCATGGGCGAGGCGCAGCGGCTGGTCCTGAACGCGGTCGAGGGCGCGGGCTTCATCGGCATCGCCGTGGCGCTGATGGGGCGCAACCATCCCTTCGGCGTGTTCCTGGCGGCGCTGCTCTTCGGGTTCCTCTACCAGGGCGGGGGCGAGCTGGCGCTGTGGACCTCGATCCCGCGCGAGCTGATCGTGGTGATCCAGGCGCTGGTGATCCTGTTCACCGGCGCGCTGGACAATATAGTGCGCCTGCCGCTGGAACGGCTGTTCGCGCGCGGCCGCAGGGGGGCGTGATGGATTTCGCGACGCTGATCCAGATCCTCGATTCCGCCGTGCGGCTGATGGTGCCGCTGCTGCTGGCCTGCCTGGCCGGGCTGTATTCGGAACGGGCCGGGGTCTTCGACATCGGGCTGGAGGGCAAGATGCTGATGGCGGCCTTTTGCGCCGGCGCGGTGGCCTATGCGACCGGCAGCGCATGGCTGGGGTTGCTGGCCGGGATCGGCGGCGCGCTGGCGCTGGCGGCGCTGCATGGGCTGGCCTCGATCACCTTCCGCGGCAACCAGCTGATCTCGGGCGTGGCGATCAACTTCCTCGCCTCGGGGCTGACGGTGCTCTTGGGGCAGAAGATCTTTGCGCTCGGCGGCCGCACGCCGTCGCTGCAAGGCGCCGCGCGGTTCAACGAGATCACCCTGCCCTTCGCCGACGCCCTGCGGCCGGTGCCGGTGATCGGGCGCCTCTATGCCGAGCTGATCTCGGGCCATTCGGTGCTGGTCTATCTGGCCTTCGCCATGGTGCCGCTGACCTGGTGGGTGCTCTATCGCACCCGCTTCGGGCTGCGGCTGCGGGCGGTGGGCGAGAATCCGGCCTCGGTCGATACCGCCGGCGTCTCGGTCACGCGGCTGCGCTACGCGGCGGTGCTGATCTGCGGCGCATTGTGTGGGATCGCGGGGGCCTATCTCGCCACGGCAATCTCGGCCGGCTTCGTCAAGGAGATGACGGCCGGGCGCGGCTTCATCGCGCTGGCGGCGCTGATCTTCGCCAAATGGCGGCCCTGGTCGGCGCTCGGCGCCTGCTTCCTCTTCGGCCTGATGGAGGCGGTGGCGAACCGCTATCCGAACCTCGACCTGGGGCTGGTCACGGTGCCGTCGATGTTCATGAACGCCCTGCCCTATATCCTGACCGTCATCATCCTCGCGGGTTTCGTCGGCCGCGCCATCCCGCCGCGCGCGGGCGGAGAACCCTATGTCAAAGAGCGCTGAGCTTGCCGCCCTGATCCGCGCCCGCGCCGGCGTGGAACCACCGGAATACGGGCTGGTGCTGGGCTCGGGCCTGGGCCATCTGGCGTCGGCGGTTCAGGGCACGGCCATCCCCTATTCCGACCTGCCGGGCTTTCCCCATGCCGGGGTCTCGGGCCATGTGCCACAGTTGGTGATCGGCCGGCTCGAGAGGCGACGCGTCGCGGTCTTCGGCGGCCGGGCACATTACTACGAATCCGGCCGCGCCGACGCCATGCGGCTGCCCTTGGAGGTGCTCAAGGCACTCGGCTGCCGGCGCCTGATTCTGACCAATGCCGCGGGCTCGCTGCGCCCCGACCTGCCGCCCGGCGCGCTGATGCTGCTCTCGGACCACATCAACTTCTCCGGCACCAACCCGCTGATCGGCGAGCCGAGCGACGCCCGCTTCGTCCCCATGACCGCCGCCCACGACCCGGGCCTGCGCGCCGCCCTGCAAGCCGCCGCGGCCGCCGAGGGGCTCGCCCTGCCCGAAGGCGTCTATTGCTGGTTCTCGGGCCCCAGCTTCGAAACCCCGGCCGAGATCCGCGCCGCCCGCACCTTGGGCGCCGATGCCGTCGGCATGTCCACCGTGCCGGAAATCATCCTGGCGCGCTTCCTCGGCCTCGACTGCGCCGCCATCTCGGTCATCACCAACATGGGCGCCGGGCTCTCGGACGAAGCGATCAGCCACGACCACACCAAGGCGATGGCGCCCCTGGGCGCGGCCAAACTGGAACGCATCCTGCGCCGCCTTCTCGGCGCCTGAGCTTCTTTTGTGTGCAAATATCCCCGCCGGAGGCCGCCGACCGCGCCGGCAGGCGATGCCCTCACCGATTGAGCCCGGCCAGCGCCGCCTCGACCCGGGCCGTCGCCGCGTCCAGATCGTCCAGCCGCTGCAACGCCACCACCCGGCTGCGACCGTCGTCGTGCCGGGCGCGGTGCTTGTCATAGCGCGGATCGTAATGGTCGCGCATCAGTCCCAGCGACAGGCCGGTCCAGTCCCGCGCCTCGACCAGGCGCAGCCAATCCGCGATGCGCTCGGCCGGATGCAGCGGGCGCAGACTTTCGATAATGTGCGCCACCCGGGTGGGGTCGGCGCAGGCATCGCCGTAGCTTCGGGCGGTATAGGCGGCACGGGCTTCGACGGGCACCGCCAGCCGCAGGCGGGGCGCGGCGATGATCGCCTGCCAGATGCCGCGCGGCAGGTTGACCTCGCCGATGCGCGAGCTTTCGGCCTCGACCAGCAGCGGACGCGAAGGGTCCAGCGCCTCCAGCGCCATGGCAAGCCGGCTTTCGAACAGCTTCTGCGACGGCTGCCCGCCCGGCAGGGCGCCGAACAGGCTGCCGCGATGGTTGGCGAGCCCCTCCAGGTCCAGCACCTGGTGCCCGCGCGCCGCGAGGCGCTGCAGGATCTCGGTCTTAGCGCTGCCGGTATTGCCGTCCAGCACCACGACCGGCACCGCGACATCGGCCGTCACCCGCGCCACCACCAGCGACCGCCAGGCCTTGTAGCCGCCCTCGATGCGGCCGACGCGCCAGCCGATCTGCCCCAGGATGGTGGCAAAGGCGCCCGAGCGCTGCCCGCCGCGCCAGCAATAGACCAGCGGCCGCCAGCCGCCACCGAACCCCGCCAGCGGGCCGGCGATATGGCGCGCGGCATTGGCGGCGACCAGGGCGCCGCCGAGCTTGCGGGCGTCGAACGGGGAAACCTGCTTGTAGATCGTGCCGACCTGCGCGCGCTCCTCGTCCGAGAGCACCGGCAGGTTGATCGCGCCCGGCAAGTGGTCCTCGGCGAATTCCGAGGGCGAGCGCGTGTCGATCACGGTGTCGAACCCGGCCAGCGCCGGATCCGACAGCGATGTCAGCCGAATGTCCAATCAGTAGACATAGACCGGGGTGCCGACCGGAACCTGCTCGTAAAGGTCCATCACGGCCTCGTTGCGCATGCGGATGCAGCCGTTCGAGACGGCGCGGCCGATCGAATTCGGCTCGGTCGTGCCGTGGATGCGGATCGAGGTGTCGTTGCCCTTGGCGTCGTACATGTAAAGCGCGCGGGCCCCCAGCGGGTTGGTCGGCCCCCCCGGCATGCCGTCGGCCCATTTGCCGTATTGCGCCGGCTTGCGCTTGATCATCGCCGGCGTCGGGCGCCAGCTCGGCCATTCGGTCTTGCGGCCGACGGTGGCGCGGCCCTTCCAGACCAGCTCGTCCTTGCCGACCGCGACGCCATAGCGAACCGCCCGGCCCGGCGCGACGACATGGTAGAGGAAGAAGTCCTTCGATACCACGACGATGCTGCCGACCTCGAAATCGTTGCGGATCGCCACTTCGGTCGGGGCATAGGGGTCGCGCTTCGGCTCGGCCTTGGCAGCGGGCGCGGCGGGCAGCGTCCTGTCCTGCGCGAAAAGCAGCGTGGGCGCGGCCAAGAGCGGCAAGGTGGCCATCAGCATCTGTCTGCGGTTCATCTGTGCGTCCTGAATCCTTGAAATCCTTGATCATCCGCGTAACCGCTCACGCGCGCGGGATCAACTCAAAGCGCCGTGAAACGGTTGAATCGCAGGCGGATCGTGCCTAGCTTGCATCGGGAAAGGACCCCTCGTCATGCCAAGTGCGACCGCCACGCCCTGCTGCCATCCGCTCCGCCGCGCGGCGGTGCGGCCGCCGCATCTGTGCCGGGGACGGGGCGACCGGCATTGCCGCTGTCACCTTGGCGCACGCAGGCGGCTGGCCCGCCCGGTGCTGGCCGGCAATGGCCATCCGCTGCGCTGGCGCCCCGCGCCCGACGGACCGCCGCCGCTGATGCGGGTGCTGCACGACCCGCCGCAACGCCCGCAGGCCCCGCCCCTGCCTGTCTGAATCGCGAATTTCCCGCCATTCCGACAGGACAGGACCCATGACCAAACACCGAAACGATGCCGAGCTGACCGTCACCGGCATGAGCTGCGCCTCTTGTGTGGGGCGCGTCGAAAAGGCGCTGCGCGCCGTGCCCGGCCTTTCCGACCCGCAGGTGAACCTCGCCACCGGCCGGGCGCATTTCCGTATCGACACGCCCGAGGCCCTGCCCGGTGCCGTCGCGGCGCTGGCAAAGGCCGGCTATCCGGCCGAACCGCTTCAGACCCGGCTGAACGTCGCGGGCATGACCTGCGCCTCATGCTCGGGCCGGGTCGAGAAGGCGCTCGCGGCCCTGCCGGGCGTAAGCTCGGCGCAGGTGAACCTGGCGACCGGCAGCGCCACGGTGCTGCATTCCCCCGCCGTGACGCCGCAGGCGCTGGCCGAGGCCGTGACCGCCAAGGGCTACCCAACCGAGGTGCAGGCCGAGGCCGGCCATCACATGCACGACCATGGCGGCGACGCCGCGATGCTGAAACGCCATTTCCTGGTCGCGCTGGTGCTGACCCTGCCGGTCTTCGTGGCCGAGATGGGGGGCCATGCCCTCCCGGCCTTCCACCACTGGCTGCATATGGCCCTGGGCCAGCAAACGCTGTGGATCCTAGAGTTCCTGCTGACCACGGCGGTCCTGGCCGGGCCGGGGCGGATGTTCTTCCGCATCGGCTTCCCGGCGCTCGCCCGCCGCGCGCCCGAGATGAACAGCCTGGTCGCGCTCGGCGCCTCGGCGGCCTGGCTCTATTCGACCGTCGCGACCTTCGCCCCTGGCCTGCTGCCGCCGGATTCGCGCCATGTCTATTTCGAGGCCGCCGCGGTCATCGTCACCCTGATCCTGCTGGGCCGCTGGCTGGAGGCCCGCGCCAAGGGCCAGGCCGGCGACGCCATCCGCCGGCTGATCGAACTGACCCCAGACGAGGCCATGGTCGAACGCGACGGCCAGACCCGCACCCTGCCGGTGGCCGAACTGCGCCCCGGCGACATCGTCCACCTGCGCCCCGGCGAAAGGGTGGCCGTGGACGGTGTGCTGACCGAGGGCAGCGGCCATGTCGACGAATCCATGCTGACGGGCGAGCCGGTGCCGGTGCTGAAGACGCCGGGCGACACGGTGACCGGCGGCACGGTCAACACGGGCGCGGCGCTGAGCTTCCGCGTCACCGCGACCGGCGCCGACACGGTGCTCGCGCGCATCATCCGCATGGTCGAGGACGCGCAGGCGGCCAAGCTCCCGGTGCAGGCGCTGGTGGACCGGGTCACGGCAGTCTTCGTGCCGGCGGTCATGGCGCTGTCGGCGCTGACATTCGTGCTGTGGATGGTCTTCGCCGGCACGCTGGGGCCGGCGCTGGTCGCCGCGATCTCGGTCCTGATCATCGCCTGCCCCTGCGCCATGGGGCTTGCCGTGCCGGTCTCGATCATGGTCGGCACCGGGCGCGGGGCGGAACTGGGCGTGCTGTTCCGGCGCGGCGATGCGCTGCAACGGCTGGCCGAGGCCCGCATCGTCGCCTTCGACAAGACCGGCACCCTGACCCAGGGCGCCCCCGCGCTGACCCAGCTGGAAACCGAGGGCATCACCTCGGCCGAGGCCCTGCACCTGGCCGCCAGCGCCGAGGCGCGCTCGGAACATCCGCTGGCGACCGCGATCCTGGCCGCCGCCCGGCGCGAAGGGCTGACCCTGGCGCCGGCCAGCGCCGTCGCCGCCAGCGCCGGCCGCGGCCTGTCGGCCAAGGTCGAGGGCCACGCGCTGCTGATCGGCAATGCCGCCGCCCTGGCCGAGGCCGGCATTCCCGCCGCCCCCGCGCTGCTGGACCGGGCCGAGGGCTGGGCCATGGACGGCGCGACGCCGGTGCATCTGGCGGTGGACGGCCGCCATGTCGCCGCCATGGCGCTGGCCGATCCGGTGCGGCCCGAGGCGGCCCAGACCGTGACCGAGCTGCATGAGCTGGGGCTGCGCACGGCGATGATCTCGGGCGACGTGCCGGCCACGGCGCAGGCGGTGGGCCGGCGGCTGGGCATCGACGCGGTGACGGCGGGCGTCCTGCCCGAGGGCAAGCTGAAGGCGATCCGCGACATGGGCGCGGGCACGGTCTTCGTCGGCGACGGCATCAACGACGCCCCGGCGCTGGCGGCCGCCGAGACCGGCATCGCCATCGGCACCGGCACCGATGTCGCCATCGAATCGGCCGAGGTGGTGCTGGTCGGCGGCGATCCGCTGGGCGTCGCCCGCGCGATCCGCCTGTCACGCAGCGTCATGCGCAATATCCGGCAGAACCTGTTCTGGGCCTTCGGCTATAATGTCGCCCTGATTCCCGTGGCCATGGGGGCGCTGGTGCCCTTCGGCGGGCCGCAGATGTCACCCATGCTGGGGGCCGGGGCGATGGCGCTGTCCTCGGTCTTCGTTGTCAGTAACGCGTTGCGATTGAGGCGTGCCGGATGAGATTGAAAGCTCTTCTGCTGTCCCTGATGCTGTCCCTGATGCTGGCGCTGGCGGCGGGGCCCCTGGCCGCCGCGCCGCTGCGCATCCTCGCCTTCGGCGACAGCCTGACCGAGGGTTACGGGCTAAAGCGTGGCCAGGGGCTGGTGCCGCAGCTGCAAGCCTGGCTGAGGGCGCGCGGCCATGACGTGATCGTGCTCAACGGCGGGCTTTCCGGCGATACCACCGCCGGCGGACGGGTGCGGATCGGCTATTCCCTGGCGCGGCACAGGCCCGATGCGGTGATCGTCGAACTGGGCGGGAACGACCTGCTCATGGGCTTCGGGCCAGCGATGGTCGAGGACAACCTGGATTCCATCCTGTCCCAGGCGGGCCAGAACGGCCGGCCGCTGCTGCTGGTCGGCATCGCCCTGCCCCAGAAGGATGCGCCGTTGCGCGAGGAATGGGCCGGGATCTGGCCGCGGCTGGGTGCCCGCCACGATGCGCTGGTGCTTGAGAACCTCTACCAGCCGCTCTACGACGGCCCGGACGAGCAATACCTGTCGCTGCTGCAAGAGGATCAGCTGCATGCCTCGGCCAAGGGCGTCGGCCTGATCGTCGAGGCGCTGGGGCCCAAGGTCGAGGAACTGATCGCCCGGACCGAGGCCCGGCGCTAACAGGTTGCTCAAAACGGATTTTGAGCAGGCCCCATCGCGAAAATCGTTCTGTATCTGGTAAGGATTGGCCTGAAAACCGGGCGTTTCCTGCCAATTCAAGACGGATTTCCCGGTTTCCGGCCATACCCATCGTATCACGCGGGCTTTTGCAGCCCGCCCCGCCCGGCCGTTTCCGCGCCGGCGGCACAGGCCGGCGCCGGGTTTCCCTGCCCCGGACATGCAAAAGCCCCGCCGAAGGGCGGGGCGCATCGCATCCGCGCGCGGGCCTCGAATCGACAGGCCCGGCGAGGAGAACGGCTCAGGCTTCTTTCGCCAGCTCGCGCTTGATCTTCAGGGCGCGGTCCGACAGTTCCGCGTCCTTGGCTTTCGCCAGGAAGGCGTCCAGGCCGCCGCGGTGATCGACCGAGCGCAGCGCCGCGGCCGAGATGCGCAGCTGGTAGCTGCGGCCCAGTTTCTCCGACAGCAGCGAGACGTCGTTCAGGTTCGGCAGGAAGCGACGACGAGTCTTGTTGTTGGCGTGGGAGACGTTGTTGCCGCTCATCGGGCCCTTGCCGGTCAGTTCGCAAACGCGCGACATGATCTTTTTCCTTCGATTCGATCCAGCGCGGGCCGGGCGCCCGCAATATGAAAGGGCGCCGCGTGGCGCCCGGAAATCCGTCTGCGGGGAAATAAGGCCAGCGCGGCGGCGCGTCAAGCCTTTTCGGGCCGGGAATCCCCGGTCGCCGCCCGATCCGGCGCAGTTTGCCCGCCGAACCTGTCGCTTTCGTGACGGATCAGCGCCTGCTTGCGCCACAGCCCGCCGCCATAGCCGGTCAGCCCCCCGTTCGTGCCCAGGACGCGGTGGCAGGGAATCACCAACGCGATCCGGTTGGCGCCGTTGGCCGAGGCCGCCGCCCGCACCGCCGCGGGCCGGCCGATGCGCCGGGCCAGCTCGGCATAGCTGATGGTGGTGCCGGGCGGAATCCGCTGCAGCTCTTGCCAGACCAGGTGCTGGAAGGGGGTGCCGCCCGGCTCCAGCGGCAGGTCGAAACCGGCGCGCGTCCCGGCGAACCAGGCGGTCAGCTGCGCCTCGGCCCGGTCGGTGACCGGGGTGCGGCCCAGGCCGACGCGGCCGCCGCCCTGTCGCGACAGCCGGCGCATCTGGGCCGGCAGCGCCTTGCGGTCGGCGAACTCCAGCAGGTGCAGCCGGCGGCGGTCGGCGACCGCGATCATCGGCCCCAGCGGCGTGGCAAGCCAGGCGGAGGCCAGTGCGGCGCCTTCCGCCGGGGCATGGCCCAGCAATGCGGCCAGTTCGGCGGCCGGGTCAGGCGGGATGGTCATGCGAATCACCGGGCCCGGCCAGCCAGCCCAGCATCTGCGCCGCCGCCCGATCCGGGTCGCTGTCGCCCCGCGCCACGGCATCGCCGATCTTGCGAAGCCGGCTGCGGACCTCGGGGCGGTCCAGCCGCGCCAGCAGGCCGGCGCGCAGTTCCGACAGGAACCAGTGCCGCGCCTGTTCGGCCCGGCGGGCGTCGAAATGCCCCTCGGCGCGGCGCCAGTCGGCCAATTCGGTCATCTCGGCCCAGGCCGTGTCCAGCCCCTCGCCGGAATAGGCCGAGACCGGCAGTGCCTTGGGAAAGCCCTTGGGATCGTAGGGGCGCTTGCGCAGCAGCCGCAGCGCGCCGGCGTAATCGGCGACGGTGCGCATCGCCGTCTCGCGCAGCTCGCCGTCGGCCTTGTTGACCAGGATGATGTCGGCGATCTCCATGATGCCGCGCTTGACGCCCTGCAGCTCGTCGCCGCCGGCCGGGGCCAGCAGCAGGATGAAGAGGTCCGACATTTCCGCGACCAGGGTCTCGGATTGGCCGACGCCCACCGTCTCGATCAGCACCACGTCGAACCCGGCCGCTTCGCACAGACGCACCGTCTCGCGCGTGCGGCGGGCGACGCCGCCCAGTTCGGCGCGCGAGGGCGAGGGGCGGATGAAGGCCAGCGGATCGCGGCTCAGCGTCTCCATCCGGGTCTTGTCGCCCAGGATCGAGCCGCCCGAGCGGGCCGAGCTGGGATCGACCGCCAGCACCGCGACCTTGAGCCCCTGCGCGGTCAGCATCTTGCCGAAAGCCTCGATAAAGGTGGACTTGCCGACGCCCGGCGTGCCCGAAAGCCCGATGCGCAGCGCCTGGCGCGGCGGCAGTTCCGAGAGCAGCCGGACGGCGCGGGCGCGGTGTTCGGGGCGGGTGCTTTCGATCAGCGTGATCGCGCGCGACAAGGCGCGGCGGTTTCCCTGCACCAGCGGTTCCGTCAACTCGTCCATGCTCTCGCCCCTCCCCGGCTGTCGCTGGCGGGGGCCTACCGCCCCCGCACCCCCCGTGGATATTTGCACACAGAAGAACTGTAAACGTGCTTGTCCCGCCGAAAGAGGGCGCCTAGCTTGCCGCCATGATGCTGACGCGACGGATCATGCTGGCCGGGATGGCGGTTTTCGCGGCAAGGGCGGTCCTGGCCGCGCCGGCCTTGCGACTGCTGATGGTGCGGCGCAGGGGCTGCGTCTATTGCGCGCAGTGGGACCGCGAGATCGCGCCGGTCTATGCCGAGCACCCCGAGGGCAAGGCCGCCCCGCTGATGGTGGTCGATCGCGACGGCCCTTATCCCGACGGGCTGGCGCTGGCCCGGCGGCCCTGGCTGACGCCGACCTTCATCCTGCTCAGTGGGGGCGCCGAGGTGACGCGCTTCGAGGGCTATCCCGGCGCCGAGAAGTTCTTTCCGGTGTTGCGGGACATGCTGGCGCTGGCCCGCTGAAGTCTTTCACCGCGCGGCGCTTTGCGCTATCCCCTGCGGCACAAGCCTGTCAGAGGGACGATCATGCACGACATCCGCGCCATCCGCGAAAACCCCGCCGCTTTCGACGCCGCCCTGGGCTTGCGCAACCTGGCCCCGGTGTCGCCGCAGATCCTGTCGCTGGATGCCGAGCGTCGCGCCCGCATCGCGGCCGCCGAGACCGCGCAGGCCGAGCAGAACAAGGCCAGCAAGGAGGCAGGCGCCGCCAAGGGCCGCGGCGACGAGGCCGAGTTCGAGCGGCTGCGCGCCCTGGTCGGCGCCAAGAAGGACGAGATCGCCGCCATGCAGGCCGAGGCCTCGGCGCTGGACGGGCAGTTGCGCGCGCTGCTGCTGACGATCCCGAACCTGCCGCTGGACAGCGTGCCGCCCGGCAAGGACGAGGAAGACAATGTCGAGATCCGGCGCTGGGGCACGCCGCGCGGTTTCGACTTTACCCCGCGCGAGCATTTCGAGATCGGGGGCGTCAAGCCCGGCATGGATTTCGAGACCGCCGCCAAGCTCTCCGGCGCGCGCTTCGTGGTGCTGAAGGGCGGCGTCGCCCGGGTGCAGCGGGCCTTGGCGCAGTTCATGCTGGACCTGCACAGCAGCGAACATGGGCTGGAAGAGACCTGGACCCCGGTGCTGGTGCTGTCCGAGATGATGGAGGGCACCGGCCAGCTGCCGAAATTCGGCGAGGACAGCTATCAGACCCGCGAGGGCTGGTGGCTGATCCCGACCTCGGAGGTGACGCTGACCAATACCGTGAACGGCGCGCTGGTCGACCATGCCAGCCTGCCGCGCCGCATGGTCGCGCATAGCCAGTGCTTCCGCTCGGAAGCCGGCAGCGCCGGGCGCGACACCGCCGGCATGCTGCGCCAGCACCAGTTCGAGAAGGTCGAGATGGTTTCGATCACCGATGCCGAGCAGGGCGTGGCCGAACATGCCCGGATGACGAAATGCGCCGAGGCGGTGCTGGAGCGGCTGGGCCTGCCCTATCGCACCATCGTGCTGTGCGGCGGCGACATGGGCTTCGGCGCCCGCATCACCCATGACCTGGAGGTCTGGCTGCCCGGCCAGGACCGCTATCGCGAGATTTCCAGCGTCAGCTATTGCGGCGATTTCCAGGCCCGGCGCATGAACGCCCGCTATCGCCCCGAGGGCGGCGGCAAGCCCGAGTTCGTGCATACGCTGAACGGCTCGGGCCTGGCGGTGGGCCGCACGCTGATCGCAGTGCTGGAAAACGGCCAGCAGGCGGACGGTTCTGTCGATCTGCCGCCGGCGCTGCATCCCTATCTGGGCGGCAAAACCCGGCTGGGCACGGACGGCACCCTAGCCTGAAATCCCGCCGGGACTGCGAAACCCGCCGCGGGCGCAAGGCGTTTCCTGCGCATGTCCCGCATCGGCACCAACCTGCTGACCTTGGCGGCGCTGGTCTTTGTCGCCAGCACGATGCTTTACGCCTTTTGGCCGGCGGCGCCCGTGCCGCCATCGCCGCCCGCCGATTCGCTCGTGCTGTCAGAGCAGGTGCCGCCGGTCGATCTGGCGCAGCTGTTCCTGCGCCCGGACAGCCCGGCCATGACGGGGCTGCTGGCGGCAACCTGGGCGGCGCTGGGCTATCACGCCCTGCGGCTGAGGCTGGAGGGCCGGCGGCTGGCGCGGGCCCGGCAGGCGGCCGAGATCGAGGGCCGGCCGCTGCCGCCGCAAGGCGCCGGGCCGCCAGTACCGGGCGACCTGCTGCGCCTGCACGAGCGCGACGGCAATCTGGCCGAGCATGGGCCGCTGATCGTCAGCCTGCTGGTCGGGGCGCTGTGGCCCTGGCTGTTGTCGCCTTACCCGCTGATCAGCTTCCTGCTGTCCACCGTCACGCTGGCGGGCACGCTGGCCGCGGCGCTGCGCGGCGTTCGGGTGGGTCCGGTGGTGCAGCGCAGCTCGACGCTGGGCTTCGTTGCCGGCTGGGCGCTGCTGGTCAGCTTCGCCCTGTTCACCGGCCTGCTGGAACAGCGCCTGGGCGTGCCGCAAACATCCGCCGCGCTGATCGCGCTGCTGATCGGCGCGGTGGCGGCGGTGGGGGTGCAACTGCGCATGCCCAAGCGCATCGGCTTCAGCGTGGCCTTGATCTGGGGGCTGATCGGCATCGCCGCCGGCACCGTCACCACCGACGCCACCATCGCCACCGCCACGGTGGTCGCCATCGCCATCATCGCCGTGGCGCTGGTGCGGGTGACGACCTAGCAGGCTGCTGAAAAAGTCCCGTCACGCGACACATGGACAGAAAGCGGAGGTTCACCTCGAATTGTCCGCAAATACGCTGTCCTTTGGCCGATGCTCGTCGGGCCCGGAACGATTTTCCGTCCCGACGCCCTCTCGGAGCTCTTTTTCAGCAGCCTGCTAGGCGCCCTTGGGCTTTTGCCGGGTCTTGTGCTTGGACAGCGCGCCGGACTGGTTGATCTTGTTGGCCTTGTCCCGATAGGGGTTTTTCGTCCCCTGATCGCGGAAGGTCAGCCGGATCGGCGTGCCGGGCATGTCGAAATCCGCCCGCAAGCCATTGATCAGATAGCGCTGATAGCTGTCGGGCAGCTTGTCGGTATGCGTCGCCATGACCACGAAGGCCGGCGGCCGGGTTTTCACCTGGGTCATGTAGCGCAGCCGGATGCGGCGTCCGCCCGGTGCCGGCGGCGGATGCGCCTCGGTCATGGCGCCCAGCCACTGGTTCAGCCGCGCGGTCGGAATGCGGCGGTTCCAGACCTCATGCGCTTTCAGGATCGCATTGTGCAGCCGGTCCAGCCCCTTGCCGGTGCGGGCCGAGACCGTCACCAAGGGCGCCCCCTTCAGCTGCGGCAAGAGCCGCTCGAACGCCTCGCGCAGCTCGTTCAGCTTCTGCGGCTTGTCCTCTTCTAGGTCCCACTTGTTCGCGGCGATGACCACGGCGCGGCCCTCGGTCTCGGCGAAATCGGCAATGCGCAGGTCCTGCTGCTCGAAGGGGATGCCGACGTCCAGAAGCACCACCACCACCTCGGCGAAGCGCACGGCGCGCAACCCGTCGGCGACCGAGAGCTTTTCCACCTTGTCGGTGACGCGCGCCTTTTTCCGCATCCCGGCGGTGTCGAAGATGCGGACCGGCGTGCCCATGAAATCGGCGCCGACGCTGATCGAATCGCGGGTGATGCCGGCCTCGGGGCCGGTCAGCAGCCGGTCCTCGCCCAGGATCTTGTTGATGAGCGTCGACTTGCCGGCGTTCGGCCGGCCGATCACCGCGATCTGCAGGGGCTTCGCGGCCGAGGGACGCCAGCTTTCGTCGTCTTTCTCGTCGCCGTCCTCGGGCAGGTCGATGTCGGTCTCGGGCGCCTGCTGGACGTTGGCGGCCTCGAACGCCTCGGCCAGCGGCAGAAGCGCGCGATAGAGGTCGTCCATGCCCTCGCCATGCTCGGCCGAAAGCCGCAGCGGCTCGCCCAGGCCCAGGGCATAGGCCTCGATCGCGCCCGATTCGCCGGCCCGGCCCTCGGCCTTGTTGGCGGCCAGAATGACGTGTTTCGCCCGCTTGCGCAGGATGTCCGCGAAATATTCGTCGGCCGCCGTCACGCCGGCGCGGGCGTCAATGACGAACAGGCAGACGTCGGCCTCATCGACCGCGCGTTCGGTCAGGCGGCGCATGCGGCCTTGCAGGCTGTCGTCCTCGGCCATTTCCAGGCCGGCCGAATCGACCACGATGAAGCGCAGGTCGCCCAGGCGCCCCTGCCCCTCGCGCAGGTCGCGGGTCACGCCCGGCTGGTCGTCCACCAGCGCCAGGCGCTTGCCGACCAGGCGGTTGAACAGGGTGGACTTGCCGACATTCGGCCGCCCGACGATGGCGAGGGTGAAGCTCATCTATACGCGATCAACTGGCCGTCATGGGTGACGACGTAAAGGGTCTGGCCCGCCACGGCCGGCGCCGCCGCGGCACCGCCCGGGATCTGGGCAGTGCCGATCAGCGCGCCCGAGGCGGGATCGAAGACGCGCAGATAGCCGTCCGAGCCGGCAAGGTAAAGCTTGTTCCCCGCCAGCACCGGCCCGTAATGGTTCCAGACCTTCTGCTGCTTGCGGATGACATTCTGGGTGAAATAGGGCAGCTTCTGCGCCCAGACCCGGCCGCCGTTCGCGGCATCCAGCCGGATCAGCTGCGCCTGGTCGTTGACCAGGAAGACCGAATTACCGACCGCCAGCACCGGGCTGGAGGCACCCTCGCGCGCCTCCCATTTCATCGCGCCGGTGGCGAGGTCGAAGGCGGCGACCCGACCGGAACTGGTGCCAGCATAGACCGTGCCGCCCGCGATCACCGGATCGCCGGTGACGTCGCGGAAATAGCCCACGGCGCGGCCCAGGCGCTGGCCGGCGACATTGGCGGTCCACAGCTGGTTGCCGGTGTTGGTATCGACGCCCATGATCTCGCCGGTGGCGAAGGGGAAGACCACCGTCGAGCCTGCGACCGCCGGGGCCGAGACGCCCATCACGCCGGCCATGCCGTCATTGCCGAAGGCGCGCCACAGCACCTTGCCGTCATTGGCGCGCACCGCCCAGCTGGTGGCGTCGCGGCCGCCGACATAGACCACGCCGTTCTGCACCGTGGGCGAGCCGCCGATGGGCGCATCGACGCGCTGGCGCCAGGCGATGCCGCCGGTGCGCGCGTCCAGCGCCACCAGCTCGCCATAGCCGGTGGTGGCAAAGACCCGGTTGCCCTCGAAGGCCAGCCCGCCGCCCGAGACGCTGCGTCCGCCTTCGCCGGCCGGGCGCAGATCGACGCTCCAGACCCGGCCGCCGCCGGTCGTGGTGGCGGTGACGGTGGACTGGCTGTCGAGCGTGAAGACCAAGCCCGCCGCCACCACCGGATCGGCGGTGATGCGGTGGCGCTTGTCCGAGGCCTGGCCGATCGCCACCGCGAAGACGCGGCTGGTGCCGGCGCCGATCGCCATGTTGCCCGAGGCGTGGCTGGCGCTGCCGGCGCGCTGCGGCCAGTCGCTGTTGCCGCGCACCGGCGGCAGCGACAGGGCGGCGGTGGTCGGCGCCTGCGCCCCTTCGGCCACCGGCCCGTCGGGCGACAGCACCGCGCGCGGGTCCAGCCGCTCTCCGGGCAGGATGGTGTCACGCTGCTGGCAGGCCGAAAGGGCGGTCAGCCCGGCCAAAGCGGCGATCAGGGGCAGCCTCGTCATCGCTCTCTCCTCTTTCCGGGCCGGCGCGGGATCGGCGCGGGCCGCGGCGCAGTTTCCTGGTCTTGCCGCCGGGCGGCGTCAGTTCGCGGTCGGGGCCGGCATGGACTGCGGGCCGGGACCCTCGGCACGCTCGGGCTCGGCGCCCAGCGTGATCATCATCTCGGACAGGCGGCGGCGCAAGGGTTCGGACAGGCCGTCCTTCTGCTGGATCTGGCCGATCAGCATGATCGCGTCCTCCTTGCGCCCGGCGCCGATCAGCGCCACCGCCTTCTGCTCCAGCGCCAGCAGTTCGAAGGGGGCGCCGGCCTTGGACAGTTCGGACAGGATGCGGTCGCGCTCGGCCGCGTCCATGGCCGGGCCCGCGGCCATCACCGCCTTGAGCAGCGCCAGGTCGCGCAGCACCGGGTCGTCCTTGACCGCGTCGGCCGCGGCCTTGAGCCGCTCGGCGGCCTTCTGGTCCAGGCCGGCCTCGGCCTCGAAGCCGGCGGCCAGCATCTCGGACAGGGCCTTGCGCCCGGCGCCGCCTTGCGGATCGACCGCCGACAGCGCCGCGACCCGGTCCTGCGCCTGTTCGGCGGACAGGATGGCGTCGCCCCAGACCTCGGCCCGCGTCTCGTGCTGGCTGCGGGAATATTCGCGCCAGGCCGCGCCCAGGACGATGCCCAGGATGGCCAGCAGCACGATCCAGCCGTAGCGGCGGAACAGGCGGAACAGCCGATCGCGCCGCAGATCCTCGGTGACCTCGTCGATGAAGCTGTCGTTCTGATTGGCCATGTCGCCCCCGGTGGTTCTGTCGCGCTGTTCTATACGCGGTTTCACCCGTTTGCCAATGCCGCCGCGCGGCGCGCCTGCCCCAGCGCCGAGGCCGAATAGATCGCGAGCGCACCCCAGATCATCGCGAAGGCGATCATGTGCCAACGGGTGAAGGGCTCGCCGAAGAGCAGCACCGCGCAGAGGAATTGCAGCGTCGGGTTCAGGTAGAGCATCAGCCCCAGCGCCGCCATGCCCAGCCGCCGCGCGGCATAGCTGAACAGGATCAGCGGCACCGCCGTGATCAGGCCCGAGCCGACCAGCAGCAGGCTGCTTGCCAGGTCGGTACCGAAGACGAACGGCTGCGCCAGCGCGGCCGGCATCAGTCCGGCGCCCTGCAGAATCAGCCAGCCCGCGGCCAGGGGCGACAGCAGCGCCACCTCGGCCGCGACCGACAGCACCGGCCCCAACGCCAGCGCCTTCTTGACCACGCCGTAAAGCCCGAAGGTGATCGCCAGCCCCAGGCTGATCCAGGGCGCGACGCCCAGGCCCCAGGTCAGCAGCCCGACCGCCAGCGCGGCCAGCGCCACCGCGGCGGCCTGCGCGCGGGTCAGCCGCTCGCCGAAGACGAGGACGCCCAGCAGCACCGCGACCAGCGGGAAGATGTAATAGCCGAGCGAGCTTTGCACCACATGGCCCGCTTGCACCGCCCAGATGAACAGCCCCCAGTTGGCCGAGACCGTGATCGCCGCGAAGGCGATGCGCCCGATCTGCGGCCCCGCCAGCGCCGCGGCGAGCTGGCGCAGCCGGCCCTGCAGGCCCAGCACGACCCCGAACAGCACCAGCGACCACAGGGTGCGGTGGGCCAGCACCTCGACCGTGGGGACATGCGCGAGCGCGCGGTAGTAGATCGGCGACAGGCCCCAGCTGACGCAGACCGCGATCATCGCCCAGAAGCCTTTCGTGCCTTCGCGCATCGTCCCGTTCCCCTTGCGACTGCCAGCCATGCGGGGCTTTTCGGGCGAGGGCAAGGGGGCTTTGCCCCCCACGTGGGGAAGGCCCCGCGTTCCCCCCAGGATATTTCGGCACAAATGTAACGCACTAATTCTCCCGCAATGTCACCAATTCAGCCGCAATTCGTGGGAATAGCTGACAATAACCGATTACAAACAATAGTCCGGGAGATGTTGCGAATGTGGCTGCGGCACTACCCGGGCGAGCCCGCAGCGCGCTGCAAACACTCGTCGATGATTTCCAACACGTCGCTGCGATCTTCGTCTGACAGGCCGATGAAGGGCCGGGCGGGAATGTCACCCCAGAGGTTCGGATGCTCGGCCTTGCGGCCGCCGAATTGCATCATCGCCGCCTGAATGGCGTTTGACCCAATCGTCGCGGCGTCCATTTCGGCCTGCATGTGGATCTTGCCGTAAAGGTCACCATGACGCCACAGCGGCTTCTTACCGTAGTGCTCGCCTGCCTTGTCGTAGTGCCCAAGCGTCACGGGCGACCGCAGCGCGAAAGCGGTTCCTCCGGCGTCACGCCAGCCTTGAATCGCTTTGTCGTTGAGGCAAGCAGCGAATCGCCAAGGTCGTTCATCAGGCCTGAAGTGTCGGTAAACGCCCTCTATCTCCTTAAACGCACGACGGATAACCGCATCGTTGAACTCGACTTCAATCATGCTTCACGTCCTCTTTCTGGCGCGGCGCTCCGCATCAGCGCGCAGTCGCTCGCGGTTCTCGGCCTCGCGGCGCAGATAGGTGCGGACCGAGATATCGGAGATGCGCAGTTTGCGGGCGATCTGGGCGATGGACAGACCCTGCGCATGGAAATGGGCGGCACTGTTGCACAAATCCTGTCATGGATTCATCTGATGAAACCCGTACGGTAGCTGGTCTGCATGAGCCGACCCGCATCCCCGACATACAGAACCCGGAACTGACCAGCCTACAATGAAGCGCTCAAGCGCCGGGGTTCGCTGACGATCTGGTTCGACCCCGAGATGAGCTGGGATGCCGCGCCGACAGGCAGGCGTGGCCGCCAGCAGACCTACAGCGATGCCGCCATTCAGACGTGTCTTTCGATGAAGGTGCTCTTCGGCATGGCGCTCAGGCAGACGACTGGTTTCGTCGAGAGCCTGCTGCAGTTGGTTGGTCTCGACTGGACGGTGCCTGACTTCAGCACCCTGTCCCGTCGCCAGAAGACCCTGGCTGTGAACATACCGTATCGCGGGTCCAAGGGGCCGCTGCACCTGCTGATCGACAGCACTGGCATCAAGGTCGAGGGCGAAGGCGAGTGGCACGCCCGCAAGCATGGCGGCCCGAAACGGCGCGTCTGGCGCAAGATCCATCTGGGGATTGATGAGGAAACGCTGGAGGTTCGGGCGGTGGAGATCACAGGGAGCCACATCGGCGATGCGCCGGTGTTACCCGACCTGCTCAAACAGATCCCGGCGCACGAGCAGATCGGCCGCGTCACAGCAGACGGCGCCTACGACACCCGCAAATGCCACGATGCCATCGCTGACCGCGGCGCCGACGCTGTCATTCCGCCCCGCAAGAACGCCAAACCCTGGAAGACAGTCGCCGCCGGCGCGGGCGCACGAAACGAGGCTCTGCGGGCATCGAAATACCTCGGTCGTGCCCTCTGGCGACGATGGAGTGGATACCACCCCCGAAGCCGCGTCGAGACGAAGATGCACTGTGTGAAACTGCTGGGTCAGCGCCTCATGGCACGGGACTTTGACCGACAGGTCGCCGAGCTTCAGGTCCGTATCGCTATTCTGAACCGTTACACCGCGCTTGGCATCCCCGTCACAGAGGCCGTGGGATAGATCTGTCCGGGGAAGGGGGAAATCCGGCCATCAACTCTTTGGTGCAACAGAGTCGCGCGCCACAAAAGAAAAGGCCCGCCGGTTCGGGCGGGCCTTTCGGTCTGTCGCGGGCGCAGGAGTCAGAGGCGCGAGGCCACGTTTTCCCAGTTCACCAGGTTGGACAGGAAGTTTTCCAGGTATTTCGGCCGGGCGTTGCGGAAGTCGATGTAGTAGCTGTGCTCCCACACGTCGCAGCCCAGAAGCGCGGTCTGACCGAAGCAGAGCGGGTTCACGCCGTTCTCGGTCTTGGTGACCTTGAGGCTGCCGTCCTTGTCCTTGACCAGCCAGGCCCAGCCCGAGCCGAACTGGCCCGCGCCGGCTTCCGAGAACTTCTTCTTGAACTCGTCGACCGAGCCGAAGGATTCGGTCAGCGCCTTTTCCAGATCGCCGGGAATGGCGCCGGATTTCGGAGCCATCATGTCCCAGAACTGGCTGTGGTTCCAGTGCTGGCTGGCGTTGTTGAAGATGCCGTTCTGCGCCACGGCGCCCGACTGGTAGGTGCCCCTGACGATGTCTTCGAGGCTCTTGCCTTCCCATTCGGTGCCGGCGACGAGCTCGTTCAGCTTGTCGACATAGGCCTTGTGGTGCTTGTCGTGGTGGTATTCCAGCGTCTCCTTCGACATGCCGCCGGCGGCAAGCGCGTCATGGGCATAGGGAAGGTCGGGAAGCGTGAAGGCCATTTTCGATTTCCTTTTCCAAGGGTTCCGGTGGATGTTCTGGCACAGGAGCCAGACGGGGAAAAGCCCTGTCGGCCGCTAAACGCCTTCGGGGCGGCGCGGGTTCCGGCCCTAGCCGCCGCCGGGCGAGCCGCAGACGCCGCTGCCGGTCATCACATTGTCATAGCCGAGCGCCGTCGCCGCGACCTGTGCGCTGCCGTCGCGTTTCGAGACCGTGAGGCGATAATCCAGCCGCTCGGTGCGCTGGCCGGACCGGTTCCGGACCCCGGCCAGCGCCCAGCCATAGCTGCGCGCGCGGGCGTCGTCGGCGGTCACCTGCGCCGGGATCGGCCGGCCCAACAGGTCCTTGAGAATGGGGTCGAAAACCTCGATCCGGCCCTCGTGGGGGCCGGATGTCTGCCGCGTCAGCATGATGAACTCGGGCACCCAGCCGGTGCCGCTTTCGTCGGTGATCCGGCACATCATCACCACCGGCTCTTGCGCCGCCGCAGGCATCGGGGTCAGGGCGAACAGGCAAAGCGCCGTCGCGCGGATTATGGGACGCATGGAATCAACCCCCGTGTTCATGGGTCATCCATACGCCCCGCCCGCGCGGCGGCAAGGGCTTAGCGCGGTTCCAGGTCCGTGCCGGGCGACGCGGCGCCGGTCAGGATGCCGCGCAGGTAGTCCCCGACCGAGCGGAAGCCGACCAGAACATAGCCGCCGGGCTCGCGCCAGATGCCGCAGGCGACCTGGGCGGCGCGGGTGCGGCGCAGCCCGTTCTCGGGCATGGCGGACAGGTCGGCCGGGCAGAGCTTGGTCAGCACCTGCAGCGCCTTCGCGCCCTGGATGCGGAAGACCGCGCGCATGTCGCTGACGTCCAGCGCCAGCGCATGCTCGGTCGAGAGCGCGTCCTGCAGGGCGGCGAGCGCCGCGGCCGTTTCGGCCTTGGGCAGCACCAGCAACAGCTCGTCGGGCGACATCCAGCCCAGCACGCGGCTGCCGTCCGTGGTGGTGCAGCCCTGCGCCGGGACCGCGAGGCCCGCGGCGCCGGCAATGGCATCGCCCGCCCGCGACAGGTCGGCGCGGATCTGGATCATGCCCCAGTCCTGCACCTGAGAGATCTTCGCCAGTGCCTCAGCCATTCGCCCGGCTCCCTTCCTTGTCATAGAAGACCGGATCGACGATCCGCGCCTTGTAGCTTTCCTGACCCGCGACCGGGAATTCCAGCACCTCGCCCATGCGGTCCGGGCCGTTCAGCACCAGCGCCATGGCGATGGGCTTGTTCAGCGTCGGCGACATGTAGGTCGAGGTCACCCGGCCCTGCGTGTTGCGCTGGCCGTTGGCATTGGTGCCCTCGGCCACGGCATAGACGCCGTCGGGCAGCACGCGGCCGTCCACGCTGTCCAGGCCCACCAGCTTCCAGCGCCGGGGGTCGGTCATGTGGCTGCGTTCCTGCGCCCGCTTGCCGATGTAGTCGGCCTTCTTCTTCGAGATCGCCCAGTTCAGGCCCAGGTCCTGCGGGATCACCGTGCCGTCGGTCTCGTCCCCGATCATGATGAAGCCCTTTTCGGCGCGCATGACGTGCATGGCCTCGGTGCCGTAGGGGGTCACGTTCAGGTCGCGGCCGGCCTCATGCAGCTTTTCCCACAGCTCGAGGCCGCGGTTCGCGGGCACGGCCACCTCGAAGGACAACTCGCCCGAGAAGCTGATGCGATAGACGCGCGCCGGGATGCCGGCGATGTCGCCCTCGATCCAGCCCATGAAGGGCAGCGCCTCGGCCGAAAGATCGATGTTGCCGCCCAGGCGTTCCAGCAGCACGCGCGCCTTGGGGCCGACCACGGCGACCTGCGCCCATTGCTCGGTCACGTTGGCGGTATAGACCTTCCAGTCCCACCATTCGCATTGCAGCCAGTCTTCCATGTGGCCGTGCATGCGGTCGGCGCCGCCGGTGGTGGTATGCACCAGCCAGGTGTCCTCGGACAGGCGCGCGGCGACGCCGTCGTCCACCAGGAAGCCGTTCTCGCTGCAGATCAGGCCATAGCGGCACTTGCCGACCGGCAGGGTGGACATCATGCCGGTGTACATCATGTCCAGGAACTTGCCCGCATCCGGGCCCTTGACGATGATCTTGCCCAGGGTCGAGGCGTCCAGCGTGCCGACCGAGGCACGGACCGCGCGGATCTCGCGCGCCACGGCGTCATGCGGGGTCTCGGCGCCTTGCCGGTAGCAATAGGCGCGGCGCCAATGGCCGACCGGCTCCCAATGGGCGCCATGGGCTTCGTTCCAGGCGTGCATCGGGGTCTTGCGCAGCGGCTGGAAGATCTCGCCCCGCGCTTCGCCGGCGATGGTGCCCAGCGTCAGCGGCGTATAGGGCGGACGGAAGGTCGTGGTGCCCGTCTGCGGGATCGGCTGGTTCAGGGCCTTGGACAGGATGGCCAGGCCATTGATGTTGCTGACCTTGCCCTGGTCGGTCGCCATGCCCAGCGTGGTGTAGCGCTTGGTGTGCTCGACGCTGTGATAGCCCTCTTGCGCGGCCAGTTCGACATCCGAGACCTTCACGTCGTTCTGGAAGTCGAGCCACATCTTGAACTTCATCTTGCGCGTGGCGTTGGTCGGCATGACCCAGACCGGCAGGATCGCGCCCTCTTCGGCCGCACCGGTCGCCTCGGCGACGTGCAGGTCGCCGGCGGCGGCGCCGATGCAGGTCGCCATGGCCTTGCCGTCGGCGCCGGTCGGCGGACGGTTCGGGTCGGGGGCGAACATCGCGCGGTCGTCGTGCCAGGTCAGCTTGCCGCCGCAATGGCTCCACAGGTGGACCACCGGCGACCAGCCGCCCGACATGGCGACGCAATCGGCATCGATCACCTCGGTCACGTTGCCCGAGCCGGAATGGGCGCAGACCTTGACGCCTTCGACGGCCTTGCCGCCCTTGACGCCGGCGATGGCGCTGCCGGTCAGCACGCGCACGCCGTGGCCGCGCACCGCCTCGGGCAGCGCGCCGTTGGCCGTGGCGCGGGCGTCGATCACCGCGGCGACCTGCACCCCGGCGGCCAGAGCCACCAGCGCGGTGCGATAGGCGTCGTCATTGTTGGTGACGACGACGATCTTGCGGCCCGGGGACACGCCGTAGAGGTCGATGAAATCGCGCACGGCCGAGGCCAGGATCACGCCGGGGATGTCGTTGCCGGCGAAGCTGAGCGGACGCTCCAGCGCGCCGGTGGCGACGACGACATGGCCGGCCCGGATGCGCCACAGGCGCTGACGCGGGATCGCGGCATTGGATTCGTGGTCGGCCACCGATTCGCGGACCAGCAGATAGCCGTGGTCGTAAAGGCCGGTCGCCATGGTCGAGCGGCGCAGCGTGACGTTGGGCAGCGCGCGCAGTTCGGCCACCAGGGCGTCGATGCGGGCCTGGCCGTCGCTGTGGTCGGTTGGGGTGCGGCCGCCGAATTGCGGGGTCTGCTCGACCACCCAGACCGACTTGCCGCTGCGGGCGGCTTCCAGAGCCGCGGTCAGGCCGGCGATGCCGCCGCCGACCACGACCACGTCCACATGGGCATAGGCTTGTTCATAGCGGTCCGGATCGGCCTCGGTCGGGGCCTTGCCCAGACCGGCCGAGCGGCGGATGATCGGCTCGAACACATGCTTCCAGAACGGGCGCGGATGCATGAAGGTCTTGTAATAGAAGCCCGCCGGGAAGAAGCGGTACATCCAGTTGTTGATCGCGCCGATGTCGGTGTTCAGGCTGGGCCAGGCGTTCTGGCTGGCCGTGACCATGCCGCCGACCAAGGGCGTGGTGGTGGCGCGCTGGTTCGGCTCGAACCGGCCGCCCTCGCCCAGGCCCAGCAGCGCGTTGGGTTCCTCGGCGCCCGAGGCGACGGGACCGCGCGGGCGGTGATACTTGAAGCTGCGGCCCATCATCAGCTGACCGTTCGCCAGCAGGGCCGAGGCCAGGGTGTCGCCCGCGACACCGCGCATCTGGCGGCCGTCGAAGCGGAAGGGCAGTTGATAGGCGCGGTCGATCAGGCGGCCGCCGCGCGGCAGGCGGAAGGGTCCGGTCTGGGTCATGCTTTCGGGCTTTCGGCGGAGGTGTCAGCGGTGGTGTCAGTCCAGTCGGGCTGCCAGCCGGGACGCGCGGCCTGGACGGCGGCGACGATCTCGGGCGTCGGATGCGGGGTCTGGGCGGTATAGGTGCCGAAGACCTGAAGCGTGGCGGTGTCGCGGGCGGCCATGAACCACTTGCCGCAGCCATAGGCGTGGCGCCAGCGCTCGAAATGCACACCCTTGGGGTTCTTGCGGCCGAAAAGATAGGCCTCGAACTGTTCGTCGGTCGAGCCGGGGCCGAAGCGCTTCAGATGCGCTTCGCCACCCGGAGCGAGCTCGGTCTCCTCGGCGGCGATGCCGCAATAGGGGCAGGTCAGGGTCAGCATCGTTCACTCCTTGGGCGGCAGGGCGCACGCGGTCGCGGGCACCCGGGCCAGGGGCCGGGCGCGCGTGGCGGCGTCGGTAAGCTGATAATGATCGGAAAGGGCTCGGCGCCCATCCGCGGCCTGCCCGGCAAGGGACAGCAGCCGGGCGGCGCGGATCAGGTCGCGATGGGAAAGGCCGGGCCGCAGGCGGGCCGGCGCTTTCCGCAATGCGGGGAAAGCGGCCGGCAGCGCAGGCAGCGGCACACCGCGCGAAGCAGCGCAAGCCGAGGGGCGCACCGCCCCCCGGCCCTCGTTCGTGAGGGCGCGCTCAGGCGCCCGAAGGGTCGCCTCAGTTGGCCGGAGCCGCGGGCTGTGCAGGCTCGGCAGGGACCGGAGCAGCAGGATCGGCCGGAGCGGTTGCCGGCGGCTCGACGGAAACCGCACCGTCATCGGTCGGCGCGGGCTCGCTGCTGACGACAGGCGGCGTCGCGGGTTCGGTCGTTGCTGCCGGCTCGGTGCCCGAGGACATGAACCAGTAGATGACGACCAGCACGACAACGACGACGCCGGCGATGATCCAGATGTTGCTCTTGTTCTGTTCGGCCATGAAGAAAACTCCTTGGTCATGGTGACGTGAAGGAACAATTCACCAAAGCCGCAAGAGTTTCCCATGGGTTGCGCGAAACTTTCCGCCAGACCGAAACTGGCGGAAACCGGCCGGTACCGGCCGGGCGCAGGCATGATCCCGCGCGCATGCTCCATCAGTGCGCCACCCCCGCGGCGACGCTTTCGTCGATGAACCGGCCTTCGACGAAGCGGTTCAGGCCGAAATCCTTGGCCAGGGGGCCCGGCTGGCCCTTGGCGATCACCTCGGCCATGGCCCAGCCCGAGCCGGGGATGGCCTTGAAGCCGCCGGTGCCCCAGCCGCAGTTCACGAAGATGTTGCCGACCGGCGTGGTCGACAGGATCGGCGAGCGGTCGCCGGTCATGTCCACGATCCCGCCCCATTGGCGCAGCATCTTCAGCCGCGACAGCATTGGGAAGGTCTCGACCAGGGCGCGGACGGTTTCCTCGACATGGTTCCAGGAACCGCGCTGGGTGTAGTTGTTGAAGCCGTCGGTTCCGCCGCCGATCACCATCTCGCCCTTGTCGGATTGCGACAGGTAGCCGTGGACGGTGTTGGCCATGATGACGATGTCGCAGCAGGGCTTGATCGGTTCCGACACCAGCGCCTGCAGCGCGATCGATTCGATCGGCAGGCGGAAGCCCGCCATCTCGGCCAGGTGCGACGAGTGCCCGGCCACGACCAGCGCCAGCTTGTCGCATTCGATGCGGCCCTTGCCGGTGTTCACGGCCTTGACCTGGCCATTCGCGGTCTCGATCCCGGTCACTTCGCAGTTCTGGATGATGTCCATGCCCATGGCCGAACAGGCGCGGGCATAGCCCCAGGCCACGGCGTCGTGGCGGGCGGTGCCGCCGCGTTCCTGGTAGAGGCCGCCCAGCACCGGATAATGCGGACCCTCGATGTTGATGATCGGCAGCATTTCCTTGATGCGCTTGGGCGTGACCCATTCGGTGGCGACGCCCTGCAGTTGGTTGGCATAGGCGGTGCGCTTGTAGCCGCGGATCTCGTGCTCGGTCTGGGCCAGCATCAACAGGCCGCGCGGGCTGAACATGATGTTGTAGTTCAGGTCCTGCGACAGGGTCTCGTAAAGCTGCAGCGCCTTGTTGTAGATCGCCGCCGAAGGGTCCTGCAGGTAGTTCGAGCGGATGATGGTGGTATTGCGGCCGGTATTGCCGCCGCCCAGCCAGCCCTTCTCGATGATCGCGACATCGGTGATGCCGAAATTCTTGCCCAGGTAATAGGCGGTGGCAAGGCCGTGGCCGCCGGCACCGACGATGACGACCTGGTATTTCTTCTTCGGCTCGGGACTGGCCCAGGCCCGGGTCCAGCCGGTATGCAATTTCATCGCCTCTCGGGCGATGGCAAAGACCGAATAGCGGCCGGTGCTGGAACTGGCGGATGCGGGCATGGCGAAACCTCTTGCGACTCGACTGGTGCAGACTGTCTTGCGGGGGCTTTTCGGGCAAGCCTGCTTGCGACGGGCCGCCCGTATAATTGCGTCAGGGCGGGGCGCATATCTCCCGGGCGGGGGGGGCTTGCCATTTGTCGCAGGGCTTTGGCTTTCTCATGCCGCGCAAAGCCGCTATCACCGTGGCAGCCACGAAGGGGAAGCCATGTTCTGGATCATCTGCGCCGCGCTGGCCGGGGTGGTGGCCATCGCCATCGCCGCGCCGCTCCTGCGTCGCCGGGCCGAGGCGGGGGAGGAGCCGGCCGCCGCCTACGACCTGCGCGTCTATCGCGATCAGCTGCGCGAGGTGGACCGCGACCTGCAGCGCGGGGTGGTCGACGCCGCCGATGCCGAACGCCTGCGGGTCGAGATCGGCCGCAAGGTGCTGGCCGCCGACCGGGCGCTGCAGGCCGCGGGCGGCAGGCGCCGCGCGCCGGGCGGCTGGGCGGCGCTGGCGGTGCTGGCGGCGCTGCTGGCCGGCGCCTTCCTGCTGTATCCGCGCCTGGGCCAGCCCGACCGCCCCGACGCCCCCATCGCCCAGCGTCTGGCCGATGCGCAGACGCTTTACGACAACCGCCCCAGCCAGGCCGAGGCCGAGGCCAAGGCGCAGAAGGGGCCGCGCCCGGCGCCCGATGCGGATTATGCCGCGCTGATCGAACGGTTGCGCCAGGCGGTGGCCAAGAACCCGAACGATCCGCGCGGACTGGAACTGCTGGCCCAGCACGAGGAACGGCTGGGCAACCTGGTCGCCGCCAAGGAGGCGCAGCGCCGGCTGGTCGCCCTGCGCGGCGACAAGGCCGATGCCGAGGAACTGGCGCGTCTGGCCGGGCTGACCATCGAGGCGGCGGGCGGCCTCATCACCCGCGAGGGCGAGGAGACCATCGCCGCCGCGCTGGCCCGCGACGGGCGCAATCCGCAGGCCCGCTTCCTGCTGGGGCTGCTGCATCTGCAGAACGGCCGCCCCGACCGCGCCTTCCCGCTGTGGGCCGGACTGCTGGCCGAAGGGCCCGAGACCGCGCCCTGGATCGCGCCGATCCGCGGTGCCATCCCCGACATCGCCTGGCTGGCCGGCCGCCCGGACTATACCCCGCCCGAGCCGGCCGCATCCGCCCTGCCCGGCCCCGGCCTGCCCGGTCCCGATGCCGACAGCATGGCCGCGGCCGAAAACATGACGCCGGACGAGCGCCGGCAGATGGTCGAGGGCATGGTCAAGGGCCTGGAAACCAGGCTGGCGACCCAGGGCGGCACGCCCGAGGAATGGGCGCGGCTGATCTCGTCGCTGGTGGTGATCGGGCAAAAGGAACACGCCGCCGCCATCCTGGGCGAGGCGCGGCAGCGGTTCTCGGGCAATGGTCCCGCCTCGGATCTGATCGAGGCGGCGGCGCAAAAGGCGGGGCTGGAATGATCTGCGACGACATCGAGACCTTCGCCGCCGCCCTGCCCCGCGCCGGCGCGCTGGCCGGGCTGGACCTGGGCACCAAGACCATCGGCGTGGCGGTCAGCGACGGGCTGCGCTCGGTCGCCTCGCCCCTGACGGTGATCCGGCGCGAGAAGTTCACCCTGGACGCCCAGGCGCTGCTGAAGATCGCGGCCGAGCGGGCGCTCGTCGGGCTGGTGCTGGGCCTGCCGCGCAATATGGACGGCAGCGAAGGGCCGCGCGCGCAATCGACCCGCGCCTTTGCCCGCAACCTGGAACGGCTGACGCCGCTGCCCATCGGCTTCTGGGACGAGCGGCTGTCCACCGTCGCCGCCGAACGCGCGCTCCTGGAAGGCGACACCTCGCGCAAGCGCCGGGCCGAGGTCATCGACCAGGTCGCGGCCGGCTATATCCTGCAAGGCGCGCTGGACCGGCTGCGGTATCTGGCGCCATGACCGTTTCCACCCCCTGCATCAAGGTCTGCCGCATCGACCCGGAAAGTCGGCTCTGCACCGGCTGCTGGCGCTCGCTGGACGAAATCGCGACCTGGGGCGGCCTGTCCGAGGCGGACCGGCTGGCCGTCATGGCCAGCCTGCCCGCCCGCAAGGCGCGGTTCGCCGCGTCGTCTGGGCCGTCTATCCCGCCAGCTTGACCGACCACAGGAAGGTCTCGCCCGAGGCTTCGTCCACGCCGTCATTGTCGGTGACGATCCAGGCGGTGCCGTCGGGCGCGATCGCCATGCCCTCGACCTTGTCCTGGACATAGCCGTTCCACCGCTTCAGGTCGGGGATCAGGTCGCGCTCGACCCGCTTCTCGACCAGCGGCAGGTCGCCGCCCAGGGGCGCGGGCTTCAGCCCCTCCAGCGCCACCGAGGCGACCTGTTTCAGCTGCGCCGCCTGGCCGATCAGATTGTCGCGCTCGATCAGATAGATGCGGTCGCCGTGGATGGCGAGCTCGGACAGGCCGATCCAGCCCTCGCCCTTGTCCAGCGGATAGCGGGCTGCGGACCAGCGGTCGGTCGCGGGGTCGAAGTTCAGCAGCTTCGCCTGACCCTTGGGATCGTCCTTCCATTCGCGCTGCACCGCCATCCACAGCGTGCCGTCGGCGGCCAGCGCGATGCCTTCGAGCCCGAAGCGGGTCGAGCCGGCGACCAGATCGGCGGGCAGTTCGACCTGGCGCTGGATCGCGCCCTTGCCGTCCACATGCAGGATCCGGTGCGGGATGTCCTTTTCCGGGTCCGGGTTGCCTTCCGAGGCCAGCCAGAAGCCGCCTTCGCCGTCGGCAGCGATGCCTTCCAGGTCGATCTTCCCGGCCGGCTCGCCGTCCTGGATCAGCACGATCTTGTCGGTGAGAACCGCGGGTTGCTGCCCGGTCTGGATGCGATAGATCGCCGGCTGGTCCTTGTAGGCGCTGTCGCTGACCGCGTAGAGCACCGCAGGATCGGCCGGATCGACGGCCAGGCCCGACAGCGCGCCCCAGCCCAGCAGCTTTTCCGAGGCGAGGGTCGGATAGGCCGGCACCCCCTCGGCGCGTTCGTAAAGCATCACATGCGCCCGGGCGCCGCCGTCCTCGCCCAGGTCGGTCTCGTTGGCGCTGGCAAACAGGTTGCGGCCGGGGATCGCGACCAGCCCCTCGGGGCCGATGCCCGAGGGCAGGATCTGCTTCAGCACCGGCGCCGCGGGGGCGGCCACGTCATAGACGCCGATGGCATTGCCGCGTTCCGAGCCGACGAACAGCAACTTCTCGCCGTCGAACTCGGCATATTTCAGCGCCTCGGGCTCGATGCCCTTCTTGCCGGAACGCCCCTCGGGGTAATGACCCATGCGGATGAGCGCATGTTCGAAGGCGGGGCCGGATTCGTGGACCACGGTGCCGTCGCGGTTCCAGATGGTGAAGCCGCGCGAGCCGCCCTGCCAGTCGCCCTCGTTCGCGGTGGCGAAATGGTCGTCGTCGATCCAGGCCACGGCGTCGGGTTCGCGCGGCACCGCCTTCAGGCTGCCGGTAAAGTCCAGCTTGCCGTCCTTGGCGGTGTCCACGCCGTCCAGGTCCACGGTCCCGGCGCTGAAATGGCCGGCGACCGCACCGTCGGCGCCGATGACGACGATGTGGTTGTTTTCCTGCAGCGTGACGACCAGATCGCCCCTGGCGTTGAAGTCGACGAATTCCGGCTCGGGATCCTCGGGGGCGATTGCGGCAAGGCCGGTCAGGTCCACCACCTGCTTGCCGGCGCAGTCGACCTGGCCTTCCCGGACCGGCAGCCGGACGACGAAGCCGGCCGGCATCTGCGGCAGGGCGCCGTCGTTCACCTCTTCGTCGCGCTCGTTCTCGATGGCGACGGCGATCATGTCGCCCCGGGGCGACAGCGCCACCGAATCGGGCTGCCCGCCCAGGTCGCAATCCGCCACAACCTTGCGGCTTTCCAGATCGACCGCGCGCAGCACGCCCGAGGGTTCAGCGTAGCTTTCCGAGGTGTTCACGCCCACGAAGGCGGTCCCGCCCAGGACCACCGTGGTCGTCGGCTCGCCGTCCATGGCAATATTGCCCAGCGGCTTCGGCGCGCGGGGATCGGCGATGTCAATCAGGCCGATCGCGCCCAGCGGGCTGTCGGAATAGATCAGGGTCATACCGTCGGGCGTCGCCGCCATGATCTCGGCCGAGGTGGCGCGCGCCCGGTCCTCGCCCGCGGCCATATTGTCCGGGGTGGCAAAGCTGGCGATGCGGTTGAAGACCGGCGCGGCTAGCGCGGGAGAGGCCGCGGCCAGGGCGATCAGCGAACAGAAGGTCAGGCGGAATGTCATGGCATCCTCGGGGGTTGGGTCCCCCGGGGTTTGGCGCCCTTGCGTGACAGCGCCTTGTCGGAGCGGTGACGTTTCGGTGACGATCAGTCCCGGACGACCACCCGCACCTCGCGGATCGCGGCCTTGAGCCGCACCCGGGTCTCGACCGGCTCGCGCGCCACGGCGTCCAGCATCGCCCGCATGTCGCCGCGCAGCCCGTGCAGCTGATCGACCAGCGACAGCACCAGCGCCAGCGCCTCTTCGTCCAGGTGATAGCCCTCGGCCAGGTCCACGACCAGGCTGAGCCGCGCCAGGTCCAGTTCGCGGAACAGCGGGCCGTGTTCGGACTGCACCGGAACCACGACGCCGGCGCGGATATAGCGGTGCAGTTGCTCGGGCGTCAGGTCCTCGACCCGCGCGAGCGCCTCGACCAGGGTGTAATGGCGCTGGGTCATTTGCCCCTCCTCGGATCATAGGCGTGGCTCTGGCGCCATTCCTCCATGAAGCGCGCCAGTTCGTCGTCGACCTTGGGCGGCATCACGATCTTCAGCGCGACATGCTGGTCGCCGCGCTTGCCGCCGGCGCCCTTGAGACCGCGCCCCTTCAGCCGCAGCTTCCGGCCGGAACTGGCGCCGCGCGGGATGGTCAGCATGACCGGGCCGTCGATGGTCTGCGCCTCGACCTTGCCGCCCAGCACCGCCTGGTCGATGGTGATGGGCAGCGTGGTTTCCACATCGTCGCCGTCGCGCTTCCACTCGGGATCCTCGGCCACGATCAGCGTCAGCAGCGCGTCGCCCGGCTCGCCCTCGCCCATGCCGGGGCCGCCCTTGCCGCGCAGGCGGATGACCTGGCCGTCATGCGCGCCCTCTGGGATCTTCACCTCCAGCACGCTGCCGTCGGGCATGGTGATGCGGGTCGAGCCGCCGCGGGCGGCGGTCATGAAGTCGATCTCCAGCGTGAAGCGCTGGTCGGGGCCGCGCATGTCGAAGCTCCTCGCCCCGCCAGCGCCTGCCCCGCCGCCGCCTGCCCCGCCGCCGCGCCGGGCCTGCGCGCGCTGGCCGAACAGGTCCGAGAACACGTCCGAGAAATCCTCGAACCCGTGGCTCTGGCGATAGGGATTGTCGCCCTGCTCCGCATATTCGCGGTAATAGTGCCGCTGCGCCTGCTCCTGCCCCTGGGAGTCGATCTCGCCCTTGTCGAAGCGGGCGCGCTGCTCGGGGTCCTTGAGCAGATCATAGGCCGAGGACGCGGCCTTGAAGCGCTCATGCGCCGCCGGATCGGGATTCAGGTCCGGGTGGTCGGTCTTGGCGATCTTGCGATAGGCCTTCTTGATCTCGTCCTGAGTGGCATTCCTGTTCAGTCCCAACGCCTTGTATGGATCGTCGGCCATGGCCGCGTCTTCCTTTCCTCACCTGTCCCGCGGGGAACGCATGGGCGCACCCTGGGTTTCATGCCCGTTCCGGCCCGGCCGCGGGACGGCGATGCCGCCGCCCGGCATGAAGCCGGCGCTGAGCGGCAGCGCGGCCGCCCCCAGCGTGCGGGCCCGGCGGCCCAGGGTCCCGGCGCGCACCTCGGGCAAGGTGACGCCGTGGTGGCGCATCCCCGCCAGGGCGCCGGCCGTCGCCTGCACCAGCGCGTCCCGCAGCGCCGCCGGCATGGCGCCGTCGATCACCACCAGCGGCAGGTCCAGAGCCGCGACCGCCCCCAGCGCCGCATGGGACAGCACCCGCGCCGATTCGTCCAGCCATTGCCGGGCGATGTCCGGCGGCAGCCGCCAGCCGGCATCGTCCAGCGGCAGGTCGCGGCCCAGCGCCGTTTCCAGCACCGAAACCGAGGCCACGTCCAGCACCTGCCGCCCGCCCGGCACCGGATAGGAGCCCATCGCCCCCGCGTTGCGCGACGGCCCCAGCCGCAGCCTGCCGTCCAGCACCACGCCGCCGCCGGCGAAATGCGCCAGGTAGAAATACAGGAAATCCTCGGGCAGTTCGCCGCTGCCGAACATCATTTCCGCCCCGCAGGCGCAAGAGCCGTCGTTTTCCAGCCAGACCGGCAGGTCCAGCGCCTGCGCCAGTTCGGCGCGCAGGTCGCGGCCGCGCCAGGGCGCCATCTCGTCGCCCCAGTCCCACAGATAGAACGGGCTGGCGATGCCCATTCCCGACAGCCGCGACCGCTGCGCCGCGGTCAGTTCGGCCAGCATGGCGGCCGCGCCGGCGACGGCGAAATCGCGAATCGCGTCGGGCTCCGGAAAGGCATGCGGCAGCGCCCGCAGCTGCCGGATCGTGCCGGCGAAATCGACCAGCACCAGCTCGGCCACCCGGCGCCCCACCTTGAGGCCCAGAAACAGCGCCCCCTCGGGCGCCAGCCCCAGGGGCAGCACCGGCTGGCCGACCTTGCCGCGCCGGCGCTCGCCTCCCGCGTCCAGCAGGCCGGCGGCGATCAGTTCGCGGGTGATGTTGGTGACCGCTTGCGCCGACAGGCCGGTGGCCTGGGCCAGCGCGGCCCGCGGCATCGGCCCGCCCCTGCGAATCAGCCACAGGATCAGGCGCTCGTTCTGGCTGCGCAGCCCTTGCGGCGTGGCGGCCTCGGGCGTGGGTTTCGACATGGCTCGTTCCTCCCCCTCCTATAAATCAACGAAATTGATTTATTGACAAGCCCCGGATTCTTGGGCAGCCTTTCGTATGAGCCGGCGGGAGGACGCCGCCCACAGGAGGAAAGACACCATGACCAAGACCAAACTGCTGCGCGCGGCGCTTGCGGGATCGGCCCTGACCCTGATCGCGGGCGCGGCAATGGCGGCGGACAGCGCCTGCATCATCACCAAGACCGACACCAATCCCTTCTTCGTGAAGATGAAGGAAGGTGCGACGGCCAAGGCGCAGGAATTGGGCATCACGCTGAAATCCTATGCCGGCAAGATCGACGGTGACCACGAGGGCCAGGTCGCCGCCGTCGAGGCCTGCATCGCCGACGGCGCCAAGGGCATCCTGATCACCGCCTCGGACACCAAGGCCATCGTCGATTCGGTGAAGTCGGCGCGGGATGCGGGCCTGCTGGTGATCGCGCTGGACACGCCGCTCGACCCGGTCGACGCCGCCGACGCCACCTTCGCCACCGACAATTTCAAGGCCGGCGAGCTGATCGGCCAATGGGCCAAGGCGACCCTGGGCGATGCCGCGGCCGAGGCGAAGATCGCGATGCTGGACCTGGGGATCTCGCAGCCCTCGGTGGACGTGCTGCGCGACCAGGGCTTCCTGCAGGGCTTCGGCATCGAGCTGGGCGATCCCGAGAAATGGGGCGACGAGACCGACCCGCGCATCGTCGGCCACGAGGTCACCTCGGGCAACGAGGAAGGCGGGCTGACCGCGATGGAATCGCTGCTGGCCAAGGATCCGGGCATCAACCTGGTCTATACGATCAACGAACCGGCCGCCGCGGGCGCCTATGAGGCGCTGAAGGCCGTGGGCCGCGAAAAGGACGTGCTGATCGTTTCTATCGACGGCGGCTGTCCCGGGGTGCAGAATGTCAAGGACGGGGTGATCGGCGCCACCGCGCAGCAATATCCGCTGGAAATGGCCGCGAAGGGCATCGAGGCCATCGCCGCCTTCGCCAAGGACGGCACCAAGCCGGCGCCGACCGAGGGCAAGGACTTCACCGACACCGGCGTGACGCTGGTGACCGACAAGCCGGTCGAGGGGATCGAATCCATCGACAGCGCCAAGGGCGCCGAGCTTTGCTGGGGCTGATCGGCCGATGAACCGCAGGGCGGGGCGCCTGCCTCGCCCCGATCACAGGCAGCGGCGCCCTGGCTGGCGCCTCGCAAGGGGGGAAGACCGTCCATGTCATCGGATGCAAAGGCGGCCGTCAGCTACGAGGAAGGCCTGAAGGGCGCCTCGGAAAAGGTGGCCGAGTTCCAGGAACACAAGAGCGCGCTGAAACGCCTGCAGCACTGGCTGCACATGACGCCGTCGGCGGTGCCGATGATCGTGCTGGTGGTGGCGCTGATCGTCTTCGGCCTGCTGTCGCCGAATTTCTTCAAGGCGGTGACGCTGTCCACCATCCTGCAGCAGATCGCCATCGTCGGCATCCTGGGCTGCGCGCAGTCGCTGGTGATCCTGACCGCCGGCATCGACCTGTCGGTGGGCGCCATCGCGGTGTTCTCGTCGGTGCTGATGGGGCAGTTCACCTTTCGCTACGGCATCCCGGCGCCGCTGGCCATCGCCGCGGGCCTGGCGCTGGGCACCGCCATGGGCTTTGCCAACGGCTGGCTGGTCGCCAAGGTCAAGCTGCCGCCCTTCATCGTGACGCTGGGCACCTGGCAGATCATCCTGGCGGCGAACTACATCTATTCCGCGAACGAGACCATCCGCTCGTCCGAGATCGCGGCCACGGCCCCCGCCCTGCAATTCTGGGGCAATTCCATCCAGCCGGGCGGGGTCAAGGTGCTTTACGCGGTGTTCCTGATGGTCGCGCTGGTCGCCATCCTGGCCTATGTGCTGCGCCATACCGCCTGGGGCCGCCACGTCTATGCCGTGGGCGACGACCCGGATGCGGCGGAACTGGCGGGGGTGCGGACCAAGCGCATCCTGATCCAGGTCTATGCGCTGGGCGGCCTTTTCTGCGCCATCGCCGGCTGGGTGATGATCGGCCGCTTCGGCTCGGTCTCGCCCTCGGCCTCGACCGGGCAGCTGGGCAATATCCAGTCCATCACCGCGGTGGTGATCGGCGGCATCAGCCTGTTCGGCGGGCGCGGATCCATCGTCGGCATGTTCTTCGGCGCGCTGATCGTCGGCGTGTTCGAGATGGGGCTGAAGATGGTCGGCACCGACCCGCAATGGACCTTCTTCCTGATTGGCATGCTCATCATCCTCGCCGTGGCGGTGGACCAATGGATCAGAAAGGCATCGGCATGACGCAAGAACCGCTTCTGAAGGCACGCGGCCTGGTCAAGCGCTATGGCAAGGTGACGGCGCTGAACAACTGCGACTTCGACCTGATGCCGGGCGAGATCCTGGCGGTGATCGGCGACAACGGCGCCGGGAAATCCTCGCTGATCAAGGCGCTGTCGGGCGCGGTGCAGCCCGACGAGGGCGAGATCACGCTGGACGGCAAGCCGGTGCGCTTCGCCAGCCCCTTGGAGGCGCGCGGCCATGGCATCGAATGCGTCTACCAGACGCTGGCCATGTCCCCCGCCCTGTCGATCGCGGATAACATGTTCATGGGCCGCGAGCTGCGCAAGCCCGGGATCATGGGCAGCGTGTTCCGCCAGCTCGACCGTCCGGCGATGGAGAAATTCGCCCGCGACAAGCTGACCGAACTGGGGCTGATGACGATCCAGAACATCAACCAGGCGGTCGAGACGCTGTCGGGCGGCCAACGCCAGGGCGTCGCCGTGGCGCGTGCCGCCGCCTTCGGCTCCAAGGTGGTGATCCTGGACGAGCCGACGGCGGCGCTGGGTGTCAAGGAAAGCCGCCGGGTGCTGGAGCTGATCCGCGACGTGCGTTCGCGCGGCATCCCGATCATCCTGATCTCGCACAATATGCCGCATGTGTTCGAGGTTGCGGATCGCATCCACATCCACCGCCTCGGGCGGCGGCTCTGCGTGATCAGGCCGCAGGATTATTCCATGTCGGATGCGGTGGCCTTCATGACCGGCGCCAAGGTGCCGGACGAGGTGGCCGAGGCCGCCTGAACGAAACCGGCGGGGGCTTCGGCCCCCGTCGCCTTTCCGGGAAAACGCACATGGACGACATTCTTCGGCGAATCGCCGGGCTGGGGCCCGGGCGGCATGTTGTGGCCATTGCCGGCGCCCCCGGCTCGGGCAAATCCACGCTGGCGGCCGAGCTGGTCGCCGCCGTGCCGGGGGCGGTGCTGGTGCCGATGGACGGGTTCCACCTCGACAACCGGCTGCTGGAATTGGACGGGCTGCGCCCCCGCAAGGGTGCGCCCGAGACGTTCGACGCCGAGGGTTTCGTCGCCCTGATCCGTCGGCTGAAACAGGGCGGCGAGGTCGTCTATCCGGTCTTCGACCGCCAGCGCGACCTTGCCATCGCCGGCGCCGGCCGGGTCGCGGCCCAGACCGGGCTGGTGGTGGTCGAGGGCAATTACCTGCTTCTGGACCGCGCGCCCTGGCGCGGGCTTGCCGGGCTCTGGGACTTGTCGGTCATGCTGGAGGTGCCCGCCGAGGAACTGCGCCGCCGGCTGACCGCGCGTTGGCAGGGTCTGGGGCAATCTCCGGCCGAGGTGCTGGCGCATCTGGAAAACGACCTTGCCAATGCCGAAACCGTGGCCGGCCGCTCTCTGCCCGCCGATATCCGGCTGACGAATGTCTAGCAGACTGCTGAAAAAGCGGCCGCGTCGGGACGGACTGGATCAGAAAACCGGAAACTCACTGCGAATCGGCCGGAAATGACACGGTTTCCAGCCGATCCTTGCCAGACCCGGAACGATTTTTCGTCCCGCGAGGAACAGCTTTTCATCAGCCTGCTAGGCCTTGGGGCGAAAGGCCTTGATCCGCGCCGGGTCGGTGTCGATGAAGCCGGCGCCGATCAGGTCTAGGCAATAGGGCACGGCGGCAAAGACCGCATCGAGGCAGGTGGCGATGGCCGAGGGCTTGCCGGGGATGGTGATCATCAGCGTGGCGCCGCGGATGCCTGCGGTCTGGCGCGACAGGATCGCGGTCGGCACCTCGCGCAGGCTGGCGCGGCGCATCTCCTCGCCGAAGCCGGGCAGTTCCTTTTCGATGACGTCGGCCATGGCCTCGGGCGTCTGGTCGCGCGGCGCCGGGCCGGTGCCGCCGGTGATCAGGATCAGGTCGGTGCCCTGGTCGCACAGCGTGCGCAGGGTCGCGGCCACGCTGTCGCGGCCGTCGGGGACGATGGTCCGGCTGATCTGCATCGGCGTGGTGACGGTGGCGCGCAGCCAGTCTTCGGCGCCCGGGCCGCCCTTGTCCTCGTATTCCCCCCGCGAGGCGCGGTCCGAGACGGTGACGATGGCAATGCGGGCGGGGCGGTTCATCTGGGTCATGGCCGCATCCTGACGCGGCCCGCCCGCAAAGGAAAGCGCCTCTAGCCGCGCCGGGCCGCGTCGATGGCCGCCACGTCGATCTTTTGCATCGTCATCATCGCGTCGAAGGCCCGCTTCGCCTCGTCGCCGCCCGCCGCCATGGCTTCGAGCAGCGTGCGCGGGGTGATCTGCCACGAGATGCCCCAGCGGTCCTTGCACCAGCCGCATTCGCTTTCCCGCCCGCCGTTGCCGGTGATGGCGTTCCAATAGCGGTCGGTCTCCTCCTGGTCCGCGGTCGCGACCTGGAACGAAAACGCCTCGCTGTGCTTGAAGACCGGACCGCCGTTCAACCCGACGCAGGGGATGCCCAGCACGGTGAACTCGACGGTCAGCACGTCGCCGGCCTTGCCCGAGGGATAGTCGCCCGGTGCCGTGCGCACTGCCGTCACCGCGCTGTCGGGAAAGGTCTCGGCATAGAATCGCGCCGCCGCCTCGGCATCCTTGTCGTACCAGAGGCAGATGGTGTTCCTGGGAATCGTCATGGCTTTGCCCTCCCTGATTGGGGGCAACGCGCGGGGCGGGGCGGACGTTCCGGCATGCAAAAGGCCGCGGAGACCGCGGCCTTCGGTCGGTGTCGGGACCGGCTTACTTGACGCGGGCGTTCCGCGCCGCGATCAGCTTCAGCCGCAGCGCGTTCAGGCGGATGAAGCCCGCCGCGTCCTTCTGGTCATAGGCGCCGGCGTCGTCCTCGAAGGTGACGTGCTTTTCGCTGTAGAGCGAATGATCCGACCAGCGCGCCACCGTGCGCACCGAGCCCTTGTAGAGCTTCAGCTTCACGGTGCCGGTCACATGCTCCTGGGTCTTGTCGATCAGCGCCTGCAACGCCTCGCGCTCGGGGCTGAACCAGAAGCCGTTGTAGATCAGCTCGGCATAGCGCGGCATGATCGAGTCCTTCAGGTGGCCCGCGCCGCTGTCCAGCGTGATCTGCTCGATGCCGCGATGGGCCTCCAGCAGGATGGTGCCGCCGGGGGTCTCGTAGACGCCGCGCGACTTCATGCCGACGAAGCGGTTTTCCACGAAGTCCAGCAGGCCGACGCCGTGCTTCGCGCCATATTCGTTGAGGCGGGTCAGGATGGTGGCGGGCGACAGCGCCTCGCCGTTGATCGCGACCGCATCGCCCTGCTCGAAGGTCACTTCGATGAACTCGGGCTCGTTCGGCGCGTCCTCGACGGCGGTGATGCGCTGCGCGACGTAATCGGGCGCCTCGACGGCCGGATCCTCCAGCACGGTGCCCTCGGACGAGGTGTGCAGCAGGTTCGCATCGACGCTGAACGGCGCCTCGCCGCGCTTGTTCTTGGCGATCGGGATCTGGTTCTGCTCGGCGAATTCCAAGAGCCGCGTGCGCGAGGTCAGGTCCCACTCCCGCCAGGGCGCGATCACCTTGATCGAGGGGTCCAGCGCCAGCGCCGACAGCTCGAACCGGACCTGGTCGTTGCCCTTGCCGGTCGCGCCATGGGCCACGGCATCGGCGCCGTGCCGATGCGCGATCTCGACCAGATGCTTGGAAATCAGCGGGCGGGCAATCGAGGTGCCCAGCAGGTAAAGCCCCTCATAGACCGCATTGGCGCGGAACATCGGGAAGACGAAGTCGCGCACGAATTCCTCGCGCACGTCGACGATGTGGATGTTTTCCGGCTTGATGCCCAGCAGTTCCGCCTTGGCGCGCGCCGGTTCCAGTTCCTCGCCCTGGCCCAGGTCGGCGGTGAAGGTAATGACCTCGCAGCCGTACTCGGTCTGCAGCCATTTCAGGATGATCGAGGTGTCGAGCCCGCCCGAATAGGCAAGGACGACTTTCTTCGGCGCGTCGGACATGCGGTTAACCCTTCGTGGAATTTCGGAGGGGAATAGGACGTTTCCCGCCTTGTCACAAGGGGAAGGCCCACCTATCACCCCCGCATTGGACAAGGAAATTCGATGAAGATCCTGCGCATTCCCGCAGCGACCCTGCAGCAGGTGCTGCGCCGTCCCGGCCAGACCCTGCGCATCCTTGGCCTGCCGACGCTGATCGCCATCCTGTCGCTGATCCTGTCCATGGTCCTGACGGCGCAGGCGGGTCTTTCCAGCCCTATGGCGATCGCCGTCCTGCTGGGGCTGACGGGGTTGCAGCAGCTTCTGCTGGCGAGCTGGGCGGCCGTCAACTTCCACCGCCACGTCCTGCTGGGCGAACGCTTCGGCGTCCTGCCGCGGCTGCACCTGCGCGAGACGGCGCGCTATGCGTTGGGATTGCTGCTGATCGTCCTGCTTTGCCTGGCGATCCTGATCCCGTTCATGCTGGTCCTGGTGCAACTGGCGGGCCAGTCGACCCACCCCGGGCGCGTCCTGTTCCTGGCCCGGGTCCTGCCCGCCGCCGTGGTCTATGCGATGGCGCTGCGTCTGGCGGCCCGCTGCCCGGGCTGGCCATCGGCGGCCGCTACGGCGAGGGGTTCGGCCAGCAACAGGGCACGCAGCCCCTGATGATCGCCCTGGCGCTGCTGATCGTGGCGCTGTCCGAACTGGCGGATCTGACCTGGGTGCTGCTGGAACCCGGCCTGCTGTCCTTTCTTGCCGGTATCGACCTGACCCTGGGCAGTTCGGCCCTGCCGGCGCTCTTGCTGCTGGTCCGAGGATTCGCGGCGATCCTCGGCATCAGCCTGCTGACGGCGATCTACGCCAGCCATCGCGACCGCCCGGCGACCTGACCTTCCCTCTTGTCAAGACACGACTTTCGCGCCATTGCCCGCACATGGAAAACTTTGCCGCCTCTGTCCGCCAGGCAGAGGTCGCGCTGCGCGACCTCTTCGAGCCGACCCCGCTTCAGAAGAACGACCATCTCTCGGCCCGCTACGGCGCCGAGATCTGGCTGAAACGCGAAGACCTGACGCCGGTGCGCAGCTACAAGCTGCGCGGCGCCTTCAACGCGATGCGCAAGATCGTGGCCCGGGGCGGCGGCACCCATTTCGTCTGTGCCAGTGCCGGCAACCATGCCCAGGGCATCGCCTTCGCCTGCCGGCATTTCGCCGCGCAGGGCACCATCTTCATGCCGGTGACCACGCCGAAGCAAAAGATCGACAAGACCCGCATCTTCGGCAACGGCGCCGTCGAGATTGTGCTGACCGGCGACTATTTCGACCAGACGCTGGCCGCCGCGCAGGCCTTCGCCCGCGAAAGCGGCGCCACCTTCCTGTCGCCCTTCGACGACCCCGACATCATCGAGGGCCAGGCGACGGTGGGGCTCGAGGTGCTGGACCAGCTCGGCGGCGTCCCCGACATCGTGGTGCTGCCGGTCGGTGGCGGCGGGCTGGCCGCCGGCGTGACCGGCCTGCTGGCCGAGCTGGCCCCGGCCACCCGCGCCGAGTTCGCCGAGCCCGAGGGCGGCACCAGCCTGCGCGAGGCGCTGCTGTCGGGCACCCCCGTCACCCTGCCGGCGGTGGACAATTTCGTCGATGGCGCCGCCGTGGCGCGGATCGGCGACCTGCCCTTCCGCGCGCTCGGCCGCTTCGACGCCACGCAGGTCCACCCCGCGCCCGAGGACCGCATCTGCACCACCATGCTGGACATGCTCAACATCGAGGGCATCGTGCTGGAACCGGCCGGCGCGCTGGCCGTGGACGTGCTGCGCGACATTCCCGACCTGGCGGGCAAGCGGGTCGTCTGCATCTGCTCGGGCGGAAACTTCGACTTCGAGCGCCTGCCCGAGGTCAAGGAGCGCGCCCAGCGCTTCTCGGGCCTCAAGCGCTATTTCATCCTGCGCATGCCGCAGCGCCCCGGTGCGCTGCGCGATTTCCTGCAACTGCTCGGCCCCGAGGACGACATCGCCCGTTTCGAATACCTGAAGAAATCGGCGCGCAACTTCGGTTCGATCCTGATCGGCATCGAGACCACGCGGCCCGAGAACCTCGACAGCCTCTGCAGCCGGCTGGAGGCCGCGGGCATCGGCTATCGCGACATCACCCGCGACCCGGTGCTGGCCGAGTTCCTGATCTGACCCCTGCCACCGGCGGCCGGATCATGCCCGGCGCATGTGCCGGCCGGACTGCGGTTCCACGCCCAGCCCGCGGATCAGCGCCTGCTTCGATTCGGAATAGCTCGACATCAGCTCCTCGAGGCAGACCTCCCTCGGCCGGCCGTCGACGGCCAGCCGCTCGCCCTCGTCGCAGAGATTGCCGAAGCGGGAAAAGCCCAGGTTCCAAGCGCAACCCTTGAGGAAATGCAGGTTGGTTTCCAGGCGCAGCGCGTCCTGCCGCGACAGGCGCATCAGCACGCCCTCGACCTCGTCGAGGAAAAGCTCCAGGATCAGCTGGAACTCGTCGTCGCCGACTTCGTCGCGCAGTTCGTTGATGCGGTCCCAATCCAGCATGGACAACCCTCGGAGGAATCAGGCCGAAGATATAACACGGATTTCATCTAGGACGTGTTAATCGCGAAAATTGTCAGGATTAACGGAGTCTTCAGCGCCGGCGGTTTACACCACCGGCATGATGATCCTCGACAGCCAGGCCGTGAAGTCCATTCCGCACAATTCGCGGCTGGTCCTGCTTGTCGACGACAGCCGGGCGCAACGCCGCACGTTGGCGGTGCAGCTGATCCGCGCCGGCTATCACGTGGTCGAGGCCGCCAGCGGCGAAGAGGCGATGCGGATCTGCCTGGAGCGCCGGCCCGACATCGTGATCTCGGACTGGATGATGCCGGGACAGACCGGGCTGGAATTCTGCCGCCAGTTCAGGGACATGCAGTCCGACCGCTACGGCTATTTCATCCTGCTGACCTCGCGCAACGACAAGAAGGACATCGCCGAAGGGCTGCGCGCGGGGGCGGACGAATTCATGACCAAGCCGGTCTCGGGGGCCGAGCTTCTGGCCCGGCTTTCCGCCAGCGAACGCATCCTGCGGATGGAGGAAAGCCTGCGCACCGCCAATGCCCAGCTGCGCGACACGCTGGACCGGCTGCGCGAGACCCAGGCCGCGATCGACCGCGACCTGCGCGAGGCCCGGCGACTGCAACAGGGGCTGGTGCGCGAAAGGCACGGCCGCTTCGGCGATTTCGACCTGTCGCTGCTGATGCGCCCGGCGGGGCATATCGGCGGCGACCTAGTCGGCTTCTTCCCGATCAACGCCCGTCGGGTCGGCATGTTCGCGCTGGACGTCGCCGGGCATGGCGTCGCGGCGGCGCTGCTCAGCGCCCGGCTGGCGGCGCTGCTGTCGGGGGCGACCGACCAGAACGTGGCGCTGCGAACCACCGACCTAGGCCTCTACGACGCCCGCCCCCCGGCCGAGATCCTGCACCACCTGAACGCACTGATGATCCAGGAACTGCGCACCGATTCCTATTTCACCATGGTCTATGCCGACCTGGACTTCCTGAACGGCCGGCTGCGGCTGGTTCAGGCGGGACATCCCCATCCGGTGCTGCAACGCGCCGACGGCCGGCTGGAGCGGATCGGCGCCGGCGGCCTGCCGGTCGGGGTCTTTGCCCATGCCGAATATGAAGAACTGCAGCTGGTGCTGAACCCGGGTGACCGGCTGTTCATCACCTCGGACGGGCTGACCGAGGCCGAGAACGCCCGCGGCGAGCCGCTGGGCGAGGAAGGGCTGCAGGCGATCCTGCGCACCAATGCCCTGCTGCGCGGCGACGCGCTGCTGGAATCCATCTGCTGGTCGGCGGCAAACTATGCCGGCGGCAAGCGCAACGACGACATCTCGGCGGTGCTGATCGAGCGGCACGGCGAAAGCGGCGGCCTGCCGTGGACCTGACCGCCCCGCCCCAAGCGCAGTGCCGCCTGAGCGAAGGCGCGCGAGCCCGGATCGGGCAACAGGTCGGCCACTTGCGCCAGCGGCACCCAATGCGCGCGGTGGCCCGGTTCGGAGGGCGGACCCAGCCGGGCGACCGGCCGGGCGATCCAGACCGAGCACAGCTTCTCGGCCCAGAAATCATAGTCCGGCATGTAGCAGAAGCGGCGATAGGCACCCAGCCGGCGCGGGGCGGCGATGACCCAGCCGGTCTCTTCGCGCACCTCGCGATGCAGCGCCCGCAGCGGCGACTCGCCGGGGTCGATGCCGCCGCCGGGCAGCTGGAACTCGGGCTCCGGCGCCTGCTGCCAGGTCAGCAGCGCGCAGCCGTCGCGGATCAGCAGCGCATAAGCCCCCGGGCGCAGCCGATAGGAGCGGCGGCCGGGCGACGGCCCGAAACGCGGAATCATGCGGATCCTTCCCTCTCATCTGCGCCGCGCGCGACGCTGCGGGGCCGGCGGCCCATCCGCCTGGCGTGGGCCGGCGGCGTCTTCGCCGGCCGGCATCCTGATGCGGCCGCCCCACTCACGGCAAGCTCCGCCCGCAAGCGTGCCCGGAAAAGCAAAAGCCGTGCAACCCCTAGGGATTGCACGGCTTTTGTCTTGGTGCCCAGGAGAGGACTCGAACCTCCACGCCTTGCGGCACACGGACCTGAACCGTGCGCGTCTACCAATTCCGCCACCTGGGCAGGTCGCGTAGGCCGGGTGATTAAGGCCAGCCGCGGGGGGTGTCAACGGGGCGCGACGAAAATCTTTGCCCACCGCGATTCTTTTTTTCTCCGGCCGCGAAAACGCTTCTCTGGCGGGCTGGGAACGCCTGTCTTCGCCCCCTGTCCTTTCCGGCAGCTTGCCGCGCAAAACCCGGCGGGACTACAACGCCTTGACGACCAGTCCCGTTACCCAGTGCCATTTTATCCGGACGGACCCTGTCATGGACGACGTTAGAAGCCGCGAATGGGATGCCATCGTGATCGGAACCGGCGTGGGCGGCGGAACGGCGGGACGGCGCCTGACCGAGTCCGGCCTGTCGGTGCTCTATCTGGAAAAGGGTCCCGACCTGGGCGACGAGGCGCTCTCCGCCCTGGAGATCGAGACCCGGGACCCCGAAACGCGCCTGTCCAGGGGCGCCTGGCCGCGGCTGCTGGAAGCCGAGCTGGACGGCGCCTGGTGCGAGTTGGACGGGATGATCGGCGCCGGAGTCGGCGGCACCTCGGCCTATTATGCCGCGACCTTGGAACGGCCCGAGCGCCACGACCTGGACACCGGGACCGGCCATCCGCATCCGACCGGCGGCTGGCCGGTCGGCTATGACGAGATGCAGCCTTGGTTCCAACTGGCCGAACGTTATTTCCACATCAATGGCGAGGTCGATCCGCTGGCCCCCAACGGCGCCGAACTGCTGGCGCCGGTGCTGCCGCTGCCGGAATCGGACGCGGCGCTGATGCTGGACCTGCGCCGGGCCGGGATGCACCCCTATCGCACGCATATGGCCGCGCGCTTTCTGCCCGGCTGCGAAAGCTGCTTCGGCCGGCGCTGCCCGCGGCGCTGCAAGATGGACGGCCGATCGGCAGGCGTTCTGCCGGCGCTGGAATCCGGGCGGGCGGCGCTGCTGGATCGCTGCTCGGTCACCCGCATCCAGGCCGACGGCACCCGCGTCGAGGGCGTGACCTGCCGGCGCGACGGGCAGGAGTTCACCCTGCGCGCCAAGCGCTACGTGCTGGCGGCGGGCGGGCTGGGTTCGCCCTCGCTGCTGCTGCGCTCGGGCAGCGAGGCCTGGCCCGAGGGGCTGGGCAACCGCTCCGGCCTGGTGGGGCGGAACCTGATGTTCCACCTCTCCGAGATCATCGCCATCTGGACCGGACAGGGCCAGCAGCGGGGAGAAGAGTCGCGATCGATCAGCCTGCGCGACCTGTATTTCATGGACGGGCAGCGCTTCGGCACCGTGCAGTCCATGGGCCTGAGCGCCGGTTTCGGCGAGATCCTGCACGCGCTGAACGGCCGCTTCGACCAGTCGCCGCTGCGCCGGCTGCGCCCGCTGCGTCACGGCATGCGCATCCCCGCCATGGTCGCGGCGCGGATGCTGGGTCGCGCCAAGCTGTTCGTCGGCGTGCTCGAGGACCTGCCCTATGCCCAGAACCGGGTGCTGCCCGATGCCGACGACCCCGACCGGCTGCGGTTCCACTATGACATCTCGGACGAACTGCGCAGCCGCCGCGCCGCCTTCCGCAAGGCGATGCGCAAGGCGTTCCGGCCGCATCGCGCCATGTTCATGGGCGCGGCCCCACAGCTGAACTTCGCCCATCCCTGCGGCACACTGCGCTTCGGCGACGACCCCCGGACCAGCGTGCTGGACCGCGACTGCCGGCTGCACGGGGTGGAAAACCTCTATGTGGCCGACAGCTCGTTCATGCCGACCTCGAACGGGGTCAACCCCAGCCTGACCATCGCCGCCAATGCGCTGCGGGTCGCGGATGCGGTCGCGGCGGGGCTACGGCTTGCCGCTGGCGGTGGGCTTGGGTATTGAACGGACAAGCACGCCACGCATAGGAGCGAGAGCCATGTCCGCAACCAAACTTGTCACCATCTATGGCGGGTCTGGATTCCTGGGGCGGCAGATCGCCCGAACCATGGCCCAGCAGGGCTGGCGCATCCGCGTCGCCGTCCGCCGTCCGAACCAGGCCGGCGTCGTGCGCACCTACGGCGCCCCCGGCCAGGTCGAGCCGGTGCCCTGCAACGTGCGCGACGACCTTTCCGTCACCGCCTGCATGACCGATGCGGATGCGGTGATCAACTGCGTCGGCATCATGGTGCGCGAGGGCAAGAACACCTTCCAGGCCATCCACGAAGAGGCCGCGGGCCGCATCGCCCGCATCGCCGCCCAGCAGGGCGTCAGGCATTTCGTGCATGTCTCGGCCCTGGGCGCGGACCCGGATTCGACCAGCCGCTACGCCGCCTCGAAGGGCCGGGGCGAGGCCGAGGTGCTGGCGCAGCGCCCCGATGCGGTGATCCTGCGGCCGTCGATCATCTTCGGTTCGGACGACCGGTTCTACAACCGCATCGCGGCCATGACCCGGCTGGGACCGATCCTGGTCGTGCCGGGCGCGAACACGCCGGTGCAGCCGGTCTATGTCGAGGACGTGGCCCGCGCCGCCGCCCTGGCCGCCGCGGGCGAGGCGCCGCCCGGCATCTACGAACTGGGCGGGCCGGACGTGCTGACCATGCGCGACATTGCGCAACAGGTGCTGACGGCCACCGACCGGCGCCGGCTGATCGTCGGCCTGCCGCATGTCCTGGCCGGGATCATGGGCGGGGTGCTGGATGCGGGCCAGGTCGCGGTCGGCGGACTGCTGACCAACCGGCTGCTGACCCGCGACCAGGCGCGCACGCTGCGGCTGGCGAACCGCGTCGGCCAAGACCAAGGCATCCGCACCTTTGCCGATCTGGGCATCCAGCCGACCGCGGCCCCGGCCGTGATCGCGGAATATCTGTGGCGCTTCCGGCCCTCGGGCCAATATGACGCGATCACCGCCACGGCGAAGAACCTGCGCGACAACTGATGGAGCACAACACCATCGTCGCCGCCGCCCTCGGTCTGCTGGAAGGGCTGACCGAGTTCATTCCCGTGTCCTCGACCGGCCACGTCCTGCTGGCCGGGCATTTCCTGGGCTTCGACTCGCCCGGACGCGCCTTCGAGGTGCTGATCCAATTCGGCGCCATCCTGGCGATCCTGGGGGTCTATGCCGGCAAGCTGTGGCGCATCTTCTCCAGTGCGCCGCATGATCCGCGCGCGCGCCGGTTCATCGCCGCGGTGCTGCTGGCCTTCCTGCCCGCAGTGGTGATCGGGGTGCTGGCGCACAAGGTCATCAAGGAGGTCCTGTTCGAGACCCCTGTCCTGATCGCATCCATGCTGATCCTGGGCGGCGTCGTGCTGCTGTTCGTGGACCGCATGGTCAAGCACCCGCGCTATCACGCCGCCGAGGACATCCCCATCGGCACCGCCATCGCCATCGGCTTCATCCAGTGCCTGGCGATGATTCCCGGCGTGTCGCGGTCGGGGGCGACCATCGTCGGTGCCCTGCTTCTGGGCGCCGACAAGCGATCTGCCGCGGAATTCAGCTTTTTCCTGTCCATGCCGACCATGCTGGGCGCTTTCGTCTATGACCTCTACAAGAACCGCGACATCCTGGATGCGGCGGCGGCCGGAAACATCCTGGTCGGCTTCGTCTGCGCCTTCATCGCGGCGGTGATCGTGGTGCGCTGGCTGCTGAACTATGTCTCGGCCCATGGCTATGCGCTGTTCGCCTGGTGGCGAATCGTGGTCGGCGCCGTGGTTCTGCTGGCTTTGCAGGCAGGTTGGTAACTTATACTGACCTATTTTCCACGCCTCATCTGCAGAAAATGGAAGGTGGGCGCAGGAAAACGTTAAATAGGTCAGCTTAGATGACTTTTATTCGGCTGCGGGCTGATCTATCAGGCAGGGGACACCCCCTGCCGAAGGACGCGCAGCCATGGCCACGCAAAAGATGCTCAAGTTCGTCACCATCGGGCGCGAGATGCCCGAAAAGCGCGACGCCGCATCCCGCTGGGAAGACTTTCACGAGATCTATCGCGAATTCGCCGATGCCAAGGCCAAGGAGCAGGCCAGCCGCTGCAGCCAATGCGGCGTGCCCTATTGCCAGAGCCATTGTCCGCTGCACAACAACATTCCGGACTGGCTGCGCCTGACCGCCGAGGGCCGCACGCAAGAGGCCTATTTCCGCAGCCAGGAGACCAACACCTTCCCCGAGATCTGCGGCCGCATCTGTCCGCAGGACCGGCTGTGCGAAGGCAATTGCGTCATCGAGCAATCCGGCCACGGCACCGTCACCATCGGCGCCATCGAGAAATACATCACCGACACCGCCTGGGAGGAAGGCTGGGTCAAGCCCGCCGCCCCGGCGCAGGAACGCCCGGAATCCATCGGCATCATCGGCGCCGGTCCCGGCGGCCTGGCCGCCGCCGACCGGCTGCGCCGCATGGGCTTCCAGGTCACGGTCTACGACCGCCACGACCGCGCCGGCGGGCTGCTGATCTACGGCATCCCCGGCTTCAAGCTGGAAAAGGACGTGGTCGAGCGCCGCAGCCAGCTGCTGCGCGACGGCGGCGTCGAATTCGTGCTGAACGCCAATGTCGGCGAGGACATCAGCTTCGACGCCATCCGCGGCAAGCATGACGCGGTGCTGATCGCGACCGGCGTCTACAAGACCCGCGACCTGGACATCGACAATGCCGAGGCGCGCGGCGTGGTGCGGGCGCTGGACTATCTGACCGCCTCGAACCGGGTCGATCTGGGCGACGAGATCCCCGACTATGAGGACGGAGAGCTGAACGCCCGCGGCAAGCGCGTCGTGGTCATCGGCGGCGGCGACACCGCCATGGACTGCGTGCGGACCGCCATCCGCCAGGGCGCGCAATCGGTGAAATGCCTCTATCGCCGCGACCGCGCCAATATGCCCGGCAGCCAGCGCGAGGTACAGAACGCCGAGGAAGAGGGCGTCGAATTCGTGTGGCTTTCCGCCCCCGGCGCCTTTTCCGGCCATGTTCCCGGCGAGGCCATGCAGGCGCAAGAGGTCGATGTGGATGGGCTGCCCGCCATCGCCTCGGTCCGCATCCAGAAGATGCGGCTGGGCGCCCCGGACGTCAGCGGCCGCCAGTCGCCTGAACTGATCGAGGGCGCAGATTACGACGAACCGGCCGACCTGGTGATCAAGGCGCTGGGTTTCGAGCCCGAGGAGCTGCCGCGGCTCTGGGGCGTCGAGGGGCTGGAAGTGACCCGCTGGGGCACGATCAAGGCCGATTACCAGACGCATCAGACCAGCCTGCCCGGCGTCTTTGCCGTGGGCGACATCGTGCGCGGCGCCAGCCTGGTGGTCTGGGCGATCCGCGACGGCCGCGAGGCCGCCGACAGCATCGCCGGCTTCCTCTCCGATGCCGCCCGCATCGCGGCGGAATAGGGGGCGACCATGACGCACCCCAGACGCGCAAACCGGGCACCGCGCATCCACCGCCAGGCGCTGGCGGCCGGAACGGCAGCCCTGCTGACGCTTTTCGCCCTGCCCGCCGGCGCCGCCAATTTCACCCCGCCCTCGGGCTGCAAGCTGGAGATGACGGTGCAGAACCGCAGCTGCACCGTCTCGCAGCATTATCGCTGCTCGGGCGACGCGCCGGGCGACCAATGGGTGACCTATTTCACTCGCGAGGGCGCCACCTACCAATCGCGCATCGACAAGGAGACGCGCTGGATGGAAAGCACCGACCTGCGCACGGGGCTGGTGGACGTGCTCGAGGACGCGGCCGAGGACCATGCCTCGTTCAGCACCTTGGCCCGGACCGGGCAGGACGATTTCGATTTCTGGACCCGCTCGAACAACGGCGAGCGCCTGCACCATGTCGGCCATGACGAACTGACGGGCGAGAAGGTGCAGATCGACGGCGTGGCGCTGGAGGTCACCCGCTTCGAACTGATCACCTACAGCGAGTCGGGCGACGTGCTGATCACCCGCAAGGGCCAGCAATTCATCAGCCGCGCCCAGGGCCGCTTCTACGGCGGGGTCGAGACCTCGCAGGACTGGACCGGCGCGCGGGAAGAGACCAACGACAGCCCGGTGAGCTTTTCGTTCCCCGGTCAGCCCGGCTTCGGCTCGACCACGCCGGAATATGATTGCGACCTGCAGATGGTGCGCGGCCAGGGCGCCGGCACCCCGCGGCAGCTTATGAAGGAGTCACGGACGTGAACATGCAGGATTGGGAACAGCAAGAGCAGGGCCGCCGCGACTGGATGGCCGAGCATTCGCTTTATCGCGCCGAGGACGAACATTCCTCCTGCGGCGTCGGGCTGGTCGTCAATCTGGACGGCAAATCCAGCCGCAAGGTGGTCGAGGCCGGCATCACCGCGCTGAAGGCGATCTGGCACCGCGGCGCGGTGGACGCGGACGGCAAGACCGGCGACGGGGCCGGCATCCATGTGCAGATCCCGGTGCGCTTTTTCTACGACCAGGTGCGCCGCACCGGGCACGAGCCGGATCAGAACAAGCTGATCGCGGTCGGCCAGTGCTTCCTGCCGCGCACCAATTTCGCCCAGCAAGAGGCCTGCCGAACCATCGTCGAATCCGAAGTCCTGCGCATGGGCCACTACATCTATGGCTGGCGGCATGTGCCGGTGAACACCGGCGTGCTGGGCGAAAAGGCCAATGCCACCCGCCCCGAGATCGAGCAGATCCTGATCCGCTGCGAAAAGGACATCGACCAGGAGCAGTTCGAGCGCGAACTCTACATCATCCGCCGCCGCATCGAAAAGGCGGCGCTGGCGGCGCAGATCAGCAGCCTTTACCTGTGCACGCTCAGCTGCCGGTCGATCATCTACAAGGGCATGATGCTGGCCGAGCAGGTGGCGGAATTCTATCCCGACCTGAAGGACGAGCGCTTTGAAAGCGCCTTCGCGATCTATCACCAGCGCTATTCGACCAACACCTTCCCGCAATGGTGGCTGGCGCAGCCCTTCCGCATGCTGGCCCATAACGGCGAGATCAACACGCTCAAGGGCAACTCGAACTGGATGCGCAGCCACGAGATCCGGATGGCCAGCCGCGCCTTCGGCGAGATGGCCGAGGACATCAAGCCGATCATCCCCGGCGGCTCGTCCGATTCGGCGGCGCTGGACGCGGTGTTCGAGGTCATGGTGCGTTCGGGCCGCTCGGCGCCGATGACCAAGACCATGCTGGTGCCCGAGGCCTGGTCCAAGGCCACCACCGACATGCCACAGGCTTGGGCGGACATGTATGCCTATTGCAACGCGGTGATGGAGCCCTGGGACGGGCCGGCGGCGCTGGCGATGACCGACGGGCGCTGGGTCTGCGGCGGCCTGGACCGCAACGGGCTGCGGCCGCTGCGCTATGTCGTCACCGGCGACAACCTGCTGATCGCCGGTTCGGAAGCCGGCATGGTGCCGGTGAACGAGACCACGGTGCGCGAAAAGGGCGCGCTGGGTCCGGGCCAGATGATCGCCGTCGACATGGCCGAGGGCAAGCTCTACCACGACCGCGAGATCAAGGATTACCTTGCCTCGGCCCAGCCCTTCGGCGAGTGGATCGAGAAGGTGGTGCAACTGTCCGAGGTGATGCGCGACCTGCCCGAGGAACTGGTCTTTACCGGCGAGGAACTGCGCCGCCGCCAGATCGCCGCCGGCTATACGGTCGAGGAAATCGAATCGATGCTGGCGCCCATGGCCGAGGACGGCAAGGAGGCGCTGGCCTCGATGGGCGACGACACGCCGCCGGCGGTGCTGTCGGGCCAGTATCGGCCGCTGTCGCATTTCTTCCGCCAGAATTTCTCGCAGGTGACCAACCCGCCCATCGACTCGCTGCGCGAGACCCGGGTGATGAGCCTGAAGACGCGTTTCGGCAACCTCAAGAACGTGCTGGACGAATCCAGTGCCCAGACCGAGATCCTGTTGCTGGAAAGCCCCTTCGTCGCCAATGGCGAATTCGCCGAGATGATGCGGATGTTCGGCGAGGCGGTGACTCAGATCGACTGCACATTCGCCGACGGCGCCGGGCCCGAGGCCCTGGCCGAGGCCCTGGCCCGCATCCGCGCCGAGGCCGAGGACGCCGTGCGTTCCGGCGCCGGCCATCTGGTGCTGACGGATGAAAAGATCGGCCCCAGCCGCATCGGCCTGCCGATGATCCTGGCGACCAGCGCCATTCATTCCTGGCTGACCCGCAAGGGGCTGCGGACCTTCTGCTCGGTCAACGTGCGCGCGGCGGAATGCATCGACCCGCATTACTTCGCGGTGCTGATCGGTTGCGGCGCGACCACGGTGAACGCCTATCTGGCGCAGGACACCATCGCCGAGCGGATCGAGCGCGGCTTGCTCTCGGGCAGCCTGATCGACAACATGCGCAACTATCGCGATGCCATCGACGCCGGCCTCTTGAAGATCATGGCCAAGATGGGGATCTCGGTGCTCAGCTCCTATCGCGGCGGGCTGAACTTCGAGGCGGTGGGGCTGTCGCGCGCCATGGTCGCGGAATATTTCCCCGGCATGCAGTCGCGGATTTCCGGCATCGGCCTGCACGGCTTGCAGGCGAAGCTGGAGGACATCCACGCCAAGGGCTTTCATTCCGACACCACCGAACTGCTGCCGGTGGGCGGCTTCTACAAGGCGCGCCGCTCGGGCGAAAAACACGCCTGGGAAGCCAACACCATGAAGCTGCTGCAGATCGCCTGCGAAAAGGCGTCCTATGACGTCTGGAAGCAGTTCACCGCGACGATGCGGGCGAACCCGCCGATCCATATCCGCGACCTCCTGGACATCAAGCCGCTGGGCAAGCCGGTGCCGCTGGAAGAGGTGGAATCGATCACCTCGATCCGCAAGCGTTTCGTGACGCCGGGCATGTCGCTGGGCGCGCTGTCGCCCGAGGCGCATATGACGCTGAACATCGCCATGAACCGCATCGGCGCCAAGTCCGACAGCGGCGAAGGCGGCGAGGACCCGGCGCACAGCCATCCGCTGCCCAATGGCGACAACCCCTGCGCCAAGATCAAGCAGGTCGCCTCGGGGCGCTTCGGCGTCACCGCGGAATACCTGAACGCCTGCGAAGAGCTGGAGATCAAGGTGGCTCAGGGTGCCAAGCCCGGCGAGGGCGGCCAGCTGCCCGGCATGAAGGTCACCGATCTGATCGCGCGGCTGCGGCATTCGACCAAGGGCGTGACGCTGATCTCGCCGCCGCCGCACCACGACATCTATTCGATCGAGGATCTGGCGCAGCTGATCTATGACCTGAAGCAGATCAACCCGCGTGCCAAGATCACGGTGAAGCTGGTGGCGTCCTCGGGCGTCGGCACCATCGCGGCGGGCGTGGCCAAGGCCAAGGCCGACGTGATCCTGATCTCGGGTCACAACGGCGGCACCGGCGCGTCGCCCGCGACCTCGATCAAGTTCGCCGGCCTGCCGTGGGAGATGGGCCTGACCGAGGCGCATCAGGTGCTGGCGATGAACCGGTTGCGCGATCGCGTCACGCTGCGCACCGACGGCGGCCTGCGCACCGGCCGCGACATCGTCATGGCGGCGATGATGGGGGCCGAGGAATACGGCGTCGGCACCGCGGCGCTGATCGCCATGGGCTGCATCATGGTGCGCCAGTGCCAGTCGAACACCTGCCCGGTCGGCGTCTGCACCCAGGACGAAAAGCTGCGGGCGATGTTCACCGGCTCGGCCGACAAGGTGGTGAACCTGATCACCTTCTATGCGACCGAGGTGCGCGAGATCCTCGCCAGCATCGGCGCGCGTTCGCTCGATGAGGTGATCGGTCGCGCCGATCTGCTGACCCAGGTCAGCCGGGGCGACAAGTCGCTCGACGATCTGGATCTGAACCCGCTGCTGATCACCGTCGACGGGTCGGAAAAGATCGTCTACGACCGCTCGAAGCCGCGCAACGCGGTGCCGGACACGCTGGACGCCGAGATCATCCGCGACGCCGGCCGCTTCTTCTCGGACGGCGAGAAGATGCAGCTCAGCTATGCGGTCAGGAACACCCAGCGCACGGTCGGCACCCGCACCTCCTCGATGATCGTGCAGACCTTCGGCATGCGCAACAACCTGCAGCCCGATCACCTGACCGTGCGGCTGACCGGCAGCGCCGGCCAGTCGCTAGGCGCCTTCGCGGCGCCGGGGCTGAAGATCGAGGTCTCGGGCGATGCCAACGACTATGTCGGCAAGGGCCTGTCGGGCGGCACCATCGTGGTGCGGCCGCCGATGGGCTCGCCGCTGGCGGCGGTCGAGAACACGATCATCGGCAACACCGTGCTTTACGGCGCCACCGATGGCCATCTGTTCGCGGCCGGCCGCGCGGGCGAACGCTTCGCGGTGCGGAACTCGGGCGCCAAGGTGGTGATCGAGGGCTGCGGTTCCAACGGCTGCGAATACATGACCGGCGGCGTCGCCGTGATCCTGGGCCGGATCGGCGCCAACTTCGGCGCCGGCATGACCGGCGGCATGGCCTATCTCTATGACCGCGAGGGGCTGGCGCGCGACTATATCAACGCCGAGACGCTGATCCTGTGCCCGGTGACGCAGGCGCATTGGGAAGGGCAGCTGAAGCACCTGATCGAACGCCACGCCGAAGAGACCGGATCGCGCCGGGCCGAGGAGATCCTGCAGAACTGGGCCGAGGAAAAGGCCAATTTCGTGCAGGTCTGCCCGCGCGAGATGCTGCCGCATCTGAAGCACCCCATCGCCGAGGTCGAGGACCTGGCCGCGGTGCCGGCAGAGTGAACGGAAAGGGGCCTGCGGGCCCCTTTTCCATTGCGGCGCCGGCCCTCCAGGTCCGGGCGCGGTCGCCGCGATCGCAGTCCGAAGCCGGCTGCCTTGTGCCGAAACTGATTACCTGCGTGCCATTCAAATGTTATATCGGGAAGGCGCAACTGGGCTGGATCCGACGACCGCTTTTCCCGCATGATCCAGATCGCTGCCTGCGGCAACCGGTAGAATCACCAGTGGCCGCGATCCGCCCATGGTTCCGAGGAAGCCCCCGTTCCGGTCATGCCCGACGATCACCAGACCCAGCAGAACCTTGCCCGCGCACAGGCGCCCAGCCTGCTGGCCGTGCTGGCGCGCGCGGCCGAAGAGACCGCCGCCGTCCAGACGCTGGCCGAACTGCGCGCCGCCTTGCGCAATGCCGCCGAGGCACTGGGCTGCCAGAGCTTCAATCTGGCCCTGGACAAGCCCACGCCGCGCTCGGTGATGCAGGAATCGCTGCTGTCCACCTGGACCCAGGGCGCGCTGCGGGAATACGAGCAGTTGGACCTCTACGACCGCGATCCGCTGCTGCGCCATGCGGTCAGCACGCAGCCGACCTGGCTGTGGCGCACGCCGGACCTGCACCGCCTGGGCGAATACGAGTTCCACGAATTCGTCGGCGCCGCCGGCGTGCGCTGGGGCGTCACCGTGCCGATGAACCGGGCGGACGGGACCCGCTCGATGCTGGCGCTGGTGTCACGCGGAGCGATGCCCTTTCCCGCCGCCGAGATGCGGCAGGCGGCGCAGGTGCTGGCCGGGCTGCTCAGCAGCCGCGCCGTGGGCCTGTCGGCCGGACGCCGCCCGGCCTTGGACCATGCGCTGCGGCTCAAACGGCTGTCGCCGCGCCAGATCGAGATCCTGGACTGGCTGTCGCGCGGCAAGACCAATGCCGAAATCGCGCTGATCACCGACATGTCGCGGCGGACGGTGGATTACCATGTCGCCGAAATCATCCACAAGCTGGACGTGGTCAACCGCACCCAGGCCGCCGCCGTCTTCATGTCGCGCTGATCGGCCGACAGGTTGGCGGCGCCGGGCTTCGGCGCTAAAAGGCGCGCTCCACGGATTCGGAAAGGCCGGCCCATGCTCCTATCATCCCGATCGAGCACCGAAAAGCTCGCCCTCGGCAGCATCGTTGTCGGTATCAGCGTGCTGGGGCTCAAGGCGCTGGCCTGGTGGCTGACCGGCTCGATCGCGCTGCTGTCGGACGCGCTGGAAAGCACGGTGAACGTGGCCACCGCGGTGGCGGCGCTGATCGCGATCCGCGTCGCGGCCAAGCCCGCCGACAAGGACCACCCCTATGGCCACCACAAGGCCGAGTTCTTCAGCGCCGTGCTGGAGGGGGTGATGATCATCGTCGCCGCGCTGTTGATCCTGCGCGAGGCCTGGGACGGGTTCCAGAACCCGCCGGTGTTGGCGGCGCCGGGGGCGGGCCTGCTGGTGAACGTCGCCGCCTCGGCGCTGAACGGCTGGTGGTGCTGGGTGCTGATCGCGCGCGGGCGGGCGCTGCGTTCGCCGGCGCTGGTGGCGGACGGGCATCACCTGCTGACCGACGTGATCTCTTCGGTCGGGGTGGTGCTGGGGGTCACGCTGGCGGTGCTGACCGGCTGGGCGGTGCTGGACCCGGCGCTGGCGGCGCTGGTGGCGCTGAACATCCTGTGGTCGGGCTGGAAGGTGATGACCCGCTCGCTGTCGGGGCTGATGGACGAGGCGGTGGCCGAGGAGACCCTGGAGGACATCCGCGCCACCATCTCGGACGCGGCGGCCGGCGCCATCGAGGCGCATGACCTGCGCACCCGCCACGCCGGGCCGCGCACCTTCATCGACTTCCACCTGGTGGTGGACGGCCACACCACGGTCGAGGCCGCGCATACGATCTGCGACCGCATCGAGCAGGCGCTGAAGAAGAAGCTGCCCGACGCGCAGATCACCATCCATGTCGAGCCCGAGCACAAGGCCAAGCATTCGGGCGTGGTGGTGGTCTAGCAGGCTGCCGGACAAGAAGTCCGAGCGAGCGCCGGGACGGAAAGCCGTTCCGGGTCCGACCGGCATCAGCTGAAAAAAGCAGGCCATTTGCGGGCGAGTCGAGGCGATTTCCCCGCTTTCCGTCCGTTGTGCTGCATCGCGGGGGCCTTTTCAGCCGTCTGCTGGCGGCCGCGCGGCGCAGGATCGGGCGGCGCGGATGCCCCCTCCCGCTGCGGCGGGGTTCTGCTATCTTGCCCCGCAAAGGAGTCGCCATGGCATATTTCCTGGGCATAGACGGCGGCGGAAGCGGCTGCCGCGCCGCCGTCGCGGACGGCTCGGGCCGGATCCTGGGCCGCGGCGCGGCGGGGCCGGCGAACATCTCGGTCGAGACCGAGGCCGCCTGCGCCAATATCCTCGCCGCCGCCCGCGCCGCCTTGCTGCAGGCCGGTCGCGGCCGCCTGGAGGAACTGACCGCCGTGCTCGGCCTGGCCGGCGCCAATGTCACCGCCGCCGCCCGCCGGCTGCAAGCCATGCTGCCCTTTCGCCGCGCGCGCATCCTCACCGATGCCGCGACAGCGGCCGCCGGGGCGCTGGGGGACGCGGACGGCATCGTCGTCGCCGTCGGCACCGGCTCGGTCCTGGCGGTGCAGGCCGGCGGCGCGGTGCGGCAATACGGCGGGCGCGGCTTCCTGCTGGGCGACGAGGGCAGCGGCGCGGTGCTGGGCCGGGCGCTGCTGGCCGAGGCGCTGCGCGCCGAGGACGGCTTCGCGCCGACGACCCCGCTGCTGCGCGCGGTGCTGGACGAACTGGGCGGGGTCGAGGGGGTGATCGGCTTCGGCTTGCGCGCCCGGCCGGTGGAATTCGCGGCCTTTGCGCCGCGCATCGTCGCCGGCACCGACCCGGCGGGCGAGCGCATCTTCGCCGCCGCCGTGGCCCAGCTGGGCGAGATGATTCAGACCTTGCAGGCCGGCCGCGATCTGCCGGTGGTGTTCCTGGGCGGGCTGGGGCCGCATTACGCCGCGCGCCTGCAAGGCCGTTGGCGGTTGCAGGCGCCGCTGGGAACCGGCCTGGACGGTGCCCTGCACCTGGCCCGGCGGGACGAGGCCGGCGTCAACGACCCGCCGCCGCCTGCCGCGCAGGCCGAAAGGAGCCCGAGATGAGCCAGACGCATATGGCGCGCGAAACCGCCGAGATCCCCCAGGCCGCCGCCCGCTTCCTGGCGCTGTCGCGCGACGCTGTGGCGGATGCGGCCCATGCCCTGCGCCGCAAGGACCCGGACCTGGTGGTGACGGTGGCGCGCGGCTCCTCGGACCATGCCGCCACCTATCTGAAATATGCCATCGAGCTGGAGGCCGGGGTGCCGGTCGCCTCGGTCGGGCCATCGATCGCCTCGGTCTATCGCCGGCCGCTGCGGCTGGGCAAGGCGGCCTGCATCGGCATCTCGCAATCCGGCCGCAGCCCGGACGGGGTCGAGATGATGCGCGCCGCCGGGCAGGGCGGGGCGCTGTCGGTCGCCATCACCAACGCCGAGACCAGCCCGATGGCCCGCGCCTCGGCCCATTGCCTGCCCTTGCAGGCGGGCGAGGAAAAAAGCGTCGCCGCGACCAAGACCTTCGTCTGCTCGGTGCTGGCCGGGCTGTCGCTGCTGGCGGAATGGCGCGAGGATCATGCCCTGCAAGACGCCGTGGCCGCCCTGCCCGAGGCCTTCGGCGAGGCGGCGGGGCTCGACTGGTCGCCGCTGTCGGCGCGGCTGGCGCGGGCCTCGTCGGCCTATGTCCTGGGCCGCGGCCCGGCCTTCGCCATCGCCTGCGAAGCGGCGCTGAAATTCAAGGAGACCTCGGGCATCCACGCCGAGGCCTATTCCGCCGCCGAGGTGCTGCACGGCCCCGCCGCCCTGGTGCAGGCCGGCTTTCCGGTGCTGGCGCTGGGAATCGAGGACGCTGCCCTGCCCCAGCTTCGGGCCACGGCCGAGCGTCTGGCGGCGCAGGGGGCGGATGTCTTCGTCACCGGCACCGAGGTCGCGGGCGCCACCCCCCTGCCCACCGTTTCCGGGCTGCATCCGTTGGTGGCGCCGCTGGTGACCATCGCCGGCTTCTACGGCTTCATCGAGGCGCTGGCGCGGCGGCGCGGCTTCGACCCCGACACGCCGCCGCATCTGCGCAAGGTGACGGAGACGCTATGATGGCGCGCGAGGTCCTGACCGGCGCCCGCATCTTCGACGGCGCCCGCATGATCGACGGCCATGCGCTGGTGATCGAGGAAGGCGAGATCGCCGCGATCCTGCCCGAGGTCGAGGCGCCCACCGAGGACCGCCGCGCGGTGACCGGCATCCTGGCCCCCGCCTTCCTGGATCTGCAGGTGAACGGCGGCGGCGGGTTGATGCTGGACGGCCGGACGGACGTCGCCGGCCTGCGCCGCATCTGCGCCGCGCATCGCGGCCTGGGCACGGCGGGGGTGCTGCCGACGCTGATCACCGACACGCCCGAGGCCACCGCCCATGTCGTCGCGCTGGGAATCGCCGCGGCGCGGGCGCAGGTGCCGGGATTCCTGGGCCTGCATCTGGAAGGGCCGCATCTGGACCCGCGGCGCAAGGGCGCGCATGACCCGGCGCTGATCCGGCCGATGGGCGAACAGGACCTGGCCCGGCTTTGCGAGGCGGCGCGGCAGCTGCCGGCGCTGATGGTGACCCTGGCGCCCGAGGCGGCCAGCCCGCAGCAGATCGCCGCGCTGGCCGGCGCCGGCGCCATCGTCAGCCTGGGCCACAGCGATTGCAGCTATGACGCGGCGCAGGCGGCCTTTGCCGCCGGCGCCCGCTGCGCGACGCATCTGTTCAACGCCATGAGCCAGATCGGCCACCGCGCGCCGGGGCTGGCCGGCGCGGTGCTGTCGGGCGATGCCCGCGCCGGGTTGATCGCCGACGGCATCCATGTGCATCCGGCGGCGATGCGGCTGGCCCTGGCGGCGCGGCCCGAGGGCCTGTTCCTGGTCACCGATTGCATGGCCTTCGCCGGCACCGACCTGACCGAGATGGCGTTGGGCGGCCGGCAGATCCTGCGCCGCGACGGCCGGCTGACGCTGGCCGACGGCACCCTGGCCGGGGCCGACCTGACCCTGCCGCAGGCCGTCGCCAACCTGGTGCGACTGGCCGGCATCGCGCCGGAACGCGCCTTGCGCATGGCCACGGCCGAGCCCGCGGCGCTGCTGGGCCTGCAAGCCAGCCATGGCGCGCTGGCCCCCGGCCGCCGCGCCGAGATCGTCCTGCTGGACCGGGATTTCGCCCTGCGCGAGTACTGGCTGTGACTGCCCGACGCCCATCATAATTTTTGATTATGGTTGGAATTATAACTTATAAATTCCAGCAATCCTCAAAGCTGCTAGAACAGGGATTAAGGCGCAGATTCGCTCGGCGAACCGCCTTTTCGGAAACGCGCGAGCGGCCCATCAGAGGAGAGCCAGCATGGACGGAAACGACATCAGGATGGCCGGGAAATGCCCGGTGATGCATGGCGGCAATACCGCGATGGGCAGTTCGGTCACCGCGTGGTGGCCCAATGCCCTGAACCTGGACATCCTGCATCAGCAGGACGCCAAGACCAATCCGCTGGGTGTGGATTTCGACTATGACGAAGAGCTGAAGAAACTGGATGTCGAGGCGCTGAAATCCGACCTGCGGGCGCTGATGACCGACAGCCAGGACTGGTGGCCGGCCGATTACGGCAGCTATGTCGGCATGTTCGCCCGCACCGCCTGGCACATCGCCGGCTCCTACCGCACCAGCGACGGCCGCGGCGGCGCCAATACCGGCAACCAGCGTTTCGCGCCGCTGAACAGCTGGCCCGACAACGTCAACACCGACAAGGGCCGCCGCCTGCTGTGGCCGATCAAGAAGAAATACGGCAACAAGATCAGCTGGGCCGACCTGATCGTGCTGGCCGGCACCATCGCCTATGAGGTCGCGGGCCTGAAGACCTATGGCTTCGCCTTCGGCCGCAAGGACATCTGGCACCCCGAGAAGGACACCTATTGGGGCGAGGAAAAGGAATGGCTGGCCCCCAGCGACAACCGCTATGGCGACCTGGGCGACGCGAAAAGCCTCGTCAATCCGCTGGCCGCGGTGCAGATGGGCCTGATCTACGTCAACCCCGAGGGGGTGAACGGCAAGTCCGACCCGCAGGCCACCGCCAACATGATGCGCGAGACCTTCGCCCGCATGGGCATGGACGACGAGGAGACCGTCGCGCTGACCGCCGGCGGCCACACCGTCGGCAAGTGCCACGGCAATGGCAATGTCGCCGACCTCAGCCCCGACCCCGAGGCCGCCGGCCCCGAGTTCCAGGGCCTGGGCTGGATGAACACCAAGGGCCGCGGCATCGGCCGCAACACCATGGTCTCGGGCCTGGAAGGCGCCTGGACCACCGACCCGACGAAATGGGACAACGGCTTTTTCCAGATGCTGTTCAAGCATGAATGGACGCTGACCCACAGCCCGGCCGGCGCCTCGCAATGGCAGCCGATCAGCATCGCCGAAGAGGACATGCCGGTCGATGTCGAGGACCCCTCGATCCGGCGGATGCCGATGATGACCGACGCCGACATGGCGCTGAAGGTCGACCCGGTCTATCGCGAGATCTCGTTGCGGTTCATGAACGATTTCGACGCCTTCAGTGACGCTTTCGCCCGCGGCTGGTTCAAGCTGACCCACCGCGACATGGGGCCGAAGGCGCGCTACAAGGGCCCGGACGTTCCGGCCGAGGACCTGATCTGGCAGGACCCGATCCCCGCCGGCCGCACCGATTACGACGTGGCGGCGGTCAAGGCCCGGATCGCGGCTTCGGGGCTGAGCGTGCAGGATCTGGTCGCCACCGCCTGGGACAGCGCCCGCACCTATCGCGGCTCGGACCATCGCGGCGGCGCCAACGGCGCGCGCATCCGCCTGGCGCCGCAGAAGGACTGGGCCGGCAACGAGCCCGAGCGCCTGGCCCGCGTGCTGGCCGTGCTGGAACCGATCGCGGCCGAGACCGGGGCCAGCCTGGCGGACGTGATCGTGCTGGGCGGCAACCTGGGCGTCGAACAGGCCGCCAAGGCCGCCGGCTTCGACATCGCGGTGCCCTTCTCGCCCGGGCGCGGCGATGCGACGGCCGAGCAGACCGATGTCGAATCCTTCGCGGTGCTTGAGCCGCTGGCCGACGGCTTCCGCAACTGGCAGAAGCAGGAATACGTCGTCTCGCCCGAGGAGATGCTGCTGGACCGCGCCCAGCTGATGGGCCTGACCGGGCCCGAGATGACGGTGCTGATGGGCGGCATGCGAGCCATCGGCGCCAACCATGGCGGCACGACGCATGGCGTGTTCACCCAGCGCCCGGGCGCCCTGACCAACGACTTCTTCGTGACCCTGACCGACATGGCCAACAGCTGGGTGCCGGTGGGCGGCAATCTCTACGAGATCCGCGACCGCAAGACCGGAGCGGTGAAACACACCGCCACCCGGGTCGATCTGGTCTTCGGCTCGAACTCGATCCTGCGCGCCTATGCCGAGGTCTATGCCCAGGACGACAATGCCGGAAAGTTCGTGCGCGACTTCGCCGCGGCCTGGTCCAAGGTCATGGATGCCGACCGCTTCGACCTGCACCGCTGAACCAAGCGTGGGTAACGAGTGACGGGGCCGGTTTTCCGGCCCCTTTTTCACGGCCAGCCGTTCACTCGGCGCCGCCGTGCCCGTCCGGGCGACGCCCCATCAGCCGGGCCATGTCCAGCATCCGGTTGGAAAAGCCCCATTCGTTGTCATACCAGCCGAAGACCCGGACCAGCCCGCCCGCCACCGAGGTCTCGCGCCCCGAGACCACGATGGATTCCGGGCGCGCCCGCAGGTCGCTCGACACCAGCGGCTTCTCGGTCCAGCCGAAGACCGGCGAGGTTTCGGCCGCCGCCTTCAGCACCGCATTCACCGAGGCCACGTCCGCCGGCTTCTCGCTGGCAAAGGTCAGGTCGATGCAGGAGACGCTGGCGGTCGGCACCCGGATCGCCCGCGCCGCCACCCGTCCGGCCAGATGCGGCAGCACGGTGCCGATCAGCCGCCCGGCGCTGGTCGTCGTCGGCACCATCGACAGCGCCGCCGCCCGCGACCGCGCCGGATCGCCGCGCGGCTTGTCCACCGTGGGCTGGCTGCCGGTATAGCAATGCACCGTGGTCATCTGCCCCGAGACCACGCCGAAGCGTTCGTCCAGTACCCGCAGCAGCGGCGCCAGCGCATTGGTAGTGCAAGAGGCGTTCGAGACGACCCGGTGCCCCGCCAGCCCGGATTCGTTGGCGCCGATGACCACGGTGGCATCGGCCTCGTCCGAAGGCCCCGAGATCAGCACCGCCTTGGCCCCGGCCTCGATCCCGCGCTCGACCACCGCGCGCGAGCCGGTCATGCCGGTGCATTCCAGCACCACGTCGATACCGGCCAGATCCAGCTGGCGCAGGTCGGGCGCGGAATGGAAGGGAATCGTCCGGCCGTCGACGACCAGCGCCCCTTCGGCGGTGCCGACCTGCCCGCGCCAGGGGCCGAAGACGCTGTCGTATTCGAACAGATAGGCGCAGCTGTCGAGCGGCGCGATGTCGTTGATCAAGACCAGTTCCAGGTCTTCGTAGCCGCCCTGCGCCCAGATGCGCAGGATCGAGCGGCCGATGCGGCCGAAACCGTTCAGCGCCAGCCTGATCTTCCTGTCCGTCACGTTCCCCTCCCGGCGCGGATCGGATGCGCGCCTGCATCCCCGCATCCATGCCGGGGCCGGGCGGCAGGTTCAAGCCCCGCGTTCAGGCCCGACGTCCCCACCGTCGCCCTGCAGCTGGTCGAAGGCCTGGAGCGCCTTGGCCGCATAGACCGTTCCCGGCCCGCCCGACATCTCGATGGCGACGGCGAGGACCTCCAGCAATTCTTCGCGCCCGGCGCCATGGGCCCGGGCCTCGGCGGCATGAAAGAGCACGCAATCCTCGCAGCCGCGGCCGATGGCGACGGCCAGGGCGATCATTTCTTTCATCGCCGGGCCGATGCGCCCCTCGCGCCCGGCGGCCAGCATGAGACCGCGAAAAGCGCCCATGGTCTTGGGATCGGCCCTGTAGAGCGCGGCGGCGCGCGCGTTCATCTCGGCCAGCCTGCGTTTCGCCTCGGCCATCGCTGCCTCCATCCGGTTTGCTGCCGGACCCAGCCTCGCGCGATACCACGGCGGAATAAAGCGGGTTTCGGAGGGTGGACTGGTAGGCCCGGAGGGCGTCAAACAAGTACCGGAACCCAATGAAATCATTGAGGCAGAGTGCCCCATTGACCCACGGAGCCGCAACAAGCAATATCAATGGGTTATCCCGTGCGGTGTCCCACGAATTCAGGCCACATGTCGAAGCGGCGCATAGCCCAGCATCTCAGTAGAGCCCGCTCGCGAGAGGTGTCCTCCGGCTTACTCCAAGGGTAGATGCCTGGAACATCGCGTCCACGCGCTGGTTGTCAGGCCAGGAGGAAGCATCATGACCAGAGAACAAGCCACACCAAAGGACAATCCCGCGACCGATCCCGAACGCGAGAACGGCCAAGGCAAGCACGACGGGATGCCCCACGACCCGGAAGAGTTCACTCGGGCCGACCCTGAGAGCGGGAAGGAATGGCCCGCCAAGCCGCGAGGGGCCAAGCCCAACACCGCCATGTGCGAGGACCGGAGCAAGCCCGGCGTCGTGGACAAGAGCGAAGGCTGCTGACGGCTGCATCGGCGCCGAAACGCAAAATGGCCCCCGCCCCGGGCAAACCGGGACGGGGGCCATGCTTTCCGATCTTCGACCTACGGGTGGTGACGCTTCATCTTCGCGCGCTTTGCGTTGTCGCGACTTAGCTCATCCAAGATAAGGCAAAACTAAACTATATTGTTCAAAAACCTGTTGACGGGTGCAAGCAATGCAACCAAAGCGTGTTTTGCTTGCTGGCCAGATGGTCTGTGCCAGCAGAGCCGTTCTCCGTGTTGAGGAAAGATGCCCGTATACAGCTTTTCGGTGGTGCCGAACTCCGGCCTCGGTCTCGAGGACTACTCTTTAGATTCCGTAACAAATGCTACGATTTCCGGTAGGCTGACGATGTCCGTTTGCCACGCCCTTGATGCTGTCGCTGCCGGTGGCATCAATCTGGGGGGCTGGCGAATAGCAGCCGGATATGGAGACGAGGACGACGGCGGCGAATAAATGCTTCATGGGACAAAGTCTTAACGTGTGAACTCTGTCCTGGTTAGCGCATGTCTCCTGCCAAAGCGCCCTGCATATTTCGACAGTTTTACAGGCTGCACCCCTTGCTGCACCCGCGACTTTCGCGACAAGGAGCACAAAAAGAGCCGCCCCCTGCCCCGATACCCGCTAGCCTCAGACGCTATGACCGCTGATCAGGAGATGGGGAGGACTGACCTCCCGCCCCCTGTCCATCCTGCAAAGCGTTCGTCCAGGCCGGTTGTGCCGAGCTTTACCGGAATCATTCTCTCGCGGCCGTCGTCATGCCGCAGCTTCACGAGGCTTCCTCTGACATGCTGACTGATGCCGTCGAGATGCCAGGGCGGGTTCTGGAAAACCTCGGTTAATCCGCTCAATGCATCTGTCAGCGACACGCTTCTGATCATGTTCAGACCTCTTGCTTAAGGACAAACAATGGCGGTGGGATGAACCCACCGCCACGCCCCTCGGCTACTAGCTGCAACGCATGCCGGCACAAAGGAATCGTCATGCCTTGTTGCGCCGCTTCACCGGGAGTGCTGCAATCAGGAGGCGCGGTGACACACAACCTGAAGGCCATGCCTACTTGCTTTGTCCGCTCTTTTGCTCGGCGGACGAGCTTTTGTCACCGTCGCCGGGCTGCTTGCCCGTGGAGCCGCTTTGCTCCTGTTGCGGATCGGTTTTCTGCGGGTTCGGATTTTCTTTATCGGTGCCCAATGTTGGGACCTCCATTTCGCCGCCGGAAGATACCGGCCGGACTAGCTAGAGATGGGACCCGCCAGATCGCATTACATCGGGCAGCCAGCACTTATCTCGTAACCGATGGTTCCCACGTGAAAGAATAGTAATCCGACATGCAAAAAGCCGTCCTGTGAGCGCACCGACGGGTTGGGACCGATGATGGTCGTTGTGTCGGACTTTCTACTCAGCGGGAACACTTGCCCATCTGCCAGGTTGGGAGGGTCGCATTGTCCACAGTGGACTCGGCACATCCAACGAAAATGAGATAAAAATGACCAAATCCGATCCTCCCGGAACGGCGCGAGAAAAAGCGCCCCCCGATCCCGATGCGGGAAATCCTTCCGCAAAGCTTGTGGTGCTGGCCCTGAAACTGGACGCCGCTCTTGCTGCTGCCCGTGTCACTGGCGAAAGGAAGGAGGACAAACACCGCCCGTGACCCATCCGCCCCGAAACGATTTCTGCGGAGCGAAGTTCATCGAAAGGTCAATACCAGGGGAGGCTGCGAATGACCGAAAATACCGTTGAACTTCTACCTGCGCTTTTAGCACGGGCCCGGGCGCTCACCTCTGGCGACGAGGAGGCCGAGGCTCTGGTCGAGAGGTGCCTGTTCTGGGCTATCTTCGGCGTCGTGGAGGAACGTTACCTTGCTGCCCAGGTCCATGACCTGAAACCCCGCATCGGTGTTCACGGGGTTGTCGTTGCTAACCTTATCGGCAGTGAGCACGGCAATATCCGTGGCGGTCACATCGCCGGAGACCACGCGCAGCACCGTGTTGCGGCGGCGCAGGACATATCGGCGGCCGACCACGAAATATCCCGGCGGAAGCTCCGCGCCGTCGGGGTCGAGCATCTGATAGCGCATCCCGGCAACGGTCAGGTAGATTTCCGACGTGGTATTGGTCCGAGTGGGGTGGATCTCGATGGTCGTCGAGGTGGAAATCGTGGTGACACCGGCATTGGTGACGGTCGAGGACAGGTCGGCGGTCCATTCATCGCCCACGCCGCCCAGGTTGATGGTGCGCAGATCCGCATTGGCGCCGATGGCCACGCTGCGCAGAGCGTCCTGTGCGGCACGGTCGGATTGCTCCAGCCGATGCTGGTCGGTGCCCACCGCCCCAGAAATCAGGACCCAGTTGCCACCACGCCGCTCAAGCACCAAGGCAGCGCCTATCGAAACGTCGCTGGCCAGCAAGCTGGCATTATTACGCTCGCGCATGATCGGCCTGTCGCTGTCGCCGGCGATCTGCAGGCGCAGCATGCCCTCGGCGCCGGCCGGCATGATCAGCCTGACCACGGACCCGGCACCCGCCGCGATACCGTTGGCTGCAGCTGCAGCGGAGAGTTCGGCCGAAACAATGGTCGATCCACCAGCAGGAGCCGCGGCCGCGGCGTTTACCAGCGATATGAACCCCACCGCATTGTCGGCCGCGATGCGTGCCGCCGCCTCGCTCGCGGTGTCGAGGCGCAAGACCGCCCCCCAATAGGGATAGGTCGCGAACAGCGGATCGTCAGCGGAGGCGCCCAGGCCGCGCACGACCAGGGCGGTGCCCTCGATAGTCACGATCCGCACCAAGGCGGCGGGGATCGCTGCCTGACCGGCCTCGACAGCCTGGGCACGGGTCGCGAATATCTTGCCGCCGTTGGCAATGACATCGTTCCACACCGCCACTAGCGAGGCATTGACCGCGTTCTCAAGCCCTTCCTCGGTCGCATACTGGTTCGGCGCCGACCCGAGAACGGGCAGGTTGAAAGTGGGTGCCGGCATGGCTGTTCCTCAGATTTTCAGGAGGTGGTGGTTGCGCTGGCGCTGGCCGAGAAATCCGACAGGTTGCCCCATTGGTCGGAGGCGCGCGTGAAATAGTAGCGGGTGGTATCTGCGGCCAATCCGGTCTCGGCCGTGGTGACGGTTACCGAAGCGCCGGCCGACCTGTCGTCCAGCAGGCTGGCCGTCAGTGGGCTGTCGATGCTGTTCGCGTATATCCACAACTTCCGAACCCGGTAGTCGCTCACCTGCGTCGCAGTGATATTGATCCGTGATGCGCTCACCGCGGTTGCCAAGGGTGCCGTCGGTGTCGCGAGCGTTTCGTAGGGGCCTCGGGCGACGATGAGATCGGAGACCGCCCAATCGGAGGCGCCATAGAGCCCGGTGGTGCGGACCCTGATCTGATATTCTGCACCGACTTCGACCCATGGGATCGACGCTGAAAACACACCGTCATCGTCCGCTGCCGTTACGTCCAGCGTCCCGCCAGCATTCCATGCCGGCCGGGTCGGCGAGGGGCCGATCTGGATTTTGACCCATTCCCATTCGTAGCCCGCGGCCGACGGCGACGGAGAGGCCGTCCATGTTGAACGGCTTGCAATAAGGACCCCGCTTCTGGGGTGATCGGCGTCCAAAATGGACCCCACCGACCGGGGGTTGGGTCCATTGTGCCTTCGATGATTATCGGAGGCCGAGCACGGGATGCTGATCGTGGAGACAATCGCAAAAATCAGGCGGCTACATTTCACCGAGGGCAAGGGGATCAAGACGATCTGCCGTGACCTGAAGCTGTCGAAGAAGGTGGTGCGGAAGGTGATCCGCACCGGGATTACCGAGTTCACCTATACCCGGACGGTGCAGCCGCGCCCGAAGCTGGGTGCCTGGCTGGGGGAACTCAACCGGCTGCTGGAGGTCAACGCCGCGCGGTCCAGCCGGGAACGTCAGTCTCTGATACAGATCTACGAAGAACTGAGCGGTCTCGGTTATGAAGGTGGGTATGACGCGGTGCGCCGCTACGCCTCGAACTGGGCACGCACTCAGAGTTCAGGCGCTTCTGCCGCCTTCGTGCCCCTGAGCTTTGCGCCCGGTGAAGCCTATCAGTTCGACTGGAGCCACGAGGTTGTGGTGATCGATGGGGCGACCACCACCATCAAAGTGGCCCATGTTCGCCTGTGCCACAGCCGGATGTTCTTTGTGCGGGCCTATCCGCGCGAGACGCAGGAGATGGTGTTCGATGCCCACGACAGGGCTTTCGCCTTCTTCAAGGGCACCTGCACCCGCGGGATCTACGACAACATGAAGACGGCGGTGGAGACCATCTTCACCGGCAAGGAACGCCTCTACAATCGTCGGTTCCTGCAGATGGCCAGCCATTATCTGGTCGAACCCGTTGCCTGCACCCCTGCTGCGGGTTGGGAGAAAGGCCAGGTGGAGAGCCAGGTCGGCACTGTCCGTCAGCGGTTTTTCGCGCCCCGCGTCAGGGTCAAGAGCTACGAGGAACTGAATGCCTGGCTGCTGGACAAGTGCATCGCCTCGGCCAGAACCAGCAAGCATCCGGAGCTGACGGACAAAACCGTCTGGCAGGTCTTCCAGGAAGAGCGCCCGCACCTTGTCCCCTATGCCGGGCGCTTCGACGGATTCCATTCACTGCCTGCGGCGGTGTCAAAGACCTGTCTCGTGCGCTTCGACAACAACAAATACTCCGTCGCGGCAACGGCTGTCGGGCGGCAGGTCGAGATCAGGGCCTATGCTGAGCGGATCGAGATCCGGCAGGAGGGCCGACTGGTCGGAGACCACCCGCGTCACTTCGGCCGGGACCGAACGGTTTACAATCCCTGGCATTATGTGCCTGTTCTGCTTCGCAAACCCGGGGCGCTGCGTAACGGCGCACCGTTCAAGGACTGGGTTCTTCCCGGAGCTCTTGAACAGATCCGCCGCAAGCTGCAGGGCTCCTCAGATGGCGACCGCCAGATGGTGAAGGTCCTCGGCGCTGTGCTGACGGAAGGGATGCCTGTGGTTCAAAAGGCATGTGCCGAAGCTCTCTCGCAAGGCGTCCATTCTGCCGATGTAATCCTCAATATTCTATCCCGCAGGCGAGATCCGGAACCACCACCGCTTCTGCTGACCTCTCCGGCCTTGCAGTTGACCCATGAGCCTGTGGCGGACTGCGCCCGTTATGATCTGCTGCGGAGGGCCTGCTGATGGATCGTGCTGACATCATGGCTGCAATGGGCGAGTTGAAGCTCTACGGGATGCGCGCCGCTTATGACGAACTCATGGCGGTGGCTGTGCGCCGCCAGCACGAACCCCGCCAGATCGTTGGAGATCTTCTGGCCGCCGAGATCAACGAGAAGAAAGCGCGGTCGGTCAAATACCAGATCACCACCGCCAAGCTGCCCTATGCCCGGGAGATCGAGGAGTTCACCTTCGATGACACCCCAATCAACGAGACCCTGGTGCGAGATCTGGCCAGCGGGGAGTTCCTCAGCCAACAGCGCAATGTCGTGCTGGTTGGCGGCACCGGGACCGGCAAGACCCATATCTCTGTGGCCATAGCGCGCGCGGTCATCCGCAATGGTGCCCGGGGCAGGTTCTTCAATGTCGTCGATCTGGTGAACAGGCTGGAGGCCGAGGCCCGTGCCGGACGGGCAGGCCGGCTTGCAGAACATCTGATGCGGCTCGACTTCGTCATCCTCGATGAACTCGGATACCTGCCATTCGCGCAGTCCGGCGGCCAGCTGCTGTTCCATCTGATCAGCAAGCTCTATGAGCAGACTTCCGTCATCGTCACCACCAACCTCGCATTCGGGGAGTGGCCGACCGTCTTCGGAGACGCAAAGATGACCACCGCGCTGCTCGACCGGCTCACCCACCACTGCGACATCGTCGAGACCGGCAACGACAGCTGGCGCATCAAAACCCGAGCCTGAACACCCTCCAAAACGCAGGCCCGCGTCGGCTGCGCCAGCTGGAAAGCTACGCCGCCACGGGCCTGCTCACCCGCGCGCCAAAGGGGTCACTTTTGGACGCCGATCAGGGGGCCCGTTTGAATGCCGATTGACAGGCTGACCGCATCGACGTCATCTCCCGCATCAGGGCGCTGCGCGCCCGGGCGGCGGACGCAGCATCATCCGAGGCCGAAGCCGAGGCGGCGGCGCGGATCGCAGCCAAGATCATCGCCGAGCATGGCGTGACAGAGACCGAGCTGGTCGAACGCGGCACCGCCGGAATCGCCGAGGGCGAACACAACGCCGGCCGCGCCCGCTTGCACCCGGCATTGGATGCGGCCAGTTATGCCATTGGCCTGCTGGCCGAGTGCCAGGCGCTGGTGCGGCGCGGCACGAATATATGGGTCGGCCAACCAGAGGACGTGGAATTCGCCCTCTATCTCTGCGAACTGATCCAGGGCACCTCGGAACGGGCCTATCGGAACCACTGGCAGCGCAGCTTCCGTCGCGCGCCGCCGGATCGCTATCGCAGGTCGTTCCATCTGGGTTTCGGCCTGGGTGTGGCAGACCGGATCCGGCTCATCGTGGCCGAACGCCAGCGAGCGCGGCGAGACGCATCAGGAACCGGCACCAGCTTGGCAGTGGTGAAGGACGCGCTGATCGCGGATTACATAGCTCAGACCTGTCCTGCAATTCGCACGCAGCGTACCCGTCCGCTCAAGGCGGACATGATGGCGGTGCTGCATGGCCAGCAGGCTGCTGGCGCTGTTGCGCTGTCCCGGCCGCTGGAAGCGGGCGAGGATGCCGCCGGGGTTGCGGAGGTGCGTCATGGCTAAGCGGCCCACCGATCCGCATCTGATCCGCGAGACCATCGCCGACCTGCGCCAGCGCCTGGACGCGCTGCCCTCGATCGACAGCCGCACTGGCGATCTCATGGATCAACACCGTCGCCACCGCGCCGCGGCCGAAGCGTTGGCCGACCACCTGCGCACCGCTTATGGCGCGCGGATCGCGGCCAAGGCCTGGACCAACACCATCCGCATGCACGGCATCAGCTCGAGCGGCACATCCGGCCTGCACCAAGCCTCTCGAAACTGGATAGCCGCGGCCGAGCGCAAGCTGGCCGCCATCGAAGGAAACGCATCATGAAAAACAAGCTCGGCGACCTGAACAACCATCTTTTCGCCCAACTCGAACGCCTGGCCGACGAATCCCTGACGCCCGAGCAGATCGAGCAGGAGGCCAAGCGCGCCCACGCCATCGTGTCCGTCGCCGATCGCATCGTCGGCAATGCCGATCTCCAGTTGAAAGCCGCGAAGCTGTTTGCGGAACATGGTCAGGGCGTGCTGCCCAAGATCGGGGGCGACACATGAAAGGGCGCGCCATCGCCTACGAGCCCGAGGAGTTGGCCTGGATCGAGGCGCACAAGGAGCTGCCTCGCGCGGAAGCGTATGCCCTGTTCTGCGCCCGCTTCATGCGGCAGGATATCTCGTTTACGAACTTCAAGGCCCTTTGCAAACGCAAGGGATGGCTGACCGGTCGCACCGGGCAGTTCGCGCCTGGGCAGGTCTCGCATAACAAGGGCAAGCCGATGCCCGAGCACGTCAAGGCCAAAGCCAGGGACACGATGTTCAAGCCGGGCAACAGACCTCACACGTGGCGCGGACCGGGGCACGAATCTATCGACCCCAAGGACGGTTATGTGTGGATCATTGTAGCGGACACCAATCCTCACACGGGCGCCGATACCCGCAGGGTCATGAAGCATCGATACCTCTGGGAACTAGAGAACGGCCCAATTCCGGCCGGCCATGCACTGAAATGCTTGGATGGCGACAAGACCAACACCCACCCGAGCAACTGGGAGGCCGTGCCCAGGGCGATGTTGCCGCGGCTGAACGGGCGCTTCGGTCGCAACTATGACGGTGCGCCCGCGGAGCTGAAACCGGTCATCATGGCGACCGCCAAGCTGGAGCATCGGGCGCGCGAGGTCAGGAAAGGAAAAGCGTGATGGCCGCCAGGAAGCGCTTCGCTCCTACCGAGGCGACCACGCTGAGGGCAATCGAGTTTGTTCGAAAGGCCGGCCTTCGGATTGCTGCAGTCGAGTTCCCGCGCGACGGCATGGTGCGGGTCATCACGTCCGCGGTGGACATGCCAGAAAAGCCAGAGCAGGATGACCGGAAACCAGAACCGTGGACCTGATGCGCCTGGAGTATGTCACTGAGGAACGACTTCCCTCTGGGGCCGTCCGGTATCGATTCCGGCGCGGTAAGGTCAAGGTGACATTGAAAGGCGAACCGGGAAGCCGAGAGTTCCTCGAACACTACTCGACCCTGCGGGACGGCGTTCCTGTTCCCAAAAGCCGGGCTATCACAGGTTCGGTCGAATGGTTGGTTGGTCTCTACCTAAAAGATCTGGAACAGCGCGTCGCCACCGGCTTGGCATCCCCACTCACCTTGAAAGGACACCGTCACCACCTCGGCAAGCTGGTCTCTGAATATGGAAGCAAGGATGCGGCGATGCCCAGAAGCGCCGTCATCAAGCTGCATGACAAGCTGATGGCCACGCCTGGCGCGGCTGATAACCTGCTCAAAGCCATATCCGCGCTCTACAAATGGGGCATCCAGCGAGAGCATGTCGATTGCGACAATCCGACCAGAGACGTGAAGCGCAACCGGAAGCAAACCGGGGGCTTTGAGCCGTGGACAGCAGACGATATTGCGACATTCCTGGCATTTCACAAGCCGGGGACCATGGCCCGTCGGGCGCTGATACTCGCCATGTCCACCACCGCCCGGCGCGGGGATCTCTGCCGGCTGGGCAGGCAGAACGAATTCACCCGCGATGGCCGGGTCTGGCTCCGCTGGAAACAGGACAAGGCACCCCATGGCACCGTGGAAATGCCCATGCCGACCGGCCTGATCGATGAACTGCACGCTAGCAGCAACATGACATATATCCTCAACGGATATGGTGCCCCCTTCACCGTCGCAGGGCTGGGGAACAAGTTCCGCGAATGGGCGGAAGCGGCCGGGCTGAAGGGGCGCAGCTTGCATGGGGTCCGCAAGGGGCTTTCGGCAATCCTGACATCAGGCGGCGCGTCCAGCGGCGAGATCGATGTGCTGCTCGGCCATGAAATGGGCAGTTCCGAAACCAGAATCTATATCCGCTCAGCCGAGCGCGCGTTGCTAGCCGAACAGGTAGTTGATCGCCTGGACAAGATCATTCCCGGAACAGCGAAGTGACCCACGCCGGGTTTCGAAGTGACCCACGCGTCCAATTATCCAATTATATCAGTAACTTGCAAAGTGGCTGGTAGGCCCGGAGGGACTTGAACCCCCAACCAAGGCGTTATGAGCGCCCTGCTCTGACCATTGAGCTACAGGCCCAGACCGCCGCCACCTTTGATCCAGCCGGCCGCATTCGTCAAGGATCAGATCGCTCCGCCCACACGGCCCGGGCGCTTCCGGCTTGCGAACGGGGCCGCTCTGTGGACTGATGGCCGGGCAAGCCGCGGGGCTCTCGCGGCGTCAACTCCACAGGTCCCACCATGCAAAGAAACGTGCTGATTTCCCAGACCGCCCTTGTCCTGGCCCTGACCGCCGTGCCCGCGCTGGCGAACGATCCGCAAGCCTGCGCCACCGTGCATCTGTCCGATCCGGGCTGGACCGACATCACCGCGACCAATGGCGTCGCCACCGCAGTGCTGCAGGGGCTGGGCTATACGCCCGACGTCGTGACGCTTTCGGTGCCGATCGGATACGAGGCGCTGAAGAGCGGCAAGACCGACGTCTTCCTGGGCAACTGGATGCCCGCGCAGCAGACGTTCCGCGACGATCTCGACGCCTCGGGCAAGGTCGAGGAGCTGGTGCAGAACCTCGAAGGCGCCAAGTTCACGCTGGCCGTCACCGATGCCGCCAAGGATCTGGACGTCAAGGATTTCGCCGATCTCGACGCCCATAAGGACGCCTTCCAGGGCAAGATCTACGGTATCGAGCCCGGCGCCCCGGCCAACCAGACGATCCAGAAGATGATCGATGCCGACAAGTTCGGCCTCGGCGACTGGGAACTGATCGAATCCGGCGAGCAGGCGATGCTGGCCCAGGTCGCGCGCAACGATGCGGCGGGCACGCCCTCGGTCTTTCTGGCCTGGGCGCCGCATCCGATGAACGTCAAGTTCGCGATCAGCTATCTGTCGGGCGGGGACGAGGAATTCGGCCCCGATTTCGGCGGCGCGACCGTGCATACCGTCGCCCGCAAGGACTGGGTCGCGCAATGCCCGAACGTGGCGCGGCTGTTCAAGCAGCTGACCTTCAGCGTGGACATGGAGAACGTGCTGATGGGCAATATCCTCGACGACGGCATCGCGCCGGCCGCGGCGGCCAAGGCCTGGATCGCCGCCAATCCCGCGCCGGCGGCGAAATGGCTGGAGGGCGTGACGACGCTGGACGGCAAGCCCGGGCTCGACGCGCTGATGGCCTCGGTGCAGTGACGGCAGAGGCCGCCGGCTGCGGGCCGGCGGCCGCCCGGGGTTTCAGGCAAAGAGACCGGCGAAATCCCGGCGCAGCAGGTTCTTCTGCACCTTGCCCATGGTGTTGCGCGGCAGCGCGTCCAGCACCGCGACATGCTTGGGCTGCTTGAACCCGGCCAGCCTGCCCGACAGCGCGGCGCGGATCGCCGCCGGGTCCGGCGCAGCGCCGGGCTCGGGCACCAGCAGCGCCACCACCGCCTCGCCGAAATCCGGGTGCGGCACGCCGATCACCGCGCTTTCCAGCACGCCCGGCTGTTCGTCCAGGATCAGCTCGATCTCCTTGGGATAGACGTTGAAGCCGCCGGTGATGACCACGTCCTTCTGCCGGCCGACGATGCTGACATAGCCGTCGCCGTCCACGGTGCCGATGTCGCCGGTGATGAAGAAGCCGTCCTCGCGCAGCTCCTCGCGGGTCTTCTCGGGCATGCGCCAATAGCCCAGGAAGACGTTCGGGCCGCGCACCTCGATCATGCCGGGCTGGCCCTGCGGAACCGGGGCGCCGTCCTCGCCGGTGATCTTCAGCTCGACCCCCGGCAGCGGCGGGCCGACGGTGCCGGGGCGGCGCTCGCCGTCATAGGGGTTCGATGTGGTCATGTTGGTTTCCGTCATCCCGTAGCGTTCCAGGATACGATGCCCGGTGCGGTCCTGGAACCGGCGATGCGTCTCGGCCAGCAGCGGCGCCGAGCCCGAGGTGAACAGCCGCATATGCCCGACCAGGTCGCGGGTGAAGCGCGGATCGTCCAGGAGCCGGGTGTAGAAGGTCGGCACGCCCATCATCGCCGTCGCCCGGGGCAGCCAGGCGATCACCTGGTCCAGCTTAAAGCCGGGCAGGAAGATCATCGCGCCGCCGGACAGCAGCGACACGTTCGAGGCGACGAAGAGCCCATGGGTGTGAAAGATCGGCAGCGCGTGCAGCAGCACGTCCTGCGGGCCGAAGCGCCATGCGCGCACCAGCACCTCGGCATTCGACAGCAGGTTCGACTGGCTCAGCATGGCGCCCTTGGAGCGGCCGGTGGTGCCCGAGGTGTAAAGGATCGCGGCCAGATCGTCCGCGCCCCGCTGGGCCGGCACCGCCGTCCCGGCCTGCGCCGCCAATTCGGCCAGACTGCCTTGCCCGGCGGCATCGAGGGTCTGGAAGCCGGCGCCGTGGCGGGCGGCGCGTTCCCGCAGCGGCCCGGCCTTGGCCGGATCGCCGACCAGCAGCGCGGCGCCGGCATCGGCGACGAAGTAATCCACCTCTTCGGCGGTATAGGCGGTGTTCAGCGGCAGGAAGACTACGCCCGCCGCCAGCGCGCCCAGATACAGCGCCATGGCCTGCGGCGTCTTTTCGACCTGCACCGCCAGGCGGTCGCCCGGGCGCAGCCCCAGCCCGGCCAGCGTCGCGGCCATGGCCATCGCCATGCCATGCAGCGCCGTGCCGGAAATCTCTTGCCCGGCCGCGTCGATCAGCACGGCCGAGTCCCGGCCGGCCAGCGGCGCCACCAGCGCGTCGTAAAGCGGATTGCCCATGGGCGGCTCCCTCTCCTGCATCTCCCGCCCCCCTGTTCTGGGCAAGGGCGGCGCGGCGGTAAAGCCCCTTCTGGAACCGGGGTGCCCGGGACGGCGTTGGCCGGCGTCACCCTTTGGAAAGGATTCCCGCCATGTCGGACCTGCTTGTCATCGCCTTCGACGACGAGGCCACCGGCTTCGAGCTGCGCACCGAACTGGTCAAGATGCAGAAGGAATATCTGATCGAGCTTGAGGATGCCGTGGTCGTCACCCGCCCCACGGCCGAGGACGTCAAGCTGCACCAGGCGATGAACCTGACCGCGGCCGGCGCGCTTGGCGGCGGCTTCTGGGGCACGCTGGTCGGGCTTCTGTTCCTGAACCCGCTTCTGGGCGCGGCGGTGGGCGCGGCCTCGGGCGCGCTGGCCGGCAAGCTGTCCGACATCGGCATCAACGACGATTTCATGCGCGAGCTGGGCCATTCGATCCCGCCCGGCGGCTCGGCCGTGTTCATCCTGGTGCGCAAGATGACTGCCGACAAGGTGCTGGCGCGGCTGGAAAGCTTTCACATGAAGGGCCGGGTGCTGCAGACCTCGCTGCCCGATGCCGAGGAAGAGAAGCTGCGCGAGGCCTTTGCCGGCGGCAAGCTTGGCGCCGCCCTGGGCATGCCCCAGGCCGATCCGGCGCCCTCGGCCCCGCCTGCCGGCGCCTGATCGCTTGACGCAGGGGGCATGGGCGTGACAGGACGCGCCCATGCCCCGCCGCAGCCAGACCCTTGCCGACCCCGAGGCGTCACGGACGCCGACCGCCCTGCGCCGGCGGTGGCGCCCGCTGCGGCGCGCGGGGCTGTGGCTGTGGGGCTGGACGCGCTGGATCGGGCTTCGGCTGCTGGCGCTGATGTTCGTGCTGGTGTTCCTGTTTTCCTTCATCAACCCGCCCAGCACCTGGACCATCATCCAGGGTCAGCGCGAATTCCCGGGCCGCCCGGCGCGCGCATGGGTCGACCTGGACGAGGTGTCGCCTCATATCGTCCGCGCCGTGGTCGCGGCCGAGGACGCCAATTTCTGCGCCCATTGGGGTTTCGACATGGTCGAGATCCGCAAGGTGATCGCCTCGGGCTCCAGCCGGGGCGCCTCGACCATCACCCAGCAGACCGCCAAGAACGTGTTCCTGTGGCAGGGCCGCAGCTGGCCGCGCAAGGTGATGGAGACGCTCTATACCCCGATGCTGGAGGCGCTGTGGTCCAAGCGCCGCATCGTCGAGGTCTATCTGAACGTGGCCGAATTCGGCCGCGGCGTCTTCGGCGTCCATGCGGCGGCGGAATATTACTTCAAGACCACGCCCGACAAGCTGACGCTGGCGCAATCGGCGGCGCTGGCCTCGATCCTGCCCTCGCCGCGGACGCGCAACCCGCAGACCGGCTCGGCCCGGACCCGGTCCATCGTCAGCGGCGCGCAGACGATCCGGGCGGACGGCCGCGATTCCTGCCTGGTGCTTGGGCGCTGATCCGCGCATCGCGGTTGAAACCGCGCCCCCCGAGGCGTATCAACCCGAAGGCCCAGCCACGCACGGTTTTCCCAGATGAACAATTCCTCGCCCAATTCCACGATCCGCCTTTACCACGTCGCCCTGTCCCCCTTTTGCCGCAAGGTGCGGCTGGTGCTGGCCGAGAAGCGCATCGAGGTCGAGCTGGTCGAGGACCGCTTCTGGGAAGCGGGCAGCGAAATCCTGCGCCGCAACCCGGCCGGCAAGCTGCCGGTGCTGCGCATGGACGGCCGGCTGATGGCCGAAAGCCAGGCGATCTGCGAATATCTGGACGAGACCATTCCGCAGCCCGCCCTGATGCCCCATGCCGCCATCGAGCGCTACGAGGTCCGCCGGCTTTGCGCCTGGTTCGACGACAAGTTCAACGCCGAGGTGACCAGGCCGGTGATGACCGAGCGGGTCTGGAAGAAGGTCATGCGCCTGGGCTATCCGGACTCGCGCACGGTCAAGGCCGGGCTGTCGGCGATCCGCTATCACCTCGACTACATGAAAAGCCTGCTCGAACATCGCCGCTGGCTGGCCGGCGACGTGATGACGCTGGCCGATTTCGCCGCCGCGGCGCATCTGTCCTGCCTCGACTACATCTCGGACGTGGACTGGACCTATTCGACCGAGGTGCAGGAATGGTATGCCAAGGTCAAGTCGCGGCCGGCCTTTCGCAGCCTGCTGGCCGACCACCTGCCGGGCGTCCACCCGGCGCCGCATTATGCCCTGCTCGACTTCTAGGATCAGGATTTCCGACCCGGCCGAGATCCGCTCGCGTCTGACGAAGCAGGCCATGGCCGAGGGCTTTTCGGCGCTTGGCATCTGCGCACCGGACGCCAACCCGCATCTGCCCGAGCGTCTGGCCGCCTTCCTGGCCGAGGGCCGACACGGCGACATGGCATGGATGGCCGAGCGCACGCATTGGCGCGCCGCCCCCGACGCGCTGTGGCCCGAGGCGCGTTCGGTCATCATGCTGGCCGAGCTCTATACGCCCGAGCACGATCCCTTGGAGATCATCCACCATCCGGATCGCGGCGCGGTCAGCGTCTATGCCCAGGGCAAGGATTACCACGATCTGGTCAAGAAGCGGCTCAAGCGCCTGGGCGGCTGGCTGGTCGGGCTGACGGGCTGCGAGATCAAGGTCTTCGTCGATACCGCCCCGGTGATGGAGAAGCCGCTGGCGCAGGCGGCGGGGCTGGGCTGGCAGGGCAAGCACACCAACCTGCTGTCGCGGGAACTGGGCAGCTGGTTCTTCCTGGGCGCGATCTTCACCACGCTGGACCTGCCCAAGGACGCCCCCGAGCGCAGCCATTGCGGATCCTGCCGGGCCTGCCTCGACGCCTGCCCGACCGGGGCCTTTCCGGCGCCCTATCAGCTGGACGCGCGGCGCTGCATCTCTTACCTGACCATCGAGCACAAGGGGCCGGTGGACCCGGAGCTGAGGCCGATGCTGGGCAACCGCATCTATGGCTGCGACGATTGCCTGGCCGCCTGTCCCTGGAACAAGTTCGCCCAGGCCGCGACCGAACTGCGCTATCACGGCCCGCATGGCGGCCCGGCGTTGGCGGAACTGGCGGCTCTGGACGATGCGGGCTTTCGGGAACGCTTCGCGGGCAGCCCGATCAAGCGCATCGGCCGCGACCGCATGGTGCGCAATGTGCTTTACGCCATCGGCAATTCGGGGCTTGCGCATCTGCGGCCCTTGGCCGAAGCCTTGGCGCAGGACCCCGACCCCGCCGTCGCCGATGCCGCGCGATGGGCCTGCGAGCGATTGCCATGACCCCAAGCCTGCCCAGCCCGCTGCGGGGCATCCTGCTGAAATGCCTCAGCGTGCTGGTCTTTACCGTCATGGGGGCGCTGGTCAAGGCGACCGCGGCGGGCGGCCACGGCGTGCCGGCGGGGCAGCAGGTGTTCTTCCGCTCGCTCTTCGCGCTGCCGGTGATCCTGGTCTGGCTGGCCTTCCGCGGCGACCTCAGAAGCGGGCTGAAGACGCATCGGCCGATGGGGCATTTCTGGCGCGGCATCTGCGGCACGGCGGCCATGGCGCTGTGGTTCTGGGGCATGGCACTGCTGCCCTTTCCCGAGGCCACGGCGCTGAACTACGCCGCGCCGCTGTTCACGGTGATCCTGGCGGCGCTGGTCCTGGGCGAGCAGGTGCGGCTGTTCCGCCTGTCCATGGTCGGGCTGGGGCTGGTGGGCGTGCTGATCGTGCTGTCGCCGCGGCTGACCGCGCATGAAGGGCTGCGCGACGGGCAGATGCTGGGTGCGGCGGTGACCCTGGCCGGGGCCTGCTGCACCGCCATGGCGATGATCTTCGTGCGCAGGCTGGCCCAGCAGGAACAGACCTCGGCCATCGTGTTCTGGTTCTCGATCACCTCGACGGTGCTGAGCCTGGTCACCCTGCCGAACTGGATCATGCCCGACGCCCGCACGCTGGCGCTGCTGATCACCATCGGGCTGCTGGGCGGGCTGGCGCAGATCCTGCTGACCTCGGCCTATCGCTTCGCCGATGCCTCGCTGGTGGCGCCCTTCGAATATGTCTCGATGCTGCTGGCGCTGGCGATCGGCTGGTTCTTCTTCGGCGAAGCGGCCAGCGCGACCATGCTGGCGGGCGCGGCGCTGGTCATCGCCGCCGGGATGCTGATCATCTGGCGCGAGCGGCAGCTGGGGCTGGAGCGCAACCGCCAGCGCAAGGCCATGCTGCCGCAGGGCTGAACGGCTCAGGGCTGCCCGGCGAAGCCGAAGGCGACGTAATCGCGCAGATAGGCCTTTTTCGCGGCGGCGCGCAGGCTTTGCTCGTTCAGGAAATCCGGAAAGGGCTCGGCGTCCGGCAGGTCGGCGGGCGCCTTGATGCCGACGCTGGCCGCCAGCCAAGACAGTTCGCGCGGCAACTGGCTTTCGCGCAGCACCATGTCGGGGGCGCCGAAGCGGGCGAAGCCGGCCAGCGTCTCGGACTGGCTGGCCCAGCCGGGATGGGTGGGCAGCGTGGTCTGGCCGTTCAGGTTGCGGCGCAGGAAATCCAGGAAGGCCTCGAACAGCTCGGCCTTGCGGCCGTCGCCCAGCCCCGGCAGTTCGGGGTCGGGCGGCAGGGCGACGCGGTGGATGTCGCGCATGAGCTGGCGCAGCTCGGCATTCCTGCCCTTCAGCAGCGCCTGGAATGCGGCCCAGGCCCGCGGCAGCGGGTGGCGCAGCACGGTGAAGCTGCGATGGCCGACATGCTGGCGCTTCCATTGCCGCAGGCTGTTGTGGTTGAAGTCGCCCGTCACCGCGCCCATGGCGCCCAGCCAGCGGGCCACGCTGTCCGAGGGGCCGCCCTTGACGGGCATGAAGATCAGCCCCTTGCCCGCCTCGGCCCCCAGGAACGAGGGCACGGCCGGACCCTTGCGCGGCTCGAAATTCGGGATCTTGCGCAGCATGAACGGGTCGAGGCGGGCCAGTTCCGCCTGCATCTCGTCGAAATTCTCGACCTTCTCGGCCAGTTCGCGGGGGTTCTGCGGCACCTGGTCGCTGGCGGGCTCCACCCCCTCCAGGTCGGTGCGGCCCAGCCAGTGCAGCAGCCCGGTCATCACCTCGGCGTCGCGCAGATCCTCGTAGCCCAGCCAGAAGGCCGACTGGCCGGTGATCTGCAGCCGGTGCAGGACCTTCAGCTGGAACTCCTCAATCTCGCCCGTCACCTGCCGGAACTCGGCGCCGTCGAAGCGGGCGGCGGCGGGGATTGGGGTCTCGGTCTCGTTCAGCTTCCACTGGTTGGTGGCGCGGGCGAGCGCGGTCGAGACATAGCTGTCCACCGGGTTGCGGGTCAGCACGATCTTGGCGGTTGCCCGGTCCTCCATGATGGCGTCGAAGACGCGCGGATCGTGGTCGTGGAAATAGCGAAAGCCCGGCAGGTGGTTCGGCTTGTCGAAGATCGCCGCCAGCAGCCGGTGCGGATCGGCGTCGCGCTCGGCCTTGGTGATGCCCTTGAGCTCGTCCTTGTCGGGCCAGCCCATCATGTAGGGGTTGAAGGCCTCGCCGAAGCAGGTGACGCGCTTGACGGCGTTCAGCGTCGCTTCAAGCAGGTTCGAGCCGGTGCGCATCTCGGCAAAGATGACGAAGCTGCGGAAAGGCTGGGTCATGGCGCGGGTCTTTCTTGAGGCGGAACGGAGGGATCGGTGTCGGTGGCGGGGAAATCGCCCATCAGCTGCGGCCGCAGGCCGGCGTTGCGCAGCCGTTGCAGGAACCGGCCCATGCCCGCGATCTCGCGCATGGGCGGCAGGGTCGCCGCCGTCTCGGGGTCGCCGCCCAGCTGGCGCAGCACACCGCGCAGCACGGCCGCGGGCCGGGCACAGAAATCGCCCAGGTCCCAGACCTGGGTCTGCGCCTTGAGCCAGACCGAGTTCAGCACCTGCATCTGCGCCAGTTCCGTGCGCTGCAGGATGGCGGCCACGCGGCGGATGTCGTCGAAGGGCATGTCGGAATGCAGAAGCGGCACCGCCCAGGCGCCGGTGACGACGAAGATGCGCGCATTCGGGTCGGTGGCGGTGAACCAGTTCATCTCTTGCCCGTCGCGGGGGCTGAACTGCCAGACCTGCATGCGCCGGCTGATGCGGATCAGGTTGGCAAGGAACCCGCGCGGGTCCATGTCGCGCAGTGCCGCGCCGTCAGAAAGCCCGCCCGGCCCGATCGGGCGGCGGCCGGCGAATTCGGCGCCATGGACGGCGAACAGATGGCCGTGCACATCGGCATCGACGCGGTCGGACAGCCAGTCCTCGAAGCCAGGGAACAGGTCGCTGAAGCCTTGCAGCACCGCATAGGGGGCCGAGGTCTTGCCGTTCTCGCGGTCCTTCAGCGGGAAGCGGCTCTGCATGTAAAGTCCCGGCCGGCCCAGGTTGCGGCGGGCCACGGCCTGGCTGATGATCCGGTCCAGCCGCTCAGGCCGCGGCTCGTCGGCCAGGGGCCGGGTCGGGTCGCCCTGCGGGAAATGCGCGTGCAGCCGCGCCGCGCCGCGCCAGATCTTGCGGGCGACGAAACAGCGCGATTGCTGCAGCATCTCCAGATGGTCGTCGTAGAAGATATAGGGCTTGCCCTGGCCGTCGAACTTGGCCAGCGTCAGCGACCGGCTTTCGATGTTCAGCGAATGGCGGCGGGCGAGGGTCTGGAAATAGCTCTCGTCCGGGATCCAGACCCGGGCGAAATAGCGGTCGAACTCGGCCCGGCGCGGATCGGTCAGGATCGCGTCCAGCGTGGTGCGGGTCAGGCACCACCATTGCGAACCCAGATGCGGCACCAGCCCCTGCGGGATGCGGCGGCGAAAGCGCAGCCGGCGCTGCAGATCGACATAGCGGTCGAAAAGCTTCCTGCGGTGCCGGAACGAGAACGGGAAGCGCAGGGTGAAGCGTTCTTCGTTGAGCCCGCCCACCGTCCAGCCCACATCCGCCGCGGTCACGCTTTCGATGAAGTCGCGGCGTGGGTGCAGGGCCAGGAATGCGCACAGCTCGGCCACCGGCCGCAGCGGCAGGCACGAGCCCGAGACCGTCAGCACATGGGTCACCTCGGGGCAGCGGTCCAGCAGCAGGGCCGCGGCGTCCTGCGTGGCCTTGACCAGGCTGAACATGCCCCATTCGCAGGAATGGCGCGGGCTGAACAGCACCTGCGTCCGGTCCGCAAGGTCGCGACGCATCGCCTCGACCGCCTCGGCCGGCGCCTTGGCATCGACATGGATCGCGACCGAGGCGCCGCCGTCGGCCCAGACGCGGGCCATGCGGGCGGCGATGGACAGTTCGTCATGGCACAGCATGACCACGCCCAGCCGGATGGCGTCGCCGTCCCCGGTCATGCCCAGTTCCCCTTCGAGATCAGGCCCAGGTCCTCGAGCTGCCGCCAGTCCTGGAGTTCGCAGGATTCCCCGCACCAGAAGTCCGGGTCCTCCTGCAGGCCGGAATGATAGGCGCGGTATTCCTGGCTGTCGGCGTAATGCTGACGCCGGGTCAGCTCCTCGGCCGATTTCTCGACGAAGGTGGACAGGAACTTGGCATGCAGCAGGCAGCCCGAGGCCTTTTCGCCCCCATGTTCGTCATAGACCATGTTCAGCGAGCGCGGCAGCAGCATATGGGTCGAGCTGACATAGGCGTAGGAACGCTCCCAGCGCACCAGCGGGATCTTGTTCAGCGCCGGGCCGGCCTCGGGATTGTCGCGAAAGAAGGCGCGGCCGCGCGGCCCGCCCTGGATCCACAGGTTGCCGTATTCGGAATTCTTGCGGATGGTATAGTTCGCCGGATCGAACCAGCGCGCGATCTCGAACGGGTCCTGGCCGGAGCGATAGGGCTGCGACGCCAGCGAGCCCTTTGGATACATGTCCAGCAGCATGGCCGAGAAGCTCTTGCTGTCGCCCGCGTCCAGCCAGTCGGTCAGCGCCTGCAAGGGCCGGGTGTCGTGATGCGGATAGACCAGGAACTCGTCGGGATCGACGGTCAGGCACCAGTGGCCGCTGCCGTGGCGGCGCAGCAGGCAGTTCAGCCAGTCCATGCCGAAGCGCGATTCCTTGTAGCTGGCCTCGGTCCGCCACAGCGAAACGTCGGGCTGACCGGCCAGCCAATCGGTGCTGCCGTCGGTGCTGGCATTGTCCACCACCAGGAAATGCTGCACCCCCAGCTTGCGGTAGTGCTGGAAGAACCAGGGCAGCCGGACCAGTTCGTTGCGCAGGGTGACGAAGGCCAGGATGTCGCCCCGCCGGATGGCGCCGGTTCGGTCCCGCACCGGGCGCAAGGCGCGGCCCCGGTTCAAGGCCCGGGCGATCAGCCATTGCCGCCGCACCCGGCGGCGCAGGCGGGTCCAGATCGGCCAACGCTTCAGCCTGGGCACCGAGGGCCATCCTTGGGTTGAATGTGACGGTCTTGCTTCATGCTAAGGGGACATGCGTCGTGACGCGGTCTTTCGCAAGCTGTTTCATCCTTCTGCGCCGGGCCGGCGGTCAATCGCCGCCCCAGCCCGCGCCGCCCATCAGCCCCAGCTCGGCCAGTTGCCGCCAATCCCGATAGCGGACCGAGCGTTCGCTCCACAGCACCGGCGCCGCGGTCAGCGCCCGGTGATAGCCGGCATAGGCGTCGGGATCGGCGAAATGCTGGCGGCGGGCCAGTTCCTCGGCCGAGCGGGCGCCGATGCCGGGCAGGAACTTGCTGTGCAGCAGGACCCCCGACAGCCGCGGGTCGCCCGGCCCGTCGTAAAGGTCGTTCAGCCGCGGCGGCAGCATGGAATGGGTCGAGTTCACATAGGCATAGCGCCAGTTCCAGCGGATCAGCGGCAGCTTGTTCAGCGTCGGCGCGCGCTGCGGCCGGTCGGCAAAGAACACCCGCGCGCGCACCCCGCCCTGGACCCAGCGGTTGCGGCGCGGCTGCAGGACCTGGCAGCGATAGGGGCCGGGGTCGAACCAGGGCAGTTGCTCGATGACGCTGCCCTGCGTTGCGGGCTGGTCCAGCGGCCCCTGCGGATACAGGTCCAGCATCAGTGCGCCCATGCCGGCGATGCCCTGCGCATCCAGATGCGCGGTCAGCGCGCGCAGGTCGCGGGTGTCGCAATGCGGATATACCAGCAATTCGTCGGCATCGACGCAAAGACACCAATGGCCATGGCCGTGGCGCAGCAGCAGCGCGCCCATCCAGTCCAGGCCGAAGCGCGAGTCGCGATAGCTCGCCGCCGTGCTCCAGATCGAGACGTCGGGCTGGGCGCGCAGGAATTCCGCGCTGCCGTCGGTGCTGGCATTGTCCACCACCAGGAAATGCGCGACGCCCAGCTTGCGGTAATGGGCCAGGAACTCGGGCAGGCGCTGCATTTCGTTGCGCAGCGTAGCGAAGCCCAGGATGTCGTCGCGCCGGATCGCCGCGCTGCGGTCGGCCAGCGGCGTCAGCGCGCGCCCGGCGCGGATCGCGCGCCAGATCAGCTTGCGTCGCTTCCAGCGCAGCCGCCAAGCCGACCAAGCCCGTCGAGGCGGACCGGGCGGCCGGGACGGGGTCACCGGGCGTAACCGCCGTTCTGGTGCCAGCGCCAGGCATCCGCAACCATCTGCTGCATGGTCGAGCGCGCCGGGTTCCAGCCCAGCACCGAGACCGCCTTTTCCGACCCCGAGACCAGCTTGACCGCATCGCCGCCGCGGCGCGGGCCATCCACCATCGGCACCGGGCGGTTGGTGACATGCTTGGCCTCGGCCACCACCTCACGCACGGAAAAGCCGTTGCCGGTGCCCAGGCAGAACACCTCGCGCCCGCCATCCGCGACCTTGCCGGCCAGCAGGTGGTGCAGGCCCAGCACATGCGCATCGACCAGGTCCATGACATGGACATAGTCGCGGATGCAGGTGCCGTCCGGCGTCGGATAGTCGGTGCCGTGGATGGTCAGCGCATCGCGCTTGCCGTCCACCGCGTCCAGGATCAGCGGGATCAGATGCGTCTCGGGCTGGTGGAACTCGCCCACCTCGCCGTCGGGGTCGGCACCGGCGACGTTGAAATAGCGGAAGATGACCGAGCGCAACCCGTCCGAGGCGCCGAAATCCTTCAGCATGTCCTCGATGGCGCGCTTGCTGGCGCCATAGGCGTTCAGCGGCGTCTGGACGGTGTTTTCGTCCAGCACCACGCCGTCATGGTCGCCATAGGTGGCGCAGGTCGAGGAGAATACGAAATTCCTGACCCCGGCCGCCAGCGTGGCCTCGATCAGGTTCAGCGAGGCGCCGACATTGCCGCGCCAGTATTTGGCAGGCTCGCGCATGGCCTCGCCGACCTGGCTGAGCGCGGCGAAATGCATCACCGCGACGGGCCTGTGGCGGGCCAGAACCTGGTCCAGCCGCGCGCGGTCCATCAGTTCGCCCTGCTCGAAGGGACCGAACTTCACCGCGTCCTGCCAGCCGGTGCAGAGATTGTCATAGGTAACGGGCAGGAAACCCGCCTTGCGCAGTGCCTTGCAGGCGTGCGAGCCGATATAGCCCGCGCCGCCGGTGACCAGAACCGTTTCCGTCATGCTTACTCGGCCGCCTTGTACATCGCGGTGATGTCCGAGAGGTATTCGGCAAATTCGTGCTTCAACTCGTCGCGCGCCAGGCCGAAGGCCACGGTGGCCTGCAGGAAGCCGGCCTTGCTGCCGCAGTCGAAGCGCTGGCCGCGGAAGCGCAGGCCGAAGACGTCGCGGCCTTCCTCGATCTCGTCGGCGATGGCGTCGGTCAGCTGGATCTCGCCGCCGGCACCCTGCTTGAGCTTGTTGAGGTTGTCCATGACCGTCGGCGCCAGGATGTAGCGGCCGATGACGGCCAGGTTCGAGGGCGGGTTTTCCTTGGGCTTCTCGACCATGCCCTTGGCGCGGACGATGGCGCCCATGTCCTCGGCCACGTCCAGGACGCCGTAGGCCTTGGTCTTTTCGGCCGGGACCTCCATGGTCGCGACCATGGTGCCGCCGGTTTCCTTATAGGCCTCGATCATCTGCTGCAGGCAGGGCGGCTCGCCCATGATGACGTCGTCGGTCAGGATCACGGCGACCGGTTCGTTGCCCAGCAGGCGGCGGGCGCACCAGACCGCGTGGCCCAGGCCCAAAGCCTTGTGCTGGCGGACATAGGCGATGGCGCCCGAATCCATGTTGGTGCCGCGCAGAATGTCCAGAAGCTCGGTCTTGCCGGATTTCTTCAGGCTCGATTCCAGCTCATGCGCGTGGTCGAAATAATCCTCGAGCGCGCCCTTGCCACGGGAGGTGACGAAGATGAATTCCTCGATCCCGGCCGCGCGCGCCTCGTCGATGGCGTATTGGATCAGCGGCCGGTCAACCAAGGTCATGATTTCCTTGGGAATGCTCTTGGTCGCCGGTAGAAAGCGAGTGCCCAGGCCAGCCACGGGAAAGATGGCCTTGGTGACTTTGCGGTTCATGAATCCGATCTCCTGATCTCTTGCGCCGGCGGTCCGACGCTTATCCCTCTTTGACAGGGCTTTCGCAATAAGTGCGTATACCCCCGGCCGGTTTCGGCAAATGACTAAAGCGATTCAATTTTAGACGGGTTGCAGCGATTTTCTGCCTATTCCCGCGGCGTTTCCAGCGAAATTCCTCTGACGGCGGATGGCGCATCGGTCCGCCGCGCCGGCGAATCCCGCAATCCGAACGAATATCGAACTGGGATTATTCTATCTTGGCGCGCATTGTTCAGGCAATGCCCATCCGCTGCATCATCGCTTCCAGCTTGGGCACGTCCGAGGGGTTGTTCAGCTCCCAGAACTCGCGCCCGCGCGATTCGACCTCGACGCAGAGGATGCGGCGGCCGCGCTCCAGGAAACGCAGCTGTTCCAGGCCCTCCAGCGCCTCCAGCCGGCCCTCGCCCCAGGACGGATATTCGGCCAGCGCCGCCGGGCGATAGGCGTAGACGCCGACATGGTGAAAGACCGGGGTCGGGTCGCCGGGGGCGAAATCGGCGCCGGCATAGGGGATGACCTCTTTCGAGAAATAGAGCGCGCGGCGGTCGTGGCCGAAGACGGCGGTGGTGCCGCCCACGCGCCCGGCCACCCGGTCGGCGATCAGGTCCGAGCGCATCGCCCCCGAGCAGCGCAGCACCGGCGTCGCCACGTCGGCACCCGAATCGGCGCGCAGCCCGGCGACCAGTTCCTCGACGAACCACGAAGGCGTCAGCGGCGCGTCGCCTTGCAGGTTCACCACGATCTCATGCGTCAGGCCCAGCGTCGCCACTGCCTCGGCGCAGCGTTCGGTGCCATTGCGGGCCGCGGTCGAGGTCATGGCGACCTCGGCCCCGAATCCCTCGGCATGGTCGCGGATGCGGGCGTCGTCGGTGGCGACGATCACCCGGTCCACGCCGGCGACGGCCTGCGCCGCCTCCCAGCTGCGGCGGATCAGCGACAGGCCTTCGCCCGTCGCGCCCCGCAGCTCGACCAGCGGCTTGCCGGGATAGCGGGTCGAGGCGTGGCGGGCCGGGATGACGATGACGACCGACATCGGCTCAGTCCTTGACCAGCAGCACGCCGGGGGCGAAGGCGATGAAGAACGGGTTCTCGAACCCCGGCTTGCCATAGGTCAGCGGCGTGTGGTCGTCGAAACGCACCACCTCGCCGCCCGCGCCGCGCAGCACCGCGTCGCCGGCGGCGGTGTCCCATTCCATGGTCCGGCCCAGGCGCGGATAAAGGTCCGCCTCGCCCGTCGCCACCAGACAGAACTTCAGCGACGAGCCGGCCGAGGTCATGTCGCGCACGCCGTAGCGGCCGATATAGTCGTCGGTCGCGGCGTCGCGATGCGATTTCGAGGCCACGACCATCAGCCCGCGATTGTCGGGCATCGAGTTGACGCCGATCGGCGTGACCTCGCCCGGCTCGGGGCCGAAGGGGCCCTTCTCCTCGACCGCGCCGCCCTCGGCCGGGGTATAGAACAACCGGCCCTTGGCGGGGGCATAGACCACGCCGAAACGCGGCACGCCGTTTTCGACATAGGCGATGTTGACGGTGAAATCGCCGCGGCGCTGCACGAATTCCTTGGTCCCGTCCAGCGGATCGACGATCAGGAAGGTGGAGAGGCTCTGACCATGGGTCGCCGCCTGTTCCTCGGTGACCAGCGGCACGCCGGGAAAGGCCGCGCGCAGGCCGGCCGAGATCAGGGCGTCGGCGGCCTCGTCGGCCTCGGTCACCGGCGAGGCGTCCGCCTTGGTGCCGACGGCGAAATCCTCGGTGCCATAGATGCGCATGATCTCGTCCCCAGCCTGCAGGGCAAGGCGGCGCATCTCGACAATCAATTGATCGAATTGCATGTTCTTTCCTTTCCGTCCCGGCGGTCCGGGAATGCGGTGCCGATTGAACCCGGCGGTTGTGTTCCTTATGATGCGGCGGATCGCGCAGGGCAAGCGCGCCACGCATGTCGCAAGGGAAAGGCCCCGCAAAGGATGTTCTCGCAGCGCCGCAATCGCAACATGGTCGAGGCCGCGTTCACCACGCTGGCGCTGATCTATCACGTGACGGTCAACAACCTGCGCAAGGGCCAGCGCAACGCGGTGGTGGCGCTGGTGATGACGGTCGCGCAGGCCATGGCGATGATCGCGGGCTTCTGGCTGATGTTCACCATCATCGGCGTGCGCAGATCGCCGATCCGGGGCGATTTCATCGTCTACATCATGACCGGGATCTTCATGTTCATGGCCCATTCCCAGGCCATCGGCGCGGTCTCGAACGCCGGCAGTCCCAGCAACCAGATGATGAAGCACGGGCCGATGAACACGGCCGTGATGATCACCGCGGCGGCGCTGGCGACGCTCTACAAGCAAACCTTCTCGGCGGTGGTGGTGCTGACGGCCTACAACTACCTGGTCGAGCCGATCCTGATCGACAAGCCGCTGCAATGCTATGCCATGCTGCTGCTGGCCTGGTTCTCGGGCTGCTGCATCGGGCTGATCTTCCTGTCGATCCGGCCCTGGTGGCCGCAGGCGGCGACGGTGATGACGCAGTTCTACCAGCGCATCAACATGGTGTTTTCCGGCAAGATGTTCGTGGCCAACACCATGCCCGGCTTCATGCTGCACATGTTCACCTGGAATCCGCTGTTCCACATCATCGACCAGACCCGCGGCTTCGCCTTCATCAACTATTCGCCGCGCAACTCGTCGCTGACCTATCCGGTCTATGCCACGCTGGCGCTGCTGATGATCGGGCTGATGGCGGAATTCGTCACCCGCCGGGCGGTGTCGCTCAGCTGGTCCTCCGGCCGATGAACCGGCCCGCGCCCCCTGCGCCCGCGGCCGTCCGCCGCGGCTGCAAGCCGTTCGATTTTATGCCCGTCACCGTGTTGCAGGCCGTCGAACCCCTTCCTATATAGCCCCCAGAACATCGAAGGGCGCCCGAACGGACGGCCCCTTCGACAATCCTGGGATCGGGCTTCGGGGGCCGCTTTCGGACCCAAGGCCCAGAACATCGCCGCAAGAAAGGTTATTGTATGTCTAAAGTCATCGGCATCGACCTCGGGACCACGAACAGCTGCGTCGCCATCATGGACGGCAGCCAGCCCAAGGTCATCGAGAACTCGGAAGGCGCACGCACCACGCCCTCGATCGTTGCCTTCACCGACAATGAGCGTCTGGTCGGCCAGCCCGCGAAGCGGCAAGCGGTGACCAACCCCTCGAACACCATCTTCGCCGTCAAGCGCCTGATCGGCCGCCGCACCACCGACGCCGAGGTGGAAAAGGACAAGAAGCTGGTGCCCTATGCCATCGTCGACGGCGGCAACGGCGACGCCTGGGTCGAGGTCCGGGGCGAGAAATACTCGCCCAGCCAGATTTCCGCCGTCATCCTGCAAAAGATGAAGGAAACCGCCGAGTCCTATCTGGGCGAGCCGGTGACGCAGGCCGTCATCACCGTCCCGGCCTATTTCAACGACGCCCAGCGTCAGGCCACCAAGGACGCCGGCAAGATCGCGGGCCTGGAAGTCCTGCGCATCATCAACGAGCCGACCGCGGCCGCGCTGGCCTATGGTCTGGACAAGAAAGAGTCGAAAACCATCGCGGTCTATGACCTTGGCGGCGGCACCTTCGACATCACCATCCTGGAGATCGACGACGGCCTCTTCGAGGTGAAGTCCACCAACGGCGACACCTTCCTGGGTGGCGAGGACTTCGACATGCGGATCGTGAACTACCTCGCCGAGGAGTTCAAGAAAGAGCATGGCGTCGACCTGACCAAGGACAAGATGGCCCTGCAACGCCTGAAAGAGGCGGCCGAGAAGGCCAAGATCGAGCTGTCCAGCGCGTCCCAGACCGAGATCAACCAGCCGTTCATCTCGATGGACAAGGACTCGGGCACGCCGCTGCACATGGTCATGAAACTGACCCGCGCCAAGCTGGAAAGCCTGGTCGGCGACCTGATCAAGCGCACCATGAAGCCCGTCCAGGACGCGCTGAAGGATGCCGGCATGTCCAAGGGCGACATCGACGAGATCGTTCTGGTCGGCGGCATGACCCGGATGCCGAAGGTGGTCGAGGAAGTGACCAGCTTCTTCGGCAAGGAGCCGCACAAGGGCGTGAACCCGGACGAGGTCGTGGCGCTTGGCGCCGCCATCCAGGCCGGCGTGCTGCAAGGCGACGTCAAGGACGTGGTGCTGCTCGACGTGACGCCGCTGTCGCTGGGCATCGAGACGCTGGGTGGCGTCTTCACCCGGCTGATCGACCGCAACACCACCATCCCGACCAAGAAGTCGCAGATCTTCTCGACCGCCGAGGACAACCAGAACGCCGTGACGATCCGGGTGTTCCAGGGCGAGCGCGAGATGGCTGCCGACAACAAGCTCCTGGGCCAGTTCAACCTGGAAAACATCCCGCCGGCGCCGCGCGGCATGCCGCAGATCGAGGTGACGTTCGACATCGACGCCAACGGCATCGTCTCGGTTTCCGCCAAGGACAAGGGCACCGGGAAAGAGCAGAAGATCACCATCCAGGCCTCGGGCGGTCTCTCGGACGACGAGATCGAGAAGATGGTCAAGGACGCCGAGGCCAATGCCGACGCCGACAAGAAACGCAAGGAACTGGTCGAGGCCCGCAACCAGGCCGAAAGCCTGATCCATACCACCAAGAAATCGCTGGAAGAGCATGGCGACAAGGTGGACGGCTCGACCGTCGAGGCGATCGAACTGGCCGTCGGCGCGTTGGAGGATGCGCTGAAGTCCGAGGATGCCGGCAAGATCAAGGGCGGCATCCAGAACCTGATGGACGCCTCGATGAAGCTGGGCGAAGCGATCTACAAGTCCCAGCAGGCCGAGGGCGGCGCCGAAGCGGGCAGCGAGCCCGGCCCGCGCGACGTGGATGACGAGATTGTCGACGCCGATTTCGAGGATCTCGGCGAAGACAAGCGCAAGTAAGCGCGATGTGACCAACCGGCCGGCCCGCTGCAATCCCGCGCGGGCCGGCCATTTCGTGAAAGACCCCGGACGCGATGAACATGGCGAAACGCGATTACTACGAGGTGCTTGGCGTTCAACGGGGCGCCTCGGCCGACGAGATCAAGAAGGCCTACCGCGCCAAGGCAAAGCAGCTGCACCCCGACCGCAACAAGGATTGCAAGGTCTCGGAGGCGCAGTTCAAGGAAGTGAACGAGGCCTACGACTGCCTCAAGGACGACCAGAAGAAGGCCGCCTACGACCGATTCGGCCATGCCGCCTTCGAGAACGGCGGCGGCTTCGGCGGCTTCAACCGCGGCAACGGCCATGGCGATTTCGGCTCGGCCTTCGCGGATGTGTTCGAGGACCTGTTCGGCGACATGATGGGCCGCCGGCCCGGCGCCGGCGGCGGCCGTTCGCGCGCCAGCCGCGGCCAGGACCTGCGCTACAACCTGCGGGTTTCGCTGGACGAGGCCTATGCCGGGGCGCAGAAGACCATCACCGTGCCCGGCTCGGTCGCCTGCGACGCCTGCAACGGCACCGGCGCCGAAGGTGCGGTCGAGCCCGCGACCTGTCCGACCTGTTCGGGCATGGGCAAGGTGCGGGCGACGCAGGGCTTCTTCACCGTCGAGCGCACCTGCCCGACCTGCAACGGCCAGGGCCAGATCGTCAAGAATCCCTGCCAGGAATGCCGCGGCGCCGGCCGGATCGAGAAAGAGCGCACGCTGTCGGTGAACATCCCCGCCGGGGTCGAGACCGGCACCCGCATCCGCCTGGCCGGCGAGGGCGAGGCCGGGATGCGCGGCGGTCCGGCGGGCGATCTTTACATCTTCATCGAGGTCAAGGAGCACCCGATCTTCCTGCGCGACGGCAAGATGCTGGCCTGCCAGGTCCCGGTCAGCATGGCCACCGCGGCCCTGGGCGGCGAGATCGAGGTGCCGACCATCGACGGCGGCCGCTCGCGCGTGAAGGTGCCGGCCGGCACCCAGTCGGGCAAACAGCTGCGCCTGCGCGGCAAGGGCATGCCGCCCCTGCGCCACGGCCCCGGCATGAACGGCGAATCGGGCGACATGCTGATCGAGCTGGTCGTGGAAACCCCGGTCAATCTGACCGCCCGGCAGCGCGAGCTGCTGCGCGAGTTCGAGACCATCAAGGCCGACAACAATCCGCAGACCCAGGGGTTCTTCCAGAAGATCAAGGGTTTCTGGGACGAGATGAAGGGTTGAAGCGGCCAGGGCGCCGCGACCGGCAGCCTTGGCGTTTTGAGTATTTCGAGAACGAAGAAATGGCCGGGTCGGACGCGTGATCGCGCGTTAACCCGGCCTTTACCCCTGTCGTGGCAAGATGCCCGCCATGGACAAGAATCGTGCCTTTCAGGAAGCGCCGCTGCCGCTGTTCACCTCGGCCCATCCCGCCGGCGATGAGGCGCCGGTATCTGCCACGCTCGCGACCGGGAGCCGGTTGCCGAGCTATCTTTCGGACCATCGCGCGCGGTTGCGCGAGCGCTTCATGCAGGGCGGGGCCGAAGCGATGCCGGACTACGAATTGCTGGAACTGCTGCTGTTTCGTGCCATTCCGCGCCAGGACGTGAAGCCGCTGGCCCGGCGGCTGCTGGACCGGTTCGGCGATTTCAACCGGGTGATCTCGGCCCCGCCGGCGCGGCTGTCCGAAGTGGCCGGCGTCGGCCCCGCGGTGGTGCAGGAGTTGAAGATCGTGGCGGCAACGGCGCAGCGCCTCGCCCGCTCGCGCGTCATGCACCGCCCGGTGCTGACCAGTTGGGACGCGCTGCTGGACTATTGCCACACCGCCATGGCGCATCGCGAGATCGAAGAGTTCCGGATCCTGTACCTGGACCGCAAGAACGTATTGATCGCGGATGAGGAACAGGCCCGCGGCACCGTCGATCATGTCCCGGTCTATCCGCGCGAGATCATGCGCCGGGCGCTGGAACTGACCGCCTCGGCGCTGATTCTGGTGCACAACCATCCTTCGGGCGACCCGACCCCTTCGCAGGCGGACATCGCCATGACCGGCCGCATCGTGGCGGCGGCCGAGGTGATGGGAATCGCCGTCCACGACCATCTCATCATCGGAAAATCGCGCGAGCTGAGCTTTCGCGGCGAAGGGCTGCTTTAGCGCAAACAGCCTGCGGCCCCGATATTCCCCCGCAACCAAAATGCGACACTTACGACTTTTTGCCGCGCGCGCACACACTTGCCCCGCTGGACTGACAGGATTTTGATCGCTAGAACCGCCCATGCGAGGGCTGTGCGCTGCACGGCCCGTTCCGTCGTATCGCCCCGGTTTCGGGGCATAAATGGAGATCAAACCCGTGTCCCACGCAGACGAACACGCAGGTGACCACGGCACCCGGAGGGACTTCCTCTATTTCGCGACCGCCGGCGCCGGCGCCGTCGCGGCCGGGGCTGCCGCCTGGACCCTTGTCAACCAGATGAACCCATCGGCGGATGTGCAGGCGCTTGCCTCGATCCAGGTCGATGTCAGCGGCGTCGAGACCGGCACCCAGCTGACGGTGAAATGGCTCGGCAAGCCCGTGTTCATCCGCCGCCGCACCGAGGAAGAGATCCAGATGGGCCGCGAGGTGCCGCTGGGCGACCTGATCGACCAGAGCGCCGAGAACCCGAACAAGCCCAACGAACCGGCCACCGACCAGAACCGCACGCTGGACGAGGCCGGCGAATGGCTGGTGATGATCGGCGTCTGCACCCATCTGGGCTGCGTGCCGATCGGCGACGGCGCGGGCGATTTCGGCGGCTGGTTCTGCCCCTGCCACGGGTCCCATTACGATACGGCGGGCCGCATCCGCAAAGGCCCGGCTCCGCAGAACCTGCATATTCCCGTTGCCGAATTCGTCAACGAAACCACGATCAAGCTGGGCTGAGGAGGCGAGCATGGCCGGAATTCCCCACGACCATTACGAGCCCAAGACGGGTTTCGAGCGCTGGCTGCACCGCCGTCTTCCGGTGGTCGGGCTGGTTTACGACACCATCATGATCCCCACCCCCAAGAACCTGAACTGGTGGTGGATCTGGGGCATCGTGCTGGCCTTCTGCCTGGCGCTGCAGATCGCCACCGGCATCGTGCTGGTGATGCATTACACCCCGCATGTGGACCTGGCCTTCGCCAGCGTCGAGCACATCATGCGCGACGTGAACGGCGGCTACATGCTGCGCTATCTGCATGCGAACGGCGCCTCGCTGTTCTTCTTCGCGGTCTACATCCACATCTTCCGCGGCCTCTACTACGGCAGCTACAAGGCCCCGCGCGAGGTGACCTGGATCGTCGGCATGCTGATCTACCTGTGCATGATGGGCACTGCCTTCATGGGCTACGTGCTGCCCTGGGGCCAGATGTCCTTCTGGGGCGCGACGGTGATCACCGGCCTCTTCGGCGCCATTCCCGGGATCGGCGAGTCGATCCAGACCTGGCTGCTGGGCGGCCCGGCGGTCGACAACGCCACGCTGAACCGCTTCTTCTCGCTGCACTACCTGCTGCCCTTCGTGATCGCGGCGCTGGTGATCGTCCACATCTGGGCCTTCCACACCACCGGCAACAACAACCCCACCGGGGTCGAGGTCCGTCGCGGCTCCAAGGAAGAGGCGCAGAAGGATACCCTGCCCTTCTGGCCCTATTTCGTGATCAAGGACCTGCTGGCGCTGGTCATCGTGCTGGTCGTGTTCTTCGCGGTGGTGGGCTTCATGCCGAACTACCTCGGCCACCCCGACAACTATACCGAGGCGAACCCGCTGGCGACGCCCGCGCATATCGTGCCGGAATGGTATTTCCTGCCCTTCTACGCCATCCTGCGCGCCTTCACGGCGGATGTCTGGGCGGTGCAGCTGGTCAGCTTCCTGACCTTCGGCATCGTTGACGCCAAGTTCTTCGGCGTCATCGCCATGTTTGGCGCGATCCTGGTCATGGCGCTGGTGCCCTGGCTTGATACCTCGCGCGTGCGTTCGGGCCAGTATCGCCCGCAATTCAAGTGGTGGTTCTGGATCCTGGCCGTGGACTTCGTGGTCCTGATGTGGGGGGGCGCCATGCCGGCCGAGGGGATCTATCCCTATATCTCGCTGGCCGGCGCCGCCTATTGGTTCGCCTATTTCCTCATCATCCTGCCGCTTCTGGGCATCATCGAGAAGCCCCTGCCCATGCCGCAGACGATCGAGGACGACTTCAACGCCCATTACGGGCCCGCAACCCATCCTGCCGAGTAAGGAGAGGCATCAATGACCCTGAGAAATGCATCGCTCACGGCCGTTGCGGCCCTGACGGTTGCCTTGGCAGGCGGCGCGGTGGCCCAGGACACCAGCACCGCGCCCGGCACCACCGCCCCGGCCGGATCGAGCTACCAGACCGACACCCCGGCCGCCTCGGCGGCCGAGGCCCCGCAGCCCGCGGCGGAAGCCGCGGCCGAGCCGGCCGCCGAACCCGAAGCCGCTCCGGAACCCGCCGAGCAACCGGCGGCGGAAGCCGGCGCGCAGCCGGCAGCCGACGCTGCGGCTGAACCGGCACAGGCCGAGCAGCCCGCCACGGCGACGGAAGAGGCCAAGCCCGAAGCCGCCGAACAGCCGGCCCAGGAAGCGCCGGCGGCGGCCGAACAGGAAGCGCCTGCCGCCGAGGCTCCGGCAGCGGAAGCGGCGGAAGAGCCTGCCGCCGCAGAGCCGGCTGCAGAAGCCCCTGCCGAGGCGCCCGAAGCCGCCGCCGAAGGCGAGACCCAGCCCGAGGGCACTGCGGCCGAGGCCGCGCCGGTCGAGGACCACGCCGCCGCCGAAGCGCCCGCCGCCAGCCACGAGGCCGCGCATATCGAGGACATCTCGTTCAGCTTCGAGGGCCCCTTCGGCAAGTACGACCAGTTCCAGCTGCAGCGCGGCTTGCAGGTCTATACCGAGGTCTGCGCCGCCTGCCACGGGCTGCGCTACGTGCCGCTGCGCACCCTGGGCGACGAGGGCGGCCCGCAGCTGCCCGAGGACCAGGTCCGTGCCTATGCCGCCAATTTCGACATCACCGATGCGGAAACCGGCGAGGATCGACCGCGCGAGCCGACCGACCATTTCCCGACCGTCCACGGCGACGGCATGGGTCCGGACCTGTCGCTGATGGCCAAGGCGCGGGCGGGTTTCCACGGGCCCTACGGCACCGGCATCTCGCAGCTGTTCAACGGCATCGGCGGCCCGGAATACATCCACGCCATCCTCACCGGCTTCAACGGCGAGGAGAAGGAAGAGGCGGGCAGCACCTTCTATCACAACGCCGCCTTCGCCGGGAACTGGATCAAGATGCCGCCGCCGCTCAGCGACGGCCAGGTCACCTATGAGGACGGCACCGAGGCCACGGTGGACCAGATGTCGCGCGACGTCTCGGCCTTCCTGATGTGGACCGCCGAGCCGAAGATGATGGACCGCAAGCAGGTCGGCTTCGTCTCGGTGATCTTCCTGGTCGTGCTGGCGGCGCTGCTGTATCTGACCAACAAGAAGCTCTGGGCGCCGATCAAGCACCCGCGCCGGCCCGAGTGACCGCATCCGCCGATCCTGAAGCGCGCCCTCCGGGGCGCGTTTCGCATTTCCGGGACCCGCGCACGCTCTGGACAAGCCCGACGGGCCGCGGTCAGATGGGCCGCGCATCCGGGGACAGGCCATGACGATCTTCAATCTCGGCTCGATCAACATCGACCATGTCTATCGGCTGTCCGCCCTGCCCCGGGCCGGCGAGACCCTTCACGCGCAGTCCTATGCCCAGGGGCTGGGCGGCAAGGGCGCCAACCAGTCCGTCGCCGCCGCCCGCGCCGGGGCCCGGGTGCGGCATCTGGGCGCCATGGGCCTGGCCGAGGACTGGGTGCTGGACCGGCTCGCCGCCGCCGGGGTCGAGACCGCGGGCATCGCCCGCCTGCCCGAGGTGGCGACGGGCCATGCCATCATCCTGGTCGACGCCGCGGGCGAGAATTCCATCGTGCTGCACGGCGGCGCGAATCTGGCCCTGCCCGCGGACCTGCCGCGGCGCGCCGGCTTCGCCGCCGGCGACATGCTGCTGATGCAGAACGAGACCAGCCTGCAGGCCGAAACCGCCGCCCGCGCCCGGGCCGCCGGGGTGCGGGTGCTCTATTCCGCCGCGCCCTTCCGGATCGAGGCGCTGGCCGCGGTGCTGCCGCATGTCTCGATCCTGGCGGTGAACGCGATCGAGGCGCGCGAGACCTTCGCCGCCTTCGGCGAGGACCTGCCGGTCGAGGCGCTGCTGATCACCCGCGGCGCCGAGGGCGCCGAGTATCGCGACCTACGGCGCGGACAGGTCTGGCACCAGCCCGCCTTTGCGGTGCGGGCGGTGGACACCACCGGCGCCGGCGACTGCTTTGCCGGCTGGTTCGCCGCCGGCCTGTCGCGGGGCGAGGACCCGCCGACCGCCCTGCGCCACGCCGCCGCCGCCGCGGCGCTGCAGGTGACCCGCCCGGGCGCCGGCGACGCCATGCCCGACCGGGCCGAGGTGCTGGAATTCCTGAAAGCGCAAGGCTGACCGCTTGCCGCCCCGCCCCCGCAACCTTATCTGAAGGCTCATGCGAATCCCATTCCTGAACCGCCCGGCGACCGTCGCCGTCCTGCGCCTGCAAGGCGCCATCGGAATCGCCGGACGCGGCGGGCCCGGCCTTTCCGACACCGCACTCGCGCCCCTGCTGGAACGCGCCTTCAAGCGCCGCAAGCCGGCGGCGGTGGCGCTGGCGGTGAACTCGCCCGGCGGCTCGCCGGTGCAGTCCAGCCTGATCGGCGCCCGCATCCGCCGGCTGGCGCAGGAACATGACGTGCCGGTGCATGCCTTCGTCGAGGACGTGGCCGCCTCGGGCGGCTACTGGCTGGCCAGCGCGGCGGATTACATCTGGGCCGACGACAGTTCGGTGCTGGGCTCGATCGGGGTGATCTCCTCGGGCTTCGGTTTCGCCGAGCTGATCCAGCGCCACGGCATCGAGCGGCGGGTGCATACCGCCGGGCGCTCGAAATCCATGCTGGACCCGTTCCGCCCGGAAACGCCCGAGGACGTCGCCCGGCTGGAGCGCCTGCTGGGCCCGATCCACGACGCCTTCAAGGAACAGGTCCGCGCCCGCCGCGGCAGCCGCCTGCCCGCCGACCGCGACCTTTTCACCGGCGAGATCTGGACCGGCCGCGAGGCGGTCGAACTGGGCCTCGCCGACGGCATCGCCCATCTGGTGCCCAAGATGCGCGAGTTGTACGGCGCCAAGGTGCGCTTCCTGGTCTATGGCCAGCGCGTGCCCCTGCTGCGCCGATTCGGCCTGTCTGCCGAGGACATCCTGGGTGCGGTCGAGGAACGCGCCGCCTTCTCGCGCTTCGGGACGCGCGGATGATCAAAACCGTCATCCTGTGCCTGCTCATCATCATCGCGCTGGCGCTGGCCGCCGGACCCGGCGTGCGGCGCATCATCGCCCGGATCCTGGGGATCAGGCTGAAATGACCGGGCTGGTGACAGGGGGCGGCCGGCGCCTGGGCCGCGACATCGCGCTGTATCTGGCCCGGCGCGGCCACAACCTGGCGATCCATTACAATGCCTCGGCTGAGGGCGCGCAGGCCACTGCCGCCGAGGCCCGCGCGCTCGGCGTGCAGGCCGAGGTGTTCTACGCCGACCTGCTGGACCCCGACCAGGCCGAGGCACTGGTGCCCCGTGCCGCCGAGGCGCTGGGGCCGCTGACCCTGCTGGTCAACAACGCCTCGGTTTTCGAATACGACAATATCCGGACCGCGACGCGGGACAGCTGGGACCGGCACCTGGGCTCGAACCTGCGGGCGCCGCTGATGCTGACCCAGGCCTTTGCCCGCCAGGCCCCCGCCGCCGACCGCAGCGGGCCCGAGCCGGCGGCGCGGGCGCTGATCGTCAACATGGTCGACCAGCGCGTGCTGAAACCCACGCCCGAGTTCCTGACCTATTCGCTGGCCAAGGCCGGGCTGTGGTGGCTGACCCGGACCACGGCGCAGGCCCTGGCCCCCGACATCCGCGTCAATGCCGTCGGCCCCGGCCCCACCGTCCAGGGCATCCGGCAATCCGACAGCCATTTCGCCAACCAGCGCGCCGCCACCATCCTGGGCCGCGGCGCCGGGCCCGAGGATGTCTGCGCCGCCATCGGCTATTTCATCGACGCGCCCTCGGTCACCGGGCAGCTGATCTGCGTCGACGGCGGCCAGCATCTGGGCTGGCGCACCCCCGACGTCCTTGGCGTCGAATAGCCGAAACGCCTGCCGATGCGTCAAGTTGTCCACCTTGCGCAGCACGTTCATCTGACCTTCACGATTCTGGCAAGAAATTCAGGGGATTGCGGAAGAGAGAAAAAATTTCTCATGAAAACAATCGCTTATATAAGTGCCCGAAATTTGTGCAGATCAAGGAATAGTCAACAAACGCTTGCGGAAGCCGCACTGCTCCCAAGCTGATTCACAGAGTTATCCACAGATTCCGTGGACAGGATTCTTCTTGAACTTCCCCGCCGGAACTTGCAGCCGAGACCGAGAATCATTTCGTTAACAGCATGACCGATTCCACCCCAGAAAAGCGGCCGGAAAAGACCGGCCAGGCACTGATCCAGGACTATCTGAAGACGCTCGACGGCTCGCCGGGCGTCTATCGGATGCTGGACCAGCAGGGGGCGGTGCTCTATGTCGGCAAGGCGCGCAACCTGCGGGCGCGGGTGTCCAGCTATGCGCGCGGCACCGGGCATTCGGCGCGCATCGCCCGGATGATCCGCGAAACCTGCTCGATGATGTTCCTGACCACGCGCACGGAAACCGAGGCGTTGCTTCTGGAGCAGAACCTCATCAAGCAGCTGAAGCCGCGCTACAACGTGCTCTTGCGCGACGACAAGTCCTTCCCGAACATCCTGGTCGCCAAGGCGCATCCCTTTGCCCAGATCAAGAAGCATCGCGGCGCCAAGTCGGAAAAGGGCGATTATTACGGCCCCTTCGCCAGCGCCGGGGCGGTGAACCGGACGCTGAACCAGCTGCAGCGAGTGTTCCTGCTGCGCAGTTGCACCGATGCGACCTTTTCCAGCCGCACCCGGCCCTGCCTGCTCTACCAGATCAAGCGCTGCTCGGCGCCCTGCGTCGGCCGCATCGAGCCGGCGGATTACGCCGCGCTGGTGCTGGACGCCGAACGCTTCCTGCAAGGCAAGTCCACCGCCGTGCAGGCGAACCTGGCGCGCGAGATGGCCGAGGCGGCCGAAGCGATGGAATACGAACGCGCCGCCGCGCTCCGCGACCGCATCAAGGCACTGACCGCGGTGCAATCGGTGCAGGCGATCAACCCGCGCGGCGTGCCCGAGGCCGACGTGATCGCGCTGCATATGGAGGGCGGCCAGGCCTGCGTGCAGGTCTTCTTCATCCGCGGCAACCAGAGCTGGGGCAACCGCGATTTCTATCCCCGGCTCAACGGCGTCGAATCCGCCGACGAGGTGATGCAGGCCTTCATCGCGCAATTCTACGACGGCAAGGTGCCGCCGCGCATGGTCCTGCTGTCGCATGGCATCGAGGACCCCGACCTGATGGCCGAGATCCTGACCGAGAAGGCCGGCCGCAAGGTGGTGCTGGGCGTGCCCCAGCGCGGCGAAAAGGCCGAGCTGGTGGACAACGCCCTGCGCAATGCGCGCGAAAGCCTGGCCCGCCGCATGTCCGAAAGCGCGGCCCAGGCGCGGCTCTTGGAGGGGCTGGCCGAGGCCTTCGACCTGCCCGCCGTGCCGCAGCGCATCGAGGTCTATGACAACAGCCATATCCAGGGCACCAATGCCGTCGGCGGCATGGTGGTCGCCGGCCCCGAGGGCTGGATCAAGAGCCAGTATCGCAAGTTCAACATCAAGGGCACCGAGATCACCCCCGGCGACGATTTCGGCATGATGAAAGAGGTGCTGACCCGGCGCTTCTCGCGCCTGCTGAAAGAGGACCCCGACCGCCAGACCGACGCCTGGCCCGACCTCTTGCTGATCGACGGCGGCGCCGGGCAGGTCTCGGCGGTGCATCAGATCATGGCGGACATGGGGGTCGAGGACATCCCCATGGTCGGCGTCGCCAAGGGCCTCGACCGCGACCACGGCAAGGAGGAATTCCACCGCTTCGGCCAGCGCCCCTTTGCCCTGCGCATGAACGATCCGGTGCTGTATTTCGTGCAGCGCCTGCGCGACGAGGCGCATCGCTGGGCCATCGGCACGCATCGCGCCAAGCGCGCCAAGGCGGTGATGGCGAATCCGCTGGACGAGATCGCCGGCGTCGGCGCCAGCCGCAAACGCGCGCTGCTGCAGCATTTCGGCAGCGCCAAGGCGGTCAGCCGCGCCGGCCTCGCCGACCTGGTCGCGGTCGAGGGCATCAGCGAATCGCTGGCGCAGAAGATCGTCGATCACTTCCAGAAGGGTTAGGGCATGAAGGCCGTCTTGGGAATCGACGCCGCCTGGACAGCCCATAACCCCAGCGGCCTGGCCCTGGCCACGCAATATCGAGGCAAGTGGTCCCTTCACTCCGTCTGGCCCAGCTACGCCGATTTCCTGGACGCCCCGATGCACAGCGCCGCCGATCTGCCGGACAGGGCGGCAAAGCTTTGCGGCCGGTTTCCCGATCTTGTCGCGGTGGACATGCCGCTGTCGGACCTGCCCATCACCGGGCGCCGCACAGCGGATCGCGCGGTCAGCCGCGCCTATGGCGGACGGGCTGCTGCCACACATTCACCCTCGGCCTTGCGGCCCGGACCGATTGCCGACCGGATGCGGCAGGAACTCGGCAGCAGGGGCTATGGGCTGCGACATTCGGGCCGGCCCGACGGTCGGCTGGCCGAGGTCTATCCCCACCCCGCACTGATAGAGCTGCTGCAGGCCCCCAGAAGGCTTCCTTACAAGATCCAGCGCGCGGGCAACTACTGGCCCGGCCTTCCGCCTTCGGTCCGGCGGGCGAAGCTGCGCGTCGAATGGGCCCGCATCCTGGACGCTCTGGAGAATCTGCTGCCCGGCACCCGGGATGCCCTGGCAATGCCACCGGCCGATGCCAGCATTGCATTGCTGAAATCCTTCGAGGATCAGTTGGATGCCGTCATCTGCGCGGCTGTCGCGGTCGAGATCGTCGAAGGGCGCGCCACAGCATACGGCGATGCGACGGCTGCGGTATGGATCCCGACGCCGCGCCCCTGCACGGATGCCTCGTCCGTCTCGCTGCAATCGGGGTAGCCCGCGGCTCAGTCCCGGTTGCGCGAAGTCTCGGCCGCGACGGTGAAATGCCGCATCAGCTGCTGCGCCAGGTCGGGGGCGATGCCGCATTTGTCGATGGCCTTGACCATGCAGGCCAGCCACAGGTCGCGCATCTCGGGGCCGATGGCGACATGTTCGTGGATTTCGCGCAGCCGGGAATGGCCGTGGCGCATGACGTAATGCTGCGGGCCGCCGAAGAAGCCGCAGAGAAAGTTGAACTGCTCGACCCGGGAATGCGCGACGCCCGAGCCCTGCAGGTGCAGGTCGTGCAGCGCCCGCGCCTCCTCGTCCTGCTCGATCACGTCGTAGAAGGTCTCGACCAGGGCGCGGACCCCCTCCTCTCCGCCCAGGCGGGTGAAAAGCGAGTCCTTCTTCTGTCCGGCGAAATACATGGGCTGCCCCCTCTTGCGGCGTCGCGCGCCGGTCCAGCCTAGCAGCGGCAGATGATTCGGGAAAAGCAATCTTCTTTATGAGAAATAATATTTCTTTCATAGAAACATGTCGGCGGCGCTTCGACGCGACTGGCCCCTTCCCCCCGCCCCGCCGAGCGCCTAGATTGCGATCATGCGCTGGACCCTGCCCAATCTCCTGACCGTTCTGCGACTTGCGGCCGCGCCGCTGGTGCCGCTGATGTTCTTCTTTCTCAGCCGGCCCTTCGCGGATTTCGCGGCGCTGGCGCTGTTCCTGGTCGCCGCCGTGACCGACTGGTTCGACGGCTACCTGGCCCGCGCCTGGGGCCAGGAAAGCCGCTTCGGCGCCGCCATGGACCCGATCGCCGACAAGGCCATGGTCATCATCGCCGTGGTGGTCATCACCGGCTATTCCGGCATGAACCCCTGGCTGATCCTGCCCTCGACCGTGATCCTGTTCCGCGAGGTCTTCGTCTCGGGCCTGCGCGAATTCCTGGGCGACCAGTCGCGGCTCCTCAAGGTCACCAAGCTGGCGAAATGGAAGACCACGGCGCAGATGGTCGCCATCGCCGTGCTGTTCTTGGGCACCGGGCTGAACTATTACGAGGTCGGCCACCCGCCGCTGGTGGGCGAAACCAGCCTGCCCTGGTCGGACAGCTGGTCGGACCTGGCGACGCAGGCGGGGCTTTTGCTGATCTGGATCGCCGCGGTGCTGACCGCGATCACCGGCTGGGACTATTTCGACAAGGCCCGGCCTTTCCTGAGAGACGGCCATGGCGCTTGACGTGCTCTATTTCGCCTGGCTGCGCGAACGCATCGGCCAGCCCCGCGAACGGATCCAGACCGACGCCGCCACCGTGCGCGACCTGGTCAGGGAACTGGCGGCTCTCGACGAATGGCACGCGGCGGCGCTGTCCGACCTCTCGGCCGTGCGCGTCGCCGTGGACCAGGAGCTGGCCGACCTGGATGCGCCGCTGGCCGGCGCGCGCGAGGTGGCCTTCTTCCCGCCGATGACCGGGGGCTGACATGGCGGCGCGGGTCCAGGCCGAGCCCTTCGACCTTGCCGCCGAGCTTTCCGGCTTCGGCACCGGCGCCGGGGCGGTCGTGACCTTCACCGGGCTGGTCCGGGACGAAGGCGGGCGGCTGCTGGCGCTGGAAATCGAGCATTACCCCGGCATGACCGAAAAGGCGCTGCAGGCTTACGGCACGGCGGCGGCGGAACGCTTCGGCCTGGACGACTGGCTGGTGATCCACCGCCACGGCCGGCTTGCGGCGGGCCAGCCGATCATGATGGTCGCCACCGCCGCCCGCCACCGGCAGGCCGCCTTCCAGGCGGCGGAATACCTGATGGACTGGCTGAAATCCCGCGCCCCGTTCTGGAAGCGCGAGATCGGCCCCGACGGCCCCGGCGCCTGGGTGGATGCCCGCACCGAGGACGAGGACGCGCTGTCGCGCTGGTGACGGCGCAAGTTGCAATCCCGGCCCCGGGCAAGCATATAGTCCGGCAGACGGATCGGATCACCATGCGGAGCGCCCCGAATGACCTATCTCGAGTTCGAAAAACCTCTGGCTGACCTGGAAGGCAAGGCCGAGGAACTGCGCGCCCTGGCCCGCAAGGGCGAAGGCGTCGATCTCGAAAAAGAGGCGGCGGCGCTGGACAGGAAGGCCGACGACATGCTGCGCGACCTCTATCGCCAGCTCGATCCCTGGCGCAAGACCCAGGTCGCCCGCCACCCCGAACGCCCGCATTGCCGCGATTACGTCGAGGCGCTGTTCACCGAATACACCCCGCTGGCCGGCGACCGAGCCTTCGGCGAGGATCACGCCGTCATGGGCGGCCTCGCCCGCTTCCGCGACAAGCCCTGCGTGGTGATCGGCCATGAAAAGGGCAACGACACCAAGACCCGCATCACCCATAATTTCGGCATGGCCCGGCCCGAGGGCTATCGCAAGGCGATCCGGCTGATGGACATGGCCGACCGCTTCCGCCTGCCGGTGATCACCCTGGTCGACACGCCCGGCGCCTATCCCGGCAAGGGCGCCGAGGAACGCGGCCAGTCCGAGGCCATCGCCCGCTCGACCGAGAAATGCCTGCAGATCGGCGTGCCGCTGGTCTCGGTCATCATCGGCGAGGGCGGCTCGGGCGGCGCCGTGGCCTTCGCCACCGCGAACCGCATCGCCATGCTGGAGCATTCGATCTATTCGGTGATCTCGCCCGAAGGCTGTGCCTCGATCCTGTGGAAGGATGCCGAAAAGATGCGCGACGCCGCCACCGCGCTGAAGCTGACCGCGCAGGACCTGAAGAAGCTGGGCGTGATCGACCAGATCATCCCCGAGCCGCTGGGCGGCGCCCAGCGCGCCCCCACAGAAGCCATCGCCGCGGTGGGCGAGGCCATCCTGTCCATGCTGGCCGAACTCGACGGCAAGAAGCCGGCCGAACTGGTCAAGGACCGGCGGCAGAAATTCCTGGCCATGGGGTCCAAGGCGCTGGCCTGACCCCGCCGCCCGCGCGTCGGGAGTATCTGAACGGTGCAACCCGTGCGTCCGGCAGCGGGCGACCGCTTTCTCTGTTGTCCCAATACTCCAAGGATAGCCCTCATCGGCGCGGCCGCTTGAGTATTTGAGGAACGAAGAAGCCGCAGCCTCTCGCCCTTGGGCGCCGTCCTGGGTCTGCTTTCCGTTTTTCAAATACCCGACCGGCCGCGAACCGGGGCGCGGGCGGCGCCAGTTGAACCCGTATCGGTTCAGCCGCGGGCGGCGCGAATCGAGGCTTCGATCATGTCCAGCGCCTCGTCGAAGACCACGTCCGGGATGGTCAGCGGTGCGAGGAAGCGGATCACATTGGCGTGGACGCCGCAAGTCAGCAGGATCAGGCCGCGCTTCAGCGCCTCCTCGCGGACACGGTTGGCGAATTCGGGGTTGGGCTTGTCGCTGCCGGCGGCGTTGAACTCCACTGCGTTCATGAAGCCGGGGCCGCGGATGTCGACGATCTCGGGCACCTCCTCGGCAAGGCCGGCCAGGCGCTGCTTCAGCCGTTGGCCGAGCCGGGTGGCGCGGTCGCAGAGGCCTTCATCCTCGATCACGTCCAGAACCGCGTGGGCCGCGGCGACCGCCAGCGGGTTGCCGGCATAGGTGCCGCCCAGCCCGCCGGGTGCCGGGCTGTCCATCACCTCGGCCCGGCCGGTGACGGCACTGATCGGCAGCCCGCCGCCCAGCCCCTTGGCCATGGTGGTGATGTCGGCCGCGGTGCCGTGGTGCTCCATCGCGAAAAGCTTGCCGGTGCGGGCGAAGCCGGTCTGCACCTCGTCGGCGATCAGCAGGATCGAATATTGGTCGCAGATCTGCCGCAGGCGGGGAATGAAGCCCGCAGGCGCCTCGTAGAAGCCGCCCTCGCCCTGCACCGGCTCGATGATGATCGCGGCGACGCGCGAGGGATCGATATCGGCCTTGAACAGCCGGTCCAGCGCCGCCAGCGCGTCCTCGGCCGTGACGCCATACAGGACGTTGGGGAAGGGCAGGTGCCAGATGTCGTTCATCATCGGCCCGAAGCCGGCCTTGTAGGGCTGGACCTTGCCAGTCAGCGACATGCCCATGAAGGTGCGGCCGTGGAAGCCGCCGGCAAAGGCCACCACCCCGGCGCGGCCGGTATGATGGCGGGCGATCTTGACCGCGTTTTCCACCGCCTCGGCGCCGGTGGTGTAGAAGGCGGTCTTCTTGGGTCCCTTGCCGGGCACCAGCGCATTCAGCCGCTCGGCCAGGGCGACGTAGTTTTCATAGGGCACGACCTGGTGGCAGGTATGGGTGAAGCGGTCGAGCTGGGCCTTGACCGCCTCGATCACCCGCGGGTGGCGGTGGCCGGTATTCACCACGGCGATGCCGGCGGCGAAGTCGATGTAGCGGTTGCCGTCCTTGTCCCAGATCTCTGCATTCTCGGCGCGGTCGGCATAGACCTGGGTCGTCATCCCCACCCCGCGCGAGATGGCGGCGTTCTTGCGGTCGGTCAGGCTGGTCATCGGCCCCTCCTCGATGCGATTCGGGGCCGATGCTATACGCCGCCCGGCACGGCGAACAGGGCCGCTTGCGCGCGTCCCGGCGATGCTTCAGGCTGGATCCATGTTCCCGATCCGCGACCACAATCCCTCCGAGCGCACGCCCTATGTGACCCATGGGCTGATCCTGCTGAACCTGGCCATGTTCCTGCTCACCATGCCCTGGGCGGGCGGGCAGGTCGCGCTGTGGGACCGGCTGGCGCTGTATCCGGTCGCGATCATGCACGGCCAGTGGCTGTGGGGGCTGGTCACGCATATGTTCCTGCATGCCGGCATCATGCATATCGCCGGCAACATGCTGTTCCTGTGGGTCTTCGGCGACAATCTCGAGGATCAGATGGGCCATGCCGGCTTCCTGGTCTTCTACCTCGCCTGCGGGCTGGCGGCGGCGGCGGGGCAGATCGCCGCCGACCCGATGAGCGGCATCCCGATGGTCGGCGCCTCGGGCGCCATCGCCGGGGTGATGGGCGGCTATCTGCTGATGTTCCCGCGCGCCCGGGTCGACGTGATCGCCATCATCATCGTCGTCATCCGCCGCTTCACCATTCCCGCCTGGGTGCTGCTGCTGGCCTGGTTCGGGCTGCAGCTGCTGTCCTCGGCCATCATGGCCGATGACGGCGTGGCCTATGTCGCCCATGCGGCGGGCTTCGTCGCCGGGATCGTGCTGGCCGTGCCGCTGTTCCTGCGCCGCGGCGGCCCCGCCTTCTGGAGCCGCACCCGCGGCCGGCCGCCGCACGCGCCGGTCGATTATGCCCCCAGCCGCATCCCGCAAGTCCGGCGCTAGCAGACTGCCGAAAAGCCCGGGCGACGACACGGGCCGGGCCGGGCCAGCGATCGGAAATCCGCCTCGGGCCGGCCGAACCAGCTTTGCCGGATCCGAACGGATTTCCGCCGCGATGCCATTTCAAAGGCGTTAACCTGTCAGAGCTGCCCGCGGCTCATGTGGCGCTTGCCGGCGAAACCGGGCGCGCGCGCGACCTGAAACCCCGCCGCCGCCAGCGCCCGGCGCACATGGCCCGCGGCGGTATAGGTGGCGAATGTCCCGCCCGGCGCGGTGTGGCGGGCGACCTCGGCCATCAGCGCCTCACCCCAGAGCTCGGGGTTCTTGGCCGGGGAAAATCCGTCCAGGAACCAGGCATCGGCGCGGCCGGCCCAGGCGGGCAGCGCCTGGCGGGCATCGGCATCGACGATCTCGGCCTCGACCAGGCCCACGGTCAGGCGCCGGCCCGGCCAGCCGTCGCGCAGCTGCGCCGCCAGCGGCGCCAGTTCGGGAAAGGCGTCATGGGCGCGGGCCAGTTCGTCCGGGCTCATCGGGAAGGCCTCGAAGCTGGTGAAGCGGATCGGCACCGTCGCGACCTGCGCCAGCGCCAGCAGGTTCAGCCCGGTGCCGAAACCCAGCTCGGCGACATGGAAACCCGGCCGCAGCCGCGCCGGCAGGTCGTTGCCGGCCAGAAAGACATGGCGCGTCTCGTCCAGCCCGCCGTTCAGGCTGAAATAGGGATCGTCGAAGCGGCGCGAGACCGGGATCGCGCCCTCGCGCCAGTCCAGGTCGGCGCTGCTCTGGTCGGGCCGCTGCATCCGCGCTAACTCCTCTGTTGCAGGCAGATGCGGCAAGGGGCGGCGGAATGGCAAGCGAAATCACGGTGGCGGGCGCGGGGGTGTTCGGCCTCGCCTGCGCATGGGAACTGCTGCGGCGCGGCGCCCGCGTGCGGGTGGTCGAGGCGGCGCGGATCGGCGCCGGCGCCTCGGGCGGGCATGTCGGTGCGCTGGCCCCGCATGCGCCGGAAAACTGGAACGCCAAGAAGCAGGTGCAGCTGGACGCGCTGGTCGCGGCGGCGGATTGGTGGGCCGCGGTCGCGCAAGCGGGCGGCGTGGAGCCCGGCTATGCCCGCAGCGGCCGCCTGCAGCCGGTGCCCGAAGGGAGCGAATCGCGCATGGCCGAGCGCATCGCCGCGGCCCGCGCGCATTGGCCCGACTGGGCCGGGATGGCGCTGACCGATGCGCCGCCGGGGCCGCTGGTGCCCGCCTCGCCCTCGGGGCTGTGGCTGCTGGACCGGCTGACCGCGCGGATCAGCCCGCGCCGGGCCTGCGCCGCACTGGCCGCCGCGATCCGCGCCCGCGGCGGCGAGATCGTCGAGGGGCAAGCCGCGCCCGACGCCCCGGCGATCTGGGCGACCGGGGTGGCGGGGCTCGCGCCCTTCGGCGGCAATGGCGTCAAGGGCCAGTCGGCGCTGCTGGCGTTTTCCGCCCCCGAGGCGCCGCAGGTCTTTGCCGACGGGGTCCATATCGTGCCGCATGCCGACGGCACGGTGGCCATCGGCTCGACCTCGGAACGCGACTTCGCCGATACCGGCACCGATGCGCAGCTGGAGGCGCTGATCGACAAGGCCCGCGCGCTGTGCCCGGCGCTGCGCGATGCACCGGTCCTGGACAGCTGGGCCGGCATCCGCCCGCGCGCCCGGTCCCGCGCGCCGCTGGTCGGGCCCTGGCCCGGACGGCCGGGCCATTACGTCGCCAATGGCGGCTTCAAGATCGGCCTCGCCATGGCGCCGGCCTGCGCCACCCTGCTGACCGACCTGATCCTCGACGGGTGCGACCGCATCCCCGAGGGCTTCAGGCCGCCCGATCCTAGGGCTGCGGGCTGACCCCGATCACCAGCGGATGCAGATGGAACAGCGCCGCCCAGACCAGCACGGCCACCGCCAGCCGCGACCAGGTCCAGCGCAGCGCCACGCCCCGGCGCAGGCCGACCGCCAGCCCGAACAGCGCATAGGCCAACAGCAGGCCGAACAGGATCACATGCGCCAGATCCCCGTTCGCGACCAGATGCGCCGAGGCCCACAGCGCAAAGCCCGCCATCAGCCCCGCCATGCCCCCGACCGCCGCCGCCAGCACCGCCACCGGCATGACGAGGTTCACCAGCCAGCGCATCCACGGCCATTGCGGCCACAGCTCGACATGGGGCGCCCGCCCCGCCGCCAGGATCAGCCAGTAAAGCAGCGCCAGCGACAGCAGGCTGTAGCCGACGACATAGCCGCGCCGGCCCAGCGCCGCGACCAAAGGCGCGCGGAACCGCGCCGGGATCACATGCGAGCCCAGGAAGGCCGCCAGCGCCAGGATGAATTCGCCCCATTCCATGCCCGCAACCTAGTCCGGGCCGCGGACAGCGGCAATCCGCGTTGACGCCGCGCCCGGCTGCGGCATGATGGCGCAAAGAGAGGATGCCATGACCCGCCTTCAGACCGCTTTCGACGCCATCGACAAGGCCAATTCCGCCGATCCGCACCGGGACCCCCAGGACCGGCCCGAAGCGCTGCTCTATGGCCAGCGCATGACGGCCGAGCAGGAGGCGCTCTATCCCGACGCCTCGGAGCCCCTGCGCATCGCCTGCCGCGGCCAGCATGTGGAACGCTGGCAGCTGCCCCGCGACGCCTATCCGATGGACCGCCCCGGCTATCTGGCCTGGCGCACCGAACAGGGCCGCCGCCACGCCGCCCGCGTCGGCGGCATCATGCGCGACGCCGGCTATGGCGAGGACGAAGTCGCAGCCGCCGAAAAGATGCTGACCAAGCAGGGGATCAAGCGCGACCCCGAGGTGCAGGCGCTGGAGGACGTAGCCTGCTTCACCTTCATCCGCTGGTACATGGGCCCCTTCGCCGAGGGCCGCGACCCGGACGAGCTGCAACGCATCGTGGACAAGACCGCGCGCAAGATGTCCGCCGAGGCCCGCGCCCGCGCGCTGCAGGAATTCGCCATCCCCGAGCCCTTCGCCGCCGCCTTCCGTGCCTAAGGTCCTGATCGTCGCCCATGGCCAGCCCGGCGACCCCGCCCCGCAGCAGCGGGCGGTCGAGGCCCTGGCCGCCCGCGTGCCCGTCCCCGGCGCCCGGGTCCAAGGCGCCACGCTGGCGATGCCCGGCGCGCTGGACCTCGCCGACGACGGGACGCTGGTCTATCCGCTGTTCATGGCGGCGGGCTGGTTCACCCGCAGCGAACTGCCGCGCCGCCTGGCCCTGGCCGGCGCGCCCGGCGCCCGCATCCTGCCGCCCTTCGGCGCCGACCCGGGCTTGCCGGCGCTTTGCCTGCGCCTGATCGCTGGCAGCGCCGCGATCCAGGGCTGGGCGCTTTCGGATACGCATCTGCTGATCGCCGCCCACGGTTCTGGCCGCTCGCGCGCGCCCTCCGAGGCCGCGCAGCGGATCGCCGCCGCCCTCGCGCCGCAGATGGCCGGCACCCGCTGCGGCTTCATCGAGGAAGCGCCCTTCATCGCCGATGCCGCCCGCGGACTGCCCGCGCAGACGCTCTGCCTGCCGCTGTTCGCGACCGAGGCCGATCATGTCACCGACGACCTGCCCCGCGCGCTCGACGGCGCGGCGTTCGGCGGCCTGACCCTGCCCCCGGTCGGCCTTGCCGCCGAGGTCCCCGCCATGATCGCCAGGGCCGTCCGGCGCGCGCTTTAGTTGGCCGCTGAAAAACTCCGTGGAGTGGAAGACTCTAGTCCGGGCACCGGGTATCCTCTTCGATTCGGACGGAAACATGCCGTTTTCGGGACGACCTTCGCCAATTCCAGATCGATTTCTGCCCCTTTTTAAGCAGCCTCCTGGCCACCGGCCTGATCGATTTCAGCGCCGAGCGGGAAGGATAGCGGCAAGCGCGCAAGCCGGGAAAACGCGATCGGACACACCGACCCGCCGCCCGACCGCTTCTCTCCGCACCGATCCCATCCGGCATTGCCGACACGCCCGCGGTGACCGCCCCCCGAGATTGATCGACCGGAAAGGTTGCCCATCACAAGGGTCCCGAGAACTTCTGGACCATGCGAAAGAACGGAAAGCGACAAGGCTCTCCCCAAGATCTCACGAACCGCCGTCACGCTTCGACAGCGAAGGCGGGGCACATCGCCAGATGCGCAATCCTCACCAGCGCCGCGTCGCGCTCGACCAAGACTGTCAAAAGTCGGTTAGGCGGCCAGTGACTCGGAAGATTGTTCTTCTGGAATCGAATTGACGCGAGAAATTTCTACTCAACGTTGCCTGGCGCGAGAATCGACGGAAATGGTTCTCATTGGATTCGCGAATTCCAGATTTTGTCACAGCCTCCTCCCTTCCGTGACCTTGACCAAGGCGGCGCGGCGGCGATGCGCTTCTCCAGCACGATCTCGTCGGGCAGGACCACCGCCTCAGCCGCGATCCCGATTTCGGGCCTGGCTTCTGGGGCCAGGCCACTGCGGCAGCGGCTCGCCTGCGCCGGGTCAGCCCGAAAGCCTTCCTTCCGCCCGTGCCTTCAGCATCATCCGTTCGGCGAAGTGTTCCACCCCGCACCCCAAGGTCCGGCCTTTCCGTTCCCCAGCCCCCCGCGACTGCGCCAACCGGCGCGGGGGCAAGGAAGCCGCGCTTACATCGCCGCCAGCTGCCCCAGGGCGGCGCGGATGCGGGCCAGGTCGTCGTCCAGCGCCGCCAGCTTGCCGCGGGTCTCTTCGATCACCTCGGGCTCGGCATTCTCGACGAAACGCGGGTTCGCCAGTCGGCCGCGCAGGCCCGCCGCGTCCTTCTCGGCCTTGGCCGCCGCCTTTTCCAGCCGCGCGGTTTCGGCGGCCACGTCGATCATCTCGCCCACCGGCAGGGCGAAACTGGCCCCCAGCGCCGCGACCGAGATCATGCCCGGCCCCATCGCGCCCTCACGCGGCGGGTTGACCCGCGCCAGCCGCTCGACCAGCGGCCCGTTCGCCGCCAGCGCCGCCCGCGCGGCCGCATCGGCCTCGGTCACAATCAGGTCGGGACGCGCGCCGGCCGGCACGCCGATCTGGGCCCGGGCCGAGCGGATGTTCTCGATCAGCGCGATCACCCAGTTCATCTGCCGGTCGGCCTCGGCGTCGATCAGGTCGGACCCGCAGTCCGGCCAGTCGCCATGGACCAGCATCTTCGCGCGGTCGCCGGTCAGCGCCCAAAGCTCCTCGGTCACGAAGGGCATGATCGGGTGCAGCAGCGTATAGCACTGGTCCAGGACCCAGCCCATGGTGGCCTGGGTCTCGTCGCGATATTCGCCGTCGAACAGCGGTTTCGAGAATTCCACATACCAGTCGCAGACCTTGCCCCAGACGAAGGCGTAAAGCCCGGTCGCGGCGTCGTTGAAGCGAAAGCCCGCCAGCGCCTCGTCGGTGGCCTGGCAGATGCGGGCGACCTCGCCGATGATCCAGCGGTTCACCACATGCGCGGGCGCCGGACGGGCGCCGCCGCCGCGCACCCCGTTCATCTCGGCGAAGCGGCTGGCGTTCCAGATCTTGGTGACGAAGTTGCGGTTCGCCTCGACATGCTTCGGTCCCAGCTTGGGGTCGCGGCCCATCGCCGCCATGCTGGTCAGGGTAAAGCGCAGCGCGTCGGCGCCGTATTGGTCGATCAGCACCAAGGGGTCGATGACGTTGCCTTTCGACTTCGACATCTTGGCGCCCTTTTCGTCGCGCACCAGCCCGTGGACATAGACGGTGCGGAACGGCACCTGCCCGACCACGGCCAGCTGCATCATCATCATCCGGGCCACCCAGAAGAAGATGATGTCGAAGCCCGTGACCAGCACCGAGGTCGGGAAATAGCGCGCCAGCTCCGGCGTCTTTTCCGGCCAGCCCAGCGTGCCGATCGGCCACAGCCCCGAGGAGAACCAGGTGTCCAGCACGTCCGGGTCGCGCCAGACCGGATAGACCAGCCTGGTCGGGTCCTGCGTCAGGTTGTAATCGGCCAGCCCCTGGGCAAAGGCGTCCACGGCGGCCTCGCGGTCGGCGACCTCGATCACCCGGGCGATCTCCAGCGGCTGCGGCAGAGCGGCGATGGCATCGCGGAACCTCTGCGCCACTTCGGCGAAACTTGCGGCGCAACGATGGATTTCATCGCGATGGACCAGGCCCTCTTCCAGCAGGGCGAAGATCTCGACCTCGTCCAGCGCGCCGTCGTGGTCGTCCTCGACCTGGCCTTCCAGCGACAGGTCGAGCCCGTACCAGACCGGGATCTGGTGGCCCCACCACAGCTGGCGGCTGATGGTCCAGGGCTCGATGTTCTCGAGCCAGTGGAAATAGACCTTCTCATGCTGCTCGGGCAGGATCTGCGTGGCGCCGCTGCGCACCGCCTCCAGCGCCGGGCCGACGATCTTCGGCGTATCGACGAACCACTGGTCGGTCAGCATCGGCTCGATCACCACGCCCGACCGGTCGCCGAAGGGCTGCATGATCGGCTTCGCATCGACCAGGGGCCGGCGCTCCAGATGCTCGGCGCCGGTTTCCTTGTCGATTTCCTTGTGCAGATAGGTGACGGCCAGCCCCTCGTCGGTGATCGCCGCGATCACGCGCTTGCGGGCGTCGTAGCGGTCCAGGCCGCGCAATTCCTCGGGGACCAGGTTCACGTTCGAGACGTCGCCCACATCCTCGCCCCGCGCCGCCCGCGTGGCGATCTCGGCGCTTTCCCCGTAGCTCAGCCCGTCGGCGCGCATGGCGCCCTTGCCGTCCATCAGCGCATACAGCGGAATGTCGTTGCGCATCGCCACGGCATAGTCGTTGAAGTCATGCGCGCCGGTGATCTTGACCGCGCCCGAGCCGAAATCCGGGTCCGGGTATTCGTCGGTGATGATCGGGATCAGCCGGCGATGTTCCTTCGGCCCGACCGGGATCTCCACCAGCTTGCCGACGATGGGCGCATAGCGGGCGTCGTCCGGGTGGACCGCCACCGCGCCGTCGCCCAGCATGGTCTCGGGGCGGGTGGTGGCGATGCTGATATAGTCCCGCGTCTCGCGCAGGGTGACGTTGCCGTCGGCATCGCGCTCGATGTATTCATAGGTTTCGCCGCCGGCCAGCGGGTATTTGAAATGCCACATATGGCCGGGCACCTCGCGGTTCTCGACCTCGAGGTCGGAGATCGCGGTCTCGAAATGCGGGTCCCAGTTCACCAGCCGCTTGCCGCGATAGATCAGCCCCTTGTCGAACATCTCGACAAAGACCTTGATGACGGCATCGTGGAAATTGCCCTCTTCGCCCGCGGGGGCGCCGGGAGCGCCGGACATGGTGAAGGCGTTGCGCGACCAGTCGCAGCTGGCGCCCAGGCGTTTCAGCTGGTTGACGATGGTGTCGCCGGATTCCTGCTTCCAGGCCCAGACCTTCTGCAGGAAGGCCTCGCGCCCGATCTCGCGCCGGCCGGGCTCCTGGCGCTCGGCCATCCGGCGCTCCACCACCATCTGCGTGGCGATGCCGGCATGGTCCTGGCCGGGCTGCCACAGCGTGTCGAAGCCGCGCATCCGGTGCCAGCGCACCAGGATGTCCTGCAGCGTGTTGTTCAGCGCGTGGCCGATATGCAGGCTGCCCGTGACGTTCGGCGGCGGGATCACGACCGAGAAGGTTTCCGCGCGCGAGGCATTCGCCCCCGCCGCGAAGGCATCGCTTGCCGCCCATTCCGCCGCGATCCGCGCCTCGGCGGAAGCGGCGTCGAAGTTCTTGTCCATGGCCATGTCGTCACCCCTTGAATTGCCCAAGGGGATAGCGAAACCACGGCCAAAGGCCAAGAGGCGCTAGAGAAACCGCGCCGCAATCCCGTCCTTGAACGGGAACCAGCCGTAATAGGGCCGCGCGCCCGCGATCACGCGCTGGATCGAGGGCCGCGCCGCCAGCCGCTCGAAATATCCGGTCAGCTGCGGATGATCCGCGAAGGGATGCACGGCGCCGGCATAGAACAGCGCCGGAAACGCCGCGCAATCGGCCAGGCCGAAGCCGCCCGCGATCCAGTCGCGCCCGTCCAGCCGCCGATCCAGCGCGGCATAGGCGAGGTCCAGCTTGGCCCGCGCAAAGGGCGCCACCCGCTCCTCGGCGCCTTCGGCCATGAAGATGCGGGCATCGACGATCTGCTGCATCATCTGCATGACCTGGAAATCCAGGAACCGGTCCCATTGCCGCGCCGGCAGCGAGGCATCGGGCTCCGGGTCCAGCAGGCTTTGCGGCCCGGGATGGTGCCGGTCCAGCCATTCGATCATCAAAGAGCTTTGCGACAGGGTGAAATCGCCCTGGCGCAGCGCCGGCATCCGGCCCATCGGCTCGACCGATCGCATCAGCGCCCGGTCGGCCTCCTCGCCCAGATTCACCTCGCGGAAGGTAAAATCCGTGCCCAGCTCGTACAGCGCGATCAGCACCTTCTGGGTATAGGATGACAGCGGATGGCCATAAAGCGTCAGCATCACGCGGCCTCCTCGAAATGCGCCAGCTGCGCGTCATGGGCGCGCCGGAACGCCGGACGGGCGGTCATGCGACGCATATAGTCCAGCAGCACCGGATGGCCGGCCAGCTCGCCCAGGCTATCGACGATGCGCAGCACCTCGGCCAGCATGATGTCGGCGATGGTGAAGCGGCCGGCGGCGACGAAGTCGCGGCGCTCCAGCACCGGCGCCAGCTGCTCCAGCCGCGCGACCAGCCGCGGCAGGGCCAGTTCGGCCGCGTGCTCGTCGCGGTCGAACATGCGGGCCAGCGCCAGCGCCATCACCGGCGGCTCCAGCGTGTTCAGCGCCGCGACCAGCCATTGCTGGGTCTCGGCCCGGCCCTGCGGGTCGGCGGGCAGCAGCGCCTCGTGCCGCTCGCCCAGATACAGCAGGATGGCGCCGCTTTCGAACAGCGACAGTTCGCCGTCCTGCAGGATCGGCACCTGGCCAAAGGGCTGGCGGGCGAAATGCTGCGCGGTCTTTTCGCGCACGCTGGTCGTCTCGATGCGATAGGGCTGGCCGGCCTCTTCGCAGGCCCAGCGGATGCGCAGGTCGCGGACATAGCCGCGGGCGAAACCGGGCACCCAGTCATAGGTCGTGATCACATACATGGCTCACTCGCTCCGGGCGAATTCCGCGTCGATCGCCACGGGAATCGGCGCGGTGAAGAAGGCGTTCATGCCATAGGCCTGCGGGTCGATCTGCGTCTCGGCATGGACGCCGATCAGGTTGCGGATCACCGGATTGCCATGCTCGTCCCCGGTATAGCCCTTGCCGGCGCCGACCAGCTCGACCGCGAAGCTGGCCGGATGCGTGCGGCCCATCAGCGTCAACTGGCCCGATACCGTGCCCTTGGTGTCGCTTTCGGGGGCAAAGCTGTCCGACACGAAACGCGCCACCGGATTGGCGGCGGTGTTCAGGTATTCGGCGCCCTTCAGCACCTCGGCAAAGCCCTCGACCGGGGTCGAGATCGAGCCGACCTGCACCTCAGCCGTCAGCCGCATCGCCGCCGGATCGTCGGGGTTCCAGGTCAACGCGCCCGAAACCTCGTCGAAGCGAAAGACGCTGTAGGAAAAGCCCATATGCGGCACGCGGGCGATGACCGCGCTGTGATAGGGGTCGAGCTTGTAGGTCCCGGCCTCGGCGGCGTGATAGTCCTTTTGCCCCTGCGGGATGTCCTGGGGCTGCACCTCTTGCGCCGCCACCGGGGCGGCGCAAAGGGCGCAAAGCAGCGCGACACGGATCATGGCGTGGCCTCGCGCGGGCCGACGACGGCGAAATGCGCGCCCTGCGGGTCGCGCGCAACGGCGATGACGGCGCCGCCCGGCACCTCATGCGGGCCGCTGACGATCTCACCGCCGGCATCGCGGATGCGCTGCATGGCCGCCTCGACGCCGTTGGTGCCGAAATAGGGCAGCCAGCAGGGCACGGGCGCATTGCCCAGACCCATCATCCCGCCGATGTCGGTGCCGTTCCAGCGGAACAGCTGGTATTTGCCCATCTCGCCCATGTCCATGGCATCGCCCGCCGTCCAGCCGAACAATTCGGCATAGAAGTCGAAGCCCGCCGCCGGATCGGTGGACATCAGCTCGATCCAGTTGCCGTGGCCTTCCTTCTTCTGGTCGAAGGCGCCGGTTTCGGGCGCGGGCTGCGGGTCCATCGGCAGCGGTTGCAGGATGCCGAAGACCGCGCCCTGCGGATCGGCCGCCACGGCGAAGCGGCCGGTGCCGGGGATGTCGGCCGGGGGCTTCATCACGGTGCCGCCCAGCAGCGCGATCTTTTCCGCCGCCGCGTCGCAATCGTCCACGTCGAGATAGATCAGCCAGTTCGGCGGGATGCCGTCGGCGCCGGGCGGGATCTCCATCAGCCCGGCCACCATGTCGCCGCCGTGGCTGGCCAGAAGATAGGTGAAATCCGGCATGCCGGAATCGGCGACCGACCAGCCGAAGACCTTGCCATAGAAGTCGCTTGCGGCAGGAAGCCCGCCGCGCGCGGCGTCGAGCTCGAACCAGCAGGGTTTGCCGTGATGCATCGCCGCCCCCTTAGGCCTTGTCGTCGAAGATGGGCTCGAAGCCGCCCCAGATCATCCGCATGCCGTCGAAGGGCATCTCGGGCGGGCTCTGCATCTCGGGGTCGGACATCATCCGCTCGAAGCCCGAGTCGGCCGTGGCCTTGTCGGGCCATTCGATCCAGGAAAACACGATGGTCTCGTCCTCCTTGGCCTGGGTCGCCATGTAGAAGTCGGTGACCTTGCCATGGGGCACGTCGGCGCCCCAGGTCTCGACCATGCGCAGCGCGCCATAGCGCTTGAACATCGGCCAAGCCGAAGTCGCCATGTCGACGTATTTCTGCTTGTTCGCGGTCGGGACCGCCAAAAGGAAGCCGGAGTAATAGGTCATCTTTTCCTCCTCTGATGGCGCGAAAAGCGCCGGTGAGTCGAAGGCTGGCACTTGCAGTAGTAAAAAGCAACTGTTAATATCAAAATATGACCAAGACCGGCAAAACCCTGCGCTATGACGAAGGCTGTCTCGGCGCCCATGCGCTGAACCTGGTGGGCGACCGCTGGGCGCTGTTGGTGGTGCGCGAGCTGATGTTCGCGCCCAAGCGTTTCCAGATGATCCGCGCCGGGCTGCCGGGCGTGACCGCCAGCGTGCTGACGCAGCGGCTGGGCCAGCTGGTGCAGGCCGGCGTGGTCAGCCATGACGAGGTGCTGGGGCTTTATGCGCTGACCGAACAGGGCCGCGCGCTGCATCCGGTGCTGCGCGAGCTGTGTCGCTGGGCGCTGCTGATGCCGGGGCACGACCCGCGCAAGTTCATCAGCATCTCGGCGCTGATGATCTCGATTTCCGCGACGGTGGATGCGGGGCGGGCGGCGGGATCGAACCTGCACGCGGGCTTCCTGTCGGGGAAAGAGGGGTTCGAGGTGATCCTGTCGCCCAAGGGCGCGCCGCTGGTCACGGCGATGCGCGCGCCGCAGGGCGATTTCCTGCTGGAGGGCAGCGGCAATGCGCTGGCCGCCGCGATCTATGGCCCGGGGCCGGTGACGATCGCCAGCGCCGGGCTGATCGGGCTGCACGGCGACAAGGCCGCCGCGCAAGCCTTTACGGATCTGTTCAGCCTGAAGCCCTAGATCAGGCCCAAGAGCGATTCGCCCGAGGACAGCGCGCAGGTGCCGGGCGATTCCTCGATCTGCAGCACCTCGACCGTGCCGTCGTTCACCAGCATGGCATAGCGTTTCGAGCGGCCGTTGACCCAGCCGTCGGCCTCGATCGCCATGCCCAGCGCGCGGGTGAAGCTGCCGTCGGCATCGGCAAGGACCTCGATGCCCGCGCCGGTCGCGCCGGTGTCCTTGGCCCATTGTCCGGCGACGAAGGGGTCGTTGACGGTGATGCAGTAGATCCCCGAGACCCCCTTGGCACGGAACTGGTCGGCGTTCTTCACGAAGCTGGGCATATGGGCGTTGGTGCAGGTCGGCGTATAGGCGCCCGGCACGGCAAAGACCGCCACGCGGCCCGTGGACAGCACGGCGGCATCCACCGGCTCGGGGCCGTTCGCGCCCAGTTTCGTCAGCTGGCCGCCGGGAAGCTTGTCGCCTTTTGCGATGGACATGCGCTGTTCCTCCGTCAATTGCATCGTTCCAGCCGCGACTATAGGCTGCGCGCGCCAATCAAACCAGCGAGGGCGAAGAATGAACATCGTGATCCTGGGCGCCGGTCAGGCGGCGGCCGCGCTGGCGGCAAAGCTGCGGGCGCTGGGGCATGCCGGACCGGTGACGGTGATCGGCGACGAGCCCGCGCCGCCCTATCAGCGCCCGCCCCTGTCCAAGGCCTATCTGCTGGGCGAGATGGGGCTGGACCGGCTGACGCTGCGCGGGACGGATTGGTGGGCCGAGCAGGACATCGCCCTTCGGCTGGGCGAGCGCGCGGTGGCCATCGACCGGGCGCGGCGCGTGGTGGCGACGGATCGCGGCGAATATCCCTATGACGCGCTGGCGCTGACGCTGGGTGCCGCGCCCCGCCGGCTGCCCGCGGCGATGGGCGGCGCCCTGCCCGGCGTGCATGTGGTGCGCAATCTGGCCGATATCGCCGGGCTGCAACCGGCGCTGGTGGCGGGTCGCCGGCTGGTCGTGATCGGCGGCGGCTATATCGGGCTGGAAGCGGCCGCCGTGGCCCGCAAGCTGGGGCTTGACGTCACGCTGGTCGAGGCCGCGCCGCGCATCCTGGGCCGGGTGGCGGCGCCCGAGACCGCCGGGATGATCCGCGACCTGCATCGCGGCCATGGCGTCGAGATCATCGAGGGCGTGGGCATCGCCCGCATCGCCGGCGACGCGGTGGTCGAGGGGGTGGAACTGGCCGATGGCCGGCTGCTGCCCGCCGATCTGGTGATCTGCGGCATCGGCGTCGCGCCCGAAACCGCGCTGGCCGAGGCCGCCGGGCTGGACATCGACAACGGCATCGCCGTCGATGCGCGGGGCCGGACCTCGGACCCGGCGATCTGGGCGGCGGGGGATTGCGCCAGCTTTCCTGCGCCGGGGGGACGGCTGCGGCTGGAAAGCGTCGGCAATGCCATCGACATGGCCGAGGCGGTGGCGGCGAACATGCTGGGCCTCGGGGCGGATTATATCCCGAAACCCTGGTTCTGGTCGGACCAGTTCGACGCGAAACTGCAGATCGCGGGGCTGAATTTGGGTTATGACCGTGTGGTCACGCGGCCCGGCTCGGTCTGGTATTACCGCGACGGCCGGCTGATCGCGGTCGATGCGCTGAACGACGCCCGCGCCTATATGATCGGCAAGCGGCTGATCGAGGCCGGCAAGTCGCCCGACCCCGAGACCGTCGCCGCCGCCACCGACCTGAAGGCGCTGCTGTGAGGATCGTCGGCGGCAGCCTGCGCGGGCTGAAGCTGGCCGAGGTCGGGGCGGGCGACCCGGCGGCGCATCTGCGCCCGACGACCGACCGGGTGCGCGAGTCGATCTTCAACCTGCTGGTCAACGGCACGCATGGCAACCCGATCCCCGGCGCGCGGGTGCTGGACCTGTTCGCCGGCACCGGGGCGCTGGGGCTTGAGGCGCTGTCTCGCGGCGCCGCCCGCGTGGCCTTCGTCGATGACGGCGTGGTGGCGCGGGGCCTTCTGCGCAGCAATATCGAAAAGGCGCGCGCCATGGGCGTCACCGATGTCTGGCGCCGCGACGCGACGAAGCTGGGCGAGAACCGGGGCCCGGGCTACGGGCTGGTGTTCCTCGACCCACCCTATGGGTCGGGGCTGGGGGAAAGGGCGCTCGAATCGGCGCGGGCGGGCGGCTGGATCGCCCCGGGCGCCATGGTGGTGTGGGAGGAATCGGCGCCCCCGCCCCCGGTCGCGGGGCTGGAACGCATCGACCAGCGCAAATATGGCGATACCATCGTCACATTGTTGCGCGCGGAACACGGCTAGGTGGCGCGATCCAGCTTGGTGGACAGGTGGATCAGGCTTTCGCTGGACTTGACGCCGGTCAGACCGCCGATCTGGTCCAGCACATCGTCCAGCTGGCTGGTCGAAATGGCGGCCAGTTGCAGCAAAAGGTCCACCCGGCCGCTGGTGGTATGGATGCGCTCGACCTCGGGCAGGCTGCGCAGCCGGCCCAGGATCGCGGCCTGGGCGCGCGGCTCGATGGTCAAGAGGCAGGTGGCGCGGATGCGATGCTCGCGCGCGGAATCGCCCAGGCGCAGCGTGTAGCCGGCGATCGCGCCCGAGGTTTCCAGCCGCTCCAGCCGCGCCTGCACCGTGGACCGCGCCACCTTTAGCCGGCGCGCGAGCACCGCGACCGACATCCGCGCATCCTGCGCCAGATGGGTCAGAATTCCCCGGTCGAGCTCGTCCACCTGTCACCTGTCATAATGACGACACTTTCGGCAGATTACCCATGGGCGGGGACATTTCCACCCTTTTCATTGCTTCAATCGGAACCCATAGGGCGCAGACTTGTTTCCACCCCTCACGCGCACAGGAAGGACATGCCGATGGGACTGACCGAGGGCCGTGGCCCCAAGACCGTCTGGGACAATCCCGCCGAGATCATCCGCGCGCTGGCGCCCGAAAATCCGGTGATGGTCTTTGCCCCCTCGGTCCTGCGCGCCACCGCCCGGCGCTTCGTCGAGGGCTTCCCGGGTCTGGTCACCTATGCGGTGAAGTCGAACCCCGACGAGGCGGTGGTCCGCACCCTGCACGCCGCCGGGATCAAGGGCTTCGACGTCGCCTCGCCCTTCGAGATCGACCTGATCGCGCGGCTGGCGCCGGATGCGGCGCGGCATTACCACAACCCCGTCCGCTCGCAGGCCGAGATCGCCCATGCCGTCGCCTCCGGCATCACCTCCTGGTCGGTGGACAGCCGATCCGAGCTGGACAAGCTTTTTGCCCAGGTGCCCGCCGAGGGCTGCGAGATCTCGCCGCGATTCAAGCTGCCGGTGCTGGGCGCGGCCTATGACTTCGGCTCGAAGTTCGGCGCCTCGCCGGAGCTGGCGGCGGAGTTGCTGCGCGCGGTGGCGGATCGCGGCTATGTGCCCTCGCTGACCTTCCACCCCGGCACGCAATGCACCGACCCGCATGCCTGGGAAAGCTATATCACCACCGCGCGCGAGATCTGCGACATGGCGGGCGTGCGCGCCCGGCGGCTGAACGTCGGCGGCGGCTTCCCCTCGCATCGCGTGACCGGGGTCGAGCCGGATCTGGCCGCGATCTTTGCCCTGATCCGCCGCGTCACCGACGAGGCTTTCGGCGACGCGGCCCCCGCGCTGGTCTGCGAGCCGGGGCGCGGGCTTTGCGCCGACGCGTTTTCGCTGATCACCCGGGTCAAGGCGGTGCGCGACGGCCAGAACGTGTTCCTGAACGACGGCGTCTATGGCGGGCTGTTCGAACTGCCCATCGTCGGCAACCTCGACCGGCTGCAGGTGCTGGCGCCAGACGGCACCGCGCGCGAGGGCGAAACGCAACCGCGCATCATCTTCGGCCCGACCTGCGATTCGGTGGACCGGCTGCCGGGCGAGCTGCCGCTGCCGGGCGATATCCGGGAAGGCGACTATGTCATCTTCCACGGCGCCGGCGCCTATTCCACCGTCACCAACACCCGTTTCAACGGCTTCGGGCTGATGGCACACATGACCGTGAACGCGCTGGAATAGCATTAACGCTGTGTTCGCGGTTCCATGCTAGCGTCGCCCCATGGAATCGTCTCGTCCGCCCCTGTGTCATATCGTCCTGATGGACGGCACCTTCGCCTCGCTGACCCAGGGGCGGCGATCCTCGATCGCGCGCATCCACGCCATGCTCTCGGGCATGATCGGGCCGCTGCCAGCGCCGGTGCGGCTGCATTACGCGCCCGGCCAGCAATGGGACGCCTGGCGCACCCTGCCCGAGCTGACCATGGGCGCCACGCTGGAACGGCATATCTGCGAGGCCTATGCCTGGCTGGCCCGGGAATGGCGGCCGGGCGATCCGCTGTTCTTCTTCGGCTATTCGCGGGGCGCCTTCGCCGCGCGCTCGCTCGCCGGGATGATCGGGCGGGTCGGGCTGCTGACCCATGCCCATGCCACGCCGCAGAACATCCAGCAGGCCTGGCAGCTTTACCGCAACGGCGCCGATCTGGGGGTCGAGCAGCTGGATCCGGCGCTGTGCCATCCCTTCGTGCCGATCCGCATGATCGGGGTTTTCGACACCGTCATGGCGCTGGGAATCCGGCTGCCGCTCTTGTGGATGCTGACCGAGCCGCGCTTTCGCTTCCATGACGAGCATCTGGGCATCCATGTCGAACATGGCGTGCAGGCGCTGGCCCTGGACGAGACCCGGGCCGCATTCCAGCCGCTGATCTGGGACAGCGAATCGCGGCCGGGCCGGATCGAGCAGATGTGGTTCCGGGGCTGCCACCCCGACATCGGCGGCCAGCTGTCCGGACTGGAATATGCCCGGCCGCTGGCGAATATCCCGCTGGTCTGGATGATGTCGCGGGCCGAAACCTTCGGCCTGCCGCTGCCCGAGGGCTGGACCGAGCATTTCCCCTGCGACCCGACGGCGCCTTCGGTCGGGTCCTGGCGCAGCTGGGGCAAGGCGTTCCTGGCGCGGGCGCCGCGCCTTGCCGGCGGCGATCCGTCCGAGGCGCTGCATCCCTCGGTGCCCCGTCCCTACCCCGGACCCGCGCTGCTGACCGGCGCGCTGGCCGAGGCGGCGCCGGAACGGCCGCACCGCCGCCGCCGCCGCTTCGCCCGCCGAACCGCGGCACCGGTGCCGGAACAATCCGAATTGGCGTCCCCCGGGTCGCCCCAACCTGACGGCTAATCCCGGCAATGCCGGCATTTCCAAGGTTCGGCGAGGTGCATTTCGGTTTTTCGCAAACTTCGCCGATCCTGCCCCAGGAATCCGGGATGAGGCGAGGCCGCGCAAGGACGTCTGGCGCACCCGCGTGAGGCCGCTCTGCCAGCAGCGGTGGGGCCATAACGCTTGCATCTGTGCTCCGTCCGCCTCTGGTCCGACACAGCTGACCGGCAAATGGACAAGGCGCCCCGGAGCGCGCCCGCATCGTCGTTTCATCCAACGCGCCACCACGGTCGCAGGAGAAGCCCGAACGGACACCCCGATCGCCGCGACCCGTCGGCAAGCCGCGGCAACCGTCGGCAAGAGCGACCGGTTGTCTCTGGGCCGCGAGCGGGTGCATTTCGTCGGCATGTCGCCTGTCCGAGACAGGAGGGCAGCAGGCAGGATGTCGGACAAAGTCGCAGACAATGCCCCCCGCGAACCGGCCGGGGTCTTGCCTTGCTGGAAGGTGCCCTGCGAGGGCCGCTCTGTCGCTGCGACCTGCGGAGCCCTTGTCAGGCCTTCACGCCACGCGCGAGAATTCGCCCTTCGGATGGATGCCCAGGCCTGCGCAGACCTTCAGCACCAGGTCGGGCTTGTTCAGCGTGTAGAAATGCAGCCGGTCCACGCCGCCCGCGACCAGTTGCTCGCACAGCTTGACGCAGATCTCCTGCGCCAGATCGGCCTCGCCCTGCGGGCCGGCGGCGGCAAAGGCCGCCTCGGCCCATTGCGGGACCGATGTGCCGCAGCGCTCGGCGAAGCGGCGGGTGCCGGCCCAGCTCTGGATCGGCAGGATGCCGGGGATGATCGGCGCCGCGACCCCGGCCGCCGCGCAGGCGTCGCGGAAGCGGAAGAAGGTGTCGGCGTCGAAGAAGAACTGCGTCATCGCCGAGGTGGCCCCGGCATCGACCTTGCGCTTCAGCCAGGCCACGTCGGCGGCGGTGTCGGCGCTTTCGGGGTGCGGCTCGGGATAGGCGCCGCAACGGATGGTCATGTCGCCGCGCGCGGCGATGGCCTCGATCAGCTCGACCGAGCTGGCGAAACCCTTGGGATGGGCGGTGAAACGCTCGTGCCCCTGGGGCGCGTCGCCGCGCAGGGCGACGATCTCGTGCACGCCGGCGGCCGCGTAATCGGCGACGATCTGCAGGGTTTCCTCGCACGTGGCGTCCACGCAGGTCAGGTGCGCGGCGACGTTCAGCCCGTAATGGCCGGCCAGCGCCGTCACCGCGTCGTGGGTCAGCTGGCGGGTGGTGCCGCCGGCGCCATAGGTGACCGACACGAAATCGGGACCCAGCGGCGCCAGGGCGCGGGCGGTCTCCCACAGCCGGAACGACTGTTCCAGGGTCTTGGGTGGGAAGAACTCGAAGCTGATCGCAGGCGTCGTCATGGCATCATCCTTTTGTCGCAAGACTTGTGACATGGCCCGCGACGTGAGACAAATTCATAATCCTCAAGATCGTGATGAGAGCCGTTCAAGATGCATCTGGAACTTCGCCACCTGCGCAGCCTGCGCGCCATCCACGAACAGGGCGGGCTCGCGCGCGCGGCCGAGGTGCTGAACCTGACGCAATCGGCGCTGTCGCACCAGATCAAGGCGCTGGAAGAGCAGGCCGGGGTCGAGCTGTTCCTGCGCAAGACCAAGCCCTTGCGCCTGTCGGGTGCCGGGATGCGGCTGTTGCGCACCGCCGAGCAGGTGCTGCCGATGATCGACGCCGCCGAGGCCGAATTCCGCGCCGTCGAGCTGGGCCGCGCCGGCCGGCTGCATGTGGCGATGGAATGCCACCATTGCTACGACTGGCTGCTGCCGGTGCTGGACCAGTTCCGCCGCGCCTGGCCCGAGGTCGACCTGGACATCCGCTCCAGCCTGTCGCTGAAGGCGCTGCCGGCGCTGCAACGCGGGCAGGTGGACATGGTGATCTCTTCCGACCCGGAAGAGATTGCCGGCGTCACCTTCCAGCCGCTGTTCGACTATGCCCCGACGATGGCGGTCGCGGCCGGCCATCCGCTGGCCGCCAAGGGTTTCGCCGAGGCGGAGGACCTGGCCGGCGAAACGCTGATCACCTATCCGATGGACCGGGCGCGGCTAGACGTATTCTCGCAATTCCTGGACCCGGCCGGGGTAGAGCCGGCGCATGTGCGGCAGGTCGAGCAGACGGCCATCGCGCTGATGCTGATCGCCTCGGGGCGGGGGGTGGCGGTGATGCCGGACTGGGTGCTGCGCGGCCAGGCCGCGAATCCGGAACTGGCACTGCTGCCGCTGGGCCGGCAGGGCATGTTGCGCCGGCTTTACGCCGCGCTGCGCAGCGAGGACCTGCAACAGCCCTTCATGTCCCATGTGCTGCGCCTGGCCCGGACCGAGCCGCTGCGGATGATGCGGGGGCCGCAGGGATGAGCGGTCCTCCTCGGGATCACCTTCTACGGGTGCACTCTTTACGCGGATCCCGAGGATTTCTGCTCTGGCATATGATCAATTAAACCAAAGCGTGCATTTCAGTCAATGAGAACAACCTGAAAATAAACGTAAACTTTTGCCTGCCATACGAGACATTCAAGAGGCGCCGCGCGGTGCCCGTCGCGCCGGGTTTGACAAAACCCGGCAATAGCCGGATGAAATCCGTATCCTTTTCCCGTTAGGACTGCCATGCCCAGCCCTGCCGTCACCCCGAAGCTCAGCGCGACCGTCCAGGACGGCCAGCTGCGGCTGGAAGGCGAGCTGACCGTCTGGACGCTGGGCCGGCTGCCGGACGGGGCCGCGGCGGCGACGCGGCTGGAGCTGTCGGGCCTGACCCGGCTCGACACCGCCGGCGCCTGGTATCTGTCGAATCGGGCCGGATCCGGCGCCAGGCTGGACGGGCTGACCGAGGCGCAGGCCCGGTTGCTGGACAGCGTGACCAAGGCCCGGCCGCAGCCCGACCCCGAGCCCGCCGCCGCCGCCGGCTGGCGCCGCCTGTTCGAGGCGACGGGACGCTGGGTGGTCTCGGCGCTGGTCTTTCTGCGCGAACTGGCGGAATATCTGGGCCGCTTCCTGGCGGCGCTGGCGCGCGGCATCCGCCATCCCGGCGATTTCCGCCTGACCTCGCTGGTCTATCACTGCCAGGAAACCGGGCTGCGCGCCGTGCCCATCGTGGCGCTGATGTCCTTCCTGATCGGCGTGGTGCTGGCCTTTCAGGGCGCGGCGCAACTGCGCCAGTTCGGGGCCGAGATCTTCGTCATCGACCTGATCGCCATTTCCATCCTGCGGGAACTGGGCATCCTGTTGACGGCGATCATCGTCGCCGGCCGCACCGCCTCGGCGCTGACGGCGTCCATCGGCTCGATGAAGATGAACGAGGAAATCGACGCCATGCGGACGCTGGGCCTGGATCCCGACATGGTGCTGGTGCTGCCGCGGGTGCTGGCGCTGATCATCACCCTGCCGATCCTGGGGCTGATCGCCAATGTCGCCGGGCTGGTCGGCGGGGCGCTGATGTCCTGGGTGGAACTGGGCATCTCGCCCTCGATGTTCCGCTATCGGCTGATCGCGGAAACCAGCGTCGACCATGTCATCGTCGGCCTGTCCAAAGCGCCGGTCTTTGCCGTCATCATCGGCATCATCGGCTGCCATGCCGGGATGAAGGTCGGCAAGGATGCGGAATCGCTGGGCGCCGAGACCTCGACCGCCGTGGTCAACGCCATTTTCGCGGTGATCGTCGCCGATGCGCTGTTCTCGATCTTCTTCTCGGAGGTCGGGTTGTGAGCGAGAACCTGATCGAGGTCCGGGGCCTGCGCACGCAATTCGGCAGCCATGTCGTCCATGACGGGCTGGACCTAGACCTGCGGCGGGGCGAGATCCTGGGCGTGGTCGGCGGCTCGGGCACCGGGAAATCGGTGCTTCTGCGCACCATCGTCGGGCTGAACCCGCCCGCCGCCGGCACGGTGCGGGTGTTCGGCCAGGACGTGACCGCGCTGCACGGCGCCGCGCGCGAGGCGCTGGAGCGGCGCTGGGGCGTGATGTTCCAGGGCGGGGCGCTGTTTTCCTCGCTGACCGTGCGCGAGAATGTCGAGGTGCCGCTGCGGGCGGTGCCGGGGCTTTCGCCCGAGACGCGGGCCGGGCTGGCGGAACTGAAGGTCTCGATGGCCGGGCTGCCCTGGAACGCGAACGACAAATACCCCTCGGACCTGTCGGGGGGCATGAGAAAGCGCGCGGGGTTGGCGCGGGCGCTGGCGCTGGACCCCGAGATCGTCTTTCTGGACGAACCGACCGCGGGGCTGGACCCCATCGGCGCCGACGCCTTCGACCGGCTGATCGTGGAATTGCGCGATGCGATGGACCTGTCGGTGTTTCTGGTTACGCATGACCTGGATACGCTGCACGCCTGTTGCGACCGCGTCGCGGTCCTGGCCGAAAAGCGGGTGCTGGTCACCGGCACCATGGCCGAAATGCTGAAGGTGGATCACCCTTGGGTGCATGAATATTTCCACGGGCCCCGCGCCCGCGCCGCCATCGCCACCGGCCGGAGCAAGGAGTAGCCCATGGAGACCAAGGCCAATTACGTCCTGATCGGCGCCTTCACCATCGCGGGCTTCCTGGGGCTGCTTCTGTTCCTGATGTGGTTCGCCAAGATCCAGATCAACCGGCAATTCGCCTATTACGACATCTATTTCCCCGAGGTCTCGGGCCTGGCCATCTCGTCCGAGGTGGCCTTTGCCGGGCTTGCGGTCGGCAAGGTCGTGGACATGCAGCTGGCCAGCGGCGCGAACGGCGCCGTGCGGGTGCGGGTCGAACTTGCCGAGGACACGCCGGTCAAGACCGATTCCCGCGCCTCGATCGAGATCCAGGGCGTCACCGGCGTCTCGAATGTCGCGATCACCGCCGGCACGCCCGACGCGCCGCTGCTGCGCGAGGCCCAGCCCGACGGCATCCCGGTCATTGCCGCCAACCGCTCGGCCCTGCAGACGCTGTCGGACCAGGGGCCCGAGATGATCTCGCGGCTGAACACCGTGGCCGAGCAGATGACCCAGCTGCTGGGCAAAGAGAACCAGAGCCGGGTGCGCAACATCCTCGACAATGTCGAACGCTCCAGCGCGAATCTGGACAAGGCGCTGGCGGATGTGACCAAGGCCACCGATTCCATCGCCTCGGCGGCCGGGGACATCTCGGCCTTCGGCGAAAGGCTGGACGGGCTCAGCGCCGCGGCCCAGACCACGCTCGGGAATGCAGACACCGCGCTGGCCAAGTTCGACGAAACCGCCGGCAAGGCCGATGCGGCGCTGGATTCGGGCACGGCGACGCTGGACGAGCTGCGCGACTATGTTTCGGGCGACCTGCGCGGGCTGACGCAGCGGCTGGACCAGACCGCCACGGCCCTGCAGGCCGACCTGGCCCGGCTGGCCGAGCGCACCGACAAGAGCCTGGACGGCCTGGATGCGGCGCTGGAGATGGGGCAACGGACGCTGGCCTCGGCCGAGCGCGCCTTCGACAGCGCCGACCGGGTGATGAACAGCAATGTCGAGCCGGTGGTCACCGACCTGCGCGCCACGCTGGCCAAGGCGAACGAGGCCATCGACCGCGTGGTGGACGACCTGCCCCAGATCACCGCGCGGCTGCGCGATGCTGCGGACAGCGCCGATGCCGCCTTTGCCAGCCTGCGCGGAATGCTGGACAGCGCCCGCGCCCCGGTGCAGGCTTTCACCCGCGAGGGGCTGCCGCAAATCACCCGCATGGCCAGTGATCTGCGCGGGCTGGTGGGCAATGTGAACGAGCTGGTCTCGGCCCTGCGGCGCAACCCCTCGCAGATCTTCTCGGGGCCGAAGACCCCCGAGTTCCGCCGCTGAGGAGACGCCATGCGCCTGACCGCCGCCCTGCTGATGCTGACCCTGATCCTGCCCGGCTGCACCGCGCTAAAGGCGCTGGAGGGCGAGCCGGACCGCGACGTGTTCGAGCTGCGCCCGCCCTCGGACCGGCCGCAGAGCTGCGGGCGCGGCCGGCTGGCCGAACTGGTGATCGAGCCGCCCAAGGCGCGCGGCACGCTGGACACCGACCGCATCATGATCCGGCCGAACGCGCTTCAGACGCAATACCTGCCCGATGCGCGCTGGGGCGACACCGTGCCCACGACGCTGCAAACGCTGCTGGTGCGCGGCTTCGGCGTCTATGACGTGTTCACCCATGTCGGCCGGGCGCCCTTGGGCACGGCGGGCGATTACGCGCTGATTTCCGAGGTGCAGGACTTCAACGCCGAGGTTTCGGGCAAGGGCGCCATCATCAAGCTGACCGTAGATGCGCAGATGGTGCGCGAAATGGACGCCACCGTCGTCGCCCGCGGCCATTTCGCCACCACGGCCCAGGCGCCGACGACCAAGACCGCCGACCTGATCCCCGCCTTCGACGCGGCGGGGCAGCAGCTGGTGGCGCAGATGACCGGCTGGGGTCTGAAGGCCGTGGGGGTGAACGCGGCGCGCTGCCGCTGAACGCCGGGAGGGCGGAGGATGAGCGGGACCATCAGGCTGATTTCACCCATCGACGGCCGGGTCTATGCCGAGCGCCCGGTTCTGCCCGCCGCCGAGGCAGAGGCGGCCGTCGCCCGCGCCCATGCCGCGCAAGGCGCCTGGGCCGCCCTGCCCCTTTCCGACCGCATCGCCCGCGTCACGGCCGGCATCGCCGCGCTGGAGGCCATGCGGGACGAGATCACCCATGAGCTTGCCTGGCAGATGGGCCGCCCGGTGCGCTATGGCGGCGAGCTGGGCGGCGTGAACGAACGCAGCGCCTATATGGCCAGGATCGCCGCCGAGGCGCTGGCTCCGACCGAGATCGAGGACAGCGACCGCTTCCGCCGCGAGATCCGGCGCGAGGCGCTGGGGGTGGTTCTGGTCGTCGCGCCCTGGAACTATCCCTATTTGACTGCGATCAACACCATCGTGCCGGCGCTGATCGCCGGCAACGCGGTGGTGCTGAAACACGCCAGCCAGACCTTGCTGGCCGGCGAGCGGCTGGCGCTGGCGCTGCACCGGGGCGGCGTGCCGCAGGACGTGTTCCAGAACCTGGTGCTGGACCACGCCGCCACCGAGGCGCTGATCGCCGCGCGCCGCTTCGGCTTCGTGAACTTCACCGGCTCGGTCGCGGGCGGGCGCGCCATCGAACGGGCGGCGGCGGGCACCTTTACCCCCGTCGGGCTGGAGCTCGGCGGCAAGGACCCCGGCTATGTCTGCGCCGATGCCGATCTGGACGCGGCTGTGGACGGGCTGATGGACGGCGCCATGTTCAACGCGGGGCAATGCTGCTGCGGGATCGAGCGGATCTATGTCGATGCGCGCCTTTACGACGCGTTCGTCGCCAAGGCGGTGGATTGGGTCATGCGGCAGAAGCTGGGCGATCCGACCGACCCGGAAACGACCATGGGACCGATGGCGCATCGCCGTTTCGCGCAGCTGGTGCGCGATCAGGTCGCCGAGGCACGGGCGGCGGGCGCGACGGCGCTGATCGACCCCGCCGATTTCCCGGCCGATGACGGCGGGGCCTATCTGGCGCCGGAGGTCCTGGTCGGGGTCGACCACGACATGCGGGTGATGCGCGAGGAAAGCTTCGGCCCGGTCGTCGGCATCATGCCGGTCGCGGGCGACGACGCGGCGGTGCGGCTGATGAACGATTGCGCCTATGGGCTGACGGCCTCGATCTGGACCTCCGACCCGGAACGGGCGGCCGAAATCGGCGCGCGGTTGGAAACCGGCACCGTCTACATGAACCGCTGCGACTACCTGGACCCGGCGCTGTGCTGGACCGGCTGCAAGGACACCGGCCGCGGCGCCGCGCTGTCGAACCTGGGCTATCTGGCCGTGACCCGGCCGAAATCCTATCATCTGAAGAAGGTGCAGAAATGAGCCTGCGCGCGAACTGGTCCTATCCCACCGCCATCCGCTTCGGCGCCGGCCGCATCGCCGAACTGGCCGAGCATTGCAAGGCTGTGGGGCTGTCGCGCACGCTGCTGGTCACCGACCGAGCGCTGGCCGGGCTGCCGATCACCGCCCGGGCGCTGGACATTCTCGACGCCGCCGGGCTGGGCCGCGCGATGTTTTCCGAGGTCGATCCCAACCCGGACGAGCACAACATGCAGGCCGGCATCGCCGCCTACAAGGCGGGCGGGCACGACGGGGTGATCGGCTTCGGCGGCGGCTCGGCGCTGGACCTGGCCAAGATGATCGCGCTGATGGCCGGGCAGACGGTTTCGGTCTGGGATCTGGAGGACGTGGGCGACTGGTGGACGCGCGCCGACGCCTCGGCCATCGCGCCCATCGTCGCGGTGCCGACCACGGCGGGCACCGGCTCGGAGGTCGGGCGCGCGGGCGTACTGACCAATTCGCGGACGCACCGGAAGAAGATCATCTTCCACCCGAAGCTGATGCCCGCGGTCACGATCTGCGACCCGGAACTGACCGTGGGCATGCCCCGGGCGATCACCGCCGGCACCGGCATGGACGCCTTTGCCCATTGCCTGGAGGCGTATTGCTCGCCGCATTACCACCCGATGAGCCAGGGCATCGCGCTGGAGGGGATGCGGCTGGTCGACACCTACCTGCCCCGCGCCCATGCCGTGCCCGACGACATCGAGGCGCGGGCGCAGATGATGAGCGCCGCCGCCATGGGCGCGGTCGCCTTCCAGAAGGGGCTGGGCGCGATCCATGCGCTGAGCCATCCCATCGGCGCGGTCTATGGCACCCATCACGGCACCACCAATGCGGTGGTCATGCCGATGGTGCTGGACTTCAACCGCCCCGCGGTCGAGGCGCTGCTGGGCCGCGCGGCGGATTACCTGGGCATCGGCGGCGGCTTCGACGGCTTTCGCGCCCGGGTGATGCAGCTGCGCGCCGAACTGGGCATCCCGAAAGATCTGACCGCCTTGGGCGTCGGGCGCGACCGGCTGGACGAATTGACTCAGATGGCGCTGGAGGACCCCTCATGCGGCGGCAACCCCGTCGCGATGACGCCCCAGAACACGCGCGCGCTGTTGGAACGCTGCCTCTCGGCCTAGCAGGCTGCCGCAAACTGTTCCAAGAACATGCCGGAAAGGAATCGCGCTTGCCCTGCCTGCCGACCTTGGACCGTCTGAAGCCGCAGCTTCCGGAACTCTGACCGGCCGGAAACGGGGCATTTTCCAGCGTTTCAAGGCGAATTGTCCGCTCTTCAGTCCATCGCGCGTCGTAACGGTGACTTTTTCGGCCGGCTGCTAGGCGTGACCGGCGCTTGGCGACAGCACCAGCGGGTCGATGCCCAAGGACTTCAGCGCCGCGCGCCATTTGCCGGCATTGTCGGCGCCGAAGATGATCTCGTCGCCGCGGTCCGAGGTCAGCCAGCCGTTCTGCAGGATCTCGGAATCCAGCTGCCCCGGCCCCCAGCCCGCATAGCCCAGCGCCAGCATCGCCGGCTGCGGACCGCGGCCGTGGGCGAAATCCTCGAGGATGTCGCGGGTGGTGGACATGGCCAGGTCCTCGGCAATCCGCATCCGGGTCTCGTCCACCTGGATGCCCTGCGGCACGCGATGCAGCACGAAGCCGCGCCCGGGCTCGACCGGACCGCCGAACCGGACGGGGATGTCCAGCGCGTTCTCGCCCGCGTCGATGCCCAGCTGCGACAGCAGGTCGGCGAAGCCCACCTCGGGCAGCGGCCGGTTCACGACCAGGCCCATCGCGCCCTCTTCGGAATGGGCGCAGATCAGGATCACCGATTGCTCGAAGCGCGGGTCGCGCATGCCGGGCATGGCGATCAGCATCTTGCCGGTCAGGTTGCTGGACTCGTCCATTGTCTGCTCCGTTCTTTTCATGAAGATCGGCCCTGCGAACTGATTTCGCAAGGGATTGGCGCTAATGTGACTTCACCCCGGCGCCCCGGGGCAGGTAAACAGGCGGCATGAGGACGCTTCTGCTGCTGTTGATGAGTGCCGCGCCGGCGCTGGCCCAGGACCTGCCGCCCGGGCTGGTCTCGGCCGAGCTGATGCCCGGCTGGATCACCCCCGAAGGCCATCGCATGACCGCCCTGAGGCTGGAACTGGAGCCGGGCTGGAAGACCTATTGGCGCAGCCCCGGAGACGCCGGCGTGCCGCCGCGATTCGACTGGCGCGAATCCGAGAACCTGGGCCAGGCCCGGCTGCTCTGGCCCCGCCCCGAGGTCATCGATTCGGGCGGAGAGCGGACGCTGGGCTATCACGACCGGCTGGTCCTGCCGATCGAGATCGTTCCGGCCGCCCCCGGCGCCCCGGTCGAGCCGCGCGCGGTGGTGGATTTCGGGCTTTGCCTCGACATCTGCGTGCCGGCCGAGGTGACGCTGACGGCCCCGCCGCCGGGACCCTCCCCCGACCCGCAGATCGAGGCGGCGCTGGCGCGCCAGCCGCAGCCCTCGGCCCGGCAGCCCGATTGCCGGATCACGCCGATCGCGGACGGGATGCAGGTCACCGCCACCCTGCCCGAGGCCGAAAGCGACCGGGGCGAAGAGGTAGCGATGGAGCTGGAGGACGGCGAGATCTGGGTCTCGGCCCCCGAGACCGGGCGCGAAGGCGGGCGCATGACCGCGCAAGCGGATTTCGTCGCGGCCTCGGGCAAGCCCTTCCCGCTGGACCCCGGCGCGCTGCGGGTAACGCTGATCGGCCCCGGCGATGCGGTCGAATTCACCGGCTGCCGCGAGGACTAGCAGCTGCTGGAAAAGTCCCCGCGACGAGCCGGACTGGACCAGAAAGCAGAAAATTCGCCTTGGATCGGCGGGAAATGCTTGGGTTTCCCACCGATTTTCGTCCCGGCAACTTCTCGGGATGTTTTTCAGCAGCCTGTTGGATTCGACATCGACCTGGGGCCATCCAGCCCGATGAACAAGCGGCTCCGGTTTCTGAGGCTTGGCGCCCGCCAACCGCGCGCAACGCTCGAACGGACAAGACCGTGCGGGGCACCGACCCCCTCAGTTCACGACGCCATCATCGGATCTAACAGGCTGCCGAAAAAGTCCATGCAACATGAGACCCTGGGCCAGGAGCCGGGAATTCTGCTCAATTCGGCCGGAAACATCCCAGTTTCGGGACCATCCGGTTCCGGGATGATTTCCGGGTCGGCACCTTATCAAGAGCCTTTTTCAGCAGCCTGCTAGGGGTCCAGCCTGTCAATCGGCATTCAAACGGGCCCCCTGATCGGCGTCCAAAAGTGACCCCTTTGGCGCGCGGGTGAGCAGGCCCGTGGCGGCGTAGCTTTCCAGCTGGCGCAGCCGACGCGGGCCTGCGTTTTGGAGGGTGTTCAGGCTCGGGTTTTGATGCGCCAGCTGTCGTTGCCGGTCTCGACGATGTCGCAGTGGTGGGTGAGCCGGTCGAGCAGCGCGGTGGTCATCTTTGCGTCTCCGAAGACGGTCGGCCACTCCCCGAATGCGAGGTTGGTGGTGACGATGACGGAAGTCTGCTCATAGAGCTTGCTGATCAGATGGAACAGCAGCTGGCCGCCGGACTGCGCGAATGGCAGGTATCCGAGTTCATCGAGGATGACGAAGTCGAGCCGCATCAGATGTTCTGCAAGCCGGCCTGCCCGTCCGGCACGGGCCTCGGCCTCCAGCCTGTTCACCAGATCGACGACATTGAAGAACCTGCCCCGGGCACCATTGCGGATGACCGCGCGCGCTATGGCCACAGAGATATGGGTCTTGCCGGTCCCGGTGCCGCCAACCAGCACGACATTGCGCTGTTGGCTGAGGAACTCCCCGCTGGCCAGATCTCGCACCAGGGTCTCGTTGATTGGGGTGTCATCGAAGGTGAACTCCTCGATCTCCCGGGCATAGGGCAGCTTGGCGGTGGTGATCTGGTATTTGACCGACCGCGCTTTCTTCTCGTTGATCTCGGCGGCCAGAAGATCTCCAACGATCTGGCGGGGTTCGTGCTGGCGGCGCACAGCCACCGCCATGAGTTCGTCATAAGCGGCGCGCATCCCGTAGAGCTTCAACTCGCCCATTGCAGCCATGATGTCAGCACGATCCATCAGCAGGCCCTCCGCAGCAGATCATAACGGGCGCAGTCCGCCACAGGCTCATGGGTCAACTGCAAGGCCGGAGAGGTCAGCAGAAGCGGTGGTGGTTCCGGATCTCGCCTGCGGGATAGAATATTGAGGATTACATCGGCAGAATGGACGCCTTGCGAGAGAGCTTCGGCACATGCCTTTTGAACCACAGGCATCCCTTCCGTCAGCACAGCGCCGAGGACCTTCACCATCTGGCGGTCGCCATCTGAGGAGCCCTGCAGCTTGCGGCGGATCTGTTCAAGAGCTCCGGGAAGAACCCAGTCCTTGAACGGTGCGCCGTTACGCAGCGCCCCGGGTTTGCGAAGCAGAACAGGCACATAATGCCAGGGATTGTAAACCGTTCGGTCCCGGCCGAAGTGACGCGGGTGGTCTCCGACCAGTCGGCCCTCCTGCCGGATCTCGATCCGCTCAGCATAGGCCCTGATCTCGACCTGCCGCCCGACAGCCGTTGCCGCGACGGAGTATTTGTTGTTGTCGAAGCGCACGAGACAGGTCTTTGACACCGCCGCAGGCAGTGAATGGAATCCGTCGAAGCGCCCGGCATAGGGGACAAGGTGCGGGCGCTCTTCCTGGAAGACCTGCCAGACGGTTTTGTCCGTCAGCTCCGGATGCTTGCTGGTTCTGGCCGAGGCGATGCACTTGTCCAGCAGCCAGGCATTCAGTTCCTCGTAGCTCTTGACCCTGACGCGGGGCGCGAAAAACCGCTGACGGACAGTGCCGACCTGGCTCTCCACCTGGCCTTTCTCCCAACCCGCAGCAGGGGTGCAGGCAACGGGTTCGACCAGATAATGGCTGGCCATCTGCAGGAACCGACGATTGTAGAGGCGTTCCTTGCCGGTGAAGATGGTCTCCACCGCCGTCTTCATGTTGTCGTAGATCCCGCGGGTGCAGGTGCCCTTGAAGAAGGCGAAAGCCCTGTCGTGGGCATCGAACACCATCTCCTGCGTCTCGCGCGGATAGGCCCGCACAAAGAACATCCGGCTGTGGCACAGGCGAACATGGGCCACTTTGATGGTGGTGGTCGCCCCATCGATCACCACAACCTCGTGGCTCCAGTCGAACTGATAGGCTTCACCGGGCGCAAAGCTCAGGGGCACGAAGGCGGCAGAAGCGCCTGAACTCTGAGTGCGTGCCCAGTTCGAGGCGTAGCGGCGCACCGCGTCATACCCACCTTCATAACCGAGACCGCTCAGTTCTTCGTAGATCTGTATCAGAGACTGACGTTCCCGGCTGGACCGCGCGGCGTTGACCTCCAGCAGCCGGTTGAGTTCCCCCAGCCAGGCACCCAGCTTCGGGCGCGGCTGCACCGTCCGGGTATAGGTGAACTCGGTAATCCCGGTGCGGATCACCTTCCGCACCACCTTCTTCGACAGCTTCAGGTCACGGCAGATCGTCTTGATCCCCTTGCCCTCGGTGAAATGTAGCCGCCTGATTTTTGCGATTGTCTCCACGATCAGCATCCCGTGCTCGGCCTCCGATAATCATCGAAGGCACAATGGACCCAACCCCCGGTCGGTGGGGTCCATTTTGGACGCCGATCACCCCAGAAGCGGGGTCCTTATTGCAAGCCGTTCAACATCCAGCCGCGCCGAGAGCGACAGCAGGTCGGCCCAGGCCTCGCGCTTGGCGGCCGGCGTGCGCAGCAGGTAGGAGGGATGCGTCATCGGCAGCGCGGGCAGGCCGAAGGCCTCGGTCCAGTGGCCGCGCAGCTTCAGGATGCCCTGCCGGTTCAGCGCCGCCATGCAGGGCGTGTTGCCCATCAGCACCAGCAATTCCGGCTGCGCCAGTTCGACATGACGGCGCAGGAAGGGCAGCATGACCGCGATCTCGGCCGGCTCGGGGCGGCGGTTGCCGGGCGGGCGCCAGGTCAGGACATTGGTGATGTAAAGCGCCTTTTCCGCATCCACCGCCTCGCGCGACAGGCCGATGGCGGCGAACATCCGATCCAGCAACTGGCCGGCGCGGCCGACGAAGGGACGGCCCTGGCGGTCCTCTTCCTCGCCCGGGGCCTCGCCGATCACCATCACCCGGGCCGCGGAATTGCCGTCGGCAAAGCAGAAATTGCGGGCGCCCTTCTTCAACTCGATGCCGTCGAAAGCCTCCTGCGCGGCGGCAAGCTGGGACAGCGAGGACGCCCCGGCGGCCATGGCCTCGGCGCGGGCGACCATGTCCTCGGCCTCGTCGCGGGGCGGCGGCGGCGCGGCGGCGGCCGGCACGGCGGCCGTGCGCTCGGACAGGTCGTAGCGGTCCAGCGGCGCGTCGAGGCAAGGCTCGTCCGCGCCGAGTTCGGCCTGCCATTGCAAGAGCGCCAGCGCCGTCTCGGCGTCCAGCGCGAATCCCCTGTAGGTCGGATCTGCGGTCATGCCCGCAAGCTAGGCCGCCGGGCCGGCGCAGGCAACGCGGAACTGTCGCCGCGCCGGCCCGGCGCCATGCTATTGCGATTGCGTCAGCGGCGTGGTGCCGCCGCCCATGCCGATCAGCCGCTGGATCAGCGGCTTGGCCTTCGGCCCGATGCGGTCGCAGGCCGATGGATCGTCCAGCAGCTTGAAGGCCGGCCCGTAATAGGTCTTGTCATAGGCCGAGGCGTCCAGCCCCAGCCGCGCCGCCAGCCGGTCCCCGGTGCCGGTGATCAGCGTCCATTCCCCGTCCGAGACCGGATAGCCCGGACAGTTCGAGGTGATCACGTTGACATTGGCCAGTTCGGCGATCAGCGTCTTGGCCTCGGCGTCGGTCAGGCCCGAGACATCCGGCAACTGGACGGTGATGCCGCCGTCCGCAAGCACCGCCCGCGCCATCATCAGCGTGGCCCCCGCCGCGACCGCTATGGTTTTCATGGGCTGCCCCCTTTGTTTCGGCTTTGGTGGTCGCGGCCCATCCCGCCCGATCCGCCCCCGGGGCGCAAGCCAATTCGCCGTGAACTTGACGCAGGGAATGCGCAAGGCTACGCGATTGCCGACAGCCAGAACATGAAGGATGCCTGCGATGACGACCTATTCCCTGCTGATCCTGCCCGGCGACGGCATCGGCCCCGAGGTCATGGCCGAGGTCCGCAAGGTCATCGGCTGGTTCGAGAACAACCGCGGCCTCTCCTTCGACGTCAGCGAGGACCTGGTCGGCGGCGCCGCCTATGACAAGCACGGCAAGCCCCTGGCCGACGAGACCATGGCCAAGGCGCAAGCGGTGGACGCGGTGCTGCTGGGCGCGGTGGGCGGCCCGAAATACGACGAGCTCGACTTCTCGCTGAAGCCCGAGCGCGGCCTTCTGCGCCTGCGCAAGGAGATGGACCTGTTCGCCAACCTGCGCCCGGCGCAATGTTTCGACGCGCTGGCGGATTTCAGCTCGCTCAAGCGCGAGGTGGTCGCCGGGCTCGACATCCTGATCGTGCGCGAGCTGACCTCGGGCGTCTATTTCGGCGAGCCGCGCGGCATTTCCGCCGACGACACCCCCGGCAACGAAGGCGGCCGCGTCGGCGTGAACACCCAGCGCTATACCTCGGGCGAGATTCGCCGGGTCGCGCGCTCGGCCTTCGAGCTGGCGCGCAAGCGCGGCAACCGGGTCTGCTCGATGGAAAAGGCCAATGTGATGGAATCGGGCATCCTCTGGCGCGAAGAGGTGCAATGGGTCCACGACAACGAATATCCGGATGTCGCGCTGTCGCATATGTATGCCGACAACGGCGCCATGCAGCTGGTGCGCAACCCGCGCCAGTTCGACGTGATCTTGACCGACAACCTGTTCGGCGACGTGCTGTCGGATGCGGCGGCGATGCTGACCGGTTCGCTGGGGATGCTGCCCTCGGCCTCGCTGGGCGCGCCGATGGCGAACGGCCGGCCCAAGGCCCTGTATGAGCCGGTGCACGGCTCGGCCCCCGACATCACCGGCCAGGGCAAGGCGAACCCGATCGCCTGCATCCTGAGCTTTGCCATGTGCCTGCGCTATTCCTTCGACCTGGGCGTCGAAGCCGACATGCTGGAAAAAGCCGTCGAGCAGGTGCTGGCCGATGGCCTGCGCACCGCCGACCTGATGGGCCCCGAGGGCGGCACGCCGGTTTCGACCTCGGAAATGGGCGACCGCATCCTCGCCGCGCTTTCGGCGCAATAAGGTTCGTCTGCGGCGGCCAGGGCCCGGCGCGCAACCATGAGAGTTGCCGTCGGGCGCTCTCGGCCGCAGCACCGTCTGTCCCGCCAGCCACGCGGTTGGGCGACCGGAAGCGGGTGTCTCGGGGCGAGCTTCAGCCTTCAGCGAAGTGCCATGGGGTCGGCAACCCCTATGGATCTGCGAAGAGATGGGAGCGCCTGTGATAAGGACTGGGTCGAGGGATTTGGCGTGCAATTTCTCCCTTGCATTCCGCCGTCCCGCGGGCTACCTGCCCCTCACGGTCGGAGCGTAGCGCAGCCTGGTAGCGCACCTGCTTCGGGAGCAGGGGGTCGGAGGTTCGAATCCTCTCGCTCCGACCAATTTCCCGTTGATCAGAGGGATGATCCCTACTTCGCTCATTTCCCTGATCTGGCGACGCAGTTGCGCAATACGGCTCAAGGACGACGCTCAGGTCAACTGACCGCGATTGCCCAATCCAATCATTTTCAGAACCGGTCCACCGAAATGCGCTATGCTTCGACACCAGAGGTGAAGGCCACGTGGATCGAGGCTTGGAAAGCAAGCGCACAAAGTCTCGTAGAAAAAATGGACGCGGAGTGATGGCTGGACCCCGTTTCGACGATTCCCTCTCTGTCCTCGTCGCTACACTCGCTGACCTTGTCGATGGCGCTTTTGTCGAAGCAGGAACGGCGCTTCGCGATGCCTCTGGGCATCTGACGTTCATTGCAGGGCGAGAACCCGAAAATGATGCGGAGCGCCAAAAGCTGGGGTCCGCACTGATCGAGGCACTGGGAAGCTATGCTAGAACGGATCGATCGATCAGTTTTCGGGGCGACAGCGGAAGCGAGCGCTTACTGGCCGCGCCGGAGTGGCTTCCAATCAAAGTCGGCAATCATTTTTGCCAGGTCATCGATCGGCGAGTTGTGGGCGCGGGGTGGCTGGACGAACCGGCCCCAGTGCTGCCAATCCTCCCCGGATTGTTTTCGCAACCCTTAAAGGAGGCGTGGGCCGCTCAACGGCACTAGCGATTGGAGCAGCGGACCTGGCTCGCCGCAACCGGAATGTGCTTGTGGTCGATCTTGACTTGGAAGCGCCGGGGCTAGGTGATCTCTTGCTGGAGTCGGACCGCATGCCGGATTTCGGTACGATTGATTTTCTCGTCGAGAATGGCCTCGGCGGCATTGAGGATCAAAAGACCTGTTTCGGTTCATTGGCACAAGCGGGTTGACCCAAGGCGGCGGCGGGCGCGTTGACGTCCTTCCAGCGCTCGGCCGAAGATCCAACGATCAGCCGGAAAATATCCTGCCGAAGCTTTCTCGGGCGATGATCGAAGATGTAGTAGATGGCCGATCTATTTCGGTTGCGGCTCAGATCTCGAGGATGCTCTCCCGCATTACAGCGAGTGAGCAATATGATGTTGTCTTCATCGATAGTCGTGCGTGCCTTTCTGAGCTGGCAGCGCCTGCGGTGTTGGGGCTGGGAGCAACAGTACTCTTGTTTGGAACAGCGCAGAAGCAGACGATTGAAGGGTATCGCGCCCTATTCGCATCGCTCCAGCTGCTTGCACAACGCGATACCGCAGCCGGTCGAGACACGGATTGGCGGATGCTGCTCAAGCCAGTCTACGCTAAGGCGAGCCTTGGCGCGAGCGTGTCGGAGCGACTTGTCGATGATATGTACGAACTGTATTCGGCTCATATCTACGATGCTGAAACCGACGGCGCTCAAGAAACCGAATTGCTCCGCTTTGCGCGCTCGGACGAGTCTGCTCCGCACTGGCCGCTCATTGTGCCGTTCAGTCCAAACTTCGTAGATTTCGACCCAAGCCGCGATGCCGATCAGCTCACACAGAAATTTTACGAACAGGCTTATCGTGAATTCCTGTCCGGTCTCGACGCTGTGATAAGTTCTTCCGCCTCTACCAGCGAGCCGAACGCGTGAACAGTATCCAGCCAGATTTCGCAGCTCTCCGTGACGCGATCGCCGCGTTCGATCCGTCCCCGCGGGTCGAACCCAATGCAACGATCTCGGTCGAAGAGGCCTTCCTGCCCGCAGGCCATCGCGGGGTCCGCCAGGCATCAAGGAGTCGGCTCGAAGAGCTCTATGAAGACTATCCATGGATCAGGCCTGCGCTCGAAGCGCTTCGACGTCAGTTTGTTCCGATGGAGCGCGAGCAGTTGTTCGAATTGTGGGCGTCTGAGCTTGTCGTCGTTAAGATCCGGCAAGATGCGGCGGAGGGGCTCCGCACGCCAGTTAAGTTTCTTGCAGGAGATGAGTAAGCGGTCGCAGGCCAGCACGGTCAGTTTGGCTTTACGGCCTGAGGTTCCACGGCAGCAGGTCGTCGATGCGGCTTTGCGGGTGGCCGTTGGCAATCGCGGTCAAGGTGGCCCTCAGATATGCGAAGGGCTCGACACCGTTGATTTTGCAGGTTTCGATGAGGGAGGCGATGCGGCCCCATGCGATACCGCCTTCGTCGTGACCGGCGAAGAGCGCATTCTTGCGATTGAGGGCGATGGGGCGGATCAGGTTTTCAACTCTGTTTGAGTCGATCTCGACGCGGCCGTCGGTCAGGAAGGTCTGCAACCCATCCCATTGATTATGGATGTAGGTCAGCTTTTCGCCCAGCCGGGATTTGGCGGAGATTTTCCGACGCTGCGCCTGAAGCCATTCGCCGAAGGTTGCCACCAGCGGCACAGTGCGAGCCTGACGGGCGGACATGCGCTGGCCGGGCGATATGCCGCGGATGTCGGTCTCGACGGCATAGATCTCAGCGATCTGGCGCAGGCCCTCGGCGGCAATCTCCGAGCCATCGCGGTCGAAGACCTCCTTCAGCTTGCGCCTGGCATGCGCCCAGCAATGGGCCACCCGAATGGGGGCGCCGCCCTTGCGCGAGGGTTTGGTCAGCCGGTTGTAGCCGGTGTAGCCATCGACTTGCAGGATGCCGTCGAAGCCGGTGAGGAAGGTTTCGGCATTCTCGCCCGCACGGCCGGGAGCATAGAAGTAGACCACACCGGGCGGGTCTTCGCTGCCCCAGGGGCGGTCATCGCGGGCGAGCGCTCAGAGATATCCGGTCTTGGTCGTCCCGCGCCCAGGGTCCAGCACCGGGGCGGTGGTTTCGTCCATGAACAGCTTGCCGGATCGTTTCAGATGCTCGGCCAGCCGGTCCACCACCGGCTTCAGGTGGAAGGCGGCCTTGCCGACCCAATCGGCCAGCACGGCGCGGTGCAGATCAAGGCCGGCCCGCGCGAGGATCTGGCTCTGGCGATATAATGGAAGGTGATCCGCATATTTGCTGACCAGCACATGGGCGAGCGTGGCCTCGCGCGCAGCCGCGCGACAGGCCCCCTGCCCGCCCACATCAAAAAGCCCGCCCCTTTTCCGGAGCGGGCCTGTCCGCCGCGATATCCCGCCGATCTCTCGGACCGGGATCACCCGGCGCTGTCTCGACCGGGCGGGACCACAGCCCCGCCCCGCATCGTCACTTGATGATCTTCGACACCACGCCGGCGCCGACCGTGCGGCCGCCTTCGCGGATCGCGAAGCGCAGCTTCTCTTCCATCGCGATCGGCGCGATCAGCTCGACCTCGAACTTCAGGTTGTCGCCCGGCATCACCATCTCGGTGCCTTCCGGAAGCTTCACCGTCCCGGTCACGTCCGTCGTGCGGAAGTAGAACTGCGGCCGGTAGTTCGCGAAGAACGGCGTGTGGCGGCCGCCCTCTTCCTTGGTCAGGATATAGGCCTCGGCCTCGAACTGCGTGTGCGGCTTCACCGAACCCGGCTTGCACAGCACCTGGCCGCGCTCGACGCCGTCGCGGTCGATGCCGCGCAGCAGCGCGCCGATGTTGTCGCCGGCTTCCCCGCGGTCCAGGAGCTTGCGGAACATCTCGACGCCGGTGCAGGTGGTCTTGCGGGTGTCGCGGATGCCCACGATCTCAAGCTCGTCGCCCACGTTCACCGCACCGCGCTCGACGCGGCCGGTCACCACGGTGCCGCGGCCCGAGATCGAGAACACGTCCTCGATCGGCATCAGGAACGGCTGGTCCACGGCGCGCTCGGGCGTCGGGATGTATTCGTCCACGGCGGCGATCAGCGCGCGGATCGAATCCTCGCCGATCTCCTTGTCGCGGCCTTCCAGCGCGGCCAGGGCCGAGCCCTTGATGATCGGAATGTCGTCGCCGGGGTAGTCGTAGGACGACAGCAGCTCGCGCACTTCCATCTCGACCAGTTCCAGCAGTTCCGGATCGTCCACCTGGTCGACCTTGTTCAGGTAGACGACCATGTAGGGGATGCCGACCTGGCGGCCCAGCAGGATGTGCTCGCGCGTCTGCGGCATCGGGCCGTCGGCGGCGTTCACCACCAGGATGGCGCCGTCCATCTGCGCCGCGCCGGTGATCATGTTCTTCACGTAGTCGGCGTGGCCGGGGCAGTCGACGTGCGCGTAGTGCCGGTTCTCCGATTCGTATTCCACATGCGCGGTCGAGATCGTGATCCCGCGGGCACGTTCTTCGGGCGCGCCGTCGATCTGGTCGTAGGCCTTGAATTCCCCGAAGTATTTCGTGATCGCAGCCGTCAGCGTCGTCTTGCCGTGGTCAACGTGCCCGATCGTCCCGATGTTGACGTGCGGTTTCGTCCGTTCAAACTTTGCCTTTGCCATCAGCAGGGCTCCTTTGATTCTTGGTGTCTAGCATGGAGCGGCGGGGCCGAAGCCCCGCCTGCCCGGTCAGGCGTATTTCTTTTGGATCTCGTCCGAGATGTTCTGCGGCACGGCCTCGTAATGGTCGAACTGCATCGTGAACACCGCCCGGCCCGAGGACATCGAGCGCAGGTTGTTGATATAGCCGAACATGTTGGCCAGCGGCACCATCGCATCGATGACGTTGGCGTTGCCGCGGGTATCCTGGCCGCGCACCATGCCGCGACGGCTGGTCAGGTCGCCGATGATCGAACCGGTGTATTCTTCCGGCGTCACGACTTCCACGCGCATGATCGGCTCGAGCAGCTTGGCGCCGGCTTTCTTCAGACCTTCGCGCATGGCGGCACGCGCGGCGATCTCGAAGGCCAGGACCGAGGAGTCGACGTCGTGGAAGGCACCGTCGATCAGCGCCACCTTGAAGTCGATCACCGGGAAGCCGGCCAGCGGGCCCGAGTCCATGACGGACTTGATGCCCTTTTCGACGCCCGGAATGTATTCCTTGGGCACCGCACCGCCCACGATCTTCGATTCGAACGAGTAGCCCTCGCCCGGCTCGGTCGGGGTGATGACCAGCTTGACGCGCGCGAACTGGCCGGTACCGCCGGTCTGTTTCTTGTGCGTGTAGTCGATCTCGGCTTCGCGCGAGATGGTCTCGCGATAGGCCACCTGCGGCGCGCCGATGTTCGCCTCGACCTTGAACTCGCGCTTCATGCGATCCACGAGGATGTCGAGGTGAAGTTCGCCCATGCCCTTCATGATGGTCTGGCCCGACTCGATGTCGGTCTCGACGCGGAAGGACGGGTCTTCGGCGGACAGGCGCTGCAGGGCGAGGCCCATCTTCTCCTGGTCGGCCTTCGACTTCGGCTCGACGGCGATCTCGATCACCGGCTCGGGGAAGGTCATGGTTTCCAGGACCACCGGCTTGGCCGGATCGCACAGGGTGTCGCCCGTGGTGGTGTCCTTCAGACCGGCCAGCGCGATGATGTCGCCGGCAAAGGCTTCGTCGATCTCTTCGCGGTTGATGGCGTGCATCACCATCATCCGGCCGACGCGCTCGCGCTTGCCCTTGGTCGAGTTCATCATCTGGTCACCCTTCTTCAGCGCGCCCGAATAGATGCGCGTGAAGGTCAGCGAGCCAACGAAGGGGTCGTTCATGATCTTGAACGCCAGTCCCGAGAACGGATCCGCGTCCGAGGCGTGGCGGGCGATGTTGCGCTCTTCCGTTTCATCGCCTGGGGCGAAGCCCATGTAGGCGGGAACGTCGGTCGGCGCCGGCAGGAAGTCCACGACGGCGTTCAGCAGCGGCTGCACGCCCTTGTTCTTGAACGCCGAGCCGGCCATGACCGGGAAGAAGGACAGCGACAGCGTGCCCTTGCGGATCAGTTTGCGCAGGGTCGCCTCGTCGGGCTCGTTGCCTTCAAGATAGGCTTCCATCGCGTCGTCGTCCTGTTCGACGGCAAGCTCGATCATCTTGCCGCGCCATTCTTCGGCGACGTCCTGAAGATCGGCACGGATGGGCTGACGGATCCAGCTGGCGCCCAGATCCTCACCGATCCAGACCCATTCTTCCATCTTGATCAGGTCGACGATGCCTTCCAGCTTGTCCTCGGCGCCGATCGGCAGGGCGATCGGGCAGGGGGTGCCGCCAGTGCGGTCCTTGATCATAGCGACGCATTTGAAGAAATCGGCGCCGATCTTGTCCATCTTGTTGACGAAGACGATCCGCGGAACCTTGTAGCGGTCGGCCTGGCGCCAGACGGTTTCGGTCTGCGGCTCGACCCCGGCGTTGCCGTCCAGCAGGCAGATCGCGCCGTCAAGCACGGCCAGCGAACGCTCGACCTCGATGGTGAAGTCGACGTGGCCGGGGGTGTCGATGATGTTGAAGCGGTTGCGCTGCGAGGGATCGATCTCGTAGTCCGAGTCCTCGTGCTTCTGCCAGAAGGTGGTGGTCGCCGCCGAGGTGATGGTGATGCCGCGCTCGGCTTCCTGTTCCATCCAGTCCATGGTGGACGCACCTTCGTGCGTCTCGCCCATCTTGTGGTTCTTGCCGGTGTAGAACAGGATGCGCTCGGTCGTCGTGGTCTTGCCCGCGTCGATATGGGCCATGATCCCGAAGTTCCGGTAACGCTCCAGCGGATATTCGCGTGCCATAAAGGGCCTTCCTTCCGGTTACCAGCGGTAGTGGCTGAACGCCTTGTTGGCGTCGGCCATCTTGTGGGTGTCTTCGCGCTTCTTCACCGCGGTGCCGCGGCCGTTGACGGCATCGGCCAGTTCGCCGGCCAGGCGCTCTTCCATCGTATGCTCATTGCGCTTCTTGCTGGCGTCGATCAGCCAGCGGATGGCCAGAGCCTCGCGGCGGGTCGGACGCACTTCGACCGGAACCTGGTAGGTGGCACCGCCGACGCGGCGCGAGCGCACTTCGACCGAAGGCTTCACATTGTCGAGGGCTTCGTGGAACACCTCGATGGGCTCGCGCTTCAGCTTGCCCTGGACGCGGTCCAGCGCCGAATAGACGATGCGCTCGGCGACCGACTTCTTGCCGTCGATCATCAGGTTGTTCATGAATTTGGTCAGCACGCGATCGCCATACTTGGCGTCGGGCAGGACTTCGCGCTTCTCAGCGGCGTGACGACGAGACATATGCGGATCTCCTTACTTCGGACGCTTCGCGCCGTATTTCGAACGGCGTTGACGACGGTCTTTGACGCCCTGGGTATCCAGAACACCGCGCAGGATGTGGTAACGGACACCCGGAAGGTCTTTCACCCGGCCGCCGCGGATCAGCACGACGCTGTGTTCCTGCAGGTTGTGCTTTTCGCCCGGGATGTAGGAGATGACCTCGAAGCCATTCGTCAGGCGCACCTTGGCGACCTTCCGCATGGCGGAGTTCGGTTTCTTCGGCGTCGTGGTATAGACGCGCGTGCATACGCCCCGCTTCTGCGGGCAGGATTGAAGGTGCTGCGACTTCGAGCGCTGCACCTTGGGCTGCCGCGGTTTGCGGATCAGCTGTTGGATCGTCGGCATTCGGTTCCCCGTCTTGCTTTCGTCAATACTCGCAACCATCGGCTGCGCCACTTCTCGACAGCGAATCACGCGAATCGTGAAACGCCACGACCCATCCTGTCCCCGGACTGGGGGCGGGACGGGTGATTTCCAGAGGATCGGGGCGGTTCCGGCCCGGATCGTGACCGGTAAGGGCCCTGGGCACCCGGCAGTCTCCTGTCGGGTGTGCGGCGTATATGGGGAATCCCCGGGCGAGTCAACAGCGCGCCCCGGGCGCCGCGCCGGCCTCAGGCCGGGGGCAGCGCCCGCGCCCCGGTGGCGAGCCCCGGCAGGTCGATGCGGAAGCGCCGGGCCAGCAGCCCCTCGATGTCCTCGCCCTGCCCTTCCACCGCATAGCCCGCGCCCACCGCGCCCGAGTCGTTGTCCTCGTGCAGCATGCGCACATACATCGGCTTGCCGGCCAGCGTCACGCCGGGCATGGACAGGTTGACCTTGAAATGCGGGAAATGCAGCACGCAGCGTCCGGCATCGGGCGGCAGGAAGATGGTCAGCGCGGCGCTGGCATTGTGGATGATGCGCATCTCGGCTTCGATGCCGCCCGGCCCGGCGCGCAGCACCGCGCCCCGCGCATAGTCGCAGGACAGCCGGCGGTTCTGCCGCCACAGCGGCTTCATCCGCGCAAAATCGCGACGCGCGTCGCGAATGAAGTCGACGGCCACCGCATCGTCGTCGTCATGCCGGAAATGCCCGACCACATCGGCATCCGGATCGATATGCGGCGCCACGGCGGCCATGCAGGCGTCGATATGCTTCTCCATCGGCGGCACCAGCGCCAGCCGCAGCTGCGGCAGGATTTCGGTCAATTCGTGCAGACGCGACAGCCAGGGCTCGGGCAGGTCGGGGCCGGTCATCAGCACCAGGGTGAAATCGGGATCCTTCTGCGCCAGCCAGGCCGGCAGGGCGACGTTCTGGAACCAGAACCAGCGCCGCGCCAGCCGCGCCGGGTCGTAGAGAAAGGCGCGGCGCTGCGCCAGCGTCTCGTGCGCGACCTGGAAACCGCGCCCGCCCAGATAGGAAAAGCGGCACAGGCCCAGCATCTGCACGCGCATCAGGACGTTCCTCCGACTTTCCGTTCGCGCAGGATCGTATAGATGCCCGCGCCCACCACCAGCGCCGATCCCGCCCAGGTCCACAGGTCCGGCCAATCGCCGAAGACCAGCAGCCCCAGCAGGATCGCCCAGACCAGCGAGGTATAGCGAAACGGCGCGACGAAGGAAATCTCGCCCACGCGCATGGTCGCCACCGCGGTCAGATAGCCCACGGCCAGGAACGCCGCCGACAGCAGCAACAGCGCGAACTCCCCGCCGCTCGGCATGCGCCAGGCCTCGGACCCTGCCATGACGAAGCCCGAGAGCATCACCGTCAGCGCCGCATAGAAGGCCACGGTCGAAGAGCCGACCCCGACCGAAAACAGCCGCGTCGCCATGTCGCGCAACACGATCAGCAGCATCGCCGCCAGCGCCAGAACCGACCAGACATCGAACGCACCGGTTCCGGGGCGCAGGATCAGCATCACGCCGACAAAGCCCACCCCGATGGCCAGAAGCCGCCGCCATCCCAGCCGCTCGCCAAAGAACAGCGCCGCGGTCAGCGTCACCGCCAGCGGCAAGGCCTGCATGATCGCCGACAGGTCGGCCAGGGCCATCTGCCGCAGCGCCAGAAGGTAGAGCAAGGTCGAGACGACATCGGCACTGCTGCGCAGCAGCAGCGGCCCCAGGTCGCGCCGCGGCACCCGCAGCCGCAAACCGCCCTGCGCCCGCGCCACCGCCAGCATCAGCGCCAGCACCATGGCGCCGCGGATCGCCACCGATTCGTAAAGCGGCAGGCTCTGCGTCACCGTCTTCATCACGGCGTCGTTGCAGGTAAAGGCCGCCATGCTGAGGATCATCAGCAAGGTGCCCCGCAGGTTGTCCGCGGGGCTGGCTTGCAGCGCGGCAGAGACCGGGGCAGACCTGACCGGCCGGTCTACGGAACTGAGCGGTGCGCGCATTGAAACCCCGGCCTTTTATCCATGCCTAAAAAGCCCGCAGGGAAAAAGCCAGTGCTGTTTAGACCCCGCGATACGACGCCAGCAGGTCCGCGGCCCTTTCGTCACGCACCATGCGCGCGGCCTCGACCGGCACGACGCGGCGACCGACCGGCCATATGGAAATCGCCGCCAGCTTGAAGCCTTGCAGGCCGAAGGAGATGCCGATGACGGTCAGGCAGCACAACACGCCGGCAAGCAGATAGGCCAGGAACAGCGCAATGCCGAATGTCGCCGCCCAGAGCAGGTTGAAAGACGAAGCCGATGGTGCCGGTCGCGGCGGTGGTCGCCGTCAGCCCTTGCGGTCCAGATCGCGGACATGGACCACCTCCTCGCCGAAGGGCCAAGCCGACATCCTGGCCATCTCGATCGCGGCGCGGGTCAGTGGCAGCCCGATGATCGAGATCGCGAACACCGCCGCACCGATCAGCCACAGCAGGCCCGTATACCAGCCGCCCAGCACGAACCAGATGACATTTCCCGCAAATCGCATCGCTCGATCCTTCCATGTTTGCTCCGGTCTGACGGCAAATGGCTGAGGGAACGTTAACGGAGAAATGCAAAAGGCCCGGCTGATGCCGGGCCTTTCGTTGTCATGGTTCAGGCGATCACTCGCCCGCCTGCTCCACCGAGGTTTCCTCCGGCGCGATCAGCGCGGCGGTGGCTTCGGCCTCGGCGCGGCGGGCCTCGATCACCTCGTTGTCGCGCTCGCTGGCGATGCGCTTGACGCGGGCGGTGGCGCCGCCGGTGCCGGCCGGGATCAGCCGGCCGACGATGACGTTCTCCTTGAGGCCCACCAGCTTGTCGCGCTTGCCCTGCACGGCGGCTTCGGTCAGCACCCGCGTGGTCTCCTGGAACGAGGCGGCCGAGATGAAGCTGCGGGTCTGCAAGCTCGCCTTGGTGATGCCCAGCAGCACCGGCTCGCCCACGGCCGGACGGCCGCCCTTGGCTTCGATCTTGGCGTTCTCTTCCTCGAATTCCTCGCGGTCGATGTGCTCGCCCTTCAGAAGCGTGGTGTCGCCCGAATCCAGGATCTCGATCTTCTGCAGCATCTGGCGAACGATCACCTCGATGTGCTTGTCGTTGATCTTCACGCCCTGCAGTCGATACACGTCCTGCACCTCGTCGATGAGATAGTCGGCCAGAGCCTCGATTCCCATGATGCGCAGGATGTCATGCGGCGCCGGGTTGCCGTCCATGATGTAGTCGCCCTTCTGCACGAAGTCGCCTTCCTGCACCGGGATGTGCTTGCCTTTCGGCACCATGTATTCGACCGGAGCCAGCGTGTCGTCGGCGGGCTCGATGGCGATGCGGCGCTTGTTCTTGTAGTCCTTGCCGAAGCGCACATAGCCATCCAGCTCGGCGATGATCGCGTGATCCTTGGGACGACGGGCCTCGAACAGTTCCGCCACGCGGGGCAGACCCCCGGTGATGTCCTTGGTCTTGGCGCCTTCGCGCGGGATCCGCGCCACCACGTCGCCGGCCTTGATCTCCTGCCCGTCCTCGACCGACAGAATCGCGTCGACCGACATCGGATAGGTGACCGGGTTGCCGTTCTCGTTGCGCACCGGCTCGCCATCGGCATCGACGATGATGATCTCGGGCTTCAGCTCGTTGCCTTTCGGGGCCGAGCGCCAGTCCGTCACGATCTTCTGCGTCATGCCGGTCGCGTCGTCGGTCTCGTCGCGGACCGAGATCCCCGACAGCAGGTCGACATATTTCGCGACGCCGGCCTTCTCTGCGATGATCGGCAGGGTATAGGGGTCCCATTCGAACATCTTCTGGCCGCGGGCCACGGCATCACCGTCGCGCACGAACAGTTTCGAGCCGTAGAACAGCTTGTGGCTGGCCAGGGTCTCGCCGGTGGCCGACTTGATGTGCAGCTGCATGTTGCGGCTCATCACGATCAGCTCGCCATTGGCGTTTTCCAGCGTGCTTTCGTTCTCGAACGCGATGGTGCCGTCCTGCGCCGCCGCGATGAAGGACTGCTGGCCACCCTGGGCGATGCCGCCGATGTGGAAGGTGCGCATCGTCAGCTGCGTGCCCGGCTCGCCGATCGACTGCGCCGCGATGATGCCCACCGCCTCGCCGATGTTCACCAGCGTGCCGCGCGCCAGGTCGCGGCCATAGCAGAGCGCGCAGATGCCGTCGTCCGACTCGCAGGTCAGGGCCGAGCGGATGCGCACCGAGGCCACGCCGGCCTGCTCGATCTCGTCGGCCTTGCGTTCGTCGATGAGTTCGTTCTTGCGAACGATCACGACATCCTCGCCCGGCACCAGCACGTCGTCGGCCGCGACACGGCCCAGAACGCGCTCGCTCAGCGGGCTGACCACCTCGCCATCGTTGACCGCCGCCGAGGCGGTGATCGCGCGGTCGGTCCCGCAGTCATGCTCGCGGATGATGCAGTCCTGCGCCACGTCGACCAGACGACGCGTCAGATAGCCCGAGTTCGCCGTCTTCAACGCGGTGTCCGACAGACCCTTCCGGGCGCCGTGGGTCGAGTTGAAGTATTCAAGAACGGTCAGACCTTCCTTGAAGTTCGAGATGATCGGCGTCTCGATGATCTCGCCGTTCGGCTTGGCCATCAAGCCGCGCATCCCGCCCAGCTGCTTCATCTGGCTGACCGAGCCCCGGGCGCCCGAGTGCGCCATCATGTAGACCGAGTTCGGCTCAAGCTCCGCACCCTTCTCGTCCTTCTTGGTGGCCGAGATGGTCTTCATCATCGCGTCGGTGACCTTGTCGTTGCACTTCGACCAGGCGTCCACGACCTTGTTGTACTTCTCGCCCTGGGTGATCAGGCCGTCGAGATATTGCTGCTCGAAGGACTTCACCTGGTCCTGGGTTTCCTCGACCAGTTCCCATTTCGTCGGCGGCACCACCATGTCGTCCTTGCCGAACGAGATGCCGGCGCGGAAGGCCTCGCGGAAGCCCAGACCCATGATCTGGTCGCAGAAGATCACCGATTCTTTCTGGCCGCAGTAGCGATAGACGGTGTCGATGACGTTCTGGATGTCCTTCTTGCGCAGCAGGCGGTTCACCAGCTCGAAGGGCGCCTTGGCGTTCTTCGGCAAGAGCGAGCCCAGGCGCAGACGGCCCGGCGTGGTCTCATAGCGCTTGATGACCTCGTTGCCGTTCTCGTCGATCTGCGGCAGGCGGGCAGTGATGCGGGCGTGCAGATGCACGGAACCCGAGGCCAGAGCGTGCTCGACCTCTTCCAGGTTCGCGAAGACCATGCCTTCGCCCTTCATGCCCTCGCGCTCCATGGTCGTGTAATACAGACCCAGAACCATGTCCTGCGACGGCACGATGATCGGCGCGCCGTTGGCGGGCGACAGCACGTTGTTCGTGGACATCATCAGGACGCGCGCTTCCAACTGGGCCTCAAGGCTCAGCGGGACGTGAACCGCCATCTGGTCGCCGTCGAAGTCGGCGTTGAAGGCCGAGCAGACCAGCGGGTGCAGCTGGATTGCCTTGCCCTCGATCAGGATCGGCTCGAACGCCTGGATGCCCAGGCGGTGCAGCGTCGGCGCGCGGTTCAGCAGCACCGGATGCTCGCGGATCACCTCGTCCAGGATGTCCCAGACCTCGGGGCGTTCCTTCTCGACCAGCTTCTTGGCCTGCTTGACGGTGGACGAAAGCCCCTTCGCCTCAAGCCGCGAATAGATGAACGGCTTGAACAGTTCGAGCGCCATCTTCTTCGGCAGCCCGCATTGGTGCAGCTTCAGCTCCGGCCCGGTCACGATCACCGAACGGCCCGAGAAGTCGACCCGTTTCCCCAGAAGGTTCTGGCGGAAGCGGCCCTGCTTGCCCTTCAGCATGTCCGACAGCGATTTCAGCGGACGCTTGTTGTTGCCGGTGATGACCCGGCCGCGGCGACCGTTGTCGAACAGCGCATCGACCGATTCCTGCAGCATCCGCTTTTCGTTGCGGACGATGATGTCGGGCGCGCGCAATTCGATCAGCCGCTTCAGGCGGTTGTTGCGGTTGATGACCCGGCGATAAAGGTCGTTCAGGTCCGAGGTCGCGAACCGGCCCCCGTCCAGCGGCACCAGCGGACGCAGTTCCGGCGGAATGACCGGAATGACGGTCAGCACCATCCACTCGGGCCGGTTGCCCGACTCGAGGAACGATTCGACGATCTTCAGCCGCTTGATGATCTTCTTGGGCTTCAACTCGCCGGTCGCCTCTTTCAGCTCCTCGCGGAGTTGCTCGGCGGTGGCGGCCAGGTCGATGTTCGCCAGCATCTCGCGGATCGCCTCGGCGCCAATATTGGCGGTGAAGGCGTCGGCGCCATACTGGTCCTGCGCGTCGAGGAATTCCTCCTCGGTCAGCAGCTGCCCATAGGACAGGTCGGTCAGACCCGGTTCGATCACGACGTAGTTTTCGAAATAGAGGATGCGCTCAAGATCGCGCAGCGTCATGTCCAGCATCAGGCCGATGCGCGAGGGCAGCGACTTCAGGAACCAGATATGCGCGACCGGGGCGGCCAGCTCGATATGGCCCATGCGCTCGCGCCGGACCTTTTGCAGCGTCACCTCGACGCCGCATTTCTCGCAGACCAGGCCGCGATATTTCATGCGCTTGTATTTGCCGCACAGGCATTCGTAATCCTTGATCGGGCCAAAGATGCGCGCGCAGAACAGGCCGTCACGCTCGGGCTTGAACGTGCGGTAGTTGATGGTCTCGGGCTTCTTCACCTCGCCATAGGACCAGGCGAGGATTTCCTCGGGCGAGGCCAGCGAGATCTTGATTTCGTCGAACTGCCGCGGCGCAGCCAGCGGGTTCAGGGGATTGGTGGCAAGTTCCTGGTTCATTTTCAAATCCTAATGAGGGGCGCGGGGGAACGGGCGGCACGGCCGCAGGGTGCGCTGAAGCGCACCCCCGGGACCGATGCTCACTCGTCCTCCTCCGCATCCAGGAGTTCCATGTTGAGGCCCAGACCCCGGACCTCCTTGACCAGCACGTTGAACGATTCCGGCACGCCGGCCTCGAAATTGTCCTCGCCCTTGACGATGCTCTCATAGACCTTGGTCCGGCCGGCCACGTCGTCCGACTTGACCGTCAGCATCTCTTGCAGGGTATAGGCGGCGCCATAGGCTTCCAGCGCCCAGACCTCCATCTCACCCAGACGCTGACCACCGAACTGCGCCTTGCCGCCCAGCGGCTGCTGGGTGACGAGCGAATACGGGCCGGTCGAGCGGGCGTGCATCTTGTCGTCGACAAGGTGGTGCAGCTTCAGGACGTATTTCATCCCGACGGTGACCTTGCGGGCGAACTGCTCGCCGGTGCGGCCGTCGAACACCACGGACTGCCCCGAGGTGTCGAAACCGGCCCGCCGCAGCGCGTCGTTCACATCCGCTTCCTTGGCGCCGTCAAAGACCGGTGTCGCGATCGGAACGCCGCCGCGCACGGCATTGGCGTGCTCGACCAGCGTCTCGTCGTCCAGGCCCTCGAAGGTCTCGGCATAGAACTGGTCGCCATAGCCGATCTTCATCGCCTCGCGCACCGGGGCCATATCGCCGTTGCGGCGATAGTCCTGCAGCGCCTCGTCGATCTTGATGCCCAGACCGCGCGAGGCCCAGCCCATGTGGGTTTCCAGGATCTGCCCGACGTTCATCCGCGACGGCACGCCCAGCGGGTTCAGCACCAGGTCGACCGGGGTGCCGTCGGCCAGGAAGGGCATGTCCTCGATGGGAACCACCTTGGACACCACACCCTTGTTGCCGTGACGACCGGCCATCTTGTCGCCCGCCTGCAGCTTGCGCTTCACGGCGACAAAGACCTTGACCATCTTCATCACGCCCGGAGGCAGGTCGTCGCCCTGGCGCACCTTCTCGACCTTGTCGTCGAAACGGTTGTCCAGCGCCCGCTTCAGGCTGTCGAACTGCTGGTTCAGCGCCTCGACTTCCTTGGCGGTCTCCTCGTCGGCGACGGCAAGCTGCCACCACTGGCCGCGGCTCAGCTGGCCCAGCACGTCCTCATCGACATTGACGCCGGCGCGGACGCCTTTCGGCCCCTTGACGACTTCCTTGCCCATGATCAGCGATTTCAGGCGCGCATAGATGTTGCGCTCCAGGATCGCCAGCTCGTCGTCGCGGTCGCGCGACAGGCGCTCGACTTCCTCGCGCTCGATCTGCAGCGCACGCTCGTCCTTGTCGACGCCGTGGCGGTTGAACACCCGGACCTCGACGATGGTGCCATAGGCGCCCGGCGGCAGACGCAGCGAGGTGTCGCGCACGTCGCTGGCCTTTTCGCCGAAGATGGCGCGCAGCAGCTTTTCTTCCGGCGTCATCGGCGATTCACCCTTCGGGGTGATCTTGCCGACCAGGATGTCGCCCGGACCGACTTCGGCGCCGATATAGACGATGCCAGCCTCGTCGAGGTTGCGCAGCGCCTCTTCACCGACGTTCGGGATGTCGCGGGTGATCTCTTCCGGGCCCAGTTTCGTGTCGCGGGCCGCCACTTCGTATTCGTCGATGTGGATCGAGGTGAACACGTCGTCGCGGTGGATCCGCTCCGAGATCAGGATCGAGTCTTCGTAGTTGTAGCCGTTCCAGGGCATGAAGGCCACGACCACGTTGCGGCCGATTGCGAGTTCGCCCTGATCGGTCGAGGGACCGTCGGCCACGACCTGGCCCTTGACCACGCGGTCGCCCACCTTGACCAGCGGACGCTGGTTGATGGTCGAGGACTGGTTCGAGCGCTTGAACTTGCGCAGGCGATAGATGTCCACGCCAGCATCGCCCGCGGCCATGTCCTCGGTCGCCCGGATAACGATCCGCTGCGCATCGACCTGGTCGATGATGCCGCCGCGACGGGCCATGATGGCCGCCCCGGAATCGCGCGCCACGGTCGCTTCCATGCCGGTGCCGACGAAGGGCGCCTCGGCCCGCAGCAGCGGAACCGCCTGACGCTGCATGTTCGAACCCATCAGCGCGCGGTTGGCGTCGTCGTTCTCCAGGAAGGGGATCAGCGCCGCCGCCACCGAAACCAGCTGTTTCGGCGACACGTCGATCAGGTCCACCGCATCGACCGGGTTCAGCATGAAATCGCCCGATTGCCGGGTCGAGATCAGCTCGTCGACGAACTTGCCGTCCTCGTCCAGGGTGGCGTTCGCCTGGGCGATGGTGTGACGCATCTCCTCGGTCGCGGACATATAGACCACGTCGTCGGTGACCTTGCCCTCGATGACCTTGCGATAGGGGGTCTCGATGAAGCCGTATTTGTTCACGCGGGCAAAGGTCGCGAGGCTGTTGATCAGGCCGATGTTCTGGCCTTCCGGCGTCTCGATCGGGCACATCCGGCCGTAATGGGTCGGGTGAACGTCGCGCACCTCGAAGCCGGCGCGCTCACGCGTCAGACCGCCCGGGCCAAGCGCCGAAAGACGACGCTTGTGCGTCACTTCCGACAGCGGGTTGGTCTGGTCCATGAACTGCGACAGCTGCGACGAGCCGAAGAACTCGCGCACCGCGGCAGCCGCCGGCTTGGCGTTGATCAGGTCCTGCGGCATCACCGTGTCGATCTCGACGCCCGACATGCGTTCGCGGATCGCCCGCTCCATGCGCAGCAGGCCGATGCGATACTGGTTCTCCATCAGCTCGCCGACCGAGCGCACCCGGCGGTTGCCGAGGTGGTCGATGTCGTCGATCTCGCCCTTGCCGTCGCGCAGTTCCACCAGCCCGCGGATGCAGGCGATGATGTCTTCGTGACGCAGGGTGCGCTGGGTATCCGGCGCGTCCAGATCCAGGCGCATGTTCATCTTGACGCGACCGACGGCCGAAAGGTCGTAGCGCTCGCTGTCGAAGAACAGGCTGTTGAACAGCGTCGAGGCGGCCTCGACGGTCGGCGGCTCGCCCGGACGCATGACGCGATAGATGTCCATCAGGGCACCGTCGCGGTTCATGTTCTTGTCGGCCGCCATGGTGTTGCGGATATAGGGACCGACGTTGACATGGTCGATGTCCAGAACCGGGATGTCCTCGATGCCGTTGTCCAAGAGCACCTTCAGCAACCCGCCCGACAGCTCGCCGTCGCGGTCGTATTCGGCGGTGATCTCGTCGCCGGCCTCGGCATAGATCAGGCCGGTCTGCTCGTTGATGATGTCCTTCGCCACGAAGCGGCCGATGATCTTGTCGAAGGGCAGCAGCAGGCTGATGTCGCCTTTTTCCGCCAGTTGCTTGACCAGACGCGGCGTCACCTTGTCGCCGGCCTTGGTGATGACTTCGCCGGTCTCGGCGTTCACCAGGTCATAGCTCGGACGGGTGCCGCGCACGCGCTCGGGGAAGAAGCGGGTGACCCAGCCGGCTTCCTTGCCCTTGACGGCGCGCTGCAGCTTGTAGTCCACGGTGTCGTAGAAGGCATCCATGATGCCCTCCTGGTCCATGCCGAGCGCATAGAGCAGCGTCGTCACCGGCAGTTTCCGGCGGCGGTCGATGCGCGCGAACACCAGGTCCTTGGCGTCGAATTCGAAATCCAGCCACGAGCCGCGATAGGGAATGATCCGGCAGGCGAACAGCAGCTTGCCCGAGCTGTGCGTCTTGCCGCGGTCGTGATCGAAGAACACGCCGGGCGAGCGGTGCATCTGCGACACCACGACGCGCTCGGTGCCGTTCACGATGAAGGTGCCGTTCTGCGTCATCAGGGGCATGTCGCCCATGTAGACGTCCTGTTCCTTGATGTCCTTGACCGACTTGGCGCCGGTGTTCTCTTCGACATCGAACACGATCAGGCGCAGCGTCACCTTCAACGGCGCGGCATAGGTCATGTCGCGGGCCTGGCACTCGTCCACGTCGTATTTCGGGCGTTCCAGTTCGTATTTCACGAACTCCAGCGTCGCGGTCTCGTTGAAGTCCTTGATCGGGAACACCGACTGGAACACGCCCTGGATGCCTTCGCCGTCCTGGTGGCCCTCGGCCTCGCCCGACCGCAGGAACAGGTCATAGGAGGATTTCTGAACCTCGATCAGGTTCGGCATCTCCAGAACTTCGCGGATATTGCCATAGTAACGCCGGATGCGTTTCTGGCCGACATAAGCTTGCGCCATAGAGGGTCTTACCTTTCGTCTTTCGCTTGCGGCGGTCGTCGGGGCCCGACCGGCGCGAGGCGGCGAATGAGGGGCGGGGTCCAATTCGTGCCGCGCGTCCCACCGCGCCGCTCCCGAACCCCGAACATGCCCTGAAGGAAGGTCTGGTCATGGCCCGCGGCCGAAAACCGTCCTTCAAGACAGGTTCGGCAGGGACCGGGAGAACCCCCGGACCCTGCCATTTTCTTCCGAAATCAATCGGCGCGCACCATCCGGTGCAGGCCCGATTACTTCAGCTCGACCTTGGCGCCAGCCGCTTCGAGCTTTTTCTTCATTTCTTCGGCGTCGCCTTTCGAGGCGCCTTCCTTGACCTTGCCGCCGGCTTCCACCAGGTCCTTGGCTTCTTTCAGGCCCAGGCCGGTGATCGCGCGCACTTCCTTGATCACGTTGATCTTGTTGGCGCCGGCGTCGGTCAGGACGACGTCGAATTCGGTCTTCTCTTCGACGGCTTCGGCGGCCGCGGCCGGGCCGGCAACCATGACGGCGCCACCGGCGGCCGGCTCGATGCCGTATTCGTCTTTCAGGATGGTCTTCAGTTCCTGGGCTTCCAGCAGGGTCAGGCCCACGATTTCTTCGGCGAGTTTTTTCAGGTCAGCCATTTTTCCGTTCTTTCCATTAAGTGTTCCAACGTCGGGGTTTCAACCCCACGACGGGACGGGATTGCCTCAAGCGGCCTCGCGCTCTTCCAGAGTCGTAAGGATGCCCGCGATGTTGGAAGCAGGTGCGCCGATCGCGCCCGCGATGTTCGCAGCAGGGGCACCGATGCAGGACACGATCGAAGCGATAAGCTCCTCGCGCGACGGCATCTGGGCCACGGCTTTCACACCGGCCGGGTCAAGCGCCGTGTCGCCCATCGCACCGCCCAGGATCACGAACTTGTCGTTCCCCTTGGCGTATTTGTCCGCGACCTTGGCAGCAGCCACGGGATCGTCGGAAAAGGCGAGCACGGTCATGCCCGTCAGATAGTCGGCGATGCTGGCGCAAGGCTTTCCATCCAGGGCGATCTTGGCGAGCCTGTTCTTGGCAACGCGAACGGACCCGCCAGCTTCGCGCATCTGCGCGCGCAGGTCCTGCATTTCGGCAACCGTCATCCCCTCGTAGCGGGCAACCACCACGACGCCAGAGGCTTCAAAGATCTGGCCGAGTTCCTCGACCAATTGCTCTTTCTGCGCTCTATCCACGGTTTCACTCCAAGTATGGGGGTTTCCCCCCGGCTCTCACTTCCCTGCCGCCAGAACAGCGGCAGGAATGGGTCCGTGACGGTCCAAGATCCCCCGAAGAAACCCTCGGAAAATGGTCTTGATCCCATCTCAGGAAGGACGATTAAGCGGGGCAGGCCCCGCACCCTCCGTCTCGGACAGGACGGAGCATCGCTGCCCCGCCATCCGTCGGCCCCCGTCGAAGGACGCCGGCGAAATTCTTGCCGCTTACTGCGCGGCGGTCGAAGACAGGTCCAGCGACACGCCCGGACCCATGGTCGAGCTGATCGAGACTTTCTTCACATAGGTGCCCTTCGCGCCCGAGGGCTTCGCCCGGGTCACCGCATCGACGAAGGCGCGGATGTTCTCGGCCAGCTTGGCGGCGTCGAACGAGGCCTTGCCGACGCCGGCGTGGACCACGCCCGCCTTCTCGGCCTTGAACTGGACTTCACCGCCCTTGGCTGCTTCCACGGCCGATTTCACGTCCATGGTCACGGTGCCGACCTTGGGGTTCGGCATCAGGTTGCGCGGGCCCAGGATCTTGCCCAGACGGCCGACGAGCGGCATCATGTCCGGGGTGGCGATGCAGCGATCGAATTCGATCTTGCCCGACTGGATGGTTTCCATCAGGTCTTCCGCACCGACGATCTCGGCACCAGCGGCCTTGGCTTCGTCGGCCTTGGGACCACGGGCGAAGACGGCGACGCGGACGTGCTTGCCGGTGCCGTTGGGCAGGGTCACGACGCCGCGGACCATCTGGTCGGCGTGGCGCGGATCGACGCCCAGGTTCATCGCGATCTCGACGGTCTCGTCGAATTTCGCCTTGGTGTTGGCTTTCACCAGCGCCACGGCATCCTCGACCGACAGGTTCGACTTGCCGTCGAAGGCGGCGCGGGCGGCGGCTTTGTTCTTGGAAATCTTAGCCATGACTTAGCCTTTCACCTCGATGCCGATGGAACGGGCCGAGCCGAGGATGATCTGCATCGCGGCTTCGACGTCGTTCGCGGACAGGTCTTTCATCTTGGCTTCGGCGATCTCGCGCACCTGCTTGACGGTCACGGTGCCGGCAACCGCACGGCCGGGCTTTTCCGAACCCCTGGCGCGGTTGCGCTTGCCGACCGGCTTCAGGCCGGCGGCCTTCTTCAGCAGGAACGAGGCCGGCGCGGTCTTGGTCTCGAAGGTGAAGGACTTGTCGGCGTAATAGGTGATCACGACCGGAACGGGCGAGCCCTGTTCCATTTCCTGCGTGCGGGCATTGAACGCCTTGCAGAATTCCATGATGTTGATGCCGCGCTGACCCAGGGCCGGGCCGACGGGCGGGGACGGGTTGGCCTGACCGGCCTTGATTTGCAGCTTCAGGCTGCCGACGACTTTCTTGGCCATCTGGCCCTCTCCTTATCATCACGCCCGCCAGGCGGGCCGACTTAGCGGTACGGCCTTGCCCCCGGTCCATTCCCGGCGGCGCAGCCTCCCGCGACGATCACGCGGTCTTGGCGACCTGCGTGAATTCCAGCTCGACCGGCGTCGGCCGGCCGAAGATCGAGACGGTGACCTTGATGCGGTTCGAGACCTCATCCACCTCCTCGACCATGCCCGAGAAGCCCTCGAAGGGCCCGTCGGTCACATTCACCTTTTCGCCCACGTCGAAGCGGATCAGGTTGCGCGGCGCGACCTCGGCCCCGCCCTCGCCGGTGCGATGCAGGATGCCGTTCACCTCGTCGTCGCGCATCGGCTGCGGCTTGCCCTGGGCGCCCAGGAAGCCGGTGACGCGGTTGATCGAGTTCACCAGGTGATAGGTCCGGTCCGAAAGCTCCATCCGCACCAGCACATAGCCGGGCATGAAGCGGCGCTCGGAGGTGACCTTCTTGCCGCGGCGGATCTCGATCACTTCCTCGGTCGGGACCAGGACCTCGTCGATCTCGTCCTCGAGACCCTTCTCGGCGACGGCCTGACGAATCGCCTCGGCGACCTTCTTTTCAAAGTTCGACAGGACGCTGACCGAATACCAACGCTTTGCCATGTCTCGATCGACCCCTGTTTCCTTCCGGGCAGGCCAAGCCAACCCCTTGAATTCCCTTACCGCCCCGGCCGGATCGCGGAAATTCCGCGCAGCCTCCGGCCAAATTGAAATCGGCGCGCACGACCGAATCGATGCACGCCGCGTCACGGGCAGGTCGGGCGGACATACCGCCACCCGGCCCTGGATGCAAGCCCTCAGCTGCCGACCAGGTGGATGACCCCCGAGATCCCGGCCTTGATCGCCAGATCGACCAGGAAGAAGAACAGCGAGGCCAGCGTCGCCATGATGAAGACCATGATCGTGGTCGTCACCACCTCGCGGCGCGTGGGCCAGACGATCTTGCCGACTTCGGCGCGGACCTGGCTGATGAACTGGACGGGGTTGGCCATGGGGATTCCCTTCGGTCTTGCAGCGCGTCAGATAGACCGCGCCGGCCGGGTTTTCAAGCGCGGATCTGGTCGGCGGCCTGCGGTTCCAGGAACTCGACCCGCGGCAGCCGGCGCAGCGCCGCCACCTGGGCGGCGTAATTCTGGGCCGAGCGTGCATGATCCGCCGCCTCCAAGAGGCGCAGCGGGCCGTGCCCGTCGGCGCGACGGAACCGGCGCCGCGCCCGCGCCGCCAGGTCGCGCAGATCCGCCTCGGTGTCGGCCATGGCGCGGCGCAGGAACCATTCGTATCCCGGCTGGGTCAGGCTTTCGTTCGACGGCGGCGGCTCGGGCACCGCGTCCGCCAGCCCCGGCGGCAGCAGGCGGCGCAGCAATTCCGGACGCAACGCGGCGTAATCCTCGTAGCGCCAGACCACCACCCGCGCCACCTCCTCCATGGCCGCCAGCCGCTTGACCAGACCCAGCCAGCCGACCTCGGCCGGATCGCGGCCGCGCAGATAGGGGGCCAGTTCGATCTCGTTGCCGAGCGCGACCTGCAAGGCAAAGGCCGAGACGTTGAACCCCGCCGGATCCCGGATCGCCAGATAGAGCACCGCCGGCCCGCCGCCCGCCAGCCCGATCGCCTGCCGCAGCCGGCGCACGGCGAAGGGATAGAGCAGCCCGCGGCGCGAGAAGATGCGGCCGCGATGGGTGCCGCCCAGGATGTTCTCCTCGGACAGCAGCAGGTCGGCGCAGCCCTGACGGCGGTCCTGCAGGGCGGCGGAAAAGGCGGGTTCGGCCGCACAGCCGGCGCCGTCGGCCAGGATCTGCGACAGGTCCATCGGCGCCTCGCGCAGCTGCGCGGGATCGACATAGCACAGCCCGGCCGCCTGCAGCCGGTCGCGGATCTGGCGCAGCGAATATTGCAGATGGGTCGAGGCGGTCTTGTGCGCCCCCAGATGGATGCTCAGGGCCATGAAATCCGTAAGGTCAGGGCACGCGGCAATATCGCGGAGGGCGGCTGGCAGGGGTTGGGGGACTCGAACCCACGACCCTCGGTTTTGGAGACCGATGCTCTACCAACTGAGCTAAACCCCTAAGCCGCGCGCCTGATTACGGCAGGCGCGCCCGCGGTTCAAGAGGAAATCAGTCGGCCTCGATGAAACCGCCCGACTGCCGCGCCCAAAGTCCGGCATAGATGCCCCCCTGCGCCAGCAGCGCCTCATGCGTGCCCTGCTCGACGATGCGGCCCCGCTCCATCACCACCAGCCGGTCCATGCGGGCGATGGTCGACAGCCGGTGCGCGATGGCGATCACCGTCTTGCCCTGCATCAGCATGTCGAGCTGGCCCTGGATCGCCGCCTCGACCTCGCTGTCCAATGCGCTGGTCGCCTCGTCCAGCACCAGGATCGGCGCGTCCTTCAGCAGCACCCGCGCGATGGCGATGCGCTGGCGCTGGCCGCCCGAGAGCTTCACCCCGCGCTCGCCGACATGGGCGTCCAGACCGTGCCGGCCCTGCGAATCGGTCAGGCCGGCGATGAAATCGGCCTCGGCCAGGGCGGCGGCGCGCAGGATCTCGGCCTCGGATGCGTCCGGCCGGCCATAGGCGATATTGTCGCGGATCGAGCGGTGCAGCAGCGAGGTGTCCTGCGTCACCACGCCGATGGCCGCGCGCAGGGATTCTTGCGTGACCTGGGCGATGTCCTGGCCGTCGATCAGGATGCGGCCCGATTCCAGGTCGTGGAAACGCAGCATCAGGTTCACCAGCGTCGATTTCCCCGCGCCCGAGCGGCCGACCAGCCCGATCCGTTCGCCCGGCGCGATGGCCAGCGACAGGTCGTCCAGCACCGCGCCGCGGCCGGGCCGCGCCGCCTCGCCATAGCGGAAGGTGACGCGGTCGAAGGCGACCCGGCCCTCGGGCACCGCCAACGGCCTTGCGCCGCGCGCATCGGTGACCATGCGCGGCAGCGACAGCGAGCCGATGCCGTCGCGCACCGTGCCGATGTTCTCGAACAGGCCGGCGAATTCCCACATGATCCAATGCGACATGTTGCCCAGCCGCAGCGCCAGCGGGATCGCCACCGCGACCGCGCCGACGTCGATCTTGCCGCCGACCCACAGCCACAGCCCCAACACGGTGACCGCGAAGGTCAGCAGCGAGTTCAGCGAGGACAGCAGGATGTTCTGGATCGAGGCCAGCCGCATCTGCCCGTGCACGGTCTGCAGGAACCCGTCCATGCTTTCGCGGACATAGGCCTCTTCGCGCGAACTGTGCGAGAACAGCTTCACCGTCGAGATGTTGGTATAGCTGTCCACCACCCGGCCAGTCATCTGCGCCCGGGCATCGGCCTGCGCCTCGCTGATGCGGCCGATGCGCGGGATCAGCCACCACAGCAGAAGCCCGTAAAGCAGCCCCCAGCCGGCAAAGGGCAGCGCCAGCCAGCCGTCGGTCGAGGCCGCCAGGATCAGCGCGCCGATGAAATACACCCCGACATAGACCAGCACGTCCATGAACTTCATCGCCACTTCGCGCACGGCCAGCGCGGTCTGCATCAGCTTGGTGGCGATGCGCCCGGCGAATTCGTCCTGGAAATAGCTCATCGACTGCCGCAGCAGATAGCGATGCGCCTGCCAGCGGATGCGCTGCGGGAAATTGCCCATCAGCGTCTGGTGCATGAGCAGCGAGAACAGCACCTGCAGCAGCGGCAGGCCGATCACCAGGATGGCGCCCATCAGCAGCAGCCGGTTGCCCTCGACCGCCCAGAAATTCTCGCGGTCGGCGCCGGCCAGCCGGTTCACCAGCTCGCCCAGATAGCCGAAGAGCACCACCTCGCCCACGGCGATCATGGCCGAGCAGGCGGCCATGGACAGCATGTAGCCCTCGGCCCCGCGCGCGAAATGCAGCATGAACCGCCACAGCCCCTGCGGCGGCATCCGCGGCGGATCGGCGGGATAGGGATCAAGCCGGCGCTCGAACCAGCTGAACATGTCGGACCTCGTTCGCATCAGCCCGGGCCGTCGCCCGGTCGGTTTCGTCGGACCGCCTCAGGCGGCCAGTTCCTCCAGCGCCGCGACATCGGCGCGGGCCAGCGCGACGGTGGCGCGGGCGATCCGCTCCGGCGGCCAATGCCACCATTGCAAGGCCAGCAGCCGGCCGATGGTGGCCTCGTCGAAGCGCAGCCGCAGCACGCGGCCCGGATTGCCGGCGACCACCGCGTAATCCGGCACCACGCCGCCGACCACCGCACCCGCGCCGATGATGACGCCGCTGCCGATCCGCGCGCCCGGCAGGATGGTGGCGCCGTCGCCGATCCAGACGTCGTGGCCGATCACCGTATCCGGCAGGCCGCTGATCTGGTCGATGTAATCGCCGACCCGCGCATGGTCGAAGATCGCGAAGGGATAGGTCGAGATCCCGGCCATCGGATGATTGGCCGAGGCGGTGACGATCCGCACCCGGTCGGCGATCTGGCAGAACCGTCCGATCACCAGCCGTTCGGGTGCGCCGGCATAGGTATAGGGCGCCAGCCGCACCGCCCAATCCTCGGGCGGCTCGAAGCTGCTGGCATAGGTGAAATCGCCGATCTCGATATTCGGGTGGTCGATCACCCGGTTCAGATGCACCAGCCCCCGGTTCAGGGTGCCGTCGGGAAAGCGCATGGGATGGGGCGAAGCCGCATCAAGGAAGTCAGCCGTCATGGGAATCCTCTTCAATCCGTCCGTGAAAGGTCAGATCTGCGGGCTGTCCATGACACCATTCTCCTTTGCTGCGGCGGCCACCATAATCGGATTTCGCCGCCGAGGCAACCGGGGCACCCCGGGCGGATCCGGGAAAACGGCGAAGGCACATCGGGATGCCCTCGCCGACGCGGCCTTCACCCCGACCTAAAGGTGCCGGCTTTCGGGCGCGGGGTTCCACCAGGCGTCATGGGCGCCGTCGGCGTAAAAGACCGGGGCGGCGATCAGTTCGGCCTCGGGCACGTCGTCCAGGGCCGAGACGCAGACCATGACGAAGCGCCCGCCCATTTCGGCAAGGTCGCCCTCGGTCCACAGCCGGGTGCCGCAATGGCCGCAGAACATGTGGTGCATGTCCACGCCGTCCTCGCGCCGGCGCGGCGTTTCGACCAGCAGTTCCGTGCCATGGGTCAGCCGGAAGCGGCTGGGATCGGGCAGCCGCATCTCCCAATACCGCATCTTGCGGCAGAAGCGGCAGTTGCAGCGCATGGTGCCCAGGGCGAGGTCGCCCTCGGCCTCGAAGCGGACGGCGCCGCAGAAGCACGAACCGCGATAGGTTTTCATGGCGCCGCTCCGTGATGCACGGCTTCGATGTTGTTGCCGTCGGGGTCCAGCACGAAGGCGCCGTAATAGCCGGGGTGATATTCGGGCCTCAGGCCGGGGGCGCCGTTGTCGCGACCACCCGCTGCCAGAGCGGCCGCATGGAAGGCATCCACGGCTGCCCGGTCCGACGCGGCAAAGGCGACATGGGTGCCCGGGCCGGCGGGCCTGCCGCTCCCGATCCAGAAGAAAGGCTTGTCCGCCCGGCCATAGCCCAGATGCGCACCATGACCGCCGGTCATCTCTTCCGTCACCTCCATCACCGCGGCAATCCCGAGGGGCGCCAGCGCCATGTCGTAGAAGCCGCGCGACCGGGCCAGGTCCGACACGGCAATTCCGATATGATCGATCATCCGCATTCTCCTTTCGCGGCGATGATCAGGCACAACTGCTGACAGATCGTGTCAGTTTCCGGATTGCGGATCAGCCTTTCGTCAACGTGGGGCTGGCCAGGATTCCGGACCTGATATCCCGCCACGATGGCCCAGATCTCGATCCCGAATCTTCCGTCCCACGGCCGCCCGCTTACCCGGCTCGGGGCGGACGGCGCCGAGGCTTCCGTCATCTCCGGCAACTTCGCCCAGTCGGCTCTGGGCTGCCCCGTTCCGGATCGATCCACCTCGCCATGCGGGGGATCCAAGGACGGGGGCCGCACCACCGATACCGAACTTGTTTGTCCTCCTCGCCATAGGCGCGCGCTTATCCCTCTGGCGGGAAAGAAGAACCCGGCAGAGAACTCCCGCTGCCCGATGTGTCCGATCAGCCGCATCGACGCGATGCGGTGGCGGAGGTGTACCGGCCTGCCACACCAACTCAGGCGCGGGCGCCACGCTTTGGCGCGCCCTTCCCCGCTTGCCCCCGTCACAGATAGCGGCCGCCGCGCTGAAGCACTTCGATCTGGTAGCCGTCGGGGTCGGCGATGAAAAAGAAGCGCGCGATGACCGCGCCGCCGGGGGCGAAATCGACCAGCTTGCGCGGCGCGAAGCCCTCTGCCTGCAGCCGCGCATGCAACCGGTCCAGGTCGTCGACAGAAAAGGCGACATGGCCATGGCCGTCTCCCAGGTCATAAGGCCGGGTCCGGCCCTTGTTGATGGTCAGTTCCAGCTCGGTCTCGCTTTCGCCATTCGCCAGATAGACCAGCGTAAACTCCGGAAAATCCAGCCGCTCAGCCACCTTCAGCCCGAACACCCGTTCGTAGAAGGCCACCGAGCGGGCCTCGTCCAGCACCCGGATCATGGAATGGATATATTTCGCCACGCACGGCCTCCATTGCATCTGCGTCGAGGGTCACGTTAGGCGTTCGGGCCAACCGCGGGTAGGGGTGGCCTCCAGCCGCACGGCGCGAGACGGGCACTTCCTCCACGGCAGCATACCGATGCCGCTTCGGCGTCAATCCGCTCCACCGGCCCCCTCGCCTCTCGCTCTTCGCGATCTACCGCTGCCCCCAATACTGCGCCCCAGACGGCCTTATCCATCAGCACCCCAGCCCCCTCACCCCGAATTCTTTTGTGTCGAAATATCCCGGGGTCCGGGGCAGCGCCCCGGCCGCAGCGGTGCCACCACCGCCCAGCGCCGCCGCGACCAAGCCCCCGCCCGCCCACATCAAAAAGCCCGCCCCTTTTCCGGAGCGGGCCTGTCCGCCGCGATATCCCGCCGATCTCTCGGACCGGGATCACCCGGCGCTGTCTCGACCGGGCGGGACCACAGCCCCGCCCCGCATCGTCACTTGATGATCTTCGACACCACGCCGGCGCCGACCGTGCGGCCGCCTTCGCGGATCGCGAAGCGCAGCTTCTCTTCCATCGCGATCGGCGCGATCAGCTCGACCTCGAACTTCAGGTTGTCGCCCGGCATCACCATCTCGGTGCCTTCCGGAAGCTTCACCGTCCCGGTCACGTCCGTCGTGCGGAAGTAGAACTGCGGCCGGTAGTTCGCGAAGAACGGCGTGTGGCGGCCGCCCTCTTCCTTGGTCAGGATATAGGCCTCGGCCTCGAACTGCGTGTGCGGCTTCACCGAACCCGGCTTGCACAGCACCTGGCCGCGCTCGACGCCGTCGCGGTCGATGCCGCGCAGCAGCGCGCCGATGTTGTCGCCGGCTTCCCCGCGGTCCAGGAGCTTGCGGAACATCTCGACGCCGGTGCAGGTGGTCTTGCGGGTGTCGCGGATGCCCACGATCTCAAGCTCGTCGCCCACGTTCACCGCACCGCGCTCGACGCGGCCGGTCACCACGGTGCCGCGGCCCGAGATCGAGAACACGTCCTCGATCGGCATCAGGAACGGCTGGTCCACGGCGCGCTCGGGCGTCGGGATGTATTCGTCCACGGCGGCGATCAGCGCGCGGATCGAATCCTCGCCGATCTCCTTGTCGCGGCCTTCCAGCGCGGCCAGGGCCGAGCCCTTGATGATCGGAATGTCGTCGCCGGGGTAGTCGTAGGACGACAGCAGCTCGCGCACTTCCATCTCGACCAGTTCCAGCAGTTCCGGATCGTCCACCTGGTCGACCTTGTTCAGGTAGACGACCATGTAGGGGATGCCGACCTGGCGGCCCAGCAGGATGTGCTCGCGCGTCTGCGGCATCGGGCCGTCGGCGGCGTTCACCACCAGGATGGCGCCGTCCATCTGCGCCGCGCCGGTGATCATGTTCTTCACGTAGTCGGCGTGGCCGGGGCAGTCGACGTGCGCGTAGTGCCGGTTCTCCGATTCGTATTCCACATGCGCGGTCGAGATCGTGATCCCGCGGGCACGTTCTTCGGGCGCGCCGTCGATCTGGTCGTAGGCCTTGAATTCCCCGAAGTATTTCGTGATCGCAGCCGTCAGCGTCGTCTTGCCGTGGTCAACGTGCCCGATCGTCCCGATGTTGACGTGCGGTTTCGTCCGTTCAAACTTTGCCTTTGCCATCATGGCCTCCTATCGGGGGGCCACCCGCGCGACAGCCCCGTCGTGAAACATCCGCCGCGACTTATAATCGTGCCGGGGAAAAATCAAGGGCAGCCAGGCCTTCCGGGGCGCCCATCTTGCCGCCGTAGCCTGGCGGAACCGAAACCGGGCGGCCGCGTTGCAGTTTCGGACAAGAGGGTGCCCGGTGATGGGGCTCCCGCCACGCTTCCGGAGGATCACGATGAGCCTGATGAAATCCCTCGCCCGCGTCGCGGCCGGCGTCATGCTGGCCAAGGGCATCGGCACCATGATGAAGAACGCCCAGAGCCGGTCGCAGCAAAGCGGCAGGCCAAGCTCGGGCGGGCTGCTCGACGACCTGCTGGGCAGCAATACCGGACAGGGCGGCAGCCGCTCGTCTGGCTCGGGGGGCCTGGGAGACATGCTGGGGCAGGTGCTGGGCGGGCGCGGCGGCGCCGGCTCGGGCAGCGCCTATGGCGGGCCGAATTCGCCGCGGCAGGCCGGCACCTCGGGCGGCCTCGGCGGCATCCTCGACCAGCTGACCGGCGGGCGCGGCAGTTCGGGCAGCAGTTCGGGCGGCGTGCTGGGCGGCGCGGCGGCCGGGGGGCTGGGCGGCGTCCTGGGCGATCTGCTGGGCCAGCGCGGGGCGGCGCAGGCGGGCGCTCCGGCCGGCGGCGGGCTGGCGCACAAGGATGCCCAGGCGCAGAACGATTCCAGCTTCGGCGATCTTTTCAACGAGGCGCTGACCACCGGGGACGAGCCTCAGACCGCGCCCACGCCCGAACAGAACGCCCTGGCCGGGCTGATGCTGAAGGCGATGATCCAGGCGGCGAAATCCGACGGCCAGATCGACGAGGCCGAGAAGGCCAAGCTGATGGACCAGTTCGGCGAGCTGGACGACGACGAGCGCGCCTTCATCCGCGAACAGATGGCGGCCCCCGTCGATGCCGCCGCCCTTGCCGCCGAGGTTCCCGAGGGCGCCGGCCCGCAGGTCTATCTGATGTCGCTGATGGCGATCGAGTTCGACAACCGCAAAGAGGCCGAATACCTGCACGCGCTGGCGCAGGGCCTGGGCCTCGACAAGCAGACCGTGAACGGCATCCATGAAAAGGTCGGCGTCATCAACCTCTACGCCTGATCGAACAGGCCCAGCTGGCGCGGGGCGTCCTCCGCCCCGCCCTCTTCCAGCCCCGACAGCGTGATGCCCAGCAGCCGCACCCCATGCGGATCGGCAAAGACCGGGGCCAGCAGGTCGCAGGCGATGCCCAGCATCTCGTCCCGGCTTTCCACCGGCCGCGGCAAGGACCGCGCTCGAGTGATCTGGCGGAAATCGCCGTATTTCACCTTCAGCGTCACCGTCCGCCCGGCGCGGCCCGCGCCCGAGGCATGGCGCCAGACCTTGCCGGCCAGCTCCTCCAGCGCCGCATGGGCGTCGGGCAGGTCGCGCAGGTCGTGGAAATAGGTGTTTTCCGCGCCGATGCTCTTGCGGATGCGATCAGGCCTGACCTCGCGATGGTCGATGCCGCGCGCGATGTTCCAGTAATAGCTCCCGGACTTGCCGAAGCGCGCGGTCAAGAATTCCAGGCTCTGCCGGGCCAGGTCGGCGCCGGTGGCGATGCCATGGGACTGCATCCGCGCCGCCGTGGCCGGGCCGATGCCGTGGAAGCGGCCGATGGGCAGGCTCTGCACGAAGCCCGCACCCGCCTCGGGCGGGATCACGAACAGCCCGTCGGGCTTGCGCTGGTCCGAAGCCAGCTTGGCCAGGAACTTGTTGTAGCTGACCCCGGCCGAGGCGGTCAGCCCGGTCGCCGCCCTGATCCGCGCCCGGATCTCTTGCGCGATGCGGGTGGCGGTGCGGCCGCCCAGGTGGTCGGTCAGGTCCAGATAGGCCTCGTCCAGCGACAGCGGCTCGACCAGCGGGGTGTATTCGGCAAAGATCGCGCGCACCTGCTGGCTGACGACGCGATAGACGTCGAACCGCGGCTTCACGAAGATCAGGTCCGGGCAAAGCCGCATCGCCCGCATCGAGGGCATGGCCGAGCGCACGCCAAAGCGCCGCGACTCATAGCTGGCCGCCGCCACCACGCCGCGCTGGATGCCGCCCACGGCGACCGGGCGCCCGCGCAGGTCCGGGTTGTCGCGCTGCTCGACCGAGGCATAGAAGGCGTCCATGTCCACATGCACGATGCGGCGGACGCGCTCCCCGGCCGGGGCGGTCACGGGATGATGCGGGCATCCCCCGCCGTCAGCCCGTCTCCCATGCGGTCGAAGCGCATATGGGCGATGGCCCGCCCGCCGGACTGGGTGCAAAGCACCCCGGCTTCGCGCCCGTCCGGCATCAGGATCGGCGTGCCGACCGGCGCCGAGCCCTCTATGCCGACCGTCACCAGGCCCTTGCGCAATTCGGTCTTGTGCTTCATCCGCGCGGTGACCTCTTGCCCGACATAGCAGCCCTTGCGGAAATCGACGCCGTGCAGGCGCTCGAAGCCGGCTTCCAGGATGAAGGTCTCGTTCGGGATCAGCTCGACCAGCGTTTCCGGAATGCAATGCGCGACCCGGATCGCGTCCCAGTCGCTGCCGTCGTCGCCCTCGGCCCCGTAAAGCCGCCAGCCCAGCGCCTCGTGGCGCGGGTCGGCGATCGCGCCCTCGGGCATGGGCGAGGTGCCGCGCGCCACGGCCAGTTCGGTCGGCTCGACCGCCACCTTCGAGCGCAATTTATACATCGACAGCCGCCGCGCCAAGTCGTCCGCCAGCCGCGCGTCCACGTCGAGCAGCAGCCGCTCGGCCTCGGGCACGACCAGGAAATCGGCCAGATACTTGCCCTGCGGCGTCAGCAGCGCCGCCCAGGCCGGGGCCGCACCGACCCTGTTCGTCACCAGCCCCTGCAGGAACTCGACCCGATCCGGTCCCGAGACCGCCAGAATCCGCCGCATCACGTCTCTCCGAATTGCAGCCTGACCAGGGCGGCATAGGCGCCGCCCCGGGCCATAAGCTGGTCATGGTCGCCCTCTTCGACAACCCGGCCGTGGTCCATCACCACGATCTTGTCGGCCTGGCGCACGGTGGACAGCCGATGCGCGATGACCAGCGTGGTGCGGCCGACCGAAAGCTCGTCCAGCGCCTGCTGCACCAGCCGCTCGCTTTGCGCGTCCAAGGCGCTGGTCGCCTCGTCCAGAAGCAGGATCGGCGCATCGCGCAGGATCGCGCGGGCGATGGCCACGCGCTGGCGCTGCCCCCCGGACAGGGCCGAGCCGCGCGGCCCGGCCGGCGTGTCCAGCCCCAGGGGCAGCGCATCGGTGAAATCGGCGACATGGGCGGCGACGATGGCGCGGCGCAGCGCCTCGTCGTCCTGGTCGCGGCCCAGCAGGATGTTCTCGCGCAGGGTCTCGTCGAACAGCGCCGCCTCCTGGCTGACGGTGGAAAACTGGTCGCGCAGCACGTCCAGGTCGAAGTCGCGCAGCGGCACGCCGCCCAGCGTGATCACCCCCGAGGCCGGGTCGACCATCCGCGTCAGCAGGTTGAAGACCGTGGACTTGCCGGCGCCCGAGGCTCCGACCAGCGCCGTGGTCCGGCCGGCCTCGGCGGTGAAGCTCAGCCCCCTCAGCACCGGATGGCCGTCATAGGCCATCTGCACGTCCTCCAGCCGGATGGTGGTGTCCGGCGGCGGCTCGTGGCGCGGTCCCGACACGATCGAGGGCCGCAGGTCCATCACCTCGTAGATCCGCTCCAGCGAGGCCGCGGCCGCCTGCCAGGTTCCGGTCAGCCCGCTCAGCCGGCGCAGCGGCTGAAAGGCCAGCGCCAGCGCGGTGAAGAAGGACATGAAGTCGCCGACCGTGCGCTCGCCGCGGGTGACCTCGGCCCCGCCCAGCGCCAGCACGCCGACGAAGCCGATGCCGGTGACGACATCCACCAGCGCCGGCACGGTGGCGCCGATGCCCGACATCTTGATCTCGGCCCGGCGGATGCGGTTCACGATCTGGTCGAATCGGCCGGCCTGATAGGCCTCCATCCGGTTCAGCTTGACGGCGTTGATGCCGTGCAGCACCTCGTCCAGCCGGGTGGCGCGCTGGCTGGCATTGACGCGGTTCTGCCGCACCTTGCGGCGGATATAGCGCTGGACCAGAACCGTCGGCACGATCAGGATCGGCGCCCCCACCAGCGCGGTCAGCGTCCACCACGGGTCCACCGCCACCGCGACGCCGAACAGCGACACCAGCGACACCATGTCCCGCCCGGCACCCGAGATGAAGGTGGTCCAGACGCCCTGCACCGCCTGCGTGTCGCCCTGCACCCGCTCGATCACCGCACCGGGCGGGTTCTTCTGGAAGAAGCCGCCGTCCAGCGTCATGATATGCGACAGCAGGTCCGTCTGCATCCGGGTCGAGACCGACAGCGACACCGAGGTCATCAGACTGCGGTTGATGACGAAGGTCGCTGCCCGGACCAGGAACAGCGCGAAGATCGAACCGCCGACCCACCAGATCGCCCCGGTGTCGCCGCCGACGAATACGCGGTCGAACAGCGGCTTCAGCATCCAGCTGAGCAGGCCCAGGGTCGAGCCTTCGAGGATCAGGAAGAACAGCGCCAGCAGGATGCGCGCCCAATAGCGGTGCAGATAGTCGCGCCACATCCGGGCGAACAGATGGGCCGTCTTGTGAAGTCTGTCCGCCATCGCGTCCCCGGGTCCTCGGTCAGCGCCAAGGGATAAGGCCCAAGGCGCGCCGGGGCAAGCCGCCGCCTCCCAGCACGGGCGCCAGCGTCTTTCCGTTTTTCAAATACCCCGGCCCACATCGCCACCTGCGCTCCCGTTGACCTTGTCCCGGGGCCGTCCTACCGATGGCGCGTCAGCAGAAAGGCTTCCCCATGAGCTTTGCCCCGGGCCGCGCCGTTCTTGCCATTCCCGGACCCTCGCCGGTGCCGGACCGGGTGCTGCGGGCCATGCATCGCCCGTCGCCCGACATCTACGGCGAAGAGCTTGCGGCCGAGAATCGCGCCATGATCGCGGCGCTGAAGCGGCTGGCGGGAACGTCGGGCCAGATCGCGCCCTATATCGGCAACGGCCATGCCGGATGGGAGGCCGCGACCGCCAACCTGTTCCACCGCGGCGACCGGGCGCTGGTGCTGGTCTCGGGCCATTTCGGCCAGGCCTGGGCCGAGAACGCCCGCGCGGTCGGAGTCGCGGTCGAGACGCTGGACTTCGGCCTGGCGCCGCCCGATCCGCAGCGCCTGGCCGACCGGCTGGCCCTGGACCGCAACGGCGCGATCAGGGCGGTGCTGGTCTGCCAGGTCGATGCCGCCAGTTCCGCCCGCGCCGACATCCCCGCGCTCCGCGCCGCAATGGGTGGGCACCCGGCCTTCCTGGCCGTCGACGCCATCGCCTCGCTGGGCTGCGAGCCGATGCGGATGGACGAATGGGGCGTCGACCTGCTGGTCTCGGCCAGCCAGAAGGGGCTGATGGTGCCGCCGGGACTGGCCTTCCTGTGGTTCTCCAAGCGGCTGGCCACGCGGCAACGCACCGACCTGGCGACGCCCTACTGGGACTGGACCCCACGCGCCCGGGCCGAACAACTGTGGCAGTTCTGGGGCGGCACGCCGCCGGTGCAGCACATCTTCGGCATGAACGAGGCCCTGCGGATGCTCCTGGACGAGGAAACCCTGCCCGCCGCCTGGGCCCGGCACGAGGGGCTGGCGCGGGCCACCTGGGCGGCGCTGGACCGCTGGGGCGCGGGCGGCCACAACATCGGCCCACTGGTCGCCGAACGGGCGGGACGCGCCCGCTCGGTGACCGCGGCGATGCTGCCGCGCGCGGCGGAGTTGCGGGCCTAGACCGCCGCCAAGGCCGGGGTGACGCTGGGCATCGGCCTGGGCGCGCCCGATCCGGAAAGCGCGCTGCGCATCGCCCATATGGGCCACGCCAATGCCCACCAGCTTCTGGGCGTGCTGGCGATGATCGAGGCCGGCCTAACCGCCCTCGCCATCCCGCACGGCACCGGCGCCCTTGATGCCGCAGCTACGGAACTCGCCCGGCTGGCCTGAGTTCGCGGCTTGCGCTACCGCCGCGCCGGCCCGACCCTGCCGCCGAAACCGCGAACGGACATCGCCATGCGCATCACCCCCCTGCCCGAGTTCCAATCCGAGGCGCTGCTGCCCGGCCAGGATTTCGCCGCCGTCGAGCGGCTGATCCGCGCCGAGGCCGCGGAACACGGGCTGGACCTGCACAGCGGCCACGGCCGCTCGATCTGGTGCGCGGTCGAGCAGGGCGAATTCGGCGCCAGGAAGCGCGGCGACGGCGTGCTGGTCTTTGCCCGCGCCCATCGCATCGAGGCGCTGGCGGCGATGCAGCAGGCGATCGCCGAACCCCTGGCGCGCCACCTGCCCTCGGCCGCCGCCGCGCTGCGCTGGCCCGGAGCCGCCGAGGCCGGCCGCCCGCCGGCGAATTTCAGCTTCGCCGAGGTGGTCTCGGCCCATCGGCTCTGCGCGGATTTCCTGCGCCTGCGGCTGGCGGCGCCGGACCTGCATCGCCTGTCCGGCAGCGATTCGATCCATTTCCGGCTGGTGCTGCCCGCGCCGGACGATCCGGCGCCGGAATGGCCGCGAACCGGCGCGAACGGCCAGATCCTCTGGCCTCGGGGCGACAAGGCCCTGCACCGCCCGGTCTATACCGTGCGCGCCATCGATGCCGGCCGGGGCTGGCTCGACCTCGACATCTTCGACCACCCGGGCGGGCGCGCCGTCGGCTGGGCGCGCAGGGCCGTGCCCGGGACGCGGCTCGGCCTGCTCGGCCCCGGCGGCGGCGGCATCCCGGCACCTGGGCATCTGGTGCTGGCGGGCGACGAGACCGCCTATCCCGCCTTGGCCCGCATCCTGGAATCGCGTGCCGGCCAGGCCGGAGGCGAGGTCTTCCTGCTGGGCGACCACGCCGATTATCCGCTGCCCCGCCCCCCGGGATTTGCGCTGCACCACCTGCCGCAAGGCGCGCCGGCGCTGTGCGACCGGCTGGCAAAAGCGCCTCCGGCCGCGGACAGCCAGCTGTGGATGGCCTGCGCCCGGTCGGGAATCGAGGCGCTGCGGGCGCTGCTTTTCGGGCGATTCGGCCACGACCGCGGCCGGGCCCATCTTGCAGCCTACTGGAACGACAAAGATTAACGCTTTGCTCCGGCTAATAGTTGACAATTTTACCTTGCTGTTCGATACGAACCCCAAGTCGCGGCCACGGGCGTCAAGGCGGCACGTCCTCGCATGTGCCCGGCCCAAGCAAGAAGCGCACGATCGAATGCCGGAAAGACCAAGGATCGCCATGACCAACCTGACGCTGCCGCGCCCCCGCGCGGGGACCGCTCTCGCGCTCGCCTGCCTGATGCTGGCCACGCCGATTTCCGCCCAGGACAATGCCGCGGGCACCCAGCCCGTCCCGGCCGCGCCCGAGGCGCAGACCGCCCAGCCGCAACCGGCGCCCGAAGCCGCGCCACAGCAGGCCGCGCCCGCCCCGGTCACGACCCCCGCCCCGGTCGGGACCCCCGCGCCGACGGAAACCGCACCGGCCGCATCCGCACCGACACCCGCTGCGACGCCGGACACAGTGCCGGCGCCGGCCCCCGAAACCGCCACGGGCGACGCGGCCCCTGCCGCCGCCCAGTCCCCGGCCGCCGCCGACACCGCCGCGCCTGAGGGCACGCCGGCACCGGCCGCCGCGGCCGAAGTCCCTGCGCCGGAAAGCAACAGCATCCTGCCGCAGGCGTTGCAGGACGCGCTGGATCCGGTGCTGAATCCGTCGCCGCGCGATCCCAGCCTGCCGCACGACCTGTCGCCCTGGGGCATGTTCCTGGCCGCCGACTGGGTGGTGAAAGGGGTGATGATCGGCCTGGCCTTCGCCTCGATCATCACCTGGACCGTGCTGGTCGCCAAGATGCTGGAACTGGCGGGTGCCATGAAGCGCGCGCAATCCGGCATCCGCCGGATCGAGGGCGCGCGCGGCCTGCCCTCGGCGCTGGACGCCGCCGGCAACCGCCGCGACCCGGTCTCGCGCATGATCCGCGCCGCCGCCAGCGAATACGACCGCTCGGCGCCGGCGCTGGACCAGGCGGGCGACACCGGCGTCAAGGAGCGCGTCGATTCGCACCTGGACCGCATCGAGGCCGTCGCCGGCCGCCGCATGAGCCGGGGCACCGGCGTGCTGGCCACCATCGGCTCGACCGCGCCCTTCGTCGGGCTGTTCGGCACCGTCTGGGGCATCATGAACAGCTTCATCGGCATTTCGCAGGCGCAGACCACCAACCTCGCCGTGGTGGCCCCGGGCATCGCCGAGGCGCTGCTGGCCACCGCCCTGGGCCTGGTGGCCGCGATTCCGGCGGTGGTGATCTACAACGTCTTCGCCCGCGCCATCACCGGCTATCGCCTGCGGCTCGCCAATGCCGCCGCCGGGATCAAGCGCCTGGTCAGCCGCGACCTCGACTTCCGCGGCGCGACGCCCCGCGCGGAGGTCTGAGCCATGGCCGGCGGCATCCGCGAGACCCAAGGCGACGATCTGGTCGAAAGCCACGAGATCAACGTCACCCCCTTCATCGACGTGATGCTGGTGCTGCTGATCATCTTCATGGTCGCGGCGCCGCTGGCCACGGTCGATGTCAACGTCGACCTGCCGGTGTCGAACGCGACCCCGGCCCAGCGCCCCGACCAGCCGGTCTATATCACCGTCAAGCCCGACCTGACGCTGGCCATCGGCAATGAGGACGTGCCGGCCGGCGGGCTGGCCGCGGCACTGTCCCAGGCCACCGAGAACAACCGCGAGCAGCGCATCTTCCTGCGCGCCGACCGCGAGGTCTCCTACGGCGACCTGATGGGGGTAATGAACACGCTGCGCGAGACCGGATACCTCAAGATCGCGCTGGTCGGGCTCGAAGCCGCGCCGGCGGCCGCAGAGCCCGCCTCCGCCGGCGCGTCCGTCGCGGCCCCGGCGCAAGGAGCGGCGCAGCCATGAGCGGAAGATCGTCCTCGGCGCTGCGGGATGTCGCGCTTTGGGGCGGGGCGGCCGCCGTGGTGCTGATCGCGCATCTGGGCGGGGCGCTGTGGGTGCTGCACACCGCCAAGGCCGCGACGCCCCCCGGCTTGCCCGACCCGGTCTTCGTCGACCTTGCCCCGATCCCCGAGGCCGCGACCCCGCCGGAAGAGGAAGAGACCCCGGAAATGGCCGAGGCCGAGCCGGAGCCCGAGCCCGAGGTCGCCCTGCCCGAGCCCCTGCCCGAGCTGGAGCCGGTTCCCGACATGAACTCGCTGTTCGAGCCGCCGCCCGACGCGGTGGTGCTGCAGAAATCCGAGCGTCCGAAAGAGCGCCCCGAGCCGGAGCCCGAGCCGAAGAAGATCGTCGAGAAGCAGCCCGAGCCGAAGAAGAAAGAGAAGAAGGAGCGGGCGCCCGAGGAACAGCCGGCGCGCAAGGCCACCACCCAGGTCCGCGCGCAGAGGTCCGACCGCACCGCCGCGCCGACCGCCGATGCCGGCGTCGCCAGCCCGCGCCAGGTCGCCAGCTGGCAGTCCAAGGTGAACGCGGCCGTGGCGCGGCACATGAAGCGCACCCGGATCAAGGGGCAAGGCGCGATCGTGGTGAACCTGAACTTCACCGTGGATCCCGGCGGCCGGGTGGCGGGCGCCAGGCTCGCCAGTTCGACCGGCAATGCGGCAAACGACGCGGCGCTGAACCGCCAGGTCGCGCGGATGCCGCGCCTGCCCGCGCATCCCTCGGGCAAGAGCATCACCCTGACCCTGCCGGTCAGGATCGACTAGACCGCGAACCGCCGGCCGCCCTGGCCGGCGTTTTCCATTGCAGCCGGTGCGACCCGCCGCCGGTCAAGCCGCGCCCGCCGCCGGGATCGCCGTCACGCCCAGCACCGGCGCAAGGCCGCGCACCACCTCGGCCAGGGCGCGGGCGTCGGCCCCGGCCTCGGCATTGCGGCGCCAGACCACCGCCAGATCGCGCGAGGGCGCCGGATCGGCAAAGGGCACGATCCGCAGCCGCCCGTCGCGGTTCTCATCCGCCAGCGCCAGTTGCGGAATCAGCGTCATGCCCATGCCGCTGGCCACCATCCGCATCAGCGTCGCCATCGAGGCCGCCTCGAGGTTCAGCTTGCGGCGCGGGTTGCGCAGCCCGCAGACCTCCAGCGCCTGGTCGCGCAGGCAATGCCCGTCGGCCAGCAGCAGCAACCGCTCGGCCTGGATGCTTTCGGGCCGCGCCGGGCCGGACAGATAGGTGGTATCGTCCTCGGACAGGGCGATCAGGAAGCCGTCGCGCAGCACCGGCACGGCCTCGATCCCGGGCTCGCCCACCGGCAGCGCCATGATGCCGGCGTCGAAGCGGTGGCTGGCGACGCCGGCGGTCAGCGCGTCGGTGACGACCTCGTGCAGCTCCAGTTCCAGCGCCGGATGCGCGGCACGCAGCGCCGGCACCAGATGCGGGATCAGATAGGGCGCGACGGTCGGGATGATCGCCAGCCGCAGCCGCCCCGACAGCACCTCGCGCCCGGCCCGTGCCAGCGCGTCCAGCCGCTTGGCGGTGTCGATCAGCTCCTGCGCCACCGGCAGCAGCCGCTCGCCCAGGGCGGTCAGGCGCACCGGTCCCGCCCCCGCCCCGCGCTCGAACAGCGCGCCGCCCAGCCGGTCCTCGAGCTGGGCGATCTGGCTGGACAGGCCGGGCTGCGAGACATGCACCGTCTCGGCCGCGCGGCCAAAGTTGCCCATCCGGGCGACGGCAAGGAAATAGGTCATCTGGCGCAGGGTGAAATTCATAAGCGCAGGCTATCAATTTTTGCTGTCACCACAATCCCCGCTTAAAGCATTTCGGCGCCCTGAAGCGCTTGGGGTTAACTTGTGGTGCTGATCGTGATTCCCTTCTTTGTGGACGGATGAGTCAAATCAGCACCATTGCCATCGGCACTTCGGGTTCGGTTTCGGCGATACATCAAGAAGGGACCGAGCGGCGGCGCCACGCCTGACGTTCGCGCCAGCGACAGGAGTACGTCAGGCCCAGGCGATCAGGACGAGGGGCACGCCGAACCGTTGCCCCAGGACCGTCCCAAGGGGCATGGCAAACCTGCCCCGCACCGGGCCTTCTTCGAGGAACTGCTCGCACAGGATCCCCGATGGCGCGCTGTCTGAACTCAGCAAAGCGCTGGCCGCGGCGGAAGGTGTTCTTGTCCGTCACTCGTTCCTTGCCGGCCTGCTGTCACGTCTTGGATTCACCTATGAGAAAAATCTCAGGTGGCCGGCCTAGCGCCGCGGTGCGAGGGTAAGACAGCGGCGGATCGATTGGTTCGCGCATCGCCGGACCGCCATCGCGGAACGGCCGGACCGTGTGGTTTTGTAGACGAAACCGGTCAAGATCACCCGCCTGCGAGGCCGGTCCCTGCGCGGGACACGCCTGGTCATGGATGCGTCTTTCGACGGCTGGGGAGGCAGCCTCCGATCGCCGGCCTCAATCCCGACGCGCTGATTGTTCCCGTGGCACCCAAACAGAGCGATGGACGAGCCCGCCTTCGCTATACGCGCGAGGTCCTGATCCCAGAGATCGCGCCGGGAACCGTGGTGATCCTCGACAACCTAGCCATCCACAGCAACAAGCGGGCTGCCCAGGCTCTGCGTGCCCATCGCTGCCGGTTCTATCTGCCGCCATATTCGCCAGATCCGAACCCGATCGAGATGGCGGCCGCCAAGCTCAACGTCCTCCTGCGCAGGATCGGCGCAGGATCCTTAACCGATAGCCATCGGCCAAGTCTGCGATATCTTCGATCCCAACGAGTGCTGGAACCACTTCAAGCCGCGGCCTAGAGTAAAACAGAAGCACCTGGAGAATTGCCGAAAATCGCGTCGGGAGGCACGAGTCCCGCATTCTTCCCACATCGCCCGAAAAGCCGCTGCTGCGAGGATTCGCCGAACCGCAGTGCGATCCGGCGAATCCGGCGGTGCCATCGCCAGCCGGTCAGACTGGCATCCGGTCCACCAGCAGCTTGTCGATGCGACGGCCGTCCAGATCCACGACCTCGATGCGCCAGCCCTGCCAGTCCACGCGGTCCCCGGCCTGCGGCAGCTGCCCGGCCAGTTCCAGCACCAGCCCGGCGGCGGTGGAATAGTCGTGGTCCTCGGGCAGGGGCACGCCCAGGCGGTCGGCGAATTCGTCCACCGGCATCCAGCCGGCGACCAGCAAGCTGCCGTCCTCGCGCTCGACCAGCTTCGGCTCGTCGTCGTCGAAGCCGGCATATTCGCCGGTGATGGCTTCCAGCACGTCCATCGGCGTCACCACGCCCTCGAAATGGCCGTATTCGTCATAGACCAGCAGCATCTGGCCGGGCGCGGCGCGCAGCCGGGCGATGACTTCGGGCGCGTCCATGGTCTCGGGGATGATCGGGGCCGGATGCATGACCTCGCGCAGGTCGATGGCCTGGGCGCGGCTTTGCGACATCAGGTCCAGGCTGGCGACAACGCCGATCAGGTTGTTCGGGTCGCCGTCGCTGACCGGCAGCCGGGTGCGGCGGCTGTCGTGGAACTTGCGCGCCATCTCTTGCCAGCTGTCGGCGACATCGACCACCGGGATGTCGCGGCGCGGCGTCATCAGTCCGCGGGCCGAGCGGTCGGCGATGCGCATCACGCCGGCGATCATCTCGGTCTCGGCGCGGTGGATGACGCCCGCCGTCTCGGCCTCGGAAATCATCAGCCGGATCTCTTCGTCGCTGATGCCCTGGCGGTCGCCGCCCGACTGGCCCAGCGCGGCCAGCACCAGCTTGCCCGAGCGGTCCAAGAGCCAGACCAGCGGCGCCGCCACCTTGGAAATGGCGCGCATCAGCGGCGCGACGCGGGCCGCCATCTGTTCGGGCGCGCGCAGGGCGATCTGCTTGGGCACCAGTTCGCCCAGGATCAGCGACAGATAGGTGATCGCCACCACCACGCCGCCCATGCCCAGGGGCTGCGCGACCGAGGCCGGCACCCCCCAGCCCGGCAGCGCCGCCGCCAGGCGCGCGCCCAGCGTGGCGCCGGAAAAGGCGCCCGACAGCACGCCGACCAGGGTGATGCCGATCTGGACCGAGGACAGGAAGCGTCCCGGGTCCTCGGCCAGCGCCAGCGCCGTCGCGGCACCGCGGTCGCCGCGCTCGGCCATCACCTTCAGCCGTGCCGGACGGGCCGAAACGATGGCCAGCTCGGACATGGCCAGCAGGCCATTGAGCAGCGTCAGCACGAGAACAATCGCAATCTCAATCCACATGAGAGGAGCTCGAAAACTTTCTGGGATATGCCGGGTCGAGAGCGCGGCAGGCTGCCGCCCGTCTCTCGTGAGGATCGTCGATCATGCGCGTATCGGCGTCTGGCTCCGGCTGTGTCATGGCTCAATATAAAACCCGCGCGCCGCAGGGCAACGCCTGATCGCGTTTTCGGCGGAAATGCCGCGCCCGGCGTGGCATTGTCGCAAGTTGACGTAACGGAAGAATTTTGCGCCCGATTGCGGGGGCTTATGGCAATCCGCCGGCGACGGTCCTAGCCTGGGCCATGCAACAGGGGCGGAAAACGGGGGAATCATGGTCCAGACCGAGGGGAAAAATCCTGAAAAGATCGTCCTGGTGCTTCAGGGCGGCGGTGCGCTGGGCGCCTATCAGGCCGGCGCCTACGAGGCGCTGTGCAAGGCCGAGCAGGAACCGGAATGGCTGGCGGGCATCTCGATCGGCTCGATCAACGCGGCGCTGATCGCCGGCAACCCGCCCGGCGCCCGGCTGGAGGCGCTGCGCCGCTTCTGGGAAGGCGTCACCGGCGCCCCCTGGCTGATGGGAACGCCGCTTGAGGGCGGGCTGCTGCCCGACCAGATCCGCTCGTTCTGCAACGAGGGCCGGGCGGCGATGACCACCTTCCTGGGCGCGCCCGGCTTCTTTCGCCCGCGCCTGCCGGACATGTTCTCGTTCCTGCCGGGGGTGATGCGGCAGACCAGCTGGTACGACACCGCCCCCCTGCGCGATACGCTGCACGAACTGGTGGATTTCGACTATCTGAACGACCACGGCCCGCGCGTGACCGTCTGCGCCGTCGATATCGAGACCGGCAATTTCACCTGTTTCGACAGCCGCAAGACCCGGATCACCGCCGATCACATCATGGCCTCGGGCGCGCTGCCGCCGGGCTTTCCGGCGGTCGAGATCGACGGCCGGCACTATTGGGACGGCGGGCTGGTGTCGAATTCGCCCCTGCAGGTGGTGCTGGAAAAGCCCTGCCAGCGGCCGCTCTGCGTCTATCAGGTGGATCTGTATCCCTCGCGCGACGGGCTGCCGCACACCATGGCCCGGGTCGAGCAGCGCGAGCGCGAGATCCGCTTTTCCAGCCGCACCCGGTTCAACACCGACGAGTTCCGCACCCGCCATGCACTGTCGCGCGCCGCCCGCCGGCTGCGCGCCCGCCTGCCCGAGACGCTGCGCGACGACCCCGACCTGAAGTTGCTGATCGAGGCCGGCCCCTCGCAGCCGGTCAGCCTGATGCACCTGATCTATCGCCATGCGGATTACGAAAGCGGCTCCAAGGATTACGAATTCTCGCGCCTGTCGATGCTGGACCATTGGCGCGACGGGCTGCACGACGCCGAAAGCTCGCTGGGCCATCCGGAATGGGTGAACCGGCGCGTGCCCGAGGACGGGCTGATGGTCTTCGACATGTGCGACCCGCATCGCGCGGGCGACGGCACGGCCTGACGCCGATGGCTTGCCAAGGCCCGCCGCCTCGGCGACACAGCGAAGTGAGAACCGGGCCGGGAACGGCGCGGCGCGGCGAGGGGTTCGTCCGCGCGGCCCCTTGCGCCCCAGGCAGTCAGGACAGGACATGAACCGGAAACTGGTCGTCATTGGGGCGCTGGCCATCGCGGCGGGCGCGGGCATGTGGTTCTGGTGGCAGCATTCGGCGCGCTACCCCTCGACCGACGACGCCTATCTGACGGCGAATATCGTGACTGTGGCGCCGCAGGTCGGCGGGCGCGTGGTGCAGGTGGACGTGGCCGAGAACCAGCATGTCGCGGCAGGCGCGGCGCTGTTCACCATCGACGACACCGAGCTTCGCGCCCAGGTCGCCGCCGCGCAGGCCCAGCTCGACATCGCCATGCAGGGCTCGGGCGCCAGCCATGCCGGCGTGGCCCAGGCCGAGGCGCAGCTGGCCAGCGCCCGCGCCTCGCGGTCGAACGCCCAGCTCAGCTACGACCGGCAGGCAGCGCTTTTCGCCAAGGGCGACGTGGCCAAGGCCGCCCGCGACCAGGCGCAGACGGCGCTGGACCAGGCCGTCGCCGGAGTCGCGGCGGCCGAGGCGGCGCTGAAGGCCGCGCAGGACCAGTTCGGCCAGGGCGGCAGCGATAACGCCTCGGTCCGGGCGGCGCAGGCGGCGCTGGACCAGGCCAAGCTGGCGCTGGGTTACAGCCGCGTGGCCGCCCCGGCCACGGGCTGGGTCAGCAATATCTCGCTGCGGCCCGGGCAGGTGGTCTCGGCCGGGCAGGCGCTGTTCTCGCTGGTCGAGGACCAGGGTTGGTGGGTGCAGGCGAATTTCAAGGAAACCGACCTGGACCGCATCCGCCCGGGCCAGCCCGCCACCATCCGCATCGACATGTATCCCGGCGTGAAGCTCAAGGGCCATGTGCAGTCCATCGGCGCCGGGTCGGGGGCCAGCTTCTCGCTGCTGCCGCCCGAGAACGCCTCGGGCAACTGGGTCAAGGTCACCCAGCGCTTCCCGGTGCGCGTGGTGCTGGACGAACGGCCCGCCGACCCCGCCTTCCAGCTGCGCACCGGCGCCTCGACCACGGTCACCGTGGACACCGTGGGCGGGCCATGACCGCCGAGAAGGTCCGCTGGAGCGTCGTCGTCGCGGTGGTGATGACCGCGATCCTCGAGGTCCTGGACAGCACCATCGTCAACGTGGCGCTGCCGCATATGAAGGCCAGCTTCGGCATCACCTCGGACCAGACGGTCTGGATCCTGACCAGCTACATCGTCTCGGCGGTGGCGGCGATGCCGCTGACCGGGCTCTTGGCGAGGCGCTATGGCCGGCGGCGGCTGATCATGACCGCGATCATCGGCTTCGCCGCCTTCTCGGCGCTCTGCGGCGCCTCGATCAGCATCGGCATGATGGTGGTCTGCCGGGTGATGCAGGGCCTGTTCGGCGCCTTCCTGATCCCGCTGTCGCAGTCGATCCTGTTCGACAGCTTCCCCGGCGAAAAGCGCGGCCAGGCCATGGCCCTGTTCGGGCTGGGCGTGGTGGTGGCGCCGGTCCTGGGCCCCACCATCGGCGCACTGCTGACCGAGCATTTCAGCTGGCGCGCGGTGTTTTATGTCAACCTGCCGGTGGCGGCGCTGGCCCTGTCGCTGATGGCCGGCGGCCTGCCGAAAGAGGACGTGAAGCCCGCGCCCATCGACTGGACCGGCCTGGTGCTGATGATCCTGGCGGTCGGCGGCTTGCAGATGACGCTGGACCTGGGCGAAAGCCGGGACTGGTTCGCCTCGCGGCTGATCCAGGTCTGTTTCGCGCTGTTCCTGTTTGCCGGGGCCGCTTTCCTCGCGCGCGGCATCGGCAATCCCAGGAACGTCATCGACCTGAGGCTGTTTCGCGACCGCAGCTTCGCGGCGGCGAATATCGCCATGACCGGTTTCGGCCTGGCCATGTTCGGCACGCTGGCGATCCTGCCCTTGTTCGTGCAGGGGCTTTTGGGCTTCGACGTGCTGACGGCGGGCTATCTGTTCATGCCGCGCGGGCTGGCGGCCGGCATCACCATGGTGCTGACCGGCGCGGTGCTGCTGCGCAAGTTCGACCCGCGGCTGCTGGTCGCCATCGGCCTGCTGATGACCGGCGTCGGCAACCTGCAGCTGGCGCATCTGAACCTGAACGCCGGCTTCTGGGACCTGGCCTGGCCCGGGGTCGTGTCGGGCATCGGCATGGGGCTGTTCTTCGTGCCCATGTCCACCGTCGCCTTCCAGCACATCGCCCGCGAGCATCAGGACGAGGCGTCCGGGCTTTACGGCGTGGTGCGCCAGATCGGCAGCTCGGTCGGCATCGCCATCGTCGGCTGGCAGGTGGCGCAGCGCACGCAGATCCACTGGCACACGCTGGCCGGCCATATCTCGGCCACCGACCCGCAGGCGCAGCACTGGGCGCAGGTCATGGGCCTGCCGCTGGCCTCGCCCGAGGCGGCGGCGCAACTGACGCAGATGATCGCCCAGCAGGCGCAGATGCTGGCCTTTCGCGACGCCTTCATCCTGACCGGCTGGGGCGCCTTCGTCATGCTGCCGGTGGTCCTGCTGATGAGCCGCCCGCGCCCCGGCGCCGGCGCCCCAGCCGCCGCGCATTAGCCCGGCGGGCCGACCTTCACTTTCGCCCGGCCTTGCCCTATGAGGGCGGCAATCCCGAAAAAGGAATCCCCATGGCCAGCGCCAATCTCAACATCATGATCAAGGCCGCGCGCAAGGCGGGCCGCAGCCTCGTCAAGGACTTCCGCGAGGTCGAGAACCTTCAGGTCTCGGTCAAGGGCGCCGGCGATTTCGTCAGCCGCGCCGACCGCGAGGCCGAACGCATCATCAAGGAAGAGCTGCGCACCGCCCGCCCGAACTATGGCTGGCTGGGCGAAGAGACTGGCGAAGAGGCGGGCGAGGACCCGACCCGCCGCTGGATCGTCGATCCGCTGGACGGCACCACCAACTTCCTGCACGGCCTGCCGCATTGGGCGGTCAGCATCGCGCTGGAACACAAGGGCGAGATCGTCGCCGCCGTGGTCTTCGACGCCGCCAAGGACGAACTGTTCACCGCCGAGCGCGGCGACGGCGCCTTCCTGAACGACCGCCGCATCCGCGTCTCCGGCCGCCGGCAGATGATCGAGTCGATCTTTGCCACCGGCGTGCCCTTCGCCGGCCGCCCGACCCTGCCCGCGACGCTGCGCGACCTGGGCCGGCTGATGCCGCTGACCTCGGGCGTGCGGCGCTGGGGCGCGGCGGCGCTGGACCTGGCCTATGTCGCCGCCGGCCGCTTCGACGGCTATTGGGAACGCGGCATCCAGCCCTGGGACCTGGCCGCCGGCATCCTGCTGGTGAAAGAGGCCGGCGGCCGCGTCGAATCGATCCGCGGCGAGGAAGGCCCGGTCGCGACCGGCTCGGCCCTGGCCGCGAACCCGCAGCTTTTCGGCGAATTCGCCGAGATCATCCGCCGCCCGGACTAAGCCCCGGATTGACCTTTCCCCCGCCGCGGCGCATGGCGGGGGTCCAGCCTTGGAATCGCGCCATGCCAGACGACAGCCCGACGGGACCGCTGATGTCCCCCACCGCCCAGCCGCCGGCGGTGCCTCCGCCCATGGCGCAGCCCCGCCGCGACCGACAGGGCACCGCCATCCTGCTGATGTGCGTCACCGCCCTGATGTTCGCGGGCCAGGACGGCATTTCGCGGCACCTGGGCTCGACCTATTCGCCGGTCTTCATCACCATGCTGCGCTATTGGTTCTTCACCGTCTTCGCGGTGGCGCTGTGCCTGCGCGCGCCCGGCGGGCTGCGCGCGGCGATGCGCAGCAAGCGGCCAGTGGTGCAGTTCTTTCGCGGCATGCTGCTGGCGCTGGAAATCGTCGTCACCATCGAATGCTTCGTGCGGCTGGGGCTGATCAACACCCATGCCATCTTTGCCTGCTACCCGCTGATCATCTCGGTCCTGTCCGGGCCGGTGCTGGGCGAAAAGGTCGGCTGGCGGCGCTGGCTGGCGGTGGCCGTCGGCTTCTGCGGCATCCTGGTGGTGCTGCAACCCGGCCGCGACGTCTTCACGCCCGAGGCGGCGCTGCCCTTCCTGGCCGCGGCGATGTTCGCGGCCTACGGCCTGCTCACCCGGCTGGCGGGGCGCGAAGACAGCGCCATGACCAGCTTCTTCTGGACCGCGGTCTGGGGCGCGGTCTGCATGACCGTGCTGGGCCTGCGCACATGGGAACCGATCGCGCCGCAGGACATTCCCTGGCTGCTGATCCTCTGCGTCTGCGCCGGCTGCGCGCATTTCATGCTCATCAAGGCCTATGAGCTGGCCGAGGCCTCGGCCCTGCAGCCGTTTTCCTATACGCAGCTGGTGTGGATCAGCATCTTCGGCGTGGTGATCTTCGGCGAGACGCTGGCGCCGCATGTCGCCATCGGCGGCGCCATCGTCGTCGGCGCCGGCATGTTCACCTGGTGGCGTTCGCGGGTCCGCGAGCGGGCCGCGCGGCGCTGAGGGGCGCCGCGGCGGCCTCGACCACCGGCGGCGGACCCAGCACCTCGGCCAGCACCCCGCCCGAGCCATAGCCCCGTAGCGTCCGCGCCGGCATCAGCGGCCGGGCCGAGCCCGCCAGCCGGATCGGCGGCGGCGGCGGCGCCGGCTTCATGCCACCTCCGGTCAGGTCCCAGCTCGGCACCAGCGGCACCGGCGCCCCCTTGATGCGGGCGCGATAGACCGGCAGCGCCTCGGCCACGCGCATGACATAGTTGCGGGTCTCGTCGAAGGGGATCATCTCGACCCAATCCACCGGATCGACCTCGCCGCGCAGGTCGCCGAAATCCTGCAGCCAACGGGCCGAGCGCCCCGGCCCGGCGTTATAGCCCGCCGCCACCAGCGCCACCGAAGGGCCGAAACGCTGGCGCAGCCCGTCCAGATAGGCCGCGCCCAGCCGGGCGTTGTAGGCGGCGTCGCGCGTCAACCGCGCCTGATCGAAGGGCTCGCCCAGCTTGCGGGCCATGGCGCGCGCGGTGTCGGGCATGACCTGCATCAGCCCCAGCGCCCCGGCGTGCGAGGATACGGTATGGTTGAACTCGCTTTCGCGCCGGGCGATGGCCATGACCAGTTCGGGCGGCAGACCCAGGTCGTCGCCTTCCAGCCCGGTCAGCGGGAAATAGGCGGCGGGATAGACCGCGCCCTTGGCGGCCGCGGCCTTGGCCAGCCGCAGCGCGTGCCAGGGCAGCCGCATTTCCAGCATCATCCTGGCCATGCGGCCGATGTCCTCGGCCGGGGCGGTCTCGGCCAGGTGCAGCAGGAAGCGCGCGCCCTGGTCGGGCTCGCCCGCCGCCAGCAGCCAGGTGCCCGCCTGCCAGACCCGGTTGCCGCGCAGGGCGGCGCCGCGCCAGTCGGGCAGCGTGGCCTCGGACCGGCCGGCGACGGCCAGCGCCGGCTGCATCGGCTGGCCCAGCCGTTCCGCGGCCAGCTGGCCGTACCAAGCGGATTGATAGGCGGCGGCACGGCCGAAGGCCGCATCGGCACCGGCGGCATCGCTCGCGGCCGCCAGCGCCCGGCCCTGCCAGTAATGCGCCCGCGACAGCGAGATCGGGCTGGCGACCGCCCGCTCCAATTCGTGGAAATGCCGCAGCGCCCGGTCGGGCGCCCCGCTCCGCAGCGCGGCATAGCCGGCAAGCCACTCCAGGTCGGAAAAGGCGTCGCTGCCCGGCGGCAGGAAATGCCCGGCGGCCAGCCGCTCGGCCAGGGTCCAGTCGCCCTGCCGCAACGCCAGCCGCGCGTAATCGGCGCGCTTGGGCGCCCAGGCGACGGGGTCGCGCAGCGCCTCGGCGCCGGTCGAGCGCTCCAGCATCAGGTCGCGCGCCAGCTCGGGCATCTTGGCCCAGACCCGCCAGCGGAAGCGGTCCAGCGCCAGCCCGGCGTCGTTGCGCTGCACGTCGGGCAGCGCCAGGATCAGCGCGTCCACCCCGGGCTGCGCCGATTGCAGCGCCAGCCGCGCCTTGCCCAGCGCCTGCGCCGGCCCCGAGGCCAGCGGCAGCGTCACCTGCGCCGCCTGCCATTCGCCCAGGTCCAGAAGCCGCATCAGCCGCGCGTCGTGCAGCCCGGCCAAATCGGCGCCATATGCGGCCAGAAAGATGTCCGCCTCGGCCTTGTTCAGCGCCACCTCGGTCCAGAAGCGGGCGATCTCGGTTTTCGCGGCGGCCGGATCGGTCGCCTGCAGGGCCGCGATCAGCGCCATGGCGCCGTTCAGCGTGTCGGGCCGGCGGGTGGCGAACCAGGCGACGACCTCGGCCGGCGGCAGGCCGGCGCGCAGCACCGCGTCGCCGCGCTTGTAGAGCAGCGCCATGCCCGGCCAGTCACCGTTGCGGGCGGCGAAGTCGCGGTATTCCGGCCAGCTGCCCTGCCCGGCGCGCAGCCGCTGCCAGGCGATCAGGTCGCCGGCGATGGGCCCCGAGGCCCGCGCCTCGGCGGCGGCACCGGCCCAGTCGCGCATCCCGGCGGCGGCCAGGGCCCGCGACAGATGGGCGGCGTCCTCGGCCTGGGCCGGCGCGGCAAGGCCCAGGCCGAGGGCCAGCAGAGGTCCCAGAATCCTGTCGCGGAAAGGATACATCATGGCGCCATTTCTGCGGGACTTGCCGGGGCCGCGCAACTCACAACCTTGGCAAGCGCCGTTCCCGGTTGTAAGGCCGCATAAACCAAACTCAGGATCTTCCCATGTTCAAAGGCTCGATGCCCGCGCTGGTCACGCCATTCACTCCCGAGGGAGAGCTGGATCTTCCCACGCTGGAAAAGCTCGTCGAATGGCATATCGCGCAGGGGACCCATGGGCTGGTGCCGGTCGGAACCACCGGCGAAAGCCCGACGCTCAGCCACGAGGAACATCGCAAGGTCATCGAGGAAGTGGTCCGCATGACCGCCGGCCGGGTACCGGTCATCGCCGGCGCCGGGTCGAACTCGACGCGCGAGGGCATCGGTCTGGTGCAGCACGCCCAGGCCGCCGGCGCCGATGCGGCCCTGGTGGTGACGCCCTATTACAACAAGCCGACCCAGGCCGGGCTGATCGCGCATTACACCGCGCTGCACGACGCCAGCGACTTGCCGATCATCATCTACAACATCCCCGGCCGCTCGGTCATCGACATGACGCCCGAGACCATGGGCCAGCTTGCGAAACTGCCGCGCATCGTCGGCGTCAAGGATGCGACCGGCAAGCTGGAGCGGGTCAGCCAGCAGCGCGCCGCCTGCGGCAAGGATTTCGTGCAGCTGTCGGGCGAGGATGCCACCGCGCTGGGCTTCAACGCCCATGGCGGCGTCGGCTGCATCTCGGTCACCGCGAACGTGGCGCCGAAGCTTTGCGCCGAATTCCAGGAGGCGACGCTGGCCGGCGACTATGCCAAGGCGCTGGACTATCAGGACCGGCTGATGCCGCTGCACGAGGCGATCTTCATCGAGCCGGGCGTCGCCGGGGCGAAATACGCCATGTCGCGGCTGGGGCTTTGCAGCGACGCGGTGCGGCTGCCGCTGGTCGGGCTGACCGAGGCCACCAAGGCCCGCATCGACGCCGCCATGGCCCATGCCGGACTGATCTGAACCGAAGCCGACCGGAAGCGACGGGGCGGGTTTTCCCGCCCCTTTTCCTGTCAGGGCCCGGCCGGCAGCCGCGCGGCGACGGTCCAGCCGTCCTTGCCCTGCCGGAGGCGCCAGCTTTTCCGCTCGATCCGGGTGCCGCGTGCGGTGCGATAGGCGGCCACGGTCAGCACCGGGGCCTCGCCCGCAACCGCCTCGATCCGGCCCGGCGCCTCGATACCGTCGGAAAAGCCGACCAGCACGTCCCGGTCGCTTGCGGGCAGCCCCTCGGGCAGCTCGACCCCGCACCCGGGATAGGCGTGGGTATCCTTCAACAGCACCCACATGTCCTAGCCCTCGTTCTCGGCGGCGCCGTCCTGGTCCGGGTCGGCGAAGGTCGCCCAGTCCCGGCCCGGCGCCGGGCGCGGGATCGCGTCGCGGTGCCAGCCCAGGTGCATATGCGCCTTGGCGATGAAATAGCCGGTGACCGGCGCGGTCAGCAGCAGGAACAGGGTGATCAGCAGTTCGTGCCAGGTGAACCGGCCGGTCTGCGCCGGGAACCAGACCATCGAGGCGACCAGCACCGCCCCCACCCCCAGCGTCGCCGATTTCGTCGGCGCATGCAGCCGGGTCATCGGGTCCGGCAGCCGCACCAGCCCCCAGGAGCCGACCAGCCCGAAGAACCCGCCCGCCACCAGCAGCGCCGAGACGACGATATCCGCGACCATGGCGCCCTCCCTATTCGATGATGTCGCCGCGCAGGACGAACTTGGCATAGGCGACGGTGGAAATGAAGCCGAGCATGGCAAAGAGCAGCGCCGCCTCGAAATAGATGCCGGTGCCGCGGTCGATGCCGAAGATCGCCAGAAGCGCGATCATGTTCAGCGCCATCGTGTCCAGCGCCAGCACCCGGTCGGCCAGCCCGGGCGCGCGGACGACCCGGTAAAGGCAGCAGAGCAGCGCCAGCCCGAAGCAGCCATAGGCGAACCAGATCGCATAAAGGATCATTCGAAGATCTCCTTCAGCCGGGCCTCGTAGCGGGTCTTGATCTCGTCGCGCACGGCATCGGGGTCGGGGGCGTGCAGACAATGCACCAGCAGCGCGCGGCCGTCCTGCGACAGGTCGCAGCTGACCGAGCCCGGGGGTCAGGGTGATGGTGCCGGCCAGCGCGGCGATGGCCTCGGGGCGGCACAGGTCCAGCGGCACGGCGATCCAGGCCGGGCGCAGCGCGCGGCGCGGCTTGAACAGCACGATCAGCGCCACCGCGACATTGGCCTTGACGATGTCGGCCAGCACCAGCGCCAGGTAGCCCGGGATCCGGCCCGGCCGGCGAAAGCCCCGCGTGCCCGGCCAATAGGGCACGGTCAGCAGCGGCACCGCCACGCCGACCAGCACGGCAAAGACCAGCGAACCCCAGGCCCAGCGGTTGACCAGCCCCAGCCAGACCAGCGCCAGCACCAGCGACAGCACGGGATGCGGCAGCAGCCGGCGGATCATTTCGTGCCCTCCTGCCCCGAGAGCACGGCCTCCAGATAGAGCGGCTGGTCGTGCAGCTGCAGCGCCGTGTCTTCGGCCAGGCGCATGGCCGGGCCGGCAAAGACGGTCAGCGCAACGATGCCCGCCAGCAGCGCGGCGATGGCCGCGACCGCCAGCCCCTGCCCCACAGGGGCGGGGGGCGCGGGACCGGCCTGGCAGCCCTTCCAGAACAGCAGCGCGCCGGCGCGGGTCATGCCATAGATCGCGACCAGCGAGCCGAGCAGGATCACCGCCCAGACCCAGACCACAGCCGGAGTCTCGGCCGTGGCCTGCATCACCAGCAGTTTGCCGATGAAGCCCGACAACGGCGGCATGCCGGTGACCGCGATGGCAGTGACGAAGAACAGCACCGCCACCAGACCGCTGCCGGGCATGGTCGGGCGCGGGCGCAGCCAGGGATCGCCCCGGCGCGCGCCGATCAGGTCCACGACCAGGAACAGCGCCGCCCCGGCCAGCGTCGAATGCACCAGGTAATAGACCGCCGCCGCCGTGGACTGCGGGTTCTGCTGCGCCACCGCGATCATCAGCGTCCCGACCGAGCCGATGGCCGCGAAAGCCGCCAGCCGCCCCAGGTGCCGGCTGCCCAGCACGCCGGTCTGCCCCAGCGCCAGCGTGAACAGCGCGGCGGGCAAGAGCAGGTCCACGACCGCGCTTTCGACCGCGGTGTCCTGCGGAAAGACCAGCGCCATGAAGCGCATGATGCCATAGGCCCCGACCTTGGTCATCACCGCGAACAGCGCCGCCACCGGCCCCGGCGCATTAGCATAGGTCGCGGGCAGCCAGAAATGCAGCGGCACCAGCGCCGCCTTGACCGCAAAGGCCAGCATCAGCAGCACCGCGCCGGTGCGCAGAAGCGCGGAATCGCCCGGCGGGATCGCCGCCGCCCGCGCCGCCATGTCGGCCATGTTCAGCGTGCCGGTGACCGCATAGAGCACCCCCAGCGCCGCCAGGAACAGCACCGAGCCGGCCAGGTTGTAGGCGATGTATTGCACGCCCGCGCGCAGCCGCATCTCGCCGCCGCCATGGACCATCAGCCCGTAGCTGGCGATCAGCATCACCTCGAAGAAGACGAACAGGTTGAAGGCGTCTCCGGTCAGGAAGGCGCCGCAGAGCCCCATCAGCTGGAACTGCCACAGCGCATGGAAGTGCCGCACGCGCCGGTCCCAGCCCGAGCCTACGGCGTAAAGCTGCACCACCAGCGCCAGCGCCGCGGTCAGCAGCAGCAGCAGCGCCGCCAGCCGGTCCAGCACCAGAACGATGCCGAAGGGCGCCGCCCAGTTGCCCAGGCGATAGACCCGGACCACGCCGTCCGCGGCCAGCAGGTTCAGGCCCAGTGCCAGGCCCAGCAGCAGCGCGGTGCTCGCAACCGACAGCGCCCGCTGCAGGCGCAGGTCGCCGCGCAGCGCCAGGATAATCAGCGCCCCCAGCGCGGCCGGCAGCAGGACCGGGGCGATCAGCGCATGGCTCATGGCGCGCCGTCCCCGGGGTCGCGGTCGGCAGGGGGCATGTCCACGCGGTCGTCTCCGCCCTCCAGGAAGGCCCCCAGCGCCAGCATCACCGCGCCCACCACGCAAAGGAACACGCCCAGGTCAAAGCCCATGGCCGTGGCCAGCTCGAAGGGTCCAGCCCGGGCAGTTCGACATAGCCATAGGCCGAGGTCAGGAACGGCTGTCCCGCGAACCAGGCGCCGATGCCGGTCAGCCCGGCCGCGATCACCCCGGCGCCGATCAGCGCGTGATAGCTGATGCGCTGCCGATCCTGCGCCCAGGCATAGCCCGAGGCCATGTATTGCGACACCAGCGCCACCGATACCACCAGTCCGGCGATGAAGCCCCCGCCCGGCGCGTTGTGGCCGCGCAGGAAGATGTAGAGCCCGACCACCAGCGACAGCGGCAGCACCAGCCGCGTCACCACCAACAGCGGCAGCGGGTGGCGGTCGCCGGCGCGACGCGCCCCGCGCCAGCCGAGCAGGCGCCAGCCGCCGGCGCGGGCCAGCAGCGCCTCGGTCAGGGCAAAGATGGCCAGGGCGGCGATGCCCAGCACGGTGATCTCGCCGAAGGTGTCGTAGCCGCGGAAATCGACCAGGATCACGTTCACCACATTGTCGCCACCGCCCAGCGTGTGGCTGTTTTCCAGCATGTAGCCCGAGATCGGCAGCAGCGCGAAATCGCTGCGCATCACCGCATGGGCCAGCGCGCCGAAGCCCAGCCCGGCCAGGACGGCGATGAAGGCATCGATGCCGCGCTGGCGGCCGGGGCTTTCCACAGGCGTCCGCTTCGGCAGGAAGTTCAGCGCCAGCAGCAGCAGGATCACCGTGACGACCTCGACCGAGATCTGGGTCAGCGCCAGGTCCGGGGCCGAGAGATAGAGGAAGCTGGCCGAGACCATCAGCCCGACGATGCCGACCAGCACCAGCGCCAGCAGGCGCCGGCGGTGAAAGGCGACCATGCAGCCGGTCGCCACCATCAGCGCCAGCCAGCCGACCAGCGGCACCGCCGGCACCTCGAGCATCGGCCGGGTCGCTCCGCGCCAGCCTCCGGTCGCAAAGGCCCAGAATCCGCAGCCCAGCACGGTCAGCGTGAACCCGGCCAGCGCCCGCGACATCGAGCCGTTGGTCAGCCGGTCGGTGACGCGGGCGGCGGCGCAGGTCGCGGCCCGGGTCACGGCGTCGAACAGGGCCTTGGCGTCCGGCCGCTCCAGCCCGTCGCGCAACGCGATCAGCGGCCGGTTCAGCGCCAGCAGCACCACGCCCCCGCCACCGCGGCGATGGACAGCAGCAGCGCCGGGGTCACGCCGTGCCACAGCGCGAAAGGCGGATGCACCACGGCGCCGGTGGTGGCGCTGGCCGAGACCTCGACCGGCCAGCCGGCCAGCCGGTTCGGGAACAGCCCGATCAGCACCACCAGCGCCGCCAGCAGCGCCGGCGGCAGCCACAGGCCGGGACCGGGATCGTGCGACCGGTGCGGATAATCCCGCCGCTCGGGGCCCAGGAACACCTGCCAGACCAGCCGCAGCGCATAGCAGACCGAAAACGCCGCCCCCAATGCCGCCAGCGCCGCGACCAGCCAGGGGTTGCCCTGCCAGGCGGCATGGCCGGCGTTTTCCAGCATCAGCTCTTTCGACAGGAAGCCGTTCAGCGGCGGGATGCCGGCCATGGACAGCGCCGCGATGGTGGTGATGGCGAAGGTCAGCGGCATCAGCCGCCGCAACCCGCCCAGCCGCGCGATCGAGCGGATGCCGGCCTCGTGATCGACGATCCCGGCCACCATGAACAGCGCCGCCTTGAAGGTGGCGTGGTTGACGATATGGAACATCGCCGCCACGGCCGCCGCCTGGGTGCCGAAGCCCAAAAGCATGGTGATCAGCCCCAGGTGCGAGACGGTCGAATAGGCCAGCAGCGACTTCAGGTCGTCGCGGAACATGGCGATCCAGGCGCCCAGCACCATGGTCGCAAGCCCGGTGGTGGCGACGATATAGAACCATTCCGGCGTCCCCGACAGCACCGGCCACAGCCGCGCCATCAGGAACAGCCCCGCCTTCACCATGGTCGCCGAATGCAGATAGGCCGAGACCGGCGTCGGCGCCGCCATCGCGTGCGGCAGCCAGAAATGGAACGGGTACTGCGCCGATTTGGTGAAGGCGCCCAGCAGGATCAACAGCAGCGCCGGCAGGTAGAGCGGGCTGGCCTGGATCGCCTCGCGCGCCAGCAGGATGTCGCCCAGATCGAAACTGCCGGCGATATTGCCCAGGATCAGCATCCCCGCGATCATGGCAAGCCCGCCGGCGGCGGTCACGGTCAGCGCCATGCGCGCGCCCTGCCGCCCCTCGGGCCGGTGCTTCCAATAGCCGATCGGCAGAAAGGACGACAGCAAGGTCAGTTCCCAGAACACCATCAGCAGCAGGACGTTGTCCGACAGCACGATGCCCAGCATCGCCCCCTGGAACAGCATCAGATAGGTATAGAACAGTCCTGCCGGGTCCCGGGGCGACAGGTAGAATCGCGCATAGCCGATGATCAGCAGCCCGATGCCCAGGATCAGGATGCCGAACAGCAGGCCCAGCCCGTCCAGCCGGAAATGCGCGTTCAGCCCCAGCGCGGGCAGTCAGGCGAAGCGCGCCGTGACCACCTCGCCGGCCATGATCGCCGGGATGTGCAGGCAAAGCCCCAGCAGCGCGACCAGGCTGGCCGCCGCGCAAGAGACCGCCGCGACGTCCCGCCCCCAGCGGATCAGCCATCCGGGCAGCAGCGCCCCGACGAACGGAAGCACGGCGATGAGCGCTGGCGACATTGCCCCTCGTCCCTTGTCGGTCCCCCTCTGTCCCCGATGGACGCCAGCGGGTCAAGCCGATGACAAAGCAACTAGGCGATGTTCGCCTTTCGTGCTAACGCTGGGCAAAAAGGGAACAGGCATGAAGATCATCGGCATAGACCCCGGCCTGCGGAACATGGGCTGGGGCGTGATCGCGGTGGACGGGCCGCGCTTGCGGCACCTGGGCAACGGCATCGTCCGCTCCGAGGCGGGGGATCTGGGACCGCGGCTCTCGACGCTTTATCGCGGGCTCTGCGCGGTGATCGCCCTGCACGGCCCGGATGCCGCCGCAGTGGAGCAGACCTTCGTCAACAAGGATGCGACCGGCACCCTGAAGCTGGGCCAGGCGCGCGGCATCGCGCTGCTGGCGCCGGCCGAGGCCGGGCTGGAGATCGGCGAATACGCCCCGAACGCGGTCAAGAAGACCGTGGTCGGCGTCGGCCATGCCGCCAAGGAACAGATCCAGCACATGGTCCGCTTCATGCTGCCGGGGGTCGAATTGGCCGGCCCGGATGCGGCGGACGCGCTGGCGGTGGCGATCTGCCACGCCCATCACATCCAGGGCCGCGCGCTGCGGATCAAGGTGCAGGCATGAGGAGGTTTGCATGATCGGCCGCATCGCCGGCATCATCCTGCACCGGGCGCAGGACCAGGTGCTGATCGACGTGCGCGGCGTGGGCTATATCGTCCATGTCAGCGAACGCACCGCCGCGAACCTGCCGCCCGCCGGGCAGGCGACCGCGCTTTATACCGAACTGCTGGTGCGCGAGGACCTGCTGCAGCTTTTCGGCTTCCCCACGCTTCTGGAAAAGGAATGGCACCGGCTGCTGACCTCGGTGCAGGGGGTGGGCGCCAAGGTGGCGCTGGCGATGCTGGGCACGCTCGGGCCCGAGGGGCTGGCCCGGGCGCTGGCACTGGGCGACTGGTCGGCGCTGCGCAAGGCGCCGGGCGTCGGTCCGAAGCTGGCGCAACGCGTGGCGATGGAGCTGAAGGACAAGGCCCCCGCCGTGATGGCGATGGGCGGCAACCTGACCGTCGATCCCGGCCCCCTGCCCGAGCCCTCGGCCGAGGTGATCGAGGCGCCTGTCGCCCGGACCGCACCACCGGCGCCGTCCTCGGCCCAGGCGACGGCGGATGCGCTCTCGGCGCTCGGCAATCTGGGTTACGCTCCGTCCGAGGCCGCCTCGGCGGTGGCCGAGGCCGCGGCGCGGGAACCGCAGGCGGCCACGGCGGCTTTGATCCGCGCGGCCCTGCGGCTGCTGGCCCCCAAGGAGTGACGACCATGACCGGAAACCTGCGCACCTTCGTCCTGATGGCCGCCCTGACCGCGCTGGTCATGGGCATGGGCTATCTGCTGGGCGGCCAGGGCGGTGCGGTGATCGCGCTGGTGATCGCCGGGGCGGGCAATGTCTTCGCCTGGTGGAACAGCGACAAGATGGTGCTGCGCCAGCAGGGCGCCCATCCGGTCACCCGCCAGCAGGCGCCGGAACTGGTGGACATGGTCGCGGAACTGGCGCAGCGCGCCGGCCTGCCGATGCCGGCGGTCTATGTGCTGGAGACCGAGCAGCCCAATGCCTTCGCCACCGGCCGCAACCCGGAAAATGCCGCCGTGGCGGTGACCCAGGGCATCATGCGGGTGCTGAACCGCGACGAGCTTGCCGGGGTGATCGCGCATGAGCTGGCCCATATCAGGCATCGCGACACGCTGACCATGACGGTGACCGCGACCATGGCCGGCGCCATCGCCATGCTGGGCAACATGCTGATGTTTTCCTCGATGTTCGGTGGGCGCGACGACAATCGCGGCGGCGGGCTGGCCGGGATCCTGGCGATGATCTTTGCCCCGATGGCGGCGGGGCTGGTGCAGATGGCGATCTCGCGCACCCGCGAATACGAGGCCGACCGCAGCGGCGCCCGGATCTGCGGCCAGCCGATGGCGCTGGCCTCGGCACTGGCCAAGATCTCGCGCGCGGCGGGCCAGGTGGTGAACATCCCGGCGGAACGGAACCCGGCCTCGGCGTCGATGTTCATCGTGAATCCGCTGCACGCGCTGCGCATGGACCGGCTGTTCGCCACCCACCCGCCGGCCGAGGAGCGTATCGCCCGGCTGCAGGCCATGGCCGCGGATTTCGCGCCCTCGCGCGTGCCGGCCTCGGGCGGACCCGGCGGACCCTGGGGCGCGCGATGATCCAGCCCGACCCCATGATGCGCCCCGAGCCGATCGAGGGCGAGACCGAAGACCGCGCGCTGCGCCCGCAGATGCTGACGGATTTCGTCGGCCAAGCCGAGGCCCGCGCCAACCTGCGCGTCTTCATCGAAAGCGCCAAGATGCGCGGCAAGGCCATGGACCACACCCTGTTCCACGGCCCCCCCGGTCTCGGCAAGACCACCCTGGCGCAGATCATGGCGCGCGAGCTGGGGGTGAACTTCAAGATGACCTCCGGCCCGGTGCTGGCGCGGGCGGGCGACCTCGCCGCGATCCTGACCAATCTGGAAAACCGCGACGTGCTCTTCATCGACGAGATCCACCGCATGAACCCGGCGGTCGAGGAGATCCTCTATCCGGCGATGGAGGATTTCGAGCTGGACCTGGTGATCGGCGAAGGTCCGGCGGCGCGGACGGTGCGGATCGAGTTGCAGCCCTTCACCTTGGTCGGCGCCACCACGCGGCTGGGGCTGCTGACCACGCCCCTGCGCGACCGCTTCGGCATCCCGACGCGGCTGCAATTCTATACCATCGATGAGCTGGACCTGATCGTGACCCGCGGCGCCCGGCTGATGGGGATCCCCTCGGAACCCGAGGGCACGCGCGAGATCGCCCGCCGCGCCCGCGGCACGCCGCGCATCGCCGGCCGGCTGTTGCGCCGGGTGATCGACTTTGCCCTGGTCGAGGGCGACGGGCGGCTGACGCGCGCCATCGCCGATTCGGCGCTGACCCGGCTGGGCGTGGACCACATCGGGCTCGACACCGCGGATCGCCGCTATCTGACGCTGATGGCCGAGCATTACGGCGGCGGCCCGGTCGGAGTCGAAACGCTGTCGGCGGCCCTGTCGGAAAGCCGCGACGCCATCGAAGAGGTGATCGAGCCCTATCTGATGCAGCAGGGCTTGGTCGCCCGCACCCCGCGCGGCCGGATGCTGGCACGGCTGGGCTGGCGGCATCTGGGCCTGGATGCGCCGCGCGCGCAGGAAAGCCTGTTCGATGAATGACCGGAGGAAAGGCACGCATGATGCGTGCCGCGAGCGCGCCCAAGGGTTTCCGGCCGATCCCGCGCGGAGATCCTGCCACCTTGCGCGCCGGGCGGCGGCGCCGCGACCGGGGGCTTTGCGCCCCCGGACCCCCGCAGGATATTTCCGCACAAAAGAACAGGCGGAGTGGTAGCTCTTCCGGCTTTTCCGGCGTGAGCCCATGGCGCGGCGCCCGGTCGGCGCGTGGGTCCGCCGCGGCTAGATGCTTGTTGCCGGCATCTTTCGGGATCGGATCGACGATGAAACTGTCTGGGGCTGAAGTCCAGATCTTGTGAATGTCAGCGTAAGGTGTGGATCGTCGGGTGCCTTCAATTTGGTTCCAACGAGTCGCCGCGGTGGCGACACCGCCGATCGTCGTCGGAATGCAGGGTTTGGACGTTCGACAGAAAACTATCCGCCGAGTCGTTTCTTGATCCGCCTCGCCGTGCTTGATGGTTCAGCTCATCGGCGCGACCTGTCCCTTGATTCGAGCACGATTGGAATGCGGCAGGTTGGCGTCCCGTCCCATGTGGATGCCGGCGCAGACCACGCGGCCGCCCTTGCGCACCGCCCGCAGCGCCACGGGCACCAGTTCGCCCAGCGGAGCGAAGATGATCGCCGCGTCCAGCGGCTCGGGCGGCGGCTGGTCCGAACCGCCGGCCCAGTCGGCGCCCAGGCTGCGGGCAAAATCCTGCGACATGCGGTCGCCGGGCCGGGTGAAGACATGGACCGAACGGCCCTGCCAGGCCGCCACCTGCGCGACGATATGGGCCGCGGCGCCGAAGCCGTAAAGCCCCAGCCGCCGGCCCTGACCGGCCATGGTCAGCGCACGCCAGCCGATCAGCCCGGCGCAGAGCAGCGGCGCCAGCGCCACGTCCGCGCCTTCCTCGCCCAGCGGAAAGATGAAGCGGGCATCGGCGACGACCGCGGTGGCATAGCCGCCGTCGCTCGTGTAGCCGGTGAAGCCCGGCCGGTCGCAGAGGTTTTCCTGCCCGCGCAGGCAATAGGGGCAGGGTCTTCTTTCTGCGGGCCATGTCGACCAGTTGCGTCGCCGAAAAATGCATGTCGACGGCTGCGAACAGGATTTCCTTCGCTCGTCCGGACCTCGGCAATATCCGTACGGGAGAAGCCGACGGATGGTGCTGGGAACGCTGCCGTTCGGATTGCCGCCATCGACATCGGGCAAGCACGCAGTGCTGAGCGCTGAGCGGGTCAGTCGCAGTATCGCAAGCTTGAACGCAAGCGATCATCAAGTGGGCAGCGTATAGCGGCGAAATGCCACCACCATCGCCTCTTGGGCCTCGGTGCGGGGCGTTGGCCCTTGCGGTCCTCGACGGACTCGGGCTTGCGCAGGGCCGCCGCCGTCATGGGGTCGAGACCGAGTTGGCCGCCCGGCGACGCTTGCGATCTCTGTATTGCTGCTTGGACAGCCTGATCGTGGCGCTTCCGCGACCAACCGGTCCCTTCGGGCCTGCTTCCATGTCATGGAGAGGACCGAAACCGTCAAACATGGCGGCAGACGGCTAGGCTCGTCCGCGGTCGGACAGCAGCCGGTCTTCCTGGGCGATGAAATGCTCCATCATCACCCGCCACAGCCGCTCGGCCAGATCCGGATCCAGCCCTTGCTCGGCGGCAAGGCGGCGGGCATTGGCGGCGACCTCCTCGACGCGGCTGTGGATGCGGGCAGGCAGGCTTTCGCGCGCCTTGATCCGCGCCGCCTCGTCGATCAGCGCCGAGCGTTCGGCCAAAAGCGCGATCAGCCGGGCGTCCAGCGCATCGATGCGGGCCCGCAGGTCGGGCATGGCGGAATCGGGGGGCAGCGGCGGGTCGAAGGTGCTCATGTCCGTCCCATGCCCTGATGCGCCCGCCAAGGCAAGCCGCAGGATCGGCGGATTGTTGCGCGCATGTCGCAGGTCATCGGCAAAATTCCGCTCAATCAGAAACGGGCTGGCGGGAATCGGCGTTTCGTTTCCAGCTGAGGGCAAGCCATGCCCTGCCACAGAAAGGTCGCTCGCATGAAAGCCGCCAGTTTCGTGATCAATATCGGTTTCGGCCTCGGCTTGGCGCTTGGCGCCGTCGCGCTGTTGCTGCTCTGAGCCTGCCGGACCAGAGTTGTGCCATGAAAACCCCCGGGGTCGAGACCCGGGGGTTCTTGGACTTCAACCCTGCGGCTGCGGCGCGGCGTCGGGGGGCGGAGCGACGCTGCCGGCGCGCGGGATCGCCGTGACCGAGGGGATGGAGGAGCCGGGCGTATCGTCGTCGCCGCCCAGGGCCTCGCCGCGGATCACCTTGCCGATATCCTCGCCGGTCAGGGTTTCGTATTCCAGCAGACCCTTGGCGAGGCGCTCGAATTCCTCCTGCTTCTCGTTCAGGATGCGCCAGGCCTCCTGATAGCCTTCCTCGATCAACCCGTGGACCTCCTGCTCGATCAGCTCCTTGGTCGCGGCCGAGACCGAGAAGCCGCCGGTATTGCCCTGGTAGCCCTCATGCGCCTCGGCATAGTCGATATTGCCGACCTTGTCGGACATGCCCCAGCGCATGACCATGGCGCGCGCCAGCGCCGAAGCCTGCTGGATGTCGCCCGCCGGGCCGTTCGAAACGCCTTCCGCGCCGTATTTGATGATCTCGGCCGCCTTGCCGGCCATGGTCATGGCGAGTTTCTGCTTGGCCTCGTCCTTGTGATAGTTCAGCCGATCCATTTCCGGCAGGCTGACCACCATACCCAGAGCACCGCCGCGCGGGATGATCGTCGCCTTGTAGACCGGGTCGCATTTCGGCAGGGACAGGCCGACGATGGCGTGGCCGGCCTCGTGATAGGCGGTCTTTTCCTTCTGCTCGGGGGTCAGGACCATGCTGCGGCGCTCGACACCCAGCATGACCTTGTCCTTGGCGTTCTCGAAATCCTCCATGGCGACGAAGCGGCGGCCAATGCGGGCGGCGGTCAGCGCGGCCTCGTTCACCAGGTTCATCAGGTCGGCGCCAGAAAAGCCGGGCGTGCCGCGCGCGATGATGCGCAGGTCCACGTCGGGGCCGACCGGCACCTTGCGGGCGTGGACGGACAGGATCTTTTCGCGGCCCTTGATGTCGGGGTTCGGGACATAGATCTGGCGGTCGAAACGGCCGGGGCGCAGGAGCGCCGGGTCCAGCACGTCCTTGCGGTTGGTGGCGGCGATGATGATGACGCCCTCGTTGGCGTCGAAGCCGTCCATTTCCACCAGCAACTGGTTCAGGGTCTGCTCGCGTTCGTCGTTGCCGCCGCCGATGCCGACGCCACGGGCGCGGCCGACGGCGTCGATCTCGTCGATGAAGACGATGCAGGGGGCGGATTTCTTGGCCTGCTCGAACATGTCACGCACGCGGCTGGCGCCGACGCCGACGAACATCTCGACGAAATCGGAGCCCGAGATGGTAAAGAAGGGCACGCCCGCCTCGCCGGCGATGGCGCGGGCGAGCAGCGTCTTACCGGTGCCGGGCGGACCGACCAGCAGCGCGCCTTTCGGGATCCTCCCGCCCAGACGGCTGAATTTCTGCGGATTGCGCAGGAATTCGACGATCTCTTCCAGTTCTTCCTTGGCCTCGTCGATGCCGGCGACGTCGTCGAAGGTCACCCGGCCGTGCTTTTCCGTCAGCAGCTTGGCGCGCGACTTGCCAAAGCCCATGGCCCCGCCTTTGCCGCCGCCCTGCATCCGGTTCATGAAGAAGATCCAGACGCCGATCAGCAGGATGAAGGGCAGCCAGACGCCCAAGAGCGACATGAAGCCCGACTGCTGCTGGCGCTCGACCTTGACCTCGACGCCCTTGTCGATCAGCCGGTCGGCGATTTCCTCGCCCTGCGGACGGACGGTGGCATATTGCTTGCCGTCCTTGCCGAGGATGCCGACCGTCTCGCCGTCGATGGTGACCGAGGAAACCTCGTCCTTGTCCACCCGCTGGATGAAGTCGGAATAGCTGATCTGGCGGCTGTTCATCTGAGAAGAACCGTCGCTGAACAGGTTGAACAGCGCCAGGATCATCAGAAACAGCACGACCCAGAAGGCGATATTGCGCGCGTTGCCCAAAGGCAGGTCCTCCGCGGGTAAACAGGCTTTCGTGTGAAAATAGGGATTCCGCCGTCAGGTTCAATGCACATAGAGCATCGCGCGGAAATCCGGCAGTCCGCGCAGGGGTTCGACCGAGACATTGGCGGCCGGTTCCAGCAGCGGCGCCGCCAGCAGCGCCTCGCCCTGCCAGACGGCGGGGGTGGCGGCGGCCTCGTCGCGGGACAGGCCCGAATCGCGCCAGGGCAGGCCCGGCAGCGGATCGTGGCCCAGCGCACGCACCTCTTGACCCGGAGCCAGGCCGCGGATGCGCCAGCGGTGGTCCCAGACCACGGGATCGCCCGTCGCGGGCGCGGTGCGGGCACTGGCGGCGGGTTCGCGCAGCAGCTGCAGCCAGCCCTCCCGCGGCCGGGCGATCACCCCGTCCAGCGTCACCTGCCGGCCCTGCGCCAATTCGTCCAGCGCATGCAGGACCGGCGCGCGCCGCGGCGGATAGTCGCCGCCGGTCACGAAGCGCAGGCCGGTGACCAGAAGCCGGCGCCGGATCTCGGACGGTGCGGCCAGGAAGGCGGGCAGCGGCAGGGACAGGCCGGCGGCGCGGGACCGCGCGCCTTCGGCCGCCTGCGCCGCGTAATGGGACAGCGCATCGCGCGCCATGGCCAGGTTCGCCGCCGATTGCGCCAGTTGCGACAGAGGCAGCTCCAGCCCGGCCAGCGCCTTGCGGGCGCGGATGCGCTGGAAATCCTCGCGCTCGTTCGACGGGTCGTCGATCCAGCCGATGCCGCGCGCCACCAGCCAGCCGCGCAGTTCCGCGCGCGAGATCGCCAGCAGCGGCCGCAACCAGATCGTGCCCTGCGCGGCACGACGCGCGGCCATGCCGGAAAGACCGTCCACGCCGGCGCCGCGCGCCAGCCGCATCAGCAGCGTTTCGGCCTGGTCGTCCTGCGTATGGCCGAGAAGCACTGCGGGCAGGCCGTGCCGCCCCGCCCAGTCGGCCAGCAGGCGCAGGCGTGCCTCACGCGCGGCAGCCATCAGGTTGCCGCCGCCCTCGCGATGCCAAGGCAATGTCTCATGCGGGATGCCCAGCGCCGCGGCGGCCTGCCCGGCCTGCCGGGCCTCGTCGGCCGAGCCCGCGCGCAACCCGTGGTCAACCGTTGCCGCCAGCAGCCGCGCGCGGCCCCAGCCTTGCGCCAGGTGCATCAAGGCGACCGAATCGCCGCCGCCGGACAGGGCGATGCCCAGGGCGGGCAGGTCCCCGGCCAAGCGGTCCAGCGCGGCATGGGCGCGGGTTTCGACCGCGCCCGGTTCAGCCGCCATCCGCCAGGTCCGCGGCAGCCTCGGGGTCCATGTCCGGATCCATGCCCTCGGCGTCCTGGGCCGAGCCCTCGATCAGCGGCTCGCAGCCGGTCTCGGCCATGCGCTTCTGCGCCTCGGCCGCCTGCGGGGCCTCGGGGAAGCGATTGGCGATTTCCTGAAGATAGAAGCAGCCCTCGCCCGGGCCGCCCTTGGCCGACATGGCGCGGGACAGGCCCAACAGCGCATCCGCCGCCTGCGGCCCGTCGGGATTGGCGGCGAAGCTTTCCAGCCAGGCCAGCCCGGCCCCGTCCAGATCGCCGGCCGAATCCAGCGCCGCCCCGCGCAGGAACAGCGCCTCGGCGGTCAGCGGACCGCCGGCATGGGTCTTGGCGACGGCCGCGAAGAGGTCCGCAGCACGGCGAAAGTCACCTTGACCGAGCACCTCCCGGGCCCGGTCGAAATCGGCCTTTTCCGCCGCGGTGGCGGCCCCGGCCGAAGGGGTTCTGGCAGGCGCGAGCGCCCCTTTCTGGTCCGAGGACGGCATGGGCGACGATCCGCCCTGGTCGCCCAGCGTCGGCGTGGTCAGGCTGCCCAGGTCGCAGCCCTCTTCCATCTCGCACAGGCGGAACTCGATGTCGCCGATGCGGGTGGTGCCGTCCTTGACCACGCGGTCGATGCGGTTCTGCAACTGCTCGGTCTGGCCGGTCAGCTGCGCCAGCCGCGCCTCCATCGCGTTCATGCGGTCGATGGCGCTGTCGCCGCCCGCCGCGGCGAAGCCGGCCTGACCCGAGGCCACCAGCTGCGCCCGCAGCGATTGCAGGTCGGCGGAAAGCTGGTTCAGCTCGGTGCGGATGTCGGCCAGCGACTGGCCGTCCTGCGCCGCCGCCGGCAGCGCCGCCAGCGCCAAGCCGGCCGCAAGAAGCCAGCCTCTGATGGGATTTCCGGGCATCACGTCCCCGCCCCTGACCGCAGCGCCGTCACCGCGCGCCGGTTCTTGGAATAGCATTCCTCGGTCGAGCAGATCGCCAGCGGCCGTTCCTTGCCATAGCTGACCTTCTGCAGCCGGCCGGGCGCCACGCCCTGCGAGATCAGGTATTCCTGCACCGAGCTGGCCCGCCGCGCGCCCAGCGCGAGGTTGTATTCGCGGGTGCCCTGTTCGTCGGCGTGACCCTCGATCACGGCCGAGAAGCCCTGGTTCTGGTTCAGCCAGCCGGCCTGGTTGGCCAGCTGGGTGCGCGCCTCGGGCGAGAGCGTCGACTGGTCCACCGCGAACAGCACCGTGTCGCCGATGGCGGTCTTGAAATATTCCGGCGAGCCCGGCAGCGCCGCCGCGCCGACCCCGCCCATGCCCGCGCCGCCGGCCCCGGCATAGGGGTCCTGCACCTGCATGTCCTGCGCCGGACGGGCACAGGCCGCCAGCGCGAGAACGGCGCCGACCGCGGCAATCTTGATGAAAGTCTTCATATTCCTGTCCATCTCACGCGCTTAGGGCAGCAGCGGGCCCCAGTCGGGGTCCGAGGCTGCGCCATTGATCTTGACCGGCCGCATGTTGCGCCCCGTGATGTCCACCGAATGCAGGCGCGGTTCGCCGTTGCCGCCGGGGGTCACGCGGGTGAACATCACCACGCGCCCATTGGGGGCCCAAGTCGGCCCCTCGTCAAGGAACGATTCTGTCAGCATTTTCTCTTCCGAGCCATCGGTGCGCATGACGCCGATGTAGAACTTGCCGCCCTCTTGCCGGGTAAAGGCGATCATGTCGCCGCGCGGCGACCAGACCGGCGTGCCGTAGCGGCCCGAGCCGAAGCTGATGCGCTTGGGCTCGCCGCCGTTCGCGCCCATGACGTAAAGCTGCGGCACGCCCGAGCGGTCGCTTTCAAAGACGATCTGCTTGCCGTCCGGGCTGTAGCTGGGCGAGGTCTCGATCGAAGGCGCGTTGGTCAGCGCCCGCTGCGCGCCAGAACCGGCGTCCATCTGGTAGATGTCGGTATTGCCGTTCTGCTCCAGCGAATAGACGATCCAGCGCCCGTCGGGCGAGAAGCGGGGCGAGAAGCTCATGGTGCCCTGCTGGCCCGCGCTCAGCTGACGGGTGGACAGCGAGTTCACGTCCATCATCACCGCCTGCGGGAAGCCGGTGGCATAGCTGGTGTAAAGCAGCCGCGATCCGTCCGGCGAGAAGCGCGGCTTCAGCACCAGCGTCGAATCGTCGGTCAGCCATTTCACGTTGGCGCCGTCGTAATCCATGATGCCGATGCGCTTGCGGCGCGCGTCCTTGGGCCCGGCCTCCTGCACGAAGGCGACGCGGCTGTCGAAATACGGCCCCTCGCCCGTCAGCCGGGCATAGACCTGGTCGGCCGCCTTATGCGCGGCGCGGCGCCAGTTGCCGGTCGCGGCGTCGAACTGCATGCCGTCGCCCAGCGGCTGGCCGGCGAAGACGTCGAACAGCCGGAACTTGACGATGACCTTGCCGCCCTCGACCCGGACGGCACCGGTGATCAGCGCCTGGGCGTTGATGGCCTTCCAATCCTCGTAGGAAACCGGCGCGTCGAAGCTTTCCGGCCGGGCGATATGGGCCGAGGCCGGGATTTCCCGGAACAGCCCGGTGCCGGTCAGGTCGGCGGCGATCAGGCTTTGCACCTGCGACAGGTATTCGCCGGCGCCGCCCTCGTCGTGGAACTTGGCGATGGCGAAGGGCATCGGCTCGATCACGCCGTCGGTGATCTCGATCCGCAGGGGGCCGTCCTGCGCCAGCACCGGCGCAGCCGTGCCAAGACCCGCGAGGGCCATGACGGAGGTCAGTAGGATTTTACGCAACATGAATCGCCCTCGTAAGGTCTTGGTTGCAGGATGGGAGTGTTGCGCGGGCAATAGCATGTCACTTGACCCGCGCGCCACCGCTGGCGTTGAAGTCGATGATGACATCCTTCCAGCGGTTGTATTTTTCCGGCGGCAGCTTGTAGCCGCCGCGCTCGCACATCAGGATCGCCCGGCGCGCGGCCTCATAGGCCTGTTTCGCCGCCGCGTCCGAGCCGCCCTCGCTGCCGATCATCCGCAGCGAGCCCTTTTCGACCGTGCCGTCCGGCGCCATCGAGAAGCGCACCGAAACCGTGGTCCGGCTGGCCTCGGTCGACAGCGAGCCGCGGTTCCAGCATTGCTCGACCGCGACGCGGAAGCCGTCCTTTTCGCCCTGGCTCAGCGGCGGACCGCTGGCCGCCGCCCCGCCGCCGCCGGACCCGGCCGAGCCCTGATCCTGCATCGCCTCTTTCAGCGCGGCCTGCTTGGCGGCCTCGGCCTTGCGCTCGGCCTCGGCCTGTTCCTTGGCCTTCTTCTCGGCCGCGGCTTCGGCGGCAGCCTTCTTCGCCGCGGCGGCCTTTTCCTCGGCCTCTTTGCGGGCCTTGGCCTCGGCGGCCTTCTTCTCGGCAGCGGCCTTTTCGGCCTTCTCCGCCGCGGCTTTTTCGGCCTTTTCGGCGGCTGCCTTCTCGGCTTTCTCTGCGGCCTCCCGCTCGGCGGCTTTTTCTGCGGCGGCACGGCGCGCGGCATCGGCCTTTTTCTCGGCCGCGCGTTTTTCCGCGGCCTTTTGCTCGGCGGCAGCCTCTTGATCGGCGGCTTCCGCCTCGGCCTGACGGCGGGCACGTTCCTTGGCGGCGTCGGCCTTGCGGGCGGCATCGGCCTCGGCCTGCCGCGCGGCCGCTTCGCGGCGCTCGTCCCGGGCGCGTTCCTCGGCGGCGCGACGGGCCGCCTCTTGCTGGGCCTTCTTGGCGGCGGCTTGCTCGGCGGCGGCTTCCTCGGCTTCGCGGGCCAGGACGGCCTCGCGCTGGCGGGCGGCCTCGGCGCTCGCGCGGCGGGCCTGCACGGCCTCGGCCAGCCCCTCGGGACGGCCGCGCGGGCGGGCGGATTCGGCCGGGGCCTGGGCCGAGCGTTGCGGAATCGGTGCCGGAGACTGCGCCGGGTTGCGCGCGGGGTCAGGCCGGTCGGCAGGTTGCGGCAGGGCGGCCAGGTCCATGGCGTTGTCGGGCGGCGACACCTGCGGCGCATCGGTCGCGACGGCGACCGGCCGGCGGGTGCCCTGGAAATCCGACAGGTCCGGCCGCGCCTCGGGCCGCTCCGAGGGCGTGGCCAGTTCCGCGACCTGACCGTCCGGGACGGGCGGGCTTACCGCCTCTACCGCTCCCGGGCGGTTCTCGTCGCTGGGCGGGCGCGGCTGCGCCGGCGTGGAGGCGGCTTCTTCGGCCACCGGTCCGCGCCCTGCGGCGGCGGCGGCCAGCGACTGGAATTCGGCCTCGGACATGGTGGCGACCTCGGCCATGCGCACCGCTTCCAACGGCTGCGGCCGGAACAGCGCGCCGCCGACCAGCGCCGCGCCGATCAGCCCGGCATGGGCGACGCCCGAGACCCAGTAGCCGATGCGATCCGCCCGGTCCATGGCGTCAGCCATTCCCGCCCGCGTCCATGCGCGGCCCGCCGGCCTCGGTGACCAGCACGATGTTGTTGAACCCAGCGGCGTTCAGGGCGCCCATGACCTGCATCACCCGCGCATAGGGAATGGCGCCGTCGGCACGCAGATAGATCTTGTCGCTCTGGCGCTCCTCGGCCACGGCGCGCAGGCGCGTGACCAGCTCGTCCTCGGGGACTTCCGAGGTCATCACCAGGATCGGCCCCTCGGGGGTGATCGAGACGGCGAGCGGCTCCTCGGGCTCGGCCGGCACCGCCTGGGCGGCGGTCTTGGGCAGTTCCAGCGGCACGCCCACGGTCAGAAGCGGCGCCGCGACCATGAAGATGATCAAGAGCACCAGCATCACGTCCACGAAGGGCGTGACGTTGATTTCCGCCATCGGCTGGCTGCGGGCGCGGCCCCGGCCCTTGCGTCCGCGCTTGACGACCCCGGCGCCCATCTATTCGTCGTCCAGCTGGCGCGACAGGATGGTCGAGAACTCGTCCGCGAAGGATTCGTAATTCCCGGTGATGCGGTCGGCATCCGCGCTGAGCTTGTTGTAGAAGATCACCGCAGGAATCGCCGCCAGCAGGCCCAGCGCGGTCGCGACCAGCGCCTCGGCGATCCCGGGCGCCACCACGGCCAGCGAGGTGTTCTGCGAGATCGCGATCTCCTCGAAGGCGGTCTTGATACCCCAGACGGTGCCGAACAGGCCGATGAAGGGCGCGGTCGAGCCGACGGTGGCCAGGAAGGGCAGCCCCCCGGTCAACCGGTCGTTCTCGCGGTTGATGGCGACGTTCATGGCGCGGTCGATGCGCGCGGTGGCGCCGGCGATCAGGTTGCCGTCGTCGCGGTGGCTGCGGCGCCATTCGGTCATGCCCGCCGAAAAGACCCGCTCGGCCGCGCCCGAGGGGCTGTCGCCGATGCGGTCGTAAAGATCCTCAAGCGGCTGGCCCGACCAGAAGGCGCGGTCGAAGCGGTCGGCCTCGCGCCGGGCGGCGTTGAAGCTGATGAACTTGCGGATGATGATCGCCCAGGCCCAGAACGAGGCCAGGATCAGGATCACCATGACGATCTGCACCGTCAGAGAGGCGCGCGCGAACAGCGCGATCAGCGAGAAATCGACCGGCTGCCCGGCTCCGGCGAGTTGTTCCATGGATTTCGGCCTGTCCTTTGGGCCGCTGCGGCGCGGCTTCTGCCAAGGCCAACTAGCAGAAGAGCCCGGGCGGCAAAACCCTGCCGACGTCAAATCTGCGTCAGTTGCCGCCGGGACCGACCGCCCGCAACCGCGCCGCCACGTCCTCGGGAACGGCGGCCGGCCGCCCGGAATCGGCCAGGCAGGCGATGGTGACCCGCGCCCGGAACAGTTCCGTTTCGCCCCGGATCACGCGCTGGTCCAGCACGATCCGCGCCGGTCTCAGATCGTACAGACGGGACTGGACCTCCAGCAAATCCTCGAACCGCGCGGGGGACAGATAGTCCGCCTCGACCCGGCGCACGGCGAAGACGATGCCCTGCCGTTTCAGCGCGCGCTGATCGATCCCCAGTTCCCGCAGCCATTCGGAACGGCCCCGCTCGATGAACTTGAGATAGTTCGCGTAATAGACGATCCCGGCAAGGTCGGTATCCTCGTAATAGACGCGGATCGGAAATCTGTGCATGGCGGCCCCGGTTGCTGGGTGGTCGGGGGGCCTTCCGCCCCCGTCGCCTGACGGCGACTCCCCCGGAGGATATTTGGACACAAAAGAAGCCGAAAGGCCTAACACGACAGCCGGGCTACAAGCCGCAGGGCATGCGAGGCATCTCGGGCAGCTGCCGGCAGCGCGGGATCATAAGCGGCGCGGATCAGCCCGGCGAGCGCGGCCGAAGGCGTCACGTCGCGCGCGAAGGTCAGCATCGCGCGCACGGCCAGGGTCTCGGCCAGCTGTCCGGGATGGGCGCTGGCCAGGGGGCCGCCCATATTCACCAAGGTGATGCAGGCGCGAATCGCGCCATCGGCGTCGAAGCGGAAGAGGCGATACTGATCGGCACCCTGCCGCTTCAGCCGGCCCGGCAGATCGGCCTGCCCGGTCAGCCGGTCGAAATCCGGCACGCCCCGCAACTCGTCCCAATCGCGGGTGAAGAAGGTGAGCATGTTCGCGCCCATCTCGGGATCGGTCTCGGCGATCGGCTGGCCGGCATGGGCCAGCACGGCTCTGGTCGCGGCGCGAAACACCGGCAGGCTCTCTTCGGCCAGCCCGAAGATGACGGGCGCCACCGCCCGCCCCCAGCGGGCGCAGAGATACTGCCCGTCTCGGGTGAACAAAGCCGCGATCTGGCCTTTGTCCTTCAGGCCCATTCTTTTGTGTCCCAAATATCCTCGGGGGTGAATTGCGGCGCAGCCGCAAGAGGGGGCGGAAAGCCCCCTCGCTTCGCAGGCGTCACCCGACGATGGTCGCCTCGGTCGCGGCGCGCATCGCATCCTCGCTGACGCCTTCGGCCAGCTCGACGATCCGCAGCCCGCCCGGAACCACGTCCAGCACGCCCAGGTTGGTGATGATCCGGTTCACCACCTTCTGCCCGGTCAGCGGCAGCGTGCAGGCCTTCAGCACCTTCGACTCGCCGTGCTTCGAGCTGTGGTCCATCACCACCACCACGCGACCGACCCCGGCCACCAGGTCCATCGCGCCGCCCATGCCCTTGACCAGCTTGCCCGGGATCATCCAGTTCGCCAGGTCGCCGTTCTCGGCCACCTCCATCGCGCCCAGGATCGCCATCGCGATCTTGCCGCCCCGGATCATGGCGAAGCTTTCGGAACTGTCGAAATAGGCGGTCTGCGGCAACTCGGTCACCGTCTGCTTGCCGGCGTTGATCAGGTCCGGGTCCTCTTCGCCCTCGAACGGAAACGGCCCGATGCCCAGCATGCCGTTTTCCGATTGCAGCGTCACATGCACCCCCTCGGGGATGTAGTTCGCGACCAGCGTCGGGATGCCGATGCCGAGGTTCACGTACCAGCCGTCCTGCAGCTCCTGCGCGGCCCGCGCCGCCATCTGGTTGCGGTCCCATGCCATGCTCAGGCCTCCTTCTTGCGGGTCGTGCGCTGCTCGATGCGCTTTTCATGCGCGCCCTGGATCAGGCGGTGGACATAGATCCCGGGCAGGTGGATGGCATCGGGGTCGAGCGAGCCGGTCGGCACGATCTCCTCGACCTCGCAGACGCAGATGCGGCCGCATTTTGCCGCCGGCACGTTGAAGTTGCGCGCGGTCTTGCGGAAGATCACGTTGCCCGACTCGTCCGCCTTCCAGCCCTTGACGATGGCGAGATCCGCGACGATGCCGCGTTCCAGGATATAGGTCTCGCCGTCGAAGTCCTTGTGGTCCTTGCCCTCGGCGATCACCGTGCCGACGCCGGTTTTCGTGTAGAAGCCCGGGATGCCGGCGCCGCCGGCGCGCATCCGCTCGGCGAGCGTGCCCTGCGGATTGAACTCCAGCTCCAGCTCGCCCGAGAGATACTGGCGCATGAACTCGGCGTTCTCGCCGACGTAGGAGGAGATCATCTTGCGGATCTGCCGCGAATCCAGCAGCTTGCCCAGCCCGAACCCGTCGACGCCGCAATTGTTCGAGGCCACGGTCAGATCCCTGGTCCCCGCCTTCAGGATCGCCTCGATCAGCAGTTCCGGGATGCCGCAAAGCCCGAAACCCCCGGCCGCGATCAGCATCCCGTCCCGCAAAACACCCTCAAGCGCAGACCCGGCGCTCGCGTAGACCTTACTCATGCATCCCTCCCGTACTGGACGGGCCAGTTGTGGACATATTCGCGAATCCTGTCAACGCGCCGGGAACCCGTTGGCGCGAGCGGGCATTCCGTCGCAAGGGAGGCCGCCATGTCCGCGATTTCCATCCGCCGCGCCTATGATCCGCCGGACCCCGGCGAGGGGCGCCGGGTGCTGGTCGACCGGATCTGGCCGCGCGGCATCAGCCGCGAGACGCTGGGCGCCGACCTGTGGCTGCGCGAGATCGCGCCTTCGGACGACTTGCGGCACTGGTTCGGCCACGATCCGCAGAAATGGGACGAGTTCCGCCGCCGCTACGGCAAGGAACTGGACGCCAATCCCCAGCCGGTGCGCGAGTTGCGGCAACTGGCCAACGCCGGCCCGGTGGTGCTGCTCTATGGCGCCCGCGACACCCGGCACAACAATGCCGTGGCGCTGCGCGACTACCTGGCTCAATAGCCCAGCGTGGCGGCATCCGGCCGGCGCGGGTCCGAGGCACCGTAGAGCATCCCCGTCGCCGGGTCGCGCATGATGGACTGAGTCGAGCCCATCGCCTCTTTCACCACGACGTCGTGGCCTTTGGCTTGCAGGATGCGGATGGTGTCGAGGCCGATGCCCTCTTCCACCCGCAACTCGTCGGGCAGCCACTGGTGATGGATGCGCGGCGCGGTCGAGGCCTCGGCCACGTTCATGCCGTGGTCGATCATGTTCATCACCACCTGCAGGACCGTGGTGATGATCCGCGCGCGCCCGGGCGAGCCGGTGACCAGCCAGACCTTGCCGTCCTTCAGCACCATAGTCGGCGTCATCGAGGACAACGGCCGCTTGCCGGCCTGAACCGCATTGGCATCGCCGCCGACCAGGCCGAAGGCATTCGGCACGCCGGGCTTGGCCGAGAAATCGTCCATCTCGTTGTTCATCAATACGCCCGTGCCCTCGGCCACCAGGCCCGAGCCGTAGTTGAGATTGATCGTATAGGTGTTCGAGACCGCGTTGCCGTCCTTGTCCACCACCGAGAAATGCGTGGTCTGGTCGGATTCGTAAGGCGCGAGGTCCGCCGGCTTGATCGTCGTCGAAGGCATGGCGAAATCGGCGCTGATCTTGCGGCGCATCTCGGCCGCGTAGTCCTTGCTGGTCAGCGCCGCGACCGGCACATCGACGAAATCCGGATCGCCCAGATATTCCGAGCGGTCGGCATAGGCCAGCTTCATCGCCTCGGCCATCAGGTGAATGGTCTCGCCCGTGTTCTGCCCGAGCGTCGTGATCGGATAGCCTTCCAGCGCGTTCAGGATCTGGATCAGATGCACCCCGCCCGAGGACGGCGGCGGCATCGACACGATGTCATAGCCGCGATAGCTGCCGCGCACCGGCTCGCGCAGGACGGGCTTGTAGGCGGCCATGTCCTCGGGGGTGATCACCCCTCCGGCCGCCTGCACCGAGCGGGCGATGGTCTCGGCCACCTCGCCCTTGTAGAAGCCGTCCGGCCCCTCGGCCGCGATCTTCTTCAGCGTCTTCGCCAAGTCGGCCTGCACCAGCCTGTCGCCCGGGCGATAGGCCACGCCGCCGGGCTTGAAGAAGATGGCGGCGCTGGCGGGAAACTTCTCCAGATGCGCGCGCTCGGCCTCGATGCTGTCGGCAAGCTCCGGGGTGATGGTGATCCCCTCTTCGGCCAGCCGGATCGCCGGGGCGATCACCACGGCCCAGTCCATGCTGCCGTAATGGTCCAGCGCCAGCTTCATGCCCGCGACCGTCCCCGGCACGCCCGAGGCCGCGCCGCTGTAGAGCGACCTTTCGCTGTCGGCCTCGCCCGCCGCGTCCAGGAACATGTCGCGCGTGGCGCCCTGCGGCGCCATCTCGCGATAGTCGATGGCATGGGTCTGACCGGTCTCCGCGTCATGGACCAGCATGAAACCGCCGCCGCCGATATTACCGGCGCGCGGCAAGGTCACGGCAAGGGCAAAGGCGACCGCCACGCCCGCATCGACCGCATTGCCGCCCTGCGCCATGATGTCCCGGCCGATCTCGGCCGCCAGCCGCTCCTGCGCCGAGACCATGCCGCTCTCTGCCCAAACCGGGTGGATACGGTCCATCGGGTCGAAGATCGCGGCCTGCTGCGCCATGGCCGAAAAGCTCATGCCAGCCAGCATGAAAGCTGCCACACGGCCCGTCCTGACGATTCGACCCTTCATGGCATCCTCCCGCTCAACCGTCACGGGTCGAGCCTAGCAGCGTGCCGCGAATCCAAAAGCCCAAATTGCGGTGCCAGGACAGCACCAACGTCGCGACATGAGTATTTGAGGAACGAAGAAACGCACGGTTGCCAATCGCATCTGGCGCGAGACGGGGACTTCTTCGTTCCTCAAATACTCAAATCCGACCGCTCGGAGAGGGCATCACTCCGCCTTTTTCGCCTTGGCCTTGGCCTTGGCAGCAGGTTTCTTCGCCGCAGGCTTTTTTGCGGCAGGCTTCTTCTCGGCGGCCTTGGCTTCGGCAGGCTTTTTCGCCGCAGCCTTCTTCGCCGGTTTCTTGCCGGATTTCGTAGCCTTCTCGGCGATGAGTTCCAGCGCCCGCTCCAGCGTGACCGCGCCGGGCTCCAGGTCGCGGGGCAGGGTCGCGTTGACCTTGCCCCATTTGACATAGGGGCCATAGCGGCCGGCCATGACCTGCACCGGGCCGCCCTCCGGATGCTCGCCCAGTTCCGCCAGCGGCGCGGCGGCTGCGGCGCGGCCCCGCGTCGGCTTCGAGGCCAGCACTTCGACGGCACGGTTCATGCCGATGGTGAAGACCTCGTCCACATCCGGCAGGTTCGCGTATTTCGCGCCATGCTTCACATAGGGGCCGTAGCGGCCGATGCCGGCCTCGACCGGGACGCCGTCCTCGGGATGGGGACCGATCTCGCGCGGCAGGGCCAGCAGGGCCAACGCCTTTTCCAGATCGACCGCGGCCAGGTCCCAGCCCTTGGGGATCGAGGCCCGCGGCGGCTTCGGCTGTTCGGCGGTGACGTCGCCGCGCTGGACATAGGGGCCGAAGCGGCCGTTCTTCAGGCTGATTTCGTCGCCATTGTCGCTGCCCAGCACGGTGTCGCCCACCACCTCGGCATCGGGGCTGCTGATCGGGCGGGTGAAGCGGCATTCGGGATAATTGGTGCAGCCGATGAAGGCGCCGCCCGAACGCGCCGTCTTCAGGTGCAGCCGCCCCTTGTGACACAGCGGGCATTCGCGCGGGTCGCTGCCATCGGCGCGCGGCGGGTAAAGCGCCGGCGCCAGCGCGTCGTCGATCGCCTCGAGCACCTCAGTGATGCGCAGCTCGCTGGTGCCGTCCAGCGCGGCGGTGAAGTCCCGCCAGAAGCGGCGCAGCACCTCGCGATAGGCCAGGTCGCCGGCGCTGATGTCGTCGAGCTCGCCTTCCAGATGCGCGGTGAAGTCGTAGCTGACATAGCGCGGGAAGTATTTCAGCAGGAAGATGGTGACCAGCCGGCCCTTGTCCTCGGGGATCAGGCGGTTCTGTTCCTTGCGGACATAATCGCGGTCCTGGATCGTGGTGACGATGCTGGCATAGGTCGAGGGCCGGCCGATGCCCAGCTCCTCCATGCGCTTGACCAGCGTCGCCTCGGTATAGCGGGGCGGCGCCTGGGTGAAATGCTGCTCGGGCGTGACCGAGCGCTTGTCGGCCGCCTCGCCCTCGTGAATCAGCGGCAGGCGGCGGCCGTCCTCGTCGTCCTCGTCGTCGCGGCCCTGATCGTAGACCTTCAGGAAGCCGTCGAACAGCATCACCTGACCATTGGCGCGCAGCCCGACCTGGCCGTCCGCCGAAGCGATCTCGACCGTGGTGCGCTCCATCCGCGCCGATTCCATCTGGCTGGCGATGGTGCGCTTCCAGATCAGGTCGTAAAGCGCCTTCTGGTCCTTGTCCGCGACGGGCAGCTTGTCGGGCGACAGCATCATGTCGGTCGGACGGATGCATTCGTGGGCTTCCTGCGCGTTCTTGGCCTTGTTCTTGTACATGCGCGGGCTTTTCGGCAGGTATTCCGCGCCGAACCGCTTCTTGATCGCGTCGCGGGCGGCCATCACCGCCTCGGGCGCCATGTCGATGCCGTCGGTCCGCATATAGGTGATGTGGCCGGCCTCGTAGAGCCGCTGCGCCGCCGACATGCAGGCCCGCGCGCCCAGGCCCAGCTTGCGGCTGGCCTCCTGCTGCAGGGTCGAGGTCATGAAGGGCGGCCAGGGATTGCGGCTGGCGGGCTTGGCCGAGACGCTGGAGACCGACAGGTCCCGCGAGGTGATCGCGGCGACGGCCAGCTTGGCGGCTTCTTCATCGGCGATGTCGAAGCGTTCCAGCTTCTTGCCGCCGAAGACGGTCATGGTCGCGTCATATTCGTCGCCGCGCGGGGTGGCTAGGCGGGCATGGACCGACCAGTATTCGCGGGCCTTGAAGGCCTCGATCTCCATCTCGCGGTCGACGATGATGCGCAGGGCGACGGATTGCACCCGGCCGGCCGACTTGGCGCCAGGCAACTTGCGCCACAGGACCGGCGACAGGTTGAAGCCGACAAGGTAGTCCAGCGCCCGGCGCGCCAGATAGGCGTCGACCAGCGGCTGGTCGATCTGGCGCGGGTTCGCCATGGCCTCGGTCACGGCATTCTTGGTGATGGCGTTGAAGGTCACGCGGCTGACCTCGGCGCCCTTCTTCAGGGCCGGCGCCAGGGTTTCTAGCAGGTGCCAGGAAATCGCCTCGCCTTCGCGGTCGGGGTCGGTGGCGAGGATCAGGTTCGGATCGCTCGCCAGGGCATCCTTGATCGCCTTGACATGCTTGCGGCTGTCCGCCGCCACTTCCCATTTCATGGCGAAATCGGCATCGGGATCGACGCTGCCATCCTTGGGCGGCAGGTCGCGGACATGCCCGAAGGACGCCAGAACCGTATAGTCGTCGCCAAGATATTTATTGATCGTCTTGGCTTTGGCCGGGGATTCGACGACGACGACGGGCATGAAAATTCCTTCGCATGATTCGGCGCCGGAACATGGGCAACGCCCGGCGATCTGTCAACGCCGGGCTTTTTCCGTTTCCGAAATACCCCACGGGGGTCCGGGGGTGTGAAACCCCCGGCGACACCCTCAGATGCCGTCGCCGACGAAGGCCTTTTCGACCACGAATTCCTTCGGTTCGCTGTTGGCACCCTCGCGCAGGCCGAAGCCTTCCAGCACCGTCTTCACATCGGTGTTGAAGGCCAGGCTGCCGCAGATCATGGCGCGGTCATTCGCCGCATCCATGGGCGGCAGGCCCAGATCGGCAAAGACCTTGCCCGAGGTCAGGTTGTCGGTGATCCGGCCCATGAAGGGTGTCGTCTCGCGCGTGGTCGTCGGGTAGTACAGCAGCCGGCTGGTGAATTCCTCGCCATAGAGCTCGCCCAGCAGCGGGTCGTTGCGCAGGTTCTCGACCAGCTCGCGGCCATAGTTCAGCTCGTCGGCGGTGCGGCAGGTGTGCATCATGATCACCTGCTCGAACCGCTCATAGCTTTCCGGCTCGCGCATCAGGCTGGCGAAGGGCGCGATGCCGGTGCCAGTGGCCAGAAACCACAGCCGCTTGCCGGGCAGCAGCGCGTCCAGCACCAGCGTGCCCACCGGCTTCGGGCGCAGGATGATCTCGTCGCCCGGCCGGATGTTCTGCAGCTTCGAGGTCAGCGGCCCATCCGGCACCTTGATCGAATAGAATTCCAGCTCGTCGTCCCAGGCCGGCGAGGCGATGGAATAGGCGCGCAGGATCGGCTTGCCGTTGTCGCCGGGCAGGCCGATCATCACGAATTCGCCCGAGCGGAAGCGCAGGCTCGCCGGCCGCGTCACGCGGAACGAGAACAGCCGGTCGTTCCAGTGGCGGACGGCGGTCACGGTCTGGGCGTCGGGCAGGGTCTTTGCGGGTTTGGCGGCAACTTCGGCCACGGGCACATCCAGGGTCATGTCGATTCCGGTCTATCTAGATCACAAGGGCGCCGGGGGGAAACCCCGGACTCAACCGGCAAGGCGCGACCGATGGTCCCAATCCTGCCAGTCGGCGCGGTAGAGCCACTGTTCCTGTGGCTGGCGGGCGGCTAGTGCGGCCGGGATGCGGACTTCGTCGAAGCCCACGCGGCGCGCCATGGCGTATTGGTCGGCGATCAGGCCGCCCACGGCACGCAGGCGACCCTTGTAGCCCTTTTGCCGCAGGAGCCGTGCCAGTGAAAAGCCCCGTCCGTCGGTCATCGCCGGGAAATCGACGGCCAGCAGTTCGTGGTCAAGATAGTCGCCCAGGCGCGCCGGATCGGTGTCGGGACCCAGCACGACCGGCTCGGCGCCGTCGTCGGGATGGAAGCCGTCGTCGCGGACCAGAAAGAAATCGCTCATGTGTTCGCTCCTGCGCGGACCATCTTGCCGCCGATGAAGTGGATGCCGCATTCGGTCTTGGCCTGGCCGCGCCAACGCCCGGCGCGCGGGTCCTCGCCCGGCTTGATGGGCGAGGTGCAGGGCGCGCAGCCGATCGAGGCATAGCCCTTGGCGACCAGCGGATGCCGCGGCAGGTTGTTTTCCGCCATGTATTCCTGCACGTCCTCGCGCCGCCAATGCGCCAGGGGATTGATGCGCAGGCGCGAGGGCGGCTCGGATTCGAAGAAGTCGAGCTGCTGACGCTCGCCGCCCTGGAAACGCTTGCGGCCGGTGATCCAGGCATCGAACTTGGACAGTTCGCGCTCCAGGGGAATGGTCTTGCGGAAATCGCAGCAGGCGTCGGTGTTGAACTGATGCAGCGTGCCGTCCGGGTCGTTCAGCGCCACCTCGCGTTCGCTGGCGCGGATCACCCGCACGTCGGTCAGGCCCAGCTTGCGCGTGACCTCGAGCTGATAGTCCAGGGTTTCCTGGAACAGCATCATCGTGTCGATGAACAGCACCGGCGTTCCCGGCGCCACCAGCGAGACCATGTGCAGGAGCACCACCGATTCCGAGCCGAAGGACGAGACCAGCGTCGTCGAACCCAGGTCCGGGTCCTTCAACGCGCGGCGCAGCACCTCGGTCGCGGCATGATGCTTGTAGCGATCATTCAACCGCGCGGCGCGCGCGTCCAGCGTGTCGTCAAGCATCGGCCGGATACAGCGCCGCCTTGAACGGAGCCACCCCAAGACGGCGATAGGCGTCGATGAAGCGTTCGTCGGGCGATTCCCGCAGTTCCAGATAGGCGTCGACCAGCCGGTCGATGGCCGGCACAACCTCCTCCGCTGGGAAGCCGGCGCCGGCGCGCTGGCCCAGGCTCGGGATCTCGTATCCGTCGCCGCCCAGCGTGATCTGGTAGTTCTCGACGCCCGCCCGGTCCAGGCCGAGGATGCCGATATGGCCCAGGTGGTGATGGCCGCAGGCGTTGATGCAGCCCGAGATGCGGATCTTCATCTCGCCGATGTCGTCCTCAAGGCCGCGGGCGCGGAAATGCGCGGCGATATCCTGCGCGATCGGGATCGAGCGCGCGGTCGCCAGCGTGCAATAGTCCATGCCGGGGCAAGAGATGATGTCGGTGATCTTGCCGAAGTTCGCCGTCGCCAGCCCGACCGCGCGCAGCGCCTCGTAAAGCTCGGGCAGGTCGGCCTTGCGCACATGCGGCAGCACCAGGTTCTGGTCGTGGTTCACCCGGATGTCGCCATGGGCCAGCCGCTCGGCCAGGTCGGCCACCAGCCGCATCTGGTCGGCGCTCATGTCGCCCGGCGTGGCGCCCGGCGCCTTCAGCGTGACGATGACGCTGGCATAGCCCGGCACCTTGTGCGGATGCAGGTTGGTGTCGGTCCAGGAGCGGAAGGCACCGTTCGCGGCGCGCGCGGCCTCATAACCCTCGACCGGTGCGTCCAGGAACTCCGGCGGCGCGAAACGCTCGCGCAGGTCGCGCAGGATTTCCTGGTCCAGGCCCGAGAACTGCTGGCGGCGGAACTTGAACTCTTCCTCGACATCGGCGCGGAACACGTCGAGGCCGCGCTCGTTCACGGTGATCTTGATGCGGGCCTTGAACTTGTTGTCGCGCCGGCCGGTCAGGTTATAGACCGACAGGATCGCTTCCATATAGGGCAGCAGGTCGGCCTGCGGCAGGAAATCGCGGATCACCTGGCCCAGATAGGGCGTGCGGCCCAGGCCGCCGCCGACCCAGACCTGGAAGCCGTGCTTGCCGTCCTTCTCGACGATGCGCAGCCCGATGTCATAGGCCGAGACCGCCGAACGGTCCTGCTTGCCGGCCGAAACCGAGATCTTGAACTTGCGCGGCAGGAACTGGAACTCGGCATGGTCGGTGGACCAGATGCGGATCAGCTCGGCCCAGGGGCGCGGGTCCTCCAGCTCGTCGCCGGCGGCGCCGGCGAAAGCGTCGGCGTTGATGTTGCGGATGGTGTTGCCCGAGGTCTGGATCGAATGGATGCCGACCGAGCTCAGCGCATCCATGGAATCCGGGATGTCGACCAGCTTGTGCCAGTGGAACTGGATATTGGTGCGGGTGGTGAAATGGCCATAGCCGCGGTCGAAGCGGTCGGCCACATCGCCCAGCATGCGCATCTGGTCCGGGGTCAGCGCGCCATAGGGGATCGCCACCCGGTACATATAGGAATGCAGCTGCAGATAGACGCCGTTCTTCAGCCGCAGCGGCCGGAATTCCTCTTCGGTCAGGCTGCCGTCCAGGCGGCGCTCGACCTGGCGGCGGAACTGCTGGGCGCGGTGGCGCAGGTATTCGCGATGCTGGTCGTTGTGCTGGGGACGTGCGTCAAACATTGCTGGCCTCGAATGCGGCTTGCTGGAAATGCTTGTGGGTCGGGCCGCTGCGGCGGAACGCCTCGCGGAAATGGGCCGGCTCGGGGCGGCCGTCGGGGCCGCGCCTGGCTTCGACCAGATAGGCGCCGACGACCAGGTCGGCCTGGGCGATGGCGTCGAGCAGGGCCAGTTCGGCGATGGCCACGTCCTCGAACAGCTCGGCCTCGCGCGGGTCGGCGGTCCATTGGCCGTTACGCATCCACACGCAATGGCCCATGCGCAGGTCATTCGCCGTGATGACGCCGGGGGTTGCGGGGGATGGGGTGAAGCCCTTGGACATGGCCTTTGCCTTTCGTGTTCTGTCCCTGCAATATAGAAAATAATCCCCCATATTGACGAGTGGGGCGGAAAAATAAGAAACATGTCCCGCCGATACGGCAAAGGACAAGGACGGGATTTCAGAATGAGCGACGACCGACAAACACCCGTGCGGCTGGACGATACCGACCGCAAAATCCTGTCCCTGCTGCAAGAGGACGCGACGCTGTCGCTCGACGACATCGCGGCCCGGGTGGGGGCCTCGAAGACCCCGGTCTGGAACCGGATTCGCAAGCTGCGCGAGGGTGGCGTCATCCGGGCACAGGTGGCGCTGCTGGACCCCGATTCGCTGGGGTTGGACGCCTGCTTCTTCGTCCTGATCCGCACCAGCGAACACGATCCGGAATGGGCGCGCCGGTTCCTGGCGGCGGTGCGTGCCCGCCCCGAGGTGATCGAGGCCCACCGGCTGGCCGGCGACATCGACTATATCCTGAAGGTGCGGGTGCGGAATGCGCGGGCCTACGACCGCTTCTACCAGGCGCTGATCGCCGAAGTGAAGATCCACAACGTCACCGCGCTGTTGTCCATGGAAGAGCTGAAGGCGACGACCGCGCTGCCGTTGGAATGACCTGCGCCTGTGGCGCGGTCGCATGGGTATTTGGGAAACGGAAAAGCTGTCAGCTCAGCGCCTTGAGCGCGCGGGGCAGCGCCTCGGCGAAGGCGGCCATGTCAGGCTCGGGGCCGCAAGAGACACGGATGCAGCGATCCATCGGCGCGACGCCCGGCATGCGGGCGAAGATGCCCTGCCGCGCCAGCGTCTGGAGCAGCGCGCCAGCGAAGGCGCCGTCGCAATGCGTGTCGAGGGCGACGAAATTCGTCGCCGAGGGCAGCGCCGTCAGCCCGTTCGACTGCGCGATCCCCGCGAGGCGGTCACGGGACGCGGCCACCTCGGCCCGGACATGCGCCAGCCAGTCCGCATCTTCGAGCGCGGCCACCGCCCCGATCTGCGAGATGCGGTTCATGCCGAAATGGTTGCGGATGCGGTCGAAGCTGGCGATCAGCTCGGCCGGACCGATCGCATAGCCCACGCGAGCGCCGGCCATGGCATAGGCCTTGGAAAAGGTGCGAAGCCGGATCACCCGCGCATCCTCGGGGTCGATCCGAGGTATGGCTTCCTCGGGGGCGAATTCGGCATAGGCCTCGTCCAGAACCAGCAGGCTGGCGGCGGGCAGGTCGTCCAGCAGGGCCTCGATGCGGCCGGCGGTATGCCAGCTGCCCATGGGATTGTCCGGATTCGCCAGATAGACCAGCCGCGCGTTCTGGTCGCGGGCGGCGCCGGCCAGCGCCCCGGGATCCTCGGCATCGTCGCGATAGGGCACCTTGACCAGCCGGCCGCCGAATCCCGCGACATGGTAGTTGAAGGTCGGATAGGCGCCGTCCGAGGTCACCACCGCCTCGCCCGGCGCCACCGTCAGCCGCACCAGAAGGCCCAGAAGCCCGTCGATGCCCTCCCCCACCATGACGTTCTCCGGCGCGACTCCATGATGCGCAGCCAGCGCGTGGCGCAGGTCGTGGCTGTCGGGGTCACCGTATTTCCAGACCTCGACCGCCGCCCGCTGCATGGCCGCCACCGCCCGCGGCGACGGGCCGAAGCCGTTTTCATTGGCCCCCAGCCGGGCGCGGAAAGGCCGGCCGGCACGCCGCTCCAGCGTCTCGGGTCCGGTGAAGGGCACGCTGGCGGGCAGCGCGGCGACAAGGGGGGCGAAGCGGAACCGGGTCATGCCACCACAGAAACCGCAAAGCCCGGCGCGGCGCAAGAGGCCGGCTGGGGCTTCTTTTGTGCCCAAATATCCCGGGGGAGTCGCGCGATACGCGCGACGGGGGCAGAGCCCCCTTTAGAAAGCCTTGAAGGTCATCGTGGTCAGCGTGCGCACGATGTCGGGGATGTCGAACAGGGCCTCGGACAGGAAATGGCCGACATCCTTGTCCTCGGGCACATAGATCTTGGCCAGCAGGTCGTATTCCCCCGAGGTCGAGTAAAGCTCGCTGACGATCTCGCGGTCGTAGATCGCGTCGGCGACCTCGTAGGTCTTGCCGGGCGTGCAACGGAACTGGACGAAAACCGGGCGCATCGGGTCCTCCTGAAGGCTTTGCCCGCGAACCTAGACCGGCTGCGGCGCGCGGGTCCAGTCCCCGCGACGCAGCCCCAGCCAGAAACGCCGCATCAGCAACGCGGCGGCGCAGCTCAGCCCGGCCACCAGGCCCAGCCAAAGACCCGCCGAACCGATGCCGGCCGGAAAGGCCAGCCCATAGGCCACAGGGATGCCGATGAGCCAATAGCTGATCCCGGCGATGACCATCGGCACGCGGGTATCCTGCACCCCGCGCAACAGGCCCAGCCCGATCACCTGCATCGCGTCCATCAGCTGGAACAGGCCGGCATAGAACAGCAGCCTGGCCGCCAGGTCGACAAGCGCCGGGGTCTCGGGATGGGTGGCGTCGAGATAAAGTCCGACCAGCTGACGCGGGAACAGCTCGAACCCCGCGACCGCCAGCAGGGCGCAAACCGCCGAGACCGCCGTCACCGTCACCGCCGCGTCGCGCATCCAGGCGGCGTCGCCGCGGCCCTTGGCCTGGCCGATCCGCACCGTGGCGGCGTTCGACATGCCCAGGTGCAGCATGAAGGTCAGCGAGGCCAGCTGCAACGCGATGCCATGCGCGGCCAATTCGCGCGTGCCGATCCAGCCCATCATCACGTTCGAGCCGACGAACAGCCCGCCCTCGGCCAGCATGGTCAGGCCGATGGGCATCCCCAGCAGAAAGACCCGGCGCATCCCGCCCCAGTCCGGACGCCAGAAGCGCTGGAACAGGTGGTATTTGCGCGCCGCGGGCAGCCAGGCGGCATAGGCGACGATCGCCAGCAGCTGGAGACATTGCACCGCCACGGCGGCGATGGCGGCGCCGCGCACGCCCAGTTCCGGCGCGCCCATATTGCCGAAGATCAGCACCCAGTTCAGCGCGATCACCAGCGGCAGCCCCGCCAGCGTGATCCACAGCACCACCTGCGGGCGCTCCATCGCGGCAAGGTAGCTGTTCAGCGTCAGCTGGCACAGCACGGCGATCAGCCCGAAGCCCTCGATGCGCAGGTAGTCCTGCGCCAGCTGCGCCACCTCTGGGGCCTGGCCGATGGCCAGCAGGATCGGGCCGGAATGCCACATCACCGGCAGCACCAGCACCGCGAAACCCAGCGACAGCCACAGCGCCATGCGGGCCGAGCGGCGCACCTCGACCTCGTCCCCGCGCGCGATGGCGGCGGCGATCAGCCCCATGACCCCGATGCCGAAACCCATGCCCAGGAAGAACAGGATGTTGAAGAAGGACACGGCGATGACCAGCGAGGCGAGTTCGGTCACGCCGTACCAGCCCATCATCACCGTATCCGCGACATGGATGGCCATGCGGGCCAGATGGCTGCCGACCAGCGGCAGGCCCAGCGCGAGAGTCGCGCGCAGATGCGGGGCGTAGCGGACAAGATTCATGCGCCTGCCTTATCCTTGGGCAGAACCGGCGGCAAGCGGTGACGCTGGGCCGGTCAGGGCCGGATCTCGACCTCGGTGCCCAGGGCCGCATGGGCGAAGATCTCCTCGATCTCGGCATTGGTCAGCGCGATGCAGCCGGCGGTCCAGTCGCCCTTGACCCGATAGCCGTCGGGCACCTGGTTCGGCTGGCCGTGGATCATGATGTCGCCGCCGGGATCATAGCCGCCCCGGCGCGCGGCGTCGCGATGGCGCTTCTGCGGATAGTCCAGCCCCAGCGACAGGTGATAGGCGCTCTGCCGGTTCAGCCGGTCGATGCGGAAGATGCCCTCGGGCGTGCGGCCGTCGCCCTGCCGGCCCTTGTCGCCGTCGGGCGAAAAGCCCAGCGCGATGCGAAAGCGGCGCGGCGCGCCCTCGCGCTGCCAGACGGTCATGCGGCGGGCGGATTTCTCGACCAGGATGCGCTCGACCGGCGAGGCGATGGGCGCCTCGGGCCGGGCGGGCGGGCGCTGCAGGATCGGCGGCCATGCCAACCGCGGCAGCCGCAGGTCCGGCCAGTGCCAGCCCTCGGCGGTCGGCTGCGGGCGCGGCGGGACCGGCTGCGGCGCCCAAAGCAGCCACAGCCCCCACAGCAGCGCCGCCAGGCACAGCGCCGAAAAGATCGCGCCCAGCCGTCTCATTGCAGGTCGGCGAAGGCCTCTTGCAGCCGCGCCACCGCTTCGGTCACGCGGGCGCGCGGGGTGGCGAGGTTGAAGCGCAGGAAATCCTCGCCGCCCAGGCCGAAGGTGCCGCCGTGATTCGCCGCGATCCGCGCCTGTTTCTCGACCCGGCGGGTGAATTCGGCCCGCTCCATGCCGGTGCCCGAGAAATCGACCCAGGCCAGGTAGGTCGCTTCCAGCGGCATCGAGCGCAGCCCCGGAATCGCGTTCACGCCCGCGTCGAACAGCCGCCGGTTGTCGTCCAGATAGGCGGTCAGCGCATCGACCCACGCGGCGCCCTCGGGCGAATAGGCGGCGGCGACCATGCCGGGGCCGAACAGGCCCGGCGAGATGCCCTGCGCCATGATCCGTCCCTGCAGCCGCTGCCGCAGCCCCTCGTCCGCGACGATCAGGTTGCCGATATGGGCGCCGGCGATGTTGAAGGTCTTGGTCGCCGCCGTCAGCGTCACCAGCCGCGGCGCCAGCTCGGGCACCAGACCCGCCAGCACGCGATGGCGCGCGCCGGGCATCACCAGGTCGTGGTGGATCTCGTCCGAGACCAGAATCAGGTCATGGGCCTGGCAAAAGGCCGCGACCTCGCGCAGTTCGGCCTCGGTCCAGACGCGGCCGCCGGGATTGTGCGGCGAACACAGGATCAGCATCCGCTCGCGCCCGGTCATCAGCGCGGCCCAGCCTTCCCAGTCCATGCGATAGCGCCCTTCCTCGACGGCCAGCGGGAACTCGGCCACCTCGCGGCCCCCGGCGCGGATGACCCGGGCAAAGGCGTGATAGACCGGGGTCATCAGGATCACCCGGTCGCCGGGCTGGGTGAAGGCATCGACGCAAAGCGCGGTGCCATTGACCAGCCCATGCGCCGACAGGATCCATTCCGGCGCCACCTCCCAGCCGTGGCGGCTGGCCATCCACCAGCGGATGGCGTCGGTATAGGCGGGGTTGCTGCCCGGATAGCCATAGACGCCATGCGCGGCGAACCCCTCGACCGCGCGCTGGACCGAGGCCGGCGGGCGAAAATCCATGTCCGCCACCCACATGGCGATGCCGTCCTGCGGGGAAACCCCGTAGATCGCCTGCATGTCGTCCCATTTGGAGCAGCTGGTGCCGGTGCGGTCGATGATCTCGTCGAAATCGGGCTGGGCCATGGTCCCCTCGTTTTCCATCCGCCGCCACCATAGCGCGTTGTTGCGCAAGGCCAAGGCTTGCCCTAGATCACGGTCATGACATTGCGCAGCATCATCCTCCACCCCGATCCGCGGCTGAAGAAGATTTGCGAGCCGGTGGCCCGCGTGACGCCCGAGATCGAGACCCTGGCCGCCGACATGCTGGCCACCATGTACGACGCGCCGGGCGTGGGCCTGGCGGCGCCGCAGGTGGGCGTGCTGTCGCGGCTTTATGTCATGGACTGCAACAAGGACCCCGAGGCGCCGCGCCAGCCGGTGGTCATGCTGAACCCGGAAGTCACCTGGCGCTCGGAAGCGCTGAACACCTATGAGGAAGGCTGCCTCTCGATCCCCGACCATTACGCCGACGTGACCCGCCCGGCCCAGGTCCGGGTGCGCTGGCTGGGCCTGGACGGCAGGACCGAGGAGCGCGAGTTCGACGGGCTCTGGGCCACCTGCGCCCAGCACGAGATCGACCACCTCGACGGCAAGCTGTTCCTCGACTACCTCGGCCCGATCAAGCGCCAGATGATCACCCGGAAGATGATCAAGCTGAAGCGCGAGCGCGCCCGTGCCTGAGCCCCTCACGGGCAAGGACATGGCCGGCGCCCCCCGGGCTCCCGATCCGGCTGCGCTGGCCGCGCGGGGCCGGGTCCGCCCGATCCTGCTCCATCCCGATCCGGCGCTGCGGCGGCGCTGCACGCCGGTGGGACGGCTGGGCTGGGATCGGCTGTCGCAGCTTGCCGCCGACCTGCTGGTCACCATGTACGACGCCGGCGGCCGCGGCCTCGCCGGGCCGCAGCTGGGCGAGTGCCATCGCATCTTCGTCATGGATCCCGGCTGGAAACAGGGCGCCCCCCTGCCCCGCATCGTGCTCGACCCCGAGATCCTGCCGCTGGCCGGCGAGGTGGCGACCCTGGAAGAGACCTGCCTCTCGATCCCCGGCCGCCCGGTCGCGGTCGCACGGCCCGCCGTCGTGTCGCTGCGCTGCTTCGACCTGACCGGGGCGCTGCAACTGCTGACCCTTTCGGGCATCGAGGCCCGCATCGCCCAGCACGAGGCCGACCACCTCGACGGAAGGCTGATCCTCGACATCCTCCCCGAGGCGGATCGCTAAAAAGCGCGGCATTTTCCCGCCCGCCGCCCAACAGGCTGCGGAAAAACCCTCGCGACGCGACACACCGGGCGAAAGGCGGGAAAACCGCCTCGAACCGCCCGAAAATGCCCTGCTTTCTGGCCGATCCCGGTCGGATCCAAAACGACTTTTCCGTCCCGACGCTCTCACGGAATTCCTTTTCCGGCAGCCCGTTAAGCCTTCCTTCGCCGCTGCACCCTAGTCTGGCCGCAGGTTCCGCTGCGTGCGAGGTGTCGGCTTGTCTTTCCTCTGGTCCTTCCTGGCCTTCCTGGCCGGCCTGCTGCTGGGCCATCGGCTGGGCCGGCGCCGTGCAGCCGCCGCAAGTGCCGCGCCGAATACCAAGCCCGCGCCGGCCGTGCCGCCGCATGAATGGGCGGCCTTCGGCCAGGGCAGCGGCCCGACCGTGCCCAGCCGGGCCTCGGCGGAAACCCCGGGCCGGATTTACCTCCACTCTCCGCCGTGATACCGGGCGGCACCCTGAAAGGCCGCCCGATGACCGTCCGTCCCTGCCTGCCCTATGCCGACCGCCGCCTGCACATCCCCGCCGAGCCGGTGCCCGCGATCACCGAGACCGTCCGGATGATCTGGGACGATATGATCGACACGATGGAGGCGATGCCGGGCGTCGGCCTGGCCGCGCCGCAGATCGGCATCATGCAGCGGCTGGCGGTGGTCGACGCCTCGGACAAGCGTGGCCAGGCCGTCCGCATGGCCAATCCGGAAATCCTGCACGCCAGCGTGCAGTTGCGCGCGCATGAGGAAGCCAGCCCCAACCTGCCCGGCGTCTCGGCCCGGATCGAGCGCCCTCGCGCGGTCACCGTCCGCTTCCTCAATGCCCAGGGCGAAGTCGAAGAACGCGATTTCGTCGGGCTCTGGGCAACCTCGGTCCAGCACCAGATCGACCATCTGAACGGCCGGCTCTACGTCGATCACCTCTCGCCCCTGCGCCGCAAGATGCTGGTGGCGAAATCCGCCAAGCTGACGCGCCGCTGACCGCCGACGGCGTCCGGTCGACGCTGTGTCGAACCCCCGCATGGGCAAGTATGGCCCTTTCCCTCGACCCGGCGCCTGATGATGTTCGTGAGGGCCGGTTTCACCCCTGTTCGACCGTAAGGGAACAGTGTCCCGCTACCGGCCGCTTGACCGGGTTGCGACCCGCTCCCCGGCCTTCTTCGCTTTCGAAATATCCCGGGGGAACGCCTGCCCGGCCCCCGCGCGAAACCTCCGCGCGCCAGAGACCTTCCCAAGCCGCCGCGGAAGCCTTTCCTTTCCCCGGACCCGCCCCTAACATCCGCGGGAACAAGGCGATGAACCCGCGCCGGCATCTTGCGACGGGACAGATCAGAAAGGCGGCAGGCCACCGATGTTTTCCGCGCTTCCCCTGCTCGCCGGCCTGCTGCTCGTCGCCGCCTCGCTGACGCCTTCGCTGATCCCGCGCGACTGGCTGACGCAAGGGGTGCTGGCCGGCGCCTCGATGGCGGCGGGCTATGCGATGATGCAATTCCTGCTGGCGGTCTGGCGCACGCTGGAAATCCCGGTGCTGAGGGGACGGGCCGCGCGCGCGGCCCATGCGGTGCTGGCCGTGCCGGTGCTGGCCCTGCTCTTGCGCTGCGTCTTCCTGGCCGACGAATGGCAGAACAGCATCCGCGCGCGCATGGGCATGCCCGATGTCGAGGTCGCCAGCACCACCAAGATGCTGGCGACCGGGCTCGCGGTGTTTCTGCTGCTGTTCCTGATCGGCAAGGCGGTGCAGGCGCTTTTCGACCTGCTGCGGCTGCGGCTGGCGCGCTATATCCCGGTGCGCAGCGCCAATGTGCTGGGACTGCTGCTGGCGGGGCTGATCGTGGTCTTCCTGACCCGCGACGGCGTCGTGAACGGGGCGATGCGCCTGGCCGACAGCTCTTATGTCGCCGCCCAGCACCTGACCGACCCCAGCGCCCCGCCGCCCGAGCAGGACTGGCGGCCCGGTTCGGCGGGCTCGGACATCTCCTGGGACCTGATGGGCAAGCCGGGCCGCGATTTCGTGCTGGGCGGCCCCGACGCCGACGCCATTGCCCGCTTCACCGGCCGCCCGGCGAAGCAGCCGCTGCGCATCTATGTCGGGCTCGCGCAGGACAAGGACCCGCAGGCCCGCGCCCGCGTCGCGCTGTCCGAGATGCTGCGCGTCGGCGCCTTCGACCGCAAGGTGCTGGTCCTGGCCAGCCCCACGGGCACCGGCTGGATGGACCCGGCCAGCTACGACGCGCTGGAATACATGCAGGGCGGCGATCTGGCGACGGTGGCGATCCAGTATTCCTATCTGCAAAGCCCTCTGGCGCTGATCTTCGAGACCGATGCCGGCCTCGCCCAGACCGAGGCGCTGATGCGGCTGGTCTATGACCACTGGCGCAGCCTGCCGGCCGACAGGCGGCCGCGCCTGTATCTGCACGGCATCTCGCTGGGGGCGTGGTCCTCGATGCATTCGTTCAACCCGTTCCAGATGATGAACGAGCCGGTGTCGGGCGCCTTCTGGGTCGGCCCGCCCTTCCCCTCGACGCTGTGGCGCCAGGCCAATGCCGCGCGCCAACCCGGCAGCCCCTTCATCCTGCCCCGGATCGACGAGGGCGAGGTCATCCGCTATGCCAGCCAGTTCGCGGCGCCGGACCGCTCGGGCAAGCCCTGGGGCCGGCTGCGCATCCTGTTCCTGCAATACGGCAGCGACCCGATCGTGTTCTACGACGCCGCCTCGCTGTGGCGCGCGCCGCAGTGGATGCGCGAACCGCCGGCGCCCGACGTCTCGCCGCGCCTGCGCTTCACCCCGGTCGTCACGCAGCTGCAACTGGCGGTGGACATGCTGGTGGCGACCTCGGCCCCGCCCGGCTTCGGCCATATCTACCACGCGCACGACTATATCGACGGCTGGGTCTCGGTCACCGCACCCCAGGACTGGACGGCCGAAGACACCCGCCGGCTGAAGGCGATCTGCGGCACGAACGGGCGAATGGGATGCGAAAACCGCTGATCCTGACGCTGTCGGCCCTGGCGCTGATGCTGGCCGGGCTGGGGCTGAACACCGCCCGCAATTACGCCGGCTGGCAGCCCGCGCCGGATACGCCCTCCGAGCGCCGCGCCCGGCTGGAGCCGCATTGGCGGTTGCTGCGCCCCGACACGCCCGGGCCGCATCCGGCCGCGGTGCTGCTGTCGGGCTGCGACGGGGTGCATGACAACATGGATTACTGGGCGCGGCAATTCGTGGCGATGGGTCGGGCGGCGCTGATCCTCGACAGCCATGCCCCGCGCGGGCTGGACAAGGCCCAGGCCTGGCGCGCGGTCTGCGCAGCGCAGGTGCTGCCCGGGTCCGAACGAGCCGGAGACCTGGCCGTGGCGCTGGCCGCGCTGCGCGACATGCCGGGCATCGACGCCGCGCAGGTGGCGGTGCTCGGCGCCTCGCATGGCGGCTGGACGGCGATGGAGCTTTTGCACGCGCTTTCCGCGACTGCGCCGCCGCCCGGCCTGACCGAATGGCCGGCGCCGCCCGCCAGCCTGGCGGCGCAGCTGGGTCCGGTGGTGCTGCTTTATCCCTATTGCGGCCTCGTCAGCACGGCAGACGGGCCCTGGCCCGCGCAGGTCCGGGTGCTGATGCTGCTGGCCGGGCAGGATTCCATCACCGATCCCGACGCCTGCCGCGCCACGGCCGCCGACCAGCTGGCGCGAGGCACCGACCTGACCCTGCGCATCGACCCCGAGGCCGACCACGGCTTCGACCAGAGCGAGCGCTCGCGCCTGTCGCCGCTGGAGTTCGACCCCGAAGCCACCGCCTGGGCCCGCGCGCGCGTGCTGGCCTTCGTCCGGGGTTTTGCCCTGCCCGCCGCCGGGCTATGACGGCAGGGCAGGAACGGAGGCCAGCAATGCGCGTCATCTTCATGGGCACACCCGATTTCTCGGTCCCGGCGCTGCGGGCCATCGCCGCGCGGCACCAGGTCGTCGCGGTCTATTCCCAGCCGCCCCGTGCGGCGGGGCGCGGGCAGAAGCCCCGCCCCTCGCCCGTGCATCGCGCGGCCGAGGACCTGGGGCTGACGGTCCGCACCCCCGAAACCCTGCGCGACCCGACGGATCGCGCCGATTTCGCGGCTCTTGGCGCCGATGTCGCGGTGGTGGTGGCCTATGGGCTGATCCTGCCGCAGGTGGTGCTGGACGCGCCGCGGCTCGGGTGCCTGAACATCCACGCCTCGCTGCTGCCGCGCTGGCGGGGCGCGGCACCGATCCATCGCGCCATCATGGCCGGCGATGCGGAAACCGGCGTCGCCATCATGCAGATGCAGGCTGGGCTCGATACCGGCCCGGTGCTGGCCGAGGCGCGCACCGCCATCGGCGCGCAGGACACCACCGCCGACCTGCACGACCGGCTGGCCGCCATGGGCGCCGAACTGATCGCCGCGACGCTGGACCGTCTGCCGCTGCCCGCCGTGCCGCAGCCGGAATCGGGCGTGACCTATGCCCACAAGATCGACAAGGCCGAGGCCCGCATCGACTGGACCCGGCCGGCCGAGGTCGTGGACCGGCAGATCCGCGCGCTCTCGCCCTTTCCCGGTGCCTGGTGCCTGGTCGAAGGCGAGCGGGTGAAGCTCTTGCGCTCGCGCCTGGCCGCGGGCTCCGGCCCGCCGGGGAGGGTGCTGTCGGGCTTTACCGTGGCCTGCGGCACGGGCGCTGTCGAGGTGCTGGAGGCGCAGCGCGAGGGCAAGCGGCCGATGCCCGCCGCCGAGGTGCTGCGCGGGCTGACCCTGCCGCCGCTACTGAACTGAACCTGTTGCCCTTTCGCCACGAAGGCACCGGATCCGGCCGCTGCGGCAGCCGGATCCGTTCATCCCGTGGTAGCATTCGACCGTGGCAAGACACCGCGGCCGCGTGCCGCTCCAGCGACGAAATCCGTTTCCGTCCCAAGGAGTGAAATCATGGACAATCTTGTTCGCACCATGTCCGACAACTGGTGGGTGCTGCTGTTGCGCGGCATCGCCGCCGTGGCCTTCGGCCTGATCGCGCTGGCCATGCCGGGGCTGACGCTGCTGGTGCTGCTGATCACCTTCGGGGTCTATGCGGTCTTCGACGGCATCCTGGCCATCGTCACCGGCTTTCGCCGCAAAGCTCAGGACGAGCAGTGGTGGGCCTGGGCGCTCGACGGGCTGCTGTCGGTGCTGATCGGCCTGATGGCGCTGTTCTGGCCGGCGGCGACGGCCGTGGCCTTCGTGCTGTGGATGGCGGCCTGGGCCATCGTCGCGGGCATCTTTCGCATCATCGCGGCCATCCGCCTGCGGCGCGAGATCGAGGGCGAATGGGCCTTGGGCCTCAGCGGGTTGCTGCTGGCGCTTTGGGGCATCCTGCTGGTGCTGCTGCCGGCGGCGGGCCTGCTGGGCTTTGCCTGGATGATCGGGACCCTGGCGGTGCTGATCGGCATCGTGCTGATCGTGCTGGCCTTCCGGCTCAGGGGGCTGAAGACGGCCTAGGCCGCACGGGTATTCGGGCAACGAAGAAAGGGTCAGGTCCCGCGCGGCTTGGCGCGCAGGGTCGGGTTGGCCTCCAACGGGTTTTCGGGCCAGGGGTGGCGCGGATAGCGGCCGCGCATGTCCTTCCTGACATCGCCATAGCCGCCGGTCCAGAAGCCCGGCAGGTCGGTCGTCACCGCGATGGGCTTGCCGCCCGGCGACAGCATCGAGATGCGCAGCGCCCGCCCGCCGACCGTGGGATGGCGCGAGACGCCGAACAGTTCCTGCAGCTTCAGCTCGATCGAGGGGGTTTCGTGGTCGTAGTCGATGGGCACCTTGCGGGCCAGCGGGGTGACGAAATGCGCGGGCGCCACCCGGTCCAGCGCCTGCTGGCCGTCCCAGCCGATGCGGGATTTCAGCGCCTCGGTCAGGTCGAGCCCGCGCAGGTCCGAGAGCGTCCGCGCCTTGGTCAGCCAGGGCAGAAGCCAGTCGGGATCCGACAGCAGGCTCGCGTCATCGACCGGCCCCAGGTCCGGCACCAGTGCGATCCGCGCCCGCAGCCGCGCGGCGCCAGGCGTCCAGGTCAGGCCGTGCTGGCGCAGCCCCTCGAAAGCCGCGCGCGCCAGCGCCTGCGGATCGGGGCTGTCCAGCGCCCGGTCCGACAGCACCAGCGCGCCCAGGCGTTCCTGGCGGCGCGCGGTCACGCGGCTGTCGCGGCGCGACCATTCCACCGCCTCGACGGTCTCGATGCGGCCCGCGTAAAGCGCGCGGATCTCGGCTTCATGGATCGGCAGGGCCAGGCGGATGCGGGCCTCGCGCGTGTCGCCGTCGAGGTCGGTCGCGACGATGAAGCGATGCGCGGCCATGGCGTCGCCCTCGGGCAGCACGGCGCCCTTGCCCCCCGACAGCACATAGCGCGGCTGGTCGTCCCGGCGGCGCTGGCCGATGCGGTCGGGATAGGCCAGCGCCGCCATGGCGCCGGGCGACAGGTCGGTGCTGTCGCCGGCCCCGCTTCCGGCCATGTGGCGCAGACGCTTCGCCTCGTCGCGGATGCGGCGCAGGGCGGCGTCGTTCACCGGCCAGGGATGGCGGTCGCGATAGGCGCGCAGGTCGCGCAGCGCCGTCAGCCGGGGCGCAAGGTCGGCCGGCGCCCCGCTCAGCGGGTCGCGGTCGGCCAGCAGCGCGGCCAGCCCAGCGGCCTCGCGCCCGGCCACGACCAGCATATGCGCCAGCCGCGGATGCAGTGGCAGCGCGGCCAGCCGGCGGCCGTGATCGGTGATCCGCCCGGCCGCGTCCAGCGCACCGAGGTCGCGCAGCAGCACGCGGGCCTCGGCCAGCGCGGCCTCGGGCGGGGGGGTCAGGAAGGCAAGGTCGTTGCCGTCCGAGCCCCAGATCGCCAGCTCCAGCGCCAGCCCCGACAGGTCAGCCACCGCGATCTCGGGCGGGGCGAAGGCCGGCAAGGCACCCTCTTCGGCCCGCGCCCACATCCGGTAGCAGATCCCCGGCGCGACCCGGCCGGCGCGGCCGCGGCGCTGTTCGGCCTCGGCCCGGCTGACCCGCTCCGTCACCAGCCGCGACATGCCCGAGCCGGGGTCGAAACGCGCCCGCCGCGCCCGGCCGGCGTCGACCACCACCTTGACGTCGGGAATGGTCAGCGAGGTTTCGGCAATGGACGTCGCCAGCACCACCCGCCGCCCAGACGCCGGGCGCAGCACCGCCTGTTGCGCCTTGAACTCCATCGCGCCATACAGCGCCACCACCTCGGCCGGCAGGTCCAGCGCGGCCATGGTGCGGCGGATCTCGCCCTCGCCGGGCAGGAAGGCCAGGATGGTACCGCCCAGGGCCCGCGTCGCCGCCTCGGCTTCGGCGATCAGCCGGGCGGCCTCGGGGACCAGCCGCGCGCCGGCGGGCAGGGGACGGTCCAGCCAGCGCGTCTCGACCGGAAAGGCGCGGCCGTTCGAGCGGATCACCGGCGCGCCGTCCAGCAGCGCCGCGACCGGCTCGGCGTCGAGCGTGGCCGACATGACCAGCAGCGCCAGGTCCGGGCGCAGCGCCGCCCGCGCCTCCCATGCCAGCGCGAGGCCGAGGTCGGCGTTCAGGCTGCGCTCGTGGAATTCGTCGAAGATCACGCAGCCGATGCCGTCGAGCGAGGGGTCCGATTGCAGCATCCGGGTCAGGATGCCCTCGGTCACCACCTCGATGCGGGTGCCGGGGACGGATTCGCCGCGGATGCGATAGCCGACGCTTTGGCCCAGCGGCTCGCCCAGGGTCTCGGCCATGCGGGCGGCGGCGGCACGGGCGGCAAGGCGGCGCGGTTCCAGCATCAGGATCAGGCCCGGCACGACCGGCAACAGCGCCAGCGGCACGCGCGTGGTCTTGCCGGCGCCCGGCGGCGCCATCAGCACGGCCCGGCCATGCGCCGACAGCGCGGCGGTCAGGTCGGGCAGGACGGCGTCGATGGGGAGCTGCATGGCTCCTTATGGCAAAAGCACCACGGCGGGGGAAGGCCGGCGCGAGGGCGTTGACAGCGGCCGGACTCTCGCGATTGCGTGATCGCATTGATCGAAAGGGGATTGCGATGAACGACTGGCTTTTGCTGCTGGTGCCGCTGGGGGCTGCGGCTTTCGCGCAGCTTTTCGACGACGACGACGATGCGCATGGGGGCGACGCCACCCCGCCGCCGGCTGGCACGCCGGGCGATGACGACCTTGTCATCGACGACGGAAACGGCGTGACCGACGGCGGCGCGGGCGACGACACGCTGACCGCGACCCGCAACGGCGGCGAGGCTCTGGTGGTCGATTATCACGATGGCAATGCCTGCTGGCGCGAGAACATCCACCGCGACGGCTCGGCCGACTGGGACTGGCACAGCGCCGAGCCCTATCCCGACGGCGGGCCCGACCTGGGCGTCACCGCCCTGCGCGGCGGCGCGGGCAATGACAGCATCATCGCCACCGGGCCGGCGATGGATCTGGACGGAGGCGCGGGCGACGACACGATTTCGCTGCACTCGGATCGCGCCCTCGACGATTCGGGCCTGCGGCACGGTCACGGCGTGGCGCGCGGCGGTGCGGGGGACGATGTGATCTCGGTCACGGGCCACAATCTGATCGCGGATGGCGGCGACGGCAATGACAGCCTGTCGCTGGCCGGCGACCGGAGCACGGGATGGGGCGGTGCGGGCGACGACCGGATCACGGGCAGCGGCAGCCGCATCGAGGTCGCGGGCGGCACGGGCCGCGACACGATCTCGCTCGAGGGATCGGGCAACAGGCTGGACGGCGGCGAAGGCGACGACAGCCTGACGCTGACGGGCATCAACGACGGGGCCTATGGCGCTGTCTATGGCGGGTCGGGGGCGGACCATATCCGGGTCTCGGGCAGCGGCATGGTGGTCTCGGGCGGCTCCGGCATCGATGTCTCGGACGGTGCGGCGGACACGCTGGATATCGCCGGGCTGACCGACAGCGAGCTGTATCTGGACGGCGAGGACGTGCTGCTGGACCACGGCGACGACAATACCGGCCTGACCTTCTACCTGACGGGCGGCCATGGCCTGCAGGGCAATGCTTCGGACGAGCGGGTCTATCTGCGGGACGCGGGACGCGTCGATGCGGGGGCGGGCAATGACACGCTGACGGTCGATGTGGGCCGCTCTGCCTTCGACGTGGTCGATGGAGCGACGCTGGCGGGCGGCGCCGGCAACGACATGCTGCGCGGCGCCTATGGCCCGGCGGACAGTGGCATCGGCAGCGGCGAGGACGGCTATTCCCTGCGCATCGGCAACAGCAACGACGTGCTGGACGGGGGCGAGGGCGACGACGTCATCCGCTTCGATCTGTCCGATACGGTGACGGGCGGCGCGGGCGCGGACAGCTTGACCGGCTTTGCCGACAGCGGGCACCACGCGGTCGTGACCGACTTCGCCCGGGGCGAGGATCGGCTGCATGTCTATCTGAACCCCGAGGACATCATGCCCGACTCGCCCCGGAACGGGCCGGACGACTACAGCAACGTCTCGGTGCAGGAATCGGGCGGCGATACCGTGATCCGGCTAAACGCCGCCGAAGCGGTGACCGTGCAGAACGCGACCGGGATGAACATCGGCCTGCGCCATGACGGCGCCTTCGGCGGCGAAAGCACCTGGACCGATCTGAACGGCAATCCGGTCGATCCCGACGACCTGGACGTGACGCTGGACCTCTATCGCTGACGGCCGGTCCTGCCGCCCCTACACATCCGCTGCCCGGCTGCATATCTTGGCCGGGCGACAGGCGGGGGACCGGATGGGAATTGCCGACGATCTGATGCAGGGCCTGGGGATTTCCGACCCGGTGATCCGGCTGGGGGTGACCGGGCTCTCGCGCGCCGGCAAGACCGTGTTCATCACTTCGCTGGTGGCGAATCTGCTGGACCGGGGCCGGATGCCGGCCCTGCGCGCGGCGGCGGACGGCTCGCTGAAGGCGGCGTGGCTGCAGCCGCAGCCCGACGACACCGTGCCGCGTTTCGACTACGAACGCCACCTGGCCGCCATGACCGGCCCCGACCCGCATTGGCCCGAGGGCACGCGCCATGTCAGCCAGCTGCGCCTGTCCCTGCGCGTGCAGCCGCGCGGCATGATCGCCGGCTGGCGCGGCACGCAGGTGCTGCATCTCGACATCGTGGACTATCCGGGCGAGTGGCTTCTGGACCTGCGCCTGATGGAGCGCGACTTCGACGCCTGGTCGCAGGAGGTGCTGGACCGCATGAAGGGCCGCCCCGGCGCGCTGGAGTTCCTGGCCGCGCTGGCCTCGACCGATCCCGCGCGCTTCGAGGAAGGCGCGGCACAGGCGCTGGCCGCCGCCTATACCAGCCACCTGCACCGGGCGCGCGAGGCCGGCTGGTCGGACTGCACCCCCGGCCGCTTCCTGATGCCCGGAGAGCTGGAGGGCTCGCCGGCGCTGACCTTCACGCCGCTGCCGCAGCAGATGCGCGACACGGCCCTGGGCCGCGAATTCGCCCGCCGCTTCGGCGCCTACAAGGCGCGGGTGGTCAGGCCCTTCTTCCGCGAGCATTTCGCCCGCATCGACCGGCAGGTGGTGCTGATGGACGTGCTGGGCGCGATCCACGCCGGGCCGCAGGCGGTCGAGGACATGCGCCGCGCCATGGCCGACATCCTGACCGCCTTCCGCCCCGGCCGCGCCGGCTGGCTGGCGCAGCTTCTGGGCACGCGGCGGGTGGAACGCATCCTGTTCGCCGCCACCAAGGCCGACCACCTGCACCATATCCAGCACCCGCGCCTGACCGCGATCACCGCCGCCATGCTGCGCGAGGCCCGCGACCGCGCCGATTTCTCGGGTGCGCGGACCGAGGCCATGTCCATCGCCTCGCTGCGCTGCACCACCGAGGAGATGATCCGCCAGGACGGCGAGGACCTGCCCGCCGTGCGCGGCACGCTGATGGACGGGCGGCAGGCGGCCTTCTATCCTGGCGAGCTGCCGGCGAATCCGGCCGAGCTGCTGGTGCCGGCAAGCCAGGGTGCTGCGCGCTGGCTGGACGGCGATTATGCGATCATGGACTTCGCCCCGGCGCCGGCCACGCTGCGCCCGGGCGACGGGCCGCCGCATATCCGGCTGGACCGGGCGGCGGAATTCCTGATCGGCGACCGGATCTGAGGAGGCATGATGGCTGAACCCCCGAAAGACCTCGCGAAACGGCGCGGGCCGGTCCTGATCGAGATGGGCGCCGATGCCGTGCCCTCCGACGCCGAGCCGGTGGCCCAGGCCATGCCCGAGACCCCGCCGCTGCCGCCCTCCGGCGACCGCCGCGACCGGCGTGCCCCGCGCAGCGAGACGCGCGAGGGCGCGGCACCCTCGCCCGCCGATGCCCCGGCGATCGAGGACGGCCCGCTGGCGCCGCTGCCGCAGCCCCGCACCATGCAGATGGTGGCGCGGCTGGTCGGCGCCGGTCCGTCGCGGCTGACGCGGTTCTTCCTGAATACCGGGGTGGCGCTCTTTACCTTCCTGCTGTCGGTGGCGGGGCTGCGCTATCTGACCGACCTGCTGAACGCCTATCCGCTGCTCGGCTGGATCGGCATCGGGCTGATGGTGCTGTTCTGCCTGGCGGCGCTGGCCATGGCGTTCCGCGAATACCGGGCCTGGGCGCGCTTCGGCGCCATCGATGGCATCAACCGCGCGGCCGGCGCGGCGCTGGCCTCGGGCGACTTGGCGGCGGCGCAGCAGGTGGTGGGGCGGATGGAAAGCCTCTACGGCACCCGGCCCGAGCTGGAATGGGGCCTGACCCGGCTCAAGGAGCGCAAATCCGAGGCTTATGACCCCGAAACCCTGATCGCCATGGCCGAGGGCGAGCTTCTGGCACCGCTGGACCAGCAGGCCCGGCGCGAGATCGAGGCCGCCGCCCGCACCGTCGCCGCCGCGACGGCGCTGATCCCGCTGGCGCTGGCCGATGTCTTTGCCGCGCTGGCGGCGAACCTGCGCATGATCCGCCGCATGGCCGAGATCTATGGCGGCCGCGCCGGCGCCGTCGGCGGCTGGCGGCTGGCGCGCACGGTGATGACGCATCTGGTCGCGACCGGCGCCGTCGCGGCCGGGGACGACCTGATCCATACCGTCGCCGGAGCCGGCCTGCTGGCCAAGGTCTCGAAACGCTTCGGCGAGGGCGTGGTGAACGGGGCGCTGACCGCCCGCGTCGGCATCGCCGCCATGGAAGTCTGCCGGCCCTTGCCCTTCATCCACCAGCCCCGGCCCAAGGTCGGCAACCTGATCGCGCGCGGGTTGAAGGGGCTGTTCGGCGAGGAAGAGCCACGCTAGGCGCCCCGCCGCAGCGTCGCATGAGTATTTGGGAAACGGTGAAACAGCCTCGGCGTCCTTGTCTTTCCGTTTTTCAAATACCCATCCGGCCGTGCGCATGAACACCGTGGGTTGGGTATTTGCAGAGCAAAGAAGCGGGCGTTTCCTGTCCCGCCGTGCTGGCGTATGAATCGGGCATGAGCGCGCGCCGTCTTGCCTTTCTGCTGATGTCTTTCGTCCTGCTGCTGGGTCTTGGCGCCGGGCTGCGCGACCAGCTGGATGCCTGGGTCGATGCGACCGCGCTGCCCCGGCTCGAAGTGCCGGTGGGGGTCGAGGTGGTGGCGCGGGACGGCAGCTTGCTGCGGCCCTTCCAGGTGGCCGACGGGCGCTGGCGGCTGGATGCCGGGCCGGTCGATCCACTGTTTCTGGACATGCTGCTGCTGTGGGAGGATCGGCGGTTCCAGCGCCATGGCGGTGTCGACGGGCTGGCGATCCTGCGCGCCGCAGGGCAGGCGTTGCGGCATGGGCGGGTGGTTTCGGGCGGCTCGACCCTGACCATGCAGGTGGCGCGGCTGATCGAGGCGGGACCGACCGGGCAATGGGCCGGCAAGCTGCGGCAGCTGCGGCTGGCCTTGGCGCTGGAGCGGCATCTGACCAAGCGCGAGATCCTGGGGCTTTACCTGCGCCTCGCCCCCTATGGCGCCAATGTCGAGGGCATCCGCGCCGCCAGCCTGCAATGGTTCGGCAAGGAGCCGCGCCGGCTGACGCCCGCCCAGGCAGCCCTGTTGGTGGCGCTGCCGCAATCGCCCGAAAGCCGGCGGCCCGACCGCTTTCCCAAGACGGCCAAGGCGGCGCGGGATCGCGTGCTGGCACAGGCCGCTCGGGCAGGGCTGATTTCGGATGCCGATGCCCGGGCGGCGATGGCCGAGCCGGTACCGGGCCGCAGGCGGGCCTTTCCGGCGCTCGCGCCGCTGCTGGCCGCGCGGCTGGTGCGCGAGAACCCCGGTGCCGCGCGGATCGAGACCACCATCGACCCGCGCCTGCAGCGCCGGGCCGAGGATCTGGCCTCGCGCGCCGTGCGCGGTGCGGGACGGCGGCTGTCGGCGGCGGTGGTGCTGGCCGATCACCGCAGCGGCGAGATCCTGGCCGAGGTCGGCGCGGCGGACTGGGCCGACGGCGCCTCGGCCGGTTTCGTGGACATGGCGCGGGCCTGGCGCAGCCCGGGCTCGACGCTGAAGCCCTTCGTCTATGGGCTGGCCTTCGACGATGGGCTGGCGCATCCCGAGACGCTGATCGAGGATCGGCCGACCGCCTTCGGCCTCTGGCAGCCGCAGAATTTCGACAAGCATTTCCGCGGCACCGTCAGCCTGAAGAACGCGCTGGTCTGGTCCTTGAACATTCCGGTGGTGAAGCTGGCCGATGCCGTCGGGCCGAACCGCATCGCCCAGGCCCTGTGCCGCGGCGGGGTCGAACTGCGGCTTGCCGGCGATGCGCCCGGGCTGGCCGTGGTGCTGGGCGGCGCCGGCGTCACGCTGGAGGGGCTGGCGCAAGGTTACGCCGCCTTGGCGCGGGGCGGGCAAGGCATTGCGCTGTCGCCGTTGCCGAGCGGGGCCAAAGCGGGGGGCGCGCCGATGTTCGGGCCGGTCGCCGCCTGGCAGGTCGGCAATATCCTGGCCGCGAATCCGGCACCGCAAGGGGCGCGGCAGCGGGTTCTGGCCTACAAGACCGGCACCTCCTACGGGTTCCGGGACGCGCTGGCGGTGGGCTATGACGGGGCGCATGTCGGCGCGGTCTGGCTGGGACGACCGGACGGGACGCCCGTGCCCGGCGGCTTCGGCGGCGATCTGGCGGCGCCGGTGCTGTTCGATCTGTTCGACGCCCTGCCCTCGGTCGCGCTGCCGCCGCCTCCGCCGCAGACACTGACCCTGCCGAACAGCGCCCTGCCCCTGCCCTTGCGCCGCTTCGCGCCCCCGGGCGAGGCCAGCGCCGCCGCCGCGCGCCCGGCCGGCCCCGACGCGCTGCGCCTGACCTATCCGCCCGATGGGGCCGAATTGGAGGCGCGGGGCGCGCTGACCGCCAAGGCGCGGGGCGGGCGCGGGCCCTGGACCTTCCTGCTGAACGGCGCGCCCGCCGCCATCGCTCGGCCGCAACCCTCGGCCGAGCTGCCGAACCCCGGCCCGGGCTTCGCCGTGCTGACGGTGGTGGATGCCGACGGCGCCTCGGCGACTGCGGCAATCCGGCTGCACTGAGGCGTTTTGCGCGTTTCGTGATTCGCTTGACCTTTCCTTAACCGGAATTTGCGACATATTTCGATCATGCTGCATATCAACGACCAGATCACGATCCAGGAATGGGAACTGTCCGAGCAATTCACCCGGTCTCAGGGACCGGGCGGACAGAACGTGAACAAGGTCGAGACCGCGGTCGAGCTGCGTTTTGAGGCCGAGCGCTCGCCGCACCTGCCCGCGCCAGTCAAGGCGCGGCTGAAGCGGCTGGCGGGGCGGCGCTGGACCCAGGACGGCGCCGTGCTGATCCGGGCCGAGGAAACCCGCAGCCAGGCCCGCAACCGCGAGATCGCGCGCGAAAGACTGGCCGAGCTGATCCGCCAGGCGCTGGTCGCGCCGCGCAAGCGCATCCCGACGCGGCCGACGCTGGGCAGCCAGCGCCGTCGCCTGGCCGCCAAGACCCAGCGCGGCGAGGTCAAGGCCGCCCGCACCCGAATCCGCGACGCGGAGGGCGGCGAATGATCGTTGCGTTCCGCGACCGGCTGGCGCGCCTGCTGGGCCGCCGCCCGCCCGAGATGCAGGTCGCCGCGCTGTGCCTGGACGAAACGACCGGGCAGGTGCTCTTGGTGACCAGCCGCGGCACCGGGCGCTGGATCGTGCCCAAGGGCTGGCCGATGCCCGGCCGCAGCCTGGCCGGCGCCGCCATGCAGGAGGCCTGGGAGGAGGCCGGGGCCCGGGGTCGCATCGGCGAGGCCGAGATCGGCCGCTATCACTATGACAAGGACCAGGATCACGGCTTTGCCATCCCGGTCGAGGTCCGGGTGTTTCCGCTTTGGGTCGACCGGCTGGAGGACCGTTTCCCCGAGGCCGACCAGCGCCAACGCCGCTGGTTCGCGCCAGACGAGGCGGCGCGGATGGTCGCCGAATCGGGCCTGCGGCGCATCCTGCGGGCGCTGCCGGCGCCTGGGGCGCGGTGACGCGGGGCATGACACGCCGTTCCCGCGAATACCGGACGCTGGACAAGGATCTGAGCCGCGTCGCCAATACCGAGCGCGCGGTCATGCAATCGGGCCGGCCGGTGTTCCGGCTGGGCATCGCGCTGCTCTTCATGGCCGCTGCCGCCTATGCCGCCACCGGGGTCTTTGCCGGCCAGCCGGCGCTGGGCATCGTCGCCGCGGCGATGGCGGTGGCGGCCTGGCTAGGGCTGTCGATCGGCGCAAACGACGTGTCGAACTCGCTGAGCCCGGCGGTGGGCGCCGGTGCCATCGGCATGACCTCCGGCCTGCTGCTGGTCGCCGTGATGGAGGTGCTGGGCGCGGTCATCGCCGGCGCCCCGGTCACCGTGACCCTGACCCAAGGGCTGGTCGGCGGCACGCTGGGCCAGGGCGAGGCGACGGCGCGGATGATGCTGACCGCGCTGCTGGCCGCCGGCTGCTGGATCAGCCTTGCGACCTGGCTGGATGCGCCGGTCAGCACCACCCATTCCGTGGTCGGCGCCATCGCCGGCGCCGGGCTGGCGAGCTTCGGCCCCGGCGCGGTCAACTGGCCCGAACTGGGCCTGATCGCGATCGGCTGGGTGATCTCTCCGCTGCTCTCGGGCGCGCTGGCGGCGCTGCTGCTGGCGGCGCTGCGCAACCGCGTGACCGAGCGCGAGGACCGGGTCGCCGCCGGCCGGGTCTGGCTGCCGATCATGGTCGCGGCGACGACCGGCCTGCTGGCTTCGCTGGCGGCGGTGGCCTGGCACGGGCTGGCCTTGTCGACCGTGCTGGCGCTGGGTCTGGCGGGCGCGGGCGGCGGCTGGCTGTATGCCCGGCTGCGCATCCGGCGCGAGATCGCCGCCGACCGCGGCGAGCGTCTGGCGCTGAAAAAGCTGCTGGGCGTGCCGCTGGTGACGGCGGCGGCGGTGATGGGCTTTGCGCATGGCTCGAACGACACCTCGAACGTGGCGGCGCCGCTGGGCATCATCCTGGACAGCCTGCCGACGCAGGGCGGGCTGCTGCCGCAGGGCCGGCTGGTGCTGCTTCTGGGCGGGATCGGCATCGCGCTGGGGGTGCTGCTGTTCGGGCGCCGGCTGGTCTATATGGTCGGCAGCAAGATCACCCGGCTGAACGCCGCCCGGGCGCTGTGCATCTCGCTGGCGACCTCGGCGACGGTGCTGGGGTTTTCGGCGGCGGGGCTGCCGGTCTCGACCACGCATATCGCCGTGGGCGGGGTGTTCGGCATCGGCTTTTACCGCGAATGGCGCGACCGGAGGCTGGCCGGCGCCCTGCCGGCGCTGCCCGACGAAGAGCGCCGCCGCCGCCACCTCGTGCGGCGTTCCTACATGCGGATGATCCTGGGCGCCTGGCTGATCACGGTGCCGGCGGCGGCCCTGCTGGCCGCGGTCATGGTCTGGATCGGCCGGCTGCTCTAGGCACGTCAGGCGCGGCGCAGCGCCGCCTCGCCCGCGGCGCGGGTTTCGGCCAGGGTGGCGCCGGGGGACAGCGCCTCGGGGTCCAGCTTCAGTTCCAGCAGCGCCAGGGTGCCGGCGGCGCGGGCGCGGGCGAAGGCGGGGGCGAAATCCCGCTGCTGCGCCACCAGCTCGCCGAAACCGCCATGGGCGCGGGCCAGCGCGGCGAAATCCGGGTTGACCAGGTCGGTGCCCGAGACCCGGCCGGGATAGCTGCGTTCCTGATGCATGCGGATGGTGCCGAAACGGCCGTTGTTCGCGACCAGCACGATCACCGCCGCGCCATGCTGGGCGGCGGTGGCCAGTTCGGCCGCCGTCATCTGCAGGCAGCCGTCGCCGGCAAGGCAGACCACCACGCGGTCGGGGTGCTGCAGTTTGGCGGCGATGGCCGCCGGCAGGCCGTAGCCCATCGAGCCCGAGGTCGGCGCCAGCTGGCTGCCCCAGCGGCGATAACGGTAATAGCGGTGCAGGAAGGCCGCGTAATTGCCGGCGCCGTTGGTGACGATGGCCTCGGCCGGCAGGGTGTCCGACAGCCAGCGCACCACCTCCTCCAGGCGCAATGCGCCCGGGGTGGGCTGGGGCTGTTGCCACGCCTCGTAGGCCGCGCGCAGACCGGCGGTCCAGTCGTCCCAGCGGCGCGGCGCCGGACTCGCGGCCAGGGCGGCGACCACCGCGCGCGGATCGGCTGCCAGCCCCGGATCGGGGCGCCACAGATGCCCCAGCTCGTCGGGCGAGGGGTGGACGTGTATTACCCGCGCCCGCGGCCGGACCGGGTCCATCAGCTCATAGCCGCGGGTCAGCGTGTCCCCCAGCCGCGAGCCCAGCGACAGGATGCAATCCGCCTGCCCCAGCGCCTGGCCCAGCGCCGGATTCATGCCGACGCCCAGGTCGCCGACGTAATTCGGATGGTCGTTGTCCATGTGCCCCTGCCGCCGGAAGGGCACCGCGACCGGCAGGCCCCAGCCGGCGGCGAAACGCGCCAGGTCCTCCGCCGCCCGCTGCGACCAGAGCGAGCCGCCGGGCACCACCAAAGGCCGCCGCGCCGCGGCAAGCGCCCCGGCGACGGCCTGCACCGATGCCGGCGCCACCGCGTCCAGCGCCGCCGCCGGCGGCGGGATGTCCTGCACCTCGGCCCGGGCCGAGAGCATGTCCTCGGGCAGCGCCAGCACCACCGGCCCCGGCCGCCCCGACACCGCCAGATGGAAGGCGCGGGACAGGTATTCCGGGATGCGCTCGGTCCGGTCGATCTGCGCCGCCCATTTCGCCAGCGGGCCGAACAGGGCGCGGTAATCGACCTCTTGAAAGGCCTCGCGGTCGCGGTGGCCGCGGGCGATCTGGCCTACGAACAGGATCATCGGCGTCGAATCCTGCCGCGCCACATGCACGCCGGCGCTGGCATTGGTGGCGCCGGGGCCTCGGGTGACGAAGGCCACGCCCGGCCGGCCGGTCAGCTTGCCCTGCGCCTCGGCCATCATCGCGGCCGCGCCCTCGTGCCGGCAGGTGACGTTCTGGATGCCCGAGGCGTAAAGCCCGTCCAGCGCCGCCAGGAAGCTTTCGCCGGGGACCGAGAACACCCGCCCGACCCCGTTCGCCTTCAGCGCATCGACCAGAATCTGCCCGCCGTGCCGCATCGCCGCCTCCCTTGCCTCGGGGCCAGTCTTGCCGCGCCGGCGGTGGCTGGCAAGCCGCAGCGCCCGACGCGCGTCCGTAAACTTCTTCCGAAAGCCTTTCCGCCCCCGCCGCGCCGCGCTAAGGCCGCGATGCATCGATCTTTTTCAGGACCATGACATGAAACGACTACTTCTCGCGGCGGGCCTTGTGCTGCTGGCCATGCACGGCGCGCAGGCGCTGACCAAGGACCAGAAGCGCGAGCAGATGATCGCGGCCACCCTGCCGCCCGAGGACCGCCCCGGCATCTTCCTTGTCTTCCCGACCGAGGCCGGCGGTTTCCAGTCGACCTTCCAGATCGTCTATTTCCCCGAGGAAGTCGGCGAAAAGCAGGTGCAGGCCCGCATCGCCCGGATCTGCGCCGCGCACCGGAACGCGCAGGTGGACGGGCGGCTGCACGTCTGGCGCCCCTCGAAACCCGACGCGGTGAAACTGGCCGACGGCCGCCAGCGCCCGGCGATGAAGACCACGCTGAGCTGTTTCGCCCGCTGAGCGGCGCGGACCGCGCCAAGCCTTTACAGCCCGGCGCGGCCGCCCTATCTGTGCGGGGTCATGGCCACGAAATCCGACCCCAACTACAAGATCATCGCCGAGAACCGTCGGGCGCGCTTCGACTATTTCATCGAAAGCGACCTCGAGGTCGGCATCGTGCTGACCGGCTCCGAGGTGAAAAGCCTGCGCACCGGCCAGTCGAACATCGCCGAAAGCTATGCCTCGGTCGAACAGGGCGAGCTTTGGCTGATCAACGGCTATATCGCCGCCTACAAGCAGGCCGGCGTCTTTGGCCATGAGGAACGGCGCAAGCGCAAGCTGCTGGTCAGCCGCAAGGAACTGGCGCGGCTCTGGCAGGCGGTGGGGCGCGAGGGCATGACGCTGGTGCCGCTGGTGATGTATTTCAACGATCGCGGCATGGTGAAGCTGAAGATCGGCGTCGCCAAGGGCAAGAAGAACCACGACAAGCGCGAAACCGACGCGAAACGCGACTGGAACCGGCAGAAGCAGCGCCTGCTCAAGCAGGGCTGACCCCCGGGTTAAGCATTGCAGGCCCGCGCGGCTGGGGTTACATCGGTGTCGTTTCTGCGCCCGGGGGGAAGGCCGATGTCCACCGATTCCGACGATCCGAAGGTCCTGGTCTCGACCGGCTGGCTCGCCGCCCATCTGCACGATCCCGACCTGCGCATCATCGACGCCAGCTGGTTCCTGGAGCCGGACCGCGACGCCCGCGCCGAATACATGGACGCGCATATTCCGGGCGCCCGCTTCTTCAACATCGACGAGATCGCGGACAAGCGCAGCGAGCTGCCGCATATGGCGCCGCAGCCCGAGATGTTCGTCAGCCGCATGCGCGCCATGGGCATCGGCGACGGCCACCAGGTGGTGGTCTATGACAATTCGCCGGTGCGCTCGGCGGCGCGGGTCTGGTGGACCTTCCGGCTGATGGGAAAGCAGGATGTGGCCGTGCTGGACGGCGGCTTCGGCAAATGGCTGGCCGAAGGCCGCGAGGTCGAGGACATGCCGCCGATCCTGCGCGACCGACACATCACCGTGCAGCGCCAGGCGGCGCTGGTGCGCGACGTGACCCAGGTCGCCGCCGCCAGCAAGCTGGGCGACCAGCAGATCGTCGATGCCCGCGGCCCCGAACGCTTTCGCGGCGAGGCCCCCGAGCCGCGCCCCGGCCTGCGCTCGGGCCATATCCCCGGATCGCGCAGCCTGCCCTTCGGCCGGCTCTACGACGCCGACGGCACGCTGAAACCCGTGGCCGAGCTGCGCGCTGCCTTCGAGGCGGCCGGCGTGGACCTGTCGCGGCCGGTGATCACCACCTGCGGCTCGGGCGTGACGGCGGCCTCGCTGTTCCTGGCGCTGGAGCGCATCGGCCACCGGGACCATTCGCTTTATGACGGAAGCTGGGCCGAATGGGGCAGCTTCCCCGATCTTAAAATCGCAACCGGAGACGCGTGATGCTGGGCAATCTGAAACCGCAGGCCCCCGACAAGATCCTGGCCCTGATGGGCGAGTTCAAGGCCGATCCCCGCCAGGGCAAGATCGACCTGGGCGTGGGGGTCTACAAGGATGCCGACGGCCGCACCCCGATCATGCGCGCCGTCCGCGCCGCCGAACAGCGGATGCTGGAAGCCGAAACCACCAAGTCCTATGCCGGCCTGGCCGGAGAGCCCGAGTTCCACAAGGCCATGGCCGAGATGATCCTGGGCGATCTCTACAAGCCCGGGACCACGGCGGCGCTGGCCACCGTCGGCGGCACCGGCGCCATCCGCCAGGCGCTGGAACTGGCGCGGCTGGCCAATCCCGGCCTGAAGGTCTTCGTCAGCAACCCGACCTGGCCGAACCATGTCTCGATCATGAACTTCATGGGCGTGCCGGTGGTCGAATACCGCTATTTCGACGCCGAGACCCGGGGCGTCGATTTCGAGGCGATGAAGGCCGACATCTCGGCCGCGAAACAGGGCGACGTGGTGCTGCTGCATGGCTGCTGCCACAACCCGACCGGCGCCAACCTGACGCTGGAGCAATGGGCCGAGGTCGCCGCGATCCTGGAAAAGACCGGCGCCACGCCGCTGATCGACCTGGCCTACCAGGGCTTCGGCGACGGGCTGGAACAGGACGCCGCCGGCACCCGGCTGATCGCCAGCCGCATCCCCGAGGTGCTGATCGCCGCCTCGTGCAGCAAGAACTTCGGCATCTATCGCGAGCGCACCGGCATCCTGCTGGCGCTGTGCGCCGACGCGGCGACCAAGGAGCTGGCGCAGGGGACCATGGCCTTCCTGAACCGCCAGACCTATTCCTTCCCGCCCTTCCACGGCGCCAGGATCGTCTCGACCGTGCTGACCACGCCCGAACTGCGCGCCGACTGGATGGCCGAGCTTGAGGCCGTGCGCGGCGGCATGCTGAAGCTGCGCGAGCAGCTGGCGGCCGAATTGCGCAGCCTGTCGGGCTCGGACCGCTTCGGCTTCGTGGCCGAGCATCGCGGCATGTTCTCGCGCCTGGGCGCCACGCCCGAGCAGGTGAAGCAGGTCAAGGAAGAGTTCGGCATCTACATGGTGGGCGATTCCCGCATCAACATCGCCGGCCTGAACCAGACCACGATCCCGATCCTGGCGCGTGCCATCATCGAAGCGGGCGTCTGACCGGCCTTTCATCGCGAACGCGGGGCGCCGGCTTTCGGCGCCCTTTTCCACACCGACCAGCCGATCCCGACAGGGCCGGCGGGATGAAATCCGGATGCGCGACGCCGAGGCACTGCCCTGACAATGGCACAAGTGTTTGTTGCGGCGTGCCAAATTGTCCGAGAGTATTCCCTCTCCAGTCTCGATGAGGCCATCGACCTCTGCAACGATGCTCTGCATCTGTGCAAGATTAGTGATGTCCTGGGCCGCAGGAGCCGTCCGCCGACATCAAGGTCCTTCTCTGCGATCTGGCGCAATTCACGATCAAGGTTGGCGAGGTGGTGGTGGCCATCGGGCGACGCATGGTCAGCACTGCGATCTGGTGGCGCGGACAATCCCCGGCACCGCGCTTGGTGTCGCGGTGGCGCTGCCCCTGAGCGCCCTGATCGGTGGGGTTCCGCTGATCGGCAGCCCTTGCCCTGGCGCTGCAAAAGCTGCTGCTGTTGATCGGCATGACCGCCGGCACGATCCAGGCATCCGCAACCACGCGACGAAGGATGCGACAGACCGCGTTGCCCAGCCGTTCTCGGCCTTGAACGGAGCAGTCGCGGCATGAGCACGGAACAGGAACAGATCGACCAATTCGAGGACGTTCAGCGTATCATCGCCAACGACCTGAAATTCAAGGCCCGACTGGGCATCCGCGAGGATGCATTTACCTCGGTCAAGCTTTCCAAGGTCGCTGGCGACCTGTGGGACGTGGGCGGTGCCGCCTCGACAGGGGCGACCATCGCGCAATCGGGGGCCGTCGCCGGAGCCTTCTTTTCCAAGACCGGACTGATGGCCGCGCTTGGCTTCGGCGGCGCGGCGGTCACTCCGGTCGGCTGGGTCGTGGCCGCCGCCCTGGCCAGCGGCGGCGCCTATTACGGCGTCATGCGGCTGTTTCGGGGCTATGAGGATTCGCGGGTCGAGGTGGTGCCCAAGTTCCTGAACACACCCATCGACCTTCTGGGATCCTCGCTCCTGGACCTGATGGGGGCGCTGTCGCTGAAGATCGCGACGATCGACGGCGAAGCCGACCCGCGCGAGATCGCCGTGATCCGCGACTATTTCATCCACGACTGGGGCTATGACGCGACCTATGTCGGTCATGCTCTGATGCTTTTGCAGGAGAACGCCGAGAAATCCCGGCTTGCCGACATGACCCAGGCCTTGGCCGCCTTCGTTCACGCCAACCCGGACTGCAAGTTCTCGGCGGTGCAGCAGGAAATCAAGGTCTTGCTGACGGACATCGCCCGAGCCGACGGCACCGTGGACGAGCGCGAGGAAATGGCCATCGAGCGCATCCTGCGGGCGCTCGACGAACAGAACTCGGTCCGGGCCTCGATGGGCCGCGCAGCATCGGGAACGGTGGCCGCAGCCTCATCCGCAGTGGGCTGGATCGGCAGGAGGTTCGGCCGGGGAAAAGGCTGACCCCGTCGGCCATCGCCTCGGAGCCGCGGCGCTTTCCGCCTTCCCGATACCCTGGGGTGCGGGGCAAAGTCCCGGCCCGAAACGCGCGCGAACCCGCTAGCCCTTCCGGCCCAGCTTGCGGTCGATATAGCTGCGCAATTCCTCGATCTCGGTCCGGCTTTCCGCAAGCTCGCCCTGGGCGGCGCGCAATCCGGCTTCGGCGCTGCCCAGGCGCGCGATCAGATCGGCCTCGCGCTCTTCCAGTTGCGAAACGGCCAGATCGCGGGCCTCCTCGGCCTCGTGCAGCTGCTGGGCCATGCTCTCCAGCTCGCCCATCTCGGCGCGGGTGACGCGGGACAGGCGGTGGATCAGCCAGCTGGCGAACCAGCCCAGCAGGAAGGCGGCGAACAGGATGATCGCGGTGGCAAGGATGAATTCGTTGCGGTTCATGCAGGCTCGGGTGATGGGTTGCGGGATCGGGGCGGCATCAGGGCGTCTCGGGACGCGGCTGCGGGCGGTTCAGCTGCACCGCGCCGGCGGCCGGCAGGGTGGCGGTCTCGGTCGCGGCCTCGACCAGCGCGGCCGCGGCCGGCAGCGTGGCTGCCGCCGCCGGATCGACCGGAGGCGGCAGCAGCGCGGCCGCCGGCCCGGTCGCGGCCAGGATCGCCAGCCGGTCGGGCAGCACGGCCGCAGCGGCCGGCAGGGTCCCGGCATGGGCGGGGGCCACCGGCGCCACCGCCAGCGCGGCCGGCTCGGTCGCGGCGGTCAGCGCCAGGGCGGGGTCGGTCGGCACCCCGAGCGCCGGGCCGATGGCGGCGGTCGCCGCCGCCTGCGCGGCCGCCCGGGCGCGGGCGGCGACCGCTTCGGCGCTGTCGGTCACGCCCTTGACCAGCGCGGCCGGCGACGGTGCCCGGGTCATCACCGGCTCGTCCGACAGCAGGGTGAATTCGATGCGCCGGTTGGCCTCGCGGCCGGCGTCGGTGTCGTTCTCGGCCACCGGCCGGCTTTCGCCATAGCCCTTGGCGGTCAGGTTGGCGGTGTCGATCCCGGCCTCCTTCATCGCCGTCAGCACCGCCTGCGCGCGCGAGCGCGACAGTTCCGCGTTGAACCCGGCCGAGCCCTGGGAATCGGTATGGCCACCGACCTCGATGCGGAAATCCGCGCAAAGCGTCATGGTCTCGGCCAGCCGGGCCAGCGTCGGGCCGGGATCGCCGGCGATCAGCGACTTGTTCGGCTCGAAGCCGATCTCGGATTCCCGCATCGCCGCGTTCAGCCGGTCCACGCATTCCACGCCCGAGGGCAGGCCCAGCAGCGGGTCCATGCGTTGGTCGTAGCGGATCGCCAGCTCATAGCGCGCGCCCGGCCCCAGCCGCTGCGCCAGCCGCGCCGCCACCATGTCCGAGGCGGTCTGGCTGCCCGAGACCCCGCTGACCCGCACCAGGTCCGGCGTCACCGTCGCCGTGCCGCGCTCCAGCCCGCCCATGGCCTCGATGGCGGCGATGGCGCGCAGCGTCCAGCCGCCCGGCACCGAATCGTCGCTGCGCAGCGCGCTGTCGACATGGCCGAAGCGGGCGCGGGCGATGCTTTCCACCGCCTCGCGCATGCGGTCGTCGGTGATCCGCCCGCGCAGCGAGACGCCGCCGTGATCGACCACCGCCACGAACTCCGCCGGGCCCTTGGCCGCGGCATCGGGCTGTTCATGCTGCGCGGTCAGATCGAAGGCCGGCGGCAGCGCTGCTTCCAGCCGGCCGGCCGCCTCGTCGAAGCGGGCACTCTCGACCTCGGCTGGGGCGAACAGCGCCACCTGGGTGTCCGAGATCGTCACCGAGCCCGCCCCCATGCTTTCGACCGCGCGGATCGCCGGCACCGCCGCATCGGCCCAGCGGGGCGAGGGCGCACCAAGGCCCAGCGGACAGGGCGGATCGCCCGCCACGCCGGCCGCGCGCCCCGCATCCAGGATGCGGTCGCGCGCCGCCTCGGTATCGGCGGCGCAGGCATCGAAGCGGGGCCCCGCCGCATCCTTGACGAAGCGCAGGGTGAAGGGCGCGATCACCGGCCGCGGCGCGGTGATGTCGGCGGTCAGGGTGACCGTGGCCGGCCGGGCGCGGGCCAGGGCCGCTTCCAGCGCCACCTTCTCGCGCGGGCTGTCGGTGATGGCGCGGACCGAGACCCGGCCCGCCGCGACCGAGACCTTGGCCCGCCGCGCCAGTTCCGCTGCCTTGAGGCCGAAGGCAAAGGCGTCCTCCCAGGCCTCGGGGACCGGGTAATCCGCGCTCTCCATCAGGTCCGACACCTGCGCGGCCCCGGTCTGGCGCTTCAGCCGATCGACCAGCCCCTTGCGATCCAGGCTGGCGGGGACCAGGCCGATGATCGAGATGCCCTCGTCGTTGCGCAGAAGCTCGATCTCGAAGTCGGGGGTGGCCAGGGCCGCGGCGGCGGCGACCTGGATGTCGTCGATCACGCGGCCGGCGCCGACCACCGACTCGGCCCGGGCCCGGGCGCGAAAGCGCTGCACCTCGTCCGGGGCGACGCCGCCCAGTTGCACCTGCAAGCCATCGGTGCCGACGGTGATCCAGTCGTAATCCGCCAGCACGGCCGAGACGTCGCGCGCGGCGCGCTGTTCGACGAAATCGGCGGCGGCGGTGGCGCCCCACAGGGACAGGCCGCCGGCTGCGGCAAGCGCGACCAGGCTTGCCAGGACGACCGGGCCGCGACGCGGCGCGGATCGCTTGGGATTGGCCATCAGGGGGACCCTCGGGCTGTTTCCGACCCGCCGGATGTAAACCCTGCCCGCCGGTTTCGCAATCAGGCCAGCCCGGCCAGGGCGAGAAACAGCGCAACCACCAGCCCGGCGTCGCGGTTGCTGCGGAACAGCCGCAGGCAGTCCGCGCCGTCCGCAATGTCCAGACGCCACAGCTGCCAGGCCAGATGCGCGGCAAAACCCGCAACCCCCAGCAGGGCGAGGATCAGCGCCCATCCCTGCGCCCCCGCCGCCAGCACCGCCAGCGCCAGCAGCGCCGCCGAGGCCGCGCCGAAGCCCGCCAGCCAGCGATGCGTGTCGCGGCCGAACAGGCGCGCGGTGGATTTGACCCCGATCAGGGCGTCGTCCTCGGTGTCCTGGTGGGCGTAGATCGTGTCGTAGAAGATCGTCCAGGCGATGCCCGAAAGCCAGGCCAGCACCGGCGCCGGCGCCAGGTTGCCGGTATGCGCGGCCCAGGCCAGCAGCGCGCCCCAGTTGAAGGCGAGCCCCAGGAACAGCTGCGGCCACCAGGTGAAGCGCTTGGCGAAGGGATAGATCGCCACCAGCGCCAGCGAAGCCACGCCCAAGCCGATGGCCGCCGCGCCCAGGGTCAGCAGGATGACGAACCCGGCCAGCGCCTGCGCCGCCAGCCAGACCAGCGCCCCCGCGACCGTCACCTGCCCCGAGGGAATCGGCCGCGACCGCGTCCGCGCCACCTGAGCGTCGATGTCGCGGTCGGTGATGTCGTTCCAGGTGCAGCCGGCGCCCCGCATCAGCAGGGCGCCCAGCCCGCAGGCCAGGGCGATCCACAGGTCGCGCCACTCCGGCCGGTCCGCGATCATGGCCAGCCCGATCCCCCACCAGCAGGGCAGCAGCAGCAGCCAGGTCCCGATCGGGCGGTCGGCGCGGGACATGCGCAGCCAGGGCCTCCAGCCCGGCGGGGCGTGGCGGTCCACCCAATTGTCGGGCGGGGCGTCCGCGACGGTGCCGGGCCCCTCTGGCGTCGGGCGGGTGGTCTGCATTAGGCTGCGCCCCATCATGGCGAAAATCAGACTGTTCATAGAGCACCCCCTGGCCGAGGGACAAGCCGTCCCGCTGAACCCCGACCAGGCGCATTACCTGGCCTCGGTCATGCGGCAGGGTCCGGGGGGCGAGATCCTGGTCTTCAACGGGCGCGACGGCGAATGGCTGGCGCGGATCGAACGGCTGGCCAAGCGCGGCGGCGATCTGGCGGCGCTGCGGCAGACCGCGCCGCAGCTGGACCCGCCGGACCTGTGGCTGGTTTTTGCCCCGATCAAGAAGGCGCGCACCGATTTCATCGTGGAAAAGGCCGCCGAACTGGGCGCCGCCCGCATCCTGCCGGTGCAGACCGACCACACCAATTCCGAACGCATCCGCCAGGACCGCCTGCAGGCCCATGCCGTCGAGGCGGCCGAGCAATGCGGCGGCACCTTCGTCCCCGAGGTCTGCGACCTGCTGCCGCTGTCGCGGCTTCTGGACGGCTGGGACGGCGCCCGCCGCATCCTGTGGGCCGACGAGGCGCTGGCCGGCCCGGCCGAGACGCTGGAGAACCTGCCGCGCGGTCCCTGGGCGATTCTCATCGGCCCCGAGGGCGGCTGGTCCGAGGCCGAGCGCCGCCGGCTTGCGGCCATGGATTGCGTCACCCGCATCTCTCTGGGCCCCCGAATCCTGCGCGCCGATACCGCTGCCGTTGCGTCACTTGTCCTGTGGCAGGCCCGGCTGGGCGACTGGCGCTAGGCGATCAGGCCGCCTGCGCGCAATCTTTCACCGCGGCTGGCCGGTTTTGTCGCGGAATCTTGCTGCGCGCTTCGCAAATTTACCCTTCCGTCACAAAAGTTAAGAAAAAACGGTTGCTTATGCAGTTGCTGCATAGCGGCAATGCCGGTTTGTCCGTGGTTTTCGCGAAGAGCCCGATCTATATGCTGTGTCATCAACGAAGCGCCCGATGAGCGGGCATATCTCAAGGTGAAGACTATGGCTGCGATTGACGCAATCCGCATTGACAGCGGGCTGGGTTTCTTCGGAATTGGCTCGAAAATCTGGGCGGCCCTGACTGCCTGGAACGAAGTGCGCGTCACGAAGAACGCGCTGAGCCGCCTGACGGATCGCGAGCTGGACGACATCGGCCTGTGCCGCGGCGACATCGATCAGATCGCCCGCGCCCACTAAGCGGCGGCAACACGGACGGATGCGGCCAGGCGGTTTTCCGCGGGACCATCCCCCCGGCCCGGGAAGGGCATGACGCTCAGGCGGCCCGCAAGGCCGCCTTTCGTATTTGCCGGGCCATCCTGCGTTGCCTTGTGGCCGGGGCCGGTCAGGACCGGGCGACGACCAGGGTGGACCAGTCGCCGAAATCGTCGCGCCTTTCCAGCGGCAGACCGCCTGCGGCATAGGCGGCGGAGACTTCCTCGGCCTGGGTGGTCAGGATGCCGGACAGGATCGCCTTGCCGCCGGGCGCCACCTGGCGCGCCATGTCCGGCACCAGGTCGATCAGCGGCTGTTTCAGGATATTGGCAAAAACCAGGTCGAAGGGCGCCGCGCCCTCGATCAGCGGATGGTCGAAGCCGACCGCCTCGACGCATTCGACGCGGCCGTCCAGCCCGTTGGCGATGACATTGGCGCGGGCCACGTCCACCGCCTGAGGGTCGATGTCGCCGGCCAGCACCACGACCGGGAACACCCGCGCCGCCGCCATCGCCAGGACGGCGGTGCCGCAGCCGACATCGACGATGCGCTCGGGCCGTAACCCGTCCGCGACCAGCCGGTCCAGCGCCAGAAGGCAGCCGCGGGTGGTGGCGTGATGGCCGGTGCCGAAGGCCATCGCCGCTTCGATCAGCAGCGCCTCGGCGCCCTCGGGGACGCTGTCCGCGTCATGGCTGCCATGTACGAAGAAGCGCCCGGCCTCGACCGGCGCCAGCGTGCGCTTGACATGCGCGACCCAGTCCACTTCGGGCAGTTCCGACACCTCGAAGGGCGCGGCGCCCCAGGCGGCGGCAAGCAGGGCCAGCGCCACCTCGTCGGGGGCCTCGGTGAAATAGAGCCCCACCTCCCAGCGGTTCGAGCCGTCCTCGATCTCGAAGACGCCACTGCCGACGGGCTCGGGGGTCAGGTCCTCGCCCGCCTCGGCCAGCGCCTCGGCCGCCTCGCGGCCTGTGGTATGGGTCAACGCGGTCCAGGTCGGCATTCAGATTCCCTCGGCGATGTCGGTCAGCGGTGCTTTGACACCGGTGCCGCGCAATCCGCAATAGCCGTCGGGATAGCGGTCCAGATATTGCTGGTGATCCTCCTCGGCAGGCCAGAACGGGCCGGCGGGCAGGATCAGGGTGGTGATGTCCGGGTATCCGCCCACCGCCAGCCGGTTGCCGTAATCGGCCTTGCTGAGTTCGGCCGCCACCCGCTGGCTGTCGGTGAAATACATGATCAGCGAACGATACTGGTCGCCGACGTCGTTGCCCTGGCGGTTGCCCTGCGTCGGGTTGTGGTTTTCCCAGAACACCTGCAGCAGCCGCTCATAGCTGATGCGCGAGCTGTCATAGACCACGCGCACCACCTCGGCATGGCCGGTGCCGCCGGCGCAGACCTGCTTGTAGGTCGGGTTCTCGGTGGCGCCGCCGGCAAAGCCCACCTCGGTCAGCCAGACGCCGTCCAGCTGCCAGAACAGCCGCTCGACGCCCCAGTAGCAGCCCATGCCGAAGATCGCCTGGTCGAAGCCTTTGGGCGGTTCGGCATCCAGCGGCCGGTGAAAGATCCTGTGCATCGGGGCGGTCATCGTCGCATCCTTTCGCGAAAGCTGTTGCCGCAAATCTAGGTGCGGCCCTAGTCTGGCGCAACGCCGCAGGCCGCGGGACGGTTCGGCGGCAGGGCAGCAAAGAGGCAGAGATGCGGGCAGGACCGCGAAACCTCATCACCGATGTCGCCGGGCTGAGCGTGGGCAACGCCCGGGACGACCGGCTGCGGTCCGGGACCACGGTGCTGGTGGCGGATGCGCCCTTCGCCTGCGGCTTCAACGTCATGGGCGGCGCCCCCGGCACGCGCGAGACCGAACTTCTGGCCCCCGACAAGCTGGTGCAGGGCGTGGACGCGCTGGTGCTGTCGGGCGGCTCGGCCTTCGGGCTGGCCGCCTGCGACGGCGTCTCCGAGGGGCTGCGGGCGGTGGGCCGCGGCTTTGCCGTCGGTCCGGTGCGGGTGCCGATCGTGCCGGGGGCCATCGTCTTCGACCTGCTGAACGGCGGCGACAAGGATTGGGTGCAGAACCCCTATCCCGCCCTGGGCCGCGCGGCGCTGGAGGCGGCCGCGCCCGGTTTTGCCCTGGGCAGCGAGGGCGGCGGCACCGGGGCGATGACGCATCGCTGGAAAGGCGGCCTCGGCTCGGCTTCGGCGGTGCTCGACTGCGGCGTGACGGTGGGCGCGCTGGCGGTGGTGAACGCGCTCGGCTCGGTCACGGCCGGCGAATCGCGGCAGTTCTGGGCCGCGCCCTGGGAACTGGACGACGAGTTCGGCGGGCTGGGCCTCGCGGGTCCCTGGCCCGGCGGCGAGGAGCCGCTGCCCGGCAAGCGGCTGGGCGAGGCGACGACCATCGCCGTGGTGGCCACGGATGCGGCGCTGGACAAGGCGGGATTGACCCGCCTTGCCACCACGGCGCAGGACGGCATGTCCCGCGCCATCGTGCCCAGCCACACGCCTTTCGACGGCGATCTGGTGTTTGCGGTCTCGACCGGTGCCATGCCCCTGCCCGATCCGGCGCTGACCCCGTTCCAGCTGGGCCATGCCGCCGCCTGCGTGCTGGCCCGCGCCATCGCCCGCGGCGTCCATGCCGCAAGCCCCCGGCCGGGCGATCTGCAACCCTGCTGGGGCAGCGCCCTGCCGTCCGGGACAGCGCGGAGATAAAAAAGGGGCGGCGCGAGAGAAGCACCGCCCCAGCCTTGAACGCCAAGAGGGAAAACCTGACGATACAGGGCCAACGCCCCCCCCCCGCTTCGGGTTCATCACGATTCTGCGACGACGCATCGCCCGGGGCCGGCCTTGCGTTGTTCCGCCAAAAGCGCAAGCCTGCACCCGATTGCCCGAAAGGAGACCGCCATGAACACCCATGCGACCGATCTGAAGATGCTGTTGAAGGACCCGTCGCTGCTGGAGACGCGCGCCTATGTCGCCGGCGAATGGGTCGAGGCGGACGACGGCAGCACCTTTGCGGTGGTGAACCCCGCCCGCGGCGACGTGATCGCCCAGGTGGCGGATCTGTCGCGCGCCGAGGTCGCCCGCGCCATCGCCGCGGCCGCCGAGGCCATGAAGGCCTGGTCCGCCCGCACCGCCAAGGAGCGCGCCCAGATCATGCGCAAATGGTTCGACCTGATGATGGAGAACCAGGACGACCTGGGCCGCATCCTGACCGCCGAACAGGGCAAGCCGCTGCCCGAGGCCAAGGGCGAGATCGCCTATGGCGCCAGCTTCATCGAATGGTTCGGCGAAGAGGCGAAGCGCATCTACGGCGAGACCATCCCCGGCCACCAGCCCGACAAGCGCCTGACCGTGATCCGCCAGCCGATCGGCGTGGTGGCCTCGATCACACCCTGGAACTTCCCAAACGCGATGATCACCCGCAAATGCGGCCCGGCGCTGGCGGCCGGTTGCGGCTTCGTCGGCCGCCCCGCCGCCGAGACGCCGCTGTCGGCCTTGGCCCTGGCCGTGCTGGCCGAGCGCGCGGGCGTGCCCAAGGGGCTGTTCAGCATCGTGCCCTCGTCGCGGTCCTCGGACATCGGCAAGGAGTTCTGCGAGAACCCGGCTGTGCGCAAGCTGACTTTCACCGGCTCGACCGAGGTCGGGCGGATCCTCTTGCGCCAGGCCGCCGATCAGGTGCTGAAATGCAGTATGGAACTGGGCGGCAACGCACCCTTCATCGTCTTCGACGACGCCGACCTGGATGCGGCGGTCGAGGGCGCCATGGCCTCGAAATTCCGCAACAACGGCCAGACCTGCGTCTGCGCCAACCGCATCTATGTCCAGGCGGGGGTCTATGACGAATTCGCCAGGCGGCTGGCGGTGGCGGTCGACAAGCTGCGCGTCGGCGACGGGTTGGAGGAAGGCGTGACCACCGGCCCGCTGATCAACCGCGACGCCGTCGAAAAGGTGCAGGAACATATCCAGGATGCGCTGGAGGGCGGCGCGACCGTGGTCACCGGCGGCAAGCCGCGCGAGGGGCTGTTCTTCGATCCGACCGTGGTCACCGGCATCACCGACAGGATGAAGGTCGCGACCGAGGAAACCTTCGGCCCGCTGGCGCCGCTGTTCCGTTTCGACACCGAGGCGGAGGCCGTCGAGCGCGCCAATGCCACGATCTTCGGCCTGGCCGCCTATTTCTACGCCCGCGACATCGGTCGCATCACCCGGGTGCAGGAGGCACTGGAATACGGCATCGTCGGGGTGAACACCGGCATCATCTCGACCGAGGTGGCGCCCTTCGGTGGCGTCAAGCAGTCGGGGCTGGGCCGCGAGGGCTCGCGCCACGGGATCGAGGATTATCTGGAAATGAAATATATCTGCCTGTCGATCTAACCCGGCAGATCGCGGGCAATGCGCTGGAGGTAGAGCCCGCTCATCATCGGCGCCATGCCGGCCATGCCGTCCTACCAGACCAGGAAGGCGAGGCGCAGCCCAGCCACAGCGGCTGGTGGCGCGAGGCGGCGGCAGGCTGGCCAACAGGGCCAGGGCTTCGTCGCGCCGGCCGGCAGGGACGGTCAGCCTGAACCCGCCCAGAGCGAAGCCGGCATGCGGCAGCTGAGTGCCGCATGGGTGTCGTGGATCTCGGCCGGCAGGCCCGCGGCGTGCAGGACGGCAGCGGCCAGCTGCGCCTCATGCCAGCGATAGGCATGGGCGATCACCACTGGCGCGGCCTTCTGCCGCGGCACGGCGCCGGGCTCAGTTGTCCTCGTCTTCGTCGTCGTCGGCCTCGGGCAGGTTGAAGAAGCTGTCGGCGTCCAGATTGTCGGCCTGAGGCTTGTCCTCGTCCTTGCTGAGGCTGAAATTCTCGAGCCCGGCGATGCTCGAAGGCAGGCGCGGCTCGTCCGAGATCGCCAGCGAGGTCTCGGTCGACAAGAGCTTGCGACGCTCGTCATCGGTCATGGCGCCGCCCTCGGTCGCCTTCTTCTTGGCCGCTTTCTGCACGGCGGCATCCAGTTCGGACTGCCGGCACAGGCCCAGAGCGACCGGGTCGATGGGCTGCATGTTCTGGATGTTCCAATGCGTGCGCTCGCGGATCGAGGCGATGGTCGGCTTGGTGGTGCCGACGAGCTTGGCGATCTGCGCATCGGCCAGTTCCGGGTGGAACTTGACCAGCCACAGGATGGCGTTCGGCCGGTCCTGGCGCTTGGACAGCGGGGTGTAGCGCGGGCCGCGGCGCTTTTCCTCGCCCTCGGCGGCGGGGTTGTGCTTCAGCTTCAACCTGTAGAGCGGGCTTTTCTGGCCCTTCTCGATCTCGCCGGGATCGAGTTGGTTTGAGGCGATCGGGTCGAAGCCCTTGACGCCCGCCGCCACGTCGCCATCGGCGATGCCCTGCACCTCAAGCTCGTGCATGCCGCAGAAATCGGCGATCTGCTTGAAGCTCAACGTGGTATTGTCGACCAGCCAGACAGCGGTGGCCTTGGCCATCAGCGGCTTGTTCATGACCTTCTCCTTAACAATATCTCTTCCGGCCGGGGAAAACGGCTGTCGGCGGCTGCCATTCCATTTTCGGGGGATTGACGGGCTATATAGGACCAGATTGGACCAAAATAAAGCCTGAATTTCGTGGCGCCGGCGCCCTGCCACGACTAGTTTCCGGGCATGAGAACGCTCGCCCTGCTCGTCGCCCTGCTGACGACCGCCCCCGCCGCGCTGGCGCAAGACGTCGCCGGGCGCTTCGACTATTACGTCCTGTCGCTGAGTTGGTCCCCGGGCTGGTGCCGGGCCGAGGGCGATGCCAGCAGCGCCGCGCAATGCGATGCCGGCAAGCGGATCGGCTTCGTGGTCCACGGCCTCTGGCCGCAATACGAGCGCGGCTGGCCCGAGGATTGTCCGGCCACCACCTCCGACCCTTCGCGGCGCGACAGCCGGGCCATGGCCGATCTGATGGGCTCGCCCGGATTGGCCTGGTATCAATGGAAGAAGCATGGCCGCTGCTCGGGCCTTTCCGGCTCCGATTACTTCCTCCTGACCCGAGAGGCGGCCCGCGCCATCGCCATCCCCGATCCGCTGCGCCGGCTGGACCGCGACGTGACCCTGCCGGCGAAGGTGATCGAGGATGCCTTCATTACCGCCAACCCCAAGCTCACTCGTGACGGCATCACCGTCACCTACCGAAACCGCGCGCTGCAAGAGGTCCGCATCTGCCTGACCCGCGACCTGGCCCCCCGCACCTGCGCCCCGGACGCGCGGCGCGATTGCAGCGGCAGCTTCCTGATGCCGGCGCCGCGTTGACGGCACGGCCGCTGGCCTCCGGCGGGGATATTTATCCACAAAAGAAGCCGTTAACCGAATCGTAAGGATTTGCGGGCAATCTGGCATCACGGAACAGGCGGGGACGCCGATGGCCGTCACAGAAGAAGCCACACCCCGACCCTTTGCTCCGGCGGGCGGGGTGTGTGCTTTTCTTTTGTGGATAAATATCCCCGCCGGAGGCCAGCGACCGCGACGCAGAGCTCGGCTTCAGTCCTCGGCCAAGACCTGCAGCAGGATCTTGCCGATATGGCCGCTGCTCTCCATGCGGCGATGGGCCTCGACCGCCTCGCGCAGTGGGAAGCTGCTGTCGATCTGCGGGCGTACGACCTCGGCCTCGATCAGCGGCCAGAGCTTCTCCTGCAACTCGCTGGCGATCGCTGCCTTGGCACGGTCGGATTGCGGGCGCAGGGTCGAGCCGGTCACCGTCAGCCGCCGGGTCATGATCTGGGCGAAGTTGATCTCGGCCTTGGGACCGGCCAGGAAGGCGATCATCACCAGCCGGCCGTCGTCGGCCATGCATTTGATGTTGCGGGCGATATAGTCGCCGCCGACCATGTCGAGGATCAGGTCGGCGCCGCCCGCCTTGCGCAGCAGGGCGACGAAGTCCTCTTCGCGGTAGTTGATGGCGGTGGCGCCCAGCCGGCTGCAGGCCGCGCATTTCTCGGCCGAGCCCGCCGTCGCCCAGACCCGCGCACCCAAGGCCTTGGCGATCTGGATCGCCATGGTCCCGATCCCCGAGGAACCGCCATGAACCAGGAAACGCTCGCCCGGCTGCAGTCCGCCGCGCATGACGACATTGGACCAGACGGTGAAGGCGGTCTCGGGCAGGGCGGCGGCTTCGCGCAGGGTCAGGCCCGCGGGGATCGGCAGGGCGTGTTCCGCCGGGCAGGTCGCGTATTCGGCATAGCCGCCCCCCGGCAGCAGCGCGCAGACCCGGTCGCCGGGCTTCCAGCGCGTCACGCCCTGGCCGACGGCCGCGACCTCTCCGGCGCATTCCAGACCCGGCAGATCCGAGGCCCCCGGCGGCGGTGCGTAGGAGCCGGCGCGTTGCAGCACGTCGGGGCGGTTCACGCCGGCCCAGGCGACCCGGATCAGGATCTGGCCGTGGCCGGCCACCGGCACCGGGCGCGTGGCCGGCTTGAGGACCTCGGCCCCACCCGGAGCAGAGATTTCGATCGACTGCATGACATCGGGAATCACCCTTGCCCCCCCTTGGCTTTGTGCATGCGCGCATCGCCGCGCAAACCTCCGGGCAGATTGCGATTTTCCGGCCGCTTAATCCAGCCCGTTGCGAGCTCGGCCAGCATGCCCACGCCCGGCAGCGCGCCGATCCGGCCCTTGAAGGTCTCGAAGCGCATCACGCCCGCGATGCGGCGGTCCAGGAAGGCCCGCGTCGCCTCGCAGTCCGGGGAATCGTCGCCCAGCCAATAGAGCGCCGTCGCGCCATAGACCGCCGACAGGGTCGCGCGGCGGGAATACCAGTTCACGTCCTCGGACCGGTCGCCGAGCCCGTCCCAGACCGCGTCCGCCGTCTCCCACAGCAGCCGCGCGCCCAGGCTGGCATGCTGCGGCAGCGCCAGGACCGAGGCGCCGGCCCGGGCCAGGTCGCGGTCGCTGAACGCAAGGCGCTGCATCACCGCCGCCGCCACCCGGTCGCGGAAGCGGCCCTGCGGCGGATGCTGGACCAGCCAGTCGCGCAGCGCCCGGTCGCCCTTGCGGTGATAGGCCGCGGCCAGGTCGGCGCCGCCGCGCGGCAGCAGCACCCGCGCCATCGCCGGCGTCATGCCGAGGTCGCGGGCGCCCGCGGCCACGGCCTTTTCGCCCATGCCCTCGAAAACGACATGGGACAGGGCGGCCTCGATCAGCCGTTCCCGTTCATCCGTCATGGCCTTCTCCTCCTCGATATTGCGCAGGGACCTGGAAAATCTGGACAAGAGCGATTCGCCCTGCTAGAAGGCCGCGTCCTGCAAATCTGCTCAACTTTAACCTAGGAAGGTGGTGACAACCACATGCAGGTAAGTGTTCGCGACAACAACGTCGAACAGGCGCTTCGTGCTCTGAAGAAAAAGCTTCAGCGCGAGGGGGTGTTCCGTGAAATGAAGCTCAAGCAGCATTTCGAGAAACCCTCGGTCAAGAAGGCCCGTGAAAAGGCCGAGGCCGTTCGCCGCGCCCGCAAGCTGGCCCGTAAAAAGGCCCAGCGCGAAGGCGCGCTGTAAGACGAGCGACACGTTCGTTTCAGGAAAACCCCCGCTTTTGCGGGGGTTTTTCATGTCAGACCGGCAGCGCCGTGGTCTGTGCCACCGTGCGCAGCGAGAACGAGGAATGCATCTGCTGCACCCCCGGCAGCTTGGCCAGGGACTGGCGATGGATGCGGGCGAAATCGTCGGTGTCATGCGCCACCACCTTCAGCAGGTAGTCGGCCGAACCCGCCATCAGGTGGCATTCCAGAACGTCGGGGATCTTGCGCACCTCGCGCTCGAAGGCTTCCAGCAGCTCGTCCGCCTGGCCGGAAAGCGTGATCTCGACGAAGACCGTGGTCGGCCGCTCCAGCTTGCGGGCGTCGAGCAGGGCGACATAGCCGCGAATCACCCCCGCCTCTTCCAGCCTCTGGACCCGGCGGTGGCAGGCGCTGGCCGAGAGGCCGACCTCGGCCGCCAGGTCGGCATTGGTCATGCGGCCGTCGCGCTGCAGCACGGTCAGGATGCGGCGGTCCGTCGCGTCAAGCTCGATCATCGGTGAACATCCCCGCGTCCCGGGCGCCCTTTCGGGCGAATTCTTCGGATCTAACCGGATTCCGCGCGCAGTTTAAGCGGGAATTCCCCCCACGCCCGTGTCACGATCCCGTCAGGAGAGAGGAGAGCCCCATGAAGATCGGATGCCCGACCGAAATCAAACCGCAGGAGTTCCGCGTCGGCCTGACGCCCGAAGCCGTGCGGGAGGCGGCGGCCCATGGCCACGAGGTGCTGGTGCAGGCCGGCGCCGGTCTGGGCGCCGGCTTCCCGGACCAGGACTACCGGGCTGCCGGCGCCCGCATCCTGCCCGATGCGGCGGCGATCTTTGCCGAGGCGGACATGATCGTAAAGGTCAAGGAGCCGCAGGCCGGCGAACGCGCCATGCTGCGCCGGGGGCAAGTGCTGTTCACCTATCTGCATCTGGCCCCCGACCCCGCCCAGACCCGCGAATTGCTGGAGAGCGGCGTCACCGCCATCGCCTATGAAACCGTGACCGATGGCCGGGGCGGCCTGCCGCTGCTGGCGCCGATGTCCGAGGTCGCCGGCCGGCTGGCGCCCCAGGTCGGCGCCTGGACGCTGCAAAAGGCCAATGGCGGCTCGGGCGTGCTGCTGGGCGGCGTGCCGGGGGTGCGGCCGGGCAATGTCGTGGTGATCGGCGGCGGGGTCGTAGGGGCGGCAGCGGCGCGGGTGGCGGTCGGCATGGGCGCGAACGTGACCGTGCTGGACCGGTCGGTGCCGCGGCTCAGCGAGCTCGACGACGTCTTCATGGGCCGGCTGACCACGCAATACGCGACCCAGGCCGCGATCGCCGATCTGCTGCCCGGCGCCGACATGGTGATCGGCGCGGTGCTGGTGCCGGGGGCGGCCGCGCCCAAGCTGGTCACCCGGGCGCAGCTGCGGCTGATGAAGCCGGGCTCGGTGCTGGTGGACGTGGCCATCGACCAGGGCGGCTGTTTCGAGACCTCGCATCCGACCACGCATCAGGACCCGGTCTTCGAGGTCGACGGCATCATGCATTACTGCGTGGCGAACATGCCGGGGGCGGTGGCCCGCACCTCGACCCGGGCGCTGGGGAACGCCACCCTGCCCTTCGTGCTGGCTCTGGCGGACAAGGGCTGGCGCCGCGCGCTGTCCGAGGATGCGCATCTGCGCGCCGGGCTGGCCACGCATGAGGGCGCGCTGGCCTCGGCCCCGGTGGCGGCGGCGCAGGGGCTGGACTGGCAGGCGCCCGAGGCGCTAATCGGCTGAGCGCATGGCCGGCGCGGCGGACGCGCCGGCCGGCAGCATCAGCCGCGCTGCGCGCGCAGTTCGTCGCGGATCTGCAGCAGCAGTTCCTCTTGCGTCGGGCCGGAGGGCGCGGCGGCCTCTTCCTCTTTCTTGCGGATGGCGGCGGATTGCAGCTTGTTCACGCCCTTGACCAGCAGGAACACCGCCCAGGCGATGATCAGGAAGTTGATGACCGCCGACAGGAACGCGCCATAGGCAAAGACCGCCGCGCCGGAATCGCGCGCCGCCGCCAGGCTGGCGCCGTCCGGGACGTTGCCCTTCAACACGATGTAATGGCCGCTGAAGTCGGTGCCGCCGGTGAGCAGCCCGATGATCGGGTTGATCAGGTCGGCGACCAGCGAATTGACGATGGCGGTGAATGCCGCGCCGATGATGATACCGACGGCAAGGTCGACGACATTGCCCCGGGCGATGAATTCCTTGAATTCCTTGATCATGTGCTTACCTTTTCAACCTGTCGCACGTGTTGACGAATTTGCTCACAACACGCTGCCGGAATCCAGCCCAGACGGAACGGAACGGGACCCCATCATGACCGCATTGACCGACTTTCCCATCACCCACCGCTGGCCGCCCAGGCGTCCCGACGTGATCCAGCTTTACACGCTGAACACGCCGAATGGCATCAAGACCTCGGTCATGCTGGAAGAATGCGGGCTGGACTACGACGCGCATCGCATCAGCATCACCGACCCCGAGGACCAGCTGACCCCCGAGTTCCTGTCGCTGAACCCCAACAACAAGATCCCGGCGATGATCGACCCAAACGGGCCGGACGGCGCACCCATCGGCCTGTTCGAGACCGGCGCCATGCTGATCTATCTGGGCGACAAGACCGGGAAGTTCCTGCCCGCCTCGGGCAATGCGCGCTATCACACGATCCAGTGGCTGATGTGGCAGATGGGCGGCGTCGGGCCGATGTTCGGCCAGGTCGGCTATTTCCACCGCTACAAGGGCAGCGAGATCGAGGATCCCCGTCCCCGCACCCGCTATTACAACGAGGCGCGGCGGCTTCTGGGCGTGCTCGACCGGCAATTGCAGGGCCGCGACTGGATCACCGGCGAATATTCCATCGCCGACATGGCGGTGGGGCCGTGGCTGCGCACGATCCGCGTGAACTACCAGGCCGAGAAAGAGACGGGCATGGACGGGTTCGGCAATGTCCAGGCCTATCTGGACCGCTTCCTGGCCCGGCCGGCGGTGCAACGCGGCATCGAGGTCGGCGCGGAGTGACCTGAAGGCGCTACGGCCGAGGCGCCGGGACCGGTTCCCGCGGCACGGCCGGGATGTCCGCGGGCAGTTCAACGGCAAGAAACGGATCGCGCGGCCTGCCCGGGCCTGACACCGTCCCCTCCGAATAGCCGCCCCCGAGGGCGGGACCGGAGGGCTTGTCCATGTCGTCACCATCGCCATCCCGTCGCCCCATGACCCCGATGGAATGGGCCATGCTCCTGGCCCTTGCCACGGTTTGGGGCGGATCGTTCTTTTTCAATGCCGTCGCCGTGCGAGAGCTGCCCGTCCTTACCGTGGTCGTGTCCCGCGTGGTGCTGGCCGCCATCCTCCTGCTGGCGATCATGCGGCTGCGGGGCGAACGATTGCCGCCCGACCGGCGGGTCTGGGTCGCGTTCTTCGGCATGGGGCTTTTGAACAATGCCATCCCGTTCTCGCTGATCGTCTGGGGACAGCAGCACATTGCGTCGGGCGTGGCCTCGATCCTGAACGCCACGACGCCGCTGTTCACGGTCGTTCTCGCGCATGTGCTGACCCGGGACGAACGGCTGACGCGGGGCAAGTTCGCCGGCGTGCTGGCCGGCCTGGCCGGGGTTGCGGCGATGATCGGGCCGGATGCGCTGCAGGAGCTGGACGCCGGCTCGGTTGCCCAGCTGCTGTGCCTGGGCGCCGCGATGTCCTATGCCGCCGCCGGCATTTTCGGCCGCAGGTTCCGGGCCATGAAGATCAGCCCGATGAGTACGGCGACCGGGCAGGTGATCGCCTCCAGCCTGACCATGCTGCCGCTGGTCCTCATCCTGGATCGACCCTGGACCCTGCCGCCCCCCAGCCCGGCCGCCATCGGCGCGCTGATCGGCGTGGCCGCGATCTCGACCGCCTTGGCCTATGCGCTGTATTTCCGCATCCTCGCCACCGCAGGGGCCACCAACCTGCTGCTGGTGACGTTCCTGATCCCGGTCAGCGCGATCTTGCTCGGAACATTTTTCCTTGGAGAAACCCTGCTGGCGCGCCATGTCGCCGGCATGGCCCTGATCGGTGCCGGGGCGGCGGCCATCGACGGGCGGCTGTGGCAGGCCGCAACCGCCCAACGCAAGGGGACGGTGGAATGACCCGCGACACGATGCCGCGACAAGCCGTCGATATCCGCGACGTCGAGACGGCAGGAACCTTCGTCTATGACCGAGACAGCGACATGACGGTCCCGCCCGCTTCGCGGTATCCATCAAGGCAAATCCGGCGGGGTCAACCCGCCGGGCAACGCATTATTCGCGACGGGATTCATCACTCTGCCATCCGCCACAACCGATCGTATCTCGACGGCATAGGCTTCTCGCCGCATCGGAGGCTTCAATGGCTGGAAAGGCGTTGCCCGCACCACGCGCAACGGCAAGCCGAAGCGTGCGACGCCCGCCTGGCTGGCGCATACGCCCGGCGCCGCAGGCTGCGCTCAAACGCGCCCTGCCCTGGCCCTCAGCTCCGCAGCACGCCGCCCGTCGCCTTGGAGACTTTCTCGACGATCTTGGCCGAGACCGCCTCGATCTCGGCATCCGTCAAGGTCTTGTCCTTCGGTTGCAGGCGGGCGGTGATGGCGACGGATTTCTTGCCGCCCTCCAGCCCGGTGAACTGGTCGAAGACGGTAACCCGCTCGATCAGCGCCTTGTCCGCACCCGCCGCCGCGTTCACCAGCGTCAGGGCCTCGACCTGCGCATCCACAACGAAGGCGAAATCGCGCTCGACCGCCTGCAGGTCCGACAGCACCAGCGCCGGGCGCGAGGGCGTGCGGGTCTTGGGCAGCGGCACCGCAGCGATGCGGACGGTAAAGCCGACCGCCGTGCCCTTGATGCCGAAATGCTTCAACACGCGCGGGTGGATCTCGCCGAAGGTGGCCAGCGTGTTCGGGCCCAGCGCGATATTGCCGGCGCGGCCGGGATGCCACCAGCCATCCAGCTTGCGGTTGACCTGCGCCTTGGCCGGCGCGCCGATGGTGGCCAGCACCGCCTCGGCATCGGCCTTGGCGTCATAGATGCCCACCTTGCGGCGCGAGGCATAGGGGTCGCGCGGCGCCGTCGCGCCGACCAGGACGCCGGAAAGATGCAGGTCCTGCTCGCCCGGCTCGCCGCCACTGAAGACCGGGCCGCATTCGAACAGCGCCAGGTCCATGAAGCCGCGCGCCTGGTTGCGCGCCGCCGCCGCCAGCAGGCCGGGCAGCAGGTCGGGGCGCATATGGGTCATCTCGCTGCTGATCGGGTTTTCGATCCGCACCGCGTCCGAGCCGCCGCCGAACAGCGCCGCCGCCTGCGCGTCGATGAAGCTGTAGGTGACGCATTCGTTATAGCCCAGGCTCGCCGCCATGCGCCGCGCCGCCGATTCCCTGCGTTGCAGCGGCGTCAGCACCGGCTGCGGCACGCCGGCCTGCGGGCGCGGCAGCGGCTGGCCTTGCAGCCTGGTCAGGCTGGCAACGCGGGCGACCTCTTCGACCAGGTCGGCGCTGCCCTGCACGTCCGGGCGCCAGGACGGCACGAATGCCTCGTTGCCCTCCAGCCGGAAGCCCAGCGCCTGCAGCGTGGCGCGCTGTTCCGCCTCGGGGATCTCCATGCCGACCAGGCTGATGACCCGGGCGGGGTCCAGGGTATAGCTGCGGGTCGTATCGGGGATGGCGCCGGCGGTGACGACCTCGGAGGCCTCGCCGCCGCAGAGGTCGAGGATCATCCGCGTCGCCAGTTCCAGCCCTTTTTGCGTGAAGGCCGGATCCGCGCCGCGCTCGAAGCGATAGCGGGCGTCCGAGTTGATCTTCAGCGCCCGGCCGGTGGTGGCGACGGCGATCGGGTCCCAATAGGCGCTTTCCAGAAAGACGTCGGTGGTCTCCTCCGAGCAGCCCGACAACTCGCCGCCCATGATTCCGGCCAGGCTTTCAGGGCCTTGCTCGTCGGCAATCACCATGGTGCCGGGCGCGAAGGCATAGGTCTTGCCGTCCAGTGCCAAAAGCGCCTCGCCCTCGGTCGAGGGGCGGACGATCAGGTCGCCCTTGACCTTGGCGGCGTCGAAGACATGCAGCGGCCGGTTCAGGTCGAAGGTGAAGAAATTGGTGATGTCGACCAGCGTGTTGATCGGGCGCAAGCCGATGGCGGTCAGGCGCTTTTGCAGCCAGTCCGGCGAGGGGCCGTTCCGGACGCCCCGGATCAGTCGACCCGAGAAGAACGGCGCCTTTTCAGCGACTTGCGCATCAATCACCACCTTGATCGGGCTGGGGAACATGCCCGGCACGGTGACGTCGGCGATGGGCTTCAGCGTGCCAAGACCGCGCGCGGCCAGGTCGCGGGCAATGCCGTGCACGCCCAGGGCGTCGGGGCGGTTCGGGGTGATCTTGATCTCGATGACCGGATCGACCGCCTCGGGACGGTTCGCGGCCAGCCAGTCGACGAATTTCTCGCCGACCTCGCCCGAGGCAAGCTCGATGATGCCATTGTGTTCGTCCGAAAGCTCCAGCTCGCGTTCCGAGGCCATCATGCCATGGCTCTCGACGCCGCGGATCTTGCCGACGCCCAGCGTGGTGTCGATGCCGGGAACATAATCGCCGGGCTTGGCCAGGACCACGGTGATGCCGGCGCGGGCATTGGGGGCGCCGCAGACGATCTGCTTCTCGCCCTCGTCGGTCAGCACCTTGCAGACCCGCAACCGGTCGGCGTCGGGGTGCTGGACGGCTTCCAACACCTTGGCAAGGGTGAAGGATTTCAGCTTGCTGGCCGGATCGGTCACGCCCTCGACCTCGAGGCCCAGGTCGGTCAGCGCCTCGGTGATCGCGTCGAGCGAGGCGGTGGTGTCGAGATGCTCCTTGAGCCAGGAGAGGGTGAATTTCATGGGCGCGGGCTCCGGTCGTTTGCGCGTCCCTTAGCGCATGGCGCGGCGGATTGGTAGGGTCGTGCACCGCCCCCGGCCGGCCGTCGCGGATTTTCCGGCCGTTGCCGGCGATAGCGCTGCGCCGGGCGCACCGGCCTTGTTCCGCGCCGCGCCCGCCCTATATGTGAATGGGATTAACATGGGCATGAGGGCCGATGGACACGCAACGGGAAATGCTGATCGAACAACGGGTCGCGAATGACGCCAAGTCGCCGCTGGTCGCCTATCTGCTGGCGATCCTGCTGTGGGGCTTTGGCGCGCACCGGATGTATCTGGGGCGCTGGGTCAGCGGATTGCTGATGCTGGGGTTGTGGGGCCTGGGCTGGCTGACGGCGCCGATCCTGATCGGCTGGCCGCTGATCGGGCTGGTCTGCCTGTGGGCGCTGATCGACCTGTTCCTGATCCCCGGCATGATCCAGGAGGACAAGGACGCGATGCGCCGCAGCCTCGGCTCGCGCTGGTAGATCAGCCGGTGAACAGGCCCAGGGTCACGAACAGCGCCGCGCCGGCCAGCCAGGCCGGCTTGTTGCCCCGGCCGAGGATGCCGAAGGCCAGGCAGGGCGCGGCCAGGAACCAGGGCCAATGCCGCGCGAGCGCGGGGCCGGCACCGCTGATCCAGCCCGGCGCCATCAGAGCCAGGACATAGCTGAGCAGCGCCAGCAGCCCGAACCAGCAGGCGGCGGCGATGCCAAGCTCCAGCACCGCACGCTCGGTCTTTTCCTGGGTCCAGGGGTGCGGGCCAAGATGGCCGCGAGCCAGCGCGATGATGGTCACCGCCAGGAAGGTCGCCGAGGCGATGCCGAGGATCGGCAGCAGATAGGCCTGGGTGATGGCCGCAGAGACGGTTCCGCCTTGGCCGGCCTGCCCGGCATCGACAAGGCCAAAGAGGCTGATCGAGGCCATGAAGGCCGTGGCATAGGCGGTGAGCGTGGTGGGGTTCGACATGCTGGCCCTTGGGTGCTGGCGGAGATTTCTGACAGGGATTCGGGCGGCAGATTATCGGGCCGGCAGGGCGCTGTCATCTGGCAGAGGCGCGCAGGTGCACACGCGTCGGCGGGCTCAGGTTCCGGTTGTGGAGGGATGGATGGAGACGGCTCTGGTCGTGGTCCTGGTGCCGCTGACCTGCGGCGGGGCGCTGTGGCTGTGGCATCTGGCGCGGGATTCTCGGCAGGCGCGGCTGGTGATCGTGGCGCTGTGGGGCGTGCTGCTGGCGATAAGCATGATCGCGGGCGAGCCCTGGGTGCTGGTGATGGGCGCGGCCACGGTGATGATGGGGATATGGGTTTACGGAACGTGGCGATATTGATGAGTATGCGACGACGGGCGAGATGGCGCTGGCATAGCCTGAGCGGCGATCTCTGGCGGGCCTGTCTGGATAGCGCCGCCGGGTCCGGTCCCGGCCCGACCGATACTTCACAAGGAAGGCGTGCGGTGATCCCGGTCATGTGGCCCAGGGCTTCCGCTGGCGATTGCGAGGCGTCGAAGGTCAACAGAGCAGGACGCCCTTGGTCAAATCATCCGTCAGGAAGGACTCTGTTGCACCAAAGAGTTGATGGCCGGATTTCCCCTTTCCCCGGACAGATCTATCCCACGGCCTCTGTGACGGGGGTGCCAAGCGCGGTGTAACGGTTCAGAATAGCGATACGGACCTGAAGCTCGGCGACCTGTCGGTCAAAGTCCCGTGCCATGAGGCGCTGACCCAGCAGTTTCACACAGTGCATCTTCGTCTCGACGCGGCTTCGGGGGTGGTATCCACTCCATCGTCGCCAGAGGGCACGACCGAGGTATTTCGATGCCCGCAGAGCCTCGTTTCGTGCGCCCGCGCCGGCGGCGACTGTCTTCCAGGGTTTGGCGTTCTTGCGGGGCGGAATGACAGCGTCGGCGCCGCGGTCAGCGATGGCATCGTGGCATTTGCGGGTGTCGTAGGCGCCGTCTGCTGTGACGCGGCCGATCTGCTCGTGCGCCGGGATCTGTTTGAGCAGGTCGGGTAACACCGGCGCATCGCCGATGTGGCTCCCTGTGATCTCCACCGCCCGAACCTCCAGCGTTTCCTCATCAATCCCCAGATGGATCTTGCGCCAGACGCGCCGTTTCGGGCCGCCATGCTTGCGGGCGTGCCACTCGCCTTCGCCCTCGACCTTGATGCCAGTGCTGTCGATCAGCAGGTGCAGCGGCCCCTTGGACCCGCGATACGGTATGTTCACAGCCAGGGTCTTCTGGCGACGGGACAGGGTGCTGAAGTCAGGCACCGTCCAGTCGAGACCAACCAACTGCAGCAGGCTCTCGACGAAACCAGTCGTCTGCCTGAGCGCCATGCCGAAGAGCACCTTCATCGAAAGACACGTCTGAATGGCGGCATCGCTGTAGGTCTGCTGGCGGCCACGCCTGCCTGTCGGCGCGGCATCCCAGCTCATCTCGGGGTCGAACCAGATCGTCAGCGAACCCCGGCGCTTGAGCGCTTCATTGTAGGCTGGCCAGTTCCGGGTTCTGTATGTCGGGGATGCGGGTCGGCTCATGCAGACCAGCTACCGTACGGGTTTCATCAGATGAATCCATGACAGGATTTGTGCAACAGTGCCGTCAGGAAGGGGAGTTGAGCCGGATGAAAGGTGCGGGACCGGGCAGTCGGCTGAGCCGCCTGGGCGTGACCGTATCGCGAAAAGATAAAGGGCGGCAACGCCCGAGTTGGAAGAAAAGCCCCCTGCTTGGAGGGCGAGCGAGGCTATTCGTTACCGGGCGGAAGGGTGGAGTGGGACCTTGCTATGTCAGGCAGGCTGTTCGAAAGGGTTGCTCGCGGGCTGTTGGGCCGGCGTTCCAAAAGGACTGTTCGGAGCGGGTGTCGCGAACGGGTTCCGATCATTCGGGCCGGTCTTTTTCATGCGCCAGCAATCAGAAACAATCTGAAGGGCTTTTGCGCTGCCATGCAGGGGCACCGGGTAGACATCCCCATTCGGAAACGCGATCAGCATTTCTCTGCCATTCCTGATGCTGCTGAAAAGCCTGCCATACTGCTCGGCCTTCGGAATGATCATCATGGTGGATGACATCGGGCGTATATCATGCAGAGGACAGCTCACCGAAATGGCCGCGCCGAGAAAAGATGATCCATCAATCTTTATCAAAACCGGTCCCAGCAATTCGCCCCAAGGAAAGGCAAAATCGTCATGGTGATAAAGAATGTCGATCTCTTCGCCGTAAACGCGCAAGTAACCCATGCGTTGCGAAATTCGTGGCTGGCCGCACAAGCCTTCACAGTCCCAGCGCCGGAGCCATTGATTTCCTCGAACTGCCAGGCGAGAGCCGGAGGAATCGTCAGGAGCAGCAGAGCTATCGCATCCGCGACGATCTTACCAACATGTTTCATGCCGCACCTGCGAACTGATAAAGGCCCGCATAGCGCAGCATGATTGCTCTCGCCACTCAAGTTAATGGCTCAAACTTGATCGATTTAGGGCCGCGAACCTACCGCGACAACCCACCTGCCACGCTCGGCACATCCCCCGCGGCAAAGCCGTAATGCCGCAGCCAGCGCAGGTCGCTTTCGAAGAAGGCCCGCAAATCCGGGATGCCGTATTTCAGCATGGCGATCCGGTCGATGCCCATGCCGAAGGCGAAGCCTTGCCACTGGTCGGGGTCGATGCCGCCAGCGGCCAGGACCTTGGGATGCACCATGCCCGAGCCGAGGATCTCGAGCCAGGAATTGCCCTGGCCCAGCGTCAGCTTGCCGCCTTCCCAGGAGCAGCGGATATCGACCTCGGCCGAGGGTTCGGTGAAGGGGAAATGCGAGGCGCGGAAGCGCAGCTCGACCTCGTCGAGCTCGAAGAAGGCGCGGCAGAATTCCTCGAGCGTCCATTTCAGGTTCGCCATCGAGATGTCGCGGCCCAGCGCCAGACCCTCGACCTGGTGGAACATCGGCGCATGGGTCTGGTCCATGTCCATGCGATAGACCCGGCCGGGGGCAATGACGCGGATCGGCGCGCCGGTTTCCTGCATGGCGCGGATCTGCACCGGCGAGGTATGGGTGCGCAGGACATGCGGCGGGCGGTTGTCGCCCGTCGCGCGCGCCATGAAGAAAGTGTCGTGCTCCTGCCGGGCGGGGTGCTCGGGCGGGATGTTCAGCGCGTCGAAGTTGAACCAGTCGGATTCGATCTGCGGACCCTCGGCGACGCGGAAGCCCATGTCGGCGAAGATCGCGGTGACCTCCTCGGAAACCTGGCTGACCGGGTGGATGGTGCCCTGCGGCCGCGGCCGGCCGGGCAGGGTCACGTCCAGCCATTCCTCGCGCAGGCGGGCGTCCAGGGCGGCATCCTCGAGGCCCTGGCGGCGGGCGCGCAGGGCGGCGTCGACCTCGTCCTTCAGCCGGTTCAGCGCGGCGCCGGTGGTCTGGCGCTCCTCCGGCGTCATGCGGCCCAGTTCCTTCATCATGCCGCTGATCTCGCCCTTCTTGCCAAGGGCGGCCAGGCGCACCTGCTCCAGCGCGTCGCCGTCGGCGGCGGCCGAGATGCGGTCGAGATAGGTCTGGCGAAGGGCGTTCAGGTCGGACATGGCGGGCTTTCCTTGCGGTTTGCCCGCCGATTAGCACGCAGGGCGGGCCGGGAAAAGCCCGCGGAAAACCTCAGCGGCCATAGGTCTCGGTCACCCGTTCGGCCGGTCGGCACAGCCGCACGCCTCCGGGACCGCAAACGAAGGGTCGCTCGACCAGCAGCGGGTTCTCGACCATGGCGGCAAGGATGTCCTCGTCGCTGGCCTCCGCCAGCCCGCGTTCCTCGGCGTCGGTGCCTTTGACCCGCAGTGCCTGCCGCGGGGTCAGGTCGGCCGCGGCGAACAGGCCCAGAAGCTGGCCGCGGGTCCAACCGGCCCGGGCGTAATCCACGATCTCGGGCTCATGCCCGGCGTCGCGGATCATCTGCAGCACCTTGCGGGAGGTCGAGCAGGTGGGCTTGTGATAGATGGTGATCATGGCAGCGACTTTGGCGCGGGCCGCACCGGCTTTCAAGAGCGTTCGGACACCTGCAGCCAGACCCCGCCATGCGGGCGCAGGGTCAGGATCATCCGCGGCTGCGGCTGACGGTCGGTCAGGGCAAAGCGCAGCCGCGAGACCAGCGTGGCCAGGATGATCACCGCCTCCTGCAACGCGAAGCTGGCACCGATGCAGATGCGGGGGCCGGCGCCGAAGGGCAGGAAGGCGAAGCGGTCGCGGGTAACGCCGGGGCCGAACCGGTCGGGGTCGAAGGCGTCTGGGTCGTCCCACAGCAGATGGTGGCGATGCAGCGCATAGATCGGCAGCATGATGGTGTCGCCGGGCCGCACCTCGCGCCCGCCCAAAACGTCGGAACTGCGGGCGGTGCGCGACAGGAAGGCGGCGGGTGGATACAGCCGCAGCGCCTCGTCGATCACCTGGCGGACATAGGGCAGGCGCGGCAGGTCGGCGGCGGTCGCGGCGCGGCCGCCCAGCACCGCGCCCGCCTCGATGGCGGCGCGCTGCTGGACCTGCGGGTCGAAAGCCAGCAGGTAAAGCGACCAGGCCAGCGTCAGCGCCGTCGTCTCATGCCCGGCGACGATGAAGGTCAGCAGGTTGTCGCGCAATTCGGCCGAGGTCATGCGGCGGCCGGTCTCGGGATCCGCCCCGGCGCGCAACAGATCCAGAAGGTCCGGCACCGGGCGCGGACCGAAACGGGTGCGCGCGCGGATCGCCTGGTCCGCGACGCGCTTCATCCGCCGCAGGTCGCTCCCCGAGAGCAACCGTCCCGGCCGCGGAATCCAGCCGGGCAAGCCTAGGACGTCCAGGACCGAGATCCGCGCCGTGCCCTCGATATAGGCGTCGATCGCCCGGTGCACGGCATCGCGGTCAAAGCCCTCGTCCCCGGAAAAGGTCACATCCGAGATCACCTCGAAAGTCGCGGCTACGGTTTCTTCGAAAACATCGACCGGCCCTTGCGCCGCCGCCAGCCGCCGGGCCGAGGCCTCTGCGGCGGCGGTCATCACCGGCGCCAGCGCCTCGACATGGCGCAAGCCAAAGGCGGGGGCGGCGGCGAGCCGCTGCCAACGCCAATGCGCGCCTTCGGCCACGAACATCGATTCGCCCACCGCCGGCTCCAGGATCAGCCGCGTCACCAGCGACTTGGGATAGTCCTCGACGCGGTCCTTCAGCACCACGCGCAGCGCCTCGGGGTCCATGACCATATGCCAGCGCTTGCCGACCTTGCCCGACACCATGGGCTGGCGCACGGCGATCTCGGGGATCAGTTCCAGCACGTTGCGCCGCGCGACCATGGCCGATCCCAGCACCCCCAGCGGTTTGCGGTGCAAGGGGACGCGGACGGGACAGGCGGACGGAGACGGCATCTCCCGAAACCCCGCCTTGCCCGGAGCGGTTCCGACGGCAGCTTTTCTTTTGTGCGCAAATATCCCGGGGGAACGCTCCTGAGGCCCCGTCGAGGGGCCGCAGGAGCGTGGGGGCAGAGCCCCCGACCCCCGCAGCGCAAAGGATCCCGCAGCCAAGAAAAAAACCCGCGTCCTCGCGACGCGGGTCCCATCATCTCGACCTTCGCCCGAAAATCAGGCGGCGGCTTTCGCCTGCGCGACCACGGCGGCAAAGGCCTCGGGTTCGTGCACGGCCAGGTCGGCCAGGACCTTGCGGTCCACCTCGATCCCGGCTTTCGCCAGCGCGGCGATGAAGCGCGAATAGGACATCTCCGCATCGACCAGACGCACGGCGGCGTTGATGCGCTGGATCCACAGCGCGCGGAAATTGCGCTTGCGCGTCTTGCGGTCGCGGGTCGCGTATTGGTTCGCCTTGTCGACGGCCTGGGTCGCGGTGCGGAAGTTGCGCGAACGGTTGCCGTAATAGCCTTTCGCCGCGTCAAGAACCTTCTTGTGGCGGGCGTGGGTGATCTTACCCGATTTGACTCGTGCCATGTCCGGTTCTCCTTAGCGGTTGTAAGGCATGTATTTCTTGACGATCTTCGCGTCCGCGTCGGACAGGATCATGGTCCCGGTCACGTCGCGGATGAATTTCGTCGAGCGCTTGATCATGCCGTGGCGCTTGCCGGCCGGGCCGGCCTTGACCTTGCCCGAGGCCGTCATCGAGAACCGCTTCTTGGCGGCCGCTTTTGTCTTCATCTTCGGCATTTTACTCTCCTTGCGGTCAGAGTGAACGCGCGACTCGGCAATGCCATATCGGCCGGCCGCGCGGGTGGAAGCGTGCCCTATAGGCGGGCACGCCGATCTTGGCAAGCCTTATTGGGCCGGCGCCGGTGCCGCCGGGGTCGCGTCATCGGACGCCTGCGCCGGGGTCTCGGCGGGCGTTTCCGCAGCCGGGACTTCGGCCGGAGCCTCGGCCGGGGCGACCTCGGCGGGCGCCTCGGGCGCGGCCGGGGTCTCGGCAGCAGGCGCTTCCGTGGCCGGCGCTTCGGCTGCGGGGGTCTCGGCAACGGGCGCCTCGGCCGCCGGGGCCTCGGCTTCCTGGGCGGGGGCGGTCACCGGATCGTCGCTCAGCGTCACCTGGCCGTTCACCAGCCGCTGCCAGCTTTCCTGCAGCGCCGCGACGCCGAAGGGCCGCGAATCCAGCCGGGCGCCGGCAAAGACCAGCACCAGGCCAAGCACCAGCAGGATGGCGGCGCCGCGCGGCGCACGGGTGCGCGCCACCGAGACGATGGCGGCCAGCACCGAGAGCACGCAAAGCGCCACGCCGGCCAGCAACAGGATGTCGATCATCGAATCACCTTTCCGTAACAAATCGTTAGGCGGGGCTTATTCCGGATCGGTGCGATAGATCAAGCGCTCGTCGCAGGGGGCGATGCGCAGGATGTTGGTGGTGCCGGGCACGTTGAAGGGCACGCCGGCCATGACCACGATCTGGTTGTTCTCGTCGGCGAAACCGAAGTCCCGCGCCGCCTTGGCCGCGTTCACCACCGCCTGCTTGAACCGCTCCAGCGACGGGGTCAGCACGCAATGGGTGCCCCAGGTCAGGCACAGCCGGCGCAGCGTCCGCTCTTCCGAGGACATGGCGATGATCGCCACGCGCGGGCGTTCGCGGGCCACTAGGCTGCCGGTGGTCCCGGACTGGGTAAAGGCGCAGATCGCGGAAATGTCGGTGGTCTCGGCGATCTCGCGCGCGGCGGCGACGATGCCGTCGGCCACGGTCTGGCGCTTGGCGCTGCGCGAGCTTTCGATGATCTCGCGATAGGTCGGGTCGCCCTCGACCGAACGCGCCACGCTGTCCATCGTGCCCACCGCCTCGACCGGATAGGCGCCGGCGGCGCTTTCGGCCGAAAGCATCACCGCATCGGCGCCCTCATAGATCGCCGTCGCCACGTCGCTGACCTCGGCGCGGGTCGGCATCGGGCTTTCGATCATCGATTCCAGCATCTGGGTGGCGACGATCACCGGCTTGGCCGCCGCGCGGCAGGCGCGCACCAGCCGCTTCTGGATCGGCGGCACCGAATGCACCGGCAGCTCGACGCCCAGGTCGCCGCGCGCCACCATGATCCCGTCCGAGACCTTCAGGATGTCCGAAAAGGCGCGCACGGCGGCGGGCTTCTCGATCTTGGACAGGATGGCGGCGCGGCCCTTGGCCAGCTCGCGCGCCTCGATCACGTCCTCGGGGCGCTGGACAAAGGACAGGGCCAGCCAGTCCACCCCCAGCCCGCAGGCGAATTCCAGGTCGTCGCGGTCCTTGTCCGACAGCGCCGCCAGCGGCAGCACCACGTCGGGCACGTTCACGCCCTTGCGGTTCGAGATCGGCCCGCCCGCCGTCACCGTGCAATCGGCGAAATCGGAGCCGCAGGCCTGCACCCGCAGCCGGATCTTGCCGTCGTTGACCAGCAGCTCGGCGCCGGGTTCCAGCGCGGCGAAGATCTCGGGGTGCGGCAGCTGCACCCGGGTCGCGTCGCCCGGCGTCGCGTCGAGATCGAAGCGGAACCCCTGCCCCTCGACCAGATCGTGCGGACCATCGGCGAAGGTGCCGACGCGCAGCTTCGGACCCTGAAGGTCGGCGAGCACCGCGATGGGACGGCCCGATTCGGCCTCGACCTTGCGGATGATCTCGTAGCGGGCGCGCTGTTCCTCATGGGTGCCGTGGCTCATGTTCAGGCGGAATACGTCGGCGCCAGCCTCGAACAATGCCCGGATGGTGGCGAAATCGCTGGATGCCGGCCCCAGGGTTGCCACGATCTTGACCTTGCGATGCCGTCTCATCCGTCTCTCCCGCCTGTGTTTGCGCTATCGGCTGCTCTATAGACCCATTCACCCTCACGCGGCAACTGGCGCCTTGCGCAAGGCTTGCACTAAACATTGCCCGATGCGAGGCAAAGGAACCATGACGGCAGAGGCTTTCACCACCATCGGACCCGCGCGCGACTCGCGCTGGCTGATCACCTGCGACCATGCCACCAACCGGGTGCCGGACTGGGTCGGCGGCGGATCCCTGGGCATCGCGCCCGCGGACATGGCCCGCCACATCGCCTATGACGTGGGCGCCGCCGGGCTGGCGGTGCGGCTGGCCGAGCGGCTGGGCGCTCCGGCGATCCTGTCGGATTTCTCGCGCCTCGTGATCGACCCGAACCGGGGCGAGGACGACCCGACGCTGCTGATGCGGCTCTACGACGGCACGGTGATTCCCGCCAACCGCCATGCCGGCCCGGCCGAGCGCGAGCGGCGGCTGGACCGGCTCTATCGCCCCTATCACGCCGCCTACGCGGCGCTGGCCGCGGCCCGGCCGGACCGGGCGATCTGCGCCATCCACAGCTTTACCCGCCAGCTGCGCGGCCGGCCGCGCCGGCCCTGGGCGGTGGGCGTGCTCTATTCGCATCACGACGAAAGGCTGGGACCGCCGCTGATCCGGGAATGCCGGGCGCAGGGCTGGATCACCGGCGACAACGAACCCTATGCCGGCCATCTGGACGGCGATTCCATCGACCGCCACGCGCTGGCCCATGGCCGGCCGAACGTGCTGATCGAGGTCAGGAACGACCTGATCGCCGACGCCGAGGGCCAGGCGCTGTGGGCCGAGCGGCTGGCGGGCGTGCTGGACGGCTTGCTGGGCCGGTGCGGGCTGTGATGCGCGGGGCGGCGGCCCGCCGGACCCTGACCTTTGCCCTGGCCGCCGCCGGCGGCGCGCTGTTCCTGGCGCTGCACCTGCCGCTGCCGCTGCTCTTGGGCCCGATGCTCGCCTGCCTGATCGCGGCGCTGGCGGGGGCGCCGCTGATGGGCGCGGGCGGGCTGGGCACCTTCATGCGCACCTTCCTGGGCGTCGCGGTCGGGGCCTCGATCACGCCCGAGGTGCTGGGCAAGATCCCCGAGATCGCCGCCTCGCTGGCCTTCGTCCCCGCCTTCATCCTGGTGATCGCGCTGGTCGGCTATCCGCTGTTCCGGCGCGGCTTCGGCTTCGACCACCCGACCGCCTGGTATGCCGCCATGCCGGGCGGCTTGCAGGACATGCTGGTCTTCGGCGAAGAGGCCGGCGGCGACGTCCGCGCCCTGTCGCTGATCCACGCGACGCGGGTGCTGGTCATCGTCACCGTGGCGCCGCTGATCATGCAAAGCTTCTGGGGCGTCGACCTGTCGCAGCCGCCCGGCGTCTCGATCCGCGCCACCGATCCCTATGAGATCGCCATCATGGTCGCCGCCGGGCTGATCGGCTGGAAGGGGGCCGAGCGGCTGGGCCTGTTCGGCGCCTCGATCCTGGGACCGATGATCCTGACGGCGGCGTTGTCCTTGTCGGGCGTGATCGAACACCGCCCGCCGGCCGAGATCATCCAGGCGGCGCAATTCTTCATCGGCGTCGCGGTCGGGGTGAAATATGTCGGCATCACCGGACGCGAGCTGCGCATCGACGTGACCGCCGGGCTGGTCTATGCGCTGTTTCTGGCGCTGATCAGCCTGGTCTTCATCGAGTTGATCACCCATCTGGGCCTCGCGCCGACGCTGGACGCCTTCCTGGCCTATCTGCCCGGCGGGCAGGCCGAGATGGTGGTGATCGCCATCATCGCCGGCGCCGACCTGGCCTATGTCGTCAGCCACCACCTGCTGCGCATGGTGATCGTCATCACGCTGGCGCCGCTGGCCTCGAAGCTGATCGAGCGGCGGCGCTAGAAAAAGCTCTGCGGGTCGATGTCCACCGCCAGCCGCAGGTTCGTCGGCGGCTTCGGCGCCTGCGCCAGCCATGCCGCGATCGCCGCCTGCACCGGCGCCTGGCGCGGGGCGCGGATCAGCATCCTGACCCGGCAGCGGCCGCGGATGCGGGTGATGGGCGCCGGCGCGGGGCCGAAAAGCTCGGCCCCCACGGCGCGCAGCGGCTCGGCCCGGCGGGCAAGCGCATGGGCGTAATCCTCGACCACCGGCATGTCGGGATGCGACAGGATGATTCCCGCCAGCCGGCCGAAGGGCGGCATGCCGGCCGCTTGGCGCTGCGCCGCCTCGGCGTCCCAGAAATCCTCGTCCCGGCCCGAGAGAATCGCCCGGATCACCGGATGTTCGGGCTGATAGGTTTGCAGCAGCGCCAGCCCCCGCGCCTCGCCGCCCTCACGCCCGGCCCGGCCGGCGACCTGGCGCATCAGCTGGAAGCTGCGCTCGGCCGCGCGCAGGTCGGCGCCTTGCAGGCCGAGGTCGGCGTCGATCACGCCGACCAGCGTCAGGCGCGGGAAGTTGTGGCCCTTGGCGACCAGCTGGGTGCCGATGATGATGTCGGTTTCGCCGGCCCCGATCTCGGCGATGGCCTCCTTCAGCGCCCGGGCCGAGTGGAACAGGTCCGAGGACAGCACCGAGACGCGGGCCTCGGGGAACCGTTCGGCGACCTCCTCGGCCAGACGCTCGACGCCGGGGCCGATGGCGGTCATCTTGCCCTCGACGCCGCAGGCAGGACAGGCGGTCGGGATCGGCTTGGTCTCGCCGCATTGATGGCAGACCAGGCGGTTCTGGAAGCGGTGCTCGACCATGCGGGCATCGCAATGGTCGCAACCGATCTGCTGGCCGCAGGCGCGGCAGGCGGTGATCGGCGCATAGCCGCGCCGGTTCAGGAACAAGAGCGACTGCTCGCCGCGCTGCTTGCGGGCGGCGATCTCGGTCGCAAGGCGCGGGCTGATCCAGCGGCCCCTCTCCATCTCTTGCTGCCGCAGGTCGACGGTGCCCATTTCCGGCAGTTCGGCGGTGCCATAGCGCGACCGCAGGTCCAGCCGGCGGTATTTCCCGGCGGCGGCGTTGACCCAGCTTTCGACCGAGGGCGTGGCCGAGGCCAGCACCACCTGCGCCTGTTCGATGCTGGCGCGCAGCACCGCCATGTCGCGGGCGCTGTAATAGACCACGTCCTCCTGCTTGTAGCTGGAATCGTGCTCCTCATCGACGACGATCAGGCCCAGGTCGGCAAAGGGCAGGAACAGGGCCGAGCGGGCGCCGACCACCAGGCCGACGTTATGCGTCGCCGCCATGGTCCACAGCCGGCGGCGCTCGCTGCGGGTGATGCCGGAATGCCATTCGCCGGGCCGGGCGCCGAAACGGGCCTCGACCCGGTCGAGGAACTCGGCCGAGAGCGCGATCTCGGGCAGCAGCACCAGCGCCTGCCGGCCCTGGCGCAGGCATTCGGCCACGGCCTCCAGGTAAACCTCGGTCTTGCCCGAGCCGGTGACGCCGCGCAGCAGCGTGGTGCCATAGGCGCGGCGGGCGACCTCGGCCCGCAGGGCATCGGCGGCCTCGGCCTGGTCCTGGGCCAGCGGCTTGCCGGGCAGGCCGGGATCGAGCCGCGGATAGGGCACGTCTCGCGGCGCCAGCACCTCGGCCAGCGTGCCGGACTTGACCAGCCCCTGCACCACGCCCGGGCTGACACCGGCCAGCTGCGCCAGCTCGCCGGGGGCGAAGCCGGCACCGCCGTGATCCTCGATCACCCGCAGGACGGCGGCGCGGGCGTCGGTCATGCGCTCGGGCGGCGGCCCCGCACGATGGATGATGCGCCGGGCCGAGGGCGGCTGGTCCAGGTCCGGCGCCCGCGTCGCCATACGCAGCATCGCAGGCAAGGGCGTCAGCGTGTATTCGCCCATCCGGGTCAGGAATTCGATCATGCCCCCCGACAGCGGCGGCGCATCGACCAGCCGAGCGACGGGCCGCAGCTTGGCCATGTCGAAATCGCCCATGCCCGGCCCCCAGACCGCCCCCATCACCCGGCGCGGTCCCAGCGGCACCACCACCAGCTGGCCCAGCCGCACCCCGCCCTCGGGCGCGAGATAATCCAGCACGCCGACGACTTCCTGCGTCAGCACGGCGATGCGCGCGCCATGGGGATAGAAGGGCGGCGGCATCGGGTTCAGGGCACCGCAGCCCAGCCGACGAACAGCAGCAGCGGCCAATGCCCGACCAGCACCGGGCCGGCGGCCAGCAGCGGCAGCAGATCGAACAGGTCGGGGTTCAGGGCTTCCAAGGGCACTCTCCTGCGGACAAGGCCGGGATCTTGCACAGGGCCGCGCCCGCCCGCAAGCCGGGCGGACTTCACGCGCCGGCTGTTATGCGCTAAACCCGGGGCAAAATCGCAAAAGGGGTCCCCGCAGATGAAGTTCTTTGTCGATACCGCCGACGTCGCCGCCATCCGCGAGCTGAACGATCTGGGCATGGTGGATGGCGTCACCACCAACCCGTCGCTGATCCTCAAGTCCGGCCGCGACATCCTGGAAGTCACCAAGGAGATCTGCGACCTGGTCGACGGCCCCGTCAGCGCCGAGGTCGTCGCCAGCAAGGCCGGGGACATGATCCGCGAGGGCGAGCACCTGGCGAAGATCGCCCCGAACATCACCGTCAAGGTGCCGCTGACCTGGGACGGGCTCAAGGCCTGCAAGGCGCTGTCCTCGCAGGGCCACAAGGTCAACGTGACGCTGTGCTTCAGCGCCGCGCAGGCGATCCTGGCCGCCAAGGCCGGCGCCACCTTCATCAGCCCCTTCATCGGCCGGCTGGACGACATCAACTTCGACGGCATGGAACTGATCGCCCAGATCCGCGAGATCTACGACAATTACGACTTCCAGACGGAAATCCTGGCGGCCTCGATCCGTTCGGTTAACCACATCACCGACGCCGCCCGCATCGGCGCAGACGTCATCACCGCGCCCCCGGCCGTGATCAAGGCGATGGCGAACCACGTGCTGACCGACAAGGGGTTGGAACAGTTCAACGCCGACTGGGCCAAGACCGGGCAGAAGATCGTCTGATGCCCGCCGAAACCAAGGCCGAACCCCAGCCGCTTTCCGACGAGACCCGCGCCCGGCTGCTGGCGCAGCCCGAGCTGATCCTCGCCGACCGCGACCTGATGCGCGCGCTGATCGGCGCGCGCGAGGCCGAGGTGGGCGAGAACGTCATCGATATCCGCGGCCGCGCCATGCAGGCGCTGGAATCGCGGCTGGACCGGCTGGAGGCGGCGCATGAATCGGTGATCTCGGCCGCCTACGACAACCAGTCGGGGATGAACACCATCCACCGCGCCGTGCTGTCGCTGCTGGAACCGATGGAGTTCGAGGATTTCCTGGAAAACCTCGACCTGGCGGTGGCGCCGATCCTGCGGGTGGAAACCCTGCGGCTGGTGATGGAATCGGGCGGCGCCCTGCCCCAGCCCGAGGCCAGCGGCCCGCTGATCGTCGCCCCCTCGGGCACGGTGGCCGAGCTGATCTCGGGCGGCCGGCGCGCGCCGCGGGGCGACGACATCGTACTGCGCCGCACCGCCAGCCAGACCCAGGCCTTCCACGGCGAAACCCGGGCGCCGATCCGCTCCGAGGCGCTGTTGCCGCTGGACCTGGGCCCCGGCCGCTTCCCGGCGCTGCTGCTGATGGGCTCGGCCGAGATGGGGCGGTTCAACCCTGCGCAGGGCACGGACCTCTTGCGCTTCTTCGGCCAGGTGTTCCGGCTGGTGCTGATCTCCTGGCTGCGGCGATGAGCGGCGGGGCCGAGCCTCTGGCGCTGGCCCCGGCCATGGCCGACAATCTCGCGCGCTGGCTCGACAGCGAAAAGGCGACGCGCGACCTGTCCGAACACACGATCCGCGCCTACCAGGCCGACCTGCTGGCCTTCCTGGCCTTCCTCGGCGGCTATCACGGCACGCCGGCCCTGCCCGCGACGCTGGGCAGCCTGACCCAGACCGACATGCGCGCCTTTGCCGCCGCCGAGCGCGGCCGCGGCCTTGGCGCCCGCTCGCTGGCGCGACGGCTTTCGGCCACGCGCAGCTTCATCCGCTGGATGTCGGACCGGCACGGCTTCGACGCCTCCAGGGCGCTGGCGGCGCGCAGCCCGAAATTCACCCGCTCGCTGCCGCGCCCGCTGGCGCCGGACCAGGCCGAGGCGGTGCTGGACATCGCCGGCGACACCCACCCCGAACCCTGGATCGCCGCCCGCGACACGGCGGTGCTGACGCTGCTCTACGGCTGCGGGCTGCGCATCTCCGAGGCGCTGAACCTGAACGGCGCCGACTGGCCGTTTCGCGAGGCGCTGACCATCCGCGGCAAGGGCGGCAAGGAACGCCAGGTCCCGGTGCTGCCCATCGCGCGCGAGGCGGTGGCGGCCTATCTGGCCGTCTGTCCCTGGCCGCTGGAACCGCAATCGCCGCTGTTCCGCGGCGCGCGCGGCGGGCGGCTGAACCAGGCGCTGATTTCGGGCGCGATGCGCCACGCCCGCCAGGTCATGGGCCTGCCGCCGACGGCGACGCCGCATGCGCTGCGTCACAGCTTCGCCACCCATCTGCTGGCGGCGGGCGGCGACCTGCGCACCATCCAGGAACTGCTGGGCCACGCCAGCCTGGCCACGACGCAGGTCTATACCGGTGTAGACGACGCCCGGCTGTTGGCGGTCTATCGCTCCGCCCACCCCCGCGCCTGAGCGCCTTCACCACCTCAGAAATACCCGCGACAACCGCGCAGCCCGCAGCGACAAGGCCCATCCGCCCCGATTTCTTCGTTCGCCAAATACTCACCCCGGCCGTGCCGCGCAGGGCGGCTTTACATTCCGCGCAAGGCGCCGCAAAGGGCGGCATGTTCCAGCTTTCCCTCGACCTGCTGCCGATGCTGATGACGGCCGCCTTCGTCGCCGGCTTCGTCGATGCCATCGCCGGAGGCGGCGGGCTGATCACCGTGCCGGCGCTGATGCTGGCCGGGATCCCGCCGGCGCAGGCGCTGGCCACCAACAAGGTGCAGGGCGTCTTCGGCGCGGCGACGGCGGCCATCTCCTATGCGCGGCGCGGGCTGGTCGATCCGCGCGCGCAATTGCCCGAGGCCGCCATCGCCTTTCTCGCCGGGCTGGCCGGCGCGACGCTGGTAAGCTGGCTGCCGACGCAGGCGCTGCGGTTCGGCCTGCCGGTGCTGCTGATCGGCATCGCCGCCTTCTTCGCGCTGAAACCCGGGCTCGACGACACCGACCGCCTGCGCCGCCTGACGCCGGCGGCCTTCGCCGCCACGGTGGTGCCGGCCGTGGGCTTTTACGACGGGCTGCTGGGGCCGGGCACCGGGTCCTTCTTCATGCTGGGTTTCGTCACGCTGGCGGGCTACGGCATCCTGAAGGCGACGGCGCATACCAAGCTGCTGAACTTCGCCTCGAACCTGGGCGGGCTGACCGCCTTCGCGCTGGTCGGCCAGCCGCTGTGGCTGGTGGGGGCCGCCATGGCGCTGGCGCAGGTGGCCGGCGCCATGCTGGGCGCCAGGCTGGCGATGCGGATCGGCGCGCGGGTGATCAAGCCGCTGCTGGTCGCCACCTCGACCGCGCTGGCGCTGCGGCTGATCTGGCAGATGCTCTGACAGATCGCCAAGAGACCGTGCGCGGCGGCAGCGCGGACCCGGCCAGGCGCCGGACAAACCTGCATCCACAAGGTTGTGCCTTTCCAGACTGATCCCCGAAGCCGGAACGATTTTCGTCGCAGCTGACTCGGGAATCCTTGTTCGTCAACCTTCGATGGGAAGGGGCCTGCGCCCCATTTCCCGTAGGCCGTGACCGATGCCGAAGCGGCGCGCGCGCCGCCCGGCACCGGTCCGCCGGAAGGGATCAGACGAAGACGAACATCGATGAGTCGAGTTCCGCCATCACCACGCCTTCAAGCACCAGCGCATTGCCGCCACCCAGCTCGAAAACCGTATTGCCGCCGGACTGCCGGGCGGCGGCCATCAGTTCGGCATAGCTGTCCACCCCGTCCAGATCGACGCGGATGGTCTCGGCCCGGTGATCCGAGTCGCAGCCGCAAGCCCCGGTCTCGAAATCGATGATGCGGTCGCGGCCGCCGTTGAAGACGAAGGTGTCGTGCCCGTAGCCCCCCGAAAGCAGGTCGTCGCCGGCGCCGCCGTCGATCAGGTCGTCGCCGAAACAGCCGTTGAGCGTGTCGTTGCCGCTGCCGCCGAACAGCTGGTCCTTGCCGAAGCCGCCGTGCAGGAAGTCGTTGCCGGCCTCGCCCTTCAGGATGTCGTCGCCGAAGCAGCCATGCAGGCTGTCGTTCCCGGTGCCGCCCCACATCCGGTCGTTGCCCAAGCCGCCATGCATGAAATCGTTGCCGCCCTGGCCCCACATGCTGTCGTTGCCGTTGCAGCCATGCATCGAATCGCCGCCATTCCCGCCCCACATGCGGTCGTTGCCGAAGCCGCCGTGCAGGAAATCGGCGCCGTCATGGCCGCGCATGGTGTCGTTGCCGCCGCCGCCCAGCAGGGCATCGTCCCGGCGCGTCCCCTCCAGGATGTCCGCGCCGGCGGCGCCCTCGACCAGGTTCAGCCGCGGCAGACGCGCCAGCTGCCGGGCCAGTTCGGCGGCCACGTCGGCCAGGGTCTCGGAATAGACGGACCAGTAATAATCATAGGGCAGCGTTGCCATGGATCTACCTCATTAACAAAAAGGGCTTTGCCCGTTTCACGGGTGGATCCACACTGGCACATCCCCGCCGTGCCCGACATGCGCAGGCCGGGCCGGCGGCAGGAAACCGCCGGCCGAAATGGTTCGGAATCAGGCTTTTACCGAAGGGTTCAGTTCGGGAAACCCGAGGCGCAGCGCATCTCGCCGGTCTCGAAGCCGCGCCAGTTGCGGATCGGGCCGGTCAGGTATTTCGCGACCACCGGGTCCTCGGCGGACAGCAGGCCCAGGTGCACCATCAGCGCGGTGATCGCCGCCTCGGCGCCGCGGGTGCCGCCGTCCGAGACCTTCAGCGCCACCCCCAGCCCGCGCTCGGGGACGATGGCGACGAAGACCGCTTCGGCGCCGGTCTTGACCACGGCGCGGCCCCGCATGGCGCGCATCAGGTCGGTGCAGGCCCGGCCCTCGCCGGCGACGAGATCGGGATGGGCCGCCATCGCCTCGAACAGCCGGCGCTGCGCCGCGCCGCGCTTGCCAGAACGCGGGCGGGCGAACCCGGCCATGGCGCGGGCGAGCCCCTCGACCGTGCAGGCGAAATTCGGCGCCGAGCAGCCGTCGAGCCCCCAGCCGGCGGCGGTCTCGCCGGTGACCTCCTCGAAGGCGCGGCGCACGGCGCGCTGCACGGGATGGTCCAGCTCGACATATTCCGGCCCGGCGTTGATGTGGCGCTTCAGCGTCAGAAAGCCGGCATGCTTGCCCGAACAGTTGTTGTGGACCTGGCAGGGGCTCGCGTCCGAACACAGCAGCCGGCGGTATTCCTGCGGATCGCGCGGCATATGGGCGCCGCAGCGCAGGTCCTCGTCCTCGAAGCCCAGGCCGGACAGCCAGGCCTCGACCCGATCGACATGGCTGCGGGCGCCGTTGTGGCTGCCGCAGGCCAGCGCCAGGTGCTCGGGCCCCAGGCCCACCGCATCGGCGGCGCCGCTTTCCACCAGGGGCAGCGCCTGGATCATCTTGCACGAGGATCGCGGGAAGATCACCGTGCCCGGATTGCCCCAGGCCTCGACCACGCCGTCGGCATCCGAGATCACCACATGGCCCAGATGGCTGCTCTCGCGCAGGCCGCCGCGCCACAATTCGATGAGCCTTGCTGCCGTCATGGGTCGCATTTCCTCTGACAATCGCGCGATTTTCCACAGAATGGGGGTTTTTCCCGCGTTCAATTTCGCATTATCTTGCAGCCAGATGGTTGAAAACACCACCGTCATCGGCAACAAACCGGATCGAACCGGACCATGGCAGGAGACCAGAGCATGTTGAAATCCGCGCCGCGCGCCGCAGCGGCAGCCGCTGCAATCGCGATCGCCGCGTCTTCGCCGGTCCTGGCCCAGGACTCGACGAATGTCATCGGGACCGAGGGCGACTGGACCGTCTTCTCGGCGAACAGCCCCAAGGAATGCTGGGCCGTCTCGGCGCCCAAGTCGACGCAGAACCTGGATTCCTCGGGCAAGCCCAAGGACGTGACCCGCGGCGACATCCGCCTTTACGTCGCCTATCGCCCCGGCCAGGGCGGCGAGGTCTCGTTCTCGGGCGGCTATCCCTTCGCGCCGGATTCGGCGGTCGAGGTGAACATCGGCGGCAATGTCTTCAAGCTGTTCACCGAAGGCGAAAGCGCCTGGACCGGCTCGCCCTCGGAAGACAGCAAGCTGGTCAGCGCGCTGCGCGGCGGCTCGTCGGCGGTGATCAGCGGGCGCTCGGCCCGCGGCACCGTGACCAAGGACACGTTCAGCCTGTCGGGCATCACCGCCGCGACCAACAAGGCGCAGGCCGCCTGCAAATAGGCCGCAGCCACCGGAACGGACAGGGACAGGGGCTTCGGCCCCTGTTTTCTTTTGGACCGCTTTCGCCTATATAGGGGCCTTGCCCAACGCCCGGACCCGCCCAGCCATGAACGCCCCGACCCCTGCAGCGCCCGCCGCCCCGATCACGCAGGACCTTCTGACCATTCCGCGCAAGCTGCCGGAATCGGCGCTGACCAACATCGTCGGCCTGACCCGCGAGCAGCTGCGCGAGGCGCTGGTCGCCGCCGGCACGCCGGAAAAGCAGGCGAAGATGCGCGTGGGCCAGATCTGGCAATGGGTCTATCACTGGGGCGTGCGCGATTTCGCGCTGATGACCAACCTGGCCAAGGACTATCGCGCCTTCCTGGCCCAGCGGTTCCAGATCGCCCTGCCCGAGATCGTCACCCGCCAGGTCAGCGCCGACGGCACCCGCAAATATCTGCTGCGCATCAGCGGCGGGCATGAGGTCGAGACCGTCTACATCCCCGAGGAAAACCGCGGCACGCTGTGCATTTCCTCGCAGGTCGGCTGCACGCTGACCTGTTCCTTCTGCCACACCGGCACGCAGAGGCTGGTGCGCAACCTGACCGCCGGGGAAATCGTCGGCCAGGTCATGGTCGCCCGCGACGACCTGGGCGAATGGCCCCAGCCCGGCGCGCCCAAGGACGAGACGCGGCTGGTCAGCAACGTCGTGTTGATGGGCATGGGCGAGCCGCTCTACAATTTCGAGAACGTCCGCGACGCCATGAAGGTGGTGATGGACGGCGAGGGGCTCAGCCTGTCGCGCCGCCGCATCACGCTGTCCACCTCGGGCATCGTGCCCGAGATCGCCCGGACCGCCGAGGAGATCGGCTGCCTGCTGGCGGTCAGCTTCCACGCCACCACGGACGAGATCCGCGACAGGCTGGTGCCGGTGAACCGCAAATGGAACATCCGGACGCTGCTCGACGCGCTGCGCGAATACCCGCGGCTGTCGAATTCGGAGCGCATCACCTTCGAATATGTCATGCTGGACGGAGTGAACGACAGCGACGAGGACGCGCGCCGGCTGGTCAAGCTGATCCGCGGCATCCCGGCCAAGATCAACCTGATCCCCTTCAACGAATGGCCGGGCGTGGCCTACAAGCGCTCCAGCTGGGAACGGATCGAGGCTTTCGCCGACATCATCCACAAGGCCGGCTACGCCTCGCCCATCCGCACCCCGCGCGGCGAGGACATCATGGCCGCCTGCGGCCAGCTGAAATCCGCGACCGAGCGCGGCCGCAAGTCCAGGGCCGAGATCGCCGCCGAAACCCGCGCCAGCGCTTGAGCCGGGGCGGGATCCCGCCTAGCATGAACCGGTCCGGCAGGGCGGCCGCCCTGCGACGCTGAACGCGAAACGCGAAAGGAGCGGATCATGCCTTACCAGCCTCGACGCAGCTTCCTGAAACTTGCCGCGGCGGCGGGCCTCGCGCCCGTGCTGGGCGGCCTCGCCCTGCCCGCGCGGGCGGCCGAGCCCCGCCGCTTCGCGCCCCAGCCCAGCGACTGGCGCAGCTTCCAGACCGTGACCCGCGTCACCCTGCCCGCGGGGTCCGGACCGGCGCAGGTCTGGCTGCCGGTGCCCTCGCTCGACAACGACTACCAGCGCAGCATCGGCAATGAGATCGGCGGCAATGCCGCCAGCGCCCGCATCGTCACCGATCCCGCCAGCGGCGCCCGCTACCTGCATGCCAGCTTCCAAGGCGGCGGCGCGCCGGAACTGGTGCTGACCAGCAGCTTACAGACCCGCAACCGTACCGTGGACTTGTCCCGGACCGCCGAGGTCGCCGAGGATCCGGCAGTGCTGAAGGCCGCACTGCGGCCCTCGGGCAACAAGCCGCTGGACGGAGTCGTGGCGGAAACCGCGGCCGGCATCACCGCCGGGGCGCAAAGCGATGTGGACAAGGTCCGGGCGATCTATGCCTGGATCGTGACGAATTGCCATCGCAACCTGGACACCCCCGGCTGCGGCCCCGGCGACGTCGTGGCCACCCTGGCCAGCGCCGGCAAGGGCGGAAAATGCGCCGACCTGAACGGGCTTTTCGTGGCGCTGGCCCGGGCCTCAGGCGTGCCGGCGCGCGACGTCTACGGCATCCGCGTCGCGCCCTCGGCCTTCGGCTTCAAGCAGCTCGGCGCCAATGACGCCGCCATCACCGGCGCCCAGCATTGCCGGGCCGAGGTCTGGCTAAGCGGTCACGGCTGGGTCGCCATGGATCCCGCCGACGTGCTGAAGGTCATGCGGGCCGAGACCGACACCTGGATCAAGGACCCCGCCGATCCGCTGGTGACCCAGGTCAACGCGGCGCTGTTCGGCAATTGGGAAGGCAACTGGGTCGGCTACAACACCGCCGAGGACCTGGTTCTGGCCGGCCGCGACCGGCCGCTGCCCTTCCTGATGTATCCGCAGGCGACGCTGGACGGAAAGCCGCTGGACGAACTCGACGCCAAGGCCTTCGCCTATGAGATCACCGCCCGCCCGCTCGACGCCTGATCCCGGGACCGGCGCGCCCCGCCCGCGCGGCGCGCCGCCTCTGCACCGTTTCCCGAATGCCCGGGCGGCCCCGCGCCGCCGGCACCGCCCGTTCAAGATCGCCCGTTCACGATCGGCGGCGCCGGGCGGCAATTCCCAGCGCGAACTTGCCCCCCGGCCCTTGCGGCTTTAGAAGCATCCCGATCCGCGAAGAAGGCCGCCCATGACCCGTCCGAAACCCGTCGTCCTCTGCATCCTCGATGGCTGGGGCATCTCCGACCGCCCCGAACAAAGCGCCCCGGCACAGGCGCAGGTGCCGAACTTCGACCGGCTGATGCGCGAATACCCGCACGGCACCCTGATCACCTTCGGCCCGGACGTGGGCCTGCCCCGCGGCCAGATGGGCAATTCCGAGGTCGGCCACACCAATATCGGCGCCGGCCGGGTCGTCGCCATGGACCTGGGCCAGATCGACCTCGCCATCGAGGACGGCAGCTTCTACCGCAACACCGGCCTGGACGAATTCGTGCGCAAGCTGCAGGCCAGCGGCGGAACCGCGCATCTGATGGGCATCATCTCGGACGGCGGCGTGCACGGCCATATCCACCATGTCGTCGCCGCCGCCCGCGCCGTGACCGACAAGGGCGTGCCGGTGGTGGTCCATGCCGTCACCGACGGCCGCGACGTGCCGCCCAAATCGGCCCTGGGCTTCATCACCGAGCTCGAAGGCAGCCTGCCCGAGGGCGCGCGCATCGGCACGGTCATCGGCCGCTACTATGCCATGGACCGCGACAACCGCTGGGAACGGGTCTCGCGCGCCTATGCGATGATGGTCCACGGCAAGGGCATGCCGGCGACGGATGCCGCCCGCGCCGTGGCCGAGGCCTATCGCCATGACGAGACCGACGAATTCATCCAGCCGCGGGTCATCGGCGATTATGCCGGCGCCCGGGACGGCGACGGGTTCTTCTGCCTGAACTTCCGCGCCGACCGCGCGCGCGAGATCATGGCCGCCGTCGGCGACCCGGGCTTCGACTCTTTCGACACCGGCCGGCGCCCGGAATGGGCGGTGCTGCTGGGCATGGTCGACTACTCGGCCCGGCATGTCGAATTCATGGACGCGGCCTATCCCAAGCGGCAGGTGGCGAACACCCTGGGCGCCTGGGTCGCGCAGAAGGGCCTGCGCCAGTTCCGCCTGGCCGAGACCGAGAAATATCCGCATGTCACCTTCTTCCTGAACGGCGGCCAAGAGGCACCCGAGCCGGGCGAGGACCGCTTCATGCCGCAAAGCCCCAAGGTCGCGACCTATGACCTGGCGCCGGAAATGGCCGCGCCCGAGGTCAGCGCGAAACTGGTCGAGGCGATCGAAGCCGGCTACGACCTGATCGTGGTCAATTTCGCCAATCCCGACATGGTCGGCCATACCGGCAGCCTGCCCGCCGCGATCCGCGCCTGCGAGGCGGTGGACCAGGGCCTGGGCCTGATGCTGGCGGCGCTGGAACAGGCCGGCGGCGCGGCGGTGGTGATCGCCGACCACGGCAATTGTGAGACCATGATCGACCCCGAGACCGGCGGCCCGCATACCGCCCATACCGTGAACCCGGTGCCGGTGATCGTCTTCGGCGGCCCGGCCGGCGCCACGGTCCGCGACGGCCGGCTGGCCGACGTGGCACCCACGGTCCTGGACCTGATGGGCCTGGAACTGCCGCCCGAGATGACGGGCCGCTCGCTGATCGCCCGCGCATGAGGCTGAAGCTGCTCCTGCCGGTCGTCGCCGCGCTCGGCCTCGGCTCGATGGCCCCGGCGCAGCCGGCGACCCCGGCCCAGACCGATTCGCCATTGGGCCAGGCCGCGCAGGAGGCGGCGCAGGCGGCCGAGATGCTGCGCGCCGCCGTGGATCAGCTGGACGAGGCGCTGACCGAGGACGACCAGGTCGCTTCGCTGACCCGGATGATCCGCGCCTATGAACAGGGCCTGTCGGCCCTGCGCAGCGGGCTGCGCCGCGCCGGCGTGCGCGAGCAGGAGATCCGCACCGAATTCGACGCCCGGCGCGACCGGCTGGGCCGGGTGCTGGGGGTGATGACCTCGATGCAGAAATCGCCCGAGACCATGCTGCTGCTGCATCCCGCCGGACCCGAAGCCTCGGCCCGGGCCGGCATGATCCTGGATGCCGTGGCCCCCGGGCTGGAAGCCGAGGCCAGGGAGATGCAGCAGAAGCTGGAAGAGATCCGCGCCGTCCGCGCCATCCAGCTGAATGCCGCCAACACGCTGGCTCAGGGCCTGGGTCAGGTGCAGGAGGCGCGGCGGCTGCTGGCCTCGGCCGTGACCGACCGTTCCAGCCTGCCGGTGCGCTTCGGCAAGGACCCCAAGGAGCTGACGGCGCTGGTGCAATCGGCCGACACGCTGGAAGCCTTCGCCTCGGGCATCACCGGCATGGAGCAGGACGTGGGCGCGCCGATGGCCGATTTCGAGGGCGCGCAGGGCAGCCTGCCCCTGCCCGCCCTGGGCCAGGTGATCCGCCGCTACGACGAGCCGGATGCGGCCGGCGTGCGCCGCCCCGGCCTGGTGATCGCCACCGCGCCGGCGGCGCTGGTCACCACGCCCTGGCCGGCGACGATCCGCTATCGCGGCCCGCTGCTGGACTATGGCAATGTGATGATCGTCGAGCCGGCGCGCGGCTATCTGCTGATCTTCGCCGGGCTGGCGCAAGTCTTTGGCGAGACCGGCGACGTGCTGGCCGCGGGCGAGCCGGTCGGGCTGATGGGCGGGCAAGAGCCCCCGGCGCAGGAATTCGGGGCCGAGTTCGTCGCCGATGCCGCCGCCGGCGGCGGCGCTGGACAGAACGAGACACTGTATGTTGAACTGCGCCGGGGCAAGGAAACGCTGGACCCGGCCGAGTGGTTCGTGATGAATCCCATTGTCGGCGATACCACGCAGGGTGGAACCGGCCGAAACGCAACCGGGCAGGACGAGACGGAATGAAACACTATCTTCTGGCAGGGGCGATCGGCACGCTTGCGGGTGCGGTGGTCGCCACGCAATTCGCCGGCCCGCTGGTCGCGCAGGAAACGGGCAAGAACGCCTCGGTCTATGAGCAGCTGGACCTGTTCGGCAATGTGTTCGAGCGGGTGCGCTCGGACTACGTCGAGCAGGTGGACGACAAGAAGCTGATCGAGGCGGCGATCAACGGCATGCTGACCTCGCTGGATCCGCATTCGTCCTTCCTGTCGGCCAAGGATTACGAGGACATGCAGACCCAGACCCGCGGCAGCTTCGGCGGCCTCGGCATCGAGGTCGGGCAGGAGGACGGGCTGGTCAAGGTGATCTCGCCCATCGACGACACGCCTGCCGCCGAGGCGGGCGTCAAGGCCGGCGATTTCATCACCCATGTGAACGGCGAATCGCTGATGGGGCTGAGCCTCGACGAGGCGGTCGAGAAGATGCGCGGGCCCATCGGCTCCGAGATCAAGATCACCATCCTGCGCGAGGGCGAGAAGGAGCCCTTCGACCTGACCATGACGCGGGACACGATCAAGCTGACCGTGGTCAAGACCCGGATCGAGGGCCATGCCGTCGTTCTGCGCGTCACCACCTTCAACGACGAGACCATGGATACGCTGAAGACCGAGATGGCCAAGGCGATCAAGGAGGCCGGCGGCATCGACAAGGTCACGGGCTTCGTGCTGGACCTGCGCAACAACCCGGGCGGGCTGCTGAACCAGGCCATCGAGGTCTCGGACGCCTTCCTCGACAAGGGCGAGATCGTCTCGACCCGCGGCCGCAAGCCCGAGGAATCCGAGCGCTGGAACGCCAAGCCGGGCGACCTGGCCGAGGGCAAGCCGATGGTGGCGCTGATCAACGGCGGCTCGGCCTCGGCCTCCGAGATCGTCACCGGCGCGCTGCAGGACCACCGCCGCGCCATCGTCGTGGGGACGAAATCCTTCGGCAAGGGCTCGGTCCAGACCGTCATGCCGGTGACCGCCGACAGCGCCATCCGCCTGACCACGGCGCGCTATTACACGCCCTCGGGCCGGTCGATCCAGGCGCTGGGGATCCAGCCCGACATCATCGTGCAGCAGCCGACCCCGCCCAAGGACGAGGAAGGCGCGGACGAGAACAAGCCCAAGACCGACTCGAAATTCCTCAGCTCCGAGGCCGACCTGCGCGGCGCGCTGAACAACGACGCCGTGTCGGACGAGGAGAAGAAGCAGATCGAGCAGGAGGCCAAGGAAGTCGAGGCCACCGCCAAGCTGCGCGAGGAGGATTACCAGCTGGCCTATGCCGTGGACATCCTGAAGGGGCTGGCGGCGATGGACTACAGCGCCAAGGCCGTGCCTGAAGAGGCCAAGCCCGCCAATACCGGCGAGGCCTCGGGCCAGGGGGCGCAGTCGGAATGAGCGAATTGCTGGGCCCGTCGGGCCTGCCCTATCGGCCCTGCGCCGGGGTGGTGCTGATCAACCCGGCTGGCCTGGTCTTTGCCGGGCAGCGCATCGACAACCCGACCCCGGCCTGGCAGATGCCGCAAGGCGGGATCGACGCGGGCGAGACGCCGCGCGCCGCCGCCCTGCGCGAATTGGTCGAGGAGACCGGCGTCACCACCGACTTGGTGGACGTGCTGGCCGAGACCGCCGACTGGGTGACCTACGACCTGCCGCCCGAGCTGCTGGGCAAGGTCTGGAAGGGCAAATACGGCGGCCAGAAGCAGAAATGGTTCGCCATGCGCTTTCTTGGCCCGGACGAGGCGGTGCGGATCGCCACCGAACATCCCGAATTCGACCGCTGGCAGTGGATGCGCGCGGCCGATGTGCTCGAGTCGATCGTGCCTTTCAAGCGCGATGTCTACGCCCGGGTGCTGGGCGAATTCCGCGATATCCTGGCCTGATCGCGCCGGTGGCGCGGCCGGTTTCGGGTATTTGTGAAACAGTGAAGGCAGGAAGGGCGGCCCGGTGCCGCCCTTTGTCGTTCAGCTGCGCAGCAAGGCCAGCAGGCTTGTGTCGGCATAGCCGTCGGGCGTGACGCCGCGCGCGCGCTGGAAGGCCTTGATCGCCTCGGTCGACTGGCTGCCGAGCTTGCCGTCCACCCCGCCGGTGTCGAAACCCTTGGCCATCAGCAGGCGCTGGATCTCGGCCTTTTCGCTGGTCGAGAGCGTGCGGTCGCCGCGCGGCCATGACCCTTGGATGCCCGGGCGGCCGGCGATGGCTTCGCCCAGGTAGCTGACGGCAAGGGCGTAGCTGTCCGAGGCGTTGTATTTCAGGATGGCGCGGAAGTTTTCCGTGATCAGGAAGGCCGGGCCGCGCGATCCGGCCGGGACCAGGATCGAGCCCGAGGGCACCGCGCTGCCGTTGCGGGTGCGCACGCCCATCGCCGCCCATTGGCTGCCCGAGCGCTGCACCGCCTTGCCGGCGTTGTTGAAGTCGAAGCCGGGCGGCAGGATGACCTCGGTTCCCCAGGGCTGGCCGGGGCGCCAGCCGTTCTGGCGCAGGTAATGCGCGGTCGAGGCCAGCGCGTCGGTCGGGTCGTCCGACCAGATGTCGCGGCGGCCGTCGCCGTTGAAATCCACCGCATGGGCCAGGAAGGACGAGGGCATGAACTGCGTATGCCCCATGGCGCCGGCCCAGCTGCCGACCATATGGGCGCTGTCGACGTCGCCCGACTGGATGATGCGCAGCGCCGAGACCAGCTCGCCGGCGAAGAATTCGCCGCGCCGGCCGTCATAGGCCAGCGTCGCCAGCGCCGGCACGATGCGGGTATTGCCGCGATTGGCGCCGAAGTTCGATTCCATGCCCCAGACCGCCAGCACCACCTCGCGCGGGACGCCGTAGCGCGATTCGATGGCAGCGAGCGTCGAGGAATATTGCGCCGCCTTGCTGCGGCCGGTGGCGCCGCGCGTGCCGATGGCGCCGTCGAGATAGTCCCAGACCGGTTTGGCGAATTCGCTCTGCTTGCGGTCGAGCGCGATCAGGCTGGGCATGAAATGCGCGTCCGCCATGGCGCTGTCGAAGGTCGCGCCCGAGATCCCCGCCGCCAGCGCCCGGGGCCGGAAGCTGGCCACCCAGCTCTGAAAGCCCGCCTCGCTGCCTTGGCCGTTCGCCGTGGGCAGGCCGCCGAAATTGCCGCCGGGTGCGCCGGGCGTGCGGTTCATCGACACCCCGCAGCCGGCCAAGCTGGCAATCAGGATCGCGCCGAGGACGATGCGGGAAATCCGTCTGGTCATTCTGCCTGTCCGCTCTGTCTTGTTCTGGTTGCGGGCCAGTCTAGCGGCGGCGGTGGGCGATGGATAGTCAATCCTCGCCGTAAAGCGGCTCCATCTGCGCCACGATCACCGCGTTCTCGGCCAGGGCGCGGTCCATCAGGGCGCGCTCTTCCTCGGGGATCTCATGGCTCTCGGCCAGGCGCTCGTTGATGCTGCCGTGGCCGGTGACCTCGATCGGGGCTAGGCCCGCCTGCTTCAGGATGGCGACGGTTTCGCGCACCGCCTCGTCCTCGTCCTTGCCCGAGGCGTAGCAGACCAGCGCGGCGCCCGTCGCACCATCGGGCAGGCCGTCGTCCCTGGCGCGGCCGACCTCGACTAGAAGCGTATAGACCTGCTGGGCCATGGCTTTCCCTTCCTGCGGTTTTCCCGTCATATCGCCCGAAACCAAGGAGGGGACAATGAGCAAGAGCCTGCGCCGCGTGCAATCTGCCCTGGAGGCAGCGGGTCTCGCGGTCGAGATCCGCGAGACCGACGACAGCGCCCGCACCGCCGAGGGTGCGGCGGCCGCGGTCGGCTGCACGGTCGACCAGATCGCCAAGTCGATCATCTTTCGCGGTGAGGACTCGGGCCATGTCGTCCTGTTCCTGACCGCCGGCGGCAATCGCGTCGATCCGGCCAAGGCCACGGCGCTGGCCGGGCAAAGCCTGGGCAAGGCCGATGCCGAACTGGTCCGCGCCGAGACCGGCTTTGCCATCGGCGGCGTCGCGCCGGTCGGCCACCTGAACTGGATCGAGGCCTGGCTGGACCCGCGCCTGCTGGATTTCGAGCAGGTCTGGGCGGCGGCGGGCACGCCGCGCCATGTCTTCGCCATCGCCCCCGCGGACCTGCTGCGGCTGACCGGGGCCACGACGGCCGATTTCATCGCTTGAGATGAAAAGGGGCGGGATCGACCCGCCCCGTTTTCGCTATCCGGCCACCGCTCGATAGAGCCAGATCAGCACCACCGCGCCGATCAGCCCGGCCACGCCCTGCGCCAGCCAACTGCCGGCCTGGGCGTTCAGGCCCACCAGGCCCAGGAGCGCGTTGCCGACCACGGCCCCGACGATGCCCAGGATGATGTTGAGAAAAACCCCGGTGTCGGCCTTCATGATATTGCTGGCGATCCAGCCCGCGAGACCGCCGACGATAATCGCGGCAATCCAACCCAAACCCTGCATGTGAAACTCCGCTTGCTGCTAAGGCTGCGGAATTGAACGCGGCCGGGGCGGATCGGTTTCACATCGGATTCACGCCGGGGTGAATCCGATGCAGGCGCGCAACAGCTCAGTCGCGCAGCAGCTCGTTGATCGAGGTCTTGGAACGGGTCTGCGCATCGACGCGCTTCACGATCACCGCGCAATAAAGGTTCACGCCGTTCTTCGACGGCAGCGAGCCCGCGACCACGACCGAGCCCGACGGAACCTCGCCATACATGACCTCGCCGGTTTCGCGGTCGACGATCTTGGTCGATTTGCCGATGAAGACGCCCATGCCCAGGACCGAGCCCTCGCGCACGATGCAGCCCTCGACCACCTCGGACCGGGCGCCGATGAAGCAGTTGTCCTCGATGATGGTCGGGCCGGCCTGCATCGGCTCCAGCACGCCGCCGATGCCGACGCCGCCCGACAGGTGGACGTTCTTGCCGATCTGCGCGCAGCTGCCGACGGTGGCCCAGGTGTCGACCATGGTGCCCTCGTCGACATAGGCGCCCAGGTTCACGAAGCTGGGCATCAGCACCACGCCCTTGGCGATATAGGCCGATTTGCGCACGATGCAGTTCGGCACGGCGCGGAAGCCGGCCTCGCGCCAGCGGTTCTCGCCCCAGCCGGCGAACTTGCTGTCCACCTTGTCCCACCAGGTGCCGTTCTGCGGGCCGCCCGGTTGCATCTCCATGTCCTTCAGGCGAAAGCCCAGCAGCACCGCCTTTTTCGCCCATTGGTTCACATGCCAGTCGGCGCCGCGTTTTTCGGCGACGCGCAGCGCGCCCTTGTCCAGCGCCTCGAGCGTCGCCTCGATAGCGTCGCGGGCCTCGCCCTTGGTGGCGGGAGTGATCTGGTCCCGGCTTTCCCAGGCGGATTCGATGGCGGCTTCAAGGGCGTCATTCGACATGTGCAGGCCTCTCTCGGGTGGAAACTGTCGTGCAAGGGCTATAAGCCGGAGGCTGCGGCCGCGCAATGCGCGGCGTCCCGTGCCAGAGGTTTGGATGATAGAAGAAGACGAGCGCAGCCACCCGTTCCGCGACAGCCAGCAGGACGCGGCCGCGACGCGCACCTTGCCGAACACCGCCCAGACCCGCGCGCCCGCCTATCGTCTGGCCTTCACCGATGCCGAATTCCTGCTGCGCGAGGAACTGCGTCCGGTGCGGCTGCAGCTGGAACTGCTGAAACCGCAAATGATCATGGACGCGCGCGGCATCCGCTCGACCGTGGTGATGTTCGGGGGCGCGCGGATTCCGGCGCCGGCGGAAAGCGACAGTGCCCGCACCCCGGCCCTGGCCGCCCTGTCGCGCTATTACGAAGAGGCCCGAAAATTCGCGCGGGCGATGACCGAGCGCAGCCTGGAAAGCTATGGCGCCGAGAACGTCATCTGCACCGGCGGCGGCCCGGGCGTGATGGAGGCCGGCAACATGGGCGCCTCCGAGGCGGGCGGCATTTCGATCGGCCTGTCCATCGTGCTGCCGCACGAGCAGGCGCCGAACCAGTATGTCACGCCCGACCTGTGCTTCAATTTCCACTATTTCGCCATCAGGAAGATGCATTTCCTGATGCGGGCCAAGGCGGTGACGGTGTTTCCGGGCGGCTTCGGCACCATGGACGAGATGTTCGAGGCGCTGACCCTGATCCAGACCGGCCGGATGCAGCGCATCCCCTTCATCCTGTTCGGACGCGACTTCTGGAACCAGATCATCAACTGGCAGGCGCTGGCCGATGCCGGCACCATCAGCCCCGAGGATCTGGAGCTGGTCCGCTTCGTCGAAAGCGCCGACGAGGCGGTCGACATCATCGACAGCTGGGTGCTGCCCTGTCCCTGACCGCAACCGGGATTATTTCGGCCACCAGGCGATGAAGTCGTTGGGTCCGACGCTGGCCGGCAGGCCATCGGCACCGCGCCGCAGGGCCAGTTCGGCCGCGGCCTGGATGGCGCCTTCGCGATAGATCGCATAGGTCAGTTCCGGCCGCATCTCGGGCTCGGGCTGATCCTCGACCGCGCGCACGACGATGGTGCCCAGCTTCAGCGCGCGCTGAAAGGCCTCGTCGTCGCGATACATGGCATTGAGAAACTTGATGACCTTGGCGCGGAACACCGCCCGGTCCTGGGGCCCGTCGGTATCGTCGGCGGCCGGCTTGGCCGGGCGCGCGCGACGCGGTTCGCCCGGCTCGGCCGCGGCCTTTGCGGCGTGGCCGATGCCGTCGCGGCCCAGCTGCACGTCCTCGCTGACCGAGGAGGCTTCCTCGACCGGCGGAATATCGGTGCGGCCTTGCGCGACAGTCGTCCCCACCGGGTCGCCCAGGTGGGTCGCGGCGGTCGTCGCCGGTCCGGCCCGGCTGTGAATTTGGTTGGCGAGAGGAATCATGTTGCACCTGACGACTCAGTAATGGAATGGATCCATCATAACCGAAGAATCCTGAACCGGACCTTTCCACCGCCAGTTTAATAAATAAGAACTTAACTGTTTTAATGACTTATCCTACCCTGACCGAGCGCGCCAAAGGCTCCGGGGCGGAGGGCATTTGAAAAACGGTGAATGTGCGGTCGCTGTCCGCGTTGGCGCCGGAGACCTGCCCGCAGGCCCCGTTCACTCGCGATGATAGGGGCTGCCGGCCAGGATGGTGGTGGCGCGATAGATCTGTTCGGCCAGCATGACGCGTGCCAGCATATGCGGCCAGACCATGCGGCCGAAGCTGATGGCCAGGTCGGCGCGGTCGCGCAGCGCCGGGTCGATCCCGTCCGCGCCACCGATGACGAAGGCAACGTCCCGCGCCTGGTCGCGCCAGCCGGCGATGCGCGCGGCGAATTCGGGCGAGCTCAGCATCTGGCCGCGTTCGTCCAGCACGACCACCGCGGCACCTTCGGGGATGGCTTTCGCGAGAAGCGGGGCCTCGGCCGCCATGCCGCCGCCGCGCTTGTCCTCGACCTCGGCCAGGGTCACCGGCGGCAGGCCCAAGGGGCGGCCCGCCTTGGCGTGGCGGTCCAGATAATCGGCGATCAGTTTCGCCTCGGGTCCCTGCCGCAGCCGCCCGACCGCGGCAATGACCATGCGCATGGATCAGTTCTGGGTCTTGCGAGCCGCTTCGTCCGCTGCGTGATCGGCGCGCATGCGATCCAGCGTGGCCGAGCGCAGCGCGTCGGTGGGCATCCACATCTTTTCCAGCTGGTAGAATTCGCGGACCTCGGGGCGGAAGACATGGACGATCACGTCGTCGGTGTCGATCAGCACCCAGTCGCCGGTTTCCTTGCCTTCGACCCGGGCGGTGCGGCCGGTCTGTTCCTTCAGGCGCTCGACCAGCTTTTCCGCGATCGATGCCACCTGGCGGGCGTTGCGCCCCGAGGCGATTACCATGTGATCGGCCATGGCCGAGCGACCGCGCAGGTCGATGGTCACGACATCCTCGGCCTTGTCGTCGTCGAGAGAGGCAAGAATGCGGTCCAGCAGCTGATCGCTGGTCAGCCCGGGCTCCGCGGTTGTCGCTGCCGGCACAGAGGCCGACGGGGCGGTATTGGACAGGGGTCCATCCTCCGGTCAACGCGCCGTTCACCCCCGGCGCCGGGTCTTTCCAATGTAGCACGGAATCGCGCCCGCTCAATGCGGGGGCGGCGGAATTCTGGCGTGGTCCGCCCCCGGACAGGCGGAAACCGGCAGGTTGGCCCAGGGCGCGGGACATTTGACCAGGCCCTCGGCCCAGGCCAGCCGGCCATGGTCAAGCCGCGACAGCGCCCGCGCCCGATCCAGCGGCGTGTCGGTCAGATAGACCGCCAGGGTGAAGAGCGTCACGCAGGCCAGCGGAATCGTCCGCAGGATGATGCGAATCAGCATGCCTGATCCTTTCCGTCATTGTCGCGGGCAGAATAGGGACCAATCCTCAACATGGAATTAACAGCCGCGTGTGACGATGTTGAACGCCGGGCGAAATCGGCGTAATACTGCCGGCATGCAAGGATTCGTCTATTTCGATATCCATGACCGCGCCCGCCTGCCCGGCCGGTTCTACGGCGAAAGCCTGTCCGTCACCGCGCGACTTTGACGGGTGGCGGCGCCTGCGCGCGCCTCTGGTCCAGCGGACCACCAGCGATTTTCCCTAGCTACTCTTTCGGAAAGAGACAGCCATGACTGGCAATACCAATGCGGGCGCCCCCCGCACCCTGTATGACAAGATCTTCGACGCCCATGTGGTGGATCGGCAAGAGGACGGCACCTGCATCCTCTATATCGACCGTCACCTGGTGCATGAGGTGACCTCGCCCCAGGCCTTCGAGGGGCTGCGCATGGCCGGCCGCAAGGTCCATTCGCCCGAACGTACCATCGCCGTGCCGGACCACAACGTGCCGACGACGCCTGACCGCGTGAACGGCATCGAGAACCCCGAGGGTCGCATCCAGGTCGCCGAACTGGACAAGAACGCCCGCGAATTCGGGCTGAACTATTACCCGATGAGCGACGTCCGCCAGGGCATCGTCCATATCGTCGGCCCCGAACAGGGCTGGACCCTGCCCGGCATGACCGTGGTCTGCGGCGACAGCCACACCGCGACGCATGGCGCCTTCGGCGCGCTGGCGCATGGCATCGGCACCTCGGAAGTCGAGCACGTCCTGGCGACGCAAACGCTGATCCAGAAGAAATCCAAGAACATGAAGGTGGAGATCACCGGCAAGCTGCGTCCCGGCGTCACCGCCAAGGACATCACGCTGGCGGTGATCGGCAAGACCGGCACCGCCGGCGGCACCGGCTATGTCATCGAATATTGCGGCGAGGCGATCCGCGACCTGTCGATGGAAGGCCGCATGACCGTCTGCAACATGGCGATCGAGGGCGGCGCCCGCGCCGGCCTGATCGCGCCGGACGAAAAGACCTTCGCCTATTGCCAGGGCCGCCCGCACGCCCCGAAAGGCGCCGCCTGGGAGGCCGCCGTCAACTGGTGGAAGACGCTCTTCACCGACGAGGGCGCGCATTGGGACAAGGTCATCACCATCCGCGGCGAGGACATCGCCCCGGTGGTGACCTGGGGCACCTCGCCCGAGGACGTGGTGGCAATCACCGACCGCGTGCCCGCACCCGAGGATTTCGAGGGCGGCAAGGTCGAGGCCGCGCGCCGCAGCCTGGACTACATGGGCCTGAAGCCCGGCACGCCGCTGAACGAGGTCAGGATCGATGCGGTCTTCATCGGCTCCTGCACCAACGGCCGGATCGAGGATCTGCGCGCCGCCGCCGGCATCCTGAAAGGCAAGCACCTGGCGGCGGGCGTGCGCGGCATGGTCGTGCCCGGCTCGGGCCTGGTGCGCCTGCAGGCCGAGGAAGAGGGTCTGGACAAGATCTTTACCGACGCCGGCTTCGAATGGCGGCTGGCGGGCTGCTCGATGTGCCTGGGCATGAACCCCGACCAGCTGGCGCCGGGCGAGCGCTGCGCCGCGACCTCGAACCGCAATTTCGAGGGCCGCATGGGCCGCGGCGGCCGCACCCACCTGATGTCGCCGGTCATGGCGGCGGCGGCGGGGATCGCCGGCCACCTGACCGACGTGCGCGAACTGCTGGCGGAAACCGTCTGATGCCTGCGGGCGGGGTCTTAGCGGCCCCGCCTCAGCAGCATCAGGGCGTTGATCGCGATCAGCACCAGCCCGGCGTTCTCGAACCAGAAGTTGAACTTGAGGTTCGCGACATCCAGGCTGAGGAGCATGTCGACATGATGGAAACCCACCGCGCGCACCAGCACGAAGCCGCAGAGCACGGCCAGCCCCAGCAGGGCAAGGCCGTTCCTGCGCATGTGCCCGCGCAAGGCCCGGCTTGCCCAGACCAGCGCGATCAGCACGCCCAGCACCAGCCCGGCGATGAAGGCGATCTGCACCAGGTAGCGGTTGTCGTACCAGCCCTGGGCATGGGCCATGCAGCGGCCGGTCGCCGTCAGGGCGGTTTGCAGGTCGAGTTGCTTGTTCAGCCCAAGGAAGGCCATCAGCCCGGCGATCGCCAGCCACAGCCCGCGCGCCGCGCCCGCCGGCCGGCGGCGCAGCACCATCACCGCCAGCACAAAGCATATGAGATACGAGATCACCGTCAGCCAGCCGGTGATCTCGGGGTCCCCGATCTGCGGCGTCCAGTCGCGCGCGATGCAGGCGCGCAGGGCGGAGAGGCTCGAAAACCCGAAAAACATCAGCAAGACCCGTATAGCCATGGCGCCAGGCGCCGCTCGGGTCTCGGTTAACGGGGGCACGCGCCCCAAGTCAATTCTGCGAGGATCACCATATGGACAAGTTCACCACCCTGACCGGCATCGCGGCCCCCATGCCGCTGGTCAATATCGACACCGACATGATCATCCCGAAACAGTTCCTGAAGACGATCCATCGCTCGGGTCTGGGCAAGAACCTGTTCGATGAAATGCGCTTCAATCCCGACGGGTCCGAGGTGCCGGATTTCGTGCTGAACCAGCCGGCCTATCGCGACAGCCAGATCATCGTCGCCGGCGACAACTTCGGCTGCGGCTCGTCGCGCGAACACGCGCCCTGGGCGCTGCTGGATTTCGGCATCCGCTGCGTGATCTCCACCAGCTTCGCCGACATTTTCTACAACAACTGCTTCAAGAACGGCATCCTGCCCATCGTCATGCCGCAAGAGGTGGTGGACGTGCTGATGGAGGATGCCAAAAAGGGCGCCAACGCCCGCATGACCGTGGACCTGGAGAACCTGACCGTGACCACCTCGGACGGACAGAGCTTCCCCTTCGAGCTGGACCCCTTCCGCCGCCACTGCCTGCTGAACGGGCTGGACGACATCGGCCTGACCATGGAAAAGGCGCCGGCCATCGACACGTTCGAGGCGCAGATGGCCCAGAGCCGGCCTTGGGTCTAAGGGCTCTTGCCGGGGCGGCGCTGCTGGCCGCCCTGGGCCTTGCCGCAGACGCTGACCCCTTGCGGATCGCGACCTACAGCCCCGACCTGTCGCGCGACGGGCCGGGGCTTTTGTTGCGCGACCTTGGCCGCAAGGATGCGCAGGTCACCGCCGTGGTCCAGGTCATCGCCGAGACCCGGCCCGACATCCTGCTGCTGACCCATTTCGACTGGGATTTCGAGGGCAAGGCGCTGGACGCCTTCGCCGCCCTGCTGGCGCAGGCGGGGCTGGACTATCCGCACCGCTTCGCCGCGCGGCCCAACAGCGGCATGGCGACCGGGCTGGACCTGAACGCGGACGGCCGCTTCGGCAGCGCCGACGACGCGCAGGGCTTCGGCCGCTTCACCGGGCAGGGCGGCATGGCGATCCTGTCGCGTCATCCCATCGGGCCGGTGACGGATTACACGGATTTCCTGTGGCGCGACCTGCCCGGCAACCTGATGCCGCCGCTGCCCGAGAAGGTGGTGGCGGTGCGCCGCCTGCCCTCGACCGCGCATTGGGACGCGGTGATCACGGTGGCAGACAAGCCGCTGCACCTCTTGGCAATGTCGGCCACGCCGCCGGTCTTCGACGGGCCCGAGGACCTGAACGGCCGCCGCAACCACGACGAACTGGCCTTCTGGTTGCGGCACCTGCCCGATGCGCCCTTCGTGCTGGCCGGCAACCTGAACCTCGATCCGCTGGACAGCGAGGGCCGGCCGCAGGCGCTGGCGGCGATCATGGCGCATGTCACCGACCCCCTGCCCCGCAGCGCCGGCGGCGCGGCGGCGACGGGCGGCGTCAACGCCGGCCACAAGGGCGATCCGGCGCTGGACACCGGCGACTGGCCCGACGACAAGCCGCCGGGCAACCTGCGCGTGGATTACGTCCTGCCCGCGAAAGGGTTGAAAGTGATCGATTCGGGCGTGTTCTGGCCGGCCGAGGGGCCGCTCGCCAAGGCGGCGCTGACCGCTTCCGCGCATCGTCTGGTCTGGGTGGAGCTGGACTGGCCATGACCCAATTCAATGATGCCGACCGCGATACGCTCGACCGCATCCTGCGCTGGCGCCGCGACATGCGGCATTTCCGCACCGACCCGGTGCCCGAGCCCCTGCTGGAGGAATTGCACGAGGCGATGGAGCTTTCGCCCTCGGTCGGCAACTCCCGGCCCTGGCGGGTGATCCGCGTCGAAAGCCCGGACCTGCGGGCCGAGATCCGCGCCGATTTCATCCGTTGCAATGCCGAAGCCGCCGCCGGCTACCAGGGCGCGCAGCGCCAGGCCTATGACGCCTTGAAGCTGGCCGGGCTCGACCGCGCGCCGGTCTGGCTGGCGGTCTTCACCAAGACCGACCCGGCCGAGGGCCACGGCCTTGGCCGCGCCACCATGCCGGCGACACTGCACCAGTCCACCGCCATGGCGATCCATACGCTGTGGCTGGCGGCGCGGGTGCGCGGGCTGGGGCTGGGCATGGTCTCGATCCTGGACCCGGCACATATCGGGCCACTGCTGCGGGTGCCGGAAAGCTGGGAATTCACCGCGCTCCTGTGCCTCGGCTGGCCCGAGTTCACCGACGACACGCCGCTGCTGCACCGCGCGGGCTGGCAGGCGAATACCGCGCCCGGCTGGGAAAAAAGATAGCCCCGCCGGATCCCGGCGGGGCGGGGCGCCCTGCGGCTTTCCCGAGACCCGGCCGGAATACCGCTGTCCGGCAATTCGGACAGAGGCGATCCGGCGCGGGCCTGCGGCGGTTACTGCGGGGTGGCGGGCCCCATCGGCTGGCCGTTGACGGTGACCACGCCGGTTTCGGCCATCTGGATGTCCCAGCTGTTGCCGCCGCTGCCGTCGGGTTTCGACATGGCGCGGGCCATGCGCAGCATCATCAGCGGCTGCGCGGCCTGCTCTTGCGGGGCGGCGGCCAGCGCGGCCTCGACCTTGTCGAGCCCCGTCGCCTCGATCAGCGCCGAGCCCACCGGTGCGGCCCCCGGCCCCACGGCCATGTCGCCGCGATAGTCGATCTGATAGCCGTCGCCCTTGATCTGCGACGGCGCCAGCTTCAGTGCCGCCTTGCCATCGGGCAGCAGCGCCTGCTGAACCTGCTCGGGCGACAGCTTCGCCAGCGGATCGTCGGCATTCAGGTCGAAGGTCTCGATCAGCAGCTTCGCCGGCGCCGCCAGGTCGAAATGCGAGGCGGCGAAGTCCAGCGTCACCTCTTGCGGCAGGATCGGCGCCGCCCAGGGCGGCAGCACGCCTTCCGGCACGGTCAGGCCGGACAGGGTGAAACGCTCTTGGAACCGACCGTCGGGCGTGGCGCCGGACATGCCGATGCCGATCTTGGCCGAAGCCAGCCCGAATGTGCCGACCGGCGAAACGACCTTCAGGTCGCGCATGTCCATGTCCATCGACAGGTCGTCCCAAAGCGGCATGGCAGCGGCGAGCTTGTCGCGCAGGCCCTCTTGCGAACCCTTGATCAGCTCCTGCGAGGGATGGGCGACGAACCATGCCAGCATCGACAGGATGCCGTCCGTGCGCGCGCCCGCGATCTGCGCCTGGCCGCCGTAGCCGGGGGCCGAGACCTCGATCAGCATCGGCGCGCCGCCGGGGCCCATCGCGACCTCCTGTCGCTGGGCAAGGTCGGTGGCGGTGAAGCTCATCGCCTGATCGACGCCGCCCGCTTTGCCGGCGGTGCCGGTCAGGGCCGTCTCCATCCGCGCGGTGGACTGGTGGTCGCGCGATATGACCTGCGGCTCGGCCGAGGGATCGGCCGGGGCGCCGTCGGCCGCCATCGGCGGACCATATTGCACCGAATCGATGACGTAATCCGTCATCACCGCCTTCTGGTCGCGAAAGCTCATCAGCGCCTCGTCCCAGGTGCCGGTCGATTCGATCCGGGTCGAGCCCTTCTGCTCGAACATCTTCGGCACCGCCACCGACCAGCTGAGCACCTGGTCCTCGCTGACGCCCCAGCTGCCGTCGCCATTGTCGGTCAGCTCATAGGTCAGGGGCGAGACGGTGATCTGCGCCTGATCGTCGGGAACCTGCGCCAGCAGCGGCGCCGGGTCGATCCGCAATTCGTAGCTGTCGCCCTGGGGCGTGACGCTGACCACGCCCTCGACCGCGCCGAAATAGGTCTGGAAGACGCCCTTCAGCCTGGCGGCGCCCTCGTCGCTGGCCGGCACCGCCCAGGCTGCCGAAAACGGGCAGAAGGCCAGCAGCGCAACAAGTCCTTGTCTGAAAATCATCCTGCAACATCCCTTTCGAAATCGCTCGTGTATCGGCCGGGGCAGATGACACCATGCCGCGTCAGAATTCCACCCCCGGCTGCGCCTTGATGCCGTCGCGGAACGGATGCTTGACCACCTCCATCTCGGTGACCAGATCGGCGGCCTCGATCAGTTCCGGCTTGGCGTTGCGGCCGGTCAGCACGACATGGGTCATAGGCGGCTTTTCGTCGCGCAGGAAAGCCACGACCTCGGCCACGTCCAGATAGTCGTAGCGCAGCGCGATGTTGATCTCGTCGAGCAGCACCATGCGGATCTCGGGGTCGCGGATCAGCGCCTTGGCCTTTTCCCAGCCGGCGCGGGCGGCGGCGACGTCGCGGGCCTTGTCCTGGGTTTCCCAGGTGAAGCCCTCGCCCATGGCGTGGAACTGGCAGAGATTGGCGAAATGCGTTGTCAGCAGCCGCCGCTCGCCGGTGTCCCAGGCGCCCTTGATGAACTGCACCACCGCGCAGGGCATGCCGTGGGCGATGCAGCGCAGGATCATGCCGAAGCCGGAAGAAGATTTCCCCTTGCCCTTGCCGGTATGGACGATGATCAGGCCCTTTTCGCCCTGCTTGCCGGCCATCATGCGGTCGCGAGCGGCCTTGACCTTGGCCATCTTCTGGGCGTGGCGGGCGTTCTCGTCTTCGGGGGGATCGGCGGACATCGGGGACTCCTTTGCTTGACAAGCGGGGGCGTGGGGGGCACAGCTTCGGCTGCGCCGGTTCCTGTCCCATGACAGGTGAAAAGGGAATGCGACGGGTTATACCCGAAAGCAGCCGCCCCCGCGACCGTGACCGGAAAGGTCGTCCAAAGCCACTGGCACATGCCGGGAAGGTGGGACGCCCGTGGGCCTGGCCCGAATCCGCAAGCCGGGAGACCTGCCGCGCAGAAGGATTGACCGGCGGACGGGGTGTTCCTGCTGGGGTTCGGGCGACCGCCCTGCCTCATGCCGCCATGACCAGGGGAGCTGAGGCATGACCGTGACGCTGCATGTCTGCATCACCTGCCGTGCCGGCGAGCCCGTCGTCGACGGCCAGCCCGTGCCGGGACAGCGGCTGATGGCGGCGCTGCTGCGCCACCCCGATCCGGCGGGCGTGACCATCCGTCCGGTCGAATGCCTCTCGGCCTGTTCCAATGGCGCCGCCATCGCGCTGAGCGGCCCCGACCGCTGGACCTATGTCTATGGCCGCATGGAACCCGCGGACGCCGCCGAGATCCTGCAAGGCGCCAGCGCCTATGCCGCCACGCCCGACGGCATCGTGCCCTGGCGCGAGCGCAGCCCGATTTTCCGCAAGCGCAGCATCGCGCGCATTCCTCCCCCCTTGGCCCCCCGACTGGATGAATCATGACCGACCTGACCAAGACCCCCGTCACCGTCATCACCGGCTTCCTGGGTGCCGGCAAGACCACGCTGATCCGCCACCTGATGCAGAACCCGCAGGGCAAGCGGCTGGCGGTGCTGGTCAATGAATTCGGCACCATGGGCGTCGACGGCGACATCCTGAAATCCTGCGCCGACGAGAATTGCCCGGCCGAGAACATCCTGGAACTGTCGAACGGCTGCATCTGCTGCACCGTCGCCGACGACTTCATCCCGACGCTGGAAAAGCTGATGGCGATGCCGGCGCGGCCCGATCACATCCTGATCGAGACCTCGGGCCTGGCCCTGCCCAAGCCGCTGCTGAAGGCCTTCGACTGGCCGGCGATCCGCTCGCGCATCACCGTGGACGGGGTGATCGCCCTGGCCGATGCCGAAGCGGTGGCCGCCGGCCGCTTCGCCCCCGACGAAGCCGCCGTCGAGGCCCAGCGCGCCGCGGACGACAGCCTGGACCATGAAACGCCCCTGTCCGAGGTGTTCGAGGACCAGATCGCCTGCGCCGACATCGTGCTGCTGTCCAAGGCCGACCTGGCCGGCGAGGCGGGCCTTGCCGCTGCCCGCGCCGCGATCGAGGCCGAGGCGCCGCGCAAGCTGCCGATTCTGCCCCTGACCGACGGCGTGATCGACCCGCGCGTGATCCTGGGCCTGGGCGCCGCGGCCGAGGACGACCTCGACGCCCGCCCCAGCCACCACGACGGCGCCGACGACCACGAACACGACGATTTCGATTCGGTGGTGATCGAGCTGCCCGAGATCGCCGATCCCGCCGATCTGGTGGCGCGGATCGAGCGGCTGGCGCGCGAACGGAACGTCCTGCGCGTCAAGGGCCATGTCGCCGTCGCCGGCAAGCCGATGCGCCTGCTGGTGCAGGCGGTGGGCGAACGGGTGCGGCATCAGTTCGACCGGCCGTGGGGCGATCAGCCGCGGCTGTCGCGGCTTGTGGTGATCGCCGAGCACGACGATATTGACGAAGCCGCCATCCGCGAGGTTCTGCACGGCTAAAAGGGGTCCGGTTTGCACGTCGTCTTCCGCGAAAGCCGCGGGCTCGAGGATGCCGAGGTTCCGACCGACCCCGGCCAGAGCCCCGCCGATCTGGTGGTGCTGTCCTATAGCGACAGCGACCTCGGCGCCTTCGCGGCGGGCTGGCACCGCGCCGCCGGCGGCCTGCCGTCGCTGCGGCTGTGCAACCTGTCGGCGCTGCGCCACCCGGTCTCGGTCGACCAGTATTGCGAGACGACGCTGTCCGGCGCCCGTGCCGTGCTGGTCCGGCTGATCGGCGGCGAGGCCTATTGGCCCTATGGCGCCGCCAGTCTTCAGGACCTGGCCCGGCGGCGCGGCATCGCGCTGGCCTTCCTGCCCGCCGACGGCCGCCCCGACCCGGCCCTGGAGCGGCTGTCCACGCTGCCGCCGCCCATGCTGCACCGGCTCACGGCGCTCTGCGACGAAGGCGGGGCGGTGGCCGCGCAGATGGCGCTGGCCGAGCTGGCCCGCGCCGCCGGCCTGCCCGCCGCCGCGGTCGAGGGCCAGGCCGCCATCCCCGCCTTCGGCTTCTACGACCCCGACCGCGGCGTGATCGACCGCCCCATCCCCGGGCTGCTGGTCAGCTTCTATCGCAGCTATCTGACCGCGGCCGACCTCGGCCCGGTCGATGCGCTGATCCGGGCGCTGCGCGACGCCGGCCTGCCCGCGACCGGCGTGTTCGCGCCCTCGCTGAAGGCCGCCGGTGTCGCGGATTTCCTCGCCCCGCACCTGCCGGGCGTGGCGGCGGTCGTGAACCTGACCGCCTTTTCCGCCCGGGACGATGCCGGGGCCACCCCCTTCGACGGCGCCGATTGCCCGGTGTTCCAGGCGGCGCTGTCCACCGCGCCCCGCGCGCTTTGGGCCGCCGAGGACCGCGGCCTTTCGGCCGCCGACCTCGCCATGCATGTGGTGCTGCCCGAGGTCGACGGCCGCATCTTCCTGGGCGCCGTCAGCTTCAAGGAGCCGCAGCCCCGCGACCCCGACCTGCAATGCGCGCGCCTGGTCCATGCCCCCGACGCGGCGCTGATCGCGGCGGCGGTGGCGCGGATCAAGGCGCGGCTGGCGCTGCCGGCGGCGCGGCGGGCGGTGGTGCTGTCCACCTATCCCGGCAAGGCGCATCAGCTGGCCCATGCGGTGGGACTGGACGCGCTGGCCTCGGCGGGCGCGATGCTGGGGATCGGCCACGCCGACCTGGGCCGCCGCCTGCTGGCCGAGCGGCTGCACTGGCCACTGGCCGACTACCTGCGCGCGCTGGCCGCGCTGCCGGCCCCCCTGCGCGACGACCTGCACGCCGCCTGGGGCGAGCCGCCGGCCCAGGGCTTCCGCTTCGCCGCCATCCGCCAGGGCCCCGACCTCATCGCCCTGCAGCCCGAGCGCGGCGCGGTCGCGACCCGCAGCGACGACTACCATGACCTCTCCCGCACCCCATGCCACGACTATGTCGCCTTCTACCTGTGGCTTCGGACCCAGGCCCAGGCGCTGGTCCACATGGGCGCGCATGGCACGCTGGAATGGCTGCCCGGCAAGTCGGTGGCGCTTTCTGGGGAATGCTGGCCGCAGGCGCTGCTGGGCGATCTGCCGGTGATCTATCCCTTCATCGTCAACGACCCTGGCGAGGCCGCGCAGGCCAAGCGCCGGCTGTCGGCGGTGACGCTGGGCCACCTGCCGCCGCCGCTGGTCGATGCCGCCGTTCCCGAAAACCTGGCGCATCTGGAACGGCTGCTGGACGAATATTCCACCGCCGACGGGCTGGACCCGCGCCGCCGCGACCGCCTGATCGGCGCGATCCGCGACGAGGCCCGCGCCGCCGGCGTCGAGGCCGACCTCGGCCTGCCCCCCGACGCCGCGCCCTCCGAGGCGATCCCGCTGATCGACCGCTTTCTCTGCGATCTCAAGGACAGCCGCTTCGGCGACGGGCTGCATGTCTACGGCACCGTCCCCGGCGAGGCCGAGGGCCTGGCCCGCGCCCTGGCGGGGCGCCATGTCGCGCCCGGCCCCTCGGGCTCTCCGGCACGCGGACGTCGGGACGTGCTGCCCACGGGGCGCAATCTCTTCACCGTGGACCCGCGCGCCGTGCCCTCGCGCAATGCCCATACCCAGGGCGTGAAGCTGGCCGAGGAACTGCTGCGCCGCCATCTTCAGGATCACGGCGACTGGCCCCGGGGGCTGGTCGTGGACCTGTGGGGCAGCGCCACCATGCGCACCGCGGGCGAGGAATTCGCCATGGCGCTGCATCTTGCCGGCATGGCGCCGCGCTGGGATGCCGCCTCGGGCCGCGTCGCCGGCATCGAGATCCTGCCGCTGGCCGAACTCCGCCGGCCGCGCATCGACGTGACGCTGCGGGTCTCGGGCCTGTTTCGCGACATCTTCCCGGGCCTGGCGCAACTCTTCGAGACCGGGGCCGAAGCGCTCGCCGCCCGCGACGAGGATGCGGCGGACAATCCCTATCTGGCGCGCGCGCCCCGCGTCTTCGGCCCCAAGCCCGGACTCTACGGGCTCGGCATCGCGGAACTGGCCGAAACCTTCACCGACGAGGCGCGGCAGGCGGCGGGCGAGGCCTGGCTCGCCGCCTCGTCCCATGCCATCGCCGCCGACGGCACGATCGCGCATCGGCCGCAGGCGATCCGCGACCGGCTGGCAGGGGCCGACGCCTTCGTCCATGCCCAGGACCTGCCGGAATCCGACCTGCTGCTGGCCGGCGACTATGCCGCGCATGAGGCCGGCTTCGCCGCCGCCATGGTTCGGATCGGCGCCCCTGCCCCCGCGCTCTACCATCTCGACGCCACCCGCCCCGACCGGCCCCGCGCCCGGCTGCTGACCGAGGAAATCGCCCGCGTCACCCGCGCCCGCGCCGCCGACCCGCGTTGGGCCGACGGCATGATGCGCCACGGCTTCCGCGGCGCGGCCGAGATCGCGGCGACGCTGGACCACATGGCCGCCTTCGCCAACCTGGCCGGCGTGGTGCCGGGGCATCTCTTCGACCTTTATCACCAGGCCACGCTGGCCCGGCCCGAACTGGTCGCCTTCATGCAACGCGAAAACCCCCAGGCGCTGGCGGCGATGCGCGCCCTGTTCGCGCGGCTGCTCGAATCCGGGCTGTGGACCAGCCGCCGCAACTCGGTGCTGGCGGAGCTCAAGCCATGAGCTTCACCGTCAAGGGCTGGTGCCCCGGCGCCCTGCGGCCGATGCGCTCGGGCGACGGGCTGGTGCTGCGCATCCGGGCGCGCAACGGCCGGCTGGAACCCGACCAGGCGCGGCTGATCGCCGGGCTTTCGGCGCGGCACGGCAACGGGCTGATGGACCTGACCGGCCGCGCCAACCTGCAATTGCGCGGGCTGGACCCGGCCGGCCATGCCGCCACCGTCGCCGCCCTGGCGGGCATCGGCCTGATCGACCCCGACGCCGAGGCCGAGGCGCGGCGCAACGTGATCCTTTCGCCCTTCGCCGCCCCCGGCAGCGCCGCCTGGAACCTGGCCGAGACCATCGCCGCCGCAATGACCGCCCCGGACGCCCCGCAGGTGCCGGGGAAGTTCGGCTTCGCCGTCGAGACCGACCCGCCGGTGCTGGCCACAACCCCCGCCGACATCCGCCTGCACCCGCAAGGCACCGGCTGGCTGGTCGCACCCGACGGCGCGGACTGGGCGCTCCCGGCCGGCGACGCGACCCAGGCCGCAAGCCGCGCCCTCGACCTGGCGCGCTGGTTCCTGCATGGCGGCGTGCAAGACGGGCGCGGGCGGATGCGCGACCACCTGCGCCGCAGACCCGCACCGCCCGCCGGCGCGGAACCGCTTCCGGCTTCTTTGCTCTCCAAATACCCCTGCGACAGCGCCGACCGGACACCCGGCGCGCCGCCCGGCCCCGGACCTGTCCCGAACGGCTGGCTGCTGGGCTTCGCCTTCGGCCAGATCACACCGCAACAGCTGACCGCCGCCGCCACGCTCGGCCCGCTGCGCCTGACCCCCTGGCGGGCGCTGCTGATCGAGGGCGCGACGACCCGCCCGCCGGTCGAGGGCGCCATCCTCGACCCCCAGGACCCGCTCCTGCGCATCGATGCCTGCACCGGCGCCCCCGGCTGCCCGCAGGCGCTGGCCGATGTCCGCAGCCTGGCCCGCCGGCTGGCGCCGCTGGCCGGCGCCCGGACCCTGCATCTCAGCGGCTGCGCCAAGGGCTGCGCCCATCCCGGCACCGCCGCGATCACCCTGGTCGCGGCCGGCACGGACCGCTTCGACCTGATCCGCGACGGGCGGGCGGGCGATCCGCCGCAGGCGCGGCTGGACCTGGCGGACATCCCGCGCTTGCTTGCCGCCCTTCCGCGTGACATGACCGCGAAAAACCAGGGCCCGACCATGCATCGATACGAAACCGACGGCGCCGCGATCTATCGCCAGTCCTTCGCCACCATCCGGGCCGAGGCCGACCTGGCCCGCTTCTCGCCCGAAGAAGAGCCCGTCGTGGTGCGCATGATCCACGCCGCCGGCCTCGTCGGGCTGGAGCGCGACGTGGTGTTTTCCCCCGGCATGGCCGAGGCAGCGCGCAAGGCGCTGGAGGCCGGCGCCCCGATCCTCTGCGATGCGCGCATGGTCAGCGAGGGCATCACCCGCCCGCGCCTGCCCGCCGGCAACCGCGTCCTCTGCACGCTTCAGGACCCGCGCGTGCCGGACCTGGCCGCGGCGATGGGCAACACCCGCAGCGCCGCGGCGCTGGAACTGTGGCGCGACGACCTTGCGGGCGCCGTGGTCGCCATCGGCAATGCGCCGACGGCGCTGTTTCACCTGCTAAACATGCTCAAGGACCCCGCCTGCCCACGGCCGGCGGCGATCATCGGCTGCCCGGTCGGCTTCGTCGGCGCCGCCGAATCCAAGCAGGCGCTGATCGAGGACCTGCCGGCACCGGCGCTGATCGTGCGCGGCCGGCTGGGCGGCTCGGCCATCACCGTCGCCGCCGTCAACGCGCTCGCCAGCCGGAAGGAGTGACCATGGGCAAGATCGTCTGCGCGGGCCTGGGCCCCGGCGACCCCGACCTGATCTCGGTCCGCGCCGACCGCGCCATTCGCGGCGCCGCCCAGATCGCCTATTTCCGCAAGAAGGGCCGCGCCGGCCAGGCCCGCCGCATCGTGGCCGAAATGCTGGCCCCCGGCGTGGTCGAGCATGCGATGGAATATCCGGTCACCACCGAGATCCCCTTCGCCAGCCCGGAATACAACCGCCTGCTGTCCGCCTTCTACGACGACTGGACCCGGCGGCTGGCGGAACTGGCCCGCGCCTCGGACGTGGTGGTGCTGTGCGAGGGCGACCCGCTGTTCTACGGCTCGTTCATGCATCTGCACGCCCGGCTGCAAGGCGTCGTCGAGGTCGAAGTGATCCCCGGCATCCCCGGCATGACCGGTTGCTGGAACGCCATCGGCCAGCCGATGACCTGGGGCGACGACGCCATGACCGTGCTGATGGGCACGCTCTCCGAACCCGAGTTGACCCGCCACATGCAGGCCGCCGAGGCGCTGGTGGTGATGAAGACCGGCCGCAACCTGCCCAAGATCGCCCGCGCCCTGACCGCCGCCGGCCGCCTGGCCGACGCCTGGCTGGTCGAGCGCGGCACCATGCCGAACCAGCGCGTGACGCCGCTGGCGCAGGCCGACCTGGAGGCCTGCCCCTATTTCGCCACCGTCCTGGTGCATGGCAACGGCCGCCGCCCGATCGCCGATTCCGCGGCGGATGCGGCGGAATGAGCGGCTGGATCGCGGTCGCGGGGCTGGGCCCGGGGGCTGACGATCTGGTCACGCCCGAGGTGCGGGCGGCATTGGCCGCGGCCACCGACATCGTGGGCTATATCCCCTATGTCGCCCGCGTGGCGACGCGCCCGGGGCTGGTGCTGCATCCTTCGGACAACCGGGTCGAACTGGACCGTGCCCGCCACGCGCTGGAGATGGCCGCGGCGGGGCGGCGGGTGGTGGTGGTGTCCTCGGGCGATCCCGGGGTCTTTGCCATGGCCTCGGCGCTGTTCGAGGCACTGGAGGGCCGCGAGGACGCCCCCGAGATCCGCATTCTGCCCGGCATCACCGCCATGCTGGCGGCCGCCGCCAGGCTGGGCGCGCCGCTGGGCCACGACTTCTGCGCCATCAACCTCTCGGACAACCTGAAGCCCTGGGCGCTGATCGAAAAGCGCCTGCGGCTGGCGGCCGAGGCGGATTTCGCCATGGCCTTCTACAACCCGCGCTCGAAGTCCCGCCCCGAGGGCTTTTCCCGCGTGCTGGAGATCCTGCGCGAGGCCTGCGGGCCGGACCGGCTGATCAGCTTCGCCCGCGCCGTCTCGACCCCCGACGAGGATCTTCGCACCGTCGCCCTGCGCGCGGCCACGCCCGAGATGGCCGACATGCGCACCGTGGTCATCCTCGGCAACAGCGCCACCCGCCGCGTCGGGCCATGGGTCTATACGCCGCGGTCGGTGCCATGAAGCCAGTCCAGCACCTCCTCGGGCGTGGCGGCAAGCCGGCGCGGCGGCAGCGCCGGCCGGCCGATCATCACCACCGGCAGGCCCAGTTCGCGGGCGGCGGCCAGCTTGGCCTCGGCCGCGCGGCCGCCGGCGTTCTTGGCCACCACCTGGGCGATGTCGTGGCGGCGCATCAGCGCGATGTCGCCCGCGACCGTGAACGGCCCGCGCGACACGATCAGCGTGGCATCGCGCAGGGGATGGGCCGCGACCTCGGCAAAGCGCAGCATCCAGCGGTGGTCCAGCCCCGCGAAAGGCGCGAGATTCTGCCGGCCGATGGCCAGGAACACGGCCGAGCCGTCGTTCGGCAAGGCTGCGGCGGCGGCATCGTAATCCGCGACGTGACGCCAGCGGTCGCCGGGCCGTTCGGTCCAGGCCGGGCGTTCCAACGCCATCAGCGCCACGCCCTCGGCGGCGCAGGCGGCAACCGCATTGCGGCTCATGCCCGCCGCGAAGGGATGCGTCGCGTCGATGACATGGCTGATGCGGTTCTGGCGCAGGTAAGCCGCCAGCCCCTCGACCCCGCCGAAACCGCCGCTGCGGGTCGGCAGCGGCTGGGCCACCGGCGCCGCCGTGCGCCCGGCATAGGAATAGACCGCATCCAGCCCGGCCTCGGCCAGCGCCCGGGCCATGGCCCCGGCCTCGGTCGTGCCGCCCAGCAGAAGGATGCGTGTCATGGCTGAACCCTGGCTCTCGATCATCGGTCTGGGCGAAGATGGACCGGCCGGCCTGCCCCCCGCAAGCCGCGAGGCGCTGGCGGGCGCGGAAATCGTCTTCGGCGCCCCCCGCCACCTGGCGCTGGCGGGGGTCGAGGGACGCGAATGGCCGGTGCCCTTCTCGGTGGCGCCGCTGCTGGCCGAACGCGGGCGGCGGGTGGCGGCGCTGGTCTCGGGCGATCCGTTCTGGCACGGCGCCGGCGGCACGCTGGCCGAGGCGCTGGCCCCCGGCGAATGGCGTGCCTGGCCGGTGGCGGGCACGTTTTCGCTGGCCGCGGCGCGGCTGGGCTGGCGGCTGGAAGAGGTCGCCTGCCTTGGCCTGCACGCGGCACCCTTTGCCCGGCTGCGTCCGGTGATGGCGCGGGGCGCGCGGGCGATCTGCCTGATGCGCGACGGCGCGGCCCCGGCGGCGCTGGCGGAATGGCTGACCGCGCAGGGCATGGGGGCCACGCGGATCACGGTGCTGGAAGCTCTGGGCGGGCCGCGCGAACGCATCCGCAGCGCGCGGGCCGCCGGCTTTGCGCTGGAGTGCACCGCTCCGGTGGCGATGGCGCTGGACGGGGCCGACCTGCCGCCGGGCAGCGGCCTGCCGCGCGGCTTCGGCCTGGCCGACGACAGCTTCGCCCATGACGGCCAGATCACCCGGCAGGCCGTGCGCGCGGTGACCCTGGCGCATCTCGCCCCCCGCACGGGCGAGATGCTGTGGGACATCGGCGGCGGCTCGGGTTCGGTCGGCGTCGAATGGTGCCTGAACGGCGGCCGGGCGGTCTCCATCGAACCCCGCCCCGACCGCATCGCCAATATCGCCGCCAATATCGAGGCTTTCGGCCTGGCCGGCCGGATGCGCGCCGTCCGCGGCATGGCGCCCGAGGCGCTGGCGGGCCTGCCCGCGCCCGACGCGATCTTCGTCGGCGGCGGTGCGAATGCCGCCTTGCTTGCCGCGCTGCCCCGGGCGCGGCTGGTCGTCAACGCCGTGACCCTGGAAACCGAGGCTCTGGTCGCGCAGCTGCACGCCCGCGTCGGCGGCAGCCTGTTGCGGCTGTCGGTCGAGGAAGCCGCGCCCCTGGGCCGGATGCGCGGCTGGACCCCGGCCCGCAGCGTCACCATCTGGAGCGGCCCATGAGGGTCGCGGGTCTCGGCTTTCGCAAGGCGGCGGGCGTGGCGTCCCTGGCCGATGCGCTGGCCCGCGCCGGCCGGGCCGACGCGCTGGCGACCGCGCCGGACAAGGCCGGTGCGCCCGCGATCCGCGACCTCGCCCGCGCCACGGGCCTGCCGCTGCTGGCGGTCGAGGTCGCCGGCACCGCCACGCCCACCCGGTCCGCGCGCGTGGCGGCGCTCTATGGCACCGGGTCGCTGGCCGAGGCCGCCGCGCTGGCCGCCCTTGCCCCCGGCGCGCGGCTGGTTGCGCCCCGCACCACCTCGCAGGACGGCATGGCCACCTGCGCCATCGCCGAAGGAGACCCCGCATGACCATCCATTTCATCGGCGCCGGCCCCGGCGCCGCCGACCTGATCACCCTGCGCGGGCGCGACCTGATCGCCGCCTGCCCGGTCTGCCTCTACGCCGGGTCGCTGGTGCCGCAGGCGCTGCTGTCGCATTGCCCGCCGGGCGCGCGGATCGTCAACACCGCCAGCATGGACCTGGACGCCATCATTGCCGAGATCGCGGCGGCGCACGCAGAAGGCCAGGACGTGGCGCGGCTGCATTCGGGCGACCTGTCGGTCTGGTCGGCGATGGGCGAGCAGCTGCGCCGGTTGCGCGCGGCCGGCATCCCCTATGACGTGACGCCGGGCGTGCCCAGCTTTGCCGCCGCCGCCGCCGCGCTGGGGGCGGAGCTGACCCTGCCGGGCGTCGCGCAATCGGTGGTGCTGACCCGGACCTCGGGGCGGGCGTCGGCGATGCCCGAGGGCGAGACCCTGGCCAATTTCGCCGCCACCGGCGCCACGCTGGCGATCCACCTGTCGGTGCATGTGCTGGAGCGCGTGCAGGCCGAGCTGATCCCGCATTACGGCGCCGATTGCCCGGTTGCGGTGGTCTTCCGCGCCAGCTGGCCCGACCAGCGCATCATCCGCGCCACGCTCTCGACGCTGGACCCCGGCTTGGGCGAGGGCGAGCGCACGGCGCTGATCCTGGTCGGCCCGGCCCTGGCGGCCGAGGGCTTCGACGAAAGCCGGCTTTACGCCGGCGATTACGACCGCCGCTTCCGCCCGGTCGGCACCGACCCGAGGTTCCCCGAATGAAGGGGCTGATCGTCAGCGCGCCCGCCTCGGGCTCGGGGAAAACCACGGTGACGCTGGGGCTGATCGCGGCCCTGCGCGCGCGCGGGCTGGTGGTGCAGCCGTTCAAGAGCGGGCCGGATTACATCGACCCGGCCTTCCACCGCGCGGCGGCGGGGCGTGAATCCTATAACCTCGACAGCTGGGCCATGACCCGGGCGCAGATCGCACATCTGGTGGGCGGCAGCGGGCCTGCCGATATCGCCGTGGCCGAAGGCTCGATGGGGCTTTTCGACGGCGTGGCGCGGGCGGGCGGCTGCGGCAACGGCGCCAGCGCCGACGTGGCCGCGCTGACCGGCTGGCCGGTGGTGCTGGTGATCGACGCCAAGGGGCAGGCGCAATCCGCCGCCGCCGTGGCGCTGGGGTTTCGCGAGATGCGCGCCGACGTGGCGCTGGCCGGCGTGGTGCTGAACCGCGTCGCCTCGGCCCGGCACGAGGCGCTGATGCGGCTGGCCTTCGACGCGCTGGCCATTCCGGTGCTGGGCGTGCTGCCGCGCGAGGCCGGGATCGAGCTGCCCGAGCGCCACCTGGGCCTGGTGCAGGCCCGCGAACACGCCGGTTTGCAGGCGCTCTTGGACCGGGCCGGCGCGGCGGCGATGCGGCATCTGGATCTCGACGCGATCATCGCGGCGGCGCGGGGCGGCATCGCTGCGGAGCCGTTCCGCCACCTGCCGCCGCCGGCCGAGCGTATCGCCTTGGCGCAGGACGACGCGTTTTCATTCGTCTATCCGCATCTCGTCGCCGGCTGGCGGGCGGCGGGGGCGACGATCCTGCCGTTCTCGCCCCTGGCCGATCAGGCGCCCGACGACAGCGCCGGCGCCTGCTGGCTGCCCGGCGGCTATCCCGAGCTGCACGCAGGAGCCTTGGCGGCCGCCGGCCGCTTCCGCGACGGGCTGCGGCGCTTCGCCGAGACCCGGCCGGTGCATGGCGAATGCGGCGGCTATATGGCGATGGGCGCCGGGCTGGTCGATGCGCAGGGCACGCGGCATCAGATGGCCGGGCTGCTGGGGCTGGAGACCAGCTATGAAAAGCGCCGGATGCACCTGGGCTATCGCCGCGCCGCGCCGCTGGACGGGCTCTATCGCCAGCCGCTGGCGGGGCACGAGTTCCACTATGCCACCATCCTCGCCCAGCCCGACGCGCCCCTGGCCCGCGTCGCCGACGCCAATGGCGATGCGGTGCCCGAGACCGGATCGCAGCGCGGCCTTGCCTCGGGCAGCTTCTTCCACCTGATCGGAGAGGCGCCATGATCGCGCTGACGCTGATCGGCATCGGCACCGGCAGCCCCGGCCACCTGACCCGAGACGGCATCGCGGCCATGGCGGCGGCCGACCTGATCCTGATCCCCTCGAAGGGCGAGGACAAGGCCGACCTGGCCCAGCTGCGCCAGGCGCTGTGCCGGCGCGTTCTGGCCAGCCCGCCGCCCATGGCGCTGTTCGACATGCCCGCCCGCGGTGCGAAGGACGGCTATCGCCAGGGCGTCGAGGCCTGGCACGACGCCATCGCGGAGCAGTGGGAAAAGGTCATCCGCAGCCATGGCGCCATCCGCCCGGCGCTGCTGGTCTGGGGCGATCCCTCGCTTTACGACAGCACGCTGCGCATCGCCGAGCGCGTGGCGCGGCGCCTGCCGCTGACCCTGCGCGTCATTCCCGGCATCACCGCGATCCAGGCGCTTTGCGCCGCGCATGCCATTCCCCTGAACGCGGTCGCCGAGCCGGTCATCATCACCACCGGCCGGCAGATCCGCGACCACGGCTGGCCCCCGGGCACCGATCGCGCCGTGGTCATGCTGGACGGGGACTGCGCGTTCCAGAGCCTCGATCCCGAGGGGGTGCAGATCTGGTGGGGCGCCTTCCTGGGCATGCCCGAAGAGCTGCTGATCGCCGGCCCCCTGACCGAGGCCGGCCCGCGCATCCTGGCCGCCCGCGCCAAGGCCCGCGCCGCGCATGGCTGGATCATGGACATCTATCTGCTGCAACGCCGCCGACCGGCTGGGTAAAAGCCGCCGCTCATGCCCGCGTGGAGGGAGGAGGCGCGGGCATGAACGGCGGTCGCTGCCATGAAGACCCCGTGCGGCCCGGGGCAGACGGGGGAATGCGGCCCCGTCCCCTGCAAGTTGCGCCGCAATGCAGCATCGGCCAAGCAAAACCGTCCCCACACCCGCCCGTCGCGCACCGCTGCCCGGATTTTGCGCAAGAACCGGCGCCGAGGGCCCAAAAAGCCGCAGGAAGGACGCGGTTCTTCACGGAATCGGCATTTCAGCCGCGTTGGCAGAACCGGCCGGTTGTGCAAGGCTTGGCCCACGCGCGCCTTTGAAAATGCAGCCGAAAGCCACATGAAAGGAAGACGACATGCGCCTGATTCTCGCCGCCGCACTGGCCGCGGTGCCGCTGGCCGCCATCGCCCAGGACGACGACCCGATCCACCAGGCCATCGAGGCCCGCCACGGCTTCTATCAGATGCTGGCGATCAACATGGGCACGCTTTCGGGCATGGCCAAGGGCGACGTCGCCTATGACGAGGCCGCGGCCAGCCGCGCCGCCGCCAATATCGAGGCGCTGACCCATTACGACCTGCCCAGCCTGTTCATCGAGGGCAGCGCCCATGGCCAGGCCGAGGACAGCGCCGCCAAGCCCGACATCTGGAACAACATGGACGAGTTCCGCGCCAAGTTCGCCGGGCTGCAAGAGGCCGCGACCGGGTCCTCGGAAGCGGTGAAGGGCGGTGCCGCGAATGTCGGGCCGGTGGTCCAGAAGCTGGGCGGCGCCTGCAAGGCCTGCCACGACAATTTCCGCGAAAAGAGCTGATGCCGGGCCCTCTGCGAGAGATCCGGCTGTGGGACCCGCTGTTGCGCGGGTTCCACTGGCTGCTGGCGTTCTTCGTCACCGCCGGCTGGTGCCTGGGCCAGTTCGGCCCCGCGAAGATGACGCTGCATTTCTGGTGCGGCTATGTCGTGGCAGGGCTTTTGCTGTTCCGGCTGGTCTGGGGCTTTGTCGGCCCGGCGCCGGCACGGTTTTCGCATTTCATCCGTGGCCCTGGCGCCATCGCCGGCTATATGCGCGGCATGGCCCTGCGCGAGCCCAGCCACTGGCCCGGCCATAACCCGCTGGGCGCGCTGTCGGTGATCGCCATGCTGGCGGTGCTGGCGGCGCAGGTCAGCAGCGGGCTGATCTCGGACCCGGACGACTATATCAACGTCGGGCCGCTGGCCTCCTCTGTCAGCAGCGCCACCCGATCCAAGGCGGTCGGCTGGCACGAGTTGGGCGCCAACCTGGTCCTGCTGCTGGTGGCGCTGCATATCGGGGTGATCCTGTTCTATCGCTTCTGGAAGCGCGAGGATCTGGTCCGGCCGATGCTGACCGGCGTCAAGCGGGTGCGCGACCGCGAATCGTGATTTGTCCGAATCCGGCGGTCGTGCGAGCCTGATCCCGTGCAAGCGAGAAAAGGAGAGCGCGTGATGATCCGCAAGACCGCCGCCGTCGCCTTGGCGCTGCTGGTGACGGCCCTGCCGGCACTGGCCGATTGCCCGGGCCACAAGATGAAACAGGACCAATCGGCCCAGACCCAGACCGAACAGCCGGTGATCAAGCCGGTGACCAGCAGCTGACGGAACGGGCGTGGCTAGCCCCGCCCCTGGTCAGTTGAACCTGTTGTCGCGCGGGAAGCCGCGCGGCGCCATATAGCCCGTGCCGGCCCGCTTGCCCAGCCATTCGGTCAGGTCGGGCTCGGACCGGGTGCGGCCGCCGCTTTCCTGCCAGCGCAGGCCCTCGGCCAGGGTGATGCAGATCGCATCCGACAGGCCGCCGTCCTTGTATTTCTGCAACCGCACGCCCTTGCCGCGGCCCATCTCGGGCAGCTCGTCCAGCGGAAAGACCAGCAGCTTGCGGTTGTCGCCCACCACCGCGAGATGATCGCCGGTGACGGGACGGCACAGCGCGGCATCGCCGTTCAGCACCTGCTTGCCGGCGCGGGTCTGCGCCAGAATGTCGGCCGCCGGCACGATGAAGCCATCCCCGGCCTTCGAGGCGACCAGCCAGCGCCCCTCACGCCAGGGGAACATGGCGATCACGCCGGCATCGTTCGGCAGGTCGATCATCAGCCGCAGGGGCTCGCCCATGCCGCGGCCGCCGGGCAGGTTGTTGGCCGGCAGGGTATAGAAGCGGCCGTTGGCGCCAAAGACCATCAGCTTGTCGGTGGTCTCGGCATGGAAGGCCATGAACGGGCCGTCGCCGTCCTTGAACTTGACCTCGGCATCCAGCGGCTGGTGGCCCTTCATGGCGCGGATCCAGCCCATTTTCGACAGGATCACCGTGACCGGCTCGCGCTCGATCATCGAATCCATGTCGATCTCGGCCACCTCGCCGGCCTCGCCGATCTCGGTGCGGCGCTGGCCGCCGGGGGCGGATTTGCCGAATTTCGTCCGCGCTTCGCGCAATTCGCCGGCGATGCGGCCCCATTGCGCCGATTCGTCGGCGAGCATCGCCATCAGCTCGGCCCGCTCGGCGGTCAGGGTCTCGTGCTCGGTCCGCAGCTCCATTTCCTCGAGTCGGCGCAGCGCGCGCAGGCGCATGTTCAGGATCGCCTCGACCTGCACGTCGGTCAGCTTGAACTCGGCCATCATCACGGCCTTGGGCTCGTCCTCGTGGCGGATGATCTCGATCACCCGGTCGAGGTTCAGGAAGGCGATCATGTAGCCTTCCAGCACCTCCAGCCGGGCAGCGATCTTGTCCAGCCGGTGGTTCGAGCGGCGCAGCAGCACCTCGCGCCGGTGGTCGAGGAAAGCGCGCAGCACCTCTTTCAGCGAGCAGACCTTGGGCACGCGTCCGTCGATCAGCACGTTCATGTTCAGGCCGAAGCGCACTTCCAGGTCGCTGACCCGGAACAGCGCCGCCATCAGCTGCTCGGGGTCCACGGCGCGGGTGCGCGGCTCCAGCACGATGCGGATGTCCTCGGCCGATTCGTCGCGGACATCGGCCAGGATCGGCACCTTCTTAAGCTGGATCACCTCGGCCAGCCGCTCGATCAGCTTGGACTTCTGCACCTGGTAGGGTATTTCGGTCACGACCACCTGCCAGCCGCCGCGACCCAGATCCTCGACCGACCAGCGCGCGCGCAGGCGCAGGCTGCCGCGGCCGGTCCGGTAGGCCTCGGCGATCACCTCGCGCGATTCGACCAGCACGCCGCCGGTCGGAAAATCCGGGCCGGGGATGATGGAAACCAGCGTCTCGTCGCGGGCATCCGGCGCCTTGATCAGATGCAGGCAGGCGTCGATGACCTCGTGCAGGTTATGCGGCGGCACGTTGGTCGCCATGCCGACGGCGATGCCGCTGGCGCCGTTGCACAAAAGGTTCGGAAAGGCCGCCGGCAGCACGATGGGTTCTTCCAGCGTGCCGTCGTAGTTCGGGCGGAAATCGACCGCGTTCTCGGCCAGGCCCTCCATCAGTGCCTCGGCGGCGGCGGTCAGGCGGGCCTCGGTGTAGCGGCTGGCGGCGGGGTTGTCGCCGTCGATGTTGCCGAAGTTGCCCTGCCCGTCCACCAGCGGATAGCGCATGGCGAAGGGCTGGGCGAGCCGCGCCATCGCGTCATAGATCGCCGCGTCGCCGTGGGGGTGATAGTTGCCCATCACGTCGCCGCTGATCTTGGCCGACTTGCGGAACGCGCCGCTGGGCGACAGCCGCAGCTCGCGCATCGCGAACAGGATGCGGCGATGCACCGGCTTCAGCCCGTCGCGCGCATCGGGCAGCGCCCGGTTCATGATCGTCGACAGCGCATAGGTCAGGTAACGCTCGCCGATGGCGCGCGACAGCGGCTCGGCGCTGGTCTGGTCCCGGCTCGGTTCGGGCGGGGTCGGATCGGTGCTGTTCGGATCGTCGGACATGAGCGCTGCATAGGCCCGGCACGGGCTTCGGTCCAGCCGGAAATGCGCGGCTTGCGCGAAGCCCCGCCATGGCCCAGAACCACCGCAAAACAGGAGACAGGGATGAAGACCGTCCTGATCACCGGCTGTTCCTCGGGCATTGGGCTCGACGCGGCGCGGCACATGCGGGGCCGCGGCTGGCGGGTGATCGCCACCTGCCGCAAACCCGAGGACATCGCCGCCCGCCGCGCCGAGGGCTTCGACACGCTGCCGCTGGAACTGGGCTGCGAGGACAGCACCGCCCGCTGCGCCGAATCGGCGCTGGCGCTGGGGCGCATCGACGCGCTGGTGAACAATGCCGCCTTCGCCATCCCCGGCGCGGTCGAGGACCTGCCGCGCGGCGCCCTGCGGTCGATCTTCGAAGCGAACCTGTTCGGCACCCACGACCTGACCCGCCGGCTGCTGCCGCATTTCCGCGCCCATGGCGGCCGGGTGGTGAACATCTCGTCGGTCCTGGGCCTGGTCGGCATCCCCTGGCGCGGCGCCTATGTGGCAACGAAATTCGCGCTGGAGGGGCTGACCGACGTGCTGCGGGTCGAGATGGCCGGCACCGGCGTCCGGTTCGTGCTGATCGAGCCCGGGCCCATCGGCACCCGCATCCGCCTGAACTCGATTCCGCATTTCGAGGCTTGGATCGACTGGCGGTCCAGCCCGCGCGCCGAACAATACCGCCGCACGCTGCTGAAGCGCCTCTACGAGCCGGCGGCGAAAAAGGACCGCTTCGAGCTGCCGCCCGCCGCCGTCAGCGCCCGCATCGCCCAGGCGCTGGAAAGCGGGAACCCGCGCCCGCGCTATTACGTCACCACGCCCACCCATGTCTCGGGCATCGGCAGGCGGCTGCTTTCCACGCGCGCACTGGACTGGTTCGCGCGGCGGAGCTAGTGTCACCGCCGAAAAGGGGCCCGCGATGCGAAACGATCCGCTGTTCTACCTGCTGGTGATCTGCTGCCTCGCGGTGGTGGCGATCCTGGCGACCGGCATCGGCGGCTTCGCCAAGGGCGGCGCGTTCAACCGCAAGCACGGCAACCGCATGATGCGCTGGCGCATCATCGCCCAGGCCATCGCCATCGCCGTCTTCCTGCTTTACCTCTGGGCCCGGAGTAAGTGATGGTCGTCCTGAACAAGATCTATACCCGCACCGGCGACAAGGGCGAGACCGCGCTCTCGAACGGCGAGCGCGTGCCCAAGGATTCGCTGCGGGTCGAGGCCTATGGCACCGTGGATGAGCTGAACGCTACGCTGGGCCTGGCGCGGCTGCACGCGACCGGCGCGCTGGCCGAACGCATCGCAGTGATCCAGAACGACCTCTTCGACCTCGGCGCCGACCTGTCGCGCCCGCGCATGGAGGAGGACGCCGAGGCGCCCTATCCGGTGCTGCGCATCATCGACGCCCAGGTCGTGCGGCTGGAATCGGAAATCGACGCGATGAACGCCGATCTGTCGCCGCTGCGCAGCTTCATCCTGCCGGGCGGCAGCGCGCTTTCGGCGCATCTGCACCTGTCGCGCACCGTGGCCCGCCGCGCGGAACGCGCCGCCGTGACGCTTTCGGCCGCCGAGGGCGCCAATCCGGCGGCGGTGAAATATCTCAACCGGCTGTCCGACTGGCTGTTCGTGGCGGGCCGCGTGGCCAATGAAAACGGCACTCGGGACATCCTGTGGGTCCCGGGCGCCAGCCGTTAGCGACAACTGTGCGGGAAGGAAATGTTGCGACGCGATCTGGTCGCTTTTTCCCTGTCAATGCCGCTGGCGGCCCGTTAACAAGCCCATCGAACAGGTGACGCAACCAAAGGGGAGAGGCCGCATGAAGGTTCTCGTGCCAGTGAAGCGGGTTATCGACTACAACGTGAAGGCTCGCGTTAAGGCGGACGGAACGGGTGTCGATCTTGCGAACGTGAAGATGTCGATGAACCCTTTCGACGAGATCGCGGTGGAAGAGGCGATCCGTCTGAAAGAGGCCGGCAAGGTCGAGGAGATCATCGCGGTCTCGATCGGCGTCAAGCAGGCGCAGGAAACGCTGCGCACCGCGCTGGCCATGGGCGCCGACCGCGCCATCCTGGTCGTCGCCGCCGATGACGTGCACCAGGACATCGAGCCGCTGGCCGTGGCCAAGATCCTCGCCGCCGTCGCCAAGGCCGAGGGCACCGAGCTGATCATCGCCGGCAAGCAGGCCATCGACAACGACATGAACGCCACCGGCCAGATGCTGGCGGCGATCCTGGGCTGGGGCCAGGCGACCTTCGCCTCGAAGCTGGAAGTCGAGGCCGGCAAGGTCAAGGTCACCCGCGAAGTCGACGGCGGGTTGCAGACCATCGAGGTCAATATGCCGACGGTCGTGACCGCCGACCTGCGCCTGAACGAGCCGCGCTACGCCTCGCTGCCGAACATCATGAAGGCGAAGAAGAAGCCGCTGGAGGAAAAGACCGCGGCGGATTACGGCGTCGACGTGACGCCGCGGCTGGAAGTGGTCTCGGTGCGCGAGCCCGAGGGCCGCAAGGCCGGCATCAAGGTCGGCTCGGTGGACGAGCTGGTCGGGAAACTGAAAGAAGCGGGGGTGATCTGATGGCCGTTCTTCTGTTGGGTGAAGTCACCGATGGCACGCTGAACCGCGACGCGACCGCCAAGGCGGTGAACGCCGTCAAGGGCCTGGGCGACGTGACGGTGCTCTGCGCCGGGGCCTCGGCCCGGGGCGCGGCCGAGGAAGCCGCGAAGATCGCCGGCGTGGCCAAGGTGCTGGTGGCGGAATCGCCGCTCTACGGGCACCGCCTGGCCGAACCGACCGCGGCGCTGATCGTGGCGCTGGCCGGCGACTACAGCCACATCGCCGCCCCGGCGACCACCGATGCCAAGAACATCCTGCCCCGCGTCGCGGCGCTGCTGGACGTGATGGTGCTGTCGGACGTCTCGGCGGTGATCGACGCCGACACGTTCGAGCGGCCGATCTATGCCGGCAACGCCATCCAGAAGGTGAAGTCGAAGGACGCCAAGAAGGTCTTCACCCTGCGCGCGGCCAGCTTCGACGCGGCGGGCGAAGGCGGCTCGGCCGCGATCGCGGACGCGGCGGCATCGGCCGATCCCGGGCTGTCGAACTGGGTCTCGGACGAGGTGGCGCAATCGGACCGCCCCGAGCTGACCTCGGCCAAGCGCGTGGTCTCGGGCGGGCGCGGCGTCGGCTCGAAGGAGAGCTTCGAGATCATCGAGGCGCTGGCCGACAAGCTGGGCGCCGCGGTGGGCGCGTCGCGCGCGGCGGTCGACTCGGGCTTTGCCCCCAACGACTGGCAGGTCGGCCAGACCGGCAAGGTGGTCGCCCCCGACCTCTATGTCGCGGTGGGCATCTCGGGCGCGATCCAGCACCTGGCGGGGATGAAGGATTCGAAGGTGATCGTCGCCATCAACAAGGACGAAGAGGCGCCGATCTTCCAGATCGCCGACTACGGCCTGGTCGGAGACCTGTTCACCACCGTCCCGGAACTGACCGGGAAGCTCTGAACTTCTCTGTTCCGCAAATACTCCGGGGGGAGCGCCTCGTGCGCCCCATCGAGGGGCACACGAGGCGCGGGGGCGGAGCCCCCTGACGAGGAAACGAACCGCCCGGTCCCCGCCGGGCGGTTTTCCGTTGAACAGTTCCGACCTTCTGCCTATCGTCCCGACTGACGGCAAAAGGATGAAGTTTCATGGCAATTCAATCGGTGGGCGTGATCGGCGCCGGGCAGATGGGCAACGGCATCGCCCATGTCTTTGCCTTGGCAGGCTATGACGTGCTGATGACCGACATCTCGCGCCAGGCGCTCGAGAATGCCGTGGCGCAGATCGACCACAACCTGGACCGCCAGGTCGCGCGCGGCAAGATCACCGCCGAGGCCAAGGCCGACGCCATGAAGCGCATCGCCACCACCATGACCCTGGCCGACCTGGGCAAGACCGACCTGATCATCGAGGCCGCCACCGAGCGCGAGACCGTCAAGCAGGCCATCTTCGAGGACCTGCTGCCGCATCTGAAGCCGGAAACCATCCTGACCTCGAACACCTCCTCGATCTCGATCACCCGGCTGGCCAGCCGCACCGACCGGCCCGAGCGTTTCATGGGCTTCCACTTCATGAACCCGGTCCCGGTCATGCAGCTGGTCGAGCTGATCCGCGGCATCGCCACCGACGAGGAAACCTACAAGGCCCTGGTCGAGGTGGTGGAAAAGATCGGCAAGACCTCGGCCAGCGCCGAGGACTTCCCCGCCTTCATAGTCAACCGCATCCTGATGCCGATGATCAACGAGGCGGTCTATACGCTTTACGAGGGCGTCGGCTCGGTCAAGTCCATCGACCAGTCGATGAAGCTGGGCGCGAACCATCCGATGGGGCCGCTGGAACTGGCGGATTTCATCGGGCTCGACACCTGCCTGGCGATCATGAACGTGTTGCACGAGGGGTTGGCGGATACGAAATACCGGCCCTGTCCGCTGCTGGTGAAATATGTCGAGGCCGGCTGGCTGGGCCGCAAGACCGGGCGCGGCTTCTACGATTATTCCGGCGAAGAGCCGGTGCCGACACGCTGAACGGCACGGCCGGACCGGGGCTCTGCCCGGACCCCGGGGTAGTTTCGGAGCAAAGAAGATCAGGTCTTCCTGCCGATGCGCGGCTCGGTCCCGGCCAGGATGCGGGCGATATTGGCATGGTGGCGGATGAAGATCAGCGCCGCCATGAACGCCGTCACCGCCGCAAGCCGCGGCCCGTCGAGCCAGAGCCCGAGGAAAGGCGTCAGCACCGCCGCCACCAGTGCCGCCAGCGACGAGATCCGGCCGACCAGCGCCGCCAGCAGCCAGATGCCGCAGGCCGCCAGCCCCAGTCTCCAGTCCAGCGCCAGCACCGTGCCGAGGAAGGTCGCCACCCCCTTGCCGCCCTTGAAGCCCAGCCAGACCGGGAACAGGTGACCCAGGAAGGCTGCGGCACCGGCGATCAGCGCCGCATCCGGCCCGGCCAGCCAACGCGCCAGCAGAACGGCGATGGCGCCCTTGCCGCTGTCCAGCAGCAGCGTCGCCGCCGCGGCGGGCTTGTTGCCGGTGCGCAGCACATTGGTCGCGCCGATATTGCCCGAGCCGATCTTGCGCAGGTCGCCCAGGCCCAGCGCCCGGGTGATGACCAGACCGAAGGGAACAGAGCCCAGCAGGTAGCCGGTCACGGCCCAGAGGATCAGCGTCATGCGGCGCCTCCGAAGACCTGCCGGCCGCCGACCCAGGTGCCCAGCACCCGGCCCTGCATCCGCGCCCCGTCGAAGGGCGTGTTCTTGGATTTCGACAAGAGCGCGAAGCGGTCCAGCACGAAGGGCGCCTCGGGGTCGAACAGCACCAGATCGGCGGGAGCCCCGGGGACCAGCCGGCCCGCGTCCAGCCCCAGGCGCTTCGCCGGGTTCAGCGCCATCGCCCGCCAGAGTTGCGGCAGGCTTAGCCCGCCGGCGTGGTAGAGCCGCATCGCCGCCGGCAGCAGCGTCTGCAGTCCCACCGCCCCCGGCGCCGCCTCGGCGAAGGGCAGGCGCTTGGATTCCTCGTCCTGCGGGGTGTGGAAGCTGGCGATGACGTCGATCAGCCCCTCGGCCACCGCCTCGACCATGGCCATGCGGTCGTCCTCGGACCGCAGCGGCGGGGTGAAACGGAAGAAGGTCCGATAGCCGCCCACGTCGTATTCGTTCAGCGTCAGGTGGTGGATTGAGGTGCCGGCGCTCACGTCCAGCCCCGCCTCGCGCGCGCGGCGCAGCGCCGGCAGGCTGGCCGCGACGGTGATCTGGTCGGCGTGGTAGCGCCCGCCCGTCATCGCCACCAGCGAAAGGTCGCGGTCCAGCCCCATGACCTCGGCCATGGGCGAGACCGCCGGCAGCCCGTAGAGCGAGGCGAACTTTCCGCTCGTCGCCGCCGTGCCCTTCGACAGGCCCGGTTCCTGCGGATGGCCGACGATCAGCGCGCCAAGGCCACGCGCATAGGTCATGCAGCGCGACATCAGCCGCGTATCCGCGACCACCCGCACCCCGTCGGTAAAGGCCACGGCGCCGGCATCGCGCAGAAAACCCATCTCGACCATCTCGCGGCCCTCGCGCCCCTTGGTCAGCGCGGCCATGTGGCGGATGTTGACCGGCGCGTCGGCGGCGCGGCGGGTGGCGAACTCCAGCGATTCGGGGGCATCGACGGGGGGCAGCGTATCGGGCCGGGCGATCACCGTGGTCACCCCGCCCGCCGCCGCCGCCAGCCCGGCCGAGCGGAAACTTTCCTTGTGCCGCTCGCCCGGTTCGCCGATCTTGACGCCCCAGTCGATGATCCCCGGCGCCAGGCATTTGCCGCCGCAGTCGACCAGTTCGGCCCCCAGCGGCGCCTCGGCCCCCACGGCTTCGACGTGGCCGCCGCGGACGGTCAGCGTGGCCTCTTCGACAGTCATCGCCTCGGGGTCGATCAGGCGGGCGTTGGTGAAATGGACAATCATCTTATTCTTTCACCTCGGCGATTTCCGGGGTCTGGGGATCTCGGGCAAGGCCCATGACGAACGGCTTGAATACGGCATGAAAGCGCAGGATCGTATCGACCAGCCATTTGTGCTGGCGAGGCCAGTCGGCCTCATCGGTCGGATCGGCCGGTTCCAGAGCAAGGGAAATCCGCGAATCCTTCTTGCCGAGAAGTTCCTGCCATAAAAGCGGCGCGCCGCCCAACCGTCGCTCGATCTCGTCCCGATGCGCATGAAGCTGGGCGTAATCGGATTTGGCATATCGACCTGTCAGGTAGATTTCGACACGCACCAGCTTGGCCCGGCTGGTCATGGCAAGATTCAGGTTCACCCCCGTCCGCCCGATCCCATGGGTAAGCCACGATCCCGCCGGCGGTTTCACCGCATTGAGAGGGCCGGGCTGCGCGCCGATCAGTTCTTCTACCGCAGTCCAATAGCGCAACTGCATGTCCCGGGTGCCGCTGAGGCCCCCCTCCTCGATCGTCTTCTTCGCCGAGGCGACCGACTTGCTCCAGTCGTTCGGCTTGCTGACGATGTTGAACTTGGGCGCCACCGGACTGGGCCCGATCCGCCACAATTCGACCTCCAGCCCGAAGATACGGATGTTTTCGGCCGTGACCTCGTTCAGCCAGTCGCAGGCGGCGCGGTGTTCCTCGGTAAAGCGGGCCGCGATCCAGACGATGGTCACCGCCTGAAGGCCGGCGGCATAGGTAATCAACTGGCCCAGATGCGCGTGATCGGTGCGCTCGAGCTGGTTCTCGATCAGCACCCAGCCGCCATCCGCCGTATCCTTGCACAGGATATCGGCGCGAAACGGCCCGACCGCGCGCTCCTGCGCCTCGAGTTCCAGCTCGATCGCCAAAGTCTCGCCCAGCAGGGCCAGATTGTCCTCGGACGCGAGCCAGGGCGTGAAATGCTGCGCCTCGCTGAGCCAGCCCGTGCGCAGATCGACACGCTCCAGGCGTCCGAAACCGCTCACGCCATCACCTCGGTCGCCGCCCTGCCGCGCTCGGCCCGCAAATTCCGCGCCAGCAGGTCCATCGCCGCCATGCGCACCGCGACGCCCATTTCCACCTGGTCCTGGATCACGGAACGGTTGATGTCGTCCGCGATGGTGCCGTCGATCTCGACCCCGCGGTTCATCGGGCCGGGATGCATGACGATGGCGTCGGGCGCGGCCAGCGCCAGCTTTTCCGCGTCCAGCCCCCAGCGGTGGTAATATTCCCGCTCGGACGGGATGAAGCCGCCGTCCATGCGTTCCTTCTGCAAGCGCAGCATCATCACCACGTCGGCGCCCTTCAGCCCCTCGCGCATGTCCTCATGGACCTCGCAGCCCCAGTCCGCCGCGCCCGCGGGCATCAGCGTCGCGGGGCCGACCAGGCGCAACCGATTCTCCATCTTGCCGAGCAGGAACAGGTTCGAGCGCGCGACGCGGCTATGCGCGATATCGCCGCAGATCGCCACGGTCAGCCGGTGCAGCCGGCCCTTGGCGCGGCGGATGGTCAGCCCGTCCAGCAGCGCCTGGGTCGGATGCTCGTGCCGCCCGTCGCCCGCATTCAGGACGGCGCAATTCACCTTCTGCGCCAGCAGGTCCACCGCCCCCGATTGCGGATGGCGCACCACCAGCAGGTCGGGATGCATGGCGTTCAGCGTCAGCGCGGTGTCGATCAGCGTCTCGCCCTTCTTCACGCTGGAGGACGCCACCGCCATGTTCATCACATCGGCGCCCAGCCGCTTGCCGGCCAGTTCGAAGCTGGACTGGGTGCGGGTCGAGTTCTCGAAGAACATGTTGATCTGGGTCATCCCCGCCAGCGCGTCGGAATGCTTGACCGTGCGACGGTTCAATTCGACGTAATTCTCGGCCAGGTCCAGAAGCGAGGTGATCTCGGCCGGGGCGAGAGGCTCGATCCCCAGAAGATGGCGGGCTCGGAACATAGGGGCTCTCCGGTTCGGTCGCGCCCTCTATGGCAAATGCCGCCCGACCCGGCAAGCAGCCCCTTGCCAATGCGCGAATTTTGCCGCATCGCAAGCCGCATGAAGAGCCAGGGCCACGTCAGCTTCGTATCCTCAGGACCGGGAGACCCCGAGCTTCTGACCCTGCGCGCGGTCAAGCGCCTGCAAGCCTGCGACGTGGTGCTCTACGACGATCTCGCCTCGGGGCCGGTGCTGGACCAGGCGGGGCCGCAGGCGGAACGCATCGCGGTCGGCAAGCGCGCCGGCCGGCCCTCGGCCAAGCAAGAGTCGGTGAACGCCCTGCTGGTCGAACACGCCCGCGCCGGAAAGCATGTGGTGCGGCTGAAATCCGGCGATTCCGGCATCTTCGGCCGGCTGGAAGAGGAACTGACCGCGCTTCACGCCGCCGCCATCCCCTATGAGATCGTGCCCGGCGTACCGTCGGCCATGGCGGCGGCGGCGGTGGCCGGCCTGCCGCTGACCCGGCGCAAGACCGCGCGGCGGCTGCAATTCGTCACCGGCGCCGACGTGACGGGCGGCCTGCCGCAGGACCAGAACTGGGCGGCGCTGGCCGATGACCGCGCCACCACCGTCGTGTTCATGGGCCAGCGCACCTTCCCGCAGATGGCCGCCGGCCTGATCGCGAACGGCCTGCCCGCCGACACCCCGGCGCTGCTGGCCGAGGCCGTGGGCCACCCGCACCAGCGCCTGCTGCGCACCACCGTCGCCGACCTCGCCGCCCTGCTCGCCGCCGAAGGTCCCAGCCCGTATCCGGCACTGATCCTCTACGGCCCGCTGGCCGAAAGCCCATAGCGCTTTTTTCCGTTTTCCAAATACCCATGTTGCGCCGGGCGCCGCCGGGACTATTCTGGCCGCCTGAACCGGGAAGGGACCAAGATGCTGGGCTACGTCACCCTCGAGGAAAGCGCAGGCGCCGCCGACCGGCTGCTCGCCGCCGCCGCCGCGACGCTGCAGGCCGAGGGGCTGCGCCTGGCCGGCGCGGTGCAGCACAACCTGGAACGCGGCGCGGGCCGCGAATGCGACATGCTGCTGCGCATCCTCGGCACCGATTCCGTCATCGGCATCACCCAGGACCTGGGCAGCTGCGCGCAGGGCTGCCGGCTGGACACCGGCGCGCTGGCGCAGGCGGTGGCACTGGCCGAAGGCGTGCTGGCCCAGGGTGCCGACCTGGTGATCGTCAACAAGTTCGGCAAGCAGGAATGTTTCGGCAACGGCTTCCGTGCCTTCATCGCCGAGGCGCTGGCCCGCGACATCCCGGTCCTGCTGTCGGTCGCCGAGGAACAGCTTGCCGGTTTTCGCGCCTTCGCCGGCGATCTCGCGCAGCCGGTCGCGGCCGAGGCGGCGCTGGACTGGTGCCGCAGCCACGTCCGGGCGGCGGCGTGAGCGACAGGATCGACGCGCGCGGCCTTCTGTGCCCGCTGCCGGTGCTGAAGCTGCGCAAGCGGCTGGCGGCGCTGGCGCCCGGCGCCCGGGTCACGCTGCTGGCGACCGACCGCGCGGCCATGGTCGATGTGCCGCATTTCTGCGCCGAGGCCGGGCATCTTCTGCTCGCCAGCCGCGAATCGGCCCCGGGCGAGACCGAATACACCGTCCAGCGCGGCCCCTCTGCGTCCGGGGCCGATGCTTGAGGTCTTTCTGCGCACCCTGCCCTTCTTCCTGCTGATCGGCACCGGCTGGGCCGCCGGGCGCACGAGCTTCTTCCCGCCCGAGGCCACCGCCTGGCTGACCAGGTTCGTATTCCACTTCGCGCTGTCGGCGATGCTGTTCCGCTTTGCGGCGACGCTGGACGTGGCCGGCCTGTTCGACCTCGCCTTCGTACTGGCCTATCTGACCGGCTCGTCCGCGGTCTGGATCCTCGCTTTCACGGTGGCGCGCCGGCGGCGCGAGCCCCCGGCCGCCGCGGCGATGCAGGCGCATACCGCCATGACCGGCAACACCGGCTTCCTGGGCGTGCCGATGCTGGTCGCGCTGCTGGGACCGCGCGCCGTCGGCCCGGTGCTGATGGTGCTGGCCATCGACATGCTGGTGTTTTCCAGCCTGATCACGCTGATCGTCACCGCCGCGCGGCAGGGACGCCTAGCCCCCGCCACGCTGCTGCCGCTGGCGCGCGGCATCGCCGGAAACCCGATGATCGTCTCGATGCTGGCGGGGGTGGCCTGGTCCGGGGCGCAGTTGCCGATGCCGGGCCCGCTGGACGCGTTCCTGGCGCTGCTCGGCGCCGCGGCCACGCCCGGCGCGCTTTTCGCCATCGGCGCCGGCCTTGCGGGACGCGGCGCCGAACGGCTTGGGCCGGCGGTCTGGCTCGGTTTCGCCAAGCTGGTGCTGCACCCGCTGGCGGTCGGGATCGCGGCGCTGTGGGTCTTCGATGTCGGGCGCGACGCGGCCGGGGTGATGATCGCCGCCGCCGCGCTGCCGGTCGCGGGCAACGTGTACATGCTGGCGCAATATTTCGGCGTGGCGGTGCAGCGGGTCTCGGCCGCGATCCTGGTCTCGACCGCGGCGGCGATCCTGACCTTGCCGGTGGTCATCGCGCTGGCCGGATACCCCTGACGGCCGATCCGGGACAGGCGCCGGACGCGCAGTCGAATTCAGAGCGAAAGATACCGGGCGGGCGGCACCAAAGGCGGCAAGGCTCACGCAATCGTGATAGCCGACGGGCCTGCGTTGCCCTCAGTCCACAGGACGGATCAGCTTCTTTTCCAGGACCCGCAGCACCACCGGCAACTCGTGGCCGCGCTTCAGGATGCGGCCGTCCATGCCGATCACCGCATATTGCCCCTGGGCACCGCGCAGCTTCGGGCGCTTCTCGATCCGATACAGCGGATGCTCGGCCGCGCGGCGAAACACCGAGAACACGGCCGCGTCGCGCAGGAAGGACATGGCATAGTCGCGCCATTCGCCCGCCGCCACCATGCGGCCATAGACCGAGAGGATCGCGCCAAGCTCGGCCCGGTCGAAGGCGATGCGATCATGGTCGGTGCCGAAGCCGAAGGGCATGTTCATGTCGGAATGGTGACACCGCCCCGGCATGCAATCAATGAAAAAGCACGCCGCCGCCCGGCGCGCGCGGCTTGTTGCGCGGCCTGAGGGGCTGCTGAAAACTCCCCGCGACGCGTCACACCGCATGGAAAACGGGAAATGCGCCTCGAACCGCCCGCAAATGGCCCGTTTTCCAGCCGATCCTGGTCGGACTCAGTCCCGGCGCCCGCTCGAAGCTCGTTTTCAGCGGCCTGCTAGAGGCCCGCCCTTCGCCGCCCGGCCATGCGCGACAGCGTGCCGTCGCGCCACATGCCCTCATGCACGCCGACCATCAGCACATGGCCCGCGATCAGCGCCAGCATCAGCCAGGCCATCTCGCCATGCAGCGACTCGCCCACGCGGACCATCCAGCCGATCTCGGGCACCTGGGCCGGGAAGATCTGGAAGCCGAAGGGGGCGAAGACGCGTTCCGACCCATAGGCCCGCAGCAGCGCCGCGACGGGCACGATCACCATCACCGCGTAAAGCAGCAGATGGCCGAAGCGCGCCGCCAGCGCCACCAGCCCGGGGCCGTGGTCCGGCCGGTTGCCGCGATTCGCCAGGGCCCAGAGCACCCGCAGCACGATCAGCACGAACAGCACCGTGCCCACCTTCTGATGCGCACCGACGAAAAAGCCGGCGACCGGGTGGCGGCCCAGGGCCAGCTTCAGCCCCATGCCGGTGAACTGCCACAGCATCAGCGCAGCGATGGTCCAGTGCAGAAACCGGGTGATCCTGCCATAGACATGGTCGGTGTCGCGGAGCGGCAGGGACGGGGGACTGGCGGTCATGGCTGGCTCCGGGGGAGGATTCGGGAAAAGTTGACTAATTTCCTGCGCGAGATTATGGCCATGGCCCCGAACGGGCAAGCCCGCGGGCCTGTCCGCGAGGTCACATGGCCGTCAGCATCAACGCCCATTGCGGTTTCCCACCCCGCCGCCAGGATAGGCCAACCATGAACGCAGCATCTCGCGACAATCCGGCCGATACGGGCAGCCCGCTGACCGAGCCGCAGGAAGGGCTGTGGTATGTCCAGGCGCTGGATCCGGCGAATCCGATCCTGAACACCGGCCAATATCTGGAACTGACCGGCCCGCTGGACCGCGACGCGCTGGCCCAGGCGGTATCGCGCACCATCGCCGAAGCGCCGGCGCTGTCGCTGCGCTTCCGCGACGGACCCGGGGGACCGCGCCAGTTGGCGGGGCTGCCGCCGATCCTGGGCTTCGCCGACCTGACCGCGCAGCCCGATGCCGAGGCCCAGGCCATGGCGCAGATGCAGGCCGACAGCCGCCGCGCCCTGGATCTTGCCGCCGAGCCGGCCGCGGCCTTCACCCTGATTGCCCTGGGACCCGAGCGGCATTTCCTCTACGAGCGCATCCACCACCTGGCCATCGACGGCTATGGCATGGTGCTGGTCACCAACCGCATCGCCGCGCATTACGCCGCCCTGCTGGGCACGGCACCGCCGCCCGAGCCCTTCGGCCCGCTGGCGCTGGCGCTGGAGGAGGACGCGGCCTGGCGCGCCTCGCCCCGGCGCGCGGCGGACCGCGACTGGTGGCACGCGCAGCTGGCCGGCCTGCCCGAGGTCGCCGGCCCCGCCCCCGGCCGCGCCGTCAGCACCCATGATTTCCTGCGCGATTCCCGCCGCTTGCCGCCGGCGCTGCTGCAAACGCTGGCGGATTACGCCGCCCGGCACCGGCTGGGCTGGCCCGATGTGCTGAACGCGCTCTGCGGCGCCTATCTGGCGCGCTGGACCGGCGGCGAGGCGGTGATCGGCCTGCCCTTCATGGCGCGCATGGGCCGCAAGATCGCCGAGGTTCCCTGCATGGCGATGAACGTGCTGCCGTACAGGCTGCGCCTGGACGAGGATATGCCGCTGCCCGAATGGCTGGCCGCGCAGTCCAAGGCCATGGCGCAGGGCCGCCGCCGCGGCCTCTACCGCAGCGAATTGCTGCGCCGCGAACTGGGGCTCGTGGGCGGGACGCGCCGGCTCTACGGCCCCATCGTCAACGTGCAGCCCTTCGACCGGGCGCCGCGGTTTCCCGGGCTCGATTGCCGGCTGCACATCCTCGGTGCCGGGGCGGTGGACGACCTGACGCTGACCTTCCGCGGCGATCCCGCCACCGGCATGATCTTCGAGGTGGACGCCAACCCCGCGCTCTATGCCCCGGACGAGGTGCGCGGTCACGGCGACAGCCTGCTGGCCTTCCTGACCGCCGCGCTGGCGGCCGCGACGCTGGCCGAGGTCCCGACCGCCAGCCCGGCCGAGATCGCCGCCCGCGCCGAACAGGCCGCCGCCACCCGTCACCCGGTTCCGGACACCACCCTGACCGCGCTGATCGAGGCGCGGCTGGCCGCCGCCCCCGGGGCCCCGGCGCTGCGCTTCGGCGACCAGGTGCTAAGCTGCGCCGATGTGGACCGCCGCAGCGCCGCGCTGGCCGCGGCGCTGGCGGCACGGGGCACGGGGCGCGACCGCATCGTCGCCGTGGCGCTGGAACGCTCGCTGGAACTGCCGCTGGCGCTGCTCGCCACCCTGCGCGCCGGCGCCGCCTATCTGCCGCTCGACCCCGAGCATCCGCCCGAGCGGATCGCCCGCATCCTGTCGCTGGCGCAGCCGATTACCGTGCTGACCACGCCCGACCTCGCGCATCTTTTCCCGCCCGGAACGGAACTGCTCTTCCCCGAGGACTGGCCCGCCGAGGACCGTGCTACCGCCGACCCGCAGCCGGACGACCTAGCCTATGTGATCTTCACCTCGGGCTCGACCGGCGAACCCAAGGGCGTCGCCGTCGAGCATCGCGCGATCGTCAACCGCCTGCTGTGGATGCAGGCGCATTACGGCGTCGGGGCCGACGACCGCATCCTGCAAAAGACACCGGCCACCTTCGACGTCTCGGTCTGGGAGTTCTTCCTGCCGATGATCGCCGGGGCCGAACTGGTCATGGCCCCGCCCGGCGCCCATCGCGACCCCGCCGCCATCGCCCGGCTGATCCGCGAGCGCGCCGTCACCACCTGCCATTTCGTGCCCTCGATGCTGTCGGCCTTCCTGGCCGCGCCGGCCTCCGAAGGGCTGGCGATGCGCCGCGTCTTCTGCTCGGGCGAGGAACTGACCGCGGACCAGCGCGACCGCTTCCACGCCCGGATAACGGCCGAGCTGCACAACCTCTACGGCCCGACCGAGGCGGCGGTGGACGTCAGCTACTGGCCCGCCGCGCCCGAGGACCGCTCGAACCCGATCCCCATCGGCTTTCCGGTCTGGAACACCGCGCTGGAGGTGCTGGACGACCGGATGCGCCCAGTGCCGCCGGGGCTGGCCGGCAACCTGTATCTGGGCGGGGTGCAGCTGGCACGCGGCTATCTGGGCCGCCCGGACCTGACGGCGGAACGCTTCGTCCAGGCGCCGCAGGGGCGGCTTTACGCCACCGGCGACCTGGCCCGGCTGCGGCCGGACGGGGCGGTGACCTATCTCGGCCGCTCGGACCATCAGGTCAAGATCCGCGGCCTGCGCATCGAACTGGGCGAGATAGAGGCCGCGATCATGGCCTCCGGCCTCGCCCGCCAAGCGGTGGTGGTCGCGCGCGAGGATCACGCCGGCGAAAAGCGCCTCGTCGCCTATCTGGTGCCCGGCGAGGATTATCGCCCCGGCCTGCTGGCGGAACGGCTGGSGGCCGCTTTGCCCGCCTATATGGTGCCCGCGGCCGAGGTGGCGCTGGACGCCCTGCCCGTCACCTCGAACGGCAAGCTGGACCGCAAGGCGCTGCCGGCGCCGGAATTCGCCGCCGCGGGCCGGGCGGCGCAGACCCCGGCCGAGCAGCTGCTGGCCCGGCTCTTTGCAGAGATCCTGCACTTGGACGCGCCCGCCCCGGCCGAGGCGGATTTCTTTGCCCTCGGCGGCGATTCGCTGTCCGCCGTGCGGCTGGCCCAGGCGCTGGAGGCCGAGACCGGCCGCGACCCCGGCCTGGGCACCATCTTCGAGAACCCGATCCTCGCCACGCTGGCCGCCGCGCTGGAGGCGCAGGCGCCGCATGACGACGGGCTGGGCCCGGTGATCCTGCTGGCCGAGGGCGACCCCGATGCCCCGCCGCTGTTCCTGATCCACCCGGCCGGCGGCCTGGCCTGGGGCTATCGCGGCCTCGCCCGCCGCATCGCCCCCGCCCGCCGGGTCTATGGCCTGCAGCACCCGGGGCTGGATCCGGCGACGCCGATGCCCGGCAGCCTGTCCGCGCTGGCCCGGGACTATGCCCGCCGCGTGGCCGAGCTGGCACCGCAGGGGCCGGCGCATCTGGCCGGCTGGTCGGTCGGCGGCATCCTGGCGCAGGAAATCGCCGTGATCCTGGCCGGGATGGGCCGCGCGCCGGGCGTGGTCGCCATGCTGGACAGCTATCCCGCCGACGCCTGGCGCAACGAGCCCGAGCCCGACCCCATCGCGGCGCTGCGCGCGCTGCTGGCCATCGCCGGCTACGACCCAGAGGGTCACCCCGAACTCGATACCCGCGACAAGGTCGTGGCCTTTTTGCGCCAGGGCGACAGCGCGCTGGGGGCGCTGCCGCAGCAGGTGCTGGACGGGGTAGTGCGCACCGTCACCGCCACCAACCGGCTGATCCGCAGCCATCATCACCGCCGCCATGCCGGCACGGTCACGCATTTTCGCGCCGCGCTGGATCACCAGGAGCGCGACCTGCGCCCCGAGATGTGGGCAGCCCATGCCGAGACGGTCGAGGTGATCGACGTGCCCTTCCTGCATGCCGGGATGACCTCGGCCGAGGCTTCGGCCCTGATCGCGCCGGAACTCTCGCACCGGATGGCCGAGACCTGATCAGAACGGCGGGCCGGTCGCAGTCGGCAACGGCGCAGCGGGCGGCGGCTGCACCGCGCCGGCGTGAGGAACGGCAAGCGCAAAGGCGCCACCGATCAGCCCGGCAATTCCGGGCAGGATGTCACCGGCGTCCCACTCGACCCCGGCCAGCGTGCCGCAGGCCATTCGGCATTCGGCCTGCATCCGTGTCGCGCCGATCACGCAAAGCGCGATCCCCAGCATGCCCAGCGCATATCTGACAAGAAACATGGCGATCCTCTCCCTTCCCGGACAGGAAAGCAGCGAATCGCCAAGATCCGGTTAATCGGCGGCGGCAAAGGGCAGGACCAGCGGAAACGACCCGGCCAGCGTCTGGATATGGACATGACCGGGCAGCACATGCAGCTGCGCCCGGTGGCCGGGATGGGCGCGCAGGTCCTCGACGAAAGCCATGGTCGCGGGCGCGGGACCATCAGGCGGCGGTCCATCGGTGCCCGAGCGCTTCTCGCGGTCGCCCAGCGCCACCAGCAGCGGCAGCGAGGCCGGCGCGGCCGCCCGCGCCACCCGGCGGATCAGCGCCTCGTCCCACCAGATCGAGGGGCTGATCGCGGCATAGCGCGCGAACCCCCCCGGCCGCGCCAGCAGCGCGTAGAGCGTGAAGAGCCCGCCGAAGCTGTGCCCCCACAGGGTGCGGCGCGCGGGATCGACGGGCAGCCCGGCCTCGGCCGCCGCCCGCAGCGCGCCGGTCAGCCGGTCGTGGAAGATGGCGGCGCCGCCGGCCGTCCGTCCCTCATGGACGTGGTCGGGACGCAGCCCGTCGCCCGGGCCGTCCGGCGCGGTGAAATCCAGCGTCCGCCGCTCGCGCGCGAATTGCCGCTCGGTGTCGTAGCCGACGCCGACCACCACCAGCCCGGGCGCCAGCGCCAAGTCCTCGGCAGTCAGGAAGTCGAAGGCGGCATTGCCGTCCAGCATGTAGAGCACCGGCCAGCCGCCGGGCGGCGGCGGCGCCTTGGGCACGGCCAGGAACAGCCGGTGTCCCGGGCCCTCGGCCACCACCTTCTGCGACAGCTCATGCGTGGGCGCGCCCGTCTGGAACAGCCGCATCTGCGCCTGTCCGCGCGCGTGATCCGGTCCCACCCGGCCGAATTGCGACATTTCGCGACAATCCTTTCGTTCAGAAAAACAGCCGTGCTGCCCCGCCTTAGTTGACAAGCACGGTCAGGAATATAGTTTGCCGCCGAACTGAAGCCAGCCCAAGCGGTCAGCGATCATCCCGTCCTTCTTGCAGGAGTTCCCCATGACCATTCAATCCCGCCATTCCCTTCGCGCGCTTCTGGGCGCCTCGGCCCTGACGCTGGCCACGCTGGCCGGTCCGGCGCTGGCCGACACCCTGTTCACCAAGCCGCTGGTCGAATTCGCCGGCGACGTCAGCGCCGGCGGCGTCGACCGCGCCCCGGTCGTCAAGGGCGGCAAGGCCGTGATCGAGGGCGAGGAGCTGCTGCCCGGCCAGACCGTCACCCTGCTGCGCGGCAACCAGGCCCTGAACGCCGAGCCGATCACCATCGGCGAGGACGGCAAGTTCAGCTTCCCGCTGGACATCGACGCCGAGGCCGAAACCGGGCTGCAGCCCATCGTCGTCGTCACCGAGAATCCCGCCTCGGCCCAGGTGGTCGAACTGAAGATCTCGCCCGAGGTGCCCGTCGCCGGGGCCGAGAAATACACCATCGCCAGCGAGCCGGTGGTGCGCGGCCTTTATCAGGTGCGGCTGAACGCGGCCGGAGACGCGCTGTTCGTGACCAGCGCCGTCGGCCGCCCGCCGGTCAAGGAATCGAAGCTGGTCAAGATCGACCCGCAGACGCTGAAGATCGTCGCCGAGGCCACGCCGGGCGCCGCGCCCGCCCGCCCGGACGGCAGCGACGGCGGGCTGTTCGCCGTCTATGGCGTCGACGTGGACGATGCGAACGGCAATGTCTGGGTGACCAATACCCGCCAGGACACCGCCGCCGTCTACAAGCAATCCGACCTGTCGCTGGTCAAGCAGTTCGAGCCGGGCGCGGTGCCCCACGCCCGCGACGTGGTGGTGGACGAGGCCAACGGCCGCGCCTATGTCGCCGCCACCGGCGCGCCTGAAATCAAGGTCTTCGACAGCAAGACGCTGGAGCCGCTGGACCCGATCGTGATCAAGAGCGGCATCCGGGGCGAGGAATTCTCGACCATGGCGCTGGATATCGACGAGGCCGGCGGCAAGCTGGTCACCGTCAGCATCGCCACGCCCGAGGCGGCGCTGGTCGATCTGAAGTCGGGCGAGGTCAAGGTGATTCCGCTGCCGGGCGTCAAGGCCGCCTCGGGCGTGGCCTACGACCCGCAGGACGGGTTGATCTTCGTCGCCTCGCAGGCGACCGACAACCTGCTGATCGTCAAGGCGGAAACCGGCGAGGTGCTGCACGACGTCCCGGTCGGCGCCGGGCCGCTGAACGTCGCCTTCGAGCCCAAGGGCCGGCTGGCCTATGTCGCCAACCGCGGCGCCGGCACCATCACCGTGGTCAACCCCCAGGGCGAGATCGTGGCCAATCTCGACGCCGGCAGCCTGCCGAACCAGCTGCGCGCCGACCAGAACGGCAATGTCTGGGCGGTGAACAAGTCCAAGGGCGAGAACGACGAGGCCGGCGACCGCATCTGGCGCATCACGCCGGTTGCAGAGTAAGGAAGGGGCCGAACGGCGGGGCGCCGCAAGCGCCCTGCCCCCTTTGCAGACGGACCCGCCATGACCCTGACCCGCGCCCTGCTGGCCGCCCTTGCCCTGATCGCCTCGCTTGCCTCGGCCCGCGCGGATGTGACGGCGACCGACATCCTGGGGCGCGAGGTCACCCTGCCGAAACCGGCCGAGCATGTCGTCCTGGCCGAGGCGCGGCATCTGGCCGTTCTGGGGCTGATCCACGACGATCCGGTGGCGCTGGTTTCCGGCTGGCGGCTGGCGCGCGCGCTGGACGAGCCGACGCTGGCGGCCTATCGCGCGAAATTCCCGAACCTCGACCAGATCAAGCCGGTCGGCGCCGGGGCGCGCGGCCTGTCGGCCGAGGCGATCATCGCGCTGCATCCCGACCTGGTGGTGCTGACGCTGGTCGACCAGAACGACCCGGCGACAGAGCTGGCCCGCCAGCAGATCGAGGCGGCGGGCATCCCGGTCGCCTATGTCGATTTCTTCTCGCATCCGCAGGAAAACTCGATGCCCAGCCTGCGCATCCTGGGCAAGCTGACCGGCGCCGAGGACCGCGCCGAGGAATTCGCCGAATTCTACGAAACCCGTCTGGACCGCGTCCGCGACCGGCTGACCCCCGCGGTGCCGCGCCCGCGCGTGTTCTTCCACGTCCATGCCGCGCCGACCGGCTGCTGCGCGACCGTGGGCACCGGGGTGTTCCACGACTTCATCACCACGGCGGGCGGGGTGAACATCGGCAACGAGACCGTCAAGACCGTGCAGGGCAATGTCAGCCTCGAGGCGCTGATCGCCGCCGACCCGGACGTCTATGTCGCCACCGGCGGCACGCATATGGCCTCGCGCGGGGGGCTGGTGCTGGGCTCGGGCGTGGATGCGGACACGGCGCAGGCCAGTTTCGACGCGCTGATCTCGGCGCCCGGCTTCTCGGCGCTGCGGGCGGTGCAGGACGGCCGCGCGGCCGGCGTCTGGCACATGTTCAACGATTCGCCGGTGCATATCGCACTGATCGAATACCTGGCAAAGACCTTTCACCCCGACCTGTTCCAGGACGTGGACCCCGCCGCCACCCTGGCCGAGATCAACGCCCGCTTCTCGCCCGTCACCGTGCCGGGCACCTGGTGGGTGACCGAGCGGAAATGACCCAGGCGACGCTCGACCGCTATCATCGCCAAGGCCGACGCCATGTGGTGCTGGTCGGCGTGCTGGCCGTCGCGGCGTTGGCCGCGTTGCTCTTGGACCTGGTGACCGGCCCGGCCGGCCTGCCGCTGTCCGAGACGCTGCGGGCCCTGGCCGGCGGCGAGGTCGCGCGCGGCACCGAGGTCATCGTCTGGGCCGTGCGCCTGCCCGTGGCCTGCATGGCGCTGCTGGTCGGCGCGGCGCTGGCGCTGGCCGGGGCCGAGATGCAGACCGTGCTGGAAAACCCGCTGGCCGAGCCCTTTACCCTGGGCGTTTCCGCCTCGGCCGCGCTGGGGGCGGCGGTCGCCATCGTCCTGGGTCTGACCATTCCGGGCCTGCCGGCGGTCTGGAGCGTCTCGGGCAATGCCTTCCTGTTCGCGCTCGGCGCCTTGGCGCTGCTGCAACTCTTGGGCCGCATCCGGGGCGGCGGTCCCGAGGTGCTGATCCTCTTCGGCGTGGCGCTGAACTTCACCGCCGCCGCGCTGCTGTCGCTGGTGCAGTTCATGGCCTCGGCCGATGCGCTGCAACAGCTGGTGTTCTGGACCATGGGCAGCCTCGCCTCGGCGCAATGGCCGGGTGTGCTGATGCTGGTCGTGGTGCTGGTCGCGGCGGTGCCGTTCTCCTTCCGCGCCGCCTGGCGGCTGACCGCGCTGCGGCTGGGCGAGGATCAGGCCCGCAGCTTCGGCGTCGACGTGACCGGGCTGCGGCGCTGGACGCTGTTCCGGGTCAGCCTGCTCTCGGCCGCCGCGGTGTCCATGGTCGGCGTGATCGGCTTCGTCGGCCTGGCCGGGCCGCATATCGCGCGGATGCTGGTCGGTGAAAATCACCGCGTCTTCCTGCCCGCCAGCCTGCTGACCGGGGCGCTGGTCATGTCGCTGGCCTCGACGCTATCGAAGACGCTGGTGCCCGGGGTGCTGCTGCCGGTGGGCCTGGTCACCTCGCTGATCGGCCTGCCGATCTTCTTCGCGCTGATCCTGCGCGGAAGAAGGCGCTGATGCAGGGGTTGCTGGCGCAGGGCATTTCGGTCCGCTTCGGCGCGCGTCCCGTGCTTCAGGGGCTGGACCTGCCGCTGCTGCGCCCGGGCGAGGTCACGGTGCTGGCCGGCCCCAATGCCGCCGGCAAGTCGACCCTGCTGCGCGCCATCGCGCAACTGCAGCCGCATGGCGGCCGGGTGACGCTGGACGGGCAGGACCTGGCGCATATGCCGGCCCGGGACCGCTCGCGGCTGGTCGGCTTCATGCCGCAGACGCTGCCCGGCGCCTCGTCGCTGGTGGCGCTGGAAAGCGTGATCGCGGCGCTGCGGGCCGGGGCGACGATCGGGGCCCGCCAGGCCGACCACGCCGCCTTGGCGGTAATGGAAAAGCTGGGCATCGCCGCCCTGGCGCTGGAGCCGCTGTCGGCGCTGTCGGGCGGGCAGCGCCAGATGGTCAGCCTGGCCCAGGCCATCGTCCGCGACCCGCGCCTGCTGCTGCTGGACGAGCCTACCTCGGCGCTGGACCTGGCGCGTCAGGTGCGGCTTCTGTCGGAACTGCGCCGGCTGGCGGGCGAAGGGCGGATCGTCGTCGCGGTGCTGCACGACTTGGCGCTGGCGGCGCAATGGGCCGACCGCATCGTGCTTTTGCACGACGGCCGCACCCATGCCGAGGGGCGCCCGGAAGAGGTGCTGACCCCGGCCCTGCTCGCGCAGGTCTATGGCGTCGAGGCCCGGGTCGAGCGTTGTTCCCGCGGCCGCATCATGGTGCTGATCGACGGCGAACACGCCCCCGGCTGACGCCCCCCGCCCGCAGGATGCGCTTCAGCACCCCGGAAGCGCCCTCAGTTCACCCGCTGCCGCGCCCGGAACGGCAAGGGCGCCACCGGAATCCCGTCCTCGAGCAGCTTCTTGGCATCCTCGAGCTTCGCCTCGCCGTGGATCGCCCGGGCGGGCGCCTCGCCCTCGTGCATGGCGCGGGCCTCGGCGGCGAAGGACATGCCGACGTAATCGGAATTGGCCTCGACATGCCGACGCAGCGCCTCCAGCGCCGCCTCGCGCGGATCGCGAGGCGCGGTCAGGGCCTCCTCGTCGCGGGCCTGGGCGACCTTCGGCGCCATCAGCGCCTTCGCCACCTTGACCGAGCCGCAATGCGTGCAAGAGACCTGCCCGGCGTCCAGCAGGCTGTCGAAACCTTCGGAATTGCGAAACCAGCCGTCGAAATCATGGCCTTGGTCGCAGCGCAGGGCATAGCGGATCATCTCGGCTCCTTTCCCTGCATAATATCAGGTTGCGCGCGGGCCGTTGCAAGGCGCCGGATGCGCGCCAGCAGCGGCGCCGGATCGCCCGCCCGCGCCAGCAGCAGCGCCCGCGCCGCCGCACCCATGCGCCGCTGGCGGGTGCCGTCCCGCGCCAGATCCGCCAGCGCGGCGGGCAGCCCGCCCGCGCCGACCGCCTCGCCCCCCCCCGCGGCTGCCAGCGCCGCATAGGCATCGGCCTGGTTGGCGACATGCGGCCCATGCAGGATCGCGCAACGCCAGGCCGCCGGCTCCCAAGGCGTATGCCCGCCATGGTCGGCGAAAGAGCCGCAGGTGACGCAGATCCCCGCCGCGCGATACCACAGCGCCATCTCGCCCAGCGTATCGGCCAGCAGCAGCGGCGCGTCGGGACCGCCGCCGCGGCTGCGCCGGGCGTATTCCAGCCCCCGCGCGGCGATCAGCGCCGCCACGCCGTCGCCGCGCTCGGGGTGGCGCGGCGCCAGGATCAGCCGCAGCCCCGGCACCGCCGCGCGCGCGGCGGCAAAGGCGTCCAGCACCAGCGCCTCCTCGCCCTCATGGGTCGAGGCTGCCAGGACCACGCGGTCCCGCCCCGGAGCGTCCTCTCCGGGTCCGACCTGCGCCGGCCCCAGCAGCTTCAGGTTCAGCCGCCCGGCCAGCGCCTCGGGCCGCAGCCCCAGCGCCAGCAGCCGCGCCTCACTGGCCTCGTCCTGCGCGGACAGCGCGTCGATGCGCCCCAGCATCGGCCCGATCAGTCGCGGCAGCCGCGCCCAGCGCCTGGCCGAACGCGCCGACATCCGCGCCCCCACCACCACCTGCGCCACCCCCCGCGCCGTAGCCAGCGCAGAGCGGTTCGGCCACAGCTCGTTCTCGACCGTCACCATGACGCGGGGCCGCACCCGGTCCAGGAAGCGCGCCACCGCCTGCGGCACGTCCAGCGGCGCCAACGCGCAAGCATAGCCCAGCCGCCGCGCCAGATCGCGCCCGGTCAGGCTGTTCGTGGTCACCACCAGCGGGAATTCCTGCGCCAGTGCGCGCGCCAGCACCGCGACCGAGGTCAGTTCGCCGACGCTCGCCGCATGCAGCCAGATCCCGCCCGGCGCCACCGCGGGGCCGGACAGCCCAAGACGCTCGCGCCAATCGCCTCCGGCCAGCGGCGCGGCCAGTCCCAGCGCCGCGCCGGCCAGCGCCGAGGCGCCGCGCCAGATCAACGACGGGCGGCCTCGGCGGCCTCGCGGATCGCGCGCATGTTGGCGCCATAGGGCGCGGGATCCGCGACCGAGCCGCCCTTGAACACGGCCGAGCCCGCGACCAGCACATCCGCCCCCGCCGCCGCGACCAGGGGCGCGGTGACCGGATCGACGCCGCCGTCGACCTGGATATGGATCGGCCGGTCGCCGATCATGGCCCGCAGCCGCTCGATCTTGCCGATCTGCGAGTGGATGAACTTCTGCCCGCCGAAGCCGGGGTTCACCGTCATCACCAACACCATGTCGCAAAGATCCAGCAGATACGCGACCGCCTCGGCCGGCGTGCCCGGATTCAGCGAAATCCCCGCCTTCTTGCCGGTGGCGCGGATCGCCTGCAGGGTGCGATGCGGATGCGGCCCGGCCTCGACATGGGCGGTGATCATGTCGGCGCCGGCCTCGGCATAGGCCTCGATATAGGGGTCCACCGGCGCGATCATCAGGTGCACGTCCATGAAGGTCGTGACATGCGGCCGGAACGCCTTCACCGCCGGCGGGCCGAATGTCAGGTTCGGCACGAAATGCCCGTCCATCACGTCGACATGGACCCAGTCGGCGCCCTCGGCCTCGATGGCGCCGATCTCGCGGCCGAAATCGGCGAAATCCGCCGACAGGATGGAGGGCGCGATCTTGATGCGGCGGTCGAACGTCATGGCGGGCTCCTGCAGATTGCCCGCACCGGTTACCGCCATGGCCCGCCACCCGTCAACATGGACGCCCCGGCTTTTTCCGTTTTCCAAATACCCCAGGGGGTCCGGGGGCAGGCGGCCCCCGGCCCGGCCGCGCCCGCAGGCGCCCCCTTGGGCTTTCCCGCGCAAGGCCTATATTGGAACCCAAAGCGCGCCGCCAAGGGCCCCGCGCATCCACATTCCGAAGGACATAGGATGACCGACACGAAGGACATTTCCTGGGACGACAGCGTGCTGCCCTTCCAGCTCGATCGTTCCGGGCTGCGCGGCCGCGCCGCCCGGCTGGGCCCGATGCTGGAACATATCCTGTCGCGCCACGACTATCCGGTCGCGGTCGGCGCCATGGTGGCCGAACTCACCGCCCTGACCGCGCTGATCGGCCAGACCATCAAGCTGCGCTGGAAACTGTCGCTGCAGGTGCGCGGCAACGGCGCCATCCGCACCATCGCGACCGACTATTACGCCCCCGAAACCGAAGGCGCCCCGGCCCGCATGCGCGCCTGGGCCAGTTTCGACGCCGACCGCCTGCAAGAGGGCACCCCCGGTTTCGACCAGCTGGGCCAGGGCTATTTCGCCGTGCTGATCGACCAGGGCGAGGGCACCACCCCCTATCAGGGCCTGACGCCCTTGGCGGGCGGCTCGCTCGCCGCCTGCGCCCAGGCCTATTTTGAACAGTCCGAGCAGCTGCCGACCCGCTTCGCGCTGACCGTCGGCCGCTCGCGCATGGCCGGCACCGCGGGCGAACATTGGCGGGCCGGCGGCATCATGCTGCAGACCCTGCCCGCGGCCAGCCACGCCGCGCCGCAGGGCGAGGCTCTGGATTCCGCCGACATCCTGCAAGGCGCGCAGTCCGAGGACTGGAACCGCGGCACCATGCTGATGTCCACGGTCGAGGACATGGAGCTGGTCGATCCCGCCCTGCCGCTGCCCAACCTGGTGTTCCGGCTGTTCCACGAAGAGGAACCGACCGCCTTCGCGCCGCAGCCGCTGGTCTTCGGCTGCTCCTGCACCGCAGACCGGGTGCGCGGCACGCTGTCGATCTATTCGCAGAAGGACATCGGCCACATGACCAACGAGGACGGCATCGTCACCGCCGATTGCCAGTTCTGCGGCGCGCATTACGAGTTCGACCCCAAAAGCCTGGGCTTCGAGGCGACGGTGGACGAGGCCGGCAACCCTCTGCCGCCGGTCCCCTCGCGCGAAAGCCGGGCCGCGCTTTGAGCGCCATCCGCAACCGCCTGCTGGGGGCCCTGTCGGGAACGGCGGGGCCTTCCTCGGACTACGACTTCGGCAGCCCGCCGCCGGGCGACGTGCTGCTGCGCCCCGCCGGCGTGCTGGCTGCCTTCGACGCCGGCACCGGCCGGCTGATCCTGACCAAGCGCGCCTCCAGCTTGCGCCATCACCCGGGTCAGATCGCGCTGCCGGGCGGCAAGGTCGATCCCGGCGACGCCGACGAAACCGCCGCCGCCCTGCGCGAGGCGCATGAGGAAGTCGGCCTGGACCCCGCCCAAGTCGAGGTGCTGGGCACCATGCCGCCGCATCGCACCGTCACCGGCTTCGCCATGACCCCGGTGCTGGCGCTGATCCACGGCCCCTTCACCCCCATCCCCGAGGCGGGCGAGGTGGAAGAGGTCTTCGCCGTCCCCTTCGCCCATGTCGCCGACCCCGCGAACTATCACGTCGAGGGCCGGATCTGGCGCGGGGCACGGCGCGACTATTACGTCGCGCCCTGGGGGCCCTATTATATCTGGGGCGCCACCGCCCGCGTCCTGCATTCCCTGGCGACAAGGCTTACCGCATGACCCGCATCACCGCGCCCTTCCTCGACGATCCCGCGCTGAAGCGCGTCCTCGCCGCGCTCTCGGCCGAGGGGGCGCAGGCGCTGGTCGTCGGCGGCGCGGTCAGGAACGCGCTGCTGGGCGAGCCGGTCGCCGATGTCGACATCGCGACCTCGGCCCCGCCCGAGGACAGCATCCGTCTGGCCGAGGCCTCCGGGCTGCGCGCCGTCCCGACCGGCATCGAGCACGGCACCGTCACCATCGTCGCCGAGGGCCGCGGCTTCGAGGCCACCACCTTCCGCCGCGACGTGGAAACCTTCGGCCGCCGCGCCGTGGTCGCCTATTCCGACCGGATCGAGGAAGACGCGCAGCGCCGCGACTTCACCATGAACGCGCTTTACGCCGACGCCGCGGGCCAGGTGCTGGACCCGGTCGGCGGCCTGCCCGACCTGGCCCGGCGCCGGCTGCGCTTCGTCGGCGACGCCGAGACCCGCATCCGCGAGGATTACCTGCGCATCCTGCGCTTCTATCGCTTCCTCGCCCGCTATGGCCGCGAGGCCGAGCTGCAGGCGCTTTCGGCCTGCGCCGCGCTGCGCGAGGGCTTGCGCGACATTTCCCGCGAACGCATCGGGCACGAGATGCGCAAACTTCTGGACGCACCCGACCCGTCGCGAGCGCTGGCGCTGATGGCAGAGGCGGGCGTGCTGCCGCTGGTCCTGCCCGGCGCCGATGCCGGCGACATGGCCGAACTGGTCGCGGCCGAGCATGACTTCGGCACCGGCGCCCTGCCCTGCTGGCCGCGCCGGCTGGCGCTGCTGGGCGCCCACGACCCCGCCGGCGCCCTGCGCCTGTCACGCGACGAGGCGCGCGAACAGGATCGCATCGCCCAGGCGCTGGCGCTGCCTGCCCCCGAGGCCGCCTATCGCCTTGGCCGCCGCGCCGCCGCGCAATCGGTGCTGATCCGCGCCGCCCGCGGCGAGCCGCCGCCCTTCGGCTGGTGCCACGCCGTCGCCAAGGGCGACCAGGCGCAATTCCCGCTGGCCGCCCGCGACCTGATGCCCGACCTGTCGGGCCCGGCGCTGGGTGCCGCCCTGAAACGGGCCGAGACGGCCTGGATCGACCACGACTTCGCCCTGGGCCGCGACCAGCTGCGCCGCATCGCCCTGGAACAGGACAGCTGATGCACAATCTCTTCGCCCGCCTGATCGACGCCTTCCGCCCGGCCGAGGGGCCGCCGCCGCGCACGCTGCTGGCCTTCTTTCGCTGGTGCCTGTCGGGGGCATGGCCGGGGCTGGTGATCGCCGCCGTCGCCTCGGCGCTCAGCGGCATCGCCGACATCGTCTCGGCGGTGATGCTGGGCTGGGTGATCGACGCGGTGACCACGACCACGCCCGACAGCCTGCTGGCCGACAAGGGCGCGCTGATCGCGGGCTTCGTGATCTTCTTCCTGGTGGTGCGGCCGGCGATCTTCGGGCTCTCGACGGCCAGTTCGTCGGTCATCATCGGCCCGAACCTGTTCCCGCTGGTGCTGTCGCGGCTGCACCGCTGGACCATGGGCCATTCGGTGACCTTCTTCGACAACGACTTCGCCGGCCGCATCGCGCAGAAGCAGACCCAGACCGCGCGGGCCGTGACCGATGTCGCGTCCGAGTTCGTCAACGTGGTGGCCTTTGCTCTGGCCTCGATCCTGGGCTCGGCGGCCTTCCTGGTCTCGGTGGATGGCTGGGGCGCGCTGGCGATGCTGGTCTGGCTCGCGAGCTACGTCGCGCTGATCCGCTTCTTCCTGCCGCGCATTCGCACCCGCTCGGCCAGCCGCGCCTCGGCACGGGCGCTGGTCACGGGGCAGGTCGTCGACACCATCACCAACATCAAGACGGTGAAGCTCTTCGCCCATGCCGAGCACGAGGAAAACGTCGCCCTTGGCGCCATGGCCGGCTTTCGCGAGCGCGCGCTGGACTTCGGCCGGGTCTCGACCTGGTTCCGCTTCTCGCTGATGTTCGTCGCCGGCGCCCTGCCGGTGGTGCTGATCGGCGGCACGCTGCTTCTGTGGCGCGACGGGCTGGCGACGGCCGGCGACATCGCCGCCGCCGGCGCCATCTCGATGCGGCTGGCGCAGATGACCGGCTGGGTCAGCATGGCGCTGATGGGCGTCTGGGGTTCCATCGGCGAGGTCGAGGACGGCATGAAGACCCTGTCACCGCCCCATGCCCTGACCGACAAGCCCGGCGCCGTGGCGCTTGGTCGGGTGACGGGCCGCATCGACTACGACCACGTCGATTTCGCCTATGGCCGCGACACGGGCAGCGGCGGCATCCGCGACCTCGACCTGCACATCGCCCCGGGCGAAAAGCTGGGCGTGGTCGGCGCCTCGGGCGCGGGCAAGTCCACCATGGTCTCGCTGCTCTTGCGGCTCTACGACGTCGAACAGGGCGCCGTGCGCGTCGACGGCCACGACCTGCGCGACGTGACCCAGGAAAGCCTGCGCCGTAACATCGCCATGGTCACGCAGGAAACCGCGATGTTCAACCGCTCGGCCCGCGACAATATCCTCTACGGCCGCCCCGACGCCACCGAGGACGAAATCATCGCCGCCGCCCGCGCCGCCGAGGCGCACGATTTCATCCTGTCCTTGCAGGACCACATGGGCCGCAAGGGCTATGAGGCGCATCTGGGCGAACGCGGGGTGAAACTCTCGGGCGGCCAGCGCCAGCGCATCGCGCTGGCCCGCGCGCTCTTGAAGAACGCCCCGATCCTGGTGCTGGACGAGGCGACCAGCGCACTCGACAGCGAGGTCGAGGCCCAGGTGCAAGAGGCGCTCTCGCGCGCCATGCAGGGCAAGACCGTGCTCGCCATCGCCCACCGCCTCTCGACCATCGCCGAGCTCGACCGCATCGTGGTGCTGGAGGCCGGGCGCATCGTCGAACAGGGCAGCCATGCCGAACTGCTGGCCCGCGGCGGCACCTATGCCCGCTACTGGAACCGCCAGTCCGGCGGCTTCCTCGGCACCGACGACGATCCGGCGGAGGCCGCCGAGTGATCTGGGACGTCGCGCGGCTGGGCCGCAAGGGCGATGGCGTCGCCATCTCGGGCGAGGCCCGGGCGCTGGCCTTCCTGACCCTGCCCGGCGAAACCGTCGAGGGCGAGGCCCAGGACGGCCGCATCGCCGCCCCGCGCATCCTGACCCCCTCGCCCGACCGGGTGCGACCGCCCTGCCCGCATTACCGCGCCTGCGGCGGCTGCGCGCTGATGCACGGCTCGGACGGTTTCGTGAAGGCCTGGAAGGTCGGCGTGGTGACCGAGGCCCTGCGCGCCCAAGGGCTGACCGCGCCCATCGCCGGCGTGCATGTCTCGCCGCCGCGCTCGCGCCGCCGCGCCGTGCTCTCGGGCCGGCGCACGAAAAAGGGCGCGCTGGCCGGCTTCCACGCCCGCGCCTCGGACGTGATCGTCGACCTGGCCGATTGCCACGTCCTGCGCCCGGCGCTCCTTTCGGCCCTGCCGCTCTTGCGCGAACTGACCGTGACCGGCGCCTCGCGGGCGGGCGAGCTGTCGCTGACCGTGACCGAGACGCCCGCCGGCCTCGACATCGCCGTCGCCGGCGGCAAGCCGATGGAACCGGCGCTGTTCTCGGCCCTGGCGGCACTGGCCGAGCGCGGCGACCTGGCGCGGCTGACCTGGGCGGGGCCGAATCAGCAGGGGCAGCCGATCACCCGCCGCCCGCCGGCCCTGCCCATGGGCCGCGCCCAGGTGGTCCCGCCGCCCGGCGGCTTTCTGCAGGCCACGGCCGAGGGCGAGGCCGCGCTGCTGTCGGCCGTGCGCGACATCACACGCGGCGCCGGCCGCCTGCTCGACCTCTTCGCCGGCTGCGGCACCTTTTCCCTGCCGCTGGCCGAGACCGCCGAGGTCCATGCCGTCGAAGGCCTCGCCGCGCCGCTCGCCGCGCTGCAGGACGCCGCCCGCCGCGCCCCCGGCCTGCGTCGAATCACGACCGAGACCCGCGACCTGTCCCGCCGCCCGCTGCTGCCCGACGAGCTGGCCTATGACGCAATCGTGATCGACCCGCCGCGCGCAGGCGCCGAGGCGCAAGCCCGTGAAATCGCCAAGATCGGCGCGGCAAAACTGGCCTGGGTCAGCTGCGATCCGGTGACTTTCGCAAGGGATGCGCGGATTCTCGCCCAGGGCGGCTGGACGATCTCCCGGCTTTTCGTCATCGACCAGTTCCGCTGGTCGCCGCATGTCGAGACCGTGGCGGAATTTCGCCGAAGCTAGCGAAGTTTTAACCTCTGTGGTATTTCATAGCAAAACGAGGCGCATAACGCGCGCAGAGGGCAGTGATGATTCAGGCAATTCGCGCTTTGGTCGCGGTGGTTTCCATCGCGCTTCTGGCAAGCTGCGGCGGCGGCGACAGCAGCCAGCCCGCGCCCAGCAAGTTCAAGACCTATTCCGGGCCGCCGGTGACCCAGGTCGTGGTCAAGAAGGGCGAGCGCAAGATGTATCTGGTCTCGGGCAAGCAGGTGCTGAAAAGCTACGATGTCGGCCTGGGCTCGCAGCCCTTGGGCACCAAAGTGTTCGAGGGCGACGGCCGCACGCCCGAGGGCATGTATTTCATCGACCGCAAGAACCCGGCCAGCCGCTATCACCTGTCGCTGGGAATTTCCTATCCCTCGACCCAGGACGTGGCGCGCGCGGCGATGATGGGCTTGCGCCCCGGCGGCGACATCATGATCCATGGCCTGGGACCCGAGGGCCGGGCGCTGGTGAAGCAGCGCCGCGACTGGACCGCCGGCTGCATCGCCGTCACCGACGAGGAAATCGAGGAAATCTTCGCCATGCTGCAGCCGGGCGTGCCGATCTTCGTCTATCCCTGACGCCGATCTCATCGCGCATGGCCCCGTCCGGCGGGGCCTTTTCCTTGCCGGACCGTTTCCGGGCTAACCTTCGGTCCGGCCGCCGCCTTCGCGGTTGCGCGGATAATGCCTTTGCAGCGGAAAAGCGGGAAGCCAATGCTTCCCGGCGGATCGTCCACAATTCATAGGTCGGGACGAAGCGGTCCGGCCCATCCAGAGCACCCAGGTTCACCTCGATCTCATCGCCGCTGCGCGAGAATACCGAAGAGCCGCAGCGCGGGCAGAAAAACCGCCCCGCATGGCCGCGCGCTTCGCCCTCGATCGTGACCGCCTCTTGCGGAAAGACCGCCGAGGCGTGGAACAGCGCGCCATGATGCTTGCGGCAGTCCAGGCAATGGCAGATGCCGACCCGCCACGGTTGCCCTCTCGCCACGATGCGCAATCCGCCGCACAGACAGCCGCCTTCGATCCGCTCCATGTCGCCCCTTTTGCCAGAACCGGGTGGAACGATGCTATGTCCGCCGGCCATCCTCGGCAACCGCCCTGCCGGCGTTACACATACGGCGGACGCGCTGCACAGGCAGGGCACAAGCCTTTCCCCTGCGGCATCGACAAGATGCCGGCGGGGTCATGCACAGCCCGCACGACGCTGTGCACCATGAAAAAGGGTGCGGCCGGTCCCCCGGCCGCACCCGAATCCGCCCCATGGCCGATCTCAGAGCCCGCTGACTCCGACCGGCGCGACGCCATAACCGCCCGCCAGCGCCATGCCCGGCACCCCGGCCGCGCCGCCGGTGATCAGCACCCACCAGATCTTGCCCGAGGGCTCCTGATACCAGCCGATGCCGAACTCGCTGGCCTTGGGATCCATGACCACGTCGCGGGTGTCGCGATTCTGCATCCAGGCGTTCAGCGTGGTGATCTCGTTCTCATAGGTCTCGGAGATGTTCTCGCCGACCAGGTGGCCCGAATAGCCCTGCCGCCGCACCCGATCCAGCGGCGACGACCCGTCCGAGCCGAAATGCCAGGCCCGGTTCTGCGCCGCCATGTCGCGGGCATGCACTTTGGCGGCCGCGTCCAGCATCGGGTTCTGCACCAGCCCGCCCGCGCCGCTGTTGGCGCGCAGCGCGTTCATCTGGCCCACCAGCCGGGCGGGAATCTGCGCCTCTTCGCGCGGGGTGATCTTGTAGGCCACGGGCAACGGCTGGCCGTCGGGGCCAAGCTGCTGCTGCGGCGCGCGCTGGCAGGCCGTCAGCGCCAGCACCGAAACAAGCGCCAATGTCGAAAATTTCAGCATGATTTCCTGTCCCAGGGAATGTTTTGCGTCAGCCATACAAAAGCGCGGCCCCCGCTTCAAACCCAAGATTGCGTGAGCGCCACAGTCTGCGGCCCTGTTGCGACAATGACGCTTGTTTGAATTGCAAGACGCAATCACCGGGCGTAAATCCGCGAAAACGACCACCTCTTCGCAAAATCTCGGGCAGAGAAGGCCGCGCCAAGCGGTCCGTCACATATCAGGAGCGACAGATGATGACGCCGAAAGATCCGATCTCGCGTCGGAAATTCCTATCCACCTCGCTGGCGCTGGGGGCCGCGGGCCTGGCCGCGCCGGCCATCGCCCAACAGATCGACCCCTATACCGGCCAGGCGCTGCAAGGCACCGGCGGGGGCGCCACGCCGGACGCAGGGCTGGTGCAATACGACGCGAACCAGGATTCGCGGCGCAACATCTCCAGCTTCCGGATGCAGGACTGGCAGCCCTATTTCAGCACGCTGACCAATGGCGCGATCCTCGTGGACCTGCCCTCGCGTTGCTTGCATTACTGGTCCGAGGACCAGGCGGTCTACAAGCTGTTCCCGACCTCGGTCCCGGTCAGCCCCGACCTGACCCGCACCGGCCGGACCGAGATCATCAAGAAGGTCGAGGGACCCAGCTGGGCCCCCACCCCCGAGATGCGCAAGCGCAACCCGGAATGGCCGGAGTTCGTCAAGCCGGGCGATCCGCTGAACCCGATGGGCACGCATGCGCTGTGGCTGAGCTGGCAATATTACCGCATCCACGGCACCCACGACACCCGCAAGATCGGCCGCAAGTCCTCGAACGGCTGCATCGGCCTTTACAACGAGCACATCAAGCAACTCTACGACCTGACCAAGGTCGGCACGCAGGTGATGGTGATCTGACCCATCCCGACGCCACGGAAGAAGACGAGGGGGCCGCAAGGCCCCTTTTCGCTGCGATCCAGCCTGATCCAGATCCTGCTCTCGATCCGAGCGGCAATTGATGGGGCAGATGTGCTTTATTGCGGAAAGTCAGACAGTTACTGACGAGCCCCTTTCATCGTCGGGGGGCTCTGTTGCACAAATCCTGTCAGGGATTCATCTCATGAAACCCGTACGGTAGCTGGTCTGCATGAGCCGACCCGCATCCCCGACATACAGAACCCGGAACTGGCCAGCCTACAATGAAGCGCTCAAGCGCCGGGGTTCGCTGACGATCTGGTTCGACCCCGAGATGAGCTGGGATGCCGCGCCGACAGGCAGGCGTGGCCGCCAGCAGACCTACAGCGATGCCGCCATTCAGACGTGTCTTTCGATGAAGGTGCTCTTCGGCATGGCGCTCAGGCAGACGACTGGTTTCGTCGAGAGCCTGCTGCAGTTGGTTGGTCTCGACTGGACGGTGCCTGACTTCAGCACCCTGTCCCGTCGCCAGAAGACCCTGGCTGTGAACATACCGTATCGCGGGTCCAAGGGGCCGCTGCACCTGCTGATCGACAGCACTGGCATCAAGGTCGAGGGCGAAGGCGAGTGGCACGCCCGCAAGCATGGCGGCCCGAAACGGCGCGTCTGGCGCAAGATCCATCTGGGGATTGATGAGGAAACGCTGGAGGGTCGGGCGGTGGAGATCACAGGGAGCCACATCGGCGATGCGCCGGTGTTACCCGACCTGCTCAAACAGATCCCGGCGCACGAGCAGATCGGCCGCGTCACAGCAGACGGCGCCTACGACACCCGCAAATGCCACGATGCCATCGCTGACCGCGGCGCCGACGCTGTCATTCCGCCCCGCAAGAACGCCAAACCCTGGAAGACAGTCGCCGCCGGCGCGGGCGCACGAAACGAGGCTCTGCGGGCATCGAAATACCTCGGTCGTGCCCTCTGGCGACGATGGAGTGGATACCACCCCCGAAGCCGCGTCGAGACGAAGATGCACTGTGTGAAACTGCTGGGTCAGCGCCTCATGGCACGGGACTTTGACCGACAGGTCGCCGAGCTTCAGGTCCGTATCGCTATTCTGAACCGTTACACCGCGCTTGGCACCCCCGTCACAGAGGCCGTGGGATAGATCTGTCCGGGGAAAGGGGAAATCCGGCCATCAACTCTTTGGTGCAACAGAGTCATTTTGCGACGGTCAGCCTGTCTTGCTGGCCGTCGTTATAGTCCAGGTCCGGGATGCCTGCCCGCAGGCTGTCGAGAATCAGCATCATGCGCTCGTCCCGCCGGGCAGGTCGTCGTTTCCGTGGCACGAAGCCTTGCCTCATGCGCCGATAGGGCTGCAGCGTGATCCGACAGCTTAGCCGTCATCGGCCCGGCCGTTGAGATGAAGCGCGCGCTCGGCGCCTTGGCTGGCCTTCTCATGCAATCCTCCGTATAACCTTTTTGCCCATTAATGGGTCCCCCATTCGGCACGGGATTACCGTGAACATTGGTGGAACATAGCGGAACGCAGAAGCGAACACTTGTCGATAAAATCAACTCGGTGCGGAACATGGTGGAACGTGCCGGATATGGCGGAAGCGGTCACTCTCTTCCGCCGACTCCGAAAGAGGAACCGATGCAGCGGATGAAGCTTGGCGACAGCGGCGTTTCGGTCAGCGGCGTATGCCTAGGCACGATGACCTTCGGCAGCCAGACCGCCGCGGCCGAGGCCCATATCCAGATGGATCGGGCGCTGGACGCCGGCGTCAGCTTCCTCGACACGGCCGAGATGTATCCGGTCAACCCGGTCCGGCGCGAAACCGTGGGCCGCAGCGAAGAGATCGTCGGCGACTGGCTGGCCGCGCGTGGCAACCGCGACCGGGTGCAGATCGCGACCAAGGTCACCGGCCCCAGCGGCACCGTCCGCGCCGAGGGCTATGACGGCGCCATCCTGCGCCAGACCGTCGACGCCTCGCTGCAGCGGCTCAGGACCGACCGCATCGACCTCTACCAGCTGCATTGGCCCCTGCGCGGCAGCTATGCCTTTCGCCAGAACTGGCGCTACGACCCCTCGAAGCAGGACCGCGACGCGACGCTGGCGCATATGGCGGATGTGCTCGAAGCGGCGGCCGATCTGCACCGGGCCGGCAAGATCCGCGCCTTCGGTCTGTCGAACGAATCCGCCTGGGGCACGGCGCGCTGGATCGACACCGCCGCGCGGCTGGACGCGCCGCGCGTGGTGGCGATCCAGAACGAATATTCGGCCCTCTACCGCGCCTTCGACACCGACCTGGCCGAGCTGGCGGTGAACGAACGCGTGACGCTGCTGGCCTATTCGCCGCTGGCGGCGGGGCTTCTGACCGGGAAATACCAGGACGGCACCGCGCCCGAGGCCAGCCGCGCCGCCGTGGACCTTGCCCATGGCGGGCCGGGCGACCTGGGCGGCCGCCGCACCGATCGCGCCATCACCGCCGTCGCGGCCTGGTCGAATCTGGCGGCCGAACTCGGGCTGGACCCGATCCACATGGCCATCGCCTTCATCCGGCAGCGGCCCTTCCCGGCGATCCCGATCATCGGCGCCACCGACCGCGCACAGCTCGACCACCTGCTCGCCGGCCTGGATCTGGTGCTGTCCGACGAGGCCCTGCGCCGCATCGACCGTCTGCACCGCGCCCATCCCCAGCCCTATTGAGCCGACGCCACGGAACCGTTGGCAGCCCGGCCGGGCGCGGGCAATCTGTCCACGAACCGACCCGAGGGGAAACCATGCTGCCGCCCATCCTTGCCCAACTGCGCATTCCCGTCGTGGCCTCGCCGATGTTCATCGTCTCGGGGCCCGAACTGGTCATCGCACAATGCAAGGCCGGCATCGTCGGCAGTTTCCCCGCCCTGAACGCCCGCGAAAATCCCGGCGAACCGGTGCTGCTGGACGCCTGGCTGACCCGCATCGCCGAGGAACTGGACCGCCACAACCAGGCCGATCCCGACCACCCCGCCGCGCCCTTCGCGGTGAACCAGATCGTCCATCGCAGCAACGCCCGCCTGGAACGCGACATCGAGATCTGCCACCGCCACAAGGTGCCGATCTGGATCACCAGCCTGGGCGCCCGGCCCGAGGTGAACGCGGCCGCCCATGACTGCGGCGGCATCGCGCTGCACGACGTGATCAACGACACCTTCGCCAGAAAGGCCATCGACAAGGGCGCCGACGGGCTGATCGCGGTGGCGGCGGGGGCGGGAGGCCACGCCGGCGCGCAATCGCCCTTCGCGCTGATCCAGGAAATCCGCGAATGGTTCGATGGGCCGCTGCTGCTCTCCGGCGCCATCGCCACCGGCCGGGCGGTGCTGGCGGCGCAGGCGATCGGCGCCGACCTCGCCTATGTCGGCAGCCCCTTCATAGCCACGACCGAAGCCAACGCCCCGCCCGCCTACAAGCGGATGATCACCGAAAGCGGCGCCGAAGACATCGTGACCTCGTCCCTCTTCACCGGCGTCTCGGGCAATTACCTCGCTCCGTCCATCCGGGCGGCCGGCCTCGACCCGGCCAACCTCGACGGAGCCGATGCCACCACGATGGATTTCGACAAGGCCGCGCGCGGCGGCAAGCCCAAGGCCTGGAGCCAGATCTGGGGCTCGGGCCAAGGCATCGGCGCGGTCAAGGCCGTGACCCCCGCCGCCGAACTCGTCGACCGTCTGGCCCGCGAATACGCCGCCGCCCGCAGCAGCCTCTGCGCGGGCTGAACGCGTCCCGAACACCAAGAAGCCGCGCGCCAAGGACCCGCGGCTTCTTTGCTCTTCAAATACCCTGGCAAGACCAAGGCCGGTCGCCCAGCCTTCAGCTGACCGCCAGCCCCTCGGTCGAAGCGAAGAACATCGCCTGGCTGACCGCCGAACGCACCTGCTCCTCGGAATAGGGTTTCGAGATCAGGAAGGCCGGCTCGGGCCGGTCGCCGGTCAACAGCCGCTCGGGGAAGGCGGTGATGAAGATCACCGGGATGTCGCCCATGTCGCCCAGCAGCTCGTTCACCGCCTCGATGCCCGACGACCCGTCCGCCAGCTGGATGTCGGCCAGGATCAGGTCCGGGCGTTTCTGATGCGCCAGGTCGACGGCGGCGGCATGGGTGCGGGCGATGCCGGTCACCTCGTGACCCATGGCCTGCACGATGCCCTTCAGGTCCATGGCGATGATGGTCTCGTCCTCGATCACCATGACCTTGCCCGACAGCGACCGGCTCATCTCGGACAGCGCGATCTGCACCAGCTCCTCGGCCTCGGGTTGCGGGCATTGCATGACCTGCGCGATCTGGTCGTAGCGCAGCTCCTCGATGGTGCGCAGCAGCAGCGCCTCGCGCGAATTCGGCGTCAGGCCGCGCAGATGCACCTGGGCGCGGGCTTCGCGCGGGGTCGGTGCCTCGGTTTCGACCGGCTGGCCCGAGCTTTGCCAGATGGCGTGGAAGGTGCGGAACAGCCCGATGCGGGTGTCGTCGCCCTGCATCAGGCTGCGGTCGGACAGGATGGCTTCCAGGGTGGCGGCGGCATAATTGTCGCCGGCGGTCTGGCTGCCGGTCAAGGCGCGCGCATAGCGGCGCAGATAGGGCAGCTCGCGGCTGATGGATTGGGCGAGTTCCGCTGCGGACATGGCTTCCTCGAAAAAATGTTCCTGACTGGAACTTGACCGGATACGTAGCGGTTAGGCAAGGTGCGCACAAGATTTTCGGGAATAACTAAAAAATGAATACGAGGCGGGAAGAACGCAGGCGAGCCGCAATCGAGAAGCAGATCGATGAGAATCTGCGGCGCGTCTATGAGCAGGACACCACCCAGCAGATTCCAGACAAGTTCCTGCAACTGCTCGAAAAATTGCGAGAGCAGGAGTAAGCGCATGACCCGTCACACCCCGGCGCGCGGCGCCCGTTCCGAAGGCCATGGCGACCCTCGGGACGAGTTGGTCGACCACCTGCCAGCCCTGCGCGCCTTCGCGCTGTCGCTGACCCGCGAGGGGGCTTCGGCCGACGATCTGGTGCAGGACACCATCGTCAAGGCCTGGACCCATATCGACAAGTTCCAGCCCGGCACCAACCTGCGGGCCTGGCTGTTCACCATCCTGCGCAACACCTTCTATTCGGCCCGCCGCAAGACCCGGCGCGAGGTTTCCGACACGGACGGCATCCACGCCGCCCGCCAGGCCACGCGTCCCGAACACGACGGCCGGCTGGCGCTGAACGATTTTCGCACCGCCTTCGAAAAGCTGCCCGACGAACAGCGCGAGGCGCTGATCCTGGTCGGCGCCTCGGGCTTTTCCTACGAGGAAGCCGCGGGGATGACCGGGGTCGCCGTCGGCACGGTCAAGTCGCGCGCCAACCGCGGCCGGCGCCGGCTGGCCGAGCTTCTGCAGCTGGAAGAGGGCGAGGAGCTGGAGATGACCGACCGCGCCACGCTGGCGGTGATGGCGCAGAACAACCCCGTTCTGCGCTGAGGCTTCACCCGTGCTGCGGCCTCTGCTGGACCGGATGGAATTCACCAAGGGGCTGGGCTTCCGGCTGGGCGGGCTCTTGTCGGTGGCGATCCTGCCCATCGGGCTGATCTCGGTGATCCAGACCCTGCACCTATCGCGCGAATACGAGCGCAGCGCCGAGATCGCGCTGCTGGGCCGCACCGCCACCGCCGCCGCAGGCGAGCGGGCGCTGCTGCAAAGCGCGCTCGGCACCGCCGACGCGCTGGGTCCGGCGGTGCTGGAGACCATGGACCGGCCGCAGGCCTGTTCCGACATCATGCGCGGCTTCGTCCAGCGCACGGTGAATTTCGTCTATGCCGGCTTCACCCGGCTGGACGGGGTCACTGAATGCTCCTCGGTCCCCGGCGTGCACGATCTGTCGCAGGAAAGCGCGTTCAAGCAGTTCAGCGAAAGCCCGGGCACGCTGGTCACCACCAGCGCGGACGGGCCGATCACCGGCCAGCCGGTGGTGGTGGTGATCCAGCCGCTGTATCGGGGCGTCGAGCTGCTGGGCTATATCGGCGTGTCGATGTCGCATGACATGCTGCGCTCGACCCATGTCTCGGGTCTGGGGACCGAGGGCGCGCGCATCCTGACCTTCAACAACCAGGGCCGCATCCTGTCGGCGGACCACGAGGGCCACGGCGACCTGCAAGAGGTCCTGCCGCGCGACAAGTCCCTGACCTCGCTGCTGTCGCTCAGCGAAACCACCTTCCGCGACTATACCAGCGCGGGGGAACGGCGGGTGTTCAGCGTCGTGCCGGTGGTCCCCGGCCTGGTCTATGCGCTGGGGTCCTGGAACCGCGCCGAATCCGGCATCACCGGCATCGACATCACCCGGCGCACGGCGCTGATCCTGCCGCTGATCCTGTGGGCGGCCTCGCTGGCCGTGGCCTATTTCGCGGTCTATCGCCTGGTCCTACGCCATATCCGCGAATTGCGCGGCCAGATGCGGCGTTTCGCCATCGGCGACCGCTCGGCGCCGCCGCCGGTGCTGGCCGACGCCCCGGCCGAGATCGAGGACATGAGCCAGACCTTCCACAACATGGCGCGCATCCTGATCCGCGACGAAGAGGCGATGGAAAACGCGGTCAAGGAAAAGACCGTGCTGCTGAAAGAGGTGCATCACCGGGTCAAGAACAACCTGCAGCTGATCGCCTCGATCATCAACATGCAGATCCGGGTCATCGACCACGACGACGCCCGCCGCGTGCTGCGCTCGGTCCAGGACCGGGTGGCGTCGCTGGCGACGATCTATCGCAACCTCTACCAGGCCGAGCACCTAGACTCGGTCGAGGCCGACCGGCTGATCCGCGACATCATCAACCAGATGGCCAATGCCTCGGTCGGACCCGGCGCCGGGCTGCGCATCGACACCGAGCTGGAGCCGCTGGTGCTGATGCCCGACCAGGCGGTGCCGCTGACGCTGCTGGCGACCGAGGCCTTTACCAATGCGCTGAAATATTCCGGCGTCTCGGACCCCGACGCCCGGCCCTGGGTGCGGGTGCGGCTGGGCATGGACGGCCCGCGCCATGCCGTGCTGGAGGTCGAGAACTCGGTCGGCGCCGCGGGCCTGGCCGAGGGCACCGGCCTTGGCAGCCAGCTGATCGAGGCCTTTGCCATGCAGCTGGAAGGCGAGGCCGAGCAAGAGATGGACGCCCACCGCTTCCTGCTGCGCTTGCGCTTCCGGGTCGAGAACCTGCACAAGCGTGAGCCGGCCGAGATGCCACAGGTGGTGCTGACCTCGGCCGCGCGGCCGGGATCGCAGCATTAGCCGCTGCGCCTGCGTCAGACAATTCCGTGCCGGCGCAGCAACGCCTGCTCGTCGCCCGCGACCCAGCCGAAGACCCGCGCCTGGTCCTGCAGGACCTGGACGAGGTAATGCACCTCGAAATCGATCACCGTCTCGGGCAGGTCGGCGCGGGCATAGCGCGCTGTCCAGCCGACATGGGCCAGGCAATGGTTTTCGTCTATCGGCGACAGGCGCAGCTGCGTGATCCGCATCCCCTGCGTGCCGATCTTGCGATACTGTGCATAGCCCTGCGCCATCGCCTGCCGAAGCTGGTCGTCGTTCCTGCCCGCGGCGACACCCGCCGGCGAGGCGGCGATGAACTCCGGGGCGTAAAGCGCGGCAAGCTCGTCCGCGTCGATGTCTCCGGCCAGCGAACGGTTGAAGAAGGCCTCGTATCGCCGGAATAGCTGTCGGACGCTCTCTTCCATCAGCGGTTCTCGCGTTCGGGGGCCGGACCGGCGGCTTCCTGCGCCGCGCGCCGCAGCTTCCTTGCGGCCAGGAAGCGCCGCCTCCGCGCCAGTTCCAGGTTCAGAAGCGCGCCCAGCAGCACGGTGAACCCGCCCAGATAGAACCACATCAGCAGCGCGATCACCGCCCCGATCGAGCCGTAAATCCGGTTGTAGCTGTTGAAACTGGCCAGATAGGCCGAGAATCCGTAGGATACGCCCGCCCAGGCCAGGGCCGCGAACAGCGAGCCCCAGGTGAAGATCGGCGTCCGCGGCGCCTTCACGTTGGGGCCGAAGCGATAGATGATGCCGATCACCAGCAGCACGATCAGGAAGATCGCCATCCAGGGCACCGAGCCGATCAGCCAGTCGCGCAGCGGCACGTCGGGCAGGACGTTGAAGGCGATGGGCACCAGGATGATCGTGGCCAGACCCAGCGCGATCACACCGACGATGGCCAGCGTCAGCACATAGGCCAGGACGAAGCCCCAGATCGTCGGATGCGAGCGCACGCCATGCGCCGCGTTCAGCCCCTGGATCAGCCCGCCCACGCCCTGCCGGGCCGAAATGGTGGCGATCAGGAAGGAAATCGCCGTGGTCCAGCCCAGTTGCGTCCGCCCGGCCGCGATCAGCGCGTTGATCTGGCCGTGGATGATGTCCGCCGCGCCCAGGGGGATGAATTCGTCGGTGGCATGGACGTATTGTTCAAGCTGCTGCGGATCGTACCACAGACCCCACAGGGCAAACAGCGCCGCCAGGCCCGGAAAGACCGCGAACATGGCATAGAAGGCCACGCCCGCTGCGATCAGGGTCATGTGGATCTTGTCCATGCGCTCGAAGATCGCCTGGATGAACAGCCACAGATCCCTGATCACATTCCCGTCCTCGCTCCTGCTCCGGCCCGCGCCTGCGGCCATTCTGGCAGGAAAACCGCGGCTTCCGCCAGAATGGTTCCGGATACCCTAGCGGTTTTCGCCCGTGCTGTAGCGCAGCCACACCGCCTTTTCGCCCAGTTTCGCGACGAAAGCAGCATGCGCCTCGGATTCCTCGGCGGTCAGCCGCGGCGCCAGCGGCCGCGGCCGCGGTCCGCGCGGCGCCGCGCCGGGCGCAGCGGCGCCGTTCCCGCGTGCGGTGCCGGTGCCGCTTCCCTCCAGCACCAGCACCGGCTGCCGGCCGCCGCGCAGCGCCAGATAGACCTCGGCCAGCAATTCGCTGTCCAGAAGCGCCCCGTGCAGCGTCCGGTTCGAGTTGTCGACCCGGAAGCGACGGCACAGCGCGTCCAGCGAGTTCTGCGCCCCCGGGAACTGGCCCCGGGCGATTTCCAGCGTGTCCACGGCGCGGCTGTAGGGCATGACAGGATAGCCGGCCGTCCGCAGCTCCCAGTTCAGGAATTTCATGTCGAACTGGGCGTTGTGGATCACCAGCCTGGCGTCCTCGCCGACGAAGGCCACGAAATCGGCCGCGACCTCGGCGAATCTGGGTTTGTCGCGCAGGAAGTCGTCGCCCAGCCCGTGCACCTCGAAAGCCTCCTGCGGCATCGGGCGCTCGGGGTTGATGTAGACGTGGAAGGTCCGCCCGGTGGGCAGGTGGTTCATCAGCTCGACCGCCCCGATCTCGACGATGCGGTCGCCGGTGTCGGGGTCGAAGCCAGTGGTTTCGGTATCCAGGACAATCTCACGCATGGGGGCGTTTTGCCATGATCCCGGCACAGATGTCCACGATGGCGGCGCGCGCGCCTTCCGGCGTGTCCGAGGGGATCACCCAATCGGCCAGCCGGCGCTTTTCCGCGTCGGGCATCTGCCGCGACAGGATCATGCGGAAATTGTCCGCGGTCATGCCGGGCCGGGCCAGAACCCGCGCCCGCTGCACATCGGCGGGGGCCGAGACCACGGCCACCCCGTCCATCTGCGCCTGCGCGCCGCCTTCGTAGAGCAGCGGGATGTCCAGCACCACGATCGGCGCATCGGCATGGGCGACGATGAAAGCGGCCCGATCCGCCGCCACCAGCGGATGCACGACGGCCTCCAGCCGCCCGAAACCCGCCGGATCGGCGGCCAGCGCCGCCCGCAGCAGGCCGCGGTCGATGCCGCCATCCCGCAGCACTCCCGGAAAGGCGGCGGCGACCGGCGCCACCGCCGCGCCGCCCGGGGCATAGAGCCGATGCACCGCCGCGTCCGCGTCCCAGACCGGATGCCCCAGCGCGCGAAAGATCTGGGCGGCGGTGGACTTGCCCATGCCGATGCCGCCGGTCAGACCCAGCCGGAAGCTCATGCCAGGACGGCCCGGCGCAGGTCCTCGTCCACCTCGGGGCGCTGGCCGAACCAGCGCTCGAAACCCGGGGCCGCCTGGTGCAGCAGCATGCCTAGCCCGTCCACGATCTCGCAGCCCCGCGCCTGCGCCTCGGCCAGGAAGGGGGTGATCAGCGGCGTATAGACCAGATCGGTGGCCAGGGCGTCGGGCGACAGCGCGTCCAGCGGTACCCGCAGCGCCTCTTTGCCCACCATGCCCATCGAGGTGGCGTTGACCACGGTCATCGCCCCTTCCAGCATGTTGCCGGCCTGGGCCCAGTCATAGACCACGACCTTGGCGCCGAACTCGGCCTTGATCTGCTCGGCCCGGACCCGGGTGCGGTTGGCGATGCGCAGCTCGGGCACGCCGCTTTCCAGAAGCGAGGCGACCACGGCCCGCGCCGCGCCACCGGCGCCGATCACCGCCGCCGGCCCCAGGTCGGGGATCCAGTCCGGCGCGTTCTGGCGGATATTGGCGATGAAGCCGTAGCCGTCGGTGTTGTCGGCGTGAATCTTGCCGTCCGAGCGAAAGATCAGCGTGTTGGCCGCCCCGATCAGCGCCGCGCGGTCGGTGACCACATCGGCCAGCGCCAGCACCGATTCCTTGTGCGGGATGGTGACATTGGCGCCGACGAAACCCATGCGCGGCATGACGCGAAGGACCTCGGCCAGGTGCTCGGGCATCACCGGCAGCGGCACGTAATGCCCCTCGATCCCATAGCGCCGCAGCCAGTGCCCGTGCAGCCGGGGCGAGCGGGAATGCGCCACGGGCCAGCCCAGGACGGCGGCCAAGGGCGGGTTCTTCGGGTCTGCGGGGGTCTCGGGCATGGCCTACCTTCCGGGGGGTCGTATCGGACCGAGAAGTGCCGGCCCCCTGCCCCCGGGTCAAGTCGTATCGCCCCGCCGCAGCAGCGTCATGGCAGGAATGCAACCCTTGCGTGCGGCAGCCTCAGACCGCGCCCATTTCGGGCAGGTCGCCCTGGGCCACTAGATCGTCCAGCGTCAGCGATTCGATCAGCAGCAGATAGGACCAGAACACCTGGCCGAACATGCGCCGCAGCCGGCAGCTGGCCTCGTCCTCGCAATCCTCGCAGCGCTGGTAGGACCGGCGCGACAGGCAGGGCAGCGGCGCGATCGGCCCGTCCACCTGGCGCAATAGCTCGCCGATGGAAATCTCCTTCGGGAGCTTGATCAGAACATAGCCGCCGGCGCGACCGCGGCGCGAGCCGACATAGCCCGCGTTGCGCAGCTCCAGCATGATATGTTCCAGAAACCGTTTCGGCGCGCCCGAGCGCTGGGCGATCTCCTCGATCGTCAGTGCCTGGCCACCTGCCGCCACCTCGTCGGCCAGCGCCATCAAGGCCTTGATGGCATATTTCGTCTTCTGCGAGATCATAGCGAATCCTTAGTGACGCCCGAGGGATCATGCAATGTTTTCGGCAAGATTTCGCGTGTCGCCTTGGCTTCGCTATGGAACCTTCGCAAGAACGTCATAGTTTTGACACATTGCCCGCGCATTCCTGCCGCGCAGCAGAAGGAGATCACCATGCGCATTGCCGTTCTGGGCGGCGACGGGTTCGTCGGCTGGCCGACTGCCCTGCACCTGTCGAACCTGGGCCATGAGGTCCATATCCTGGACAACCTGTCGCGGCGCTGGATCGACACCGAGCTGGGCGTGCAATCGCTGACGCCGATGGATTCGATCCAGGAGCGGTGCCGGATCTGGCACCAGCAGACGGGACGGCGCATCCACTTCCACCTGCTGGACCTGGCCACGGAATACGAGCGGCTGAAGCAATGGCTGGCCGCGACCCGCCCCGATGCGGTGATCCATTTCGCCGAGCAGCGCGCCGCGCCCTATTCGATGAAGACCGACCGCCACAAGGTCTATACCGTCAACAACAACACCAACGCCACGCACAACCTGCTGGCGGCGCTGGTGGAAACCGGCATCGACGCGCATCTGGTCCACCTGGGCACCATGGGCGTCTATGGCTATTCCTCGGTCGGCGCGCCGATCCCCGAGGGCTATCTGGACGTGCAGATCGACACGCCCGACGGCCCGCGCCAGCAGCAGATCCTGTATCCGACCCGGCCCGGCTCGGTCTATCACATGACCAAGAGCCTGGATCAGATCCTGTTCCAGTTCTATGCCCAGAACGACGGGCTGCGCATCACCGATCTGCACCAGGGCATCGTCTGGGGCACCCATACCGACCAGACCCGGCGGCACGAACAGCTCATCAACCGCTTCGACTACGACGGCGACTACGGCACGGTGCTGAACCGCTTCCTGATCCAGGCCGCCATCGGCTATCCGCTGACCGTGCACGGCACCGGCGGCCAGACCCGCGCCTTCATCCACATCCAGGATTCGGTGCGCTGCATCGAACTGGCGCTGAAGGACGCGCCGGCGGCGGGCGACCGCGTCCGGATCTTCAACCAGATGACCGAGACCCACCGCGTCCGCGACCTGGCCGAGCTGGTCGCCCGCATGACCGGGGCCGAGGTCGCCTATCTGCCGAACCCCCGCAAGGAAGCCGAGGAGAACGACCTGATCGTCAGGAACGACCAGTTCCTGGCGCTGGGCCTGCGGCCGATCACCCTGGCCGAGGGCTTGCTGTCCGAAGTGGTTGAGGTGGCGCGGAAATACGCCCATCGCATCGACCGCTCGCGGGTGCCGGCGGTCTCGGCCTGGACCAAGGACATCGCCAAGCGCGTCGAGCACGACCCCGAACACAAGCGGCTGCGTTCCGTATCGTGACCGAAGGGCTGCGTTTCCGCGACAAGGCGCGGTCCGACCGCGCCTTCGTCACGCTGGCGACCAATCCCGACTATGCGACCGGGGCGGCGGCGCTGTTCCGCTCGCTGCGCCGCACCGGCACCACCGCCGACCTGGTGCTGCTTTACACCGAACTGCCGCCGGAGGCGGTGGAGGGGCTGCGGGCGCTGGGCGTGCGCGCGGTGCAGGTGGACCTGCTGCCGACATCGCCCGAATTCAACGCCCTGCACGCCCGCGACCGGCTGCACGGCGCCGCCCCCTTCACCAAGGGCGACAAGCCGCCGTTCCATACCCCGCTCGACAATTTCGCCAAGCTGCGGCTGTGGCAGCTGGACTACGACCGCGTGGTGTTCATCGACGCCGACGCCCTGGTGCTGCAAAATATCGACCGGCTGTTCGACTATCCGGAATTCTCGGCCGCGCCGAATGTCTATGAGTCGCTTTCGGATTTCCACCGCCTGAATTCCGGCGTCTTCACCGCCCGCCCCGCGCCGGCGACGTTCCAGGCCATGCTGGCGCGGCTGGACCGGCCGGGGGTGTTCTGGCGCCGCACCGATCAGACCTTCCTGGAAACCTTTTTCCCGAACTGGCACGGCCTGCCGGTCTTTGACAATATGCTTCAATATGTCTGGATCAACCTGCCCGCCCTTTGGCGCTGGCAGGACATCCGCATCCTGCATTTCCAATACGAAAAGCCGTGGCAGGATCACGCCAAGGTCGCGCAGCTGCGTCCGCTGATCGACCTGTGGCAGGCCCATGCCGGCGACGGTCCGGTGCCCGATCCGCGCGACCTGCCGCCGCCGCCCGGCCTTGAAACGGGTGCAGCATGAGGATCGCGCTGACCGGCGCCTCGGGCCTGGTCGGACGCTGGATCGCCCGCGCGGCGCTGCAGGCCGGGCACCGGATCGACAGCCTGCCCGGCTGGCGCCTGGGCGACATTCCCGACCTCGGCGACTGCGATGCCTTGGTCCATGCCGCCTTCCAGCACCTGCCCGGCCGCTATCGCGGCGGCGAGGGCGACGACCCGCAGGGCTTTACCCGCGCCAATCTCGACGGTTCGCTGCTGCTGTTCCGCGCTGCCCGCGACCAGGGCGTGGGCCGGGTGGTGTTCCTGTCCTCGCGCGCCGTGCATGACGGCCACCCCGCCGGCATGGACCTGGCCGACGATCTTATTCCTGCCCCGACAAGCCTTTACGGCCAGGTCAAGGCCAAGGCCGAGGCGGCGCTGGCCGCCATGGCGGCGCCGGATTTCCGCACCGCCAGCCTGCGCCCGACCGGGGTCTATGGCCCGGGCCAGCCGCAGAAATGGGCCGGGCTGATCGGGGATTTCCTGCGCGGCATCACCCCCGAGCCCCGCGTCGCGACCGAGTTGCACGGCGCCGACCTGGGCCGGGCCGCGCTGCTGGTCCTGGACGATCCGGGGATGGCCGGCAGCTACAATGCCGGCGACCTGGTGCTGGACCGCCGCGACCTGCTGGCCGAGGTCGCGCGGCTGGCCGGCTGCGGCACGCCCCTGCCCGCGCCGGCCGATCCCGCGCCGCTGCGCAAGCCGCTGAGCGTGCGATTGCAGGCGTTGGGCTGGCGCCCCGGCGGCATGGCGCTGCTGCGCCGCGACCTGCCAGAAATCATCGCGGAAATACCAACCTAGGCAGAATGCCGCCGATACCGCCGCCGCCCGCCCGCAAAGCCTTGCCGAAACCCGCTCGGAGGCCCAGAAGCGGCCTCGTATTTGAGTATTTTGTCGTCCTGTTCCGAGGTCTGTTCCAAATGCGCGTGCTTTCGATTCTCTGCGGCCTGTCCTTTGCGGTGACGGCCGGCTATCTCCTTGCCCTTTCGCTGATCCTTTCGCTGGCCGAATTGCCGCCGCAGACGCTGGCGCTGACGGGCCGCGGCTTCGCGCCCCTGTCCTGGCCGATGCTGGCGCTGGCGCTGCTGGGCGGGGCGACCGCGCTGCGCTCGCGTTGCGAGGGCTGGGTGCCGCTGGTCATCGGCTGCGGCCTGTTCCTGCTGTGGCAGCTGCTGCCGACGGGGCTGAACCTGGGCGCGCTTCTGTGCATCGCCGCGGCGGGCTTCGCGCTGCTGCCGCTGATCCATACCCCCAGCAGCTATTGGCGCGTGGCGGGGTGACAGCGCGGGGCGCGGCGGCTAGGCTGACGGCATGCCCGACTATGACGCCCTCGCCGCCCGCATCCGCGCCCTGACCCATGGCGAGACCGACGAGGTCGCGCTGATGGCGACGCTCGCCTGCGAAATCCACCACGCGGATGCGCGTTTCGACTGGACCGGCTTCTATCGCGTCACCGCCCCCGAGCTGCTGAAGATCGGTCCCTATCAGGGCGGCCACGGTTGCCTGACCATTCCCTTTGCGCGCGGGGTTTGCGGCGCGGCGGCGCGGACGCGGCAGATCCAGCGGGTCGCGGACGTGGATGCCTTTCCCGGCCATATCGCCTGCGCCAGCTCGACCCGCTCGGAACTGGTGATTCCGGTCGTCGGACCGGGCGACCGGTTGCTGGGCGTGCTGGACATCGACAGCGACCGCCCCGCCGCCTTCACCGACGAGGACGCGCACCGCCTGCAGGAGATCCTGGATGAATGCTTCGCCCGAGACTGAGTTCACCGGCCATTGCCTTTGCGGCAGGATCCGCTTTCGCGGCACCTATGACGCCGGCAACGACCTGAAGGCCTGCCATTGCGGCCAGTGCCGGCGCTGGTCGGGCCATGTCTGGGCCGCCATCCTGCCGAAGACGCTGGAAATCGAGGGCGCGCCGAAATGGTTCCGCGCCTCGGACATCGCCCGGCGCGGCTTTTGCGGCGATTGCGGCTCGTCGCTGTTCTGGCAGCGCGACGGGTCCGAGGTGATCGACGTGGCGGCGGGCGCCATCGATGCGCCCACCGGGTTGCGGCTGCTGGGCCATATCTTCGTCGCCGACAAGGGCGATTACTACCAGATCGCCGACGGCCTGCCGCAGAACCCCAGCGAATAGTTGACGCGGGCGGCGGGCCGGCCGATATGCGGCCGATGAGTTTCGTCTATCAGCCCACCTCCGACCAGCCGCGGATCATCCATGCCGATCACGAGATCCTGGTCGTGGACAAGCCCGCCGGCCTGCTGTCGGTGCCCGGACGCGGCGAGGATCGCGCCGATTGCCTGATCGCCCGGTTGCGGGCGGCCTTTCCGACCGTGCTGCTGGTGCATCGGCTGGACCTGGACACCTCGGGGGTGATGGTCTTCGGCCTGACGCCACATGCGCAGCGCCACCTGTCCAAGCAGTTCGAGGACCGGCGGACGAAAAAGGCCTATGTCGCCCGGCTGTGGGGCCGGCTGGAGCCCAGGGCCGGCAGCGTGGACCTGCCGCTGATCGTGGACTGGCCGAACCGCCCCCGGCAGAAGGTCGATCACGCCGAGGGACGGCCGGCGCAGACCGATTGGCGGGTGATGAAGGCCGGCGATGCCGAGACCCGGGTGCGGCTGATGCCCCTGACCGGGCGCAGCCACCAGTTGCGGGTGCATATGGCGGCGCTGGGCCATCCGATCCTGGGCGACCCGCTTTATGCCGAGGGCGCGGCGGCGGATTTCCCGCGGCTGATGCTGCATGCCGAGAGCCTGCGCTTCAAGCATCCCGAAAGCGGGGTCATGCTGAGCTTCTCGGCCCCGGTGCCGTTCTGAGGCCCTGGCGCCGGCGGCGCGGCCGGGTTCGGGTATTTGGACAAGGGCGAAGTCGAAGCCGGCGCGGAACCGCCGCCGCCCGAGCGGGTTGAGCGGCAGTTGCAGAAAACGGAGGGCGAGATGACCGCAACCGGATTCAGCCGCCGCGGAGTGCTGATGGCAGGCGGCAGCCTGCCGCTGCTGCTGACGGCCCCGGCCTTGGCCCAGGCCGCGCCCGAGCCCGAGAGCCCCGCTTTCGTCGGCAAGGCGCATCGCATCAACCTGGGCGGTTTCGAACTGACCACCCTGCTGGGCGGCACCGGCATGAGCCAGGACCCGATCGCGACCTTCGGGCTGAACGCCGATCCGGCCGAGTTCGAGGCGCTGAGCAAGGCGAATTTCATCCCCTCGGACCGCACCGGCGGCTCTTATACGCCCACGTTGCTGCGCACGCCGGATGCGCTGGTGCTGTTCGACACCGGCATCGAGCCGGGCAATACCGTCGCCTCTCTGGCTGCCGCCGGGGTCAAGCCCGAGGATGTCACCCATGTCGTGCTGACCCATATGCACGGCGATCATATCGGCGGGCTGATGGACGGGGACGCCCCGGTCTTTGCCAATGCCGAACTGGTCGCCGCGCGCGCCGAGGCGGATTACTGGGCAGCCAATCCGGGCGATGCCTATAGCGCCAAGGTGGCGCCGCTGATCGGCAAGGCGCGGCTTTTCGACGAGGATGGCGAGATCCTGCCCGGCATCCGGTCCGAGGCCGCGCATGGCCATACGCCCGGGCATACCACCTATCTGCTGGAAAGCGAGGGCGCGCGGCTTTTGCTGACCGGGGACAGCTTCAACCATTACGTCTATTCGGTGCAGCGCCCGGCGTGGCATGTGCGCTTCGACGTGGACAAGGATATGGGTGCCGCGACGCGCCGGCGGGTGCTGGTGCGGCTGGCGAACGAGATGATCCCCTTCGTCGGCTATCACATGCCTTTCCCGGCGCTGGGCTTCATCGCGCCGAACAGCGCCGGAGCCTGGCGCTATCAGCCGGCCACCTATCAGTTCGACTAGCCGGCTGCCGGTAAAGACTCTTGCGATGGCACGGTGGCCGATCAGGGGAAATCCGCCCCAAATCGGCCGGACATAGCCCGTTGTTTGACCGATAATTTCATCGGGTCCCGCACGAGTCCCGCTCTGCAACCTGTCAGAGGTTGAAAACCCGGCTCGGCTGGACCTCGCCGCCCATGTAGCGGCCGATGCAGAGTGCGCGGCCCTGACGGGCGACCCAGACTTCCTCGCCGAACTCGGCATGGCCCAGAACCTGGCCGGGGTTGCCGTTCAGGATGCGGGTGGCGCCCATCTCGGTCGCTTGCATCTGCGGCAGGTCGGCCAGCGCGGCTTGCAGGGGCAGCAGCGCGGCCTCGATCTCGGCCTGGTTGGCGCGGTCGATGCGGTCGAAGGCAATGCCCTGCTCGGCGTCGAAGGGGCCCGACCAGATCCGGCGCAGGCGCGCGACATGGCCAAGGCAGCCCAGGGTCCGGCCCAGGTCGCGGGCGATGGCGCGGACATAGCCGCCCTTGCCGCAGACCATGCGCAGGTCGGCGGTGTCGGGCGTGGTGCCCAGCAGTTCCAGCGATTCCACCCAAAGCGGGCGGGCGGCGAGCTCGACCGTCTCGCCTTCGCGCGCAAGGTCATAGGCGCGCTCGCCCTCGACCTTGACGGCCGAGACGGCGGGCGGGACCTGCATGATCTCTCCGGTAAAGCGCGGCAGGGCGGCGCGAATCGCGGCTTCGTCCGGGCGGATGTCGCTGGTTTTCAGCACCGCACCCGAAGCGTCGTCGCTGGCGGTCTCGGCGCCCCAGTTGACGGTGAAGTCATAGGCCTTCAGCGCCTCGGTCAGGATCGGCACGGTCTTGGTCGCCTCACCCAGCGCGATGGCCAGCACCCCGGTCGCATCCGGGTCCAGCGTGCCGGCGTGGCCGGCCTTCTTCGCGTCCAGCGCCCAGCGGACCTTGCCCACCACGTCAGTCGAGCCCACGCCCGCGGGCTTGTCCACGATCAGCCAACCGTGGATCTCACGCCCTTTTTTCCGTGCCATTATTCCTGTTCCGTATAGCCGATGATCGGTCCCAGCCGGCGTCCGAAATCGGCGCGGCCAAGCGCGGGGGCATACAGCCTGGAAATCGAGCCGTCAAAGTAAAGTGCATCGCGGGCGCCGAGGCCGTCGCGGAACAGCCGGCCGAATTCGTGGAAGGTCACGGCGCGGTCCGAGATCGCGAACCAGGCCGTTTGCCCGTCCGGCGAGACGCCGACGCCGTTCCTGACATAGCGGCTGTCCGAATCGACCAGGAAGCGCGGGTGCAGCGCGCCGTCGATGACCAGCATCGGCCCGGATTGCGTGGCGATGCGGCATTGCGGCTGGGCCTTGCCGAAGGCGCGGCTTTCGATCACCTGATAGGGCCGCGCGCCGCCGGCGCAGAAGACGCCGTTGGGCAGCATGCCGAAATTGTCTTTGCTGGCGCCGGTGACCAGGTCATGGGCCTTTTCGCCTTCGCTGACGTAAAGCCCGACCGGGGAATAATCCGCGTGATACATGCCGGCGTTCATGGCGAAAGCCAGCACCTCACCCGGCGCCAAGCTGCGACGGACGGCGGTGAAATCGCCCAGCACCCGGCCGTCGGCCCCGTTCAGCCACAGCTTCAGCCCCGGCTCCTGCGCGGCGGAAAGCGTGCAGACGACATAGCCCTGCCCGTCGAAGGCGCGCTTTTCGCAGATCCCGGCCACGGCGGGCAGGGTCATGGCGATCAGCGCACCAAGCGCGAGCCCCAGCCGGCGCTTCAGCTCAATCCTCATCGTCGGCGTCGTCGTGTTCCACGTCGCGGCGCACGCGATCCTCGTTGAGCAGGCGCCGGGTCTCGTCCATGCGGTCGAAGGTCTCGTCCAGCACGAAACGCAGCTGCGGCGCGTATTTCAGCGTCATCGCCTTGGCGACCAGGTGGCGCAGCTCGGGCGCGTTGCGGCGCAGCGCGGCCAGCGCGTCCTCGGCGTCATGGCCGCCCAGCGGCAGCACATAGGCCGTCGCGACCTTGAGGTCGGGCGAGGTGCGGACCTCGCCCACCGTGATCGAATGCCGGTTCAGGTCGGGGTCGTGGACATCCGCGCGCAGCAGGACGTCGGAAAGCGTGCGGCGGATCAGCTCGCCCACGCGAAGCTGGCGCTGCGAGGGGCCGGTGCCGGAATGAAAGCGGTTCTGTGCCATGGCCGCAGATGTAGGGGGTCGCGGCGCGCGCCGCAACGGGATAGAACGGCGGCAAACGGGGGAATGAGCATGGACAAACCGGGAATCGTGATTGCGGGCGCCTCGGGGCGCATGGGGCAGATGCTGGCGCGCACGGTGCTGGACTCGGACCAGGCGCGGCTGGTCGGCGCCATCGAGCGGCCCGGCAGCCCCTGGGTCGGCCGCGACCTGGGCGAGGCGATGGGCGGCCCGGCGCTGGGGATCGTGGTCACCGACGATGCGGTCGAGGCCATCGCCAAGGCGCAGGCGCTGATCGACTTCACCACGCCGGCGGCGACGGTGGCCTTCGCCGAGCTGACGGCGCAGGCCCGCGCGGTGCATGTCATCGGCACCACGGGCTTGCAGCCGGCCGATCTGGAAAAGCTGAAGGCTGCCGCCCGCCACGCCCCGATCATCCGCGCCGGCAACATGAGCCTGGGCGTCAACCTGCTGGTCGGGCTGACCCGGCGCGTGGCCGCCGCCCTGGGCGAGGATTGGGACGTCGAGGTGGTCGAGGCCCATCACAATCGCAAGGTGGACGCGCCCTCGGGCACCGCCCTGATGCTGGGCGCCGCCGCCGCCGAGGGGCGCGGCCGCAGCCTGGACGAATTGCGCACCCCGGCGCGCGAGGGCATCACCGGCGCCCGCGAAAAGGGCAGCATCGGCTTTGCCGCCATTCGCGGCGGCGACGTGGTGGGCGAACATGACGTGATCTTCGCCACCGCGGGCGAGCGCGTGGTCCTGCGCCATGTCGCCACCGACCGGGCGATCTTTGCCCGCGGCGCGTTGCGGGCGGCGCTTTGGGGCCAGGACAAGGGGCCGGGCGAATATGACATGGCGGATGTGCTTGGCCTGTGACGTCCGCGCGCTTAGGTTGAGGCCATGACCCTGCTTGCGACGCTCGACCCCGCCGATGCCGACCTGACCGCCTGCCTGGGCCGCGTCATGGCGGCGGTGCTGAAACCCGGCGACGTCCTGGCCCTGCAAGGGCCGGTCGGCGCCGGCAAGACCCATTTCGCCCGCGCCTTCATCCGCGCCCGCCAGGGCGAGGCGGCCGAGGACGTGCCCAGCCCGACCTTCACCCTGGTCCAGACCTATGCCGACCCGCTGGGGACCGAGATCTGGCACGCCGACCTCTATCGCCTGACCCATCCCGACGAGCTGGCCGAGCTCGGCCTCGACGAGGCCATGCGCGAGGCCATCGTGCTGATCGAATGGCCCGAGCATGGCGGCCCCCTGCCCGAGCCGCTGACCGTGGCGCTGGAGCCGCATGTCGATTTCCCCGAACTGCGCCGGATCACCCTGTCGGGGTCCGAGCCGCATTGGGGTTTCGCGACCCGCCTGCCGGTGATCGCGCGGTTGATCCATCGCGCCGGCTGGGCGGGGGCGCGACTGTTCCCGCTGGCCGGCGATGCCTCGTCGCGGCGCTATTTCCGGCTGCTCGACGGGGATCGCAGCGCGGTGCTGATGGATGCCGCCCCCGGCACCACCGACGGTTACGTGGCGATGACGCAATGGCTGCGCCACCGCGATTTCCACGCACCCGAGATCCTGGCCGCCGACCAGATCGAGGGGCTGTTGCTGCTGGAAGACCTCGGCGACGACCTGGTCGCCCGGGTGCTGGAGGCCGATCCGGCGCTGGCGCCGCGCATCTACGACCGCATGACCGACCTCCTGGTGGATCTGCACCGCCAAGCGCCGCCGGATTTCGTCCCACGCCTGGACGGGCCGGAGCTGGCGCGGCAGGTCGGGCTGTTCGCCGAACACTATCCCGCCGCCGCCGGCACCCCCGGTCTTGGCGCCGATGTCGCCCCCGTCGTCGAGGCGCTGCACGAGGCGCTTTGCGAGACCATTCCGCCGGTCCTGGGCCTGCGCGACTTTCATGCCGAGAATCTGGTCTGGATGGGCGACAAGCCCTTGGGCCTGCTGGATTTCCAGGATGCGGTGGCGGTGCATCCGGCCTATGACCTGGTCTCGGGCCTGCAGGACGCCCGTCGCGAGGTGGCGCCGGACATCGAGGCCGCGCAGATCGCCCGCTATGTCGCGGCGACCGGCATGGAGGACGCCCGCTTTCGCGCCGCCTATGCGCTGCTGGGCGCGCAGCGCAACCTGCGCATCCTGGGCATCTTCACCCGGCTGGCGCAGGAAGAGGGCAAGCGCCGCTACCTGGCCTTCATGCCCCGGGTCTGGGCGGCGTTGCAGCGCGACCTGGCGCATCCCGCGCTGGCGCCGCTGGCGGCGGCGCTGCAAGGCATCCCCGCGCCCACGCCAAAGGTGATCGAAAGGATCGCCGGATGAGCCTGCCGCTGATGGTCTTCGCGGCCGGCAAGGGCACGCGCATGGCGCCGCTGACCGACGTGACGCCCAAGCCGCTGATCGAGGTCGCGGGACGGACGCTTCTGGACCGGGCGCTGGATCTGGGCCGCGCGGCGGGCGTCGGGCGCATCGTCGTGAACATCCACCACCTGGGCGGCCAGATCCGTGATCACATCGGCACGCAGGCGGCGATTTCCGACGAAACCGACCTGCTGCTGGAAACCGGCGGCGGCCTGCGCAAGGCGTTGCCGCTACTGGGTCCCGGACCTGTGATCACAATGAACCCGGACGTGGTCTGGACCGGGCCGAACCCGATCTCGGCGCTGCTGGATGCCTGGGACGAGGGCATGGATGCGCTGCTGATGCTGGTGCCCATCGCCCGCACCCACGGGCGGCAGGGCGGCGGAGATTTCAGCCTGGCGCAAGATAACCGGCTGATCCGCAAGGGCGAACTGGTCTATGGCGGCGCGCAGATCGTCCGCCCCGACCGGCTGGCCCAGATCCCGGACCAGGTGTTTTCCTTGAACCGCCTCTGGGACCTGCTGATCGCCGAGGGCCGCGCCTATGGGCTGGTCCATTCCGGCGAATGGTGCGACGTCGGCCGTCCCGACTGCATTCCGCTGGCCGAGGGGCTGCTGCGGTGAGCGACTGGCAGAGCGGCCTTTTCGCCCTGCCCTGTGGCGCCGATTTCGCCGGCGCCTTCGCGGATGGGTTGATCGAACGGATGCGGCACCGCCCGCCGCAAGAGATGGCGCGGGTCACGGTCTATGCGAACTCGGGCCAGTCCCTGATGGCGCTGCGCGATGCGCTGGTCTGGCGCGGGCCGCTGGTCCTGCCGCAGCTGCGGCTGATCGCCGACATCGGCGGCGGCGCGGCCACGGCGCCGCTGGCCCGGCGGTTGCAGCTGGGCCGGCTGATCGATGCCGCATTGCGCGCGCAGCCCGATCTGGCGCAGGGGCAATCGGTGCCGGAACTGGCGGCCTCGCTGGCCGGGCTGATGGCCGAGATGCAGCTGGAAGGGCTGGACGCGCAGGCGCTGGACCGCATCGACGCCAGCGAACATGCCCAGCATTGGGGCCGCGCGCTGGCGTTCCTGCGCATTGCCGCCGGCTATTACCTGTCGGATCCGCCGCAGGATCGCGAATCGCGCCAGCGCGCCGCGGCCGAGACGCTGGCCGCCGCCTGGGCGCGAGGCGAGGCGCTGCCCCAGGGGCCGGTGGTCGTCGCCGGCTCGACCGGCTCGCATGGCGCGACGCGCGACTTCATGCGCGCGGTGGCCCGGCTGCCGATGGGCGCGGTGGTGCTGCCAGGTTTCGACCCGGACCTGCCGCAATCGGTCTGGGACGGTCTGGATGTCCGCTCCGAGGATCACCCGCAGGCCCGCTATGCGCCTTTCCTGCAAGAGTTCGGCCCACCCCGCGACTGGACAGGCCAGGCCGCCCCGGACCCGGAGCGCAACCGGCTGATTTCACTGGCCTTGCGCCCTGCCCCGGTCACCGATCAATGGATCACCGAAGGCCCGGGCTTGGGCCCTCTGGTCCCCGCCACCGCCAACCTGACCCTGATCGAGGCCGAACAGCCGGGCCTGGAGGCCGAGGCGATCGCGCTGATCATCCGCGAGGCGGTGCAGCGCGGCGAACAGATCACGCTGATCGCCGCCGACCGCATGCTGACCCGGCGCGTGCAATCGGCGCTGGACCGCTGGGGCATCATCCCCGACGATTCCGCCGGCCAGCCCCTGCCCCTGACCGCCCCCGGCCTGTTCCTGCGCCATGTCGCCGACCTCTTCGGCGCCGAGCTGATGATCGACGGGCTGCTGGTGCTGTTGAAACATCCGGTGACGGCGACCGGGCTGGGCGCCGATTACCGCCGTGATCACAACCGCCACAGCCGCGACCTGGAGCTTGAGCTGCGTCGCAACGGCCCGGCCTTTCCCGATGGCGCCGCGCTGCGCAGATGGGCCGACCGCGGGACCGAGGCCGGCAAGCCCTGGGCCCTGTGGCTGGCGGGTCTGCTGGACCGGATCGTGCCTTTGGCCGGCGACCGGACACCGCGCCCGCTGGCCGACAGGCTGCGCGACCTGCGCGCGCTGGCCGAGGATCTGGCGGCAGGTCCGGGCGGCAGCGCCGATGCCTCGGAGCTTTGGGGCAAGGCCGCGGGCGGGCTGGCGCGGGGGGTGCTGGACCACCTGACCGCCCATGCCGGGCTGGGCCACGACCTGCGCCCGGCCGAGTTCCGCGACCTGCTGCACGAGGAATTGCAGGCCCAGGCCGTGCGCCAGGACGTGGCCGCGCATCCGCTGGTCCGTTTCCGCGGCCCGCGCGAGGCCCGCTCCGAGGCGGTGGGCCGGGTCATCCTGGCCGGCTTGAACGAGGGCGGCTGGCCGCAGGCCCTGCCCCCCGATCCCTGGCTGTCGCGACCGATGCGCCTGGCGGCCGGCCTAACCCTGCCCGAGCGCCGCGTGGGCCTGGCCGCGCATGACTTCCAGCAGGCCGCCGGTGCGGCGCAGGTGATCCTGACCCGCGCCCGCCGCGATGCCGAGGCCGAGACCATCCCCTCGCGCTGGTTGAACCGGCTGACCAACCTGCTGGGCGGCCTGCCCGGCCAGGACGGCCCGCAGGCGCTGGCCGCGATGCGGGACCGCGGGCAATATTGGCTGGACCTCGCCGAAGCGCAGGCGCGGCCGCGCGAACGCATAGCCCCGGCCGCGCGGCCCTCGCCCATTCCGCCTGCCCCGGCGCTGGCGGAAATGTCGGTGACCGAGGTCAGGACGCTGATCCGCGACCCCTATGCCGTCTATGCCCGCCGCGTGTTGGGCCTGCGGGCGCTGGACCCCCTGCGCCCGGAACCCGACGCCGCCGACCGCGGCAGTGCGCTGCACGCGATCATGGACCGCTTCCTGCGCGGCCTGCCGGACCTGCCGGAATCGCCCGAGGCGATGAAGGCGCGGCTGCTTGTGATCACAGACGAGGTGCTGGCGCGGGACGTGCCATGGCCCTCGGCGCGGCTGTTCTGGCGCGCGCGCATCGCCGGGGTCGCCGACCGGCTGATGGCGGACGAGGCCCGGCGCCTGACCGAAGGCCGGCCGGTGCTGATCGAGGATCGCGGCGCGCTGGCGGTCCCCGGCGCCGATTTCCGCCTGACCGCGCGGCCCGACCGTCTGGATCGGCTGCAGGACGGGCGGGTGCAGGTCTATGACTACAAGTCCGGCAAGCCGCCGACCGACAAGCAGGTCGCGCATTTCGACAAGCAGCTGCCGCTGGAGGCCGCGATGGCCGAGCTGGGCGGCTTTTCGAAGCTGGGTCCGGCGCAGGTCGCAGGCATCAGCTATATCCAGCTGGGCGGCGAGGGCCGGACCGAGGCGCGCGACTTCGGGCCAGGACAAGCGGTTGAAACCTGGGAAGGTTTCGTCACCCTGATCGGACAATACCTGCGCGGCGAGCGCGGCTTTACCGCCCGGCTGGCGATGGAACGCAGCGACCATGCCAGCGACTACGACCACCTGTCGCGGCACGGCGAATGGGACACCGCCGAACCGGCGACGCCGGAAAGGTTTGCCGATGGATGACGCGACCCTGGCGCAGGTGCGGGCGGCGGACCCGCTGCGCTCGACCTGGCTGACGGCCAATGCCGGCTCGGGCAAGACCCGGGTGCTGACCGACCGGGTGGCGCGGCTGCTGCTGGCGGGCACGGCGCCCGAGCGCATCCTGTGCCTGACCTATACCAAGGCCGCGGCCAGCGAGATGCAGAACCGCCTGCTGGCGCGGCTGGGGCAATGGGCGATGCTGCCCGAGCCGGCGCTGCGCGCCGAACTGGCCCGGCTGGGCGAGGCTGCCGCCCCCGACCTGCCCGCCGCGCGGCGGCTGTTCGCGCGGGCCATCGAGACTCCGGGCGGGCTGAAGGTCCAGACCATCCACAGCTTCTGCGCCGGCGTGCTGCGTCGCTTTCCGATCGAGGCCGGCGTGCCGCATGGCTTCACCGAGCTCGACGACCGCAGCGCCGCCCTGATCCGCGCCGAGATCGTCGAGGACATGGCGCGCGAGGATCATCCCGCGTTGCAAGACCTGCTGGCCCTGCATTCGGGCGAGAACCTCGACGCTTTCCTGGCCGGTCTGCGGGGGTTCGAGGCCCCCGCGGACCGGGACGCCGTCTGGGCGGCCTGCGGTATGGCGCCGGGCGAGGACATGGCCGCGCTTCTGGCCCGCACCTTCGCCGACGGCGCGCTGGTAGTCGCGGCGCTGATCCCGCATCTGTGGAAAAGCGGCACCAACGACCAGAAGGCGGCGGCGAAACTGGCGGCGGGCGACTGGGTGCGGCCGGGCGCGGCCGAACTGGCGATCCTCGAATCCGTGCTGCTGAACGGGGCAGGCGCCAAGGAGCCCTTCGCGCCGAAATACGACAGCTTTCCGACCAAGGCCCTGCGCACCGGCCCCTGCGCCGAGCTGATGGACGACCTGGCGATCCTGATGGAGCGGGTGGCCTTGGCCCGACCGCTGCGCATCGCGCTGGCCCATGCCGAAAAGACGCTGGCGCTGCACCGCTTCGGCCATGAATTCCTGTCCCGCTACCGGGCGCAGAAGGCGGTGCGGGGCCATCTGGACTTCGACGACCTGATCGAGCGCACGGCGCGGCTTCTGTCGGAAAACAGCATGGCGCAATGGGTGCTGTTCCGGCTGGACGGCGGCATCGACCACATCCTGGTCGACGAGGCCCAGGACACCAGCCCGGCGCAATGGCAGGTGATCCAGCGCCTGACGGACGAGTTCACCGCGGGGCAGGGCGCGCGCGACGGGACGCGCAGCCTGTTCGTGGTCGGCGACCCGAAACAGTCGATCTATTCCTTCCAGGGCGCCGACATCGCCGTCTTCGAGGCCCGCCGCGCCGGTTTCGCCGCCGCCTTCGAGGCGGTGCGCCAGCCGATGCAGGTGCTGGAGCTGCGCCATTCCTTCCGCAGCTCTCCCGCGATCCTGACGCTGGTGGACCAGGTCTTCGCCGGCGGCGCGGCGCAGGGCCTGGGCGATCCGCCGCAGCACCGCGCCTTTCGCGCCACCATGCCCGGGCGGGTCGAGCTGTGGCCGCCGGTCCCGAAGCCCGACAAGCCCGAGCCCGGCGACTGGACCGCGCCCGTGGACCAGCCGGCCGAGAATTCGGAATCCACCCGCCTGGCCCGCGCCCTGGCCGGGGCGGTGCGGGACATGCTGGGCCAGCCGATCCTGGACGCCAAGACCGGCGCGGTGCGGCGGGTGCGGGCTGGCGACGTGCTGATCCTGGTGCAGCGCCGTTCCGAGCTGTTCGCGGAAATCATCGGGGCGCTGAAATCCGCCGGCCTGCCGGTGGCCGGCGCCGACCGGCTGAAGCTGGGGGGCGAGATCGCCGTCCAGGACATCCGCGCCCTGCTGTCGGTGCTGGCCACGCCCGAGGACGACCTGTCACTGGCGGATGTGCTGCGCTCGCCGCTGTTCGGGCTGACCGAGGAACAGCTTTACCGGCTGGCCCATGGCCGCAAGCGCGGGGAATACCTGTGGCGGCGGCTGCGGGACTCCGGGCATCGCCAGGCCGTGGACGTGCTTTCCGACCTGATGGGCCAGACCGGCTTCATGCGGCCCTACGACCTGATCCAGCGCCTGCTGATTCGCCACGACGGCCGCCAGCGCCTGCTGGGTCGGCTGGGGCCCGAGGCCCAGGACGGCATCGACGAGCTGCTGTCGCAGGCGCTGCGCTATGAAAGCGCGGAAACGCCGTCGCTGACCGGCTTCCTGGTCTGGCTGGCCGGGGACGAGGTCGAGGTGCGCCGCCAGCCCGGCAGCGCCGGCGAGGGCGAGGGGCTGATCCGGGTGATGACCGTGCATGGCTCGAAAGGGTTGGAAAGCCCCATCGTCGTCATGCCCGATTGCGCGAAGCGCCGCCCCCCGCGCGAGGCGCCGGTGCTGGCCGGGCCGGACGGTCTGGCGCTGTGGCGCGGCCGCAAGGGTGAGCGGCCGGACGCCGTCGAGGATCTGGCCGAGGCGCAGACGCGCAGGCAGCTCGAAGAGCGCAAGCGGCTGCTCTATGTCGGGCTGACCCGCGCGGAAAGCTGGCTGGTCGTCGCCGCGGCGGGCGAGACCGACGCCGACAGCTGGCACGGCATGGTCGAGGCCGGGCTGGGCCGCAGCGATCTGGTGGAAAGCCGCATCCCGGCCGATTGGGGCGGCGAGATCCGGCGGCTGTCCTTCGGCGCCTGGCCCGAAGCCGCGCCCGAGGTGGCGCGCGCCGAAAGGACGTCGGTCGCCGTTCCCGACTGGCTGCGGGCGCCGCCGCCTCCGGTGCCGCAAAAACGCCGGCCGCTGGCGGCGACGGCCTTGGGCGGGGCCAAGGTGATGGTGGGCGCCGGCGCGGGGGATGCCGAGGCCGCGATGCTGTTCGGCACCCGGCTGCACCTGCTGCTGGAGCACCTGCCCGGCCGCGATCCCGGCGCATGGCCGGCGCTGGCCCGCGACGTCCTGGCCGATGTCGAGGGCGGCCTGCCGGGACCCGAGGCCCTGGCCGGGCTGCTGGAGGAGGCGCGCGCCGTGATCGAGGCGCCCGATCTGGCGCAGGTCTTTGCGCTTCCCGAGGGGGCCGAGCTGTTTCGGGAACTGGCGCTGGCCGCGCCCTTGCCTGGCCTGGGCGTGGTGATGGGCAAGGTCGACCGGCTTGTGATCACAGCCGACCGGGTGCTGGCGGTGGACTACAAGTCGAACCGCGACGTGCCCGCCGCGCCCGTGGAGGTGCCGCTGGGCATCCTGCGGCAGATGGCGGCCTATCGCGCCGCGCTGCGCCTGATCTGGCCGGGGCACCGGGTCGAGACGGCGGTGCTGTGGACCGCGACGCGCGGGCTGATGCCGCTGCCGGACGCGCTGCTGGACGCAACCATGGCGGGCCTTGACCCCGCCCCTGCGGGTGCCTAGCTGTTCATACATTCCTGCCGGATTTCCCCCGGCATTGCGCAGGAGAGCCCTCATGGCCAATACCCAAGCCGTTACCGACGCAGATTTCGACAGCGAAGTGCGCCAGTCCTCGACCCCCGTCGTCGTGGATTTCTGGGCGGAATGGTGCGGCCCCTGCCGCCAGATCGGTCCCTCGCTGGAGGAGCTGGCCGCCGAATACGAGGGCCGCGTCAAGATCGTCAAGGTGAACGTGGACGAGAACCCGGAAAGCCCGGCCGCCCTGGGCGTGCGCGGCATCCCGGCGCTGTTCCTGTTCAAGGACGGCCAGGTGGTCTCGAACAAGATCGGCGCCGCGCCCAAGGCCGCGCTGAAGGCCTGGATCGACGATTCGATCTGATCGGGACGGATTTCGCGAAAAGGGGCGGCGGGTCAGATCGGCCAGCCGCCCTTTCGCATGGCGGCAAGGATGCGCTCGGGCGCCTCGGGCCGGCTGGCGTTAATCGACTGTTCCTGCAGGAACCACCACAGATAGCGGGCGTAATCCGGGGCGTGATGGTCCGTCGCCGCCAGCGCCGGGCCGGCACCCAGCCGGGCCACGTTCAGCCCGATGTGGTGAAAGTCGATCTGGCCGAACAGCACCGCCGGCTTGCCGAGGATGTAGCCGTCGAAGGCGACGCCGCTGTTCTGGGTCGCCACGAAGGCGCAGTCGCGCAGCAGGGCCGCGGTGTCTCCGCCGAGGTGCAGGTTCGGATGGCGCGCGGTCAGCCGGTCCAGCGCGGCATGGTCGGCGGCGTCGTAGCGTTCCCTGGGATGCAGCGTGGCGACCGTGGGCCGGCCGATGGCCGCCACCTGTTCCAGCATCTGAACCGGGCTCATGGTCTGGAAAGACCGGCAGCGGCGAAGATGCCCCTGCAGCGGCACCAGCACCGGGCCGGTTCGCGTGGGTGATGGACCGGGCAGCACCCGGGCGCGCAGGTTCCGGGCGAACTCCTCGGCCGGGGCCGGGTCCACCGCATCGGGGTCGAAACGGGCCTGCGCGACCCGGAAGCGCCAGCGCTGCTGCGTCGTCTCGATGCGCCAGAACGGGTAGTGATAGGCGCGGCGAAAGGTCAGCGCCCGGTCATGCGTCGGCGGCTGCATGTGAAACAGGGCGTAGCCGTCGCGGCGGGGCGCGGCGCGGCGCGCCTCGGGGCCGGTCTCGTGCCATTCGACGCGCCAGCCGCGGGATTCGACCGCGGCCTTCAGCACGTTGAGGAAATTCATCTTGCCTGCCCGCGTCATGCGCAGCAGCGGGCCTTCCAGATAGACGCGCAGGATCGGGGCTTGGCTCATGGCGCGCAGGCTAGCGGCAGGGCGGCGGCGGCGGAAGGGCCGGGTTGCGAAAGGGGCAGGGCGGTCCTATCTGACCCGCAAGAGGAATACGGAGAGCATCATGTCCGACGAGAAGTTTCCCGGCTGGCACGGCACCACGATCCTGGCGGTGCGGCGGGGCGGCAAGGTCGTCGTCGCCGGCGACGGCCAGGTCAGCGTCGGCCAGACGGTGATGAAGGGCACGGCCCGCAAGGTGCGCCGGCTGAAGCCCGGCGGGCATGACGTGGTGGTGGGCTTCGCCGGCTCGACCGCCGATGCCTTCACCCTGCTCGAACGGCTGGAGAAGAAGCTGGAGGCGGCGCCCGGGCAGCTGGCGCGGGCCTGCGTCGATCTGGCCAAGGATTGGCGCATGGACAAATACCTGCGCAACCTGGAAGCCATGCTGATCGTCACCGACGGGCGCGACATCTTCGTGGTGACCGGCGCCGGCGACGTGCTGGAGCCCGAGCATGACGTGGCCGCCATCGGCTCGGGCGGCAATTTCGCCCTGGCGGCGGCGCGGGGGTTGATGGAGAGCGACCTGGACGCCGAGGCCGTGGCGCGCAAGGCCATGGCGATCGCCGCCGACATCTGCGTCTATACCAACGGCAACCTGACGGTCGAGGTGCTGGGGTAGGGAGGGGCCTTGCCCCTCGGCCCGTGCCGGGCCTCACCCCAGAGTATTTTTCGGAGCGGAGAAATGGCGGTCCTGCTTTGGGCGATGCCATGGCGCTTGTGTCGAAAGCGCCGGGCTGCGGGGTGGCTTCGGCCGGGGGTTTCGGCGCCGGGGAATGCGGCGATTCGGGCGGGGGCTTCGGTTGAAACCCGTGGGGCGCGGTTCTAAGTGATGCGCAGATGAGACAGGAGCCTCGAATGTCCGACCTGACCCCGCGCGAGATCGTGTCCGAACTGGACCGCTTCATCATCGGCCAGAAGGACGCCAAGCGCGCCGTGGCCGTGGCGCTGCGCAATCGCTGGCGGCGCCGGCAGCTGGGCGACGACCTGCGGGACGAGGTCTATCCCAAGAACATCCTGATGATCGGCCCGACCGGCGTCGGCAAGACCGAGATCAGCCGCCGCCTGGCCAAGCTGGCCCGCGCGCCCTTCCTGAAGGTCGAGGCGACCAAGTTCACCGAGGTCGGCTATGTCGGCCGCGACGTCGAGCAGATCATCCGCGACCTGGCCGATGCCGCCATCGTCGAGACCCGCGAGCGCATGCGCGAGGAGGTCAACGCCCGGGCGCACAAATCGGCCGAGGATCGCGTCGTCGCGGCCCTGGCCGGCGAGGGCGCGCGCGAGCAGACCCAGCAGATGTTCCGCGACAAGCTGAAGCGCGGCGAGTTGGACGACACCGTGATCGAGCTGGAGGTGCAGGACAATTCCAACCCGTTCGGCATGATGGACGTGCCCGGCCAGCCGGGCGGCATGGGCGGGATGATGGACCTGTCCGGGCTGATGAAGGCCTTTGGCGGCCGGCGGGTGCGGCGCAAGGTGACCGTTTCGGAAAGCTACGATCTGCTGATCGCCGAAGAGGCCGACAAGCTTCTGGACGACGAGGCGGTCAAGGCCGCCGCGCTGGAGAGCGTGCAGGAGAACGGCATCGTCTTCATCGACGAGATCGACAAGGTCTGCGCCCGCAGCGATGCGCGCGGCGGCGACGTCAGCCGCGAGGGGGTGCAGCGCGACCTGCTGCCGCTGATCGAGGGCACCACGGTTTCGACCAAATACGGGCCGGTGAAGACCGACCATATCCTGTTCATCGCCTCGGGGGCCTTCCATATCGCCAAGCCTTCGGACCTGCTGCCCGAGCTTCAGGGCCGCTTGCCGATCCGCGTCGAGCTGCGGGCGCTGACCGAGGAGGATTTCATCCGCATCCTGACCGAGACCGACAACGCCCTGACCCGGCAATATACCGCGCTGATGGCGACCGAGGGCGTCGAGGTCGGATTTGCCGAGGACGGCGTGCGGGCGCTGGCGCGGATCGCGGCCGAGGTGAACGGCTCGGTCGAGAATATCGGTGCGCGGCGGCTTTACACCGTAATCGAGCGGGTGTTCGAGGAGCTTTCCTTCAGCGCGCCGGATCGTTCGGGCGAGAAGGTGGTGGTGGATGCGGGCTTCGTCGAGCGGCATCTGGGCGATCTTGCGCGCTCGACCGACCTGTCGCGCTACGTGCTCTAGGGAACCGTGGGGCGTTCCCGTCGTTGTCTCGGCAGTCAACGGACGGGACGCCCATGAGCTATCTTTTCGGCATCATCATCTTCGCCCTGGATGTCTGGGCGATCGCCTCAATCATCAACACCAATGAAACCACGACCACCAAGCTGATCTGGATCGCGCTGGTCGCCATCCTGCCGGTGGTGGGGCTGATCATCTGGTGGCTGGCCGGACCCAAGGCGAATTACCGCTAGGGCTTTCCCAATATCCGTCGCGGTGGCATGCTGCGCCCGGTTCGGAACGGGACGGGCGGAACATGCCGAGGCGGGTCATTCTTGCGCTGTTGCTGGGGCTTGCGGCCTGTGGTCCGCGGGGCGAGATCACCATGGCCCCCGAGGCGGCGGAGGTCGGCACGGTCGAGCGGATCTATGTCGCCAGCAATCGCACCTTCGACGGCAGCCGGCACGAAGGGGTCAGCTTCGGCCGGGTCGATGTCTCGGTGCCGCCGCAACGCAAGCCGGGCTCGATCACCTATCCCCGCAAGGGCGCGAAGCCGGACCCGGGGACGGATTTCCTGGTCTCGGGCTATGCGCGTTTCAATCGTCCGCAGGACTTTCGCGCCGACCTGCGTCGCGCCGTGGCGGCGAGGCCTCAGGGTGATCGAGATGTTGTATTGTTCGTGCATGGCTACAACAACACCTTCGCCGAGGGCTTGTATCGCTTTGCCCAGATCGAGCGCGACCTGCGCCTGCCGGGGGTGCCGATGCATTTTTCCTGGCCCTCGCGCGGCAGTCCGCTGGCCTATGCGGCGGATCGCGACAGCGTGCTCTATTCCCGCGACGGGCTGTCGCGCAGCATCCAGATCGCGACCGAAGCGAGCGGCGGCAAGGCGATCCTGGTCGCGCATTCCATGGGCGCCCTGCTGCTGATGGAGAGCCTGCGCCAGATGGCCATCGCCGGCGACCGCCGCACGCTGGACCGGATCGGAGCGGTGGTGCTGCTGTCGCCCGACATCGACGTGGGCGTGTTCCGCACCCAGGCCCGCGCCATCGGCAGGCTGCCGCAGCCCTTCATCATCTTCACCTCGGGGCGGGATCGGGCGCTGAACCTGTCGGCGCTGATCTCGGCCGAGCCGGTGCGGCTGGGCAACCTGACCGATGCGCGGCCGGTGGCGGACCTGCCGGTGACGCTGGTCGATGTCGGCGCCTTCAGCAGCGGCGACGGCCATTTCAACGTCGCGACCTCGCCGGCGCTGATGCGGATCCTGACGCAGGCGCAAGAGTTGAACAGCGTGTTCTCCTCGGACGTGGGCGGCGGGGTCGGGCCGCTGACGCGGGCCGCGCTGCATGTCGAGCGCGCGGCGCAGATCGTGATCTCGCCTTCGTTCTGACTAGCGGCGCAGATAGACGTAATAGGCGCCCTCGCCGCCATGGCGGCGGTGGGCGGGGCGGATCTGCAGCACGACCTGGTTCAGCGGCGGCATGTGCAGCCAATGCGGCACGTTGTGGCGCAACGCGCCGGGCCGTACCGGCAGCGGCGCGTCCGGGCCGCCCTCGCGTCCCTTGCCGGTGATGACCAGCACCAGCCGCCGGCCCTCGGCCCGGGCCTGGAGGATGAAGCGGGTCAGCACCGGCTGGGCGATGTTCAGCGTCATGCCGTGCAGGTCGATCCGCGCCTCGGGCGCCAGCTTGCCGCGGGTCATCTGGCGATGGGTCTTGTGGTCCATGCGCAGCGGCTGGGCATGCACGGTTTGCGGCGGTGCGGGCGACAGGTCGATGCGGATGGCGGGACCGCCGAGCGTCCGGCCGCCGATGCGCAGCTCTGCCAACGGCAGCGGGGACGGCGGCGGCGCCATGGGCCGGGGCGGTTTGAGCGTCGGCTCGGGCAGGGGCAGGTCGTCGGGCTTGCGCGCGGGATGCATCGGCACCGCGGAGGCGGCGACGCGGGACCAGAGGGCCTTGTCCTCGGCCGAAAGTCCGCGCCGCTTCCTTGCCATGGCTCAGGCCGTGGCGATCAGTTGCCAGTTCGGATCGTCCTCGCCCATGCGGCGGGCGAAGGTCCAGGTGTCGCGCTGCTTGCGCGCGGCCTTGGGGTCGCCCTCGACCACATTGCCCTGGGCGTCGCGCGTGGCGACGATCATCTCGCCGACGAAGCGCACGGAAAGCTGGGCCATGCCGGTGGCAGGGGTGAATTCGGCCCCGGCCAGCCCGGTTTCGCGGGTGCCCAGGAACTGCGCCTCGGTGGTCAGGCCGCGGGCCTCGCGGTCGGCGATCACCGTCTCGAAGGCCTCAGCCACCTGGGGCGCTAGGAAGCCGCGCACCTCGGACAAGTCGCCGCGCTCGAAGGCCATCAGGATCATCTCATAGGCCGATTTCGCCCCGGACAGGAACGGGCCGACGGCAAACTCGGGCTCGGCGCGCTTCATCTGCTCCAGCGCCCTGGCGATGGGGCTGCCCGGCTCGGCATGATCGGTAATGTCGCTGTCGCCGGCTTCGGCCGAGCCATCGATCACGTCGAAGCGCTTGCGCGGGGCCGGCTCCTCGGGCAGGCGCGGCGTCTCGAACCCGTCGCGCGTGCCCAGGACCCCGCGCAGGCGCAGGATCAGGAAGACGGCGATCGCGCCCAGGACGAGAAGTTGCAGCAGAGGGTTCGACATGGACGGGCCTAATGCGCTTTGTAACCGGGGTTTCGATGCTTATGTAGGGTGAGGACCGGGCCAAGTCCAGTTTTGGCGCCGGATTTTGGGAAGTGCCGGAAGGGGAAAACCGTCGATGTGGCTGCTGTTGCCGTTCGTGATCCTGCCGATCGTCGAGATCGCGCTGTTCATCCAGGTGGGCGGGCTGATCGGCGTCCTGCCGGTGATCGCGCTGGTCCTGGGCTCGGCCGCGCTGGGCGTCGCCGTGATGCGGCGCCAGGGCGCGCGGGCCGTGCTGGACATCCAGCAGGCGATGCAGGAGTTTCGCGATCCCGGCCGGCCGATGGCGCATGGTGCGCTGGTGATGATCGCCGGGCTGCTGCTGGTGGTGCCGGGGCTGTTCACCAGTACCCTGGGGCTCTTGCTGCTGATACCGGCCGTGCGGTCGCTGGTGCTGCGGCGGATGGCGGCGCGGGTCCGGGTGTCGACCAGCGCCTATGGCTATCGCCAGGGCTATCCTTCCGAGGCCGACCTGGGCGCCGATCCGGCCGGCTTTCGTCCCGGTCGCGGCTGGCGCGACGAAGGCGTGATCGACGGCGAATATTCGGTGCAGGACGATCCGCCCGCCCCGGTGCGCGAGGGGCTGACCGACCAGCGCGGCGACGGCGGCCGGCCCGGCGGCTCGGGCTGGACGCGGCATTGAGCGCGGGGCGCCGGGGTGCTAGAACCCCGGCAAATCCGAGGAGAACTCAATGAGCGACGAGAACAACAACGGTGCCGCGGCTCCCGACGCCCAGGCCGGCGTGCGCCTGCAGGTGCTGACGCAATACATCCGCGATCTGTCCTTTGAAAACGCCGTGGCGCAGAAGGGTCTGCCCGCGGGCGACGTCCAGCCCGAGATCAGCGTGCAGGTCAGCCTGGATGCCCGCAAGCGCCCGACCGAGCACCAGTACGAGGTCATCAGCAAGTTCCGCGTGCAATCGACCAATGCCGGCGACAAGGCGCCGCTGTTCCTGTGCGAACTGGACTATGGCGGCATCTTCCACGTCGAGGGCGTGCCCGAGGACCAGCTGCACCCCTTCCTGATGATCGAATGTCCCCGGATGCTGTTTCCCTTCGTGCGGCGCATCGTTTCGGACATGACCCGCGACGGCGGCTTTCCGCCCTTCAACATGGACCCGATCGACTTCGTGGCGCTGTACCGCCAGGAGATCGCGCGCCGCATGCAGGCCGAAAGGCCCGCCGACCAGCCGCTGTCCTGACGCCGATCACTTCTGCGTGAGAATGCTCCCGGGGCCCGTGGCGGATGCGTCGCGGGCCCTGCCTCGTCCCAGACCTGACAGGAGAACGCCATGGCCAAAGCCGCGAAACGCGCTTGGCAGCGCATGCTGTCGGGGCGCCGGCTGGACCTGCTGGACCCCACGCCCGTGGATATCGAGATCGCCGACATCGCCCATGGCCTGGCCTTCGTGGCGCGCTGGAACGGCCAGACCCATGGCGACTGGGCCTATAGCGTGGCCGAACATTCGCTGCTGGTCGAGCAGATCCATGCCAGGACCGAGCCCGAGGTCGAGCCGCGCTGGCGTTTGGCGGCGCTGCTGCACGACGCACCGGAATATGTGATCGGCGACATGATCTCGCCCGTGAAGGCGGCTTTGGGCCGGGAATATGGCGAAATGGACTCGCGGCTTGCCGCCGCGATCCATCGCCGTTTCGGATTGCCGGCGCAATTGCCCGTGGCGGTGAAACGCGCGATCAAACGTGCCGACCGGATTTCCGCCTGGCTGGAAGCGGTTCAGATCGCGGGATTTTCGCGCGCCGAAGCGGATCGGCTGTTTCCGGTTCCGGATCCGGCGCTGGTTCAGGGCCTGGAAATAACGCTGCGTCCGCCGCGGGAAACCCGCAGCGCCTATCTCGCGCGTTTTGATGCATTGATCCAGGAAATGGACCGGGCCGGGTGAAATCCCGGAATAAAGCCCCCGCAAATGAATGCGGAGGCTTCGGCTTTCAGATTTCCAGTTCTTCCAGCTTCTTGCCGGTGTCCAGCGCCTCTTGCACCCAGCGCGGCTTGCGGCCGCGGCCGGTCCAGGTCAGCGAAGGATCCTGCGGATTGGCATATTTCGGCGCCACCTTGCTGCGTGCCTGTTTCGCGATGGTCAGTTCGGCAAGATTGAACCCGAATTCCCGCGCCGCGGTTTCCGCCGCAGCCAGCGCCTCGCGTTTGCGGCGGTCCTCGAAGGTGGAAATGGCGCGGTCCAGCTTGTTGCGCAGGTCGCGCAGGTCTTTCAAGGACATTGCGTCCAAATCGATGTTCATATCGGTGTCCTGGTTTGGCAGTTTGTGGACACCAATATTTCCATCCGTTTTGGAAATGCAACGGTTTTCGAGACGCCAATTATTAACGCGGGCTGCGCTTGGCTAAAATCCGCTGCAATGTGCGCCTGTGCATATGCAATCGGCGCGCGGTTTCGCTGACATTGCGGTCGCATTGCTCATAGACGCGCTGGATATGCTCCCAGCGCACGCGATCTGCCGACATCGGCGTTTCGGGCGGCGGCGGCAGCATCTCGCCGCGCGACAGCAGCGCGCGGGTCACGTCGTCGGCATCGGCGGGTTTCGAGAGATAATCCGTCGCACCCATCTTGACCGCGGCCACGGCGGTGGCGATGGCGCCATATCCGGTCAGCACGACGATGCGCGCATCGGCCCGCGCATCGCGGACGGCATCGACCACGTCCAGGCCGTTGCCGTCCTCCAGCCGAAGGTCGACCACGGCAAAGGCGGGCGCGCTTTCCGCAAGCAGCTTGCGCGCCTCGGCCACCGATGCGGCGCGGCTGACTTCGAAGCCGCGCTTTTCCATTGCCCGGGCCAGCCGGTTCAGAAAGATCTCGTCGTCGTCCACCAGCAGCAGGCTGGGGTCGGGTCCGATCTGGAATTCCTCGGCCATATTCATCCCTTGCAGTTTGCATTTTGATTAGGAGGTTTTTCGAGCCCGGTCAAATCCGGACGCCATTGCGCAACCCGGTGTCAGGCCGGAACCGGGCGCAAATCGCCGATTCACCAAAAGCCCCGCGCCGTCGGGCCGGAGAATGTGCCGGCTTCTCTGTCCGGCCCCTTTGCATTGATCGGCCCGGCGGCGAAGGCTATCAATGCCGAAGCCAGCCCGAAACCGGAGATTTCGCGTGTCCATCGGCCTTGTTTCCCGCCGCATCGACCTTTTGCCCGGCCAGCCGGGGCCCGAGCCGATCCGGCTGCGCACGCTGATCCTGCTGCGCTGGGTCGCCATCGCCGGGCAATTGGCGGCGGTGGGGGCGGCCCTGGCCATCGGCGCGGAATTTTCCCTGGTTCGGGTGCTGGGGGTCATCGGGCTGGCGGTGGCGTTGAACCTGTCGCTGTCGCTGCGGCCGGGACGGCGCATCACCGGGCGCGAGGCGGCCTGGCAGCTGGGCTTCGACCTGGCGCAGATCGCGGCGCTGCTGGCGCTGACCGGCGGGCTTGAAAATCCCTTCGCGCTGCTGCTGCTGGCGCCGGTGACCATCGCTGCGACGGCGCTGCCCGGCAGGCACCTGCTGGCGCTGGGAACGGCGACCTTCGTGATGGTGACCCTGGCCGCGGTCTTTGCCCAGCCGCTGAGCTTCCACGCCACCCGGCTGTCGCTGCAATATCCGCTGCTGGTCGGGCATTGGTTCGCGCTGGTGATCGGCGCGCTGTTCTTTTCCTCCTTCGCCCGGCTGGTCGCGGCCGAGGTCAGCGCCACCTCGGACGCGCTTTTCGCCGCGCGCATGGCGCTGGAGCGCGAGCAGAAGCTGCAGCACCTGGGCGGCGTGGTCGCCGCCGCCGCGCATGAGCTGGGCACGCCCCTGGCCACGATCAAGCTGGTCAGCGCCGAGCTCTCGGACGAGCTGTCCGACGCCCTGCCCGAACGCGAAGACCTGGCCGAGGACCTGGCCTTGCTGCGCCAATCCGCCGACCGCTGCCGGGACATCCTGAAATCCATGGGCGGGGCCGGGCGCGACGATCTGCTGATCCGCTCGGCGCCTTTGTCCGAGGTGCTGTCCGAAGCCGCGGCCCCGCATCGCGACCGCGGCGCCCAGATCGAAATGCAGGCGGCGGAGGAAAATCCCATTGTCCACCGCGACGCCGCCGTCATTCACGGGCTGCGCAACCTGATCCAGAACGCGGTGGATTTCGCCTCGGACCGGGTGACGGTGCAGACCGGCTCGGACCGGCGCGAGATCTGGGTGCGGATCATCGACGACGGCCCGGGCTTTCCGCCGGCGCTGCTGCCGCGCATCGGCAGCCCGTTCCTGACCACCCGCCCCCGGGCCGAGGACGGCCGCAGCTACGAAGGCATGGGTCTGGGCCTGTTCATCGCCAAGGCGCTTCTGGAGCGTTCGGGCGCGCGGCTGCGCTTCGGCAATGGCGCCCGGGGCGCCGAGATCACCGTGATCTGGCCGCGCACGCTGATCGAGGCCGACAACCGCGAGGCTCTGGGGCCGAACCCGCAGATTCTCGGCTGATTTCCCGGTCGCGTTAACCACTTCTTAAATTATCGCGCTATAGTTGAATATGTCTGGTTTGATGACGGGTGTACGCGATGGTTGCGCATTTCCTGATCGCCTTTGCCGCGGCGGCCCTGGCCGTTGCGCTGGCGCTGCTGCTGATGCGGCTGGTGGGGCAACGCCTCGCCGGCTCGGGCGGCGGGCGCGGGCTGGAACGCGGGATCGAGCCCATCGTCTTTCTGTTCCGCCACCAACTGCTCTTGGATGCGACCGGGCCGGCGCGGGCGCTGCTGGCCGGGCTGCCCGGCGACGGCGACTGGCAAAGGCTGACCTGCTGGCTGGGAATGCGCCTGCCCGATTTCGGCGCCGTGCTGCCCGACCTGGGCGGCGCCGCCCGGCTGGAGTTCGAGGAACGTGGCCGTCCCCGCCCCCTGCGCCTGCTGGCCGAGGATCTGGGCGACGGCATCCTGCGCCTGACCCTGGCCGATCCGGCGGCGGAAAACGCCGGCATCCTGGTCGATTCGCTGTCGCTGGGCGCCATGGAGCAAGAGCTGGAAATCCTGCGCAGCACCATGGACCATTCGCCGATGCTGGCCTGGCGACAGGACGGGCAGGGACAGGTGACCTGGGCGAACTCGGCCTATCTGGACCTGGCCGAGGCCAAGGCGCCGGACCAGGTGCTGTGGCCGCTGCCGCAGCTGATCGACCTGACTCCCCGGTCCCCGGCCGGTGGCAGCGGCGCCCGCCGTGTGCAGGTCGATCATGCCGGGCAAAGCCGCTGGTACGACTGCCATGTCCATGAGGTGGCCGGGCAGACCGTCGCCATCGCCCTGCCTGCCGATGCCGCGGTCCGCGCCGAACGCGCCTTGCGCGAATTCGTCCAGACCCTGACCAAGACCTTTGCCGACCTGCCCATCGGCCTGGCGATCTTCGACCGCGACCGCAACCTGCAACTCTTCAATCCGGCGCTGATCGACCTGACCGGGCTCGCCACCGGCTTCCTGACCGCGCGGCCGACGCTCTACGCCTTTCTCGACCGGCTGCGCGAGGCGCGGATGGTGCCCGAGCCCAAGGACTATCGCAGCTGGCGCAACCAGATGGCCTCGCTGGAAGCGGCGGCGTCGTCGGGCCATCACGTCGAAATGTGGTCGCTGCCCGGCGGCCAGACCTATCGCGTCACCGGCCGGCCGCATCCCGACGGCGCGGTGGCCTTCCTGTTCGAGGACATCACCTCGGAAATCTCGCTGACCCGCAAGTTCCGCGCCGACCTGTCTCTGGGCGCCGAGGTGCTGGATTCGATCGAGGATGCGGTGGCGGTCTTTGCCGCCAATGGCGAGCTGCTGATCTCGAACCGCCGCTATGCCGAGCTGTGGGGCTCGGGCACCCCGGCCACGCTGGACGACCACCTGGCGATCTGGACCCGCGCCTGCGGGCAAAGCCCCGGCCTTGCCGCCTTGCGCGAGGCGCTGAATGCGACCTTGCCGGACGAGCCGATGCGCGGCGCCATGGCCGGCCCCTCGGGCGGGCTGTTGTCCTGGGGGCTGCGGGCGCTGTCGGGGGGGCGGCTGCTGCTCAGCTTCGCCGCGCCGGTTCCGACGCTGCCGGTCGGCCGCGACCCGGGCCGCCTGCCCGATCCGGCCAAACCCGCCACCGCTGCGCCGATGCCCCGTGCCCTGACCGGATGACGCCCGGCCCTTGCCCTTCGCGCCGCTCTGCGCTTCCTTGCGCGAAAGCGGACGGAGGCGCGGATGCATGACGACCAGGGCGGACAGAGCGACATGACCGTGGCGCCGGACATGCTGGCGGGACGGCGGGTGCTGTTCGTGATGGCGCTGGAGGCCGAATACGGCCCGCAGCTGCGCGCCCGCATCGCGCCGCTGATGACCGGCGTCGGCCCGGTCGAGGCGGCGGTGGCCCTGACCGCCGCGCTGGCGGAACTGGCGGCGTGCGGGGAACTGCCCGAGCTGGTGGTCTCGCTGGGCTCGGCCGGGTCGCGGCAGCTGGAACAGGTCCGCGTCTATCAGGTATCGTCGCTGGAATATCGCGACATGGATGCCTCGGCCCTGGGGTTTCCCAAGGGCGAGACCCCGCTTCTGGGCCTGCCCGCGCGGCAGGACCTGCCGCATCGCATTCCGGGCCTGGCCGCGGCCAGCCTCGCGACCGGGGCCAGCATCGTCAGCGGCGCCGGATACGAGGCGGTGGCGGCGCAGATGGTGGACATGGAAAGCTATGCGGTGCTGCGCGCCTGCCAGCGCTTCGGCCTGCCGCTGATCGGCCTGCGCGGCATTTCCGACGGCGCCGAGGAATTGCGGCAGCTCTCGGACTGGACGCAATATCTGCATCTGGTCGACCGCAACCTGGCCGAGGCCGTGGACCGCCTTGCCGAGGCGCTGGAATCCGGCGCCCTGACGCTGGCGCCGCTGCCGCGAGCCGTCCCGTCTGGAGCCTAGCCGGCGTCGGCCTGTCGAAGCCTGGTCTTTATCATCATTGGCCGAATAAGGAAGCGCTGCTGCTCTCGATCGTGGGGATCACGGGCGCGCTGCTGCTGCGGCAACTTGAGGACGTCAAGGCGGCGACCGCGGATCCCGAGCAGCGGATGCGTCTTTTCATGCGCGGCCGGATCGCGGTCGTCGCGCGTCACCAGGACCTGTTCACCGTGACCTGGCAGGAACGCGCGATCCTGGGGTCGGGCAGTTACAGCCGCCTTGCCGCCACCGCCGAACGGTATCGAGACAGCGTCCGCAGCCTGATCGACGATGCGAAAGAGGCCGGGCTGATCCGACCCGAGGTCGATACGCATCTGCTGATGCTGGCCATCGACGGCATGACCGGCTGCGCCTATTTCTGGTATCGCGAACAAGGCGCGCTGCGCCCGGCCGAGATCGGCGATGCCTTCCGGGACATGCTGCTGGGCGGGGTTGCGGATCCGGGTCTTCCGGGCCCGGATATTGCCGCAAACTGAAACGGCGGATGGACCGCTTGGCGTCGTCGATTTCGCGAATCGTGTTTCATTTCATGATGGCGGGACCGCATCGGCATTCACGGCCGGTGCGAAGCCGATATGGAAATGACGCGGCAGCAGGGCCGAGATTGATTTCTACCCTATGCGGGGGAACGGCGTTTCTCGGATCCTTGTGCGATTTTCCTTTCTGCTTCGCATTAGAATAAATGAGAAAATGTCCAGTCTTGCCGCTTTTCCCCCAGTTTTCCTAATGCGATGTCGCTGAACATTCTCCTTTGCGGGGGTGTTCCGTCGGAGATTACCAAAGATGGCGAAGGGCCCCGGCGGGGGCCGCGCACAGGAGGGCCGCGCCATGAAACCGACATTCAAGCTCGAAGGCATCTACACGCCGCTGATCACCCCGTTCCACGCCGACGGCGGCATCGACTTCGACGGTCTGGCCGATCTGGTCGAGCATCTGGTCGCGGGGGGCGTGCACGGGTTGATCTCGGGCGGCTCGACCGGCGAGAACTATGCCGAGACCGTCGAGGAACGCCTGGAGCTGGCCCGCTTCATCGCCGAGCGCAGCGCCGGCCGGCTGCCGGTCATCGTCGGCACCGGCGCCATGCGCACCCCCGACAGCATCGCGCTGGCCGAAGGCGCGCGCGCGATGGGCGCCGATGCGATCCTGCTGGCGACGCCGCCCTATTCGGTGCCGACCGAGGCCGAGAACGCCGCCAATGCGCTGGAAATCGACCGCGCCGCCGGCCTGCCGGTCATCCTCTACAACTACCCCGGCCGCATGGGCGTCAGCATGGGGCGCGCGTTCCTGGACATCGTCGGCGCCTCGGAAAACGTCGTCGGCATCAAGGAAAGCTCGGGCGACGTGAACCGCATCCACACGCTGGCCTGCGACTATCCGAACATCCAGATGAGCTGCGGCATGGACGACCAGGCGCTGGAATTCTTTGCCTGGGGCGCGCGCAGCTGGATCTGCGCCGGCTCGAACTTCCTGCCCGAGGAGCATGTCGCGCTGTATGAAGCCTGCGCCGTGCGCGGCGATTTCGCCACCGGCCGCCGGATCATGACCGCGATGATGCCGCTGATGGGCGTGCTGGAGCAGGGCGGCAAGTTCATCCAATGCGTCAAGCACGGGGTCGAGACCGCCGGGCTGCGCGCCGGGCCGATGCGCCCGCCGCTGCAGGGGCTGAACGCCGATGAAAAGGCCGAGCTGGAAGCGGTGATCGCGACGCTGAAGACCGCCGTCGCCGCCATCGTCGAGGGGGAATGACATGACCGACCTTCTCGGCACTTCCGAATACAAGGCCATCGCGGCCGGGCTGTCCTTCCCGACGCAGGCCTTCATCGACGGCGGCTTCCGGCCGGCGCTGTCGGGCAAGACCTTCACCACCACCAACCCCGCGACCGGCGAGGCGCTGGCCGAGATCGCCGCCTGCGACGCGCGGGACGTGGACCTGGCCGTCGCGGCCGCCCGCGCCGCCTTCGAGGACGGGCGCTGGTCCAAGCTGCATCCGGGCGAGCGCAAGGAAACGCTCTTGCGCCTCGCCGCGCTGATGCAGGAACACGCCCGCGACCTGGCGGTGCTGGAAAGCCTGGACGCCGGCAAGACCATCTTCGACTGCGAGACGGTCGATGTGCCGGAAACCATCCATGTCATCCGCTGGCACGCGGAACTGATCGACAAGATCTACGACCAGGTCTCGCCGGCCTCGGCCAGCCATATCGCGATGGTGGTGCGCGAGCCGGTGGGCGTCGTCGGGCTGGTGCTGCCCTGGAACTTCCCGCTCTTGATGCTGGCCTGGAAGATCGGCCCGGCGCTGGCCGCGGGCTGTTCGGTGGTGCTGAAACCGGCGGCGGAGACCACGCTCAGCACGCTGCGCGTCGCGGAACTGGCGGCCGAGGCCGGGCTGCCGGCGGGCGTCTTGAACATCGTCACCGGCTCGGGCTCCGCGGTGGGCGAGCCGCTGGGCCGGCACCCCGACGTCGACATGGTCAGCTTCACCGGCTCGACCGCCACGGGCCGGCGGTTCCTGAACTATTCGGCCGACAGCAACCTCAAGGAGGTGGTGCTGGAGCTGGGCGGCAAGAACCCCTGCGTGGTGCTGGACGATGCCGAGGACCTGGAGGCGGTGGCGGCGCATGTCGTCAACGGCGCCTTCTGGAACATGGGGCAGAACTGCTCGGCCGGCTCGCGGCTGATCGTGCAGCGGGGCATCCGCGACCGGCTGCTGGACAAGGTCCGGGCCGAGGCCGCGACCTGGCTTGTCGGCGATCCGCTGGACCCGGCCATCCGGGTCGGCTCGCTGGTCAGCCAGGCGCATTTCGACAAGGTCGCCGGCTATCTGGAAGCCGCGCAATCCGAGAATATCCTGTTCGGCGGCAGGATCGTCGCGCCGGGCTTCATCGAGCCGACCGTCGTGGAAACCGCGCGCGATTCGAAACTGGCGGTGGAAGAGATCTTCGGCCCGATCCTGACCGTGGTGGTGGTGGACAGCGTCGACGAGGCCATCGCGGTCGCGAACGACACCGAATATGGGCTGGCGGCCTCGATCTTCTCGGCCAACGGCAGACGGGCGCTGCGCGGCGCCCGCGCCCTGCGCGCCGGCACGGTGACCGTCAACAGCTTCGGCGAGGGCGACGTGACCACCCCCTTCGGCGGCTACAAGCAATCGGGCTTCGGCGGGCGGGACAATTCGATCCACGCCCATGACCAGTATACACAGCTCAAGACCATCTGGATCGACCTCACCGACCATGCGGCGGGCGACTGATGGCCCGGCATGACGCGATCCGCACCCCGGTCTTCAACGGCCCGGCCGGGTGGAGCGCGATCCTGCCCCCGGCCGCGCCCCGCGCGCGGCTGCAGGGCGCCGCGGGCTGCGACATCGCCATCGTCGGCGCGGGCTTCGCGGGGCTGTCCGCCGCGCGGCGCCTGAAGCAGATCGACCCGGGGCTGGACGTCGCGATCCTGGACGCCGCGCGGATCTCGGAAGGCGGCACCGGGCGCAACTCGGGCTTCATGATCGACCTGCCGCACGAGCTGACCTCGTCGGACTATGCCGGCGCGGGCGACGGCCACGACCGGCAGCTGACGCGGCTGAACCGCCATGCCATCGACTTCGCCGACGCGGCGGTCGAGGAATACGACATCCCGCGCGGCTGGTTCCAGCGCGCGGGCAAGATCAACGCCGCCGCCTCGGCCGCCGGGATCGCCGGCAACGTCAGCTATGCCGCGCACCTGCGCCGGATGGGCGAGGCGCACGAGCTCTACGACGCCCGGCAGATGAAGGAGATCACCGGCTCGGACCATTACCAGGGCGGGCTCTATACCCCGGGCACGGCGATGATCCAGCCGGCGGGCTATGTGCAGGGGCTGGCGGCCGGGCTGGAGCGCGCCGGCGTGCGGATCTACGAGAACGCGCCGGTGCTGCGCCTCGAAAGCGGCGCGCAGGGCTGGCGGGTCGCGACCGCGCAGGGCGAGATCCTGGCGCAGCGGCTGATCCTGGCCAACAACGGCCATCTGGAAAGCTTCGGCTTCAAGCGCGGGCGGCTGATGCACATCATGCTGAACGCCTGCATGACCGAGGAACTGCCGCCCGAGGCGATCCGCGCGCTTGGCGGCCAGGAATGCTGGGGCGCGACGCCGGCCGATCCGATGGGCACCACCGTGCGCCGCATCGGCCCCGCGCAGGGCGGCCACCGCATCGTGATCCGGCAGGGCGGCTATTACCGGCCCGGGATGCGGACCAGCGCCCGCGACCTGTCGCGGCTGGTGGCGATCATGCGGCGAAAGTTCGACGTCCGCTTCCCGATGCTGAAGGGGATCGGCTTCGAGCATGCCTGGTCGGGGCATCTGTGCCTGTCGCGGAACGCGGTCTCGGTGATGCGCGAGCTGGAACCGGGGCTTTACGCGGCCTGCGTCCAGAACGGGCTGGGCACGGCGCGGGGCACGCTGACCGGCATCGGCGCGGCCGAGCTCGCCTGCGGGCGCAAAAGCGCGGTGACGGAATTCTTCGCCGCCGAAGCCGAACCCGCCCGACTGCCACCCCATCCCTTCGACACAATCGGCGCAAACGCCTATATGCGATGGAAAGAATGGAAGGCGAGGCAGGATTAAGGCCTGCCCTCTGGAGCCGACGGCGAGGCGCGAGGATTTCCCGCCGCGCCCTGTGTGCCAGCCCCCCAATTTGCATGCGTTCATGACCCTGCGGAGGAGCCACGTTTGTGGGCAGATCGTGCACGCCAGATCGAGAACGGAATTCCGTCACCCCTCGGCGGAAATCGCATTTCCTGGAAAGGTGAGCCATGGCCATAGCCGTGATACCGACCGGGCCCGTCGAACGCGACAGCCTGGGGCGATTGCCGATCGATGAGGCGCCGCTGAAACCCGTCCATATCGTTGCCGCCGCATCCGTGCTGGGTGGCGCCGCGCTGGATGGCTATGTGTTGGGCATCGTCGGCCCCGCGCTGGCAATCGCCCAGCACGAGTTGCAGCTGTCCGCCATCAGTCAGGGGCTGATCGCATCCAGCGCCCTGATCGGCGTCTTTATCGGCGGGCTGCTTTTCGGCAACCTTGCCGACCGTTTCGGGCGGCGTCCGGTCTTTGCCTGGAACCTGGCCGCGTTCATCGTGCTGTCCCTGCTGCAGCTTGTCGTGCAGGACGTCTGGCAGCTGGTCGCGATCCGGCTTGCCCTGGGGCTGGCCATCGGCGTGGAATATGCCGTCGGCTCGTCTTTCCTGGCCGAGTTTTCGCGGCGCAAGAACCGCGGGGTGCTGTTGGGCTGTTTCGGCGTCGGCTGGCAGGCCGTCTTTACCATCGCCTTCGTCATCGGAACATTCTATCACGGCGACAACTGGCGGATGCTGCTGGCGTCGAGCGTGGTTCCCGCGCTGATCACCTTCATCCTGCGGCTGACGCTGCCCGAAACCCCGATGTGGCTGAAGGCGCGCGGCCGCGTCGCCGAGGCCGAAGCGATCGTCGCGCGGCATTTCGGTCCCGGATATGCGATTCCGGATATCGCGCTGGACGCCAGCCTGGCCTCGCCGCGCGAGCTGTTCACGGCACAGAGCTGGCGGCAGACGCTCTATTCCGGCTTCTTCTGGTTCTGCCAGGTGGGTCCGTTCTTTGCCATCTTCACCTTCATGGTGCCGGTGCTGGAATCCCTTCGCCTGAACGGCTCGGCGATGGTGGACATGTCGCTGAACCTGCTGCAGATCGTCGGTTCCATCGCGGGCGTGTTCCTGCTGCACTGGATGAGCCGCCGGGGCTTCGTCATCTGGACCTTCGCCATCGTCCTCGCGACCTTCCTGGCCCTGGGCCTGTTCCCCGACGCGCCGACCTGGATCATCGTGACGCTGTTTGCGACCTACATGTTCGTGGGACCTGTCGCGAACAGCATCCAGTTCGTCTATCCGGCCGAGATTTTCGACACGCATGTCCGGGCGACCGGCATCGGCTTCTCGGCAGCCTTCTCGCGCATCTCGGCGGCAGGCGTCACCTATCTTCTGCCCTATCTGCTGTTGCAGTTCGGCTTTTCGGCCACCCTGATCCTGATGGCGCTTTTCCCTTTGCTGGGCCTGGTGATGTCCATCGGCTGGGCGCCAGAGACCAAGGGCAAGCATCTGCGCTGACCCGATCAGTGCGGGCGCGTGGTCAACACCATGCGCCCGCATCCAGGAGAGTAGAAGCCGGTCCCGCAAGCCTAAGCGGTCGGCTGCTCGCTTGCAGAGGACATGCGACAGAGCAGAAATGACCCGATGCGCCGCTGCAATTTCAGCGGCTGGATATCCAAGCAAGGCGAGCCTTTGTTCACCCTCGTCGCTTGCAAAGCGTCTTGGGTGGCCGTCCTCGCGGCGTGCATCGCGCTGTCGCAACCATTGCCTTGCTGATCAGCACGCTTCGATCATCGACAGGCCGCTTACCACGACTTGGGAAAGAGCGGCCGCGGCCGCGCCATTCGTTCATCGATCCGTCAAAACCAGTGCGGGGGCAGCAATCATGGCGGGCCTTGCGGCCTGACGGAGGGGTCCTGATCCGTCTCATCGCGCGAAGCGGCGGACGGGGGGCGCCGCTTGGGGGCGGTGTAATAGGTGTTCAGCTCCAGCAGGTGCCGGTCGGCGTTCTGCAAGGCCGCCAGCGCGCCGTCGCGGTCGCGATTGGCCAGCAGACCGCAAAGCACCTCGGATACCGCCAATGCCGGGGTCAGCGTGTGAAAGAAGGTCGGGCTTTCGGTTGCACACAGGATCACCTCGTCGGCGATGGCGACCAGGGGCGAGACCTCGCTGTCGGTGATCGCAACCACCGCCAGCCCCTTGTTGCGCGCCATTTGCGCCAGCTCCAGCGCATGCCGCGCATAGGGGCTGATCGACACCGCCAGCAGCACGTCCTGCGGCCCTGCGCCCATCAGCCCGTCGCCCACCGTGCCGGCGGGTCCGTCCAGATGCACGCTGCGCTTGCCCAGCAAGGACATGACATAGTGGAAATGCCAAGCCACCAGATGGCAGGAGCGCAACCCCAGCACGTAGATCCGGCGTGCCTGGGCCAGGCGCTCCGCGGCAGCCTCGAGCCGGGCGGCCGAGGCGGGCTCGGCCAGGCGCGCGATCTGTCCCGACAGGCTTTGCAGCATCTGCACGGCCAGCCCTTCGCCGCTGGCGCTGGCGCGTTCCTGCTGGGCGGCAAAGCCGTCGATGCGCTGGCGGATGGCGTGGGCATGATGGGCGCGGAGGTTGTCGTAACCGTCCAGCCCCAGGGCTTTGGCCAGCCGCGTCATGGTCGAGGGCTGCACCCCGGCGCTGCGCGCCAGCTGCCGCATCGAGACCAGCGCCACCTCGTCGGGATGTTCCAGGATATAGCGCGCGGCCTGCTGCAGTTTCGGCGGCAGGCCCCCGAAAGCGGCAATCAGCCGGGCGCGCAGGGCGTCCTGATGAGACATTCGTTCCAAGCCCTCGGAGGTCACGTCGGCGAGGATCGGTAAAACTCAGGCGGAATGCAATGCCTTGGCTCGGGAAGGGGCGAAGCAGATGTTTCCTTGGCGAGGTTCTGAAGACCGTTGTTTCCTGCGTGGCCGCGCTTTGGCACAAACGAACCGGGACCAGGGCCGGACTCTTCGCCGTCATTGATCGGAAACGACCTGCATTCTTCATGGCAGCATCGGTCCCGGTTTGTTCCGAGCGGTGTCGGACCGTCGCTGCGGAGCCGTGCGGCCGTGATCGGTGTCGGCCATGGCAATGCCGGGGTGATCGAGGGAGCGTGAGGATTCATCGTGAGGTGATGACGGCAGCGGCGAGAAGGATTGATCTCCTGTCTGTCTGGCGGGCGCGCATGGCGATGCGACTGAATTCCTTGGGGTTTGGAAGAAGTTTAGATGGGCTGGCGCAAGTCTAGATGCCGGGGTCGATCTTGGGCTCCGCGCGCAGGCATGGTGTTGCGAGATCACGGTGCGGGCAACTCGGTTGATCGGCTGGTCTGCCGCGATCCTGGAACCTGCGTCGGCTTTGCCGGCGCTGAACGTCCATCGGGCCTGGGGCCACCATCAGGCGGCGCGTATGGGCGCCGCTGCGTCAGCATATCGTCCGGGGCAGCGGATGGGCGCATCATATCAGCCGCGCCCGCGGGCCGGAGTTGCGGCGCGACTATCGGCTTCCGCTGCTCGCGGATGTATCCGTCGGGGTGTCGTCCGCCGCTTCGCGCGCGACGCAGGTTCCGGGCATGGCGGCGAGCCAGGCGCCCACGGCGCGAATTTCGCCGGGGCAATCGTTCAGCCAGGCCAGCAGTCTGACGACCGGCTCGTCCGCGACGGCGAAGGTCGGCGCAAGATCCTGCGCGGGGGTCGCGGGCCCGGCAGGGTCGGCCGTGGCATGTTTCCGCGGCCGGGCATCCGGGTCGTCGCGGGACAAGGCCGTTTCCTGCCAACCGCCGGCGGCCTGGATCGCGGACAGGAACGCCTTGTAATAGCCGGCGACAAGATCCCATCTGTCGGTGCCGTTCACCGTTCGGCGCGCGTCCTTCAGATTGTCCGCCCCGTCCCGAGGCAGATAATGCGCAATGCCCTTGCCGCACCCGTTCCAGCGCCCGTCCATCAGCCCCAGGATCAGGATCCGGGCCGAGACGACCGGGTCCAGCATCCTGTCGGGGTCCCGCTCCAGATCGACGCCGGCATCCGCGCTGCTTGCGGCGTAGTTCCTCTGCCAGGTCAGCTGGACATGGCCGCGGCCGTAATAGCATTTTCCATAGGGTCCGACCGGCTTGCCATAGCGTTCCGGCGCGCTGCCCGGACCCAGGCGACGGGCCAGCGACGCCACGGCCTTGATCGCCTCCTGATCGCTTCGGGCAAAGCCTTCGCGCACCGGCACCATGCGGCGGCCGGTTTCGTGCCAGGCCGTCGCCAGGGCATAGGCCAGCGTCTTGGCCCGGCCGTCGCCGACCGCGGCCATGGCGTCGAGGATTCCCTCGATTCCGTCGACCTGCTGCTGCGTCAGGACGGCGCCGAAAACCGCGCCGTCCCCGTGCCGCAGGCGTTGGTAGAAAACCTTTCTGTCCATATGCGCCCCCGCTATCGGTCGCGCCGCTTGCGGCGGTGTCAACGCCAGTGTTGCAGCGCGGATTTGGCGAATTGCGAGAAATGGATCGTCTTGCCCGCATGCAGGTTCTCGCCGCCATAGCGGCGGTCGGTGTAGCTTTCATAGGCGGCGACGATCTTGGGATAGGTATTGCGGTCGATGGTCGAACTCCAGTCCATGCCGAACTGTTTCGCCAATCCCGCCATATGCGAGCAGAACTCCGGGCTGCCGCCCGCGTTCCTGCATTCGGTCGCTACGTCATCGGTCATTTCTCTGGTCCTCCTTCATGGATCGCTTCGATGGGGTTATTCAGGGGTTGCGCTGGCCAAGCCCGCCGGATTCGAAACCCTCCCAGGGCCTCTTGTTCAGCTCGAACGCCGCAGGGGCGCCCCAGCATTGGCCGATGCTGCCCGGCATGAAGGCGTTGCGGATGTTATAGGTCCATGCCGTGCAAACCGGATCGCCCTGGCAGACCGCCTCGCATTGATCGGGGCCGGCAAGCTTTCCGTAATAGATGCTGCCCTTCAGCTCGCAGGGCGAGGTGCTGGCCCGCCCGACCCAGTTCTGGGCGGGCGTCCGTGTCCAGTCGCCGCGGTTGCGGCCGGCCTGCAGGGCGGCCGGGCTCTGGTCCACCACCTTTTGCGGCGGGGGGCAGCCGGGCGGGTTGACATAGCGGAACGAGCATCGGACGGGGTCGACGATCTCGAAATAGCGGGTGATCTGCGAAACGTTGCAGCGCGTCGACAGATCGGGGCCGCCGACGGCGCGCGGCGGGCCGCCGCAATAGTCGGTGCTGGAATCCAGCAGATAGTTCGAGCCGCTGTCCACGCTTTTGGCAAATGCCAGCAGGGCCTCCCGCATCTTGCCGGAACTCGGCCGGAACTCTTCGCTGAAATCGTCGAGCGTCAGATCCTCGTCCAACAGGCTCAGCAGCAGCCGCAAATCCTGGTCCCGTCGCTCGACCCCGATCTGCAAAAGCGTGGACGCCTTGCTCCAGAAGGCTTCGGCGGTGGTCAGGAAGCTTGCCGTCTGGCGCAGTTCGGCGATATGGGCCACGGACTGCCTGGACATGGCGTTCAGCGTGTCGGTGGTGCCGTTGTTGACGGTGATCTGTCCTTGCAGCTGGCGCATCAGCCGGTCGGCCGCGGCCCGCGCCTGTCCGGCCTCGGACAGACGCGCCCGCTCGTCGTTGAGCGCGTGGGAAAGGCTGTTCGCCTCTTCGATGTCATGATCGGCAAGGGTGCGGATGCCCAGATAGGCGCCATAGCCCGGAACCCACCACCAGCTGTTCAATTCGTCCAGCTTGCGCCTGCGCTCTTCCAGCGCGGCATGGGCGTTGGCCATGCGCCGGTTGATCTCGACCAACTGCTGGGCGCTCAGGCGCTCGCGCTCGGTTGCGCCGGCCAGGGTCGCCTCCAGGCTCTTGATCTCGGCCTGCACGCGGCCCTGTTCGGTCTTGATGTCTCCGATCCGCCGCTCGAGCTCCTGGACCCGGTCGCCGCAGCGGGCGAATTCCCGGTTCGCCACCTCGCGGAAGCGCAATGCCTTCGACGAAAGATCGCCCGCGGTCGCGCCCATCCGGTCAAGCGCGCCCTGGATGCCGCCCGTGTCGCCGGCGGCGAGCGCCCTTTCGGCGGCGTCCAGCTGCGCCAGTGCGGCCGTGGTGCGTTCAAGATAGCTGCCGCCGCTTTCCTGCGCCCTCAGCGGCCAGACGGCGGCGATGCAAAGGCACAGGACGGCCGCCAGCCGGGCCGATATGCAATGAAATCCGTGCAGACCCGCCATGAAAAATCCCTCCGCATTCCGAAAAGCCCGGGGCAGCCCGCATGAGCTGCCCCGCGGACGTCGTCAGGCAGCCGCCTGCGCCTCGGCCGTGGCCTCTTTCAAGGCGGCGGCAATGACCGACTTGGCCTTCTCGCTTTCCCCTTCGCCTTTCATGGCCGATATCGCCAGGGCCGCGCCAAGTTCGGCGGCCTTCTTTCTGGCCGCCTCGGGGCCCAGATAGTTGCCGTAATCCTCGGATGCGCGCGAGCGGATGTCGGTCATGCGGGACGTATAGCGTTTGGCGATGGTCTGCATGCCGACCCAACCCGCAAGATAGCGGACGGCATTTTGCTTGAACTCCGTCTCGGCATAGAGCTCCAGCTTGTCGCTGAGGCTGAGGCTCTTGTAGGCCGCGATGTCGTCGGCAAGCGCCGGATTGGCCAGACGCGCGCAGCCGTCCGCCATGTTCCGCCAGAACTGGGCGGCGACCTGCAGATTGGTCACGACCCGCTTCAATGCCTTGATGGCCTGGAAAAGCGCCTCGACCGTCACGGTCAGCGTCTGCGTCTGCATGTCGATGTTTTTCATCTGCAAGGCATATTTCTTCATGTCGGCCAGCGTCTTGTCCTCTTCCTCCTGCTTTTTCATCAGCAGGTTCAGGAAGTTGACCTTTTCCTGGCGATAGGAATCGGCAAGCTCGAAGAAGTTCTCGCCCATCTTGCCTATGCCGCTTCCAGCTTCGCCGATCGCCTTGCCGATCTTTTCGATGGCGTCGCCGATCTCCTTGGCCTTCGCCTTGGCCGCGGTCAGCGCATCGGCGGCTTCCTTCTTCTTTTTCTCAAGGATTTCAAGCTGCGCCTTGGCCTCGTCGGCCGCCAGCTTGGCGGCCGTCGCCGCCGCTTCCTTGTCCTTCTTCTCCTGCGCGGAAAGGCCGTCCTTCTTGGCGTCGGCCTCGGCGCCGGTCAGCTTGGCCTTCGCGCTCTCCACCTCGGAGGTCTTGGCGGTAACGGCCTGGGTCTCGGCTTCCAGCTTTTTCTGGGCATCCGCGACCGCGGCATCGGCCTTTTCCTTGTCGACGGTAAGCGCCTCCTTGGACTTGGCGGGCTCGTTTGCGGCAGCGGGCTTTGCGGCCGCGGGCTTGTCGGCGGCCGGCTTCTCGGCGGCGGGCGCGGCGGCAGGGGCGGGCGCGGGCGTCGGCGAGGGCAGGTTCAGCCCCGGGACCTGCACCCTGGCAAAGGCCCCGGCGGCGGCGCCCACGCCATCCGCCAGCGGCCGCAGGATCGAACCGATGATGCTGAGCGCGAAGGCGCGGTTTTCCGACGATTCGGCCTTGGACTTCGCCTCTTCGTATTTCGACTGCAGGTCTTTCACCGCCGTCGCCAGACGCTGCGACAGGTCGGTCGCGCGCTCATTCTCGGCCCGGATGTCCGCCAGCTTGGTCTTGAGCGCCTCGATCTGCTGCAACTCCATGCCCTGCTGCTTTTCGGCCAGTTCCACGGCCGTCTGCGCCTTGACCCCCAGGGCGGCATATTCGTCGGCGAGCTGCTTCATGCCGCTGCTCAGCCTCGTCGCCTTCTCCGCGGCATTTTTCAGGAAGGTGACGGCGATATCTTCCTTGTTGCTCATCAGGAAGCGGAAGACCTTGCTGAGATCGGGAAGGATTTCGCCCGATATCGCCTCCAGTTCGGTCATCTGATGTTCTGACCGCAGCAAAAGATCGACGAAGCTTTTATGCAGCCCTGCCACCAGCGCCCGCAATTCCCCATATTTCGGATCGATGCCGTTATAGGCGCAATAGATCATATCTCCGGTCAGGCTGAGGTCGTCGCACATCTGCTCCAGCTTGATGCTGGCCAAGGTGTTCCGGATCGCCTCTTCCACGATTTCGGAATCCGCACTCGGGCTGGCGGTCATCGAATATTTCTTACCGCCGATCAGGACCTCGGAATCGGCAAGAATCGCAATATCCCCTGTCATGGCAATACTCCCTGGATTGTCGGCAAGTGGCGCGTCCGGAGTTGCGGCTCCGGAGCGACGTGATGCCTGTGCCGGAACGCTGATCGGTGCCGGCACAGGCGGGCAGTCCCGTCGCGATCAGTCGCGGTCGCCGTAATCCACGGAGACGATGTCTCCACCGCTTACCGTGAAGGCGACGCCGTGATGGCGCAGCTTGCCGAACTCGATGAAATGCCGGCTATCGGGATTGCTGGCGGCCCAGGCATTCATCTGCGCCGTCAACTGCTCCATCTCGGCCGGCGTGGCATGCGCCGAATCCTTCACAAATGTCATCTGCTCATTGGCATGCGCACTCCAGCCCATGGTCATTCCTTTCTTTCGGCCGCATCGGCCGTGGTTGATTGTCAGCTTTTTCGGCAGATCGTTCCGCGCTTATCGGCTTGCGCGTGGCGCGGGACCGTGTCTGCTGCCCTGATATTACCATCCCGGGAAGCGCACGCTTGAAGATCCGCTTGCGGTATTCTTATGGAAACCTTGCCGTTACATTGCTGCCTGGGGTTGCGCCGTGCGGTAAGGTTCAGAGGTGCGCGAGGTGAGTCGGTGAAGTATCGATTCCTAGATTGTTGCCTGGATACCGACCGCTACGTCTTCCAGCGGGGCGGCGAGGACGTCCACCTGGAACCGCAGGTGTTCGAATTGCTGTCCTGCCTGGTTCGTTCCGCGGGCGAGCTGATCACCCGCGAGACGCTGCTTTCCGAGGTCTGGAAGGGGCTTCACGTTTCGGACGCCGCCATCGACGCGCGGATCAACGCCGCGCGCCGCGCCGTCGGCGACGACGGCCGGTCGCAGCGCGTCATCGTCACCGTGGCCCGGCGCGGCTTTCGCTTCGCCCCGTCGGCGACGGTCGAAGAGGCCGAGGGGCAGCCGGACCGGCCCCCGGCCCCGCGCGCGACCCGGTTGCCCATCCTCGCGGTCCTGCTGTTTCGCTATCACACGGCGGACCCGCTGGACATTCTGGCCGAGGGCATTCTCGACGACATCGTGCTGGCCCTCAGCAACGTCGGAGAGTTCCGCGTCATCGCCCATCACCGCGCGATCAGCCTTCGCGACTGCGGCGCCATCTGCGAGATCGCAGCGGCGCTGTCGGCCGATTACCTGGTCGAAGGCTCGATCCGCCGCCTGGGCGATCAGGTCCGCGTGGCGGTCAATCTCGTCGATGCGCAGGGCTGCACGATCTGGTCTTCGCGCTTCGACGAGACCCTGGGCAACATATTGAAGGTACAGGACAGCATCGCGATGCGGATCGCCGGGCAATTGCCGGTCTGGCTGCGCGAGGCCGAGATCCTGCGCGCCGACCAGGCCGACGAGGCCCGCGCCTGCGTCCTGCGCGCCTTGCCCTATTTCTGGCAGCACGACCGCGAGGCGAACGACCAGGCCATCCGGCTGCTATCCCGCGCGCTGACCGCCGAGGCCGACGATATCCGCGCGCTTTCCTATCTGGCCTGGGCCTTGGCGCAGCGTCCGGTCTATCTGTGGTCGCACGATCCCGCCGCGGATCGGGCCAAGGCGCTGCATCTGGCCAACCGGGCCGCCGCCCGGGCGGGCAGCGACCCTCCGGCGCTGGTCGCGATCAGCGCGGCCTTTTCGCTGACGATGACGGATCCCTTGCCGGCATTGGCCTTTGCCAAGCGGGCCGTCGCCATCGACCCCAGCAATGCCTGGGGACGCATGCGACTGGGCTGGGCGCTGAACTATTGCGGCAGGCCGGCCGCAGCGCTGCCCGAATTCGATCACGCCCTGCGGCTTTCGCCGCGCGACCCGTTTCTCTACAACTTCCGCATCGGTGCCGCCATCGCGCATGTCGGCCTTGGCAATTTCGACCGCGCGATCGCGATCGTCGACGAGGTGATCGCCAGCACCCCGCAGCTTTCCTGGGCATATCGCATTCTGGCCAGCATCTATCGGCAGACGGGCGACGCAGCCCGCGAGGCGCATTTCACCGCCAAGCTGATCGAGGCCAATCCGGGCCTGACGATGAAACAGCTGGAAGACGCGGTCCCGCCCAGCATGAAAGGACAGAGCCCGATCTACATTCCCTGGCAATTGCTGGCCGAGGATCTGTATCGCCCGGCGTCCTGAGGGGCCTGCTCTGCGACCCGGCGCCTGCGCTATTGCGCGGGATCGCGCGCCAGCGGCAGCGCGGGGTTGCGCGGGCTGGACGGCGGCCCGGCCTCGGTCGTGACCGAGCTTGCCTCGGAGGGATGGCCGTCCAGTTGCGCCATGTCGCCGATGCGCCGCCAGCCGCCATGCAGGTATAGCGCCCCGGCCATGACCATCGTGGCCAGCATGGCAGCCGGAAAGCTCAGCCACAACGCGTCCACCCCCAGCCAGCCGTGCAATCCCAGCGCCACCCCCATCCGCACCGGATAAAGCGAGACTGCCAGGATGATCAGCGGCCAGACCACCTGGCCGTTCGCGCGGATCGTGCCGAACAGCACCATGCTGACGCCGAAGGCGACGAAGCCCCAGGTCGCCAGTCGCCCGATATGCTGGCCGATGGCGACGGCCGGGCTTTCGCGGCCCAGGAACAGCTCCAGCGCGATCCGGTCCAGGAACAGCAGCGCCAGGACCAGCCCGCCGGTCAGCAGGAAGTTGAAGACGATCCCCGCGCGGGTGGTCTGGGCCACGCGGTCCCAGCGGCCGGCGCCGATGTTCTGCGCCGCCATGGCGCTGACCGCGGCGCCCAGCGCCATGGCCGGCATCTGCACATAGGTCCACAGCTGCTGGGTGGCGCCGAAGGCGGCGGTGGTCTCGACCCCCTCGCGGTTGACCAGCGTCATCATCGCCAGCATGGCCGAAGACACCACGACCATCTGCAGGCCGATGGGCAGTCCCTTCCGCAGCATCAGGCGCAGGATGGCGGGCTCGGGCACCAGCAGGCGCAGCTCGGCCCCGGTCAGCCGCAGCGGATGGCGGCGCAGGTAGAGATAGGCCAGCATCGCGGCCAGGCTGGTATAGTTCGCCACCGCCATGGCAAAGGCCGAGCCGCCGATGCCCATCTGCGGGAACGGCCCACGCCCCAGGATGAAGAGCGGGTTCAGGATCACGTCCAGCACCACCGCCAGCGCCATGAAGATCAACGGCGTGATCGAGTCGCCTGCGCCGCGCAGCGCCATCATCAGCATGGTCTGCATCAGGATCGCCGGCATGGCGAGGAAGGTGACGCGCAGGAAGGCCCGGGCCAGCGGCGTGATCTCGGGGCCGGTGCCCAAAAGCGCCAGCACCTGCGGCGCCAGGACCCAACCGATGGCCGCGATCAGCACCGCGAGCGGCGCGAAGGTACCGATGGCGGTGCCCACCACCTCTTTCGCGCCGGCCATGTCGCGCCGCCCCACCGCCTGTCCGATCAGAATGGTCGAGGCCATGCCGAAGCCGAAGACGAAGGCGGTCAGCAGGAACATCACCAGATTGCCGTTGGTCGTCGCCGCCAGCGCGTCCTCGCCCAGAAGCCGGCCCACCCATACCGCGTCGATCGAGCCATTGGCCGATTGCAGCACCGACGAGCCCAGCGTCGGCAGCGAGAACATCAGCAACGCGCGGTTGATCGGTGCGGTGGTCAGGTCGGTTCGGGTCCGCATCGTCAGGCTTCCGGATCGTTGCTGCGGTGTCAGGAAAGCAGACGCGCCGCTGCCGGACAAGCCGAATGGCCCGATCGGCTGCCGTTCCGACATTGCCCGATGCCGCGATCGCCTTGGCCGAGGCGACCGGTTCGGAAGCCTGGCGCCCAGCCCACAAGCGTCTGTCAGTCCCGCCGCGCGCCGGCAGGCAGGCGGCACCGCCTGGACCGGCACTTGGCCGGGCCGTGGGCGGCTGCGCCTGGACCGCTGACCGGGCAACGCGGATTGGCCGGCGCCGGGGCCGCATTGGAGGCAATGCCTCCTGTTGCGGGCCTGTTGCGCGCGCAAGGCCATGGAGCGACAGGCACCCAGGGCGCGCACGATCTCTGCCACCTCACGGCACAGCGACACGCCCCGACATTGAGGGAAAACCCTCATTCCCCTAGACTGACGGGCGGGCTAGCCTTCTCGACATAAGCTCAATGCAACGAGGTCTCCCCATGTCCGACCAGACCACCGACAAGAAACCGCAACCCGATCCGGCCGAGGAGGGCGCGTTCTTCCCCTCGCGCTATTCCTTGAGCCAGTTCACCTCGCCCAAGTCGGACCTGAGCGGCGCGGATTATCCTTCGCCCTATCGCGGCGACAAGAAGATCCTGATGATCGGCGCGGACGAGCGTTATCTGCTGACCGACAACGGCTCGTTCTTCTCGACCGGGAACCACCCGGTGGAAACGCTGCTGCCGATGTATCATCTCGACAAAGCCGGTTTCGCCTTCGACGTGGCCACCCTGTCGGGCAATCCGGTCAAGTTCGAGTTCTGGGCGATGCCGTCCGAGGACGAGGCGGTGAAGGGCTTCTTCGCCAGGTATCACCCGCAGTTCAAGCAGCCGCTGACCCTGTCCGAGGTCATCGCGCAGGGACTCGACGGTTATGCCGCGATCTTCATCCCCGGCGGCCATGGCGCGCTGATCGGCATCCCTGAAAGCGGGGATGTCGGCGCGGCGCTGGAATGGGCGGCGGCGAACGACCGTTTCGTCATTTCGCTCTGCCACGGTCCTGCGGCCTTCCTCGCGGTCGGCGACAGCGACATATATCGCGGCTGCAAGATCTGCGCCTTCCCGGATGCGCTGGACGCCAAGACGCCGGACATCGGCTATATGCCGGGCCATCTGACCTGGAAATTCGGAGAGAAGCTGAAGGCGCTGGGCTTCGAGATCGTGAACGGCGACATTTCGGGCGCGGTGCATCGCGACCGCCAGCTGATCACCGGCGACAGCCCGCTGGCGGGCAACAACCTGGGCAAGCTGGCCGCCCAGACCCTGCTGAAGGAGGTCGCGGACCGATGACCGACGCGGTCGCGGCCGAGGCGGCATTCCGCTGCACCCTTGCCATCGAGGGCGCCGAAACCCTTGCCGCGATCCGGGACGCGCTGCGCGCCTTCGCCGCCCCGCTGGGCTACGACCGCTTCGTCCTGTTCTCGGCCTCGGCCGTGCAGGACGACGTGGTCGAGCGCATCTACTGGGTCGAGGGCGACTGGTTCGGGGGCGAGCCGATCAGTGCCGAGACCTATGTGCGGCACTGTCCGGTGACGCGGCATATCGTCGAGGCGCGCGAGCCCTTCTTCTGGACCAAGACGGCAGGCGATTCCGGCGCGCTTTATCGCATCGTCCGCACCCCGCGCGGCGCCGGCATCCACGGCCTGCAGGTTCCGGTGTTCGGGCCGGCGGGGCTGGAAGGCGCGATGAGCCTGGGAGGGACGCGGATCGACGCCTCGCCGCAGGCCCGGCTGGCCCTGGGCATCCTGGCCGCAGCCGCATTCCGCGCCGCGCACCGGCTGCTCGAGTCTCCCGCGGGCGAGGAAACCGGCGCGCTTTCCGAGCGCGAGGTGCTGGCCTGGGCGGCCGCCGGCCGTCGGCATGCCGAGATTGCTGCGGGGCTTGGACTTTCGGGACGGACGGTCGAGAACCATATGCGGCGCATCCGCAAGCGGCTGGGCGTGGCGACGACGGCGCAGGCTATCCGGGTGGCGATCCGCACCGGCGAGATCGCGGCATGCGGGTCAGCCCGCGCGTCACCTCGGCGCCGAGACCGCCGGCGCCGACCAGACCCGCCAGCACCACCATCGCCAGCGACAGCAGGATGCACTGGTTCAGTCCGACCAGCAGCGTGGGCGTGGCCGTCGGGAACTCGATCTTCCACAGGATGGTGCGGGGCCTGGCGCCGATGGCCTCGCCCAGCTCCTTCAGGTCCGTCGGCACGCCGCGAAAGGCCAGCGTGGTCAGCCGCAGCATCGGCGGGATGCCATAGACGATGGTCGCGATGATCGCCGGCACCTTGCCCAGGCTGAATATCATCACCGCCGGGATCAGGTAGACCCAGGGCGGTACCGTCTGCATCACGTCGAGCACCGGACGCAGCGCCGCCTCGATCCGCGGCCGGCGCGCGGCTAGGATGCCCAGGGGAAAGGCGATGGCGAGCATTCCCGCTGTGCGCGTCCGGGATTTTTTGGGAACGGCAACGCGAAAGTCTCGCTGGAGAAGCTCAAATCCAGAAACCTTCTATTTCTCAAGGAACGGTCTAGGTTCTTTGGACTCTTGGGATTTCTTTTTGTCTGAAGGGGTGATTCAAGTTTCCCGTTGCATGGAGGTTTGCGATGGGAGTGTTGGATCGGCTTGTGCTGTCGGACGGGCAATGGGACCGGCTTTCGGCGCATATCATCGGGGATGAGCGGACGCGCGGCATCAGCGGGCGCGACAATCGCATGTTCGTCGAGGCGGTTCTGTGGATCGTGAGGACGGGTTCGCCGTGGCGCGACCTGCCCGACGTGTTCGGGTCGTGGAACAGCATGTTCCGCCGTTTCAGCCGGTGGAGCTGCAAGGGATCTGGTGGCGGATATTCGCGGCGATGTCGGATGACGCAGACTTTGAATACCTGATCGTGGACAGCACCATCATCCGCGCCCATCAACACGCCTCCGGTGCAAAAAAGGGGCTGAAGATCAGGCCCTTGGCCGATCCCGTGGCGGCCTGAGCACCAAGCTCCACATGGCCGTCCGGGGCCTTGGCTGCCCGATCCGCTTCACCCTGACCGCCGGGCAGCGAGGAGATGCGCCGCAGGCCGAAGCCCTGATCGCAGACCTGCCCGCCGAGGTTATCATGGCCGACACCGCCTATGACAGCGACCGCCTGCGCGAGACGGTTGCACAGAAAGGGGCTGTCGCCGTTATTCCAAACAACCCGTCGCGCGCCCGCAAGTATCCGCTCGACCGGCATCTCTACGCACAACGGCAGTTGATCGAATGTTGCTTCTCAAGGCTCAAGCAATTCCGAAGGGTCGCCACACGATACGAGAAAACCGCCAGAAATTACCTTGCTGTCGTCACCATCGCAGCAATCGTCCTATGGATCAGGTAAATATCCACAGAACCTAGGCCGCGCGGCGACTGGAAGACCTTCGAGCCCGCCGGCTCACCCGTCCAGCAGGTGCATGCGAGAATGATCCTCTCGGACCAGCAGACGCTGCTTCAGGCGGCGGTGGCCGGCAGGGCATCGGCCTCGGTGGACGAGCATGACCGACAGTTTCGTCGACGACGGATCCCTGGTGAACCCGACGGAGTTGTAAATCAGGACTGACAGGGCATTGCGCCCAAGGACGTTCGCCTCACCCAAACGGCAACGCTTTTCCGTCTCGCAAGGCGATGAGATCCAGTCGCGGCCGTTGTTTTCAGGATCGGAAATAGTCCCGATCAGGGAACCAAACCGGTATATTCCAACCCACCGGCCGAGGCGATGGCATAACGTATCGCCGCATGAATATCGTCGATTCCGAAACTCTTTGCCCAGAAAGCGCCAAAGTCCACAGCACAACAGTTTCGCCCATCCAGATAAGTTGATGCAGATTGTTACGGGTGAACCAGTAGGAGCCCGTCACCGGCTCCGGAAGGTCCCAGTGCGTGCCCTCGTCGGCCGAAACGACCGTGCCGGAAGCGGTCTGCTCCCTGAAGAAGCGACGCCCTGGCTCTCGCGCAGGAAGGTCTGTGTAACGGTTCGGCATCCGCCGATCGACACGCTCGTCCCGCAGGTTGGCGGGCCGGACATGACCACCAAAGGAAGTGCCGTTCTCCTACACCTCGCCCGTCAGGCCATATCCCGGATCTCGGCCGTCATCGCCTCTCGGAGCTTGTGCATCAGCACGACCGCCGTCTTGTGCTGCACGTCCAGATCGCGCGAGAGCTGGACGGCCCCTTGGCTGCGTTCATGAACAGGCAGATCGCACCGAGCAGGTCAACGAAGGACAGCTTCCGCGACGCAAAGATGATGCCGGAGGTCACGCTGAACTGGCGGTGCAAGCCGCACATTCGAAACGCCGGCGGATCGTCACGTCGTAGACATCAGCGCATCCGCAGGCCGGACAGACCGGGGGCGCCGTCGGTCTCTGGCCAGCGCAGCCGGCAGAACCGGCGATACGAGGCCTCCTCGTCAGCGGAGGAGAAAATCACCTTGAGCGAAAGTGTTCGTGCCGCCGCGGAGAGAGGAAAGTACTGCGCCATGGAGGCTTCCGGAGCCATCATGTTCTCATAAGCCCACTGCGTCAACGCGATGGCGTGTTTGCTACCTAAGTCCGATTGGGTGGATGGAGAAGTCTTCTACAGCCTCCGTGAGGCAAAGATCCTGAGCGGGCAAGGGGGGCCTACAACGCCAAACGACCACACAGCGCATTGGGATATCGCCCACCGGCCCAAGAAAGTATCGTCCCGATGCACCAAAGGCCGGTCATGCACCAACCTTCAAGACGGACCACTCACTTTGGGCTGATCACGGACTCTTCGAGGGTTCGGTTCGGCCGCTAACCTGACCATTGGTGCAAGGGTGATTGGGCTGCGCAGATCAAGGCGCATGGGGCGGGAACGGAGGGTGTTGCGGTTCCGGGGCCGGTCGGCAAACCGGATGCCTGCGTGGGCGTGGCTGCCGTGACGAACTTGGCCCATAGAGATGCCATCCAGCCCACGGAAAGGATCGAACCATCAAACCGCGGGAGAAAACAGCTAGACCCACCCCGCCAGGTTCTCGCCGATGATCGCCGTCAGCACGTCGATATGCGTCGGCTCGGCGTTCAGGCAGGGGATATAGGTGAACGTCTTGCCGCCCGCGTCCTCGAAGGCGTGGCGGATCTCGCCCTGGATCTCCTCCAGCGTCTCGATGCAATCGGCCGAGAAGGCGGGCGAGATCACCGCGATCTCGGTGATGCCCTGACGCGCCAGGTCGGCCACATGCTCGACCGTATAGGGGCGCAGCCATTCCTCGGTGCCGAAGACCGACTGGAAGCTGGTGTCGATCACGCCCTCGGGCCAGCCCAGCCGCTCGCGCAGCAGGCGCGAGGTCTTCTGGCACTGGCAATGATAGGGGTCGCCCTCGCGCAGGTAGCGCTTCGGCATGCCGTGATAGCTGGCGACCAGCTTTCGCGGCAGCTTGCCGCCGAGGGCCCGCTCGACCGAGCCGGCCAGCGCGTCGATATAGTCGGCGCGGTCGAAATAGGCCGGCACGGTGCGCGCGGCCGGCTGCCATTTCTGCGTCATCAGCGCGCGGAAGAACTGGTCGTTCGCCGTCGCCGTCGTCGCCCCGGCATATTGCGGGTAAAGCGGAAAGAACAGGATGCGGTCGCAGCCGGCCTTGACCATGCGCTCGACCGCGTCCGGGGTCGAGGGATTGCCGTAGCGCATGCAGAAATCCACCACGACCCGGTCGCCCCACAGCGCCGAGGCCCGCTCGCGCAGCGCCGCCACCTGCTGCTTGGTGATGGTCATCAGGGGCGATTCATTCGCCTCGTCGTTCCAGATCAGCCGGTAGTTCGCGCCCGAGGTGAAGGGCCGCTTGGTCAGGATGACGGTCTGCAGCAGCGGCTGCCATTTCCAGGCCGGATAGTCGATCACCCGCTTGTCGGACAGAAACTCGCCGAGATAGCGCCGCATCGACCAGTAGTCGGTGGCATCCGGGGTGCCGAGGTTGGCGACCAGCACGCCGATCTTGCGGGCGGGAACCGGGGGATGGCTGGCGGGGGCGTGCTCGGGGGTCATCAGGGCTTTCTCGTGCTGGCGAGGGCCTCGGCCAGCGGAACCTTGGCCGAGCCCGGGCGGAGCGGTTGCTGCTGGCTGGGATCGGGCGCCCAGCCGGTCAGGAAGATCAACTCGAAGGTGGCCAGGACGCGGGTCGGGTCCTGCGGGTCGGCATGGTTTTCGGCATAAAGCGCGGCGGCGCGCAACAGGACATCTCGTCGCGTGGGTCGCCGCAGCCGGCCGGCCAGCGCGTTGCCCTCGCCCATGGCGCGCAAATCGCGGGCCAGGTGGAACAGGCTGCGATAGCTGGCGGATTGCGTGATCTGGTCGGCCACCGGCAGCGCCAGCCCGGCGCGGGGCAAAAGCCCGCCCAGGTCGCGGATCTCGGCCATCGGCAGCACGCGGGGGGACAGGCCGCCCAGCACCTCGGCCTCGGCCCGGGTCAGCGAATCGCGCAATTCCTGCAGGCTGCGGCCGCCGGGACAGGCGGCGATGAACAGCCCGTCGGGCCGCAGCGCCCGCGCGGATTGCGCGATCTGTCCGACCGGATCCTCGGCCCAATGCAGCGCCATGGCGTGGATCACCAGGTCATGCGCGCCGGGCACCAGGTCCAGCACCGGCGTGTCGGCGACGATCCGCGCCCCGGGCAGGACGGCGCGCCAGAAATCGGCATGGCCGGTCACCACGGCGGGAGCGGTAAACCTTCTGTTAACCTCGGCCAGCCTATCCTGAATCTCGTCGGCAGCGATTCGATGCAGGAAATCGACCGGCTCCTGCCGCAGGGCACGGGCGCGGTTCCGGTCGAGCGCGCCGCGATCGGTCAGGCTGGGAACGGGATTGGGACTGACGGGCATCATGGGGGCTGAACATAGGGGGCTTCGCGGCCTGATGAAAGGCGCATTGCGGCTGGTCTATCCGCCGCAATGCCTGTCCTGCGGCGCCCCCGTGGCCGAAGAGGGCGGACTTTGCCCGGATTGCTGGCGCGAGGCCGATTTCATCCAGGACAGCTGCTGCAGCCGCTGCGGCGTGCCCCTGCCCGGCGACGGGCTGGAGGATGCGGCGGACGAGGCCGCGGGCCTGCTGGTCTGCGACGACTGCCTGGCGGTGCAGCGGCCCTGGCTGCGCGGCCGCGCGGCGCTGGCCTATCGCGGCACCGGGCGCAAGCTGGCCCTGATGCTGAAGCACAGCGACCGGCTGGACCTGGCCCCGGTCCTGGGCGACTGGGTGGCGCGGGCGGCGCAGCCGCTGGTGCGGCCCGACATGCTGGTGGTGCCGGTGCCCGTGCATCTGCGCCGGCTGCTGAAGCGCAAATACAACCAGGCCGAGCTGCTGGCCCAGCGCGTGGCCCGCGCGCATGGTCTGGCGCATCGGCCGCAGTTGCTGCGGCGCATCCGGCACACGCCGATGCAGGACCACGGCTCGGTCGCCGACCGCTTCGCCAATGTCGACGGCGCGCTGGTCGTGCCCGCCCGCATGGCCCCGCTGGTCGAAGGGCGCGCCGTACTGCTGGTCGACGACGTGATGGCCTCGGGGGCGACGCTGGCGGCGGCGGCCGAGGCGTTGCGGGCGGCGGGTGCGGGACCGATCTCGGTCGTGGTGCTGGCGCGGGCGGTCAAGGATACCTAGATAGGGTCCGTGACATGAACGCGGAACAACCAGATGGCCAAGGTCGAGATCTATACCACCCCCACCTGCCCCTATTGCATCGCCGCCAAGGCGCTCCTGCGCAAGAAGGGCGTTTCTTATGAGGAAACCGATGTCAGCGGCGACCCGGCCGGGCGCGCGGCGATGACCCAGCGCGCCGGCGGCAGGCGGACGGTGCCGCAGATCTTCATCGACGGCCGCCATGTCGGCGGCAGCGACGACCTGCACGCGCTGGAGCATCGCGGCCAGCTGGACGGGCTCTTGCAGGCATGAGCGGCGGGCTGGTCGCGGGTCTGGTGCAGCTGTGCGTCTCGGACGACCCCGTGCGCAATCTGCCCATCACCCGCGGCCTGATCCGCGAGGCCGCCCGGGGCGGCGCCGGCTGGGTATTGACGCCCGAGGCGACCAACCTGCTGGGCGCCAGCCGCGAGCTGCAGGACCGCATCCTGCATGTCGAGGCCGAGGACCCGACGCTGGCCGCGCTGCGCGAAGATGCGCGGGATCTGGGGATCTGGCTGCTGATCGGCTCGCTGTCGCTGAAGACCGGCGACCCGGCCGAGACCCGCTTCGCCAATCGCAGCTTCCTGATCGCGCCCGACGGTGCCATCCGGTCGCGTTATGACAAGCTGCACATGTTCGACGTGACGGTCTCGGACAGCGAATCCTATCGCGAATCGGCGGCCTTCCGGCCCGGCACCCGCGCCGTGCTGGCCGAGGGGCCGCTGCCGGTCGGCATGACCATCTGCTACGACCTGCGCTTTCCCTATCTCTACCGGGCGCTGGCGCAGGCCGGGGCCGAGGTGCTGACCGTGCCCGCCGCCTTCAACGACACCACCGGCGCCGCGCATTGGAAGGTGCTGCTGCGCGCCCGCGCCATCGAGACCGGATGCTTCGTGCTGGCGCCGGCGCAATGCGGGACGCATGTCGCGCATCTGGAATCCGGGCGCCGGCCGCGCCGCAGCCACGGTCATTCGCTGGCCGTCGGTCCCTGGGGCGAGGTGCTGGCCGACGGCGGCAGCGAACCCGGCGTCACTTTCGTGACGCTTGACCGCAAGGCCGTCCTTGGGGCACGGTCCCGCATCCCGTCCCTGACGCATGACCAAGGCTTCTCCGGCCCATGATCGACAACACCCACGACAGCCCGCACGCGCAGGCCGAAGCCTCGGCCGATGCGCTGGCGGCAAGCCTGTTTTCCGAGGTGTTCATCGCCGACCAGCTGGCGCGCGACCTGATCGGCAAGGCGCTGCCCAAGGGCATGCAGATCTCGCATTTCTCGGTGCTGAACCTGCTGGCGCATCTGAACGTCGAGCGCACGCCGGCGGAACTGGCCGAGGCGTTCCACGTCACCCGCGGCGCCATGACCAACACGCTGTCGCGGCTGGAATGGGCCGGGCATATCCATATCCGCCCGGACTGGGACGATGCGCGGCGCAAGTTCGTGGCGATCAGCCCGGCGGGGCGCGCGGCGCGGGACGCCGCTCTGGCCGCCTTCATGCCGCGAATCGCCGATGTCGTGCGCGATGTCGGCGCCGACCGGGTCCGCGCGGCGCTGCCGGTGCTGCGCATGCTGCGCAAGCAGCTGGAAGGGACGCTGCGTCACGAAACCCGCAGCGCAACGCGCTGACGCCGCCGCCGCCGCGCTGTTCGGAAAAAAGCCGGCTGCCCGGTCGCGCAAAGCCGCGGCCCTTTGCGGGCGCGGAAGCTCAGGCCGGGCGCAGGGCGGTCATCGCGTAATTGACCGAGAGGTCGCGATGCGACAGCGACCAGCTCCAGCCCAGCGGGTTGAAGACCATGCCGCAGCGGTCGACGACGCTCAGGCCGGAGGCTTCGGTCATCTGCGCCAGCTCGTCCGGGGTGATGAAGCGGCGCCAGTCGTGCGTGCCCTTGGGCAGCCAGCGCATCACCCATTCCGCGCCGACGATGGCCGCCGCGAAGCTGCGGGCGGTGCGGTTCAGCGTGGACTGGATCAGCATGCCGCCGGGCCGAATCAGGTCGCGGCAGGTGGTGATAAATTCGGAGGGCTCGGCGACATGTTCGACGATCTCCAGCGCCATGACCACGTCATAGGCCAGGCCCTCGGCCGCCAGCGCCTCGGCCGTGGTGGCGCGGTAGTCGATGGGCAGGCATTGCTCCTGCGCATGCAGGCTGGCGACGGCGATGTTGCCTTCCGCCGCATCGGCACCGGTCACGGTGGCGCCCAGCCGCGCCATCGGCTCGGCCATCAGCCCGCCGCCGCAGCCGATGTCGAGCAGCGTCAGCCTCTGGAACGGCCGCGGCGCCGCCAGGTCGCGGCCGAATTGCGCCGCGATCTGGCGGGTGACATAGTCCAGCCGGGTCGGGTTGAGCATGTGCAGCGGCTTGAACTTGCCCTGCGGATCCCACCATTCCCGCGCCATGGCCTGGAACTTGGCGACCTCGGCGGGGTCGATGCTGCTGGGGGCTGCTCTTTCGGTCATCTGGCCGTCCTTCATGTGGCGGGCGCGCGCGAGGCGTTATATAGTGGGGGCATGGACAGATTGGCAGGGCAAATCGGCGGCATGCCGTCGCATGGCAGGTTGCACCCGATGGTCGAGCCCTTCGACCGCCGCATGGTCGAGGTCGGCGACGGCCACCGCCTGCATGTCGAGCAAAGCGGCAATCCGCAGGGCGTGCCGGTCATCGTCCTGCATGGCGGCCCGGGCGGCGGTTGCAGCCCGTTCATGCGCCGCTTTTTCGATCCGGCGCATTACCGGGCGGTGCTGTTCGACCAGCGCGGCTGCGGCCGGTCCGAGCCGCATGCCTCGGTCGAGGCCAATACCACCCAGCATCTGATCGCCGACATCGAGCGGATCCGGCGCGAGCTGGGCATCGGCCGCGCGATCCTGTTCGGCGGCAGCTGGGGCGCGACCCTGGCGCTGGCCTATGCCCAGGCGCATCCCGAAGCGGTCTTAGCGCTGGCGCTGCGCGGCGTCTTCCTGGGCCGGCGCAGCGAGCTCGACTGGTTCTATGGCGGCGGCGTCGCGCGCTTCTTTCCCGACCGCTGGGCCGAGTTCCAGGCCCCGATCCCCGAGGCCGAGCGTGGCGACATGATCGCCGCCTATCACAAACGGCTGTTCGGCGGCGACCGCGGCCAGGAAAGCCGCTATGCCCTGCCCTGGCTGGTCTGGGAAAACGCCCTGGCGGGGTTGGAGATCAGCGGTCCCGGCCATGCGCCGCCGGACTATGCCCGCGCCTTTGCCAGGCTGGAAAACCATTATTTCGTCAACGGCTGCTTCCTGGACGAGGGCCAGCTGCTGCGCGACCGCGCCCGCATCGCGCATATCCCGGCGGTGATCGTGCAGGGCCGCTATGACATGGTCTGCCCGCCCGCCAGCGCCTGGGAACTGGCCGAGGGCTGGGACCGCGCCGAGTTGCGCATGGTGCCCGCCTCGGGCCACGCGCTGAGCGAGCCGCGAATCGCCGCGGAACTGGTGCGGGTCATGGATGGTTGGCGAGATGCGGCCCGCGAGGGTGGCCGCGCCTGACATCGGGACCGCCATGACCTTCCTGATCTTCCTTTTCGCTTGCGCCGCCGCCGGGGCGACCGGGATCTTTTTCCAGCCCGGCAGCTGGTATGCCGGGTTGCAGAAGCCCGGCTTCACCCCGCCCGGCTGGGTGTTTCCCGTCGCCTGGACCACGCTCTATGTCCTGATCGCCTGGTCGGCGGCGCGGCTGGCCGGGCTGCCCGGCGCCGGGACGGTGCTGGCGCTGTGGGCCTTGCAGATCGCGTTGAATACGCTGTGGACACCGGTCTTTTTCGGCGCGCATCGGCTGGGCGCGGCCATGCTGATCCTGGCGGCGCTGTGGCTGGTCGTGGCGGTGCTGATGGTCATGGCCTGGCGGCTGGACCGGTTGGCGGGGGCGCTTCTGCTGCCCTATCTGGCCTGGCTGACGCTGGCCGGAACGCTGAATTTCAGCATCTGGCAGAACAACCCGGGCACGACCGGATAAGACCCGGCGGCTTTTTCTTGCAAATCGCCGCGACCGGGCCTATATGCAGCTTCAACAGCGGCGCAGGTGTCCACAGCCTGCCCACCGGTAAGACGCACGGGCCGCCCAATCGGCCCGTTTTTTCGTATCTGGGGTATCAGCAATGTCCGACCTCATCGCCAAGACCGCCATCGACCGGCGCCTGGCCGAGATCATCTCTCCGGTGATCGAGGATCTGGGCTTCGAACTGGTCCGCATCCGCCTGCAAGGCGGCAAGACCGCCACCTTGCAGATCATGGCCGACCGCCCCGAAGGCGGCATCAATGTCGACGATTGCGCCGACATCTCGACCGCCGTCAGCGCCATCCTCGACGTCGAGGATCCGATCGAGGACAACTATTATCTGGAGGTCAGCAGCCCCGGCATCGACCGCCCGCTGACCCGGCTGAAGGATTTCGCGACCTTCGAGGGCTATGAGGCGCGGCTGGAAACCAACCAGCCCATCGACGGCCGCAAGCGCTTCAAGGGCGTGCTGGCCGGGGTCGAGGGCGACGAGGTGCTGCTGAACATCGAGGAAGCCGGCGAGGAACAGACCATCGGGCTGAACTTCGACTGGCTCTCGGACGCGAAACTGGTTCTGACCGACGAATTGATTGCCGAGATGCTGCGGCAGAAAAAGGACGCGGGCGTGCAGATCGACAATCTGGACGAAACCGCTTTTGACGAGATTGAAACGGAAGCCGGCGAAGACAACGCCGCCGCGAAGGAGTGAGCAATGGCCATCACCTCTGCCAACCAGCTTGAACTGCTGCAAACCGCCGAGGCTGTCGCGCGCGAGAAGATGATCGACCCCGATCTGGTGATCGAGGCGATGGAGGACAGCCTGGCCCGAGCCGCCAAGTCCCGCTATGGCAGCGAGATGGACATCCGCGTCCATATCGACCGCAAGACCGGCAACGCCACCTTCACCCGCGCCCGCACCGTGGTCGAGGACGAAGAGGTCGAAAACTACCAGGCGCAATTCACCGCCGACCAGGCCCGCGCCTATTTCGAGCCCTCGAAGAACGGCAATGCGCATTGGCTGCGCGACGGCCAGGTGCTGACCGATTTCGCCGGCAAGCCGCAGCCGGGCGACGTGTTCCAGGAACAGGTGCCGCCGGTCGATCTGGGCCGCATCGCCGCGCAATCGGCGAAACAGGTCATCCTGCAGCGCGTCCGCGAGGCCGAGCGCGACCGCCAGTACGAGGAATTCAAGGACCGCGCCGGCACCATCATCAACGGCGTCGTCAAGCGCGAGGAATACGGCAACATCATCGTGGACGTGGGCCGTGGCGAGGCCATCCTGCGCCGCAACGAAAAGATCGGCCGCGAGAGCTATCGCCCGAACGACCGCATCCGTGCCTATGTCAAGGACGTGCGCCGCGAGGCGCGCGGCCCGCAGATCTTCCTGTCGCGCACCGATCCGCAGTTCATGGCCGAGCTCTTCAAGATGGAAGTGCCGGAAATCTATGACGGCGTGATCGAGATCAAGGCCTGCGCCCGCGATCCGGGGTCGCGCGCCAAGATCGCCGTGATCTCCTACGACAACTCGATCGACCCGGTCGGCGCCTGCGTCGGCATGCGCGGCAGCCGCGTGCAAGCCGTCGTCGGTGAATTGCAGGGCGAAAAGATCGACATCATCCCGTGGTCCGAGGATCAGGCGACCTTCCTGGTGAACGCGCTGCAACCGGCCGAGGTGGCGAAGGTCGTCTTCGACGAGGACGCGACCCGCATCGAGGTGGTGGTGCCGGACGAGCAGCTGTCGCTGGCCATCGGCCGTCGCGGCCAGAACGTGCGGCTGGCCAGCCAGTTGACGGGCCTCGACATCGACATCCTCACCGAGGAAGAGGAATCGAAACGCCGGCAGGCCGAGTTCAACGCCCGAACCAAGCTGTTCATGGATGCGCTGGACCTGGACGAGTTCTTTGCCCAACTGCTGGTGGCCGAAGGCTTCACCAACCTGGAAGAGGTCGCCTATGTCGATCTGGACGAGCTTCTGTCCATCGACGGCGTGGACGAATCGACTGCCGAGGAATTGCAGACCCGCGCCCGCGAGCATCTGGAGGCGGCGAACAAGGCCGCGCTGGAAAACGCCCGCGCTTTGGGTGCCGAGGACAGCCTGATCGAATTCGAGGGCATCACGCCGCAGATGGCCGAGGCGCTGGCCAAGGACGGCGTCAAGACCCTGGAAGACTTCGCCACCTGCGCCGACTGGGAACTGGCCGGCGGCTGGACCACGCAGAACGGCCAGCGCGTCAAGGACGACGGGCTGCTGGAGCCCTTCGGCGTCAGCCTGGAGGATGCGCAGAACCTGGTGATGACCGCGCGCGTCATGCTGGGCTGGGTCGATCCGACCGAGCTGGAATCGGCCGAGGCCGGCGCCGGCGAAGAAGAACAGGAGGCCGGGGTGTAACGCCCCGGGAGGCTGATGACACGCGGGGGCCGTATCAAGGACCGCGAGACGCCCGAACGGCGCTGCATCGTCACGGGCGAAGTCCAGCCGAAGGCTGGGCTCATCCGCTTTGTCGCGGGCCCCGATGCCGAAGTCGTGCCGGACCTGGCGGAAAAGCTGCCGGGGCGCGGCTTCTGGGTCTTGGCCGACCGGCAGGCGCTGGACAAGGCGGCTGCCAAGGGACTGTTTTCGCGCGGCGCCAAGGCGCGCGTGACGGCGCCGCCCGAGCTTATGGCGATGATCGAGACGGGGCTGGCGAAACGGGTGACCGACACGCTGTCCCTGGCCCGAAAGGCCGGGCTCGCGGTGGCGGGATTCGAGAAGGTCAAGGACTGGCTGGCCGGCGGCAGGGCAAAGGTGCTGCTGCAGGCCAGCGACGGGTCGGACCGGGGCAAGGGAAAGCTGTGGACTCCGCCCGGGGGACGCTGGTTCGGCTGCATGACCGCAGCAGAATTGGGTTTGTCCTTTGGGCGCGATCATGTCATACACAGCGCGCTTGCGCCGGGGGGCCTGACCGAAAAATTGATCAGGGACGCGAGCAGACTGACGGGTCTGCGCGGGCATGACGGTGGCAATGCGGCCACCGGGAAGGAATGAAATCGGAATGAGCGATACTGACGGAAAGAAACCCCTGGGTCTTGGTGGCGGCTCTGGTCGTTCGGGCCAGGTGAAGCAAAGCTTCAGCCACGGCCGGACCCATAACGTCGCGGTCGAGGTCAAGCGCAAGCGTGTCATCACGCCGGCCAAGCCCGGCGCGGCGGCGGGCGGCGGGCGCTCGGGATCGCCCTCGGCCGTGTCGGGCGACCCGTCGAAGCGCCCGGCCGGGATCTCGGATGCCGAAATGGAACGGCGCATGGCCGCGCTGCGCGCCGCCAAGGCCCGCGAGGTCGAGGAAGCCGCCCAGCGCATCGCCGATGAAAAGGCCCGCGAGGAAGAGCGCGAGCGTCGCCGCCTTGAGCTGGAAGCCAAGGAGCGCGAGGAACGCGAGCGCGAGGAAGCCCTGCGCCTGAAGGCCGAGGAAGACGAGCGCCGCGCCCGCGAGGCCGAGTTGCGCGAGAAGAAGAAGGCCGAGGTCACCAAGCCCAAGGCCGATGCGCGCCCCGCGTCTCCGGCCGACCGCGCCGCCGCCGAGGCCGCCGCAGCGCGTGCCGAGACCAAGGGCGTCAGCGCCACCGCGCCGCGCAAGACGGAACGCGACCGCGACACCCGCGGCCCGGCCGACGACCGCGACAACCGCAACAAGGGCCGCGACGACAGCCGCCGCACCGGCAAGCTGTCGCTGAGCCAGGCCCTTGCCGGCGAAGGCGGGCGCCAGCGCTCGCTGGCCGCGATGAAGCGCAAGCAGGAAAAGGCCCGGCAAAAGGCCATGGGCGGCCATCAGCGCGCCGAAAAGCAGGTGCGCGACGTGCAGCTGCCCGAGACCATCGTGGTTTCGGAACTGGCGAACCGCATGGCCGAACGGGTCGCGGATGTCATCAAGTCGCTGATGAAGATGGGCATGATGGTCACCGCCAACCAGTCCATCGATGCCGACACCGCCGAACTGGTGATCGAAGAATTCGGCCATCACGCCGTCCGCGTCTCGGACGCCGACGTCGAGCAGGTCATCGACCAGGTCGAGGACAAGCCCGAGGACCTGAAGCCCCGCGCGCCGATCATCACCATCATGGGCCATGTCGACCACGGCAAGACCTCGCTTCTGGACGCGATCCGTCACGCCAATGTGGTGTCGGGCGAGGCCGGGGGCATCACCCAGCATATCGGCGCCTATCAGGTGAAAGCCTCGAACGGCGCGCTGCTGACCTTCCTCGACACGCCCGGCCACGCGGCGTTCACCTCGATGCGGGCCCGCGGCGCGCAGGTGACGGACATCGTCGTGCTGGTGGTGGCGGCGGATGACGCCGTGATGCCGCAGACGGTCGAGGCGATCAACCACGCCAAGGCCGCCAAGGTGCCGATGATCGTGGCGATCAACAAGATCGACAAGCCCACCGCCGACCCGCAGAAGGTCCGCACGGCCCTGCTGCAGCACGAAGTCGTGGTCGAGGCCATGTCCGGCGATGTGCAGGATGTCGAGGTTTCGGCCAAGACCGGCCAGGGCCTGGACCAGCTGCTGGAAGCCATCGCGCTGCAGGCCGAGATCCTGGAGCTGAAGGCCAACCCCGACCGTCCGGCGCAAGGCGCGGTGATCGAGGCCCAGCTGGACATCGGCCGCGGCCCGGTCGCGACCGTGCTGGTGCAGAACGGCACGCTGAAGCGTGGCGACATCTTTGTCGTCGGCGAACAGTGGGGCAAGGTCCGGGCACTGATCAACGACAAGGGCGACCGCGTCGACGAAGCCGGACCCTCGGTTCCGGTCGAGGTGCTGGGCCTGAACGGCACGCCCGAAGCCGGCGACGTGCTGAACGTGGTCTCGACCGAGGCGCAGGCGCGCGAAATCGCGGATTACCGCGAGCAGGCCGCCAAGGACAAGCGCGCCGCCGCCGGTGCCGCGATCACGCTGGACCAGATGCTGGCCAAGGCCAAGGCCGACGAGAGCGTCGCCGAACTGCCGGTGGTGGTAAAGGCGGACGTGCAGGGCTCGGCCGAGGCCATCGTCCAGGCGCTGGAAAAGATCGGCAACGACGAGGTGCGCGTGCGCGTGCTGCATTACGGCGTCGGCGCGATCACCGAATCGGACATCGGCCTGGCCGAGGCCTCGCGGGCGCCGGTCATCGGCTTCAACGTCCGGGCCAACGCCCCGGCGCGGAACGCCGCCAACCAGAAGGGGGTCGAGATCCGCTATTACTCGATCATCTACGACCTGGTGGACGACATCAAGGCGGCGGCCTCGGGCCTGCTGTCGGCCGAGGTGCGCGAGAACTTCATCGGCTATGCCGAGATCCGCGAAGTCTTCCGCGTCACCGGCGTCGGCAATGTCGCCGGCTGCCTGGTGACCGAGGGCGTGGCCCGGCGTTCGGCCGGCGTGCGTCTGCTGCGCGACAACGTGGTGATCCACGAAGGCACGCTGAAGACGCTGAAGCGCTTCAAGGACGAGGTCAAGGAGGTGCAGTCCGGCCAGGAATGCGGCATGGCCTTCGAGAACTACGACGACATCCGCAAGGGCGACGTCATCGAGATCTTCGAGCGCGAGGAAGTGCAGCGCCAGCTGTAGGCCCCGCGCGGAAAAGCCGAAACGAAGGGCGGGCCTGCGGGTCCGCCCTTTTTCCTTGCCCGTCGGGCCGGGGCCAATGGAAACGGGGCCCCGCATGCGGAGCCCCGTTCGGTCGATTGGGCACTGTTTGGTCGAGCCTTCAGGTCAGAGCGACAGGCTTGCCCTCGTAGGTCTTGCTTCCCACGCGGACGACGATATTTCCGTTCGCCTGCTGTCTCTCAAAGACGCCTTGGACAGAAATACAGCTGCCGATCGTGATCGTGCGAATCATGTCCGAACTCCTCCTCACTCTACAGGATTTCAGAATTGCCACAATTTCGTGAAAAGTTAACTACTCTTGTACGAATATACAGCTAATTACCGAGAGGTCGGGCTTTCCGGTGACGGTCCGGGCCTTAAAGCCAGTCGCGCAGGATCGGAATCAGCGGCAGATCGGCGGGCGGCATCGGGTATTTGTGCAGGTCGGCGGCGCGCGACCAGGCCAGCCGCTGGCCCTCTTGCGGCGCCGGCACCCCCTGCCAGCGCCGGCAGGCGAACAGCGGCATCAGCAGGTGGAAATCCTCATAGGCGTGACTGGCGAAGGTCAGAGGCGCCAGGCACGAGGACCAGGTGTCGATGCCCAGTTCCTCGTGCAGCTCGCGGATCAGCGCGGCCTCGGGGGTTTCGCCCGGCTCGACCTTGCCGCCGGGGAATTCCCACAGGCCCGCGAGGGACTTGCCCTCGGGGCGCTGCGCCAGAAGCACGCGGCCGTCGGCGTCGATCAACGCCACGGCCGCGACAAGGATGATCTTCATGAGCGGTAATCGGCGTTGATGTCGATGTAGCGATGCGTCAGGTCGCAGGTCCAGACCGTGCGCTTGCCCTTGCCCAGGCCCAGATCGACGCCCAGCACCAGGCTGTCGCGCTTCATATAGGCGCTGGCCGCGGCCTCGTCATAGCTGGGCGCGCGCCAACCGTTCTCGGCCAGCACCATGTCGCCGAAGCGGATGGTCAGCCGGTCGCGGTCGGCCTGGGCGCCGGACTTGCCGACGGCCATGACCACGCGACCCCAGTTGGCGTCCTCGCCGGCGATGGCGGTCTTGACCAGCGGCGAATTGGCGATGGCCATGGCGACGCGATGCGCGTCGGCATCATCCGCGGCGCCCGTCACCCGGACCTCGACGAATTTCGTCGCGCCCTCGCCGTCCTTGACCACCTGCTGTGCCAGATCCAGCATCACCTGGTCCAGCGCCCGGCCAAAGGCCCGCGCCGGGGCCGAACGCATGTCGGCCAGCGGCGCCGCCGGCGACTTGCCGGTCGCGGCCAGGATCAGCGCGTCCGAGGTCGAGGTGTCGCTGTCCACGGTGATGGCGTTGAAGGTCCGGTCCATGCGCGCAGACAGCATCTTCTGCAACACCGCCGGGGCGATCCTGGCGTCGGTGAAGATATAGACCAGCATCGTCGCCATGTCGGGCGCGATCATGCCCGAGCCCTTGGCGATGCCGACGACATTGATGGTGCCGCCGTCGCCCGGAAAGCTGACCGCCGCGCCCTTGGGAAAGGTGTCGGTGGTCATGATCGCCCGCGCCGCCGCCGCCGCGCCGCCGGCGTCCAGGGCCGTCTTCAACTCGCCGATCACGGCGGTGATACGTTCGGCCGGCAGCGGCTCGCCGATCACCCCGGTCGAAGAGGAAAACACTCGGTCGCGCGGAATCCCCAACGCCTCGGCCACGCCGCCGGTGACCTTGTCCACGGCCTCCTGGCCGTTCCGGCCGGTGAAGGCATTGGCATTGCCCGAGTTCACGATGATCGCCGCGCCCTGCTGGTCGTCCTGCTTGCCGGCGAGCTTCGCCTGGCAGTCCAGCACGCAGGCCGCTCGGGTCGAAGAGCGGGTGAAGGCGCCCGCGATGGCGGTGCCCGGCACCAGCCGCACCAGCATCACATCGGTGCGGCCCTTGTATTTCACCCCCGCCGCGGCCGAGGCGAACTCCACCCCCGCGACCACCGGCAGATCGGGAAAACCGGCCGGCGCCAGCGGCGAGACCGGGTTCTTGGCCTTGGTCACCGCCGCCACGGCGGCCGCAGCGCCCTTCTCGACACGCGACTCGACGCTGGCCGCCGCTTCCTTGAAGGCGGATTTCAGCTTCTTCAGCTTCTTCTCCAGCGACTTCAGCCTATCGGCTTCCGACAGCTTCGGTTTCTTGTCCTCGGCCTTGGCCATGGGTCACTCTCCCAGCAGGTCGGTCTTGTTCAGCAGGTCGGGGGCCAGCCCCTCGGTCTTTTCGATCTTGGAATCGGCCACGCGCTTCTCGATGGCGGCCTGGACCTTGTCGCGGCGCACCTGCACGGCCAGCTGTTCCTTGACCTCGTCGAAGCTGGGCGGCGTCACCTCGCGCGAGTCGATCAGCTTGATGACATGCCAGCCGAACTGCGTCTCGACCGGGGCCGAGACCTCGCCCTTCTTCAGCGTCTTCACCGCCTCGGCAAAGGGCGCGACCATCTGCTCGGGCTGGAACCAGCCCAGGTCGCCCTTGTTCGGGCCGGAATTGTCGGTCGACTTCTCTTCGGCCAGCTTGCCGAAATCGCCGCCGTCCTTGAGCTGCTTCTCGATCGCCTCGGCCTCTTCCTTGGTCTTCACCAGGATATGGGCGGCGTTGTATTCGGTCTTGGGCTCGGTCTGGCCGCCGAAGGCCTGGTCATAGGCGGCTTTCAGCTCGGCCTCGGTCGGCTCGGCGCCGGCGACCTTTTCCAGCACGGCGCCGGCCAGATAGGCGCGCTTCTCGATCTCGATGGCGGCCTGGTTGCGCTTGCTCAGCGGCTCGGCCTCTTGCGCGACGGCGGTCTGGCGCACCATCTGGTCCAGCATCAGGTCCCACAGCGCCGTATCCGGCAGGCCCTGCGTGGTATGCGCGTCCAGCCCCTGGCGCATGGCGATCATCTGGCCCAGCGTGATCGCCTCGCCATTGACCGTGGCGACGACGGTATCTGCATCCTGCGCCGACGCGGGCAATCCGCCCAGCAGGACAGAGGTCAGGGCGGTCGCGGCAAGAAGCGGTCGGAGCATGGTTTTCCCTTTCATGCGGGCGCGCATCCACGCACAGGTGAACGGGCGAAAACATTGACACTCAAGCGCCCGGCGCATACATCCGGCCCAACCGAAAATGCGCGCCCGTCGCCTTTTTCCGGCCCAAGTGATAGGGCAAGGCGAATGGTGGCGGCAAGTGGGCGGAACGTCCCGCGCACCCCCAGATACGCGATTTTGAAGGCTCACATGCTCGGCATCGGAAACTTGGCGAAACTGGTCTTTGGCACGCCCAACGACCGCAAGGTGAAATCGGTCCGCCCGCTGGTGGCCCAGATCAACGCGCTGGAGGAAAAATTCCACGCCCTGTCCGACGCCGACCTGATCGGCAAGACCCGCGAATTGCAGGGCCGGGCGCAATCGGGCGAGGATCTGGACAAGCTTTTGCCCGAAGCCTTTGCCAATTGCCGCGAAGGCGCGCGCCGCGCGCTTGGCCTGCGCGCCTTCGACACCCAGCTGATGGGCGGCATCTTCCTGCACCAGGGCAATATCGCCGAGATGAAGACCGGCGAGGGCAAGACCCTGGTCGCGACCTTCCCGGCCTATCTGAACGCGCTGGCCGGCAAGGGCGTGCATGTCGTCACCGTCAACGACTATCTGGCGAAACGCGACGCGCATTGGATGGGCAAGGTCTTTGCCCATCTCGGCATGACCACCGGCGTGGTCTATCCGTTCCAGGACGATGCCGAAAAACGCGAGGCCTATCGTGCCGACGTGACCTATGCCACCAACAACGAGCTGGGCTTCGACTATCTGCGCGACAACATGAAGGGCTCCATCGACCAGATGACCCAGCGCGGGCATTTCTTCGCCATCGTCGATGAGGTCGACTCGATCCTGATCGACGAGGCGCGCACGCCGCTGATCATCTCGGGCCCGTCGCAGGACCGCAGCGAGCTTTACAAGACGCTGGACGCCTTCATGCCCGAGCTGACGCCCGAGCATTACAAGCTGGACGAAAAGGCCCGCAACGCCACCTTCACCGAGGAAGGCAACGAATTCCTTGAAAAGCGGCTGCAGGCGGCGGGCGTGCTGCCCGAGGGCCAGACGCTCTACGACCCGGAATCGACGACCATCGTGCATCACGCCAACCAGGCGATGCGCGCCCACAAGCTGTTCATGCGCGACCAGCACTATATCGTCCGCGATGACGAGATCGTTCTGATCGACGAATTCACCGGCCGGATGATGAAGGGCCGCCGCCTGTCCGACGGTCTGCACCAGGCCATCGAGGCGAAAGAGGGCGTGGCGATCCAGCCCGAAAACGTGACGCTGGCCTCGGTCACCTTCCAGAACTATTTCCGGCTCTACGACAAGCTGTCCGGCATGACCGGCACCGCCGCCACCGAGGCCGAGGAATTCGCCGAGATCTACAAGCTCGGCGTGGTCGAGGTGCCGACCAACCGCCCGATCCAGCGCCTGGACGAACACGACCGGGTCTATCGCACCGCGGCCGAGAAATACGCCGCCGTGGTCGAGGCGATCCAGGAAGCCCATGCCAAGGGCCAGCCGATTCTGGTCGGCACCACCTCGATCGAGAAATCTGAGATGCTGTCGCAAATGCTGACCCAGGAAGGCATCCCGCACAACGTCCTGAACGCCCGCCAGCACGAGGCCGAGGCGCAGATCGTCGCCGATGCCGGCAAGCTCGGCGCCGTGACCATCGCCACCAACATGGCCGGCCGCGGCACCGACATCCAGCTGGGCGGCAACGTCGAGATGAAGGTGATGGAGGCGCTGGCCGCCGATCCCGAGGCGAACCCCGACGATCTGCGCGCCCGCATCGAGGCCGAGCATGCCGCCGACAAGCAGGCGGTGCTGGATGCCGGCGGGCTGTTCGTGCTGGCGACCGAACGCCACGAAAGCCGCCGCATCGACAACCAGCTGCGCGGCCGCTCGGGCCGCCAGGGCGACCCCGGCCGCTCGCTGTTCTTCCTGTCGCTGGAAGACGACCTGATGCGGATCTTCGGCTCGGAACGGCTGGACAAGGTGCTGTCGACGCTGGGCATGAAGGATGGCGAGGCCATCGTTCACCCCTGGGTCAACAAGTCGCTGGAACGCGCCCAGGCCAAGGTCGAGGGCCGCAACTTCGACATCCGCAAGCAGCTGCTGAAGTTCGACGACGTGATGAACGACCAGCGCAAGGCGATCTTCAGCCAGCGCCTGGAAATCATGCATACCGAAGAGGTCGCCGAGGTCGCGGCCGACATGCGTGCCCAGGTCATCGACGACATGATCGACCAGCACCTGCCGCCGCGCAGCTATGCCGAGCAATGGGATGTCGAAGGACTGCACCAGGCGGTGATCGAGCGGCTGAACATGGACCTGCCCGTCGCCGAATGGGCGGCCGAGGACGGCGTGGACCAGGATGCCATCCGCGAACGCGTGCAGCAGGCCACCGACGCCTATATGGCCCAGAAAGCCGAGCAATTCGGTCCCGAGAACATGCGCCAGATCGAAAAGCAGGTGCTGCTGCAGCAGATCGATGGCAAATGGCGCGAGCATCTGGTGACGCTCGAGCATCTGCGCTCGGTGGTGGGCTTCCGCGGCTATGCGCAACGCGACCCGCTGTCGGAATACAAGACCGAGGCCTTCCAGCTGTTCAAGACCATGCTGGACGGGCTGCGCTTCGACGTGACCCAGCAGCTGGCCCGCATCCGGCCGCTGACCGATGCCGAGCGCGAGCAGATGCTGCGCGAATACCAGCAGCAACAGGCCGACACCGAATCGCATCTGCATCCCGAGCACGAAGAGGCCGAGGGCGGCGAGGTCTCGAGCCGGGTCGCCGGCTTCGACGCCGCGGACCCGACGACCTGGGGAAATCCGTCCCGCAACGACCCCTGTCCCTGCGGCTCGGGCCAGAAGTTCAAGCATTGCCACGGCGCGTTGGTGTGAGTTGGGGGCTTCCGGCCCCCTTTTTCATGCATAGCGCAGATGAAGCTGTCGACATGGGTATTTGGAAAACGGAAAGAGCGAGGTCCTGCGCCCGGCTTCTTTCCGTTTTCCAAATACCCAAAGGGACCTTGCCGGTCTCGCAGCCTCGCCTAGTCCGGCACCAGCATGTAACCCGTTCCGCGCACGGTCTGCAGATAGCGCGGCTCCCTGGGGTCGGGCTCGATCTTGCGGCGCAGGCGGGTGATCTGCACGTCGATGGCGCGTTCGGAGTTCTCGCCCGGCTCATCCGCGGGGGCGCGGCCCAGATCCTCGATCAGTTCGCTGCGGCTGACCGGCTGGCGCGGGGTCCCGGCCAGGCGTTTCAGCAGCGCCTGCTCGGTTCCCGTCAGGCGCATAGGCGTGTCGCCCTGCCAGAGTTCGCCCTTGTCGGCATCGTAGCGAAGCGGACCGAGGGACAGGAACTTCGGACCCTTGGCATCCGCCGCCGGGACGCGGCGCAGGATGGCCGCGATGCGCAGAAGCAGTTCCCGCGGCTCGAAGGGCTTCGGCAGGTAATCGTCGGCGCCGCTTTCGAAGCCTTCGATGCGGTCGCCGGTCTCGCCCTTGGCGGTCAGCAGCAGGATCGGGGTGCTCATGCGCTTGCGCAGATCGCGGGTCAGCGAAAACCCGTCCTCGCCCGGCATCATCACGTCGAGCACGATCAGGTCGAAGTCCAGCCCGTCCAGCAACCGTCGGGCGTGGGCGGCATCGCGGGCGGTGGTGACCAGGAAGTCGCTGCGCATCAGGAAGCGGCGCAGCAGGCTGCGGATACGCTCGTCGTCGTCGACGACCAGGATATGGGCGGCGGGTTGCGGGTCGGGAGCACTCATAGGTCGGGCAATTCTTTCAGCGCCCTGTACTGGCGCAGGGTGTCGCGGTCCATCATCGCCTCGAGCACCTGGCGAAACCCCGCCACCGCCTGCGGTCCGGCGGCGCGATAGGCGGCGCGCATGCGGGCACGTTGGGTTTCGGACAGCCGGCGCTCCAGGGTAGCGCCCTGCTCGGTCAGGTAGAGCTGGCGCTCGCGCCGGTCGCGGCGGCCGATGCGGCTTTCGACCAGCCCGTCCTCGATCAGCGTGCGCAGCACCCGGTTCAGCGACTGCTTGGTCACGCCCAGAACGTCCAGCAGCGATGTCACCGTCAGCCCCGGCTCGCGGTTGATGAAATGGATCGCCCGGTGATGGGCGCGGCCATAGTCCAGCTCGGCCAGGATCAGGTCGGGATCGGCCGTGAAGGCGCGATAGGCGAAGAACATCGCCTCGATCCCGCGCCGCAGCTGGTCGTCGGTCAGAAACAGCAGGCCTTCGCCGCCCGCCGGGGCCATATTCACCTTGTTTTCCATGGCATCCCCGTAACGCATGGCTCTTATTACGTCAGACTTGTTGACTTTCCAACCATGAATGGATAGCCCGGAAGCCAAGTTGCGCAACTTTCTTTGCCGGTTTCGGCAAAGCGGCGCAACATTCCGCAAACAGAACCGGCCGGAGGGAAAAATGGCGGGCGCATATGACGATCGTGACGGCAAGATCTGGATGGATGGCAAGCTGGTGGAGTGGCGCGACGCGCAAGTGCACATCCTGACCCATGCGCTGCACTATGCCAGTTCGGTCTTCGAGGGCGAGCGCTGCTACAGCGGCAAGATCTTCAAGGGGTATGAGCATTCGCTGCGGCTGATCGAATCGGCGCGGCTGCTGGACATGCAGTCGCCCTATACCGCAGAAGAGATCGACGCCGCGAAAGAGGCCGTGCTGAAGGCCAACGGCTTCACCGACGCCTATGTCCGTGCGGTGATGTGGCGCGGCTCGGGCGAGGACATGGGGGTTTCCGCCCGCCGCAACCCGGTCCGCATGGCCGTCGCCGCCTGGGAATGGGGCAGCTATTACGGCGACGCGAAATGGCAGGGCGCCAAGCTCGACATCGCCAAGTGGAAGCGGCCCAGCCCCGAGACCATCCCCACCGCCGCCAAGGCCGCCGGGCTTTACATGATCTGCACCATGTCCAAGCACGCCGCCGAGGCGAAAGGCTGCTCGGACGCGCTGTTCATGGACTGGGAAGGCTATGTCGCCGAGGCCACCGGCGCCAATATCTTCTTCGTCAAGGACGGCGAGGTGCATACGCCGCTGGCCGACCGCTTCCTGAACGGCATCACCCGGCAGACCGTGATCCAGATGCTGAAGGACAACGGCACCACCGTGCATGAGCGCCGCATCAAGCCCGAGGAGCTGGACGGCTTCCAGGAATGCTTCCTGACCGGCACTGCCGCCGAGGTCACCCCGGTCGGGCAGATCGGCGACTGGCATTTCCAGGTCGGCGACACCACCCGCAAGATCGCCGAAGATTACGAAAAGCTGGTCCGCAACTGACAGGCGGCCGAAACAAGGACCGGCCGGGCGTCGCCGCCCGGCCGGTTTTGCATTGTGGCTGCTGCGGTCAGACCTGGCGGCCGCGCTCGATCCGGGCGAATTCGGCGGCGCGGCGGTTGCCCGATTCGTCCCGGGCGCGGGGCCGCATGCGCAGGGCGGCAATGGCCGGATGCAGGCCGGATTCGCGTTCCTGGCGGGTGAAATTGCGGGTGCGGCTGCTGCCGTTTGCCCGCGGTTGATCCGCGATATGTCTGGTCATGTGATAGTCCTCCCGCGCGCGACTATAGCGCGAAGGCGGACCGGTTTCACCCTGGAAGATGCTCAGGCCGCCTTGATTCCCGGCGCGGCGGCCAGCATGGCATGCAGCGCCACCGGGTCCTCGTTCGCGCGCAGCTTGGCGCGCAGGTCCTGGTCGCGCAGCGTGCGCGATACCAGCGCCAGCGCCTTGAGGTGATCCACGCCCGAGCTTTTCGGGGCCAGCAGCGCAAAGATCAGGTCCACCGGCTGGCGGTCCACCGCGTCGAAATCCAGCGGTTTTTCCAGCCGCAGGAACAGTCCGACCACCCGGTCCAGCCCGTGCAGCCGCGCATGCGGCAGCGCCACGCCATGGCCGACGCCGGTCGGGCCCAGCGTCTCGCGTTCCTGCAGCGCATCCAGCGTCTGCGCGGCATCGACGCCATAGACGGCACGCGCCTGTTCGGCGATCTCCTGGAACAAGCGCTTCTTGCTGGTGGTCTGGCTCATCGTCCGCACCGCGGCGGGAGAGAGAATGTCGCTGATCTGCATGTCGCCCGAAATTGTGCTAGTCCCGGCCGCAAGACCGCGGCCGGGACGTTTGGTTCCTCAAGACTGTTCCGTGCAGTCTAGCCCAGGTTGCGGGGGTCGATCCAGCCCACGTTGCCGTCGTCGCGGCGGTGGACGACGTTCACGCCCCCATGTTTCTCGTTGCGGAAGACCAGCAGCGGGCTGCCGGCCAGTTCCATCTGCATCACCGCCTCGCCGACCGAGAGGGTGGGCACGCGGGTCTCCATCTCGGCGATGATCATAGGTTGCAGGCCGTCGTCCCGGGTTTCCCATTCGTCCTCGTCGGCGGCCAGCACATACATGCCGGCGGCCTCGAAGGCAACCGGCTCGACCCGGTCCTTGTGGTGGTCCTTCAACCGGCGCTTGTAGCGGCGCAGCTGCTTGTCCATGCGCTCGCGGCATTGCTCGAAAGCGGCATAGACCTCGGTCGAGGCGCCCTTGGCCGTCACGTTCAGGCCGGTGGACAGATGCACCACGGCGTCGCAGATGAATTCATGCGCGTTGCGCGAAAAGATCACGGTCGCGTCGGTGGGACGCTGGGAATACTTGTCGATGGTCTCGCCCAGTTCGGTTTTCACATGCGTCGAAAGCGCGTCGCCGACGTCGATCTGTTTTCCGCTGATCTGGTAGCGCATGGTTGTCCGTCCTTTCGGTTGCCCGGTGTGGTCGCGGCCCTCGCGCAGGCGCCGCCCGGGTTTGTCGGGCCGGGCGTTCTTGCCCCGCCGTCCCTTCATTTGGTGACAGCCGCGGGCCTGTGTCAACGGCTGCGCGAAGGGAACGTCAGAGCGAACGGATCAGTTCATCCGAAAGGCTTCGCCCAGATAGACGCGGCGGACCTGCGGATCGGCCACGATCTCGGCCGTGGCGCCCGACATCAGCACGTGGCCGTCGTGCAGGATATAGGCGCGGTCGACGATCTCCAGCGTCTCGCGGACGTTGTGATCGGTGATCAGCACGCCGATGCCGCGGCTTTTCAGGTCGTGGACCAGGCTGCGGATCTCGCCCACGGCGATGGGATCGACGCCGGCGAAGGGTTCGTCCAGAAGCAGATAGGCCGGATCGGCCGCCAGGCAGCGCGCGATCTCGACCCGGCGCCGCTCGCCCCCCGACAGCGCCATGGCCGAGGCGCCGCGCAGATGCCCGATCGAGAAATCGCCCAAGAGTTCCTCAAGCCGCTCGCGGCGCTGGTGGACATGCGGCTCGACCAGTTCCAGCACCGCCATGATGTTCTGCTCGACCGTCAATCCGCGAAAGATCGACATTTCCTGCGGCAGATAGCCGATGCCCATCTGGGCACGGCGATACATCGGCAGCCGCGTCGCGTCCCGGCCGTCGATCAGCACCTGCCCCGAATCGGGCGAGACCAGCCCGGCGACGCAATAGAAGCAGGTCGTCTTGCCCGAGCCGTTCGGCCCCAGCAGCGCCACCACCTCGCCCCGGTCCAGCCGCAGCGCCACGTCGCGGATCACCGGACGGTTGCGATAGGATTTGCGCAGGCCGCTGACCCGCAGTCCCTGTTCCGGCTGGCTCATCGCTGGCTTCCCGGTTGCAGCACGCTGCGCACCCGGCCCGAGGCCTGGGCCGTGCCGGTGGCGAGGTTCACCGTGACCTTCTCGCCCGCCAGCACATTGCCGCCCTGGGTCAGCAGCACGTCGCCGGTCAGCACGACATTGCCCGATTCGACGTCGTAATCGGCGGCCTTGGCCTCGGCCGCGTCCGCGCCGCTGACCAAAGTGACGCCGCCCTCGGCATGCAGCGCGCTGATACGGCTCGAGCCGCCCTGGGCATAGGTCACGGTGACGCTGTCGGCGGAAAGCCGCATTGCGCCCTGGCCGATCAGCACATTGCCGCTGAAGGTCGCCCGGCCGGTCTTCTGATCCACCGACAGCGCGTCGGCAGTGACCTCGACCGGCTGCTTCACGTCCTGCGCATTGCCGAAGCCCGAGGTCGCCTGCGCGCCGGCCGCGCCCGTTTGCCCGCACACCAGCGCAAGCGACAGGATCACAGGCAAAAGCGGTCCGGGCCGGATCATCGGGTTTCCTTTCTGGCGCATGAGAAGCCCCGGAATGCGGCGGAGGGGCGCAAGGGTCATGGCCGGTATATCAATCGGACTCCGCCGCTCAAATCAAGAACGTGATCGCCGCTGCCGTCGCCCGAGGGGCGCAATTCGGCCCGGCCGGCGGTCAGTTCGCCGAAGGGGGCGCGGACATTGACCTCGTCGTCGGACACCACGGTGCCGGCGGTGGTCGAGGCCAGGAACTCGGGCGCGGTCAGCACCCAGCCGTCGGCGGTAGTCATGCGTGCGCCCTCGCCCAGCCGGACCTGGTCGCCCGCCAGCGAGGCGGCTCCGGCGCTGACGTCCGCCGCCCGGCCGTCGCGGCCGCGCAGCGTCATGCGCACCGCCGTCGCGCTGCCGCCGCCCTTTTTGTCCGGCACCGCCTCGTCGCCGGTGACGCTGATCTGGGCGCCGTCCTCGGTCACGCCGGCATAGCTGGGGCTGGTCACCACCTGCCGCTCGGCCAGTTCGCGCGGGTCGACGTCGGCATAGGGGATGCTGGCCTCGGGGTCGGGCTTGCGGCCCAGGAGGAACAGCACCGACAGGATCGCCAGCGCCGTCAGCGGCAGGATCACGCGCAGCAGGGCCACGATGCGCGAGCGGGTCATGGCCTAGACCATCCCGGTGCGCAGGAAGTCGTGGATATGGATCAGCCCGACCGGCTGGCCGTCCTCGGCCACCACGAACAGGCTGGTGATGCGGCGGTTCTGCATCTCGGCCAGCGCCGCCTCGGCCAGCTGCCCGGGGCTGATGGTGCGCGGGCTGCGGGTCATCACCTCGGCAGCGGTATGGTCCAGCAGGCCCTGCATGTGGCGCCGCAAGTCGCCGTCGGTGATGATGCCGGTCAGCCGGCCCTGCGCATCGGTCACGCCGGTGACGCCGAAGCTTTTCTGGCTGATGGTCAGCAGCGCATCGGCCATCGGCGCGGTTTCCTGCACCAGCGGGATGTCCTGATGCATCAGGTCGGCCACGCGCGACAGCTTGGCGCCCAGCTTGCCGCCGGGGTGGAAGGTGCGGAAATGCTCGGGCGTGAACTTGCGGTGCTCCATCAGCGCCACGGCCAGCGCATCGCCCAAGGCCATGGTCATGGTGGTCGAGGTGGTGGGCACGATCCCGGTGCCGCAGGCCTCGGGCGCGGCGGGCAGCACCAGCGCCACGTCGGCCTGGCGCAGCAGGGTCGATTCGGCCCGGCTGGCGACGCCGATCAACGGGATCTGGAAGCGACGGGTATGGGCGATCAGGTCCGCGAGCTCGGGCGTCTCGCCCGAGTTCGACAAGACCAGCGCCACGTCGCTTTGCGTGACCATGCCCAGGTCGCCGTGGCTGGCCTCGGCGGGATGGACGAATTGCGCCGGCGTCCCGGTCGAGGCCAGCGTCGCCGCGATCTTGCGCCCGACATGGCCAGACTTGCCCATGCCCGAGACGACGACGCGGCCGCGCGCGACCAGGATCGCCTCGACCGCGCGGTCGAAGCTGTCGCCAAGGCCGTCGGCCAGCTGCGCGAGGCCCTCGGCCTCGGTCAGGATCACCCTGCGGGCGGTGTCGAGATATGCGCTCATGCCCGGCAACCTAATGGCGGAAGATGTCGTTTTCATCCCCCCAGCCCAGCAGGTCCAGATGGGCCCGGGCGGGAAGGAAGTCGAAACAGGCCTGCGCCAGGCCCATGCGGCCCTCGCGTTCCAGCCGCTTTTCCAGCTCGGCCTTCAGCGCATGCAGGTGCAGCACGTCCGAGGCGGCATATTCCAGCTGCGCATCGGTCAGGTCCGTCGCGCCCCAGTCGCTGGTCTGCTGCTGCTTGGAAATATCGACGCCGACCAGTTCCGACAGCAGGTATTTCAGCCCGTGCCGGTCGGTGAAGGTCCTGACCATCTTGCTGGCGATCTTGGTGCACCAGACCGGCTTGGTCACCACACCCAGGTTAGCCTCCAGCGCGGCGATGTCGAAGCGGCCGAAGTGGAACAGCTTCAGCACCTTGGGATCGGTCAGCATCCGGGTCAGGTTCGGCGCCTTGCGCTGGCCCTTGGCGATCTGGACCAGATGGGCATTGCCGTCGCCCGAACTCATCTGCACCAGGCACAGCCGGTCCCGGCGCGGATCCAGGCCCATGGTCTCGGTATCGATGGCCACGATGGGGCCCAGGTCCAGATCGTCCGGAAGATCGTTCTGATAAAGATTGATGCTCATCTTGCGCTTCTTCGGCTGGGGTTCCCGCCCGCTCTACCCGCTTTCCGGGGGTTTGCGCCAGTCCCTGCCGCGGCGTTTCGCCGCCGCCTGCGCGACAGCGCGCGTCCCGGACCCAATGGGCGCGGGTGCAGCAGATATGCAACATTTCCGACAGAATCCGTAACCCATTCCCCGAAATACCTGAGTGAAATCCTTGTGAGCCCGCTCCGCGCGCGTATAGAGAGACGCAGTTTTTCACGAAGCAAGGCAAACAACCATGCAACTGCGCCGTATCCTTCCCTTGGCGGGGGTGTCTTCGCTTGCCCTGGCCACGGCCCTTTACGCCCAGGAAACCGCACCTGGCACAAGCGGCGGCACTCTGGTCCTGAACCCGATCACCCTGGTCGCCGACGGTCAGGAAAACGTCGAGGCGACTGGCGGCGTGGTGGTCTCGGCCGAGGACATCGAAGCGCTGCAGCCCGCCGACGTGTCCGAACTGTTCGCCCGCGATTCCGCCATCACCGTCTCGGGCGGGGCGGGTCCGGCCAAGCGCATCCACGTCTTTGGCCTTGAGCAGTCGAACCTGGCGGTGACCGTGGACGGCGTGCCGCAGGGTCCGACCAGCTGGCACCACACCGGCTCGAACGTGATCGACCCGGCCTTCCTGAAATCGGTCGAGGTCGAGGCCGGCGCCGCCGCCGCCGACTCGGGGTTCGGTGCGGCGGCGGGTGCCGTGCGCTATGAAACCGTGGGCGCCAAGGATCTGCTGACGGACGGCAAGACCCAGGGCGGACGCGTCGGCCTGTCCTATGGCAGCAACGGCCGCGGCCTCTCCGCTTCGCTGGCCGGCTATGGCGTCTATGGCGGCTTCGATTGGTTCGCCATGATCCACGGCACCAGCGGCGACAATTACGAGGCCGCGAACGGCCGCGAGATGCCGGGGACCGAGCCGGCGGCGCAAGGCGCCCTGGTGAAGCTGGGCTATGAGTTCGACGCGCATCGTCTGGAACTGGCCTATGACTACAACAAGGACGACGCCGACCGCACCATCAAGATGAACATGGACCTGAACGCGGACGACCTGGTCTATCCGCTGAAGGTCACGACCAACACGCTGTCGCTGAAATACAGCTCGACCGCGCCCACCGACGCCTGGGACCCCGAGGCGATGCTGTTCGTCTCGAACAACAAATACGAGCGCCCGAACTACGACCCCGCCCGCACCAACGGCGACATGAACCTGGAAAACCAGACCATCGGCGGCAAGTTGCAGAACACCTACACGCTGGGCCAGGGCAAGATCACGGCCGGCGTCGACTGGGCCTATGACGATTACGACATCGACAACTACGGCAACACCGATCGCCGCTACTGGTCGATGGAGACGATGCAGATCGGCGCCTTCGTGCAGGGCCGCTTCGCCTTCGACAACGGCATCGACCTGTCCACCGGTCTGCGTCTGGACCACCACCGCTTCACCGACTGGAACGGCATCCATCACAACGATACCGGCGCCAGCGTGAACGGTACCGTGTCCTATGAGTTCGCCGAGGGCTATGAGGTCTTTGCCGGCGCTTCGCACACCTGGTCGGGCTACAACTTCGGCGAATACGCCCTGCTGCACGCCCGCACCGCCGACCTGTATGTCCAGGACGGTTTCAAGCCGGCGACCGCGCGCAACATCAAGCTGGGCCTGAACGCCAACCAGGGCAACTGGACCGGCAACCTGACCTTCTTCGACACCCGCCTGAAGAACCTCGGCGAATACAATACCAACGGCCAGTATGACACCGATCCGGCGACGGCGCCCTATCTGGGCAATGCCGACGAATACCGCAGCAAGGGCTTCACGCTGCAAGGCAACTACAGCTGGGGCACGGGCCGGGTCGGCGCCAGCTTCACCAAGGCGGACGTGACCCAGAACGGCAAGGACAAGGTTCCGGACGGCGGCACCGTCATGCCGGTCGGGAACCTCGCCACGCTGTTCATCGACCAGGAGATCCCGCAATACAACATCAAGGTCGGCGGCACGGTGGAATGGGCCGGCAAGCTGGATGCGACCCAGCACCTGAACGCGGATGGCAGCAATGCGGGCTTCAGGGACCACGACTCCTATACCGTTGTGAACATCTATGGCGAATGGCGTCCGCAGAACTACGAGAATGTGGTCGTGCATCTGGGCGTCGATAACCTGTTCGACGAGACCTATTATGAGCGTTCGAGCTATGTCGAGCGCGTCATGGGCACCCGGATCATCGACCCGCTCTATGCCCCCGGCCGCACGGTCACTTTGGGCCTGAAGATGGACTTCTGATCCGTCCGACCCGGAACAGGAAAAGGCTCCGCCGATGCGGGGCCTTTTTCATGGCGCGGCGCCGGTCAGTGTCACGAGGCGCGGTGGACATGCAGGCGGGTCTCATCCCACAAGCCCAGCTTGACCAGCGCGATGGCAATCGAGAGGATCGCCACCGCCAGCCTGGCGCGGGCCACCACCTTGCCGCATTCGGCCAGCTGCCCGCGCAGCTTCAACATCAGCGACGTCATCAGAATGGCCGAGATGCTCAGCGTACAGGCGAAAAGCGCAGGTCAGGGCATTGCTATACATGACGCGCTCCTACAGGTCGGCAGGGTTCACCCCCCGGATCTAGCCCACCGTCGTATCGGCTCAATCCCTCCTGGCCGAACATGACATATCAGATTGTATGAATGATATTTGAAATATCATTATGCCTATGCTAGATATGCTTCATCAAGGATTGGAAATCAGCACATGATGACCTCGGCCCAGATGCGTGCGGCGCGTGCCCTGCTTGGCATCGACCAGAAGCGGCTGGCCGAACTGTCCGGCCTGTCGGTCCCCACGATCCAGCGCATGGAAGCCAGCGACGGCAATGTGCGCGGCATCGTCGAAAGCCTGACCCGCGTGGTCGAGGCGCTCGAAGCCGCCGGGATCGAACTGATCGGCGAGGGTGCGGCCAGCGCCTCGGGCGGGCGCGGCGTGCGGCTGAAATCCGGTCCGACGAGTTAATCGCGACGGCGACCGCCGACGACAGCCGACGATCCCGCCGCCTCCTTTGCGAAGGTGCGGCCCAAGATGATGCAGCAAGCCCGTGCGAACCCCGGTTTCGCGCCGCTTTTCACCCCGAAACTGGTCACCGTCCTGCGCGAGGGCTATGGCGCCGGGCAGCTGCGCGCCGATGCGCTGGCCGGGCTGACCGTCGCCATCGTGGCGCTGCCGCTGTCGATGGCCATTGCCATCGCCTCGGGCGCGACCCCGGCGCAGGGGCTCTATACCGCCATCGTCGGCGGCTTCCTGGTCTCGGCACTGGGCGGTTCGCGCTTCCAGATCGGCGGGCCGGCGGGGGCCTTCATCGTGCTGGTGGCGGGGATCGTCGCGCAATTCGGCATGACGGGGCTGATCCTCGCCACCTTCATGTCGGGGATGATGCTGGTCGCGATCGGGTTACTCAGGCTGGGCACCTTCATCAAGTTCATCCCCTTCCCGGTGACGGTCGGCTTCACCGCCGGCATCGCCGTCATCATCTTCGCCAGCCAGCTGAAGGAAATCTTCGGCCTGACGCTGGCGCATGAGCCGGGCGCGCTGATCGAAAAGCTCGGCGCGCTCTGGGCGGCGCGGGTCACGGTGACGCCGGCGGCACTGGCGCTGGCGCTCGGCACCGTCGCGGTGATCCTGGGGCTGAAGCGCCTGCGTCCGCATTGGCCCGGCATGCTGATCGCTGTGGCACTGGCGGCGGGGGTGACGGCGCTGACCGGGGCGGAGGTCGCCACCATCGGCTCGAAATTCGGCGGCATCCCTTCGTCGCTACCGGCGCCGGCACTGCCGCAGTTCTCGTGGTCCCAGGTCGTGGCGCTGCTGCCCTCGGCGGTGTCACTGACCCTGCTGGGCGCCATCGAATCGCTGCTGTCGGCCGTGGTCGCCGACGGCATGAGCGGCCGCCGCCACCGCTCGAACTGCGAGCTGGTGGCGCAGGGGGTGGCGAACATGGGCTCGGCGCTGTTCGGCGGCATCTGCGTCACCGGCACCATCGCGAGGACCGCGACCAATGTGCGCGCGGGCGCGCATGGGCCGGTGGCCGGAATGCTGCATGCGCTGTTTCTTCTGGGCTTCATGCTGGTCGCGGCGCCGCTGGCCTCCTACATCCCGCTGGCTGCGTTGGCAGGCGTGCTGGCGGTGGTGTCCTGGAACATGGTCGAGAAGCCGGCCATCGCAATCCTGCTGCGCTCGGGCTGGGGCGAGGCTGCGGTGCTGGCGGTGACCTTCGGTCTGACGGTGTTCCGAGACCTGACCGAGGCCATCGTCACCGGGCTGGCTCTGGGATCGGTGCTGTTCATCCAGCGCATGAGCCAGGCCACCGGCATCCAGGACCAGACGCCGCTGGTCGCCCCGGACCGGCCCGACGGAGAGGCGCGGCCGGATGTCCCGCAGCCGCATGACGTGCTGGTCTACCGCATCTCGGGGGCGCTGTTCTTCGGCGCCACGGCCAGCATCGGCTCGGTGCTGGACAATATCCAGGACGGGGCACGGGTGCTGGTGGTGGATTTCAGCGCCGTGCCCTTTCTGGATTCGACCGGGGCCAACATGATCGAGGGGCTGGCCCACAAGGCGCATCGCCGGGGCGTGCAGTTGTGGCTGACCGGTGCCCGTCGCGACATCCGCCGCGTATTGCTGACCCATGGGCTGCGGCGGCCGTTGGCACGCTATGCCGCGACGGTCGAGGACGCGCTGCATCGCGGAAATGACAAAGAGGCGGCCTGAACCGCCTCTTTGTCGCTGTTGCCCGGGCTTCGCGGTTGCTGGCCTCCGGCGGGGATATTTGGGCACAAAAGAAAATGGGAGGGAGGGCGGCTCGTTGGCCGCCCTGTGCAGTTTCACCCCATGCGCTCGGAGGCGTAGGAGCCCGGGGAGGGGGGGAAGACGACGGTCTTGTTGCCGTTGAGGAAGACGCGGCGGTGGATATGGGCGTGGATGGCGCGGGCCAGGACCTGGCTTTCCACGTCGCGGCCCAGCGAGACGTAGTCCTCGGGCGACTGGGCGTGGGTGACGCGGATGATGTCCTGCTCGATGATCGGGCCCTCGTCCAGGTCGGCGGTCACGTAATGGCTGGTGGCGCCGATCAGCTTCACACCGCGCTCGAAGGCCTGCTTGTAGGGGTTGGCGCCCTTGAACGACGGCAGGAACGAGTGGTGGATGTTGATGATCCGCCCCGACATCTCCTTGCACATCTGGTCCGACAGAACCTGCATGTAGCGCGCCAGCACGATCAGCTCGGCGCCGCTGTCGCGCACGATGCGCAGCTGCTCGGCCTCGGCCTGGGGCTTGTTCTCCTTGGTGACCTTGATGCAATGGAACGGCAGGTCGTGGTTCACCACCACCTTCTGATAGTCCATGTGGTTGCTGATCACCGCCACGATGTCGATCGGCAGCGCGCCGATGCGCCAGCGGTACAGCAGGTCGTTCAGGCAGTGGCCGAAGCGGCTGACCATGATCACGACCTTCATCTTCTCGGTCTCGTCATGGAAGGACGAGACCATGTCGAAGCTTTCCGAGATCTCGGCGAAGTCCCGGCGCAGCTCCTCCAGCCCCACGCCCTCTTCGGAGAGGAAGCTGACGCGCATGAAGAACTGGTCGTTCTCCATGTCGTCGAACTGGCTGGAATCGGTGATGTTGCAGCCCTTCTCGGCCAGATAGCCCGAGATGGCGGCGACGATGCCGCGCTTGGTGGCGCAGGCGACGGTCAGGCAGTATTTGGTCATTGCTTTCTCCACTGTCCCGGGCACCGGGCCCGGCTTCTTTTGTGCACAAATATCCCGGGGGAACGCGGCTGCGGCCCCATCGAGGGGCCGCAGCCGCGTGGGGGCGGAGCCCCCGGGCCCCCCGGCAGGTCTCAGGCGACGGTTTCCTCGGTGCCCACCAGCTCGGGGTCGGGCAGGCCGTTGGCCCGGCAGCAGGCGGTCAGCGTATTGGCCAGCAGGCAGGCGATGGTCATCGGCCCGACGCCGCCCGGCACCGGGGTGATGGCACCGGCGACCTGGGCGGCGCTGTCGTAGTCGACATCGCCGACCAGCCGGGTCTTGCCGCCTTCCTCGATGCGGTTGATGCCGACGTCGATCACCGTGGCGCCGGGCTTGACCCAGTCGCCGGGGATCATCCGCGGCCGGCCGACGGCGGCGACCAGGATGTCGGCGCCGCGGCAGACCGCGGCCAGGTCCTTGGTGCGGCTGTGCGCGATGGTGACGGTGCAGCTTTCCTTCAGCAGCAGTTGCGCCATCGGCTTGCCGACGATGTTCGAGCGTCCCACGACCACCGCGTTCAGCCCCGCCAGATCGCCCAGCCGGTCCTTGAGCATCAGCAGGCAGCCCAGCGGCGTGCAGGGCACCATGCTCTTCTGCCCGGTGCCCAAGAGGCCGACGTTCAGGATGTGGAACCCGTCCACGTCCTTCTGGGGGTCGATGGCGTTGATGACCGCCTCGGCGTCCATGTGGCCGGGCAGCGGCAGCTGCACCAGGATGCCGTGCACGGCCGGGTCGGCATTGAGCCTGGCGACCAGCGCCAGCAGTTCCTCTTGCGAGACAGAGGCGTCGAGCTTGTGCTCGAAGCTTTCCATGCCGGCCTCGCGGGTCTGGATGCCCTTGTTCCTGACATAGACCTGGCTCGCCGGATCCTCGCCCACCAGAACCACCGCAAGCCCGGGAACGATCCCCCGCGCCTTCAGCTCCGAAACCGAAGCCGCAACACGACCCCGAACCCCAGACGAAAACAACTTCCCGTCAATGATATCTGCTGCCATCCGCCCACCTCCTTCACTTTCCGCGCCACGACGTTCCGCGTCGGCCGGGCCGCCTGGCCCTCCGCCCTCGCTTGCGGATAGCACAGGTGCCGCGATGCACAAGTCAGACACAAAGCCTAGACCCGCCCACCGTCGGGGTCGTCTCTATCCCGTCGCGGTCTTTTTCCAACCGATGCCCGGATGAGCCCGGCCGGTTTGCGACAACGTGTCGCGATTTCGCGACCCGGATTGCGTCAGCGGAACAGATGGTTTGCGACAGTCCACAGCCCGATGCCCATCAGCGCCAGCGCGACCAGCGCCAGCAGCCAGCGCAGCGCCTGCGACAGGCTGGCCCGGCCGCGCAGCCAGCGGCCGAAGACATAGAGCACCAGCCAGAGCGCCACCGCCACTGTCAGGAGCGCCCAGCCGCCCTTGGCGATGCCCGAGCCGGTCCACCAGCCCAGAAAGCCGATCAGCAGCCCCGCCAGCATCGCCAGATACAGCAGCTTGTCGGCCAGCATGCGCCAATAGCTGCCGGGCATGGCGAAGCGGGCGAAGCCCGAGATCAGCCCGCCGCCCGCGCGCAGCGCCGCCGCCGCCCGGGTGCCGACCATGCGCAGGATGCCGTCGTCGGGCAGGTCGTCGATCATCCGCGACAGGATCGCCATGCTGCGGCTGCTCCAGCCGGCGATCTGGGGCGCGCGCGGACCCAGGGGCTTGAAATCCCTGTAGTGATCGCGAAACCGGCTCAGGTCCAGCGCCACCGCGTCCTTGACCCCCAGCGCCCGGGCCGCGGTTTCCTCGAAGGCGTCGTCGTCGATCTGGCTGTCCTTGAGCTTGGCCTTCAGCAGCGCCAGCCGCCGGCTTTCGCCGGGCTTGTCGGCATATTCCTCGGCCAGGATCCGGTTCTGCAGCCTGTCGATCCAGACCTGGCGCTCTTCGGGGCTGCGGTCGGACATCAGCGCGGCGACGATGCGCTCGGCCCCGTCCAGCCGGCCCCAGAGGATGTCGTGTTCGCGCCAGTCGCGGCTGAGAAAGCCACCGAAGGCACCGACCGCGATGCCCGCCAGCTTGGAGGGCCGACCGTTCAGCAGGCTGTCGGCCGGGCTGATGCGGAACACCTCGACCTGGGCATGTTCCTGCAATTCCGAGCCTTCGAGGAAGGGATAGGTCATCACGTCATGCCAGTGGAAGCCTTCGTAGACCGCCTTCAGCTCGGGCAGGCGCAACAGGTCCAGCCCCTCGCGGATGCGGGCGCTGCTCTTGTCGAAGGCGGTGCGCATCTGCCGGCCTTGCTGCGCCAGCGCCTTCTTGACCAGGGGCCGGATCTGCGGCTGCTCATAGACCTGCCGCGCCAGATCGTAGCGCCGTTCCAGCGTCGGCTGCTGCATGGCCTTGCCGTAATGGGCGCCGATCTGCAGGTTCAGGACCCGGATCTCGTCGCCGGTCAGAAGCTTGCCGGCATCGGATTCGCCGGGCCGGGCCAGAGCCCGCATCGCCGCCAGTTCCGCCTCGACCAGCTCGCGGACCGAGCGCAGCAGCCGCACCGATTCCGGCGGCAGCGGCTCGTCCGGCGCGGGCTCCAGCCGGCGGTCGATCTCGGCCCGCAGATGGATCAGGCGCCGCAGCCGGAAGCCCAGGTCGTAGCGGGACAGAAAGGCGCTTTCCGTCTCGCGCCCCGGCTGGTGGTAGGCCGCGAAATGGTCGTCGCGCCAGGCGCGCAGGATTTGGCGCAGATACAGCGCCTCGTCGGAATCCGGGGCATGGCCGGCCAGGCGGGCGACGATGCCGGTCAGGCTGTCGGTGGTGTCGTAGACGCGCAGGTGATGATACAGTGGATAGGTCTGGCCATAGCCGGCGGCGACCTGGTCGGCCAGGTCCAGCCGTTCCAGGTTGTCGGGCTTGCCGGGCTCGTCCATCGCCTGACCGCGCAGCGCCGCCTGCCTTTGGTCGCGCGCCCAGCGGGCCTGCAGCGTGCCCAGCCGTTCCAGCCGGTTGTTCATGCGGGTGATGGCGCGGATGTCGTCGCGAATCACCTCGGTCCGCGGCAGGGTCGAGGCGGCCAGCCGGGCGTTCTGCAGGAAGTCCACCGGCTCGGGCGCCGGCGGCGGCACCACGCCGGTCACCGGGTCCGGCGGGCGGCGCTCCTCGGGGAAAGGGTCGATGAACAGCAGCTTGCGCTCACCCGGCAGGGTGGTCGGGCGGAAGGGGATCAGGTCGATGGCATGGCTGAAGGGCCGGTTGTCCAGATAGCCGCCATCGGCGAACAGCCGGTCCTCGTGGTTCCAGCCGCGCGGAAAGAAGCGCGCATAGGCCGGCGCGCGCGCGTCCGCCGGCATGTCGGCGAAGCGCATCGGCGGAAAGGCCACCGGAAAGGACGAGGTGCAGCGCGCCGCGAAGGCCAGCATGGCGTCGTTTTCGGGGGTGAAGTCGTTCTGCTCGGCGCGGGCCTTGTCGAAGGCGAAATGGAACACGGTCTTGTGGATCTTCTCGTCCAGCCTGGCCCCGGTCAGGTGGATCGGCGCCGGCACGCCCTGCAGGTCGGTGGCGGTCACGAACAGGTCCACCATTTCCGACAGCGGCCGGCCGTCGCCCTTGATGCGGGCGATGGTCTCGCGCAGGACGTCATACATGTGGCGGCCGTCCAGCAGCGACTCGGTCGGGCGCAGCCGGGCGATGCGGGCGGCGCGGTCGTTGAGCAACAGCCCGATGTCGGCCTTGTCCGTCCAGGCCTCGCGCAGCACCGCGACGTCCTTGCTGCCGACCACCAGCGCCTTGGCCAGCGCCACGCCGTTGATGCCGCCCGCCGAGGTGCCCGAGATGATGTCGATCACGAAACGCTTGCGCCCGCCGCGCGGCCCGGCCAATTCGCGCGAGAGCTGGCGATAGATCGTCTCGCCGGGGTCCAGCTCCTCGTCCGGCAGGTCGGAACTGCCGCGGACCATGCGCAAAAGCTCTTGCGCGATGCCGTTCATGTAGATCGCCAGCGAAACGCCGCCGTAAAGGACGACCGCGAAACGCACCTCGCCCGTGGCTTTGTCAACCATGACACCTTCTCCTGAACCCATAGGGGCAGGCCTCGGCCGGCAGCTCCGAAAGCCATTCCGTTTCAGCAGGATATGCGAAAATCCCGGGTTTGTCTTGGCGAAATTCAACCGCCGGGGGACCGGCCCCGCAAGGCCGCACGGCGGTCGTCAGCCGGCCTGGTCCAGGACCGCGCAAAGCTGCGCGACGGTGGGCGGGAACGGGTTGCCCTTCATCGAGGAACTGGCTAGCGAGGCCTCGGCCACCGCCGGGTGCCGCCCGGGGTCGAGCCCCTGCGCCCGCAGGCCGGGCAGGCCGGCATCCCGCGCCCAGCCGGCCAGCGCCTGCGGCGCCTCGTCCGGAGTGCCGCCCAGGACGGCCGCGATCTGATCGCAGACCGCGCGCACCCGGGCCGGGTCTGGGGCGTGGTCGCGGTTCAGCTGCAGCACCGGTCCCAGCAAGGCGCCGCAGATCGCGCCATGCGCGGCCGGGGTCATGCCGCCGATCACGCCCGCCAGCCCGTGCACCGCGCCCAGGCCCCCGTTCGCCAGCGCCATGCCGCCGCACAGGCTGACCCAGGCCATGGTGTCGCGCGCATCGGCATCCTCGGCCTGCATCAGCCGCTGCAGCGCCCGCAAACCCGGCCCGATCACCGGCCGCACCAGCGCATCGGTGAAGGGTGTGGCCTTGGCCGAGACATAAGGCTCGATCACCTGCGCCAGCGCATCCAGCCCCGAGGCCAGCGTCACCCCGCGCGGGCAGCCGTCGGTCAACGCCGGATCGACGATGGCCAGCCGCGGCAGCATGCGCTCGTCCCGGATCGAGACCTTGCGGCCATGATCGGGCAGGCCGATGACCGCGTTGCGCGTCGCCTCGGCCCCGGTTCCGGCGGTGGTCGGCAGCGCGACATAGGGCAGGGGCGCCGCGACCAGCGGCAGGCCGCGGCCCACGACCTCCAGATGGTCCATCACTCCGCCCGGCGCCGGGATCAGCCCGGCCAGCGCCTTGCCCAGGTCCAGCGCCGCGCCGCCGCCCAAGGCCGCGACCCAATCGGCGCCGAAGCGCTTGGCCCGGGCCAGCGTCTCCTGGAGCATCGGCAGCGTCGGCTCGGTCCCGCAGGCGACGGTCAGCACCTCGGCCCCCTCGGCACGCAGCGCCTCGACCAGCCAGGCGGCGCGGGCCGGATCGGCGCCATGCACCAGCACGCCGCGCCCGCCGAAGGCCCGGATCGCGGCGGGGGCCTTTTGCGCCTCGCCGCGGCCAAAGACGGTGCGGCCCGGCAGGGCGAAGGCGAAGGGGGCGATGCGGGTCATGGAGCCTCGCGTAAAAGAACCGCGGCAGGCTGCACCGGCGCCGGCAAGCGGTCAAGCGGCTTTCGTTTCGCCCCTGATCTGTGCCGAACCGAACATCGACGCCGCCGCATCGCCCCGCAAGGAACGCTTGCGCGCCCGTAAAGATGGCATAAAGTGAAGATGTTCCAGCCATGGAGTGTCCCTTGGCCCTCAGCATCCGCCAGAACGAAATCCTCGAACTCGCCCGGGCCGAGGGCCGCGTGCTGGTCGACGACCTGGCCCACCGCTTCGAGGTCACGTTGCAGACCATCCGCCGCGACCTGGGCGAGATGGCCGAGGCCGGGCTTCTGGACCGCGTCCATGGCGGCGCCGTGCCCCGGGCCGGGGCGGTGAATCTGGGCTATGAGGCGCGGCGGCGCATGAACGCCGAGGCCAAGGCCGCCATCGGCGCCGCCTGTGCTGCGGCGATTCCCGACAATTGCAGCCTGATCCTGAACCTGGGCACCACGACCGAGGCGGTGGCTCAGGCCCTGGTCCACCATTCCAACATTACCGTCGTCACCAACAACATGAACGTGGCCAATATCCTGCTGTCCAACCCGGGCTGCGAGATCATGGTGGCCGGGGGTGCGCTGCGGCGTTCCGACGGCGGGCTGGTGGGCGAGCTGACGACGCAGTTCTTCGAGCAGTTCAAGGTCGATTACGCGGTGATCGGCACCTCGGCTTTGGACCATGACGGCGACCTGCTGGACTTCGACCTGGCCGAGGTGCGGGTCAGCCGCTCGATCCTGCGGCAGGCCCGCCGGGCCTTTCTGGTGACGGACCATTCCAAGCTGGGCCGCCCCGCCCCCGCCCGGATCGCCAGCCTGTCCGAACTGGACGCGGTCTTTACCGACCATCCCCTGCCCGAGGACCTGACTCGCCGCTGCGCCGAATGGGGCACCGAGGTGCGGATCTGCCGGAAGACGGGATGAAGGATCTGCCATTTGGATACCGAGGAAGAAGCGGCGTCAAGGATTACGGGCAGCAAGACATAAACATGCGTCCAGGCTGCTGGAATCATTTGGCTTCCAGACCTTCATGCTATGGAAGCGGTTTCTGAAACATTTCAGAAAGCGCTCGTTTCCTTGACACTTGACCCATATATGGGGCGGCAGAGACGTGGCCGAGTGGTCGAAGGCAGACCCCTGCTAAGTTTTTGGTATAATCGCTCAATATTATGATATAATTACGCTTTTCTAGTTCCTCGGATGTTCCTTGCACGTCCCGTGCACGTTTTATTATGCGCGGTTCCGAACCAAACTTTCCTTGTCGCAATCGCCAACCTCCAGCCTCCATGATCTCTCATGTTGGCTTTGTTGGTCACGATCCTGGTCGCGTCTTTGATGGTCTCAAGGCTCGTGTCAAACCAGTCGAAGGAGAACGGCAAGCACGTCATGCGCGCCTTGAAGGAGAACGCGCGGCAAGGCTTCTGGAATGGCTCGCTGCCGCCCATCGGCTACCGCGTGGTCGCGGCCGAGCAGCGCGGCGCGAAGGTCAAGAAGAAGCTGGAAATCGACCCGCTGCACGCCAATACGATCCGGCTGATGTATCGCCTCGCGCTGGAAGGCGAAGGCTCATCCGGCCAGATGGGCGTCAAGGCCATCGTCAAATATCTCAACGGCAAGGGCATCTTCACCCGCGACGGCGGGCGTTGGGGCATCGGTCAGGTCCATCGCGTCCTGACCCGCCGCACCTATATCGGCGAGCATCAGTTCAACAAGCGGGGCAAGTCGAAGGAGTTGAAGCCCGAAGCGGAGGTCATCACCGTGCCGGTGCCGCCCTTGATCGACCGGGAAACCTTCGAAGCGGTGCAGAAGCTGTTGCAGGCCCGCAATCCCAAGACCGAGTTGCCGGCTCGTGTCGTCATCGGGCCGACCCTGCTGACCGGCATCTGCTATTGTGGCAATTGCGGGGGAGCCATGACCATCCGCACCGGCAAGGGCGGCCGCTATCGCTACTATGCCTGCTCGATCAAGGCGCGGCAGGGCGAAACCGGCTGCAAGGGCCGCGCGATCCCCATGGACAAGCTCGACAATATGGTGGTGCGCCATATCGAGGAACGCTTGCTCGATCCCGACCGGCTGGAGAAGCTGCTAGGCAGCGTTCTCGGCCGCCGCGAGGATCAGGCCGAACGCCGCCGTGAGCATATCGCTTCCCTGCAACGTCAGGCCACCGAATCGGAACAGCGCCTCAAGCGGCTCTATGACGCCATCGAGGCGGGCGTTGCCGATCTGGACGACCCGGCGCTCAAGGAGCGTATCGCCGGCCTCAAGGTCATCCGCGATCAGGCGAGGGCCGATGCCGACCGGGCGCAAGCGCTGCTCGAAAGCCCCGGCCACAGCGCCATCACCCCCACGATGATCCAAGGCTTCGCCCGCCGCGCACGCGAGCGTATCCGGGGGACCGAGGGGGGCTATCGGCGGGATCACCTGCGCTCGCTGGCGCAGCGTGTCGAGGTCGCGGACGACGCAATCCGCATCATGGGATCGAAGACGGAACTGCTAAGGACGCTTATTGCGGGCCAAGTGCGGCGATTGGCGTGCCCAGAGGCGGTCTGAAATGGCGGAGGATGGGGGTCTGAAAGACAACCTTCTCCACTTATACTCGTTTGTTTTCAATAGCCTAGCGGACCAAAGATTCGGCTGATCAACGATCCTTCCGCTGATCCGCGACGATCCGCCCGTCCTCAAGCGCCACGAAGCGCGCCGCACGCACTCGCGCCGACACATCTGCGCCGCTGGCCAAGGCCAGCGGCATCCTTGATGTGTAGTGTTTCTTTGGTTATATTGAATACGCGCCGCACATGAGGAGTCTGCGAAGTCCCGCTCCACGACCATGACCGTCTGCCTCAGCGGTGCGTTCAGCGACTTCGTCGCGGCCAATGTCAGCGAGAACGGCTCCTACGAGAACATCAGCGAATACGTGCGTGACCTGATCCGGCGGGACAAGGAGCGGGCAGAGCAGGAGGCGTTCGACAGGCTGAAGGCCGAGTTGACCCGCCCCTTCGCCGGGCCCGAGACCAGCTACAAGCCGCGGACAGCGGCCGAAGTCATTGCCAGCGACCGGGCCTGCGCGTCGGCGAGAAGACCGCACCATCGGGGCCGAACAGCAGCCCCTTCATCCGTAGGGCCGCCGCCGCGTCTCGATACACCTTATCGCATCGCGGGATCCTCGTGGTCATGGAGATCGGCCAGCATCAGAATTATACGGAATCGAACCCATATGTTGCTCGCAGCACATTGAACGGTTCAAGGACGGCCATAGCGATACGCAGTGTTTACCTCCCGGTGACCTGCTTCTGGGCGGCGCCGAGTTCCCGCAGCGTAGGATCGCAGTAGATCGGTGACGATCTCCTCGGGGGGACCGCAGCGCTTCATCAGTTTCCTGAGGAAGTTCAGGGCGGCCTTGCGGTTTCGGGTCTTCGTGACCAGTCCCTCCAGCACCTCGCCCTCATGGTCGACGGCTCGCCAGAGGATGTGCTGCTCGCCGTTGATCTTCACGAACATCTCATCGAGATGCCAGCGCCATTCAGGGCCCGTCCGCAAGCGCGAGGCGCGGCGGCGCCGGATCTCGGCGGCGAACATTGGGCCGAAGCGCATTCACCACTGCCGGACTGTTTCATGGCAGATGTCGATGCCACGCTCGCGCAGCAGGTCTTCGACGTTCCGAAGCGAGAGCGGGAAGCGCACATAGAGCATGACCGCCAGGCGGATGACCTCGGGCGAGGTCTTAAAGTACCGGAAGGGCGAGGGCTGGGTTATGACAGGGTGGGTAGGGGGCTCGCCGCAGTCCGGCCAGACAGGTTTCCCTGACAGCGCCCCGGCATGCAATCGGGGAACTTTTTTCGAGCCATGGGTAGATATACTCATGACTCGAATCTGCCGCCCTCGTAACGTGTAAGCAAGATGACATGTCTGGAGTTCTAAGTAACAACAGCGCAGGTAAAGCATGCAGATTGATAATTCGCATTACGCGACATCCGCACAGCGCCGGTCTGTCTCGAATATCATGTCAATCATGTCTGAAGACCTGTCCCGAGCCAACAGGATTTTGTTGGTCGCAGAGGAACTGAACACTCTGGCGCCGCTGGCCGCGATGTCGCTATCGATCTATGACCCGCTGACCCGCAATCACAACTCAATATTTTCGCACGGATATTCCCGGGAAACCGTCGCCTACCTGGACAATTCATACATGTCCATCGATCCGGCTTATCTGTGGATCCTGCGCACCAACCAGTCGTTCTTCAGCTGGGAAACAACCAATTTCGATTACTCTCGCAGCATTTCCGCGCGCAATTTCTGGAACCCGGCTGGCTACAAGGGGGGGTCGACCAGCTATCTGAAGAGCCGATCAAACAGATATGTCGGCAATCTGCATACCAGCAGCGAAGATCCCGGCCAGCCATCTGTCGGGTTCCTGAGGATCATTGATGACATTTCGCCCGTGCTGTCTGCGCTGGTCGACAACTGGGAAACACCGAAATCGCTGATCGAAGGGCTGGAGGAACATGCCTGCTCCCTCTTCATCGACGACAAGGGAAACACTCAGCGCCCCCACAGGCATGAGGCATGTATCTTCGGCAGGATACATGAATTGTCCAACATTGCCGTCAGAAAATACGGCAACATCGACAGCCTGCATGTCATCGGCGCGCGTCTGCCCAGCACCTGCTGGTGCCTATGCGGAGAGATCGTGCATCGCGTCGATTTCAAGATCTGCCATGGCGGCTGGCTTGTAAGCCACGTCCCCGCGTCCCTACCCTTCGGATTGACCATCAGGCAGGCCGAGGTCTGCTCACTCTCTGCTATCGGCATGACGCGCACCCAGATTGCGGACATTCTGACAATATCTGCACGGACCGTCGATCGGCATATCGAAAATATACTAGAAAAAACCTTCGCCAGAAACCGGATCGAGCTTGCATATCTCGCCGCGAGCTCCGGCCTGATCAACCTAGATTACCTTGTCGCACATTTCAATTCGGCACAATGCCACAAAAAGGGAGGAGAAGATGACTGAAGCCAGCGAATCCTGCGTCCGGGATCCGTCGAACTATCGTGACAGGAGCGCCGACTGGTACGCGTTCTATGACGAGCGGCGGCGAAAGGAGATCATTGACATCATTGATGAACACCCCGAAATCGTCGAGGAGCATGCCGCGAACCCGTTCGGCTACAGGAAGCACCCCAGCCCCTATCTTCAGCGAGTGCACAACTATTTCCGCATGCAACCGACCTTCGGAAAATACTACATCTATTCCGAAAGGGAATGGGACGCCTATCGGATCGCCACGATCAGGGAGTTCGGCGAGCTGCCGGAGTTGGGTGATGAGCGATTCAAGACCGAAGAAGAGGCCATGCACGCCGTGTTCCTGCGCCGCATCGAAGATGTGCGCGCAGAGCTTGCATAGTCATTTCTCAGCACGAATTCACACAGGGGGAAGACATGAAAGACATTGCCATTCGCGGATATTGTGACCGCCCCAGCGTCGCCACTGGAGAAACGATCCGCTTTTACGTCAGCGCCAACGAAACCAGGGGGACATTCGATGCCGAGCTGGTCCGGCTGATCCATGGCGACAGCAATCCGGCGGGTCCGGGTTACAAGGAGGAAGCGATCAAATCCGATCTGGAAGGGCAGTATCCCGCCCGCTTTCAGCGCACCCAGTTCGGAAGCTATGTCGAGGTCGCGGATCCCGACGCCGGGTTGCAGCCCGATGGTGCGTTTTCCGTTCATCTGTTCCTCTGGTCCACAACGCCGAGCCGTGGCCGTCAGGGGATTGCGTCGCGATGGAACGACGAGCGCCAGTCGGGGTGGAACCTCGCGATCGAGGACGGCCGCGTCGTGTTTACGATTGGCGACGGCAGCGGTGCGACCTCCAGTGTCGTCAGTGATCGCCCGCTGTTTCAGCAGATCTGGTATTCGATCACCGGTGTTTATGATCCCGAAAAGAAACAGCTTCGGCTGTATCAGAAATCCGTCGTGAACCGGACAAACAGCCGCTTCGGGCTTGTCGTCCCGCTCGATTCGGATTGTGCCGTCTCTGCCGATGCCACTGTAAAGGCTGCCGATTCCGAAACCTCGCTGCTGATTGCCGGGCTCGGCGAGGCAGCCGCGCAGGACGGCCGGACCTGGTGCATCGCCCATTACAACGGCAAGGTCGATGCCCCCAAGATCTATGGCTGCGCGCTGGGCCAAGACGATGCGGAAAAGCTGTCCAGGGGCGAGATCGTGAGGCCTATTTCCCGCCTTGCCCATTGGGATTTTTCTGCTGGGATCGGGCTGAACGGGATTCCCACCGATCACGTCGTCGATGCCTCGGGGAATGGGCATCACGGCCGCTGCATGAATCAGCCCGATCGCGGCTCGACCGGGTGGAACTGGGACGGGCATGAGGAGAACTTCATCCACTGCCCCGAGCAGTATGGCGCGCTCTGGTTTCACGAGGACTGCCTGGACGACTGCCGCTGGGAAAAGGATTTCGAGTTCACCGTTCCAGAGGGCCTGAAAAGCGATTTCTACGCGGTGAAGATCCGTTACGAGGACACCGAGGATTACATTCCGTTCTTCGTTCTTCCGCCGCGCGGAACCGCCACGGCGCCGATCCTCGTCATTGCCAGCACGCTGAGCTATCTCGCCTATGCCAATGAGCAGATCATGCACAAGGCGGATATCGGACAGGCCGTCGCCGGCCATACGCCGGTTCTGAACGAAAACGACGTCGAGTTGCACAAGAACCTGAGCTATTACGGGCTGTCAACCTATGATGGTCATATCGACGGTCGCGGCGTGCAATACACCTCATGGCGGCGCCCGATCATGAACCTTCGCCCGAAACATCGTCAGGGTTTCGGCTCGATCTGGGAGCTTCCCGCCGATCTACACTTGATCGACTGGCTGAACCATAACGGTTTCGAGTACGACGTCGCCACGGAACATGATCTGAACGATCAGGGCGCGGAATTGCTGCGCCGCTATAAGGTTGTGCTGACCGGCTCGCATCCCGAATATCAGACTTGGGCCAATGCCGATGCGTGGGAGGATTATCTGGCCGACGGCGGGCGCGGCATGTATCTGGCCGCGAACGGGATGTACTGGATTGTGGAAGTTCATCCGGAAAAGCCCTGGGTCATGGAGGTCCGCAAGGAACTGGGCGTGACCGCTTGGGAAGCGCCGCCCGGCGAATATCACTACAGCACCAATGGACGGCGCGGCGGTCGTTTCCGTGGACGCGCCCGCGCGACCCAGAAGATCTGGGGCACCGGAATGAGCAGTTTCGGTTTCGATCATTCGGGTTATTTCGTTCAGATGCCCGACAGCCAGGACGAGCGCGTCGCCTGGATCATGGAGGGGATCGATCCTGAAGAGCGGATCGGCGATGGCGGCCTCGTCGGAGGTGGTGCCGGTGGATATGAGTTGGATCGCTACGATCTTGCTCTGGGCACGCCGCCGAATACCTTACTGCTTGCAAGCTCGGTCGAGCATAGCGTCGTCTATACGGTCATCCCCGATGACAAGGCATTTCCGCATCCGGGGATGAATGGTGGCGAACATCCTTTCGTCCGCGCCGACATCACCTACTTCTCGACCGCAAATGGTGGCGGCATGTTCGCGACATCGTCCATTTCCTGGCTGGGCAGCCTGTCCTGGAATGATTACGATAACAATGTCTCGAAGATGACCAAGAACGTGCTGAATCAGTTCATCAAGGATGAGCCGGCGCCGCGGGTCTGACCAGAGCCGAGCGGCGGATATTGTCACGATATCCGCCGTGCGCTCGGGCCGTCGTTCCCCCGGTTCGCCATGCACAAAGCGAAGTTGTTTTTCAGCAGGCCTGAAAGCTTGAGCGCTGAACAACATGGCAGGGGGAAAAACGGCGGTTTTCGCTGTGCGCGATGGCCGCTGGTGCTGTTTGGGTCAAACCCGCGGAGGGGCTGATCAGGCACACAACTCTCTGTCTCGTGCCATATCAGATAGCACGGGAGCGCCGCGAAATCCTGCGCATTATCGGCGGACGGTAAAATCAGCCTCGTCAGGCGATCCTTCGGTGTCGTCGGGTTCATCGTTGACTGTCAGCCGACGGACCGTCGCCAGTAGCTCCTCGATCGCCTGTTCCGCTGCCGCGAGTTTCACGGCCATCATCAGTTCCTCCCGCCCCGCCATTTGTTGAACGGCTTGCAATAAGGACCCCGCTTCTGGGGTGATCGGCGTCCAAAATGGACCCCACCGACCGGGGGTTGGGTCCATTGTGCCTTCGATGATTATCGGAGGCCGAGCACGGGATGCTGATCGTGGAGACAATCGCAAAAATCAGGCGGCTACATTTCACCGAGGGCAAGGGGATCAAGACGATCTGCCGTGACCTGAAGCTGTCGAAGAAGGTGGTGCGGAAGGTGATCCGCACCGGGATTACCGAGTTCACCTATACCCGGACGGTGCAGCCGCGCCCGAAGCTGGGTGCCTGGCTGGGGGAACTCAACCGGCTGCTGGAGGTCAACGCCGCGCGGTCCAGCCGGGAACGTCAGTCTCTGATACAGATCTACGAAGAACTGAGCGGTCTCGGTTATGAAGGTGGGTATGACGCGGTGCGCCGCTACGCCTCGAACTGGGCACGCACTCAGAGTTCAGGCGCTTCTGCCGCCTTCGTGCCCCTGAGCTTTGCGCCCGGTGAAGCCTATCAGTTCGACTGGAGCCACGAGGTTGTGGTGATCGATGGGGCGACCACCACCATCAAAGTGGCCCATGTTCGCCTGTGCCACAGCCGGATGTTCTTTGTGCGGGCCTATCCGCGCGAGACGCAGGAGATGGTGTTCGATGCCCACGACAGGGCTTTCGCCTTCTTCAAGGGCACCTGCACCCGCGGGATCTACGACAACATGAAGACGGCGGTGGAGACCATCTTCACCGGCAAGGAACGCCTCTACAATCGTCGGTTCCTGCAGATGGCCAGCCATTATCTGGTCGAACCCGTTGCCTGCACCCCTGCTGCGGGTTGGGAGAAAGGCCAGGTGGAGAGCCAGGTCGGCACTGTCCGTCAGCGGTTTTTCGCGCCCCGCGTCAGGGTCAAGAGCTACGAGGAACTGAATGCCTGGCTGCTGGACAAGTGCATCGCCTCGGCCAGAACCAGCAAGCATCCGGAGCTGACGGACAAAACCGTCTGGCAGGTCTTCCAGGAAGAGCGCCCGCACCTTGTCCCCTATGCCGGGCGCTTCGACGGATTCCATTCACTGCCTGCGGCGGTGTCAAAGACCTGTCTCGTGCGCTTCGACAACAACAAATACTCCGTCGCGGCAACGGCTGTCGGGCGGCAGGTCGAGATCAGGGCCTATGCTGAGCGGATCGAGATCCGGCAGGAGGGCCGACTGGTCGGAGACCACCCGCGTCACTTCGGCCGGGACCGAACGGTTTACAATCCCTGGCATTATGTGCCTGTTCTGCTTCGCAAACCCGGGGCGCTGCGTAACGGCGCACCGTTCAAGGACTGGGTTCTTCCCGGAGCTCTTGAACAGATCCGCCGCAAGCTGCAGGGCTCCTCAGATGGCGACCGCCAGATGGTGAAGGTCCTCGGCGCTGTGCTGACGGAAGGGATGCCTGTGGTTCAAAAGGCATGTGCCGAAGCTCTCTCGCAAGGCGTCCATTCTGCCGATGTAATCCTCAATATTCTATCCCGCAGGCGAGATCCGGAACCACCACCGCTTCTGCTGACCTCTCCGGCCTTGCAGTTGACCCATGAGCCTGTGGCGGACTGCGCCCGTTATGATCTGCTGCGGAGGGCCTGCTGATGGATCGTGCTGACATCATGGCTGCAATGGGCGAGTTGAAGCTCTACGGGATGCGCGCCGCTTATGACGAACTCATGGCGGTGGCTGTGCGCCGCCAGCACGAACCCCGCCAGATCGTTGGAGATCTTCTGGCCGCCGAGATCAACGAGAAGAAAGCGCGGTCGGTCAAATACCAGATCACCACCGCCAAGCTGCCCTATGCCCGGGAGATCGAGGAGTTCACCTTCGATGACACCCCAATCAACGAGACCCTGGTGCGAGATCTGGCCAGCGGGGAGTTCCTCAGCCAACAGCGCAATGTCGTGCTGGTTGGCGGCACCGGGACCGGCAAGACCCATATCTCTGTGGCCATAGCGCGCGCGGTCATCCGCAATGGTGCCCGGGGCAGGTTCTTCAATGTCGTCGATCTGGTGAACAGGCTGGAGGCCGAGGCCCGTGCCGGACGGGCAGGCCGGCTTGCAGAACATCTGATGCGGCTCGACTTCGTCATCCTCGATGAACTCGGATACCTGCCATTCGCGCAGTCCGGCGGCCAGCTGCTGTTCCATCTGATCAGCAAGCTCTATGAGCAGACTTCCGTCATCGTCACCACCAACCTCGCATTCGGGGAGTGGCCGACCGTCTTCGGAGACGCAAAGATGACCACCGCGCTGCTCGACCGGCTCACCCACCACTGCGACATCGTCGAGACCGGCAACGACAGCTGGCGCATCAAAACCCGAGCCTGAACACCCTCCAAAACGCAGGCCCGCGTCGGCTGCGCCAGCTGGAAAGCTACGCCGCCACGGGCCTGCTCACCCGCGCGCCAAAGGGGTCACTTTTGGACGCCGATCAGGGGGCCCGTTTGAATGCCGATTGACACGCCATTGCGAGGAACATCCCCAGCACCTCGTCGGAGTGTCGCGCCGGAGCGACCAAATGCTCTCCGCTCGGGCCGTATCTGCCAGCGAACCAGTTCTTCACCGTCTTCTCATTGGCGCCGGTCCAGGAGGCGACGATCTTTGCCCCCGCCCGACTGTCTCCGAGTGATCGCTTCAAGGTCGATGCGATCTCAGCCGCGAACCAGTTGTCCGGCTCGTGCTGACCGTTCCCAGTATGCCTTTTTTCGTTTGGAAAGAACTTGCCCTTTTTCGGAAACGACATTCCGGCCTCCCTCGCGTTACATGGACACGGGGATTCAGCCGCAGCTTTGCGCGGACTGGAGGAATTTGCTTGGAATGACGAGGAGATGCGCGCTTGGGCGGTCGATGGACGACCAATTCGGACAGGAGCGACGGGGCGCCCGAGGTGGATGTGCCCGCGGTCGCTTATGTCCGAATGTCGACGGATCACCAGAAATACTCGACCGAGAACCAGCTCGACGTCATCCGCAAATATGCATCGGATCGCGGTCTTGAAATCCTGCGCATCTTCGAGGATTCCGGTCGGAGCGGGCTACGCCTCGACGGCCGCGAGGCACTACAGAGCTTGATGGGAGAGGTCGAATCCGGGCAAGCCGACTTCAAGGCGATCCTCGTCTATGACGTCAGCCGCTGGGGCCGGTTTCAGGATGCCGACGAAGGCGCCTACCATGAGCATGTCTGCTCGCGCGCCGGGATCCGCGTCCACTACTGCGGCGAGCAGTTCGAGAATGACGGCAGCATCGGCTCGAACCTGCTGAAAACCGTGAAGCGGGTCATGGCTGGCGAATACAGCCGCGAACTCTCGGTCAAGGTTTTCGCGGGCCAGTGCCGCCTCGTCGAACTCGGTTTTCGCCAGGGCGGCGCGCCCGGATACGGATTGCGCCGGGTGCTGATCGACGAGCACGGCAATCCCAAGGGTGAACTGTCGCGCGGCGAGCAGAAAAGCCTTCAGACCGACAGGGTCATTCTCGTCCTCGGTCCCGAGCACGAACAGGATGTCGTCCGGCGCATGTATCGCATGTTCGTCGAGGACGGCCGATCCGAGCGCGAGATAGTGGATGCCCTGAACGCCGATGGACTGCGCACCGATCTCGACCGGCCATGGACGCGGGCGACGGTCCATCAGGTGCTGACCAACGAGAAATACATCGGCAACAACGTCTTCAACAAGATCTCCTTCAAGCTGAAACAGCGCCGGGTGGTGAACCCGCGCGAGATGTGGATCCGCGCCGAGGGCGCTTATCCGGCCATCGTCGATGAGGCTCTGTTCCTGCGCGCTCGGGAAATCGTCGATGCGCGCAGCCGCCATTTCTCGGACGAGGAGCTGCTGGATGCCCTGCGCGCGATTCTGAAGCGCCAAGGGATGCTTTCGGGGCTGATCATTGACGAGGAGGACGACGTGCCGTCCTCCAGCGCCTATCGCGGCCGCTTCGGCAGCCTGCTGCGCGCGTACCGACTGATCGGCTATGAGCCCGACCGGGACTACAGCTACATCGAGGTCAACCGGGCGCTGCGGCAGGCCCATCCACAAGTGGTGGCCGAAATCATCGCTGGCGTCGCCCGGCGCGGCGGGTCAGCCGTGCAGGACCCCGACACCGACCTGGTGCGCGTCAACGGCGAGTTCACGGTGTCCATCGTGCTGGCTCGCTGCACAGCCACAGCGACCGGATCACTGCGCTGGCGCATCCGTCTCGACACCGGCCTGGTTCCCGACATCACGATCGCCGTGCGCATGGACGAGGCGAACGCGGCGCCGCGCGACTACTACGTGCTGCCCAGCATCGACATCACCTTCGGGAAACTGAAATTCGCCGAGCAGAACGGGCTCGCGCTCGATGCGTACCGGTTCGACACGCTCGATTTCTTCTACGCGCTCGCCTCGCGGGCCAGGATCGCGGAGGTGGCGTGATGCCCGACGACATGGAGCCGATCAGCCAGAAGCAGGTGACCCTGATCCCAACCGAACGGATCCGGGTTCTTAATCCCCGCATCCGCAACGGTCGCACCTTCGAGGCGATGGTGGAGAACATCGCGCGCATCGGCCTGAAGCGCCCGATCACCGTGGCGCCGCGCGCCGGGACCGATCCGCAGGAATATGACCTCGTCTGTGGACAGGGCCGCCTCGAGGCCTTCATCGAACTGAAGCAGGACCGCATCCCGGCCATTGTGATCGAGGCCGACGAAAGCGATTGCCTTGTGATGAGCCTCGTCGAGAACTGCGCGCGGCGGCAGCACAACCCCATCGATCTGATGCGCGAGATCGGCGCGCTCCGCCAGCGCGGCTACAACGACCGCCAGATCGGCGAGAAGATTGGCGTGTCCACGGAATACGTAAACATGATCGCCGGCCTGTTGGAGAAGGGCTAAGAACGCCTGGTCTCGGCCGTGGAGACCGGGGTTCTTCCGCTGAACCTCGCTATCCAGATATCCAAGACGGACGCGAAGGGCGCGCAGAAGGCGCTGATGGACGCCTACACGCAGAACAAGCTGCGGGGCCGGAAGCTGACACTCGTCCGTCGGCTGATCCAGCAGCGTGAACAGCGCGGGCCGCAGCTACGCCACAATCCCTTTGGCCGCCGCGATGGGGCGAAGCGGGCGCTGACCAGCGAAGGGCTGGTGCGGGCCTATCAGCAGGAAGCGACCCGTCAGAAGCTGCTGATCAAGAAGGCCGAACTGACGCAGGGCCGACTGATGTTCGTGCGCGAGGCGTTTCGGAAACTCCGCACGGACGAGCATTTCATGACGCTTCTGCGAGCCGAAGGACTCGAGACGATGCCGGGCGACCTCGCCAAGGCTGTCACGGATGGGAGGCCGACTTGATCCGCGATTCGAGCCAGCACCCGCATGACGTTGATCGCGGCTTCGAGGACGACTGCGTCACCATTGCCATCGAGGCGATCCTCCCTCTGCGCACGCTGGGCAAATCCGCCAAATCAAGTCGGAAGTATCGACAGATCCTTGCTTCCATTGTCGAGATAGGTCTCGTCGAGCCACCGGTCGTGGCGCGAAACCCGGATCGATCCGCCACATGGCTGCTGCTCGACGGGCATATGCGGATCGAGGTATTGAAGGACCAAGGCGTTCAGGAGGTGGAATGTCTGGTTTCCACCGACGATGAGGCGTTCACCTACAACAGGCAAGTCAGCCGCCTCGCCCCGGTCCAGGAACACAAGATGATCCGCAAGGCAATCGAGCGCGGCGTCCCGGAAGAGAAGATCGCGGCCGCGCTCGCTCTCAATCTCAGTAGCATTCGGCGAAAAGTTCATCTTCTGGACGGGGTCTGCGAGGAGGCGGTGGCGATCCTGAAGGATAAACCCTGCACGGCTGCCGTCTTCGAGGCGCTGCGCAAGATGAAGACCATGCGCCAGATTGAGACCGCAGAACTGCTCGTGAACGCGAACAACTATTCCGTAGCCTATGTAAATGCGATCCTGGCGGGAACACCGCAATCGCAATTGCTCGAGTCGTCGAAGCCGAAGAAGGTCAAGGGCATCACACCAGAAGCCATGGCGCGGATGGAACAGGAACTGGCCCGGCTGCAGGAGGGCATCGCTTCGATCCAGGACACATACGGTCAGGATCACCTGCATTTGACCGTGATCAAAGGATATGTCGGCAGGCTCCTCGGGAACGCTCGTGTGGTGCGGTATCTCGCGCAGAACCATCCAGAATTCTTCGGCGAGTTTAAGACAATTACTGAGATCACACCGGTGGAAACCAATAGCCCCGATTGACGGGCTGGCAGCAGATGATGGGGACCCGGACCCGATAAGCGCGGGGACCGCAGGAGACGCCGGACGGTGGGCCGGATCAAGTGCGGCGGTGGGGATGGCGGCGAACCCGCTCGGAGCCCACCACGGTCGGCGGACATATCGCCGACCACGCAGGTATCCCATAGGTGGCTATCTGCGATGTTTGACGGGCGCGCCGCCACTAGCCGGATACTGGGTGCCGGTTGAAGGAGCGGCGCGCCCGCGCGCTGTATGTGGAGTCAGCGCAAACGAGTTGCGGCTGTCAGCAATCGCAACACACGGTGGTCTGGAATGACCACGAGGCCCAGTTCTTTGATTCGACTGCAACAACGCCCTTTGCTCGGTTTTCTCGCTGATCCCCTCGGCATGTGTGTCCACATAATGGAACTGGACGGAGACATACCGACATTCGGACGATCCCGTGCTCTGGCATGCGGACGAAGTCATCCTTGGGTCATTGAAGTGTAATAGCATGCCTCCCTCAGCCGATCTTTGCGCCCCAGAACGAGGAGTGATCGGCGGCGAAATACCCATCCGCCGCGCGGAAGGTGCCCTGCAGCTCGACGGTGTCGCCCTGTGCGAGCAGCACCATGGTCTGCAGCCAGAGCGCCGTCGCCTCGGAGGCATGGGCCCCGGAAATCTCGCCCCGCGATCCCCGGATTTCGGTCGATCCGTTCAGCACCAGTCGCCCGCGCATCCGGGCATTGGTGCTGGAATTGACCTTGTAGAGCAGCGTGGCGCCGAAGAGGTAGGTGCCATCGACCGGGGCGACGAAGCGGTTGTTGCCGGCATCGAAGGCATCCTGATCGTTATAGTCGGTGTTATTGATGCCGATCTTCGTCCAACTGTCGACGGCGACATAGTTGTCGTAGTTGGTATAGCCCTTGAAGCGCGGCAGCCGGGGCTGATCGACGATGCCGGTGGCGTTGTCGACGATCAGCCCGTCGAAGAAGCTGCTGCCATCAGCCGAAACCGCGAGGCGGAACTTGTCTGAACCGAAGAGGCCGACCAGCGCCTTGGTCACGAAGCCGGTCTGCAGCGTCAGCCCGAGATCGTCGCCCGCAGCCTCCTTGTTCATCGTGTAGAAGAGATCGCCGGTCCCACCCTCGGCCACGGTCTTCGCCGTCCAGAGCGCCGCATTCAGCTTGGCCGAGAATGGGTTCGACACATCCGCCGTCGTCCCCAGCCCAAGGAGCGCGAGGTTCTGCAGCGATGCCGGGGTTGTCCCGGCCCAGCCAGACCCGTTGTAGACCAGCAACAGGTCCTCGTCCTCGACCCACACCCGCCAGCCGGTCCGGGGCGGCAGGCGCAGCCAGGCGCCGTCCGTCCAGAGCGCCACGCTCAGATCCCAGCCCGCCCAGTCGCCGGTGGCGCCGGAGCCGACGATGTAGCGGTCGCCATCGGCGGGGCTGCCTGGCGGGCTGTTCAGGTTCCGGTCGAGAACGGAGAGCTGGACGAGCCCGTCGAGCAGCCGCAGGGCCTCATTGTGGGTGACATGCTTCTGGGCCTGCGCCGTCAGGATGTAGGGCAGCAGGAGATGGGTCGTCGTGTCGGACATGGGGAAAGCCTTCAGAAGCTGAGGGTCACGGTTTTCGCTGCGCCCCGCCCGATCAGGGCGGAGAGCTGGAAGATGCGGATTGCCAGCGTCTGGCCGGGTCCGAGCGGTGCGCCCCAGTCGGCGGACTGCTGGGTGGCGGCGTAGACTACGCTGGTGCTGGCGGCGGCCAAGGTTCGCTTGACGGCCGGGCCGTCGAGGATCTCGACCTCATAGGCTTCGACCTCCTCGGAGAGCGGCACCTCGCCGGTGCCCCAGTTGTCCGCCGAGAGGGATCGCGAACGGCGGGTCCAGCGGATCGTGAGATCACCCGGTGTGCGTGGCTTTCGCCATGGCTGCTCGACATGGGCGACCGAGAACGGCCGGCGCCCCACGCCCTCGGGCGTGAAGCTCGTGGCAACATAGGTCTCGTCGCTGACCGGACGGCTTGCCGGGCCGATGCGCCAGTTCCAGGGAAGCCCGAGATCGGCCTCGGCGACCGGCAGCGAGGCAAGGCTCTCGTCCAGCACGACCACCCGCGCACCAGCGGGCGCCGGATTGCCCATCGCACCCTCGGTTCCGCGCTGCCCGCGCAAGAGCCGGGTCAGACGATACCGACCGGGCGCCAGCAACTCGGCCGCACCCGCCTGCACGATTTCCCAGATGCCTGGTGCGCTCTCGATGGCGAGTGCATTGGCGCCGCTGAACAGCGCCAGATCCGTGACGCTCTCCAGCGTGCCCGAAAGCAGATCGACCACCAGCACGTTGCCGAGATCGAAGCGTGAGGTCGGCCCCGACCAGAAATCCGAAACCAGGACGCCGATCCGCGCCCGACCGCCGAAGGTGGTCAGCAGCTCGAAGCCATCGGACGAGCCGCTGCGGAACACCGCCATCTCGCCGGGCCATGGAACGGCATGGGCTGCGACGAAGGGACGATGCGCCGGCTGATCCTCGGTCAGTTGCGGCAGGTCCATCACTATCGCGTCGGGCGCTCCGAACACGACCGGGCGCGTCAGCGAGGCCGCACGCGGATCGCCGGGCGGCAGATCATAGGTCGCGCGGTCCTGGCGGATCGCTTCCACTCCGCGTGCCTCGGCATCCGCGACGGAGACGAGACGGAACTCGATCTCCCGCCCGTCATGGGCGAGCCGGATCACGTCGGCGGGATCGAGCGCCAGCCGCGAGGGCGGAAGGCGGAAGATTGCGCTCTCGCGCCCAGTCCAGGCTTCGAGCAGAGCGCGGCGGCAGCGGCGTTCCGCCTCTTCCGGCGGAACGGCCATCGGGAAACTCTCCGATGTGATCCGCGCCGTATCGACGGTGATGCGTCGCGCCTCGACCAGCGCGGCGTCGTAGTCCTCGTCGGCCCGGGCTAGTTGCCATTTCAGCGCCTGCGGCAGCTCGGTTTCCTGGCCCCGCGTCAGTTCCAGCACCTCACCCTCGCGGCTGGAGGCCAGATCGTCGACCGATAGGGTCAGGCTGGATGCCCGGCCGCGCATGACGAAGCGGATCACGCCCTCGGTCTCGATGGCATCGAAGCCGAAGTGGCGGGCCAAAGTAGAAATCGACGCGCGCGGGCTTTCCAGCGCGCCGATGACATAGCCCTCGACCGCGCCCCAGAGGCCGGAAACGTCGATCAGGCTTTCCGCAAGACCGGCGCGCATGCAGAGGTGGCGCACGAGCGCGGCGAGCGACACCGCGCCCAGCCGACCTGTCAGCCAGTGACCGAGCCGCCAGTTGGGGCCGTCCGTCCAGATGCCCGTCAGTTCGGGGAAGAAGGGATAGGGCCGCGCATCCCAGGTCCAGGCGGCGCATTCCGGCACATGCACCATCCGGTCGCCGTAGATGGCCGAAACCGGATTGTTCGCTGAGGTGCCCCACCAGAGGTAACTGGCCTCGAGGTAGGCACGCTGGATGGCGTCGTCGCGCCAGCCGCGCGAGAAGTAAGGCGTGAAGCTCTCGGAGGACTTCGGGTCGAAGAACACGTTCGGCTGGTTCGTGCCTCGGTCGATGGCGGGGCATCCAAGCTCGGTGAACCAGACGGGCTTTGACTGCGGCACCCATGCCGTCGGCGTGCCGCTCTCGATCCCGCCCGGTCGGTTGAAATGCGGGTTCGACCACCAGGCGCGGAGATCCTTGTAGCGGAAGACCCAGGACTTGCCTGCAGCGCCGTCGGTGATGGGCGTGCGCAGTTGCGCCGACCTGTCGGCCGCACTGGCATAGAACCAGTCGAAGCCCTCGCCCCCGGCAATGTTGGCCTGCAGGTAGGCCCGGTCATGGATGCCGGGCCAGCCCTCGAGGGCGTCGGCATGGTCGAACCCGTCGCGCCAGTCGGAGAGCGGCATGTAGTTGTCGATGCCGATGAAGTCGATGTTCGCGTCCGACCAGAGCGGGTCGAGGTGGAAGAACACGTCCCCTGTTCCATCGCCGGGCTGGTGGCCGAAATACTCGGACCAGTCGGAAGCATAGCCGACCTTGGTGCCCGCGCCGAGGACTGACTTTACATCCGCCGCCAGCGCCTTGAACGCCGTCACGGCCGGATAGGCGCTGCCGCTGGACCGGATCGTCGACAGTCCCCGCATCTCGGTCCCGATCAGGAAGGCATCGACACCTCCCGCCACCGTGCAGAGATGGGCGTAATGCAGGATCATGCGCCTCAGGCCCCAGTCACCCGCGGGGCCGGTCCAGTTCACGTTGTCGCCCGATACTGCGAACTGCGCCAGGGTGGCTGTACCGAAGAAGCTGGAGACCTGTGTTGCGGCGGCTGCTGTCTTGTCCGCAGTTCCGGCATAGCCCGACGCCGGGGAACAGGTGATCCGGCCCCGCCACGGGAAACTCGGCTGGCCCGGCGTCGCGGCATTCGCGCTGTAGGGGTTCGGCAGCGTGTTGCCGGGTGGCACGTCCATCAGCAGGAAGGGATAGAAGGTGACGCGCAGGCCGCGCGCCTTCATCTCGCGGATCGCCTGCACCACCGCGAAATCCGCAGGTGTGCCGCCATAGACGGGCCGATCCTCGGCATCGCGGCTGACGAGATGGGCGGCGGCCCGTGCCACGCCGTTGACCGTCCACACCTTTGGGCTGGTGACCTTCGTCGCCACCTCGACGCCCGGTTTGATCGAGCAATTGCCCGCGCGCAGGTCATTGCCGAACCAGGCGACGACGAGGCTGACACTCTCGACGGCCGGGGCCATGGCCTGCAAACGGTCGAGGGCCACGACGATATCGGCCTCATCGGGCAGCGCGTTCAGGTTCTCGGCCGAGGTGGTGCCGCCTGTCGTCTGGCCAAAGATGGTGGTCGTGGCCCCGACTGTCTTGCGGACCGCTTCGGTAGCATAGGTGAACTCGCCCGAGGCCGGGATCATGGTCACGGCTTTGACCAGCCCCTCGGCCGTGTCGGGATCCGCGAGCGGCCGGAAGACCTCGAACGAAAGCTGCGGCAGTCGATTGCCGTAGTTCGAGAGCGCCAGTTCCTCGAAGACCACATAGGCTGTCCCGCGATAGGCTGGGGTATTGGTCACCCCCATTTTGGCCGCGATGAAGGGGTCCGCAGCTTGCGCTTCGTCGCCGGGATACCAGCGCCAGGTGATCCCGGTCATGTCGAGCGGCTTGCCGTCCGCCCAGATGCGGCCGATGCCGGTGATCGGGCCTTCGCACAAGGCGACCGCGAAGGAGGCGTAGTAGAGGTATTCCGTCGTCTGGACCCGGCCACCGCCGCCGCCCTTGCCGCCGCCCTGTGTCGTGGTCTTGGTCTCCTCGCGGAAATCCGTGGCCCAGATGATGTTGCCGCCAATGCGCATGCGGCCGTAAAGGCGCGGGATGATCGCGCCTTCCGTGGCCGAGGTGATCCGCAAGCTGTCGAGGCGCTGGCCCTCGATCTTCTGCGCGGGCGCCAGCGAGGACACGATCCAGCTATCGACGACCGAACCGATGGTCGAGCCGATGAAACCGCCGATGGCGGCTCCGGAAAAACCGAGGATCGCGCCACCGAACGCCCCGCCGATGGCGGAACCGACAGCGCCGAGGACAAGCGTGGCCATGGGAAAATCTCAGCGAGCGGGGAAGAGGAAGGCGAAGGCGATGCGGCGTCGCCATGTGGGCGTCAGCGGTTCCTCGATCACGCCTAGTCGCTCATAGGCGTGAAGGAAGGTGCCCGGTCCGGTCAGGATGCCGACATGCTTGGCGATAGCGCGGGGCATCATGCGGAACAGGACCAGCGCGCCGGGTGGGGCATCTGCCGGTGCGATCTCCGGCATCATCGCCCGCGCTCCATCCGCCAGAACCTCGCGCGGACCGGTCTCGCCCCAATCCCGGCTGTAGGGCGGGATCGGGAAGGGCTCCGGCCCGACCACGTCGCGCCAGACACCGCGCGCGAGGCCGAGGCAGTCGCAGCCGACCCCGCGCAAGCTCGCCTGGTCGTGATAGGGCGTGCCAAGCCAGGATCGGGCAGCGGCGATGACGCGGGTCGGATCGGCGGCCTTCACAGCACAGCTCCCTCGTGGCCGCCGTCCTTGCTAGCGTAGCGCAGGACCGCGTCTTGACCTGGGATGTGGGGGAAGCCGCGAAAGTTGGCGACATTGGCGAACTTCGTCCCGCAGGTCGCGATCCGCTTGTCGCAGCCCGCCCGGACCACAAAAGCATCCGTCGCCATGATCGGCCGCACCGGGGCTTCCAGCAGGGTGAGGATCGCCAGACCGTCGACGAGATCATGCGACAGCACCTCGACCCGTCGCCCGGCATTCGCCCCAGTCGACCATTCGACGAGACCGAAGGCGAACCACCCCGCCGCGAAACTGCCGAGGCCGGAGGCTGTAAAGGCTCGGTCGCGCAGCGCATCGATCACCGCGCCGATGCCCTTGAAGGCCGGGGCCTCAAGGTTCACGCCGCAGCGTGCATCACCCAGCGCGGCGTCGCAGCTGGCCTGGAACGTTCGTCCGACGGTCTGGCCAAGGATGTGCGCCAGCGACCTGACCTCGGCGACGAAGGCGAGCCGCCCGCGCCGGATCTGACCGATGGCGCCGCGGCGCAGGAGCACGCGCTGCGCCGGGGCCGACCAGTTCACGCGCCAGACCTCGACTGCCGCATTGTCCCACCGGCCGTCGAGGATGTCGGTCTCGGTGATCCGGTCCGACGACAGCACCCCTTGGGCATCCTGCGCATCCACGGACAGATCCGACCCCGACCGGACTTCGGACGCCGTCAGCCCGCTTTCCGGTTCGAACTCGGTCCCGTCGAACGACAGCGTCCGGTCGTGATCGGTGAAGCCGAAGGTCACGCCGTCCGCCCGGGTGATCCGCCAGCACCAGGCGAGCGTCGTGGTGCCTTCGTCGAGATGGGCCTGCAGTGCTGGCGGGAGCGACTTCACTTCCGCCCCCAGCCGCGCCAGAGCGCGATCGAGGCCAGCGCCGAGGAGACGACCCCGCCTGCCGCGCCGGTCAGGGCATAGAGGTTGAAGGGCCTGAGGTCGAAGGTTCCGGTCGCCAGGTCGAAATCCGCCAGCCCCGCCATCGCGAGGCCGGAGGCGATAAGGCAGGCGAGATAGACGAGGCCGCGGGCAAAGGTCCAGTTCATGTCGTTTCCTTTCCGGTGAAGAGGCTGGCGAGGCGCTGCCACCAGCTGGGCGCGGTGGCGGGATGGGTGGGAGGCGGCATTGGCGTGCCGCTCGGGCGCAGCAAGGCCAGCGCCTCGGCCTCGGTCAGCCGCCTGATCGGCCGCGAGAAATCCACCCTGCCGTTGCGGTCGACGGCCCAGACCGGGACGGTGCCGGTCGGGTAGATACCTTTCGCGAAGAGATCGCGTTCCGCCTCGCGCCGGGACCGAATGGCGGCGGGCTTGAGCCAGCCCATGAAGGCCGCTGCGGCCGCCGCGCGGTTGCCTGCGTTCAGGTGACGTGTCAGCGCAGCCTTGGCGATGCCACCCGTGTTGTAGTGGAAGGAGACCAGCGCATCGAACTCGTGCGGTTCCAGCGGCACCTTCACCGCGCGCAGCACTTCGGCCTCGTAGGTCGCGAGGTCGGTGCGAAAGAGCCGAAACGCCTCGCTGATCCCGGCTTGCGTGTCGGCGGGCATCCCGCGTGGCATGCGCGCCGGATCGGGCGGCCCGGCAGCAGCGGTGTGGCCGATGCCAAAGGTCCAGACGTCCCTCACGTCGAGATAGGGTCCGGGCACGACGCCTTCGTGCCGGATCAGGGCCAGAAGCCCCCGGTCGGTGGTCTGCATGGCGGTGGTCCTTTTGGGAAATCAGGGGACGTCGTGGCGGCGTTCGAGCGCGGCGGTCAGCGCCTCGATCCGGGCGAGGATGTTTGCGATCCGCTCGTCGATGACGGCGATGCGGCGGTCGGCTTCGACGATCTGCCGGTGGTAGAGCGGCGAGGTGGAGAGCAGTTCGGCCACCCGCGCCTCGAGCGACGTCATGCGGGTGTTCTGCGTGCCCGCCCACCAGATCGCGGCCCCGCCCTGCGCCGACAGCGCGAGGGCAAGGCTCAGGTAGGCGGCCAGTGCGCCCATGCGCACGGTCGTGGGTTCGGACATGGGATCGGTCCTTCAGAGGCGGAGTTCGATGAGGGGGATCGTGGTGATCGATCCGAGACGTTCGAGATCGAGCGTGACGTCGAGGGCGTCAGTGTCGAAGCGGACGGGGACGTCGAATTCGAAACCTGCGGTGATCGCGACGCCTGCGGCCGGGGCGGTGGTGAAGGTGACGAGGCCCGTCGCAGTGGAAACCGACCAGCCGGAGGCCTGCGGCGTGCCGTTCAGGGCTAGGGTGACGGTCCCGGCCACCGGCTTGGTGATCGAGCGCGTCCAGGACTGCGCGCCGGAAGTGTAGCGCTTGGTCAGTTGAAACAGGGTGGCCGATCCGTTGCCGGTGCCAATCGGCTGGTTGGTCGGCCCCGGCGTCTGCGACGGCAGGCAGGACTTGAAATCGGCCCAGTCCTTGAAGCGGAAGCCGTGCAGGCGGCCGTTGCGGGCCTCGAAGAAGGCGACGACCGCCGCCAGATCATCAGCGCGGCGAATGCCATAGGCGACGTCATAGCGGCGGCGGCTGTTGGCCCAGCTGGCGTTGCGTTCCTCGGCGCCCGAGGCGAGCTCGACGATCTGGGTGCGCCGCTCGGGGCCACCGCGTGCGCCGCGGCTGATGTTGTCCGGAAACCGGACCTCGTGGAAGGCCATCACATCCCCCTCTGCCCGAGGGACACGGCTCGGGCGATGTCGCTGGCGACCTGCGTCCGGGACTGGCGGAAACTCTCGGCGTCGCGGGCGTTGATCGTGACGTTGACGGTGGGCGCGCCCGCCTGGCCGTAGCTTGCTGCTTCGCGCCGGGAGAGAACCCGCTCCCCGCGTTGCAGGATCGCGGGCACTTCATCGGGGCGCAGTCCGGCCCAACCGCCGGTGTGCATCCGAGACGCGCCCGCGAATGCCAGGGCCGGGACCATCCGGCCGGGGCTCGGGCCGCCGACCATCCCGCCTGCATGCAGGATGTTTGCGAAAATCCCGCCTGCCCCGCCCAGCGCGCCGGAAAGGGCGTTGGCGATGGGGCCAAGGATGAAACGCCGGGCGGCGAGCTTGGCGAGATCGGCGATCATCGATGTGACCAGATCTCGGAAGTCGAGTTTGCCGGTCTTCACGAAGTCGCCGATGGCGTTCTCGGCGCTCTGAAACGCCCCGACCAGCGCGCTGCCGATATCGCCGCCAATGTTGCGAGCCTTCGCGGCGTAGTCGGCGAGCGCCGCGGTGACGGCCTGCCAGCCGATCAGGGCGGTGTCCGCGCCTTCGGCTGCAGCGGCCCCAGCGTCGTGCGCGGCACCGCCCGCGCTATCGGCGGCGGTGGCCGTGTCATTCAGCCCGGCCGTGAGAGCATCGGCCGACGCGGCCGCATCGGCGAGTGCGGCCTCGGCTTCCTTCCCTGTGCCGGTCACGGCATCCTTCAACGCCTGCCAGCTGGCCAGCGGCCGACCGGCAGCATCGGCGAGCATGCCTGCCGCTTCGCGGAACCCATCGGCCCGAGCGAGGGCATCCTCGGCCATCGCGCCGAGGCCAAGATCGGGCGGTTCCAGATAGGTGCGTGCCAGCGCAGCCGAGAAGGCATCCGCGGCCGCGGCACCGGCTGCGGTCGCGGCGCCCTCGAACGGATTGCCGATGCGGCCGAGTTCCACCGGATCGAGCGTTCCAATCCGCACCCCACCTTCGCCAGTGGCCCATTCCGGCAGGAGGGCCAGCGCGGCATTCAGGGTCTCGATGAAGCTGTTGATGCGCGTGACGACGCCGTTCAGCATCGCCTCGACGCCCGAGATCAGCCCGTTTGCGGCCTGGAAGGCGAAATCGCCGATGGCACCGGGCAGGCTGCCCCAGATCGCCACGGCCGCATCATAGGCCCCTTGGAAGATCGCGGCCGTCCGGTCGCCGAAGCTGACGACGCCTGCGATGGTGCCCTCGAGGGCCGAGAGACCGGCCGCCTTCAGCCCCTCCCACCCGGCCGCCATCCGCGCGAGGGCAGCGTCCAGCGACAGCCCGATACGGGACCAGACCTCGCGGGCCAGATCGCCGAGCAGGCGGAAGGCCTCGCCCACGCCGCCGACACGGGTGACAAGCTGCGAGAACTGGTAGACCAGCTCGCCCGCGCCGACGATCAACGCCCCGATGCCGGTGCGGATGAGGGCACCGCGCAGGAACACGAGCGCCGTTGCGAGCCCGCGTACGGAGAGGGCGGCGGCGGCCAAGCCCGCCACCCAGCGCCCGGCCATGACGGCGGCGAAAGTCGCGGCATAAGAGGCGAGACGCCCGAGATTGCCGATCAGCCCGTCGATGGCCGAGCGCAGGATGCCGCCGTCCGAGGCCAGCGCAACGAAGGCATTGGCGAGCGCCTCGATGGTCGGGGCCACGGCGACGGCGATGCGGTTGCGCAACCCGTCGAAGACCAGCGATACGGTGCCCAGCGCCAGCTGCGTGCGGCGCAGGGCTTCCAGCGCATCGCTGTCCAGAACCGCCCCAAGGTCGGAGGCTTGGTCGCCAAGCCGCGTCATCTCCGCCCCACCATTGCGCAGGAGGGGGATCAGCCGCGTGGCGTCCGAGGCCATGGCCTCGAGATAGAAGGTCATCTCCTGCTGGCTGAGTCCCGCGCGTTCCAGCGTGTCGACGTAGAGTTGCAGCGCCTCGGGACCGGAAAGCCTCGCGAACTGGTCAGCCGTGACGCCCACGCGCGGCGCGACATTCTCGAAGAAATCCGCCATCGGCCCGCCGCCGGTCTGCAGGAAATCCCCGACCCGGTCGTTCACGTCCTTCAGGATGTCGGCCAGCTTCTCCTGCTCGATACCCACCGTCCGCGCCCCGGCCGACCAGCGCTGCAGGGCCTCGGGCGTCGTGTTGGCGACCTGCGCGAACTGTCGGACTTGCGCGGCGCTCTCGGCCGTCGACCGGACGATCAGCCCGAGCGAGGCCGTGGCGGCGGCAGCGGCGGCCCCGAGTGCGAGGCCCGCGCGACGCGCGAAGGCCGCAAGTCGGGTGTTCGCCAGTTCCATCTCGCGTGACAGGCGGCCGAAGCCACGGGCCCCGGCCTCACCGACACCTTCCAGCTCGGCGCGCACCTGGCGACCGCCAACGGCGGCGAGCCGGACGGAGACGCGTTTCTCGGCCATGGGATCGGGGCTCCGGTTGGGATAGGGTCAGTCGCGGCTGGCCGCGATCTGTTCGTTGACGCGGCGGACCATCACCGCCTCGAAGGCGGGCAGCAGTTCGGCGATGGCAGGCGGGGAAATGCCGAGGGCCGCGCCCAGGGCCAGCGCCGCACCCATGTCCCAACCGATCACAGCGCCGGGGATGACGCGCATCTGGCCGCCAAGGCGCTGCGCCAGGTCCCAGACCTGCGCGCCTTCGAGCGTTAGCGGCCGGTTCAGCCGTGCGGGGCAGTCGGGACAGGGTCCAGCACAGGCCGCGCAGTAGCCTTCGCCCCCGCCGAAGGACCAGTCGGCAAGGGCGCAGAGGCGTTTTTTTCCGCGTCCAGCAGGAGGGCCTTGGCGACGTAAGTTGTCTGGAACGCCTCGAAGGCAGGCCAGAGGTCGAGGAGCGCGTCGATGGCCTCGGGGCCCGGATCGATGGGACTGCCATCGGCATCGCCGATCCCCTCCCATGCGAGGATCGCGCGCCGGGCCAGCGCCTTGGCCATGGCGAGCGCGGCTTCCTCGGTCGCAGCGCCCTCAGGCAGGTCGGCAATCGCGGGATCGCCCCGCGCCGAGACCATCAGGGCCGTGGTCAGCGGGCGGAGCTTCACACGCACGCCGGGAATGAGGTCACACCACTGCGGCGCGTTCGTGAGGTCGAGGGTCAGCATGGCGTGCCTTCTCAATAGGTTGCGACGGTGTTGACGAGGACGGCGGTGCACATCCGGGCGGGACTGGTGGCGCGGGCCGCCTGCCAGTCGAAGGTTGCCTGGATGCCCTGCGGGCCCGGGATCTCGATGCGCGGCCGCGGCAGGTAGACGGCATGCGCCGTGAAGGTGAAGCTGGCGTTGGCCCCGAGGCTCCAGGCGAAGACCAACTCGCACGGCGTGCCGTCGATGGCCTGCGTGATCAGCGTGGTGTCGGCAAAGCGCACTTCCACCCGGCCCGTCAGCGCGGCCATGCCGGGGTCGGCCCCCTCGATGCGCCCGTCCGAGCGGATGGTCTCGATGCGGTCGAGGCCATTGGAATAGGTCACCTCGGCCGAGATGACATTGCCGAGCGGCGATCCATTGCGGGTGATCGCCCCGTTGAAATGCCCGAACCGCTGCAGCGCCAGCGAGGTGGGCGTGCCTGCGGCCGTGGCCGCCGCGACGCTTTCACCTTGCGCCACCAGCCGGGCCGTGGCGGTCAACAGCCCCGACCGCGCCATCTGCCAGGACAGCTGATCGCAGACACAGCCGGTGTACATCGCGTAACGCGGCACTTCGGGCATCGCTGTCTCGATGGCCATCGACGGCAGCGTCCAGTTGCCAGACTGGAAGGTGTGGGTCTTGGGCGTCGTGCCGGTGGTCGTCGGCTGTCCGAAGGCCGCCTTAAGCCAGAGGCCGAAGTTCTCGACGTCGATCGGCACCACCACATCCCCATCGGCGGTGACCGCATCCTTGATCGGGGCCAGCGGATCGCGCCCCTGGCCCAGCAGTTCCGAGGCGATCAGCGGCTGTTCGGACCCAAGCGTGGTGCTGGCGAAGGGCACCGTGCGGTAGCCCGAAGCGGGCGCGGTGCCATAGACAGATTCGAACGCAAGCGCCATCTGCGCCCGCGCCCCATGGGCTCGTGCCATCGTAGTCTCCTTTCGTTATTCGGGGTCAGGCCAGCGAATCGGCCGTGGAATAGTGCAGGATGACCGGGATCACCGCTGCCTTCAGGCTGGCGGCACCCTCGACCGGCAGATCGACCGGACGCGGCGCTTCTGCCTCGACCCAATCGCAGAGGCCTCCCAGCGTGCGGTCGGCTGCAATCGCCGCGCCGATGCTGGCGCAGAGGATGTCGAAGGTAGCGTCACGGGTGGCACCTTGCACGACCGCCTCGATCTCGGCGCGGTGCTGATAGTGGTAGCGCAGCGGCGACAGCGTCACCTCGGGTTCCCCCGGCTCGCCGTCGCGCAGGATCAGGAGGCCTGCGGTTGGCACGCGCTCTGGCAGCACGTCACCGCGCAGGGCGGCGGCGGGCAACGTCGAAAGCCGCGCGTGCAGCGCGGCGAGGATGGTTTCGCGGGGGGTGGGCATTGCTCGAGCCAATTGCGATAGTTGATCGGAAGGCGCACGAACCTTCGTCCGATTTTCGGGCACGTGCGGCCGTGGCCGAGTCATGCTTTGCCGTGGAGGCGCAGAGAGTATTGGACACCGAAGTATTCTGGCTTGCCGGCGTCTTTCTCGTAATTGCCGTGATCTACGCCGCCGTAGGACAGGCAGGAGCGTCCGGCTATATCGCGATCATGGCACTATTCGGAGTCGCGCCGTTGGCCATGAAAACGACCGCGCTCGCCCTGAATCTCATGGTGGCCGCAATCGGCACGGCGTGGTTCATGAAGTCCGGCCGATTGTCATGGCGCCACATCTATCCATTTGCCGTTCTGGGCTTCCCGTTCTCGATGCTTGGTGGGTCGATCCAGTTGGCGGAAGGGGTGTACTACCCTATCGTCGGTGCGATCCTGGTGCTTTCCGCGTTGCAGATGGCACGATCAGTGATGAAAAGATCCGCAGGAAACGTCGCACCTCCCAGGACGCCGCCATTCCTGGCTGCTCTGGCGACAGGGGCGCTGATAGGCTTCGTATCGGGAACGACAGGGACCGGTGGCGGTGTTTTTCTCGCGCCAGTCATTTTTGCGATGAGATGGGGCACGGCGCATCAGACGGCCGCAACGACAGCGCTCTACAATCTGATGAATTCTGCGGCCGCCCTGATCGGTGCCTACGCCTATTGGGATCAGATCCCCGCATCGCTGCCCTTGTGGCTTGCGGCAGTCGCGGTTGGGGGCACAGTTGGCGCGTTCGTCGGAAGCCGATACCTCTCGGACCGCTGGCTGCGAGGCATCCTGGCCGCGCTGCTGCTGGCATCGGGGGTCAAGTTGCTATTGTAGTCCTGCGTCCCTGAGCGGGTTTACTTCGTCACAAGACGTTCCCTCCACCCAGTTCGCGACGATCAACCCCGGCACCGCATGATGCGCCCGCGCCGCGTCCCGCGCCAGATCCAGCCGCTTCGGCAGCTTGACCTGCGGCACCAGCAGGAAGATCGGTGCTGTCACGAGGCCCCGGCCGGTCCTTGACCGTGACGCGACGGCGCGGCCCTTGGTGTTCAGCCGCCCCTCGGCCACCAGCAGGCTCGGCCCCCTGCGGCGATAGATGAAGCGCAGGCGCAGGCCAGTGCGCCGTTCCCATTCGCCGGGCGTGTTCCGACCGCCACGCAAGGACTTGCCTGCGGCGGGCGTGGGGATCGCCAGCCAAAAGCCATTTTTCGAGCGGATCAGCGGGCCGGTGTCGTGCGCGCCGACGATGACCGGGGCGTTGGACCAGACCACGGCTGCCGCGTTGAGGCTGGGCGTGACCTTGGGGAACTGCTCCGACCGGATGGTGCGGGCGAGCCGGGCCCCAAGCCCCGCACCAGTGATCTGCAGCCGCCAGGCGGCCTTCAGCCCGGTCCCGGCCTCGCGGATCGCGGCCGACACGGCGCGCTCGCCCGCCGAAACCTCAGCCGCCATCATCGCGACGATGTCGGGATCGATGTCGAGCTTCAGCTTCATCGCGGTCATGCCGGGCGCAGGTCGATGGTCCAGACCAGCCGTTCACGATCACGGACGGGCTCGCCTTGGATGAGGAAGGCGTCGCCGTCGATCTCGATGCGGTCGCCGGGCCGCGGCGCTGGCACCTCGGCCACGCGCAGATCGACGCGCGTAGTCTCCGACCAGAGCCGCGCGTCGCCGAAGGAGGTCGACGCATCGGCGCGCCGCGCCACGACGCGCACCAGGACCGGCGCGCCGCCATCGGCGATGTAGACCGCATCCCGGCCGACGTTCGGATCGGCGAAGAGTACGCCGACGGCAGCGGCGAAGGCGCTCATCAGAACGCCCCGTTCAGCCGCACCCGGCCGACTACATCACCCGCGCCGCCCGCCACCACTTCGGTCGCCACGCCGATCAGGGTGTTCGAGGTGGTGACCTTGGTGGTCTGGCGGGCGGTGTTGTCCCAATAGATGCGCTCGCCGACGGCCCACGCCTGCGAGCCGAGCTTCTTCAGCTCGTAGACGCCGACAAGCGCGGCCTCGACACTTTCGCCAATGGCGGCGGTGCCGGAGGCCACGCCGAAGATGGAGCCGACGAGCAGGCCATCGCCCGCGGCGACGGCGTAGGGCGCGGTCAGGGTGATGGTGTTGCCGGGCTGGACGTAGGTTTTCATGGGGAGGATCCTTGTGGAATGACGAAGGGCGGCCCGATTGGACCGCCCGCATGTCAGGGTTCAGCATGGGGTGGCGGTTATGCGCCGGGGTTCTTGTAGAGGCCGCGCCAGTCGATGGCCTTGGCGCCGAAATCGAGGCGGCACTTGATCTCGACGCCGTCGACGTCGAAGCCGTTGCGGGTCTCGATGTAGGCGCCCTGCTGGCCTTCCAGATAGGCGTATTCGATGGTGTCGATCTGGTTGGGCGAGGCCGCCAGATACCAGGAGGTGGCGCTGGCGGCATCGAGGCGCGGTTCGCTGATCGGGGACAGCGTCCGGATCGACTGGGGCACCACCTTGGCACTGTCGGCCGGGACGAGGTTCTGGGCGACCAGTTGCTCGGCCTTCAGTTCCAGCGCGGCGGGCACGATCAGGAAGGCGGGCCGGATGTTCAGCACCGTCTTCTTGTCGAGCCCGGTCTGCAGCGCCATCGCCGCCCGCGCCGCCCCGACGCTCGCCACGTCCAGCGCCGCGCCCGTTGCGGCGAGGTTCTTGTGCGTCGTGTGGAAGAGCGCGTTGCCGTCGGCCATCGCCGGGTTCGCGGTGATGATGCCCCAGACCACGTCGCTTTCCAGCTGGGCGATGGAGTTGCCGTACATCGCGGGGATCCGGGTGAAGGCATCCAGATCGTCGTTGATCAGCACCTGCCGGGTGATGGCCACGACCCGGCCATAGGTCTTGACCTTGTAGCTTTCCTTGCTCTCGCCCAGCGTCCCGCGCTTGAACTCGCCGCTTTCGCCGACCTCCAGAAGCTGCGGGGCCTCGCCCAGCTGGACCCGGTGCATCGATTTGAAGTCGGTCGCCAGCACCTGGCGGCAGAAGAGCGCGAAGGTCCGGGGATAGGCGTCATAGGCCTGCCGCAGGGTCTTGTTGGTGACGGCCGAGAGGATCTCGGGGAAGTCCGAGGTCGAATGCAGCGCGCGGGTCGCCACCTCGTCGCGCGACAGGCCGCGCGTGTTGACCCCGGCATTGCCGAGGCTTTCGCGGGCCAGTTCCAGCAGCGTCATGCCGCGGTACTGGCGCGCGGCGTCTTCCAGCGGGAACAGCGTCGGGCTGTAGCGGTGCAGCAGCGCGTTCGCCACCGCGTCGCGGCGGGTGATGCGCTCGTCCCGGCCGCCGAGGGGGATGGAAACGTGCGGGAAGGTCCGGGTCTCGTCCGACTTCGCCGCCACCTGGTCGAGGATCAGGCGGCGGGACTCGTCAACACTGACGCCGCGCTTGACCAGATCCTCGGCGAAGCTGCGCTCGAGGTTCAGACGACCGGTCAGATCGTAGATGGTGGAGACGCGATCACGCTCGGCCTCGCGGGCGCGGGTGGCGATGGCCTCGCTGTCGGGTGCGGCAGCCGGTTCCGGCATACGCGCGGCCGTCTGTTCGGGCTGTGCCGGGGCCGCGACGGGCTGCTGGCGGGTCTCGGTCATGGCGGGGACATCCCCGGCCACGGTGGTCGTGCTCTCAGGCATGGATGCCTCCTTTTGCATGCGGGTGTCGACGATCTCGACGGGATAGCTGGCCTGATCCGCGGCGCGGACCTGCGCGCGGGGATCGGCGGGAACGGTCACGAAGCTGACCTCGAGCGGCGTCCAGCGTTCGACAATGCGCTGCTCGACCTCGCCCTTGGCGGCGGGCTCGACCACTTTCACACGCTCGATGGAATAGCCGACCGAGACGTTCCGGATGATCCCGTCGCTGATCAGGCCGAACATGCGGTCGGCGGCCTGGTCCAGGCCCTCGCGCGGGAAACGGATGGTGGCCTTGCCCTCCTTGCCCTCGATCCAGGCGCGTTCGACCACGCCCACCTGCGAATGCGAGGACCAGACCGAATGGCTGTCGAGCGCAGGGGCCCCGGCATTGAGGCGCGTCAGATCCACCGCGCGGTCGCTGACCTCGAGGATCTCGTCGAAGGGCACGGAGGTGTCCCAGCCGGTCCAGCGCCGCCGCCGGACAGCCGCGCCGGAGGTGAAGACGACGTCGACGGAGCGCGCCTCGGAATTGACGGTTGCGGGCAGGATCGGTGCGCGCCGCAGCTGCATCGGCAAGGCGACCGGGGCCGCCATCATCGTGTCGGGCATGGCCCTATTCCTTCTCTGTTTCGGATGCGGGGGCGGCCGGGTCACTGGTCGGGTCACCCGCCTGCACGCTGCCGGTCTTGGTGACGCGGCGCGGATCGCTGTCGAGCACGAGGCCGAGGCCATCGAGCTTGGCGTTGGTGGCAGCGATTTCTGCCAGCACCGCGTCCGGGTTGTGGCCCTGCCGGGCAATGGCTTGCGCGAGCGTCATCGTGCCTGTCCGGATTGCCAGCAGGTCGGCCATCGCATCCTTGTAGGGATCGACGGCATCGAACTTCGGCGGCGACCATTCCACCGGCACGTCCGGTGTCGGGATCTGCCCTGCTGCCCATGCGGCTTCCGTGAACCAGCGCCACACCGGCGCGCATAGCATCGGGATGAATAGCTGCCACTGCACGGCGTCGATCATGCGGCGGAACTCGACGAGCCCCGCCCGGATCGAGGAGTAGTTGACCTGGCTGAGGTCACCGGTCAGCAGCTCGTAGGGCACGCGGAACCCGGCCGAGATCGTGTGCAGGCTCGCGCGCTTGTATTCGCCGTAGCCGCCGGTGGCAGAGGGCTGGTTGAACCGGATGTCCTTGCCGCCGCGGGCATAGGCGATGAGCCCTGGCTCGAACTGCTCGACCCGGTTGCCATCGGCGTCGACCACAGAGGGCGCGATGCCCTGCTGCGCCTCGTCGTCGCCGAAGACGATGGCGGTGACGCAGGCCTCGGTCTTCTTGCGGACCAGTTCGGCCACCTCGTAATCGTCGAGATCACGCAACGACCGGATCACCGGCGCGCCCCAGGGAACGCCGCGCGCCTGCGTGCGCTGCTTCTCGTAGATGTGCGCGATCTCGGTCGCGGGGACCGGGCGGCTCTGCAGGCCGTTCTGCAAGGCGCCATAGGCGTCGCCCGGATGCTCGGCGTGCAGCCAATAGGCCCGGCGCTTGCCGACCGGGTCGAACTCGATCCCCTGGACTAAGCGTCCCGCGCCCAAGGCGCCGGATTTCGAGGCGTCGAGGAAGTCCGCTTCCAGCACCTGCAATTGCAGCGGCACCGGCAGGCCATCGCTTGCCCGCCGCAACCGGCGGCGTACCAGGACCTCACCCGCCTCGACCATCTCGCGGCAGATCAGCGTCTGCAGGCCGTAGAAGTCCAGCTGGCCGTCGGCATCGCACTCCGCCGTCCAGCGCTCGAAGAGCGCGTCGACCTTCCGGTCCAGCGTGTCGTCGCCACTGGCGGCGCGGGGCATTAGCCCCGAGCCGATGATGTTGTTGACCAGCACCGCGACGGCCTTGGCCGCGTGCGGGTTGTTGCGCACCAGGTCGCGCATCCGATCGCGCAACAGGGCTCCGGCGACGCCGATCTCGGTGTCGGCGGAGGATCCCGGCGCGCGCCAGCCCTCGGTCCTCCGCCCACGCGCGGCCCCGTCATAGCCCCGCGTCAGGGTCTCGAACGCCTGACGCGCCATGACGCGGCGGGCGGCCATGCGCGGCGCCACCGTGGCGATGGCGTGATCGAACCAGGTCGCCGACATCAGCGATCTCCGCGGCTGAAGCCAGCCAGCCCGGCCACCGGCAGCGGCCGTGTCTTTCCCGCGATGGCGCGCTCGATGGTGCGGATGCGCGCCAGCAGATCCTCGGCCGAGCCGTAGTCGACCGACTTGCCGTCATAGCTGACCCGCGTCGTACCGCTGGCATAGGCCCGGCGCAGCGCCGAGAGCTCGGTTTCCGTCCAGTCCGTCATGTTCAAAACCATCCTCCACGCCGCCCGAGCCAGTCGGAGCGGCGCTTGCCCTGCGGGGCCTGTCCCGGCCGGTTGATCTGTCCGGCGGGATCGGTGTCGGTGGGGGCGGCCCCGAGCTGATCCTCGAGGTCACGCCATTTCTCGTTGGGCCAGCGATCCGCGCCCGCGATCCAGGCAGCGGCGCGGGCATAGACCCGGCAATCCAGCGCTTCGTTCCGCTCGCGCAGCTTCTGCCATTCCAGCCGGGCGAAGCCACGTTTCGTGCGCACCGTCACCAGCTGCTCGGCCACGAACTGCTTCAGCCATTCGTTCTCGACCCAGTGCGGCAGGTGGACCGATCCGGGCGGAAACGCCGCCCCGTCGGCCATCTCCTCCTCGGTCGGGCGCGCCAGCCGCAGGAAGCGATAGGTCTCGGCCTTGAAGGTCGACACCGCCACGGTCCAGAGCCGCGCGCCGCGCCGCAGGCGTTTACCGCCCTCGGTCGCGTCGACGAAGGTCGGCCCCGACACCGGGCTGGAGCGGTTGAACCCCTCGACGCCCTTGACCGGCGACACCTGCCCAAACCCCTGCGCCCGCGACCAGGAATAGACCGCCGGGGCCTCGTAGCCGGTGTCGATGGCCATCCGAGCGATGCGCAGATGCGCGCCGCGCTCGTGCGGCCAGCTTCGATCCAGCAGCGCCGTCAGCTCGGACCATGCGTCGCGCCGATCCGGCCCGCCCTCGATCACGACGTGATCGACGAGCCAGGACTCAAGCCCGCGCCCCCAGGCCCAGACATCGACCTCGATCCGGTCCTTCTGGACGTCGGCCCCGGCGGTCAGGAACAGCCCGCCCGCAGGCACCGTGCCGGATTTCCAATGCTCGCGCCGGTCGTAGAGCCGCTGCCAGTCGGGCGCTTCCCCGGTCTCGACCCATGTTTCGCCGAGGATCGTGTTGCGGAACGCCTTGATCGCCTCGTCCGACCCTTGGGCCGCGTCCCATGCCCGCACGATCCGCTCCCAGCTCAGCCAGCCGATCGGCGAATAGAGCGCCGAGAGGTGATACCCGACCGTGGTCGGATCGGCGGCCGTGGCGGTTGCCCGCCATTCGCCGCCCTCCAGCATCGCCGTCTTGTGGTGCTCCGCGATTGCCGCGTCGCAGCCCTCGCAGTGATACTCCGCTGTCTCCGGGCGGCCCTTCTGCCAGCGCAGCCGGTCGAACTTCAGAAATTGCATCGCGCCGCAATGCGGGCACGGCACAAAGAACCGCCGCTGGTCGCTCGCCTCATACTCCCGCTCGATCCGGCTCAGACCCCGGATCGTCGGCGTCGAGACCAGCAGCACCTTGCGCCGGTGGGCGAAGGTCAGCGACCGCGCCTCGGCCAGCGTGACGGGATCGCCTTCCTCGTCGGCCGAGGCGGGATAGGCATCGACCTCGTCGAGGAAGATATAACGCGCCGGGGTCGAGCGCAGACCCACGGCCGAGTTTGCCCCGGTCATGATCAGGATGCCGCCCGCGAATTCCTTCGACAGCATGGTGTTGCCCGCGTCGCGGGATCGCGCGGGCTTCACCCGCTCGCGCAGTTCCGGGCTCTCGTCGATCAGTGGGTCGATCCGCTGGCGCGAGTTGCGCTTGGCAAGTTCTACGGTGGGCTGGACCGCCAGCATCGGCCCCGGCGCCTGGTGGATGGCGAACCCGATCCAGTTGTTGCCCGCCTCGGTCGCGCCGACCTGTGCCGCCTTCATGAACACGATCCGTTGGGTGGGATCGCCGGGCGACAGCCGGTCCATGATCTCGCGCATGTAGGGCGTGCGCGCCGTACGGTAGCGCCCCGGTTCGGCCGAGGCGCGGCCCGAGAGCATCCGGTGCTGGTCCGCCCATTGTGACACTGTGAGATCAGGATCGGGCGACAGCCCCGCGCCCCAGGTGCGCAGGATTTCTGCCTCGCCGTCGAAGTCGGTCAGGTCGTCGCCAGTTTCACCGGAAGTCGGGCCGGACCTCGGCAAGTTCGTCGAGGTGGGCGCGTACATGTTTTTCCAAGGCCTTCTGCATCGCGGCCGGTTCCACGCCCAATTCCGCCGCCATGAGTGCCGACGACCGAGAGGGCCAGTTCACCCACGCATCCCGCACCTCCCGCGCCAGGCGAAACACCAGAGACAGCGCCCGGGCACGCTCGATCAATTCCCCCTTCAGCTTCTGGAGCCGGATGCGCCGCTCCTGCGCCTTCAGCACCTCGTTCGCGGTCTTCGCCTGCAGGAAGGTCGTGCCGCCGCCGACCGCCGGCACCGCCAGACCCTGTTCGCGGAGCGTGTCACCGACGGCGGCCACCGCCGCCTCGGGGACGGGCTTCAGCTTCGGCGCGGGCGGCTTGCGCGTCTTCGATGGGTCGGTGGTTTCCGCCCGCCGCACATCACTTTCGGCCGCGTTGATGCTGCCGTCGGGATAGAGGACCAGCCGTTCGGCGGTCTTCGCCTTCTGGATCGCGCCCCGCGACAGCCCGACGTGCGCGGCGTACTGGCGCTCGCTCATGCCCTGCATCGACGGCTCCGATTATCATTCAGATTCATGCGCTTATCGCGTTGATAAGCGCGGCGGACAGAGCGAACGTCACTCCAACGAAGCGATGCAACTCGACCCAAGGAGCCACCACGATGACCCGCCGCGCGACCGACAACACGAAAGCCCTCGACGCCTTCATCGCCGCCAAGACCGAGATCGACGCGATGCTGGAACGCCTCGCCGCCCTCAGCGCCGACCACTTCGAGACCCACCCCGACGAGATCAACTGGGGCCACGTCGGCACCCTGAACCACTACCGCGCCAAGCTGCGCGAGATCACCGACATGGCCTTCCACGAAGGCGAACACGCCGAGTGAGACGACCCGCTCCCGGTCCCGCCCGCCGACTGGCGGGCTCGACCTCGTAGAAGGGCCCGCATTCCGCGCGCCCCGATACGGGAGACGACGATGACCAAGCTTTCCGACACTCAAGCAATCATTCTCAGTGCCGCCGCACAGCGCGAGGACCGCATCGCCCTGCCGCTGCCCGAGAGCCTGCGGGGTGGCGCCGCCGCCAAGGTGGTCGGCGCGATGCTCGCCAAGGGCCTGCTGCAGGAAGTCGATGCCGACCTGCGCAAGGGCGAGCCCATGTGGCGCGAAACCGGCGATGGCCACGGCACCACGCTCGTCGCCACCGACGCAGGCCTCGCCGCCATCGGGATAGAGCCCGAGGACGCGAACACCGCGCCTGCAGGCGCGACGGACGCGCCTTCCGAGGAGCCCTCGCCGAATACCCCGACCGAACCGGAGGCCGCGCCCAAGGCGCGCACGCCGCGCGAGGGGACGAAGCAGGCCACGCTGATCGCCATGCTGCGCGCGCCGAAGGGCGCGACCATCGAGGAGATCATGGCCGCGACCAGCTGGCAGTCGCACACCGTGCGCGGCGCGATGGCCGGGGCGCTGAAGAAGAAGCTCGGGCTCGAGGTGACCTCCGAGAAAGTCGAGGGGCGCGGGCGGGTCTATCGGCTTCCCGCCGCCTGACGCCGCGAGAAGATTGCTACCGCCGCCGCCCCGACCGGGCGGCGGTTTTTCATTGCCACGACAGCAGATCGCGGGCGGCGGCCTGCAGGATATCCTGCGCCATCCGCGGCTCGCAGGTGTAGATGCCACCCGGTTCCGGCTCGCCGACATGCTCCGCAAGCCAGTCCCGTCCCTCGTCCGAAATCGGACGCAGGACGACGATGGTCCCATGATCGTTGATCTCGATATGTTGCCAGCCTTCGGACATGCCTGAAGGCTACCAGCGCAGGAGCCGGACCGCCAGCCGCCGGATCAGGCTCGCCGCAGCCGTTCGAACAGCCGCCGCAGGACGTAGGACCGCGCGATGCTGACCACTGTGAAGACCGCGCCCATCTTCAGGTTCTGGGCCAGTGTCGTGTGCAGCCCGAAGACCGGGAAGATCAGGATCTGCGTGGCCACCGCGACGCCATAGCCGACGATCACGTTGGCGACGGATTCGACCAGCGACATGAGGCGCGACTGCTTCATGTCGCCCCCTCAATCATCGGCCAGCAATTCAGCTGCCAGAGTTCGCAGCGCATGCGCCGCAACCAGCGGCACCACTCCATTTCCACAGAGGCGAAGCCGGTCCACCCGGTGGGCCAGCCCATCAGTGCCTCGACGAACAGCGGGTTCAAGGTTCGGCGCACATCGCAGGTATCGTTCCCAGCCATCGGCGTCACCAGGACTTGGCGGCCAAGCAGGCCGTTGACCGGCGTGTTCGCGAGTGTCGTCGCTCCGTCCTTGTGATCGCGGGCCGTCGGCGTCATCCACATCCCCGCAGAATGGGTCAGGTCGGCCGAGCGGCGGTTGCCCGCGCTCGGCTTGCAGCCGTCGTTGGCCATCGGCGTCGGCCACATCGCAGCCGTCGTCGCAAGGTTCATCCCGTGCTGACCGGCTTCCTGCGAGGGCGTCGGCTTCGTCTGCCGGTTCTCGTTGGCGCTGGCCCGGGGCGTCGGCCAGAGCCGCAGCAGCTCCGTCCGGTTCCCGCCACTCGACCGGGTCCCAGAGCAGGCGCGCGGGGTCGGCCAACTTGTCCCCCTCTCGGACGGCGAGGATGAACAGCCGCTCGCGCTTGTGGGGCGCGCCGACTTCCGCCGCCGTGAAGAGGCCTGCCGCAAGGCGGTAGCCCATGACGACCAGTCCTGCGGCGACTTCGGGGAAGCCGAGGCGGAGATGATGGGCGACATTCTCGAGGAAGACGAAGGGCGGCCGGACCTCGTCGATGATGCGGGCGACATGGGGCCAGAGGTGGCGCGGGTCGTCGGTACTCCGGCGCTTGCCCGCGACGGAGAACGGCTGGCACGGATAGCCCGCAGTGACGATGTCCACCGCGCCGCGCCACGGGCGGCCATCGAAGGTGCCAATGTCGTCCCAGACAGGCGCGCGATCCAGGGACGCATCTTCCATCCGCGCCACGAGAGTGGCTGCGGCGAAGGTTTCCCGTTCGACATAGCCCACAGCACGATATCCGGGGATGGCGAGGACAAGCCCGAGATCGAGCCCGCCTGCGCCGGAGCAGAGGGAGAGGCCGAAGAGGCATGCGTCTCCGGCTCCGGAAGCGCGTCCGGAGGAAGGTAAAGCCAGGTCATGCATGTCACGCGGCGGTCTTGCGCTTTCGCGCGGGTTCGGGGGCGGCGTCCGTGTCCGTCGCATCGGCCCGTGCGTCGGCATCGTCGCCCAGCCGCTCGATTCTCACCTGCGCGAAGGTCCGACCGTCGCCGTCTAGGGTCGCGTCGCGGCCGGTCTCGGCCTGCCAGCGCTCCACGGCGACATCGACATAGGCCGGGCTGATTTCCATCGCGAAGACGCGGCGGCCGTTGGCCTCGCCCGCCATGATCTGCGAGCCCGAGCCCGAGAACGGCTCATAGCACAGCCCGCCGCGGGCGACGTGCTGGCGCATCGGGATGCCGAAGGCGTCGAGGGGTTTCGGCGTCGGGTGATCGGGGCGTTCGTCCTTGGCGAAGGACGGTAGCGCCCATGTCGAGGGCAGCGTTTCCTCGGCGACCTTCGGCGGGCGGTTCGGGCGGCGCCATCCCATGAAGCAAGGCTCGTGCTTCCAGAGGTAATGCGACCGCGTCAGGACACCGCGGTCCTTCACCCAGATGATCTGCTGGTGGACGAAAGCGCCGGCCTTTTCCCAGCAAGCCTCCAGCATCGCCTGGCGGCGCGAGGCGTGCCAGCAGTACCAGGCCGCGTCATCAGTGATCGCCTCGGCCACGGCCGCGGCGATGAAGCCGTCGTAGAGCTCCGCGCCCTGCGAACTGTCGTCCCACGTGGTGCCGTAAGACGCTGACCAGTCCTTGTTCCGGGTCGGATGGTTCGAGCCGTCGTAGTCCACCAGATACGGCGGGTCCGTCGCGAACAGAATTGCGCGCTCGCCATTCATCAGGCGGCGCACGTCGGCAGCGCTGGTGCTGTCGCCGCAAAGCAGCCGGTGGTCCCCGAGGATCCAGAGATCGCCGGGGCGCGACGCCGGATTGCGCGGCGGCTCTGGGATGGTCACCGGCGGCACGGAGCCCCCGGCGCCACCTTCTTCCCCGTCCCCCTCCGGCACGTAGGCCAGCAGCTTGTCGAGTTCGCCGTCGGAGAAGCCGACCAGCGACAGGTCGAAATCCTCGGCCAGCAGATCGTTCAGTTCCGCCGACAGCAGCGCCTCGTCCCAGGTCCCGAGTTCGGTCAGCTTGTTGTCCGCGATGCGATAAGCCCGCCGCTGCGCCTCGGTCAGATGCCCGAGCACGATCACCGGCGCCTCGGTCAACCCGAGCTGAGTGGCGGCGAGCACCCGGCCATGGCCCGCGATCAACTCGCCGTCCTCGCCGACGAGGCAGGGCACGGTCCAGCCGAACTCGGCCATGCTGGCGGCGATCTTCGCGACTTGGTCCGCGCCATGCGCCTTCGCATTGCGGGCGTAGGGCTGAAGGCGCGCAAGCGGCCAGGTCTCGATCCGCTCAGGGGCGAAGCTCAGCGTCATCGTCGGGTCATTCCTCGGATCAGGGTGGAAACCCCTGGCTTCCGGACTCCGGCGTCCAGACTGGACTCCACGCGGGGTCCAGCGGCCACCACGGGTGTCCAGCTTCAAGGGTTTGATTTTGCGGTGTTTCAGGCGGGTTTACTAGGCAGCGGCTTCCGGGTGGCTTCCCAAAAATCCGGCCCTGTCGCTGGCGATGTGCCGCGCTTCGCCCGCCAGCATACGAATATCACCCGGAAGGAACCGGAAACTGCCGTGGGCTGGACCCCGACCGGACTCTCGCTGGATACCGGGGTCCAGAAGGCCCCCATCAACGCAAAAGGGGAGAGCGAGCTTTCCAGCGCACTCTCCCCATCTTGCCTTCGGAATAGCATGGATCTGTTGCAGATGTCGAAGGAAAAAGTGTTGCAACACATTGGAGTCACTGCGCATTCAGGCGCGCAGCGATCTTGGTCAACGCCAGTTGCCAGCGACGCCACGCGGTGGTGCGGTCGCAACCGAGTTCGCCACTGATCTGCTTCCACGGCACACGGGCCGCGCGCGACCAGACCAGCTTGCGTTCCGCCTCCTCGATCCAGAGCACCCAGTCGAAGGTCTGCTCGAGCCGTGTGATCGCTGCGGCCGAGGGCCAGACCCGCATCGGCTGCGGCTCCATCGCCGCGATCTCGCGGCTGGTCCGCACGATGTCGGGCCAGGTGTTGAAGTAGCCCTGCGCCTTCACCGGCGGCAGCTTGCGCAGGGTGCGGAACGCCTCATCGAAATGATCGGCGACGCAGTCGGCGGTCCATTCGCGATCAGCCATGACGCGCCTCCCTGTCGGAAGGGCGCGGGCCGTAAAGCTTCTCGCCGAGCTGGCGGACGAGTTCACGCTCGGGCCAGGTGAGGCGGTCGTCATCGGCGGAGACCGCGAGAACGCCCTGCTCCTGCCAGCCCTCGCGCTTGACCTGTTCGGGATCCCGGCGTCGGCCGCCGTAGCCATGGGGATGCCATCTCATGCGACACCCCCGTTCGTCTCGATCGCCCAGAGCAGGATGGCGATGGCGTCGGCCTCGTTGTCGTCGGCGGGGCTGAAGCCCCGGGCGCGGACGGCGGCAACCATGGCGGTCTTGTCGGCGTTGCCCTTGCCCGCGGCGTGGCGCTTGATCGTGCCGACCGGGACGCCCTCGTAGGGCACGCCCCGCAGTTCGGCCCATGCTGTCAGCGTGGCCATGAGGCCGCCGTAGATGTGGCTCGCATCGGTGCCCGCGTGGCGGCGGACTTCCTCGAACCAGATGGCGGCGACGGGCCCGGACAGCCGGTCGATCTCGGTCAGCCAGTTGGTGAAGCGCAGGTAGCGCATGCCGCCCCCGTCGAAGCGCCCGGGGCGCAGCGAGACGGTGCCGCTGGTGATCAGGCCGTCATGGCCACGGATCGCCCAGCCGGTCGAGGTGCCGAGGTCGAGCGCGAGGATGCAGCGGTTGCGGGGCGTGTCGAGCGGCAGCGATTCAAACCTTGCGCCGTCGCAATTCGGGATCAGAGTCGGCTGAGCCATGATGGGTCTCCTTTGCCGGTGGCCTGTGGTGGTGGAAGACGACGGCGGTCTGGTGCTTGGCGGTACGGGGCCGCCGTCGTCGGATCGGGAAGCACAACAGACCGTCGCGGCGGCGCGCGCGGCTGACCCGGACGTATGGGAGGAGTGGCCAACCCTGTGGGGTGGCCCTCCCATACGTAGTATGGGGGTTTGACACCTAACTGTTCCGAGGCGTTCAAGTGGCTGAAATCATTGCGGAATAAGACTTCATGAAGTCTTCGGGCATGAGTCAGGGACCTAACTCTTATTTGCCCGTAACCCGTTGATTTCGTTGAGTGCACAGTTGGCGCTGTCATATGAGTCAGGCCTCACTCATATGAGTTAGGTCGTCCTCCAGCCCCTCCGGGTAGACCCAGACGGCGGGGTTCTCGACCTGCAGGCAGAGCCCGGATTGGGGGCACTTGAAGTGGCTGGGCAGGACCGAACGGGCTTGGGTAGTGACCTCGCCGGTGTCCGGATCGACCTCCTCGACGGGCGCGCCGAACTGCATGCCCTCGACGCAGAGGTAGCCGAACCGCGACCGGGTGACGGGGAAGCCGAACCCCGAGGGGTCGCGCAGGAACTTCACGAAGCCCTTGGTCGCCAGCACGCTGAGGCGCTCACGGATGGTGTGCTTGCTGCCCAGACCGCCCCGGTTCTCGAAGGTCTCGGCGAACTGCATGGCGGTGTAGAGGCGCTCGCTCGCCGCCTCATCCAGCAGCATGCCGAGGATGACATCATGCTTGCGGAGCCGTTCGGCATCGAGTTTGGCGCCGACCTCCTTGCGTACCAAGCGCTCGTTCAGCGGGTTCAGCTCGACCCATTCGCCCTTCACCTTGTCGATCAGCTTGCCTGGCAGCGCGGGGCCGTTCCGCAGTTCGATTTCCAGCCTGCGGACGGTGCTGTCCTCGTCGGGCCGGTGCATGATCAACCCCGAGGTGTAGAAGCCCCGCAGCGCGCTGGCGCCGGAGAGCGCGAGGAAGGGATCGTCCTTGACCTGGTGCTTGGTGGCCTTGCGGGTGTGGTGGGCGAGTATGACGCCCACATCCGGGTTCAGCGCCTCGCGGAGAAGCTCCACCCGGTCCTTCAGGAAGAACATCATGGCGGTGTTGTCGTTCTCGCCACCACCCTCGGGTCCGCCGTCGAAGAGATTGCGGATCGGGTCGATGACGATGATGTCGGGCGGCGCGTCGGCGAATGCGGCCCGGATCGCCTCGGCCACGCGGGCGACGCCTTCCGCGTCGAGCAGCAGCTTCAGCTTCGGTGTGGCGATGAAGGTGTCGCGCGCGGCGGCGATCACGGCGGCAGACAGCGCGATCTGCTGCATGCGCTCGCGCAGGTAGTGATACTGGATTTCGGCCTGCAGATAGAACACGCGCAGCGGCCGGGGCGGCGTGAAGCCGAGAAACGGTACGCCTGCCGCCATGTGGACGAGCCAGGAGATCAGGAAGTCGCTCTTGCCGACCTTGGGCGCCCCGCCCAGCACCAGGAGCCCGCCCGGCGTCAGCACGCGGGGGCCGATGATGTCCTCGGGCATGGGGCTCGTGTCGTCCAGCAGCGCGCCGAGACTGAAGGTTGGCAGCGGGCTCGCCGGGGCATTGGCAGGGGCTGCGCGCAGGAGCGGCGGGCCGTTGCGCTTCACATGCAGCGCCCAGAGGCGTTCGGATTCGGCCTGAAGCCGATCGAGCGGCCAGGACGGGCGCAGCATGGCGGCGTTGTAGCCGCAGATCGCCTCCCAGCCCGCGAAGGGGTCGAGGCGGCCCTCGTGCACCAGGCGCAGGTAATGGCCGATGGCGGCGCTGGCCCCCTGGAACCGGGACCAGTCGTCAACCGCGCCTTCGCGCACCGGCGTGGTGAGCACCGCATCGATGCCGGGCTTCGATGCTGGTGTGGCAACGTCGCTGGCGAAGCCTACGCCGGGCAGCGGCGGCATGTCGGCGACCTTTTCGGCGAAATCGGCAAGATCCACTTCGACCGAGCGATGCTCGCGGATCTGCACGAGGCGTTGATGGCCGTGCTTGTGATAGACGGTGCCTGGCACCCGGATCGGCTGGTGCGCGGAGCGGAAATGCGTGTCGCCGCCGACCTTCACCGCGATCTCGCCGCGCAGGCGGCACAGGGTGACCAGGTCGTCGCCCTCAGCGGGTTCGGTCAGTTTCCACCAGACATGGAGCTTCGCCGCCCCCTCGGGCGTCCGCCCGCCGCTCTCGATGATCAGCGTCGGCGCGCCAAGGTGGCGGGTGACATGGTCCAGCTTGGCCGGGATGTCGCCCGCGTCGAGATCGACGACGATGGCCTGCATCTGCAGCACGTCAGCGGCGCGGGCCTGGCCCTGTTCCTCGACCGTGCCGGGGATGACATAAACCGCAGCGCCTTCACGGTTGGCCCATGCGGCAAAGGTCGCGAGTTTCCCTGGTGCGCTGTCGTCGGCCGCGATCCAGATATTGTGCGGCTTGCCGTCTCGGCCCTGACCCTTGTCGACGAAGCCGCGGAGCGGGATCAGCCCCTCGCACCAGCTGAACAAGATGTCGAGAAAGACGGCGATCTGCTCGGGGTCGGGGTCGCAGCCGAACGGGTTCTCGGACGGCGGCCCATCGTTGAAGTCCATCCACGGGTTGAAATGCAGGATGCCGTCGTCGCTCATGCCGGCAGCCTCCAGCAGCGCTCGGACCACGGGCAGAAACGGCATTCGAAGAAGTCGGGCGTGGTGGCGATGCGCGGCAGCAACTCGCCCGCGTCGGTCGCCTGCAGGATCCGCACGCCTCGGTCAGACATGCGCTGCGCGAGCTCGGCGTCGAAGGGCACCAGCTCATGGTGAAGCTCGGCGGTGTCCTTGTTGATCGCGGTGAAGAGCGCGGACGCGGCCGAGATGCCGGGGACCGTTCCTTCCATATAGGCCTGGTAGAGCGCGATCTGCGCGGCATAGACCGGCTTCGACTTGGTCACGCCGTCCTTGACGCAGGCGCGCCAGTTCTTCGCGTTCATCGTCTTGCATTCCCAGAGAGCGGGAACGGCCAGCTCGAAGCCTTCGGGCCCCGCGGCGATGATGCCGTCGACATGACCGCGGATGCGCCCGCCCGCGACCGAGAAACCGAACTGGCCGCCATCAGGCCGGTTGCCCTTGCGAGTGTAGAGGTCGAACCTGGCGCCGCGCAGCCAGGCCACGGCCAGATCCTCGAGCGCGTGGCCGATGGCGAAGATGCGCAGCGATTGGCCGCTGAAGTCCTGGCCCTCGTCCTTCGGCGTCGCCGTGAACTCGAACTGCAGGGCGCGCTCGCAGGCATGGCCGAGGCGCGAGCCGCCGAGGTAGTCGCGGGGCGGCCGCGTCGCCTGATCGGCGGTCAGCGCCTGATCGACGGCGGCGTTGACCTGCTCCGCGAAACTGGGCCGACGATTGTAATCGAGGGTCAAAACGGCACCTCCGGCGTCTGCGCCCGGGCGATGTCGGACATGGCCTCGCGGAAGCCCTCGACGGCTTCCTCGATCAGCGCGCGCACCTGCGCCTCGGTCAGGTCGGCAAGCGGTGTGGCCCAGCCGATCTCGTCCATCAGCAGCGCCACGCGCTTCATGGTGGCCGTGATCGCGGCGCGCTCTTCCTCGGTCAGGTCAACCATGGCGAAACGCTCCCGCGCCAAGCGCGTCCAGAAGGACTGGCAGGGCATCGAGCAGAACCAGACCGAGGGCCGGGGCCGCTTCGACCGGTGCGGATCGAACCAGCCAAAACCACGGGTGGGTTGCCGGCAGACAGCACAGAGCGTTCCACGCGGATGCCAGAGCCGCCGCCGGTCCTCGGCCGTGATGGGGGTGATGGAGGCCATGGGTCATGCCGCCCTCCGTTCGGGCCGGGCGGCCGTGTCGATCAGCTGGCGGATGGCGCGCTTGTTGAAGCCGAAGGTCATCAGCGCCGAGGCGCGGTAGCGCGTCAGGCCGAAGTCATGGCGACACTCAGGCGGCAGATACTGCAGCTGCTTTTCGGTCGGCGGCTGGCGCAGCCAGGACCGGGTCTTGAAGGCGCTTTCGTCGGTCTCATGGGTGTTCAGCCAGTCGTCGGCCTGCGCGAGGCAGACAGTGCGCTCACCGACACCCAACAGGTGGGGGCGCTCGCCCTTCGCCCCGCCGATGGCGTACCAGACCCCGTCCAGCCAGAAGATGCCGCCCCAGGCTGTGAAGCCCGTGGCCATCAGCGCGTCGTCCGTGCCGTAGATGTCGACCCAGGCGAAGCTGGACCGCTTCAGCAGGTCGATTTCCGTCATCATGAAGCCCGACAGCGGCGCAGCACCGCCACCTTCACCGGTCTCTTCGTCCTCCCGCGGGAACGCCTCGCCGCAGAGCGGGCATTCGGTGGCGGCCAGCGGGATCTCCGCCTCGCAGGCAGGACAGGTCTTGGTCGGCGCCTCGCCGGTTTCGGTCTTGCCGTCGAGATCGACATCCTGTTCCAGCGTGCCGTGGATCAGGCTCGACGTCCCGAAATCCAGCACGACGCAGTCGGTCTTCACGATGCCGGGGTGTTCCTCCGGATCGACGGTGCGCAGCCCGCGCCCGACCATCTGGATCATCGTGGACTTGTAGGAGCTGGGCCGCAGCAGCACGACGCAGGAGGTGGGCGGATGGTCCCATCCCTCGGTCAGCACCGCCACGTTGACGACGACGCGGATGTCGCCCGCCGCGTAGTCGGCGAGGATCGCCTTGCGGGTTTCTGCCGCCAGATCGCCGTGGATCAGCGCGGCGGAAACGCCCGCCGCCCTGAACGCCTCGGTGACATGCTCGGCGTGGGCGACGGTGGAGCAGAACACCACGGTCTGCCGGTCGCCCGCCTTTTCCTTCCAGTGGCGGATCACCTCGTCGGTGACGGGGGCGCGGTCCATGATGCCCGCCACCTCCGCCATGTCGAAATCCGACATGGTCTTGCGGACGGACCGCAATTCGTCCCGGACACCGACATCGATGACAAAGGTGCGCGGCGGCACCAGGTGGCCCGAGGCGATCAGCTCGCCCAGCCGCACCTGATCGGCGACATTGTCGAAGACCTCGCGCAGGCCCTTCCTGTCGCCCCGGTTCGGCGTCGCCGTGACACCGAAGATGCGTGCATCGGGATTGGCCTCGCGCACCCGGTCGATGATGCGGCGATAGCTGTCGGCGACGGCATGGTGCGCCTCGTCGACAACAAGCAGGTCGAGGCGCGGCATGTCGGCGAGGTTCGAGGCGCGCGCCAGCGTCGGCACCATGGCGAATGCGACCTGGCCGTTCCAGGATTTTTCGGTGGCGTCGATCACCGAGGTAGCGACGCCCGGCACCACGCGCTGGAACTTGGCGCGGTTCTGTGCAGTCAGCTCGTCGCGATGGGCGAGCACGCAGGCCTTTGCGCCGTGGCCGATCATCTCGCCGGTGACCGCCGAGAGCATGATGGTCTTGCCCGCGCCGGTGGGCGCCACGCCCAGCGTGTTGCCGCGGGAAGCGAGCGCAGCCACGCTGCGCTCGACGAAGGTCTTCTGGCGGGGGCGCAGGCGCATGGCCGGTCTCCCCCTTACTGCGCCCAGCTCGGCCGACCGGCATTGCCGGGGGCGGACGCGGGCTGGCTGGGCTGGGTGGCCGTGGTGGGCTGCGTGGCTTGGCCCTGCGCCGGGGCGGCGGCGAACTGCGGCGCGACCGTGCCCATCAGCGCGGCGTAGTCGCGGTGATCGGGGGTGACCGCAGCGCGGATCTCGTTCTTGTCCTCGCCGTTGGTGTCGGTGCCGATGTCGATGCGGGCGACGAATTCGACGCCGTCGAGATCACCGAACCCGTTGATGCGGCGGCGCGCCTGCGCCTCGGGCGAGTTGTCCTTGTCCGACACGCCGCGCGCCGAGTTGAGGATGCCACGGATCAGGCCGCGCCCCATGTTGGCCCAGTCCGGGCCCTTCGGGCTGTAGAGTCCGATCAGCGACCAGACCTTGCGCCGGGCATAGGGCCCTTCGAGCACCGTGTATTCGGCGTCGAGATAGACGGCGCCGGTGGCGGCGCGGCGCGCCCAGCCGCCGGTCCAGCCCTGCGAGGCGTCGTCGAAACCGCCCGGGCGGAGCGTCAGGCGCACCTTGGCGAGCGTGCCCTTCGGGATGACGTTGGTGTTGGATTGGGCAGAGTTGAAGTCGTTCCAGGGTCCGGACATTGCGCGGCTCCTTTCAGTTGGAGGATGGGACGCGCAGTGGCGTCAGAGGAGAAAAGCCACCCCGGCGACCGGATCGGGACACCGGGCATGAGAGGCGCTCAGCCATGGCCGGGCTCCTGCGCGGGGGCGGGATCGGCGGGCGTCACCGGCGGCCAGGTCAGGCGTTCGGAGGCAGGCGCCGCGGGGCGCTGGATCTTCTCCATCAGCCGTCCGAGATGCGGGGCCTCGACCCTGTCGAGGCGGCCGGAGCGGTCCTTGGCCGGAAAGCCCCAGGGGTTCAGCGTCTGGCAGACGAAGGCGCGCTGCGGCTGGCCGCCGGGGTCCGGGATGTCGGCCATGGTGATGACCTGATCCACGATCCCGGGCAGTTCGAGCCCGGTCTTCGAGCCGTCTATCTGCGGCTGGAAAACCTTGCGATTGAAGTCATCGAGCCGTTCGTCGAGGATGCCCACGAACCAGACATGCTTGCCGCGCGTGTGCTGCAGGTGGGTCAGCCACCCGATCATCTCGCGGCCGTGCAGGCCGTAGGCGCCACGGATGTCGGGCTTGCCGGTCTTCTCGGAAAACGCCTCGGGCTGGCCGCGGCACCACTGGAAGCAGAGCCGCCCGGCCACGGTGATCGAGTCGATGAAGACGGTCTCGTATTTGCCGATCACCGCCGGGTCGCCGTAGCGCCCGCAGACCTCGTCGAAATGCGCCTGGCTGTACGGCTGGTCCTCGCGCAGCGCCGGGTTCGGCCCGCCGATGAACACCGCGAAATCGCGGCACTCCTTCCAGGTGCGGGGCCGGAGGGTGTCGATCTCCAGCCCCTCGACAGCCAGATCGCCAGCCTCGAGATCGAGGAAGAGCGTGGTCGAGGCGTTCAGCGTCCAGAGCAGGCTGGTCTTGCCGATGCCGGATCGGCCGAAGATGACGCCCTTGATGCCCTTGCGTTGCGCGAGCCGCTCATCGGCGCCGATGATGGGAAGGGCCATCACTGGCCCTCCTTCTTCATCACCGTCGTGGCGGCGCGATCTGCGCCGATGCACCCCGCCTCGCGGGCGAGCTTGTAGAGCCGCTTCAGTGCATCGGCGCGGCGGTAGGCGACCGTGCTCTCCCGCTCCGCCTCCACGATCGCGAAGGCGATCTCGTCGACGGTCGCCTCGACGACCGGCAGCGGCTCGCGCGGCTCGTCACCGGCGCGCTGCGGGAAGGCGATGGTTTCGGGGAGGTCTTCGAGCGCGTAGCTCGCCTTGCGAAGACGGGTGATGTCGTCCGGCTGGTCCGGCATGGCGGTTCTCCGTGAAATGATGTGATCGAGAAGGCGCATCACGCGGCCTCGCGGACGTCGGGCGCGGGCTCGGCGACGTAGATCGCCAACAGCGGCGTCCCGTCGGCATGGGCGCCGGCGTCCTCGATCTGATAGTTGCGGTTGGGCTCGCAGACCTCGGTCAGCTCCCAGCGGCGATAGAGCCCCGGAAGACGCCTGAAATCCTCGAGCGACAGATCGGCAGTGCGGTTCATGCGTGTCTGCTTTCGGTTGGAGGGAAGGCGCTCGGGGCGCTCGAATGGAAAAAGCCACCGGCGGGACCGGATCGGGACATCGGGTCAGGGGGTTTCCTCGAGGGCGTCGTGCAGTCGGCGCATGGCGCGCTGGTACCGCTTGCGGGCGGCGGCCTCGGTCAGGCCCAGCTCGACCGCGACTTCCGCCTGCGAGAAGCCTTCGATTGCCACGCGGATCACCAGCAGGGCGTCATCGCCGAGCAGCTTCCGCACGGCGCCGTTTAGCCGGGCGTACCCGGTTGCGCCGATGCCGCTTTCGCCGCTGTCCGCCACCTCGTCGGTATCGGCGCCACTGGCGAGATGTTCGCGCGCCGTGTCGCGCTGGCGCACGCGGATCATATCGCGCTCGACATTTCGCAGCACCGTGGCCGCGATCCAGTTGACGCGCCCGAGGTCGAGGCCGCGGACCGCCTCAGTGGTGCGCGCCAGCACGTCGGACGCGACCTCGTCGGCAGTGCCGAGCCTGCGCCAGAGCGACCGGCGACGGATGGCGTCGAGGCCCGGCCAGAGCGCCAGCAACAGCAGCGTCAGGGCGCAGTCGGACGCGGGCCCCTTGCCCTGCGCCGCCCCGACCAGCGCGGAGAGGATGACGTTCTTCCGGGCCGGATCGCCGGTCGTGCGATGCAGCCCGTCCAGCAGGGCCGCCGGATCCCGGAACGGCGCGAGGGGGGCCTGCGCACGCCGGACGGCGTCGAAACTGCGCTGGAAGTGAAGGTTCGTGGATGAATGCATGAGGTGATCACGGATCTCGTGCCACGCGAAGGACATCGGACGCCTGCCTTGCGGCCAGGCGTCCGGCGCCTTCTCGTGGCCAGGTCAGGACGTCGCGCGTCTCTGCGATTTCTGGGGGTTGGGTGAATGCGCGCGTCAGCGCGCGGGTGCGGTCGCGTTGTTCAGTGTGCCGCAGCCGCGGCAGGTGGCCTGAACCGGAAAGCCCACGAGATACTCGTGCCCCCGCGCGAAGCGCAGGTGCATGCGGCCGTCCCGGCAGACGCCGAGCAGCTTGTCACAGCGCGTGCAGCGCCATTCCGAGTTGTGGGTGGTGGGCTTGGTCTTCGCTGCACCGGACCAGCTCGTCTGGGCTGCTTGGCGCGAGGGGAAGGGAGTCGGCATGGAAGTGCTCCTCTGATCGATGGAGCACTCCCATTGGCCTGAAGAATCGGAGCCCGTCAGACCCCCCAATCGGAGCCGGATCGGAGCCAGCTGTCAGATAGCGATCTCCCACGGCCCTTTGGCGCCGAGACTTCTCAGAAAGTTGGCCTTCAGCTTGTCCCAGAGCGGCTGCTTGAAGATGTTCGACAGGGACTGGTCTTCGGCGATTCCCTTGACAAGATCCTTGGTCGACATCGGCATCGGGCCATTGTTGTGGGCATCGACTAGCCGCTGGATGATCTGGATGCGATTTTCGCCCTTGATGTCGATGGTGCCTTTTCCTGGCACGAAGAGGGTCGCGATATCATCGCCGCTACGGGTTAGTCCGACGGTCATGCCTCCACGGGCCAATATCCGATGTCGCCGGAACACGGACCGGAGCTTGTCTGCGACCAACGCGATTTCGGCTTGCTTGGTGTCAACCTGATCAACAAGCGGCGTCAGAACATTGGCCGCCAGGCACGGTCCGGGAGCGGTGCCTGCCTGCAGAACCAGTCCGATACCGAGGTTATGGCGCGACCGAAGTTCCGTATCGACGGCCGACCGGACCCTCTCCCGGTCGAGACCACGCGCAAGGTAGATCGGAACATCGCCGCCATCGACACTGAGCGTTCCAAGGTAGAGGAGATGATCGGTCAACTTCTCGATGGCAGGCGCATCCAGCACTTGTTCGAGACGTGCCTTCAGGTGTTGCGCGACCCAGCCGTCGCGCACCCGATATATCCTGTAGCGATCCGGGTCGCCCGCAGACGTCACCTGTCCCTCGGTGACCTTGAGGTCGGCCACCTTTCGGTCGCCTTCCTCCGCATCTCCCTTATCGACCCGAACGACCACTTCGGCCGCAACCGGACCGACCTCGTCTTCATCGTCGATCAGGTCGTCTCCTTCCCAACCGGCGGGAACGAGGAAGCCCAGATCGGTCAGGAGGCCAGGATCGACACCGCGAGTTTGGAGCCATGCGCCGGTAACCCTGTCAGCTCCGATGTCCCAGATGGCCAGCAAGGCGGGCATGACAGCCATGCTCTCCTCATCGCCCGGTGCGCGACCATCACGGAGGATGTTCCAGTGTCTGAGCAAGCGATGCCCCAGAACTCGCTCGAACGGGTCGTCGATGCTAAGAAGGCTGCTCGTGTTGCGGTCGGTGAGCGTGAAGTTGAGGGTTTGCGCCTCATCCCGTCCCGCGCGGAAATACCGGACCGCAATCTCGACGAAACGGATTGCGAGCGCGCGCTCGAAAATCTTCGGAAGGCCCGGCTGGCTGTCGATGATTTCCGAGATATCCTGGTCGATTGTGGTGGAAAGCGAGAGACGGTTTGCCAAATTGCCGATGCTGATGTCAGCGCGGATCACCTGCGCGCGGTCGATCACCACGTCGTCGAGTTCCGGCGGTTCAAGATCGAGCCCCCGCAGAAACTGCGAAATGTCGTAGGCCTGAAAGTCCACGGGCTGGTTGGAGTAGGTCTGCTCGAGAGCAGTCTCGATGAAGCGTTCGGCAACGGTGTGTCTGAGCTTTCGGTTGCCAGCGCGGACATGGACCCGCCCTGTCGATGGCGTGTAAACAATCATCGCCTCTCCGGGCGGCCGAAAATAGATGCTCGACCGATTGCCATCGTCATCGATCTCCCGAACGCTCGTAGGGGGATCGGGATGGAACAGCAGGTACATCTCCGCCGCCGGTTCATCCCCGTCCTTGGGGATGTCGAACTTGTCGATGCTGTAGCCGTCGCCGCGATCGAGACGCTTGTTGAGGTCGACCAGGAGCTCGGCGAGCAATGCACTGCCGGCGTCGGGGCCCCCGTCGACCGAAGGCGCAGCCATGAAGGTCTGGTAGTGCTTGTCGTAGCGCCGGTAGAGACGCAGGTGCAGGCTGTTCTCCGCCGCTTCGAACAAGCCATGCTCGTTGGCGAAAGCCCACAGGCTTCGCGCGAGCTTGTCCCGCCGGTTCAGAAGTTCCTTGGCGCGGTCCGGTTCAAGAGTGGTCGTGGCGAGACCTTGGAGGACGTATTCGCCGCGGTCGCTGGCAATTGTGACAATCCGTGCTGCTTCAGCTTCGAGCGGGCCCAGCCGGTCCTTCTTTTCCTTCGGCAGCATATTCCTCGCTGCTGTCGGACCGTCCGGATCGTCGGGGTCGAACTTGTAGGTCGCAAGCCAGGCCAACCTCTCGAAAGCCTTGCTGTTGAGAAATCCTGACAGCAGTTCCGGCTCTGCATCGTCGAATAACCGAGAAAGATTAGGGCAAGTTTTGGCCGGGGCGCGTACCATATAAATCTCCGGAAATGCTGAGCTGAACTATAGACCGCGACCGTGGAGCCTAGCTCGGGGCTCGACACCGCGACGTCGCCTCAGGGGACTGAGGTGACTATCACCGCCCTCCTGGCCCGAGAGGATCGCTGGGGCAAGATTCACGCGCGCAGCATCGATCAGCGCCAGGACAAGGGCTCTGATCGGAGTTGCTTTGCGCGCCATGATCTTACCTCGACATACAACTGCTCTCGATTGATTCAACCTCCGATAATCATGGACAAATCCGTGATCGGCAAGCCCTGATGTTCTCTCCCTGTTCGCATTTCTCCATCCCGTTCCTTTGAGATGTCCCGTCCCGGGCGGCTGGGTGGCTTTTGATCGGTAGCACACCATCGATCATGGCCACCAAAACATGAAACGCCCGAACCCGCTTCCTCCCGACCAAATGACCGCCGCCGAACGCCGCGCCGAACTGTGCGGCCTGCTGGCGCTCGGGCTGGTTCGGCTGCTCGGGCAGGATGGGGTCGAAGTATCTGACAACACTGGAGAACGTTGCCTACACTATCCCGACGACCAATGCCGTCATGCAGCTCCAACTCACCGGAGAAACGCATGACGAAGCCCGATCCCATCCCTGCGCGCCTCGCCGCGCTGAAGTCCATGTCCGTCACCCAGTTGAAGTCCGAGTGGCAGACGATCTTTGCCACGGCGGCGCCGAACAACAGCCGAGCGTTCCTCGAGAGCCGGTTAGCCTACCGCATCCAGGAGCTGACCTATGGCGGTCCTGATCGCGAAACCCGACGCATGCTGGACCTGCTGGCCGACGAGGTCAGTGGCACCCTGAGACGCAAGAGCCAGATCGCCGATCCTCGCAATCCCGTGGTCGGCACGAGGTTGATCCGCGAATGGAACGGGGTCGAGCACACGATCACCGTCTTGCGGGACGGGTTCGATTGGCAAGGCCGCCCTTACAAATCCTTGTCCGCGATTGCGCGGGCGATCACCGGGACGCGCTGGAATGGCTACCGCTTCTTCGGGTTACGCGAACGCAAGCGGGGGAATGATTGATGGATCAGCGCGCAAATCCTGTCCGCCGCCAGCGCTGCGCCATCTACACGCGCAAGTCGTCCGAGGAAGGGCTGGAGCAGGAGTTCAACAGCCTGCACGCCCAGCGGGAGGCCTGTGAGGCCTACATTGCCAGCCAGCGATCCGAGGGCTGGGTGCTGGTCCGAGATCAGTATGACGACGGCGGCATCTCGGGTGGCACGCTGGAACGGCCCGGCCTCAAGCAGCTTCTGGCCGACATCGAAGACGGCCTTATCGATGTGGTGGTCGTCTACAAGATCGACCGCCTGTCACGTTCGCTGATGGACTTCTCGAAGCTGGTCGAGGTCTTCGACCGCAACGGCGTGACCTTCGTCTCGGTCACGCAGTCCTTCAACACCACCACCTCCATGGGGCGGCTGACGCTGAACATCCTGCTCAGCTTCGCCCAGTTCGAGCGCGAAGTCACGGCTGAGCGCATCCGCGACAAGGTCCGCGCCTCCCGCATGAAGGGCATGTGGATGGGCGGCTATGTCCCGCTCGGGTACGATGTGAAGGACCGCAAACTCGTGGTGAACGAGGAAGAGGCCGCCACCGTGCGGGGCATCTTCGAGAGGTTCGTCGAGGTCGGATCAGCGACCGTGCTGGCCCGTGAACTGCGCCGCAAGGGGTTCCGCAACAAGCAGGGCACTTTGGTCGACAAGGGATATCTCTACAGGGTGCTGGTGAACCGCGTCTATCGCGGCGACGCGGTCCACAAGGGCAGGGCCTATCCCGGCGAGCATCAGGCCATCATCGACCAGAAGCTATGGGATCAGGTCCATGCCATCTTGCGCGAGAGCCCGCGAAAGCGCGCCAACAACACCCGCGCGCAGGCGCCTGCGTTGCTCAAGGGGCTGATCTTTACGGCCACGGGTGCCGCCATGACCCCGAGCAGCACGAAGAAGGGCGCGCGGCGATACCGGTACTACGTCTCAATGGACGTCATCAAAAATCGCGAACCCAGCGATGCAGGCATCCCGCGCCGCCTTCCTGCCGACCTCGTGGAAGCGGCCGTGGTGACCGAGTTGCGGCGGGTGATGCGCGCCCCGTCGATCACGGCACAGGTCATCGCCCACTTGGCGCGCGAGGGTCACGCCTTCGCCGAGGCCGATGTGATCTCCGCGCTGCAGACGTTCGAAGAAGTCTGGGGCCAGCTGTTCCCTGCGGAGCAGACCCGGATCGTGCAATTGCTGGTGCGCCGGGTCACCGTGACGTCCGAGGGACTGGTGATCGATGTCCGGACCGACGGCGTCTCCGGCGTCATGCGCGACATGATGGCGCCACGAAAGAAGGTGGCGGCGGAATGATGAAATACGACGAGTCCATCCAGATCTTCGTGCCGCTCAAGGTCCGCAAGCAGAACGGGCGGCCGAAGATCATGCCGCCCGCCACCTATCTGCCGAGCGAAGACCGGACACAGGATCCGCATATCTTGCGCGCCATTGGCAGGGCGTGGGGCTGGCGGCGGCGCATGGAGGCTGGTGAATTCAACACGGTGACCGATCTGGCGAAAGCCGTAGGGCTGGCCGAACGCCATGTCAGCCGACAGCTGCGGCTTGCCTATCTCGCTCCGGGGGTCCTCAAGCGCTTGGTCTACAAGCGTGAGGTGCCCGCCGTGACCCTGTTGAATCTGACCGATGTCGCGGCCCTGCCGTGGCACGAACAGCCGGAGCGGGTGTTCGACTGACCATCAGTAAGGGCTTGCAAAGAAGCCGTCATCACCGTGGGCGTTGCATCCGAAAGCGGAGCACCTTGCCGTGCCGACACGAAATGAACTCGACGCGGTATGCGTTCTTCTTTTCCTCATCCTTGCGAAGAAGGAATGATGGCGCATCCCAGAAATCATCGATCCTCACGCCCCCTTTTGCCATCGCCTTTTTCGAGAATACTAGGTCCAGTCGAGCGCGTGTTCTCGGGTTCCGAAAGGTAAAGGCGTAGCGTTCCGGCTCCTCCTGCAGGTCATCAAGATCATAAATATCCAGGCTTTGCCCTTGACGATCCTTTATGACGATCGATCCGCGGACGACAGGCGGCGACTTCAATGGACGATTGCTGTTGTCGGTACATGGATGCTTCGGCCACGGCCAACCTAAGTCGTCAAAGAATACGCGACCACCGTATCGGCTCTGGTAATAAAACACCTTCTCGCCACACACCGGGCAGTAGGCGTTAGGATTGACGTAGGACTCAACTGATCTGAAAGGCGCACTGGAAAGTGAGCTGGAGGACGCGGCCGAGCACCAGCCCCCATTCAGGTGTATCGGCTTGAGAACCCCATCTACATGCCGAAACACGATCGGTTCGCCGCAAGTCCAACAAGTCGCCAAAGTGAGCCTTTCAAACCAAGCGCTTACTCTTCAAACGATACCGTCGACTTGCGAGAACTGTCTACTCGCCATTGGCTCTACCGCTGCCGCTTCACGGCCCGACTGCAATGGCAGGCGTCAGAACTCGCTTCAGTGAAAGCGCGCCTGAAACGTCGTCGCGGTCAGCGAGACATGCGCGTCCAGCGGCGGATGCAGCTCGAACGCCTTCGGCTCGCGTGAGAAATTCCAGAGCCGGAACAGGCGCCATTCCGACCGGCGCTCCTCGGCCACGGCCAGTTCGTTGCGGGTGATGTGGAAGGGCGTGCGCTCCCACCCGTTCGTCGTCTTGACCTCGATCAGCCGCGGGAGCCCGTCCGGGGCGAAACTCGCGATGTCGTAGCCCGCGCCGTCGCCATCCTCCTCCGACACCCAGCGCACCTTGCGCGCCAGATCGTCCCGTCCTGCCGAGCGCAGAGACGCCCGTTCATGCGCCAGCACACGTTCCTCGCCCGCGCGCCCGAGGGCCCGGTTGCGTTCGTCCCGGCCCGCCACGTCGAACTTGCGGGCGATGTGCAGCATCTGGTCCAGTTCCTGCGGCGGCGGCTGGTTCGACAGCGTCGGCGGCGGTCCGATCCAGATCTGCGCGGCCTCGCGCAGGCCAGCGGCGGGTTGCAGCACAGGTTGGCGCCCGAGCCAGGCCGGGTTCAGCGCCAGCCACCGCGCCACGGCATCCACCAAGGTCATCTGGAAGTTGAACGCGGGCTTGTAGCCGGGGATCCAGTCCTCGCCGAGGCCCTTCAGAACCGCGCTGATGTTCTGGTGCTTGAACTCGACGGACCCCTCGGACCGGTCGCTCAGCAGCGGCAGCAGCGCGCGGCGATGCTCGGCCTTGCTGTAGCGGCGCGCAGAGATGTCGTCGGCCAGCATCGCGAAGTAATCCGCGACGATCAGGTCGTTCTCTTCATCCGTCCAGGGACCGTTCGACATTGCGCCAGGCTATGGGCACGAAGTCTGTTTGTCATCAGAGACTTCCGGCAGGGTCCTGCCTCGCTTCGGACGCTTCCGCCGGACTTGGGGATCGGCCGCCACGGAGCCGTCCTTCTGGCCGCCCTGCGCCTTCGTGTCGGTCTCCATCACCGGATTTTTTCGCGAACGGGGCGAACCCATGAACGCGGCAACCCATTGGATATGCGAGGATGTTTTGCGGCGTCCCGTGACCATTGAGGGGCGCTCGAAGAGAGACGCAGGCCGTTCGGAGACCCGTTCCGCGTCAAGCGCCCAGTCTCCGAAGGGCGGATAGCCTTGCCAACACCCTTTGAAACAAAAAGAAAAAAGGCCCCAATCGGGGCCCTTGGACGGATTCAGCGTCTGAATGTGGCGGAGACGAAGGGATTCGAACCCTCGAGGCGGTTCCCCGCCTGCACCCTTAGCAGGGGTGTGCCTTCGACCACTCGGCCACGTCTCCGCCGCCCCGTATATGGATCAAGCGTCAAGGAAACAAGGGGTTTTTGGATAGTAAGCTACTCCCTGATCATTGGACAGATTTCCGGCCCGTCTAAGCTACTGCCTTCGCCTGCTGGTCGGTTTCGATCTGGTTGAAGTAGACCACGGCGGGCGGCTGTCCGCCATGGGCGGCGTGGGGCCGCTGGTGGTTGTAGAAGGTGATCCAGCGACCGATTGCAGCCTTGGCCTGCGAGCCGGTCTCCCAGGCGTGCAGATAGCTGTCGCCGACACTGCCCAGCGACGGTTCGATGCCAGCTTCCGCCAGCCGCTCACTGTAGCGAATGCTCAGATACTGCGAACCGCGGTCGCTATGATGGACCAGTCCCATGCCCTTGGCCGGGCGCCGATCATGCACGGCTTGCTCCAAGGCATCGAGCACGAACCCTGCATGGGCCGAGGTGCTGACCCGCCAGCCGACCATCCGCCGGGCATAGGCATCGATCACGAACGCCACATAGGCGAAACCCTTCCAGGTGGCGACATAGGTGAAATCGCTGACCCAGAGCATATTCGGCGCGGGTACCCGGAACTGCCGATTCACCTTGTCCAACGGGTATGGAGCCTTCTTGTCCGGCACCGTCGTTCTATGCGGCTTGCCGCGGATAATGCCTTGAATACCCATGCCCTTCATCAGCCTTGCCACCGTGCATCGGGCAACATCGAAGCCTTCCCGGCCCAGCTGCCGCCAGACCTTGCGCACGCCGTAGACATGCCAGTTTTCCTCGAATACGCGCAGGATCTCTGGCCGCAGGGCCTCGTCGCGGCGCGCCCGGTCGGACTGCCGCGTGGGATCGGCCCGCTTCGCCAGGTGGCTGTAATAGGTGGACGGGGCGATCGGCAGCACGCCACAGATCGGCTCGACCCCATGCACTCCCCCGATGTGCATCGATGAACGACACCATCACTTCGACCGGCGGTCGAACTCCGCCATCGCAAAATACGCCGAGGCTTTGCGAAGGATCTCGTTCGCCTGACGCAACTCGCGGTTCTCCCGCTCCAGCGCCTTCATCTTCTCGGCCATATCGGTCGGGATCCCCGCGCGCTTGCCGCTGTCGACCTCGGCCTTCTTGACCCACTCATTCAGGGTCTGGGGCGCACAGCCGATCTTCGCGGAAATCGACATCACCGCTTGCCGCCGCGATCCGTGCTGCCCCTCATTGTCGAGAACCAGCCGCACCGCACGCTCGCGCACTTCAGGGGAAAACTTGTTCGTCGTCGTGCTCATGATGCTCCATCCTACTCAGGAGTTGGAGCCTCCGGCAAACCCGGCGCGGTTCAGGGATTGCCACATCTGCGCCGCATGCACGCCGTATTCGGCCGCCAACTCCGATACCGTGCGCTCGCCCTTCACGGCTTCCAATGCCACCCGCGCCTTGAAGCCCGCGTCATGGTTCCTGCGTCGGTGGGATCGCTCAGCTGACCAGCGGACAGGAAGTGGACCTGTCACGTATTTGTGCCGCTCCGATTGCTCGTTTAAGCCACCTTCCGTTCAAAAGCGACCGGGCTTTTCCAGCCCAATGCTGAGTGCCGTCGACGCGGATTGTAAAAGCCGTTGATGTATTCGAAGATCGCCATCTCATCGTGCCGCCGGGTTACCCATGACCACCGCCAGATCAACTCGGCCTTGATGGTTTTGAAGAACGTCTCGACGGCCGCATTATCATAACAATTACCTTTGCCGCTCATCGAGACTTTGAAGCCATGCTGGCGCAGGATCTTCTGATAGTCATGCGAACAGTATTGGCTGCCCCTGTCGCTGTGGAAGATGCAGCCTTTGGGTGGCGACCTGAAGGCAATCGCCATCTTCAAGGCCCGGATCGCCAGATCGCGCTTCATGCGGTTGCTGACGGCCCAGCCGATCACGCGGCGGGAATGCAGGTCCAGGATGACTGCCAGATACAACGGCCGAATTCATCCTTGGCAAAACCACGAAAGCTGCCGAGTGCATCGAATATCAACTGAACAAGCGCTGACAACAGCGCCCCCGACTCCGGTCGTGGGCGAATTTCCCCAAGCTGGAGAATTTCATGTGGGGGTGCCTGGCGGATACTAAAAAAGTATCCGCAAAATAAATATAATAAAAACAGAACATTATATGGTGTTTTGGCGGAAGAGAGTGGGAGTCGAACCCACCCGGGACAGGCTCACTGCCCCAACCGGATTTGAAGTCCGGCCGCCCCACCGGGGACGCTTCTCTTCCCTCTGCTTCACAACTCGGACCCGTCCGGGGTGAACAGGTCGATCCGATGCGGATTGATGCGACGAAGATCGCCCCGACGCAAGGTCAGACCGAGCCGGTCGAAGAAGTCGAGGATCTGGATCGCCACCTTGCGGCCGTTCTGCACCCGGTCGCGAAAGGCCGGGGCGGTGAACCAGCCGTCCGGCGCCTGCGCGGCCAGGTCGCGGATGATCGCGACCATCTCGGTCGTGGTGGCGCGGGCGAAGAAATGATCCTGCGCGATCTGGTCGATGCGGCCCTGGCGCGCGGCCATGCGCAGGATTCGGCGCAGATCGGGCTCGTCCAGGCCGAATTCTTGGGCGAAGTCGCGCACGCGGGGCGGGCGGAAACGCTCTTCGCCCGCAAGGCGGGGCAGGATGCGGGCCAGGGTCGCCTCGTCCGCCCCGGACAGCTGCGGCAGGTGGCCGGGCAGGCGGACGAAGGCGCCGTCGAGGGCGATGCGACCGGCAGCGGTCTCGGCCCGAAGCAGCGCGGCAAAGGCCTCCTTCGGCAGGCGCGGCTCCAGCTTCAGCCGCAGGCGTTCGCGGCCGAGGCCCTGGAGATCGGCGTTCTCGGCATGGAAGGCGGCCAGTTCGGCCGCCATCGCCGCGCGCAGGGCGTCCAGCTGCGCCGGCGCCAGCGCCTGGCGGGTGCCGGCGATCACCGCCACGCCCGAGGCGGAGACGGCGCCGTCCAGCCCCGAGGCCGCCAGCGCGCGGTCGCGGGCGAAAGCGTCGAGGTCGATTACCTGTCGCGCCGCCAGGGCCGCCAGCGCCTGCGCCGGCTCGGCCAGGGCCATGGCGCGGAGCAGGGCCAGGCGCTCGGGCCGGGCACGGCGGCGGGCAGGGGCGCGCAGGTCGATCAGGCGGCCGCCGCCGATGGTGCGCCGCGCCGAGCTGTCGCGCAGGATGAACCGCTCGCCGAAGGTTGCGGCCACGGGGCGGTCGAGGACGATCTGCGCCAGCCCCTCGGCGCCGGGGGCGATGGGGCCCTCCAGCGGCACGATGCGGGCGCCGGTCTCGGCCGCGCCCAGATGCAGGCGGGCGGGAAACCAGGTGGCCAGCGGCTTCGGCTCGGTTTCCAGCACCCGCAGGCTGACGTCGATGCGCTGGGTGGGCGCGTGCAGGGCGGGGTCCAGCACCACGTCGCCGCGATGGATCGCCTCGCGGGTGATCGCCTCGCCGGCCAGGTTCAGGGCGCAGCGCTGGCCGGCGGCGCCGGTCTCGGCCTTGCGGTTCTGGGCGTGGATGCCGCGCACGCGGGCGGCCAGGCCCGAAGGGCTGACCAAGACCTGGTCTCCGGTCGCGACGCGGCCCGACAGCACGGTGCCGGTGACGACCGTGCCCGCACCGGCCAGGGTGAAGCTGCGATCGACGGCCAGGCGGAAACGCGCCTCGGTGGCGCGGGCGACGGTCTGCGCTTCGGCCTCGGCAAGGGCGGTGCGCAGGGCGTCGATGCCGGCGCCGGTCACGGACGAGACCGGGAAGAGCGGCGCACCGGCCAGGCCGGTCGGGGCCAGCAGTTCGGCGATTTCGGCGGTCAGTTCGGCGATGCGCGCCGGCTCGGCCAAGTCGGACTTGGTCAGCGCGACCATGCCGCGCGCGATGCCCAGCAGGTCGAGGATCGCCAGATGCTCGCGCGTCTGCGGCATGATACCGTCATCGGCGGCGACGACCAGCAGGGCAAGGTCGATGCCGCCGGCGCCGGCCAGCATGGTGTGGACGAATTTCTCGTGCCCCGGCACGTCCACGAAGCCGGTGATCGCACCCGCGCCCAGATCGGCATAGGCGAAGCCCAGGTCGATGGTGATGCCGCGGGCCTTTTCCTCGGCCAGCCGGTCGGCATCGACGCCGGTCAGCGCCCGGACCAGCGCGGTCTTGCCGTGGTCGATATGCCCCGCCGTGCCGACGATCATGTGAGGGCGTCGAGCAGCGCCGCGTCGTCGGCCAGGCAGCGCAGGTCGAGAATCAGCGCGCCGTCGTGGATGCGGCCGATGATCGGGGTTCCCAGCCCGCGCAGCCCGTCGGCCAGGGCCTCGGGGTTCGGGGTCAGCGCCAGGCCGGCGCTGGGAATGGTGTCGGTCGGCAGCGCGCCCGAGCCGATCTGGCTGGCGCAATCGACGACGCTGACAGTGCAGCCCAGAGCCTTGGCCACCGGCGCGGCAAGGCGGTCGGCCTGGGCCCGGATCTGGGCCTGCGGGCGGGACAGCAGGCGCAGGGTCGGCAACCGCTCGGCCAGCCGGTCGGGGTCGCGATAGAGGCGCAGCGTCGCCTCGGTCGCGGCGATGCGGATCTTGTCGAGGCGCAGCGCGCGTTTCAGCGGATTGCGGTTGATCGCGGCGATGATCTCGCGCCTGCCGACGATGAAGCCGGCCTGCGGCCCGCCCAGCAGCTTGTCGCCCGAGAAGGTGACGACATCGGCGCCCTCGGCCACGGCTTCGGCCACGGTAGGCTCGGGCGCAAGACCCCAGCGGCGTAGATCGACCAGCGTGCCCGAGCCGAGGTCGTTGACCAGCGGCAACCCCGCCTCATGCGCGATGGCGGCAAGTTCGGGGGCGGAAACCTCGGCGGTGAAGCCCTCGATGCGATAGTTCGAGGTATGGACCTTCATCAAGAGGCCGGTCTCGGGACCGATGGCCTGACGATAGTCGCGGGCATGGGTGCGGTTGGTGGTGCCGACCTCGCGCAGGGTGCAGCCGGCCTGCTCCATGATCGCGGGCATGCGGAAGGCGCCGCCGATCTCGATGAGTTCGCCGCGCGAGACCACGGCCTCGCGACCGCGGGCCAGGGTGTTCAGCACGATCAGCACCGCGGCGGCATTGTTGTTGACGACCGTGGCATCCTCGGCCCCGGTCAGCTCGCAAAGCAGCCCGCGCAGATGGCTGTCGCGTTCGCCGCGACCGCCGCTGTCGAGATCGTATTCCAGCGCCGCGGGCGCGCGCATGGCGGCGGTGGCGGCCTCGACGGCGGCCTCGGCCAGCAGGGCGCGGCCCAGATTGGTGTGCAGCACCGTGCCGGTCAGGTTCAGCACCGGCCGCAGCTTGGATCGCGCCTGGCGCGTCAGCCGTGCCTCGGCCGCGGCCAGGATCGACGGGGCATCGGGCAAGGGATCGGGACGGCTGGTGCGAATTTCGGCCAGTTCCGCACGCAGGGCGTCGGTCACCACGGCCCGGCCATGGGCGGCGATCAGCGGGCCGGCGTCGGCCAGCAAGCGATCCACCGAGGGCAGCGCGCGCAGGTCCATCAATAGCCCGTCAGGAACGGATTGAAGCCGCCGCGCTGCCATTCCGTATCCCGCATCATCAGGTCGAGCCCCAGGCTCGCCACATCGTCAGCTACAACTTCCAGTGTCGGATTCTTGCTCTGATACAAAATCTTGACCCACTTGCCGCATTCCCGGCAACATTCGGCCTTGATGGTCGCATCCTCGACCTCGACCGAGCGATAAGTGATGCCCTTGGTCGAGCCGCAGCAGGTGCATTTCACCCGCACCTCGTTCCAGAGCGTCTGGCAGGTGGCGCAGGCGCAATAGCGCGCGCCCTCGGCGCCGATGTTTTCGGTCACCAGGCTGGCAATGGGGCGGCCGCCGCAGGCCGGGCAGATGCCGGGACGGATCGGCACCAGCTTGTCGACCGGCAGGGTGGCGGCCGAGAGACAGGCCACGACCTGCAAGGCGGCGGCGGCGAAAAGATGCGGCGCCACGCTGTCGGCCGGAATGGTGTCGGTCAGGACATTGCCCATCACCCACTCACGGTCCGAGGGCTCGGCCGCGCCCAGCGCGTCAAGCGCCAGCCGGGCGGGCTGAGGCATCTCGACCGCCTGCAGCTTTTCCAGCAGCCTGTCCATGGCCTCGGGCAAGGTATCACGCCAGTCGTTGCGGTCCAGCGGCGGCATCCGCGCGGCGCGGGCCTGTTCGATCCGCTCGGCGGCCAGCGGCGCAGGGCCCGAAAGCGCGCGGGCCAGCTCCGCCTGCGCCCGGCAGATCGCAGCCAGGAAACGCAGATAAGGTGCCAGATTGGCGCTATGTCCGGCGAGGAAATCGAAGCGCGCGGCGCGGGTGTCGAAGATCGCTTGCGGATTGGGCAGGCGCGCCAGGGGAACCTTGGCGACGCCGCCGATCATCGAGGGGTCGGGTTTCAGGCTTGCTGACATGGCTTTCCTTGTGCCGACCGGCCACCTTGGGGTTTTGCCCTACTCTGCCGGGCCGCGGCGGTCGCGTCCAGCCAGTTCCCGCAGCCATTTGCGGTGATGCTTCCAGGCCCAGCCGCCGGTGACGGTGCCGCGGGTCATGGCGCGCAGCGTACCGCGGGTCCAGAACGCCGCATAGACGTGCAGGATGAAGACCAGGATGATCGCCACCGCCGCCAGCGAATGCACCAGCACCGCCCAGCGGCGCACGGGGATGCTGACCAGATCCGGGAAATACTGTTCCCAGATCATCACGCCCGAGACGATCAGCACCACGATCAGCGCCGACATCGCCCAGAAGATGAACTTCTGCCCGGCATTGTACTTGCCAAGCTCGGGCAGCTTTTCCTCTTCGCCCTTCACCACCTCGCCGATGTGGCTGACCCAGGTGGTATCCTCGGGCTTGGGCAGGTTCAGCCGCCAGAGCTGCAGGAACAGGATCAGGAAGCTGAAGAACAGCAGGATGCCGACGAAGGGGTGCAGCCAGCGCGTGGTCTGGCCGCCGCCGAAGATCCCGGTCAGGAAGAACAGCGACGGATGGAACAGCGCCATGCCCGACAGCAAAAGCACGATCAGGCTGGCGGCCGTCACCCAGTGATTGGCGCGGGTGAAGCCGCGATAGCGGTTGACGGTTACCGGATCGGTGGTCTCGATCCGGTCGCCGGGTTGGGAATAAAGCCGGTTCGCCATCACGCCTTCTCCGTTCCCTGGGTGTGGTCCACCAGCTCCTCGGCCTCGTGCTCGTCCTCGGCGCTGACGGTGTTGGCGCGGCCCAGCAACCCGTGCAGCACCGAGCCGACGGCGGCAAGGCCGATGGCGGCAAGGCCCACGGTCTTGGTCACGCCCTTCCAGCCGCGCACCACCGGCGAGATCTGCGGATCGGCCGGCAGGTCGGCATAAAGCCCCGGCTGGTCGGCGTGATGCAGCACGTAAAAGACATGCGTACCGCCCACCCCCGCCGGGTCGTAGATGCCGGCGTTGTCGTAGCCGCGCGATTTCAGATCCTCGACCCGGGCCTCGGCATGGGCGACCATGTCCTCCTTGGTGCCGAAGACGATGGCCTGGGTCGGGCAGGCCTTGGCGCAGGCCGGCCCCTGGCCCACCGCCACCCGGTCCGAGCACAGCGTGCATTTGTAGCTGACATGGGTCTTTTGGCTGATACGCGGGATGTCGAAGGGGCAGCCGGTGACGCAATAGCCGCAGCCGATGCAGTTCTCGTGGATGAAATCCACGATGCCGTTGGAATATTGCACGATGGCGCCCGGGGCCGGGCAGGCCTTGAGGCAGCCCGGATCGGCGCAATGCATGCAGCCGTCCTTGCGGATCAGCCATTCGAAATCCCCGGTCTGGGGGTTTTCGTATTCGCTGAACCGCATCAGCGTGAACATCTCGGGCGAGAGGTCCGCGGGATTTTCATAAACCCCGGTGTTATGGCCGATCTCGGGATGGGTGTCGTTCCATTCCGCGCAGGCCGATTGGCAGGCCTTGCAGCCGATGCATTTGCTGACGTCGATCAGCTTCGCCACCGGCGTCAGCTCGCGCTCGGGCGGGGGCAGGTTGGGCATGGCCGAGGCGCGGACCACGTCGCCCGCGCCAAGATTGGCCGGCATCGGCTGCACCGGCGGGTTCGAGACCGCCGTCCGCGGGCTGTCGAGGTTCGGGTCCTGAGTCACGATACCGCCTCCCCTGTCGCTGGCTCGATATTGACGAGGAACGCCTTGAATTCGGGCGTTTCCACGTTGGCGTCGCCGACGAAGGGCGTCAGGCTGTTCGGCCCGAACCCTTTGCGCGCCGCGCCGACGAAGCCCCAGTGCAGCGGGATGCCGACGACATGGACCAGCTTGTCACCGCATTGCAGCGGCTTGATCCGGCCGGTCACCAGCGCCCGCGCCTTGATCGAGCCGCGCTTGGACCAGACCCGCACCATGCCGCCCTTGGTGATGCCCTTTTCGGCGGCGAGTTCCTTGCTGATCTCGACGAAGAATTCGGGCTGCAGCGCGGCGTTGATGCGGTTGTTCTTGGTCCAGTAGTGGAAATGCTCGGTCAGGCGATAGGAGGTCGCGACAAGCGGGAATTCCTCGCTGGTGGCGAATTGCTCGGCATCGTCCACGAACACCCGCGCCACCGGATTGCCCCGCATCTCGGGGTTGAACGGGTTGGCGATCGGCGACTCGAAGGGCTCCATATGCGTCGGGAACGGCCCGTCGCGCATCATGCCCCGGGTAAAGAGACGCGATGTCCCCTCCTGGTTCATGATGAAGGGGCCGACCTCGCCGGGTTTCGAGGTGGGGGCGATGTCGGGCACGTCGTAGCCCGCCCATTTCTCGCCGTCCCATTCCATCAGCTTGCGCGACGGGTCCCAGGGCTTGCCCTGCATGTCCGCCGAGGCGCGGTTGTAGAGCACGCGCCGGTTCAGCGGCCAGGCATAGGTCCAGTTCGGGAACATGCCGGAGTCGTCGGGATCGGCATTGTCCCGCCGCGCCATCATGTTGCCGTCCTCGTTCCAGCAGCCCGAGAAGATCCAGCAGCCGCCCATGGTCGAGCCGTCGTCGCGATACTGGCTGAAGTTCAGCAGCTGCTTGCCCGCCGGCGTCAGCAGCTTGGCCGTGTCCTTGAGGTCGTAGACGTCCTTCAGGGCGCGGCCGTTCATCTCTTTCGCCAGTTCCTCGGCGGTCGGCTCCTCGGGATCGGCATAGTCCCAGGTCAGGTTCAGGATCGGGTCGGGGAAGATGCCGCCTTCGTCCTGGTAAAGCTTCCTGACGCGCTGGAAGATCTGCGACATGATCCAAGTGTCGCGCTTGGACTGGCCCGGAGGCGTGCCCGCCGCCCAGTGCCATTGCAGCCAGCGCCCCGAATTCACCAGCGAACCGTCGTCCTCGGCAAAGCAGGTGGTCGGCAGCTGGATCACCTCGGTCTGGATCGCGGCCGGGTCCACCTCGTTGTATTCGCCGTGGTTTTCCCAGAAGCGGGCGGTCTCGGTCTCCAACGGGTCCATGATGACCAGCAGCTTCAGCTTCGACAGCGCCTCGGTCAGCTTGGCCCGGTTCGGGAAGGCCAGAAGCGGGTTGAAGCCCTGACAGAAGTAGTTGGTGATCTTGCCGGCCTTCATCAGCTCGAACATGCGCAGGATGTCATAGGTCGGCACGTCCAGCTTGGGCAGGTAGTGATAGGCCCAGTCGTTTTCGACCGTCGCGGCATCGCCCCACATGGCCTTCATGAAGCTGACCATGAATTTCGGGTAGTTCTGCCAATAGCTGGTCTGGCCCGGCCGCAGCGGCTTGAATTCGCGGCTGGACATATAGGTCGCCCAGTCCGCTTCCTTTTCGGTCGGGATGTTCAGATAGCCCGGGATCAGGTTCGACATCAGCCCGATGTCGGTCAGGCCCTGGATGTTGGAATGCCCGCGCAAGGCGTTCATGCCGCCGCCGCGCACGCCGATATTGCCCAGCACCAGCTGCAGCATCGCCATGCCGCGGATGTTCTGCGCGCCCTTGGAATGCTGCGTCCAGCCCAGCGCATACATCGAGGTCATGGTCTTGTCGGGCGCCGAACATGCGCCGATCATTTCCGCGATATGCAGGAAACGGTCCTTGGGCGTGCCGCAGACCTGCTCGACCAGTTCGGGCGTATAGCGCGAGACATGCTCCTTGAGCAGGTTCCAGACGCAGCGCGGGTGTTGCAGGGTCATGTCCACGGCGGCAAAGCCGTCGTCGCCGATGACGTAATCCCAGCTCGATTTGTCATAGTCGCGCTTTTCGGGGTCGTAGCCCGAGAACAGCCCGTCGCTCCAGCCGAACTCGTCCTTCACGATGAAGGGCGCATTGGTGAAGTTCTTCACATATTCCCACTGGACCTTATCGTTCTGGATCATCCAGTTGATCATGGCCATCAGGAAGGTGATGTCGGACCCGGGTCGGATCGGCGCGTAATAGTCGGACACCGAGGCCGTGCGCGTGAACCGAGGGTCCACGACGATCAGCTTGGCGCCACGATGCGCCTTGGCTTCGGTCACCCATTTGAAGCCGCAGGGATGGGCTTCGGCGGCATTCCCGCCCATCACGATCACCAGGTCGGTGTTCTTGATGTCGGTCCAGGGGTTGGTCATCGCTCCGCGGCCAAATGTCGGGCCCAAACTGGACACCGTGGGGCCGTGTCAGACGCGCGCCTGGTTGTCGAATCCGACGATCCCCATGGCGCGCACCGTCTTGTAGGTCAGCCATGCGGTTTCGTTCGTGGTGGCCGAAGCGGCCAGGAAGCCGGTCGTCGTCCAGCGGTTCACCGGCACGCCATCGTCGTTGGTCAACACCATGTTGGCGTCGCGGTCATCCTTCAGCGCGCGGGCGATCTTGTCCAGCGCCTCGTCCCAGCCGATGTCCTGGAAGCCGTCGGCGCCGGGGCGGCGGATGCGCGGCGTGGTCAGGCGGGTCTCGGAATGGACGATGTCCTTCAGCGCCGCGCCTTTCGGGCACAGCGTACCGCGGTTGGTCGGGTGGTCGGCGTCGCCCTCGATATGGATGATCTCGGCCTGTTCGCCGGCGGCCACGTCGCCCTTGGAATAGATCAGGATGCCGCAGGCGACCGAGCAATAGGTGCAGGTGTTCCGGGTCTCGGTCATCGAGGCCAGCTTGAAGGCGCGCACATGCGCCTGCTCTGCCGCCTCGGCCTCGCCGAAGCCCATGGCCCCCAGCGACGTTGCCGCGACACCCGCGCCCGCCAGCTTCAGGAAGCCGCGCCGCGAGAGGTCGATGTTCATCGTTCCCTCCTGTTGCCTGTCGAATGGATAGGTACGCAAACAGGATCACCCCGTATGGTAGCTATGTCAAGCGCACGACAGAAGGCGCGCCCCGCAGGGAGCGCGCCTTTGAGAGGGTATCGTTCGTTATGTATATCCGAACACAACGGTCCTGTCAAACCTCGACGGCGACAGCCCCGATCGGATGCGAGCAGCAGGCGAGGATATAGCCTTCGGCGATGTCGTCTTCGGTGATGCCGCCGTTGTGGACCATGTGCACCTCGCCCGAGGTCTTGCGGACCTTGCAGGTGCCGCACAGGCCGAAGGTGCAGCCCGAGGGGATGTTCAGCCCGTTGGCCTTGGCCACTGCCAGCACGGTGTCGGTCTCGTGGCAGTTCGCGGTGATGCCCGAGGATTCGAAGGTGATCTGCGCCCCGGATTGCTCGTCCGGAATCACGTCATGCAGGACCGGCGCATCGGCTTCGGTCTTGACCGGCGCACCGAAGCTTTCCTGATGGTAATGATCCATGTCGTAGCCGAGCGCGATCAGCATGTCGCGCACGGCCTGCATGAAGGGCTCGGGACCGCAGCAGAACACCTCGCGTTCCAGATAGTCCGGCGCCATCAGGCCCAGCATGATCTGGTTCAGCCGGCCGCGATAGCCGTGCCAGGTGCGGAAGGGGTCATCCTGTTCGACCGTGAAGCGCAGCTGCAGGCCGGGCACGCGGTCGGCCATGTTCTCCAGCTGCTGGCGGAAGATAATCTCGCTGGGCGCGCGGGCGGCATGCACGAACACGATGTCCGGCATCTCGCCCGAATCCCAGGCCCAGGTGGTCATCGACATCACCGGGGTGATGCCCGAGCCGGCCGAAATGAACAGGTACTTCGGCGCCTCATGGTTGATGAAGGTAAAGATGCCGTTCGCACCATAGGCCTTGAGCTTCATCCCGGGCCGCAGGTGGTCCAGCATCCAGCGCGTGCCGATGCTGTCCGGACCCGCCTTGACCGTGACCGAGATCGACAGCGGCCGCGACGGCGAGGACGAGATCGTATAGGTCCGCTGCACGTTGCCGCCGGGGACCGGCAGATCGAGCGTCAGGAACTGGCCGGGCTTGAAGTCGAAGAACGCCCCGGACGGCGCCCGGAAGGTGAAGGTGGCGGTGTCCGAGACCTCGGGCACCACCATCACGCATTCCAGCAACTCGTCGTCCTTCCACGACTTGTCGCCGAAGTTCTTGACCAGAACCGCCATTATTCGGCCGCCATCGCCGGGGTGGGCGAAAGCCGGTCGATCATCGTGCCGGCATACCAGTCGATGAACTGCACCACGCCTTCTTCCTGGATCGAGGAATAGGGGCCGGGCTCATAGGCGGGCGACAGGATGCCCTTCTGGTTTTCCTCGACCACCTGGCGGTCCTCGTCGTTGGTGTTCAGCCAGACGCGGGTCAGGGTCTCGATGTCGTAGTCCACGCCTTCCACGGCGTCCTTGTGCACCAGCCAGTTGGTCGTCACCTGGGTTTCGGTGGGGCTGATCGGCAGGGTGCGGAACACGATGGCGTGGTCGGCCAGGAAGTGGTTCCAGGTGTTCGGATAGTGGAAGAACAGCAGGCTCCCGGCGTCGTTGAAGGGCATGCTGCCCATCCGCTTGGCGACCGCGGCCTTGGTCGAAAGCGTGTAGCTTTCGGCGTTGTTCAGCAGCGGGATGCGGGCCAGGCGCCATTGCATCTTGGGGTGGTTCACGAAGCGCGAGGGCAGGCCGGCCTCTTCGCAACGCTTCCAATGGGCCAGGATGTCGGGGCTGGCGCTGTCGGGGCCTTCCATCGCGGTCATGCGCGGGTTGTCGGAATAGGTCCGGCACAGCGAGGGGTGCGCACCGCCGCAGTGATAGCACTCGCGGTTGTTCTCGATCACCAGCTTCCAGTTGCCGTTCTCGATGATGGTCGAGCTGAAGGCCACTTTCGCGTCGTTCAGCGCGCCGGGGGCCAGGTAGCCGGCCAGCTGCTTGGCCAGGTCGCCGATCGCCGGCGGCACTTCTGCCAGGCAGACGAAGACCATGCCGTTCAGCTCGACGCAATGCACCGTCTTCAGGCCGAATTTCGAGGCGTCGAAATCGTCGCCCATGTCGCGGGCATAGAGCAGCTTGCCGTCCAGCTCATAGGTCCACTGGTGATAGGGGCAGACCAGTTTCGGGGTCGAGCCGTTCGGCTTGGAGCACAGGCGCTGGCCGCGGTGGCGGCAGACGTTGTGGAAGGCGCGGATCTTGCCGTCGCCGCCGCGCACGATCAGAAGCGGATAGGCGCCGACCTGCATGGTGGCATAGTTGCCGGTCTTGGGGACTTCGCAGGCCGGGATGGCGTACAGCCATTCCTTGTACCAGATGTTCTCGAGATCGGCCTGAAACACGCCTTGGTCGCAATACAGATCGCGGGGCAGCGCGAAGTTTTTCTTGCGATTGACGAGCTGGTTCAGAATTTCGGCCGTATTCAGCATGGCTGGGCTCCGCTGGCTGTGGGGGTCGTGCTGTGTTCAGGAATGCACCTGTTTTCACGGGCGGCGTTCTTCAAATGCGACGCATGAATGACGGAAACGAACCTCACCGGCGGCGTTTTCCGCAGCCTGCCCGGAAATCCGCAAGAAAGGCGGTTGTCAGGGCGATCCAGCCGTCGCTAGCTGTGAATCAGGATCACCAGCGAAAACCGGAGGCGCCATGCTTTTCCGACGCATTCTTGCCGCCGCTGCGGCGGCGCTGATCCTGGGCGGAGCGGCCCTCGCGCAGGATGGCCAGGATGCGGGTCCGCGGTTCTTTCGCATCGGCACCGGCAGCACCGCCGGAACCTATTATCCCATAGGCAGCCTGCTGGCCGATGCGATCTCGGCCCCGCCCGGGGCGCGGGCCTGCAAGACCGGCCAAGCCTGCGGGGTGCCGGGGCTGGTGGCCTCGGCCCAGGCCACCAACGGTTCGGTGGCCAATGCGGTCGCGATCCAGGCGGGCGCCCTGGAATCGGGCTTCGTCCAGGGCGACATCGCCGCCTGGGCCTATTCCGGCACCGGCATCTGGCAGGACCGGCCCCCGGCCGACAAGCTGCGCGCCATCGCCAATCTCTATCCCGAATCGATCCATCTGGTCGCGCGCAGGCCGCCGGCATCGCCTCGGTCGCCGATCTTAGAGGCAAGCGGGTGTCGCTGGACGAGCCGGGCTCGGGCACGCTGGTCGATACGCAGATCATCCTGGCCGGCGCCGGACTGTCCGAACAGGACATCCTCGCCCAGTATCTGCCCCTGAGCCGTGCCGTCGAGGAAATGGGTCAGGGCCGGTTGGATGCGCTGTTTTTCGTCGGCGGGTATCCCGCCGGCGCCATCGCGGAACTGGCCAGCCAGCAGGACCTGGCGATCCTGCCCATCGACGGCGCCCTGGCCGAGGCGCTGATCGCCCGGCACGGGTTCCTTGCCCGCAGCATCATCCCTGCCGGCACCTACCAGGGTCAGGAGGCCGAGGTGCATACGATCTCGGTCGGGGCGGAATGGGTCACTTCGGCCGACCAGCCCGAGGCGCTGATCCACGACATTACCCGGGCGCTGTGGAACGACCGCACCCGCCGCCTGCTGGAAGCCGGACATGCCCGCGGCCGCGACATCTTGGCCGAACGCGCGCTGGAGGGCCTTGCCATCCCGCTGCACCCGGGCGCCGCGCGATATTACCGCGAGGCGGGGCTGCTGAAATAGGCCGACTTGGCACAAGTCTGTGGATAAGACCCTACGACTCGGCGGGCATGGGCTGTGGAGAGCGTCGCCCGGTCTTGCGCCCTGTGCATGGACGGGCCGAAGGCAGCGTGAACGAACCGTGTTTCTCCACATGTCCAGAACTGGCGGCAAGCGATCAACAGGCTGTGGAAAAGAAAAATTTTCACAAACTTATCCACAGAGGCTTCGTCTTTATTTCTTTGTTCTAAAATGAAAAAATTATTAACGAATGATTAACGCCCAAGTTTTCCCCAGAGGCCTGCGGCTGGGGGTTTCCGTCCCGGACCCAGGATTTCCCGCTGTCCACAGGCCCAACAACTACATCATCTTCTTTATCTTCTTCTTCTTTTGATAGAGGAGAAGACGCGGAGGTGACCGATGACCGATCTGCTGGCTCTTGCTTATCCCTGGACCAAAGCGCTGCATGTGATGGCGGTGATTTCCTGGATGGCGGGGCTGTTCTACCTGCCGCGGCTGTTCGTCTATCATGCCGAACGCGGCCAGCAGGGGCCGGAGCCGGTGCAATCCTTCCGGATCATGGAAGAGAAACTTCTGCGCATGATCATGAACCCGGCCATGGTGGTCAGCTGGGTCGCCGGACTGGCGCTGGTGCTGACGCCGGGGATCGTCGATTGGACGATGGTCTGGCCCTGGACCAAGGCGGCGGGGGTGCTGGGCATGACCTGGTTTCACATGTGGCTGGCCGGCCAGCGCAAGGCGCTGCTGGCCGGGCACGGGCTGACCGGGCGGCGCTATCGGATGATGAACGAACTGCCGACGCTGCTCATGGCGCTGATCGTGCTCTCGGTGATCGTGAAGTTCTGAAGAATTGACTCGCCGCCACATTGTGCCTATGTGACGCCTGTCCGCCGTCCGGCGGAATCTTTCCAGATACAGTTTTCCGCGCGGACCGATTCCTGTCGGTCATGGCGCATATAGGCGAGCGATGACCGAAGAACGTCTTAACCTGTCCGATCTCAAGGCCAAGAGTCCGGCCGACCTGCTGTCCATGGCCGAGGAATGGGAGATCGAGAACGCCTCGACCATGCGCAAGGGCGAGATGATGTTCTCGCTGCTCAAGGAACATGCCGAGGACGGTTGGGACATCGGCGGCGACGGCGTGCTCGAGGTGGTGCAGGACGGTTTCGGTTTCCTGCGCTCGACCGAGGCGAACTACCTGCCCGGCCCGGACGACATCTATGTCAGCCCCGAGATGATCCGGCAGCACAGCCTGCGCACCGGCGATACCGTCGAAGGCGTGATTCGCGCCCCGGGCGAGAACGAGCGCTATTTCGCCCTGACCAAGGTCGAGCGGATCAATTTCGAGCATCCCGAGAAGGCGCGCCACAAGGTTGCCTTCGACAACCTGACGCCGCTTTATCCGAACGATCGGCTGAAAATGGAGATCGAGGACCCGACGATCAAGGACCGCTCGGCCCGGATCATCGATCTGGTCGCGCCCATCGGCAAGGGCCAGCGTTCGCTGATCGTGGCACCGCCGCGCACCGGCAAGACCGTGCTGCTGCAGAACATTGCCCATTCTATCGCCAACAACCATCCTGAATGCTACCTGATCGTGCTGCTGATCGACGAGCGACCGGAAGAGGTGACGGACATGCAGCGCTCGGTCAAGGGAGAGGTGGTATCGTCAACCTTTGATGAACCGGCCAGCCGGCATGTCGCCGTTTCGGAAATGGTCATCGAAAAGGCAAAACGTTTGGTCGAACACAAACGAGATGTTGTGATTCTGTTAGATTCGATAACAAGGCTTGGTAGGGCATTCAATACTGTGGTGCCGAGCTCGGGCAAGGTCCTGACCGGCGGTGTGGACGCGAACGCGTTGCAGCGTCCGAAACGCTTCTTCGGCGCCGCCCGGAATATCGAGGAAGGCGGCTCGCTGACCATTATCGCCACGGCCCTGATCGACACCGGCTCGCGCATGGATGAAGTGATTTTCGAGGAATTCAAGGGTACCGGCAACAGCGAGATCGTCCTGGATCGCAAAGTGGCGGACAAGCGGGTCTTCCCGGCGATGGACATCCTGAAATCCGGTACCCGCAAGGAAGAGCTGCTGGTCGATGCCAAGGATCTGCAAAAGACCTATCTGCTGCGGCGCATCCTGAACCCGATGGGCACCACGGACGCGATCGAATTCCTGATCTCGAAGCTGAAGCAGACCAAGACCAACGGCGAATTCTTCGATTCGATGAACGCCTGACGGCGCGGAGGATGCGGTGGACACGATCTTTGCCGAGGCGACGCCTCCCGGTCGGGGGGGCGTTTCCGTCGTTCGCCTGAGCGGGCCGCTGGCGCGGACCACGCTGGAATCGCTTGCCGGACCCCTGCCGGAACCCCGCCGAACCACGCTTCGGGCGTTGCGGGACGGTGGCGATCTGATCGACCGCGCCTTGGTGGTCTGGTTCGAGGAAGGCGGCAGCTTCACCGGCGAAGAAACCGCCGAATTGCATCTGCATGGTGCCCCGGTCATTGCCAATCGACTGTCTCATGCTCTCCTGGCGCGGGGATTGCGCCGGGCCGAGGCCGGAGAGTTCAGTCGACGGGCCTTCCTGAACGGCCGCATGGATTTGGCCGAAGCGGAAGGGCTGGCGGATCTGCTCTCAGCCGAGACCGAAGCGCAACGGCGCCTGGCCATGCGCGCTGCCGAGGGCGAATTGGGTGAAAAGTCCGATGCCTTGCGCGTCAAACTGATCCGCGCCGGCGCCTTGGTCGAGGCGAGCATCGATTTTGCCGATGAAGACGTTCCTGAAGACGTTCCTGCCGAGGTTTTCGCGCTTATCGAAGGGGTGAAAAACGATATCCGGCAGTTGCTTGCGGCTTATCCTGCCACCGAGCGCTTGCGGCAGGGCTACGAGGTTGCCATTATCGGACCACCGAATGCCGGAAAGTCGACACTTCTGAATCGTATCGGCCAACGTGAGATCGCGCTAGTGTCGGACATTGCCGGTACGACGCGCGATACTCTGGAATTGCGCACCGATCTGCGAGGCCTGCCTGTCACTTTCCTTGACACGGCGGGATTGCGCGAGAGTCGAGATCCAGTCGAAGCAATGGGCATTGCCCGGGCGCGCAAGCGTGCAGCAGAAGCCGATCTGCGGATCTATCTCTCGGAAGACGGCCGCCCTGTCGAAGTCCAGGACGATGAAGATATTTCATTGCGTTCCAAGGCTGATCTGGGAAACGCGACTGGTCCGGCTATTTCGGCCTTGACCGGGGAAGGGGTCGCGGAACTTCTCGATCTGGTCTATGATCGACTGCGAGTTAGGGCCGCTGATTCCGGCTTGGTCGGCCATAAGCGTCAGGCTGAGGCATTAGAGCGAGTGTTGCGGGCGTTGGAGATCGACAACAGCTTGGCGCCGGAGTTTCTGGCCGAATCGCTGCGGCACGCCTCGCATGCCCTCGCGATGATGGTGGGCCGGGTCGGAGCAGAGGATTATCTGGACGAAATCTTCAGCTCGTTTTGCATCGGAAAGTAAGGTTTCACGTGAAACAATTCGACGTAATCGTGGTGGGCGGGGGTCATGCAGGCGTTGAGGCTGCAATGGCTGCGGCCCGGATGGGCGGAGATACCGCCTTGGTCACGTTGACCGAACAGGATCTGGGGACAATGTCCTGCAATCCTGCGATCGGCGGACTGGGAAAAGGCCACTTGGTGCGAGAAATCGATGCCCTGGACGGGGTAATGGGGCGAATGGCAGACGCCGCTGGGATACAGTTCCGGCTGCTGAATCGGCGCAAGGGCCCGGCAGTTCAAGGACCCCGCGCGCAGGCAGATCGCAGCCTCTACCGCGCAGCGACTACAGCGGCGGTGAAGGCGCAGGAAGGCTTGCAACTCATCTTAGGCGAGGCCGCCGCGATTTTGCATGAGAAGGGCCGGGTGACAGGCCTGCGGCTGGCCGATGGCGAAGAGTTCGCAACAGAGCAATTGGTGCTGACGACAGGCACCTTTCTGAACGGCCTTATCCATATCGGAGAAGTAACACGGCAAGCGGGTCGCTGGGGCGGAACCGCCTCCCGATCCTTGGCGGCTTCACTGCAGCCGCTGGGTCTGCCGCTGGGCCGGCTGAAAACCGGTACCCCGCCGCGGATCGAGCGCGCAAGCATTGACTGGGACAGTCTGGACCAGCAGCCGGGCGACGACGACCCGGCGATGTTTTCCTATCTCAATTCCGTGCCTTGCGTGCCGCAGATCAGCTGTGCCATCACCCATACAAATGCTCAAACGCATCGCATTATCCGTGATAATCTTTCTCGTTCTGCCATGTATAGTGGCAGGATCGACGGGGTGGGGCCGCGCTATTGTCCCTCCATCGAGGATAAGATCTTGCGTTTTTCCGAGAAGGAATCTCACCAGATCTTTTTGGAACCGGAAGGATTGGATAGCCCGCTGGTTTATCCGAACGGGATTTCGACTTCGCTCCCGGAAGAGGTCCAACTTGCCTATGTGCACTCGATCCTCGGTCTTGAGCATGCCCGGATCGTTCAGCCGGGTTATGCCGTCGAATATGACTATGTCGACCCGCGCGCACTGACCCCCTCTCTGGAGGTGAAGACCCTGTCGGGTCTTTTCCTAGCAGGGCAGATCAATGGTACGACCGGATATGAAGAGGCCGCTGCGCAAGGTCTGGTGGCCGGTCTGAACGCTGCTTTGAAGGCTCAGCGCCGTGCTCCAATTCATTTCAGCCGCTCGGAAAGCTATATTGGCGTGATGATAGACGATTTGGTAAGCCGCGGTGTGAGTGAGCCCTATCGCATGTTTACGTCCAGGGCAGAGTTCCGCTTGTCGCTTCGTGCGGACAATGCGGATCAAAGGCTGACACCGCTGGGCATCGAAATCGGTTGTGTCAGCACTGCGCGCAGGAATAGCTTCAACGAGAAGATCCGTCGATACTCCACTGCCCGGACGCGTGCGGAAAGCATCAGTTTTACGCCGACCGAATTGTCGCGGCTCGGAATCGACGTGCGGCAGGACGGAACAAGGCGAAGTTTGTTCGCTTTGCTGGCGCAACAGGATATTGAATTGGAACAAGTGCTTGCTTTGGATTCGGAACTGGCTGGATACGATGCGCGGACGGTTCGGCAACTGGCGATCGACGCGCTTTATCGGCAGTATACGGATCGGCAGGAGAGAGATGCCGAATTGCTTCGGAAGGAAGAAGCGGTCAGCATTCCGCAACATTTCGATTATGCGGTGATTTCCGGTCTGTCGAATGAATTGAAAGCAAAGCTGACCCAGCTTCGTCCAGCTAGCCTAGCCGCTGCGGCGCAGATCGAGGGGATGACGCCAGCGGCGCTTACCTTGATCTTGGCTGTTCTCCGCTCTGGCCAGCGCCGAAGCGCATGATGACTGTTTCACGTGAAACACAGTTGCAGGCTTATGCCGCATTGTTGCGCAAGTGGAATTCTGCAATCAATCTGATCGCGCCCAGCACGATTGACCATGTCGAATCCCGACATATCGCCGATTCGCTGCAGCTTGCCCAGCTCTCCTTCGGCGCCGAAGGACGGTGGGTTGATCTTGGCAGCGGTGGTGGTTTGCCGGGTATGGTGGTCGCGATTGCAAGGCCGGATTTGGCTGTCGAATTGGTGGAAAGCGATCAGCGTAAAGCTGCTTTCCTCCGCAACTGTATCCGCAACCTATCGCTCCCTAATGTCACGGTGCTTTGCAAGCGGATCGAGGAGCTTGATCGACTCGATGCGATGAATATCAGCGCAAGGGCGCTTGCCCCGTTACCTCAGCTTATGGCATATGTGGGGCAGCATCTTGCTCCGCAGGGGACAGGCTGGCTCATGAAAGGGCGGAACTGGCAAAAAGAGGTCGCTGAGGCGCGGAAGAACTGGTTATTCGACCTGAAGACGCATCCCAGCCGCACTGAACCTGATGCGGCCATTCTGGAGATCACGGGAATTCGACATGCCTGATACACGCATCATTGCCGTTGCAAACCAGAAGGGCGGGGTGGGAAAAACCACGACGGCAATCAATCTGGGCGCTGCCTTGGCTGAACAGGGCAATAAAGTGGTCATCATTGACCTGGACCCACAGGGAAATGCATCGACCGGCTTGGGTGTGCCGGTGGAAGAGCGCAACACGACCTCTTATGATCTTCTTGCCGGAGAGCAGGTTCTGAGCCAGACTCTTCAGGACACCGACATCACGAATTTGCGCATCGTGCCGTCGAATCGAGATCTGGCCTCGGCCGATTTCGACCTTTCAAATCGTCCAGGACGAACCCAGCTTTTGCGCCGAAAGCTGTCCCAGCCATCGGAATTCGACTATATCTTGATCGATTGTCCGCCCGCATTGGGTCTGTTGACGGTCAATGCGATGGTGGCTGCCGACAGCGTTCTGGTGCCCCTGCAGGCCGAATTCTATGCGCTGGAAGGATTGTCGCAGCTGCTGATGACGGTGCGCGAGGTGCGCCAGACCGCCAATCCGGACCTGCGGATCGAAGGCGTGCTGCTGACCATGTCCGACAGCCGGAACAACCTTTCGCAACAGGTCGAGGCAGATGCACGCAGTACGCTCTCTGGGCTGGTCTATCGAACCGTGATTCCGCGGAATGTCCGGCTGTCCGAGGCGCCTTCGCATGCGATGCCGGTCTTGCAATACGATCCGAACTCCAAGGGAACCGCCGCCTATCGCGAGTTGGCCAAGGAGTTTCTCTCCCGTCAGCTCGCCACCGTCTAGTGAGGAAGAATGTCCGATAACAAGCTTGAAAAGCGCGGGTTGGGCCGTGGTCTTTCGGCGCTCATGGCAGATGTCGATCTGATCCCTTCCGAGCGGCCGGCACCGCGGCAGGTGCTGCCGGTCGAACAGCTGACACCGAATCCGGACCAGCCGCGGCGCAGTTTTGCGGTTGAAGCCCTTCAGGAATTGGCGGAGTCGTTGAAGACGCGCGGCATGCTGCAGCCGCTGATCGTGCGCCCGCACCCCAGCGACCGTGGGCTTTACCAGATCGTGGCCGGTGAGCGGCGTTGGCGCGCAGCACAGATCGCGCAATTGCACGAGGTTCCGGTCATCGTTCGCGATTTCACCGATACCGAGGTGTTGGAAGTTGCCATCGTCGAGAATATCCAGCGGGCGGATCTGAATGCGATCGAAGAGGCGGCTTCCTATCGGCAACTCATGGACCGCTTCGGTCATACGCAAGAGAAGCTGGCCGAGGCCTTGAACAAAAGTCGCAGCCATATCGCGAACCTGCTTCGGCTTCTCAACCTGCCGGAGCAGGTGCAATCCTGGCTCAAGGAAGGCAAGCTGAGCGCCGGTCATGCCCGGGCCTTGATCACGGCGCCGAATGCCGTCGAACTAGCGCGCAAGATCATCGAGAAGAATCTTTCCGTCCGCGAGACCGAGGAACTGGTCCGCCGCCAAGCCGAAGGGGCAGCCGCCAAGCCACGGGCCGTGAAGCCCGAGAAGGACGCCGACACCCGGGTTCTGGAGGGGGATCTTTCCGCACATCTCAAGATGAAGGTGGCGATCAATCATCGCGGGGCAGAGGGAGGCCAGCTGGTGATCACCTATCGCGACCTGGATCAGCTGGATCGGCTGTGTCAGGCCCTTGCGGGCGATTGAACCACATTTTGTAGTTCAACAGATACAGAAATACAAATTCTATGAAGAAACCCCGGAGAAATCCGGGGTTTTCTATGTGCAGCTGTGGCGGAATTCAGTTCGCAGGCGTCGAACTGACCCCAACCTTTGCAGGGCGCAACAGCCGATCATGTAACATGAAGCCGTTGTCCATCACCTGGATGATGGTGCCGGCCAAGGTGCCAGGCACCGGAGCCTCGAACATCGCTTCATGCTGTTGCGGATCGAACTTGTCACCCAGCGCCGGGGTGATGACGCGGATGCCGTGCTTGGCAAAGACGTTGTTCAACTCGCGCAGGGTCAGCTCCACGCCCTCGATCAAGGCCGCCGCCGCAGTCCGCTGTTCGTCACCGGCGGCATCCAGCGCCCGGCTCAGCGCGTCATGCACCGGCAGCAGGTCGCGCGCCAGGCGCGAGCCGCCATATTGCTCGGCATCGCGGCGCTCTTTGTCGGCGCGCTTGCGGGCGTTCTCGGCATCGGCCAGCGCGCGCATGAAACGGTCGCGATATTCGTCCCGCTCGGCGACCAGCGCCTCGACATCGGGCGAGGGCGCCTCATCGGCCAGCGGATCAATGAAATCCTCGTCCAGCGGGCTGCCGTTCGGGTTTTCCTTCGTCATATCCTCATCATCCTTTCCGGCCAGAGATCATCCGGCCGACAAGTTGCGCAGTGTAATCCACGATCGGCACGATGCGACCATAATTCAGCCGCGTCGGACCGATGACGCCGACCGCGCCAACAATCTTTCGGTCGGCATTCATATAGGGTGAAACCACCAGAGAGGAACCGGAAAGTGAAAAAAGCTTGTTCTCGGAACCGATGAAAATCCGCACGCCCTCGCCATGTTCGGCCAGTTCCAGGAAATCGGCGATGTCGCGCTTGCGTTCCAGGTCGTCGAAGAGCGAGCGGATGCGGTCCAGGTCCGACGCCTCGTCGGCCAGAAGATTGGCGCGGCCCCGCACGATCAGCCGTGCGTCCGAGCCCTCGCCGTCCCACATCGCCAGGCCCGAGGCGATCAGCGCCGCCGCCATCTGGTCCAGCTTCTGCCGGCTCGCCTCGATCTCGCGGCTGATGCCGCGGCGCAGGTCGGCCAGGGTGCGGCCCTCGGCCACGGCGTTCAGGAAATTCGCCGCCTCGCGCATGGAACTGGCGGTATGGCCGGCGGGCGGCGTAAAGACCCGGTTCTCGACCCGGCCGTCGGCAAAGACCAGCACCACCAGCGCCCGGTCCGGCGCCAGGCTGACGAATTCGATATGCCGCACCGGCGCCTCTTGCCGGGGCATCAGCACCAGCGAGGCGCCATGCGTCAGCGCCGACAGCGCCGTGCTGACCCGGTCCAGCATGGCGCCGGTATCGCCGCTGTCGTTGTCCAGCGTCTCCTCGATCATCTCGCGGTCGGTGGCGGACACCGGCCCGGCCTCCATCAGCCCGTCCACGAACAGCCGCAGCCCCAGCTGCGTCGGCAGCCGCCCGGCCGAGACATGCGGATGATCCAGAAGGCCCAGGTGTTCGAGGTCCTGCATGACGTTGCGGACGGTGGCGGCGCTGACCTTTTCGGTCATGTCGCGGGTCAGCGTGCGCGAGCCGACGGGCTCGCCGGTCGCCAGGTAGGATTCCACCACGCGGCGGAACACCTCGCGGGAGCGGTCGTTCAGGTCGGTCAGGATGGCTTTTTCGTGCATGGCGGCGGGTCGGGCGTTCTCGGGTTGCGGTCGGGGGGCCTGGACCTGTATTTGAACGGCAAAACCCCCGAAAGGAATGACAGATGCGCCCCTCAGGCCGGAATTTAAGCGATATGCGCCCGATTTCAATCGAAACGGGGATCATGCGTCATGCCGAGGGCTCTTGCATGATCTCTTGCGGCAACACCCGCGTGCTGTGCTCGGCCAGCATCGAGGAAAAGGCGCCGCCCTTCCTGAAAGGTTCGGGGCAGGGCTGGGTGACGGCCGAATACGGCATGCTGCCGCGCGCCACCAACACCCGCAACCGGCGCGAGGCGGCCGCGGGCAAGCAATCCGGCCGCACCCAGGAGATCCAGCGCCTGATCGGCCGCGCCCTGCGCGCCGGCGTGGACCGGCGCGCCCTGGGCGAGCGGCAGATCGTCATCGACTGCGACGTGATCCAGGCCGACGGCGGCACCCGCTGCGCCTCGATCACCGGCGGCTGGGTGGCGCTGCGGCTGGCGGTGAACAAGCTGCTCAAGGCCAATATCATCTCGACCGACCCGATCATGGACCATGTCGCGGCGGTGTCCTGCGGCATCTACGCCGGCCAGCCGGTGCTGGACCTCGACTATGCCGAGGACAGCGAGGCCGGCACCGACGGCAATTTCATCATCACCGGCGCCGGCCGGCTGATCGAGGTGCAGATGTCGGCCGAGGGCGCCACCTTCTCGCGCCCCGAGATGAACCAGTTGCTGGACCTGGCCGAGGCCGGCGTCTCCGAACTGGTCGCCGCCCAGAAAGCCGCCGTGGCATGAGGTCCTTTGCCGAGAAGAAGCTGCTGGTCGCCACCCACAACGCCGGCAAGCTGGACGAAATCCGCGCCATGATGGCGCCGCATGGCATCGCGGTCACCAGCGCCGGCGAGATGGGTCTGCCCGAGCCGGCCGAGACCGAGTCGAGCTTCATCGGCAACGCCCGCATCAAGGCCCGCGCCGCGATGCAGGCGACCGGGCTGCCGGTGCTGGCCGACGACAGCGGCATCACCGTGGACGGGCTGGACGGGGCGCCCGGCGTCTATACCGCCGATTGGGCAGAGACGCCGAGCGGCCGCGATTTCCTGCAGGCCATGACCCGGACCTGGAACGAACTCGACGCCCGCAACGTCCCCGAGCCGCGCACCGCCCAGTTCCGGGCCACGCTGATCCTGTTGTGGCCGGACGGGCATGAGGAGATCTTCGAGGGCGTCGCCCCCGGCCGGCTGGTCTGGCCGCCGCGCGGCGTGCAGGGCCATGGCTACGACCCGATCTTCGTCCCCGACGGCCACGACATCACCTATGCCGAGATGACCGCCGAGGAAAAGAACCACATCAGCCATCGCGCCGATGCCTTCCGCAAGCTGGAGGCGGCCTTTGCGTAGGATCTCGACCGGCTCGCCCTTCGAGACCGCGCTCGGCTACAGCCGTGCCGTCGTGAAAGGCCCGTGGTGCTTCGTCTCGGGCACCACGGGTTACGATTACGCCGCCATGGCGATGCCCGACGGCGCCGCCGACCAGGCCCGCAACGCCTTGGCCACCATCTTTGCCACCCTGGCCGAGGCCGGCTTCGCGCCCGGGGACATCGCGCGGGTGCAATACACGCTGACCGACGCCGCGCTGCTGGACGAGATCGCGCCGGTGCTGGGCGAGGCGATGAAAGATGCGTTACCCGCCGCGACCATGGTTGTCGCCGGGCTGATCCGACCCGAAATGAAGGTCGAGATCGAAGTGACCGCCTTCAGGGAATGACAGCCGCGCCCGCAGCCCTTGCCACGGACGACCCTCTTGCCGACGACTGGCGGGCAGGGGGCTTTGCGCTTTACGTCCATTGGCCCTTCTGCGCCGCGAAATGCCCCTATTGCGATTTCAACAGCCATGTGACGGCCGGGATCGACCAGCCGCGCTGGCTGGCCGCCTATCGGGCCGAGATCGCCCGGCTGGGCCGCGAAACCCCGGGTCGGGTGCTGAACAGCATCTTCTTCGGCGGCGGCACCCCCAGCCTGATGGCGCCCGAGACCGTGGCCGGGGTGATCGAATCTGCCCGCGCCGCCTGGCCCTTCGCCAATGACATCGAGATCACGCTGGAGGCCAACCCGACCAGCGTCGAGACCGGGCGCTTCCGCGCCTATGCCGATGCGGGGGTCAACCGTGTCTCGATGGGCATTCAGGCGCTGAACGACGGCGACCTGCGCCGGCTGGGCCGGATGCATTCGGTGGCCGAGGCCCGCGCCGCCTTCGACATTGCCCGCGACTGTTTCACGCGGGTCAGCTTCGACCTGATCTATGCCCGCCAGGACCAGGACCGCGCGCATTGGCGCCGCGAACTGGCCGAGGCGCTGTCGATGGCGGTCGATCACCTCTCGGCCTATCAACTGACCATCGAGCCGGGCACCGCCTTCGGCGCCCGTCACGCCAAGGGCGGGTTGAAGGGCCTGCCCGACGACGACCTGTCCGCCGACATGTATCTCGACACGCAAGAGATCTGCGCGGCGGCGGGGATGCCGGCCTATGAGATCTCGAACCACGCCCGGCCGGGGTCGGAAAGCCGGCACAACCTGGTTTATTGGCGGCAGGGCGACTGGGCGGCGGTCGGCCCCGGCGCGCATGGCCGGCTGACGCTGCCCGGGACCCGCTGGGCGACCGAGGCGCATCGCGCCCCCGGCGCCTGGCTGGATGCGGTGCAGGCTCAGGGCAGCGGCGACAGCCTGCGCGACCGATTGACGCTGTCCGACCGCGGGCTGGAATATCTGCTGATGTCGATGCGGCTGGCCGAGGGGATGCAGGTCTCGCGCTACCACGCCCATGGCGGGCGGCTGCCGCAACGGCAGCTTGCGGATCTGATCGGGCTCGGGCTCGTTACCCATCGGGGCGAACGGCTGGCTGCGACTGCGGCCGGCCGCCCCGTCCTGAATGCAATCCTGCGCGAACTGGCGGAGTAAGATGCGTTTGCTGTTTCTTGGCCTCGGGTGGCTGTCGCTGGGCCTGGGCGTGATCGGAGCCTTCCTGCCCGTGCTGCCGACGGTGCCCTTCCTGCTGGTCGCGGTCTGGGCCTTTGCGCAATCCTCGCCCCGGCTGTCGGCGCGCATCCTGCGCCATCCGACCTTCGGCCCGCCGATCCGGGCCTGGCGCAAGAACGGCACCGTCGGCCGCAAGGCCAAGATCTGGGCCGTCGCCGCCATGGCCTGCGGCGTCGGCTGGGCGCTGTGGCTGGGCCTCGATTCGCGCATCGTCGCGGTTCAGGCGCTGACCTGCGCCGCCGTCGGCGCCTGGCTGGTCACCCGGCCCGAGCCATAAGCTGCTGGCGGTTACAACCTTTTGCCCACTTGCCGGCGATACCCCGCCGGCGCGAACCTGCTTGCGAACAAGGTTCATCGGAGGGGAGAACCATGGCAGACACTTCGGGAGTGAAGATTCACCCGGCCGTCGACAACGGCATCAAGCCCGCCAAGCCGGGATTTTCCGGCGGCAGCCTGCACTGCAAATGCGCCTCGAACCCCGTGCGCGTCGCCGTCAAGGCGCAGACCGCGCATAACCACGTCTGCGGCTGCACCAAATGCTGGAAGCCCGAGGGCGCGATCTTCTCGCAGGTGGCCGTGGTCGGCCGCGACGCCGTCGAGGTGCTGGAAGGCGCCGAAAAGCTGGAGATCGTCAACAAGGACGCGCCGATCCAGCGCCACCGCTGCAAGGATTGCGGCGTCCACATGTACGGCCGGATCGAGAACAAGGACCACCCGTTCTATGGCCTCGACTTCGTCCATACCGAACTCTCGGACGAGGACGGCTGGGCCGAGCCGCAATTCGCGGCCTTCGTCAGCTCGGTGATCGAATCGGGCGTCGATCCCTCGCGCATGGACGGCATCCGCGCCCGGCTGCGGGAACTGGGCCTGGAACCCTATGACGCGCTGTCGCCGCCGCTGATGGATGCCATCGCGACGCATATCGCCAAGCGATCGGGCGCATTGCCGGCTTGACCGCAGCCACCAGACGGGAAACATCCCTGGGGCCGGTTCTCCGGCCCCTATGACATGAAAAGACCAGAGGCCCGCCCGGCCGAACGCAAGGAGAGCAAGTCATGAGAACACGCGCCGCCGTCGCCCTTGAGGCCGGGAAGCCGCTGGAAGTCATGGAGGTCAACCTCGAAGGCCCGAAGCCCGGCGAGGTCCTGGTCGAGATCAAGGCCACCGGCATCTGCCACACCGACGAATTCACCCTGTCGGGCGCCGACCCCGAGGGCGTCTTCCCCGCCATCCTGGGCCATGAAGGCGCGGGCGTGGTGCTGGAAGTCGGCGCCGGCGTGACCTCGGTCAAGCCCGGCGATCACGTCATCCCGCTCTATACGCCCGAGTGCCGGCAATGCGCGTCCTGCCTGTCGGGCAAGACCAACATGTGCCACGCCATCCGCGCCACCCAGGGCCAGGGGCTGATGCCCGACGGCACCACCCGCTTCTCGATGCTGGACGGCACCCCGATCCGGCACTACATGGGCTGCTCGACCTTCGCCAACCATACCGTGCTGCCGGAAATCTCGGTCGCCAAGGTGCGCGAGGACGCGCCCTTCGACAAGATCTGCTACATCGGCTGCGGCGTCACCACCGGCATCGGCGCGGTGATCTATACCGCCAAGGTGGAAATCGGTGCCAAGGCGGTGGTCTTTGGCCTGGGCGGCATCGGGTTGAACGTGATCCAGGGCCTGCGCCTGGCCGGCGCCGACATGATCATCGGCGTCGACCTGAACGACGGCAAGAAGGAAATGGCCGAGCGCTTCGGCATGACCCATTTCATCAACCCCAAGAACGTCGAGAACGTGGTCCAGGAAATCGTCAACATGACGAAGACGCCCTTCGACCAGATCGGCGGCGCCGACTACAGCTTCGACTGCACCGGCAACGTGAACGTCATGCGCCAGGCGCTGGAATGCACCCATCGCGGCTGGGGCCAGTCGATCATCATCGGCGTGGCGCCGGCGGGCGCGGAAATCAGCACCCGCCCGTTCCAGCTGGTCACCGGGCGGGTCTGGAAGGGCTCGGCCTTCGGCGGCGCCCGCGGCCGGACCGACGTGCCGAAGATCGTGGACTGGTACATGGACGGCAAGATCGAGATCGACCCGATGATCACCCACACGCTGAAGCTCGAGGACATCAACAAGGGCTTCGACCTGATGCATGCCGGAGAATCCATCCGCTCGGTCGTCCTTTACTGATCGGTAACGGCTGCTTAGTTACAAGGACGGCGGGGACGGGCGACCTTTCCCGCCGTCAACATGAAAGGACCGATCATGGCTCAGCACTTCCATCTGGACGACGAAGAAGAAGACGACCGCCCGCAAGAAGGCCAGAAGGACGAAGGGCTGGGCCTGCCGGAAGGCGACAAGATCGGCAAGCTGTATTTCAAGTCGCGCACGGTGATCGTCGCCGGGCCGATCAACGACAAGCTGGCGCAGCGCACCGTGGCGCATCTGCTGGCCCTGGCCGAGGACAGCGACAAGCCGATCAACATGCTGATCAGTTCGCCCGGCGGCCATGTCGAATCGGGCGACATGATCCATGACGTGATCAAGTTCATCCGCCCCACCGTGCGCACCATCGGCTCGGGCTGGGTCGCCAGCGCCGGCGCGCTGATCTTTGTCGCGGCGAAGAAGGAAAACCGCTTCTGCCTGCCGAACACCCGCTTCCTGATCCACCAGCCCTCGGGCGGGATCGGCGGCACGTCCTCGGACATGATGATCCAGGCCGAGCAGGTGCGGCTGATGCGCGACCGCCTGAACCAGATCTTCGCCGAGGCGACCGGCCAGCCGATCGAGCGCATCGAGAAGGACACCCAGCGCGACTTCTGGCTGAACACGCAAGAGGCGCTGGACTATGGCCTGCTGGGCAAGGTGATCCGTTCGGTGGACGAACTGGAATGACCGGCGGCGGGACCGCGATCCGTCCCGCCACGCCCGAGGATCACGAGGCGATCTGGCGGATCCTGAAGCCGGTCTATCGCGCGGGCGAGACCTATTGCATCCCGCCCGACATCACCCGGGACGAGGCGCTGGCGGATTGGTTCGCCGCGCCCTTCACCGTCTTCGTGGCCGAAGCGGACGGGCTGGTGCTGGGCACCAGCCATGTCGGCCGCAATCGGCCCGGCCCGGCGGCCCATGTCGCCAACGCCAGCTTCGCGACCCATCCCTCGGCCCGCGACCGCGGCATCGCCCGCGCGCTGGTCGCCCATGCCAAGGACTGGGCGCGAAACCAGGGGTTCCGGGCGATGCAGTTCAATTTCGTCGTCGCGACCAATGCCGATGCCGTTCATTCGTGGCAAAAGGCCGGCTTCGATATTGTCGGCCGCTTGCCGGGCGCGTTTCTTCATCCGCAACATGGCTATGTCGATGCGCTGGTCATGTTCCACGACCTGACAGGAGGACAGCCATGACCCTGGCTTACGAAACCGTTTCCGAGAACCGCAGCTTCGGCGGCACGCAGGGCGTCTATCGCCACAAGTCGCAGGCCACGGGCACCGACATGACCTTCGCCATCTACCTGCCGCCGCAGGCCGAACACGGCCGCGTGCCGGTGCTGTGGTATCTGTCGGGCCTGACCTGCACGCATGAGAATGCGATGACCAAGGCCGGGGCGCAGGAATGGGCGGCGGAATACGGCATCGCGGTGATCTTTCCCGACACCTCGCCGCGCGGCGAGGGCGTGGCCAACGACGAGGCCTATGACCTGGGCCAGGGCGCCGGCTTCTATGTCGATGCCACGCAAGCGCCCTGGGCGCCGCATTTCCGCATGTGGCACTATGTCACCCACGAACTGCCGGAACTGGTCTTCGACAATTTCGCGCTGGACCGCGACGCGCAGGGCATCACCGGCCATTCCATGGGCGGCCATGGTGCGCTGACCATCGCCATGACCTTCCCCGAACGCTACCGCTCGGTCTCGGCCTTCGCGCCGATCGCGAATCCCTCGGAAAGCGACTGGGGCCGCAAGCAGTTCACCGCCTATCTGGGCGAGGACAAGACCGCCTGGTCCCGGCACGATTCGACGCTGCTGATGCGCGAGCGCGGCTATCCCGGCGAGGTGCTGATCGACCAGGGCGCCAGCGACCAGTTCCTGGACCTGCTCAAGCCCGAAGCCCTGGCCCATGCGATGATGGAGCGCCGCCAGCCCGGCGCGTTCCGCATGCAGGAAGGTTATGATCACAGCTATTTCTTCGTGCAGACCTTCATGGGCGACCACATCCGCTGGCATGCCGAGCGGCTGGGCTGACCCCGGAGAGGAGCGGCGGCAGGCACCAGGGTCGTTTGACCCCATACCTATTGCCGAATTTCCCTAATACTTTGGTTTCAGGTTCCGGCCGCCCGCGTTGACGCATGGTCGGCCGGAGCCGAACCTTCCATACAGGTGCTGCGCTGGAGGGCGCGATCCACCATGGGAGGGAAATCATGAAAAATCTGCTGAACGGCGCCTGCCTTGCGCTGCTCATGTCCGGCTCGGCGGCGTTTGCCAACGACAGCGTGCTGGCCGAGATCGCCAAGCCCGAGCAATGGGCGCTCCAGACCGGCGACTATGCCAACACCCGCTATTCGACGCTGGACCAGATCAACAAGGACAACGTCAAGGATCTGCGCGTCGCCTGGACCTTCTCGACCGGGGTGCTGCGCGGGCATGAGGGCGCGCCCCTGGTGATCGGCGACGTGATGTATGTGCATACGCCGTTTCCGAACAACGTCTTTGCGTTGGACCTGAACGACAACGGCAAGATCCTGTGGCGCTATGAGCCGCAGCAGGATCCGAACGTGATCGCGGTGATGTGCTGCGACACTGTGAACCGCGGTCTCGGCTATGCCGACGGCATGATCCTGCTGGGCCAGGCCGACACGACGGTGGTGGCGCTGGACGCCAAGACCGGCGAGGTGAAATGGTCCACCAAGGTCGGCGACCCCGCCATCGGCGAGACCCTGACCGCCACCGTCGTCCCGGTCAAGGACAAGGCCATGGTCGGCATCTCGGGCGGCGAATATGGCGTGCGCGGGCGCATGACGGCGCTGAACCTCAAGGACGGCAGCGTGGCCTGGAAGGCCTATTCCACCGGCCCCGACGACGAGATGCTGGTCGATCCCGAAAAGACCACCGCGCTGGGCAAGCCGATCGGCAAGGACAGCTCGCTGAACAGTTGGGAAGGCGACCAGTGGAAGATCGGCGGCGGCACGATCTGGGGCTGGTTCTCGTATGATCCGGACCTGAACCTGATCTATTACGGCACCGGCAACCCCTCGACCTGGAACCCGTCGCAGCGTCCGGGCGACAACAAGTGGTCGATGACCATCATGGCCCGCGATCCCGACACCGGCATGGCGAAATGGTTCTACCAGATGACGCCCCACGACGAATGGGACTATGACGGCGTCAACGAGATGATCCTGACCAACCAGCAGATCGACGGCAAGGACCGCAAGCTGCTGACCCATTTCGACCGCAACGGCCTTGGCTATACCATGGACCGCGAGACGGGCGAACTTCTGGTGGCCGAGAAATTCGACCCGGCGGTGAACTGGACCACCGGCGTCGACATGGACCCGAACTCGGAAACCTATGGCCGGCCGGCGGTGGTGGCACAATATTCGACCGACCAGAACGGCGAGGACGAGAACTCCACCGGCATCTGCCCGGCGGCGCTGGGCAGCAAGGACATGCAGCCGGCGGCCTTCTCGCCCAAGACCAACCTGTTCTATGTGCCGACCAACCACGTCTGCATGGACTATGAACCGTTCCGCGTCGCCTATACCGCCGGCCAGCCCTATGTCGGGGCCACGCTGTCGATGTATCCGGCGCCGAACAGCCACGGCGGCATGGGCAACTTCATCGCCTGGGACAACACCAAGGGCGAGATCAAGTGGTCGCTGCCGGAACAGTTCTCGGTCTGGTCGGGCGCCCTGGCCACCGCGGGCGACGTGGTCTTCTACGGCACGCTGGAAGGCTATCTGAAAGCCGTGGACTCCGAGACCGGCAAGGAACTCTACAAGTTCAAGACCCCGTCGGGCATCATCGGCAACGTCATGACCTATGAGCATGGCGGCAAGCAGTATATCGGCATCCTCTCGGGCGTCGGCGGCTGGGCCGGCATCGGCCTGGCGGCGGGTCTGACCAACCCGAACGAGGGCCTGGGTGCGGTCGGCGGCTATGCCTCGCTGTCGCAATACACCGAACTGGGCGGTCAGCTGACCGTGTTCGAGCTGCCCGGCTAATACTTTGGTGCAGAAACGCGAACTGTGACTCGTCAGGCTCCGCCCGGGGAAAATACCCTTGGGCGGAGCAGCCATTCAACGGGTGCCAGTCAGGGAGGAATTCATGACCAGCAAGACCACCGCCAGTCTGATGGCGATGTGCATCGCCTGCGCCGCGGGCGCCATCGCCTCGACCGCCATCGCCCAGGACGCGCCGCAGGATCCGGCACAGTCGGGCGCGGGGGCCGCCGCCGCCGTCTCGGGCGATGCCCAGCAGCAAGCCCAGCAACCGGCCGCCAGCGACGACGCCGCTCCTGCCGCCGAAGAGGGGCTGGAGGTCAAGCAGGAGGACGGCAAGCTCGTCCTGCCCAATGGTCAGGACATGACCCCCGACCACATGGAGAACGGCCGCTGGTACACCGCCGATGACATCCCGACCTTCAAGATCGCCGAGGACGGCACCATCGACTACGCCACCTTCTCGGGCTACCGGCGCTATTCGGCGGAATGCCACGTTTGCCACGGCCCGGACGGCGAAGGTTCGACCTATGCGCCGGCGCTGAAGAATTCGGTTCTGAAGCTGGACTATTACGATTTCCAGGAAATCGTCGCCTCGGGCAAGCAAGAGGTGAACAAGGCCGCCAACCTGGTGATGCCGGCCTTCGGGACCAACAAGAACGTCTGGTGCTACGTGGACGACATCTATGTCTATCTGGTGGCGCGGGGCGCCGGAGACCTGCCGCGCGGCCGTCCGGCGAAGAAGGAAAGCAAGTCCGACGAATTCACGGCGCAGGAAGATTCCTGCATGAACGGATGAAACGCGCCCTCGCCCTTGCCGGGTTTCTGACCTGCGTCGCAGTCGCGGCTTCGGCGCAGGTCGCCGACCTGCGCTCCAAGACCGAGCTTCGGGTCTGCGCCGATCCGGCCGCCGTGCCGATGTCGGTGCAGGACGGCTCGGGGTTCGAGAACCGGATCGCCCAGCTTCTGGGCGAAAAGCTGGGCCAGCCGGTGGTCTATACCTGGTTCCCGCAGGGTCCGGGCTTCATCCGTCATACCCTGCGCGCCGGGATTTGCGACCTGGTCATCGGCTATGCCCAGGGCGACGAGATGGTGCTGAACACCAACCATTACTACACCTCGGCCTATGGCATCGTGACCCGTCGCGACAGCCCGCTGGCGGCGGTCGAGACGCTTGAGGATCCGGCGCTGAAGGACCATCCGATCGGCGTGGTCGCCGGCACGCCGCCCGCCACCAACCTGGCCAAGGCGGGGCTGGCCAAGGACATGCGCGGCTGGGACCTGTTCGTGGACCGCCGCACCGAGGACCCGGTGGGCGAGATGCTGGCACAGGTGAAATCGGGCGAACTGGCGGCCGCCGTGATCTGGGGGCCGTTGGCCGGCCCTCTGGTCAAGCAGGACCCCGAGCTGCAATTCACGCCGCTGCTCAAGGAAACCTCGGGGCCGCGCATGTTCTATCGCATCACCATGGGCGTGCGGCTGGGCGAGGACGCCTGGAAGCGGCAGCTGAACAGCCTGATCCGCCGACACCAGGATGAGATCGACGCCATCCTGCGCGATGCCGGGGTGCCGATCCTGGACGATTACGGCAAGGGGGAAAAACCGTGACGCCCCGGCTGCCGGTCCTGGTCCTGGCCTTGGCGCTGACCGCCGGCGCCGCCCTGGCCCAGGTGCCCGAGCCCGAGGGTTTCCGCGGCGAGCCCTATCGCGCGCCGCTGCCGGCCACGCTGGCCGGCGCCCATGTCATCGACGACGCCGAGGCCAAGGCGCTGCACGACAAGGGCGTGCCTTTCCTCGACATGCTGCCGCGCCAGCAGCGGCCGGACAATCTGCCCGAGGGCACGCTCTGGAACGCGCCGCCGCACCGGACCATTCCCGGCGCGGTCTGGCTTTACGACACCGGCTATCAGCAGCTGGCCCCGGCCGAGACGGCGCGGCTGGCCGACGGGCTGGCTCTGGCTACCCGGGGCGACAAGACGGCACCGGTGGTCATCTTCTGCAAGGCCGATTGCTGGATGAGCTGGAATGCCGCCAAGCGCGCCGTCGGCCTGGGCTATACGGCGGTGAACTGGTATCCCCGGGGCATCGACGGCTGGCAGGACATGGGCGGCGAGCTGGTGGTCACTCCTGCCGGCCCGTGAAGGCGCCGAAGGCACGCGGACCATCCGGCAATTCGATCTCGCGGGTGATCTGCAGGCGGGCGGCGTCGATCCAGACCAGCGTGTTGCTGTCCCAATGCGCCACCACCACGCCCGAGCCGTCGGGCAGGGCGGCGATCCCTTCGGGATAATCGCCGGTTTCCAGGGTTGCTGTCACCCCCAGCGTCTCGGGGTCGAAGACCGTGACCGTGCCGGCATATTGGTCGGTGACGAAGCCGCGCCCGCCGGCGAAGGCGACGCCATAGGGATGGCTGCCGGTCGGGACCTGCCCGATCATCCGTCCCGCCTGCGGGTCGATCACGCTGACGGTGTCGCTTTGCACATCCGCCGTCCACAGCCGCCCGGCGTGAAAGGCCACCGCATAGGGGTGCCGGCCGACCGCGACGCGGGCCCTGACCGCCCCGGTCGCGGCATCGTAGATCGAGACCCGGTCGTCGTCGCGGTCCGCCGTGGCGACCAGGATCCCGTCCGTGGCCACGCCGGCAGGCGCGCGCCCGGTCGGCACCGACCACAGCTCGCGCAGCTCTGCATCCAGCCGGATCAGCCGACCCTGATACCATTCGGTGATGAAAACCCCGCCGTCGGCTGCCGCAGCGATGCCGAAGGCGCCCTCGGGCAGGTCCCGCCCGCCGATCTCCAGGCCGTCCTCGTCCAGCACGGTAAGCCGACCGGTCTGGGCCGCGACGACATAGGCGCGGCCATGGCCGGGATCATAGGCGACGGGCGCCGGGGCGCCGGGCAGGGCCACCTTGGCCCGCACCACGCCGGAGCCCAGGTCGATCACCGACACCGCCCCGGCGTTCTGCGACGTGATAAAGGCCAGGTCGGCGGCCCCCGCCGGCCCGGCCAGCAACAGCAGGGCCAGCCAGCGGATCATTCCGCCTTGCCGAACCTTTCCGCCAGCGCGTCGAGGCCGCCCTGATACACCCCGGTCACCGCCTTGATCGCCGCTTCGTCGTTCTGGTCGGCGGGCGGGTTGTTGTTGGGATAGCCGCGATAGAAGCCGCCCTTCCAACTGACCAGCGCCTTGCCGCCCTCGTCCTTCACGCACAGGGTCGAGGCGTAATTCGTCACCGGCAGCACCGAGACCTCGACCTTTTCGATGCGATAGGCGTAGCAGCGCTTCTCGGGCTGCCATTTCGCCAGAACCTCGGTGATGGTCGGATCGCCGCTGTCGGCTTTCAGATGCAGCACCCGTTCGGATTTCTCGGGCTGGTCGGTCGAGCCGTCGCCGGCGATCTCGGTGCTGGCGATGGCGGGATGCCAGCTCATGTCGTCGAACTTGCCGATCACCGCCCAGACCTCGTCCGGGGTCGCATCCAGCTTCTGATCCAGTTCCAGCTTCAGCCGGACCGGCCCATGGGCCTCGGCCGCCGTCGCCAGCGCCATGGCGGCGCCAAGGGTAAGGGCCAGAACTCGGTTCATGCTTTCCTCCTTGCCATGCGCGGCCCGCCAGCCTCGTCACTGGCCGGGCGCCTGGTTGCGACCATGCGCCCGCCCGCCCGGCGCCGTCCATAAGACAAACGTATCGGGTCATTTTCCCTGGGCGGAAACAGGGCAATTGTCGGGTTGGCGGGGGCGGATTACCCCGGCATGATAAGACCGGGAGGATCGCCATGAAAGGCAGAATCATCATACTTTCGGCTGGGTTGGCCCTGGCAGGCCCGGCGCTTGCGCAGGATTCCGCGTCTCCGCAGCCGCAAACCGTTCATGCCGCCGTCCTGCGTGTGGACATGCCGCGGCTGCCGCCGATCTCGCGGCTGGACACGCTGCCGGGAGATCTGGGCTTTGCCGGCGCCCGGCTGGCGATCGAGGATAATGACACCACCGGCCGCTTCATGGGCCAGGATTTCGAGGCGGCAGAGGTGACCGCCACGCCCGAGACCGCCGCGGCCGAGATGGACAAGCTGCTGGACCAGGGCGTGCCCTTCATCGTCACGCTAGCCGACGACGCGACGACGCTGGCGCTGGCCGACCAGGCCGGCGACAAGGCGCTGGTGCTGAACGCCCGGGCGCGGGGCGACACCCTGCGCGGCAAGGATTGCCGGGCCAATGTCATCCATACCGCGCCCAGCCAGGCCATGCTGACCGATGCGCTGGCGCAGTTCCTGGTCTGGAAGAAATGGCCGAACTGGTTCCTGGTCGCCGGCAGCCATCCCGACGACATCGCGCTGGCCGACGCCTATCGCCGCGCCGCGACCAAGTTCGGCGCCAAGATCGTCGAGGAACGCACCTATGAGGACACCGGCGGCAGCCGGCGCAGCGACAGCGGCCATGTCCAGGTCCAGCAGCAGATGCCGGTCTTTACCCAGCGCGCGCCAGCCTATGACGTGCTGATCGCGGCCGATGAAAACGATGTTTTCGCCAACTGGCTGCCCTATGAGACCTGGGACGCGCGCCCGGTCGCGGGCTCGGCCGGGCTGGTGCCGCGCAGCTGGGCGCCCTCGCTGGAGGCCTGGGGCGCGATGCAGTTCCAGAACCGCTTCGAGAAGCTGGCAAACCGCCCGATCCGCGAGGAGGACTATCAGACCTGGGTCGCCCTGCGCATGATCGGCGAGGCCGCGACAAGGACGCAAAGCACCGACGCGACCGCGATCAGGGAATTCATGCTCTCGGACAAGTTCGAGGTCGCGGGCTTCAAGGGCCAGAAACTGACCGTGCGCGACTGGGACCACCAGCTGCGCCAGCCGATCCTGCTGGCGACGCCCGCGGTCACCGCCTCGGTCAGCCCGCAGGACCAGTATCTGCACCAGACCTCGGCGCTGGACACGCTGGGCATCGACCGTCCCGAAACCGAATGCAAGTTCTGAGGTGAACGATGAAAGCCGCAACCGCCATCCTGACCTCGGCCCTGTGCCTGGGTTTCGCCCTGCCGGCCGCCGCGAACCGGGTCTTCGTCAGTAACGAAAAGGGCAATGACGTCACCGTGCTCGACAGCGACACGCTGGAGGTGATCGGCACCTATCCGGTCGGCGCCCGCCCGCGCGGCATCACCATCAGCCCCGACGGGAAAGAGCTTTACGTCTGCGCCTCGGACGACGACCTGGTGCGGGTCTTCGACCCCGAGACCATGCAGGAGCTGCACACGCTGCCCTCGGGTCCCGATCCCGAACTGTTCGTGCTGCACCCCTCGGGCAATCCGCTTTACATCGCCAACGAGGACGACAACCTGGTCACCGTGGTCGATACCCAGACCCACAAGGTGCTGGCCGAGATCCCGGTCGGCGTCGAGCCCGAGGGCATGGGCGTCAGCCCCGACGGCAAGGTGGTGATCAACACCTCGGAAACCACCAACATGGCGCATTTCATCAATTCCGAGACCTTCGAGATCTTCGGCAACGTGCTGGTGGATTCGCGCCCGCGCTTTGCGCAATACAACGACCAGGGCACCAAGCTTTACGTGAGCGCCGAGATCGGCGGCACGGTCAGCGTGATCCACCCGGAGAACCAGACCATCGAGAAGAAGATCAGCTTCGAGATCCCGGGCGTCCTGCCCGAGGCGATCCAGCCGGTCGGCATCCGCGTGACCAAGGACGGCAAGAAGGTCTTTGTCGCGCTGGGCCCGGCGAACCGCGTCGCCGTCATCGACGGCGAAACCGACGAGGTTCAGGATTACCTGCTGGTCGGCCAGCGCGTCTGGCAGCTGGCCTTCACCCCCGACGAGAAATACCTGTTCACCACCAACGGCAATTCCAACGACGTGTCGGTGATCGACGTGGCCGCGATGAAGGTCGTCAAGTCCATTCCCGTCGGCCAGCAGCCCTGGGGCGTGGTCGTGGCGCCGAACTGATGAAAACCAACGGAGGAAACCCCATGACCCGTCTGCTGACCATCCTTCTGATCTCGCTGGGCCTTGCCGCTCCGGTCGCCGCGCAGGAGCAGAAGCCCGCGCCCAAGCCCGAGGCCGCCGCCGGCGCCGAGGCTGCCGCCCCGGCAGCCGAGGATGACGATGACGACGACGATGGCGAAGAAGCCGCGACCGAGGAGGGCGCGCATGAGGCCGGCGCCAAGTTCGACTATGGTTTCTCGGGCATGCTGGCGCGGGACAACCGCACCCAGCTGGCGCCGCTGACGCTGGCCTCGGGCAAGCCGGTGGCGACGGCGGAATACAAGCTGAAATCAGGCGGCTATTACCGCATCGACGTCACCGCCGACGGCAGCCAGGAACTGGCCCTGTCCGGCGGCGACTTCTTCCGCGCCGTCTGGATCAACGAAGTGGTGATCAACGACATCGAAATCCGGCCGATGGGCGTTCACTCCCTGGAATTCGACGACGCCGGCACCGCGACGATCAGCTTCATCGCCATCGTTCCGGGCCGCTATACGCTGTCGATTCCCGGCTCGCATGGCGAAACCCAGCAGGCCGTCTTCAACATCCAGTAGGAGCATCCCATGCTGAAACCCATTCTTTGCGCCGCTGCCCTGGCCTGGGCCGTGACCCCGGCGCTGGCGGCCGACGAACAGGACATGGCCTCGGCCGAAGAGACCGCCAAGGTCGCCGAGGCCATCGCCAGGATCGGCTGCAAGCCCGATCCCCAGGCGGGGGTCGAAAAGGAACGCGACGATCTTTACGAGGTCGACGACGCGCAATGCGAGATCGGCCAATACGACATCAAGCTGAACGCCGATTTCGTGATCACAAGCATGACGCTCGACTGAGCGCAGCCGGGCGCGGGCCGGTCCCGCGCCCCGTTTCCCATGAGCGATGCGCTTTCGATCCAGAATGTCAGCCACGCCTTCGGCCGCTTCCAGGCGCTGAAGGACGTGTCGCTGACGGTGCCGCGCGGTGGTTTCACCGCGCTTCTGGGCGTCAACGGCGCCGGCAAGACGACGCTGTTTTCCCTGATCACCCGGCTTTACGACAACAACTCGGGCCGGATCGCGGTCGCGGGCCACGACCTGCGCCGCGAACCGGGGGCGGCGCTGGCCCGGCTGGGGGTGGTGTTCCAGTCCCGGGCGCTGGACGCCGACCTGACCGTGGCGCAGAACCTGGACTATCACGCCGCCCTGCACGGCATCCCCCGGCGCGAGGCGCGGGCCCGCGCCGCCGAGGTGCTGGCCCAGGTCGGCCTGTCGGATCGGCTGGACAGCAAGGTCTCGGCCCTGTCGGGCGGCCAGCAACGCCGGGCCGAGATCGCCCGCGCCCTGATCCACCGCCCCGAGATCCTGCTTCTGGACGAGCCGACCGTGGGCCTGGACGTGAAATCCCGGGCCGAGGTGGTGGCGCTGACCCGCGCCCTGACCCGCGGCGGGGTCTCGGCGCTTTGGGCCACGCATATCCTCGACGAGATCCGGCCCGAGGACGGGCTGGTCATCCTGCACCAGGGCCAGGTCCTGGCCCATGGCAATGCCGGGGACATCGGCGGCGAGGACCTGACCGCCGCCTTCCTGCGCCTGACCGGAGAGCAGGCATGAGCGCGCCGCCTCCGACCGGGCCGCGCCTGACCCCGCGCATGTGGCTGACCGCCTTCCTGGGCATCGCCCGGCGCGAGACTCTGCGCTTCGTCAACCAGCGCGGCCGTTTCCTGGCCGCGCTGGTGCGGCCGCTGGTCTGGCTCTTCATCTTTGCCGCCGGCTTCCGCGCGGTGCTGGGCCTGTCGATCACGCCGCCCTACCAGACCTATGTGCTTTACGAGGTCTACGTGACCCCCGGGCTTTGCGCGATGATCCAGCTCTTCAACGGCATGCAGTCGTCGCTGTCGATGGTCTACGACCGCGAGACCGGGGCGATGCGGACCCTGCTGGTCAGCCCGTTCCCGCGCTGGTTCCTTTTGGCCAGCAAGCTGGTGGCGGGGGTGATCGTCTCGATCATCCAGGTCTATACGTTCCTGGCCATCGCCTGGTTCTGGGGCATCGAGCCGCCGCCCATCGGCTATCTGGCGGTGCTGCCGGCGCTTCTGCTGTCGGGGCTGATGCTGGGGGCGATGGGGCTGTTCCTGTCCTCGGCCATCCGGCAGTTGGAAAACTTCGCCGGGGTGATGAATTTCGTCATCTTCCCGATGTTCTTCGCCTCGACGGCGCTCTATCCGCTGTGGCGGATGAACGAAAGCTCGACGCTGCTGCACGACATCTGCGCGGCCAATCCCTTCACCCATGCGGTTGAGTTGATCCGTTTTGCCCTTTACGCGCGCTTCGATCTTCTGTCCTTCTCGGTGGTGTCGGGTTGCCTGATCCTGTTCTTTGCGGGGGCCGTGTTCATGTATGATCCGGCCAAGGGGCTCTGGGCCCGGCGAAAGGGGGGAGCATGAGATACCTGGTTCTGGCGCTTTGTCTTGCCGCGACGGCGGCGCAGGCCGAAACCGGCACCGATCCCGACTGGCCCTGCGTCCAGCGCAAGCAGCCGCATCTGTCGCTGGGCCAGATGTGGACCGGGCCCGAGCCGGACGAGGCGGTGCGGGACCTGGCCCGCACGCCCGAGATCGCCGCCCTGGCCGAGCGGCTGGAACAGCGCCGCCTGCCGCTGGACCAGGCCCAGGCCGAGATCGCCGAATTTGCCGCGGCGGCGGACGACCGGCAGCTGACGGCGCTGATGGTCGCGGTCTTCGACCGCATCGACCCGCATCGCGCCGCGCTGATCGGTGGGATCGCGCGCTATGGCCACAAGCAGGTCGGCCTCGCGCAGCGGATCCAGGACCATCGCGACAAGATGGAGGCGATGCAAAAGGCCGAGAAGCCCGATTTCGATGCCATCGACGCCGAGGAAGAGCAGCTCGACTGGGACAGCCGCATCTTCCAGGACCGCCAGCAGTCGCTGACCTACGTCTGCGAGACGCCGGTGATCCTGGAACAGCGCCTCTTCGCCCTGGCCCGCGCCATCGCGGCCCAGCTGAAATGACCTCGCCGCCCGCCGTCATCCTGGCCGGAGGGCTTTCGACCCGCATGGGCGGCGGCAACAAGGGCTTGCGGCTGCTGGGCGGCGAGACGCTGCTGTCGCGGGTCATCGCCCGGCTGGCGCCGCAATGCGGACGGCTGGCGATCAACGCCAATGGCGATGCCGAGGCCTTCGCGGATTACGGCTTGCCGGTGATCGCCGACAGTTTCGGCGGCTTCGCCGGGCCGCTGGCCGGGGTGCTGGCCGGCATGGAATGGGCGGCGGCCGAGGGCGCGGATTGCGTGGTCAGCGTCTCGGTCGACACGCCTTTCCTGCCCACCGATCTGGTGCATCGCCTGGCCGAGGCGCGCGGTCGCAGCGGCGTCGCCGTGGCCGCCAGTTCGGATGAGTCGGGGCGGCTGCGCGACCATCCGACCTGCGCGCTGTGGCCGGTGGCGCTGGCCGGCGATCTGCGGGCAGCGCTGGAATCGGGGCTGCACCGGATCGGCCAGTTCGCGGCCGCCTACGATCCCGGCCGGGCGGTCTTCGACAGCCGGCCGCTGGACCCGTTCCTGAACCTGAACACGCCCGAGGACCTGGCCCGCGCCGCCCGGCTGGTCTAGGCGCCGTAGCGCCGCCACAGCCGGTGCAGCGCCAGGGCGACCGCCTTGGCGAAGATCACCGTCATCACCGACAACACCAGCAGCGCGGCAAAGACCAGGTCGGTCTTCATCCTGCCGTTGGCATGGATCATCAGCGCGCCCAGGCCGCGGGCGCCGCCGACCCATTCGCCGATCACCGCGCCGATCGGCGCGTAGACCGCTGCCAGCCGCAGCCCGGTGGCAAGGCTGGGCAGTGCCGCCGGGACGCGCAGGTGGCGCATGATGCGAAGGCGCGAGGCGCCCATCACCTGCGCCAAGTCCAGTGCCGCCTGCGGCGTGCGCATCAGCCCGTCCAGGAAGGCGCTGGCGACCGGGAAGAACACGATCAGCACGGTCACGGCGATCTTGGGCGCCATGCCGAAGCCCAGCCACAGCGTCAGGATCGGCGCCAGGGCAAAGACCGGGATGGTCTGGCTGAAGGTCAGGATCGGCCGCAAGACGCCGGCCAGCCGCTGCGAAAACCCCATCGCCACCGCCAGCGCCGCGCCAAGCGCCGCGCCGAGCGCGAAGCCCAGCACCACCTCGGCCAGGGTGAAGCCGGCATGGCGGGCGATCTCGGCCCGGTTGATCCATAGCGCGTCCGCCACCGCGACAGGCGAGGGCAGCAGGAAGGGCGGCATCTGCGCCAGCCAGATGATTCCCTGCCACAGGGCGAGCACGGTGACGATCAGGGCGGCGACGGTTCTCATGCCATCATTCCCCGCATCAGCCCGGCCTGGGATTGCAGCACTTCGGGGGCGTCATAGGGGCGGGCGGCGCCTTTCGGGCGCGGGCCGGGGACGGGCCATTCGCTGAGCCCGTCCTCGCGCAACAGCAGGATGCGGTCGCCGAGCCGCGCCGCCTCGGCCGGGTCATGGGTGACCAGCAGCACCGTGCGCCCGTCCAGCAGCCGCGCGGACAGGTCCTGCATCTGGGCCCGGGTGCGGGCGTCGAGCGCCGAGAAGGGTTCGTCGAGCAGCACCAGCGGCCGATCCTCGAACAGTGTGCGGGCCAGGGCGACGCGCTGGCGCTGGCCGCCCGAAAGCCTGGCCGGCAGGTGATGGGAGCGGTCCGCGAGGCCCACCGCCTCGATGAGATGCGCTGCGCGGGCGGCGGGGTCCGAGGGGGGCTCTGCCCCCCGCGAGGCCGACCCCTCGACGGGGTCGGCCTCGCGCCCCCCGGGATATTTCGGCACAAAAGAAGCGCGCGAGGTCCCGCGCAGGCGGGCGCCCAGCGTGACGTTGCCGGTCACGTCGAGCCAGGGGATCAGGCCTGGGTCCTGCGCCATCAGCGCCACGGGCTGGTCCCGGTTCACCTCGCCCTGGAAGCGGGCGCCGGTTTCCAGCCCGGCGATCAGCCGCAGGATCGTCGACTTGCCCACGCCCGAGGGGCCCAGCAGGCAGGTCCAGCTGTCGGGTGCGAGCGTCAGGTCGATCGGCGCGAAGAGCGGCGCCTGTTCGACCCAGGCCTGGCCCCGGACCTGGGCCGTCATGCCGTGCCCAGGCTCCAGAAGCCGGCTTCGAGCCGGGTGGCGGTGGCGAAGCGGTCGGTCAGCACCGCCCAGCGGGGGCTTTCGTCGAAGCCCTCGCCCAGCCGCTTGCGCAGCGCGCCATCCACCAGCGCGCCGGCCTGGCGGCAGGCCTCCTGGTAGTCGGCGCCGGCATAGGTGTCGATCCAGTCCCGGTAAGGCGTGTCGGGCGCGGCCTCGCGGGCCAGGCGCAGCCCGATTTCGCCATAGCCCAGCACGCAGGGCATCAGTGCCGCCAGGAGGTCCAGGAAGTCGCCGGAAAGTCCGGCATCCAGCACATAGCGGGTATAGGCGATGTTGGTGATCGCCTCGGGCGTGCGCAGCATCGCGGCCGTGTCGATGCCGGCCTCGGCGCAGGTGCGGACATGCAGCGACATCTCGTGGTCCAGAAGCACATGCACCGTGGCGGCACAGGCCCGCATCTCGTCCAGATCGCCGGCCTTGACCACGGCCAGGGCCCAGGCGCGGCTGAACTGGATCAGGAACAGGTAGTCCTGCACCAGGTAGGTCAGGAACGCCGACCGGGGCAGGGTGCCGTCCTTGAGCCCTTCGACGAAGGCATGGCGGGCATAGGCGTCCCAGTCCGGCGCCGCCGCGCGCCACAGGGCGAATGCGCGGCCGTAGCTCATTGCGCCGCCCCCACGTCGATGGCGAGATCGCCGACCGGCAGCACCGCGTCGATCAGCCCGGCCTGATGCAGGAACTGCTCGAACCGCGCATAGCGGCCCTGGTCCAGCGCCGCCGGCGATTGCGAGAAGCGCGGCAGCGTCTCTTTCCACGCCTCGGCGTTCAGCTCGTCCTTGAGATCGGGCGCGGTGGCCGAGAACAATTCCCAGGCCTCGTCCGGGTGGTTGACCATATATTGCGCGCCGCGTTCGACCGCGTGCAGCAGGCGGCGGGTGCGGTCCGGGTCCATGCGTTCGGGATTGGCGATGAAGATCAGCTCGTCATAGGTCGGCACGCCCTGTTCCTCGACGAAGAAGCACCGGCCCTCGGCGCCCTCCAGCCGCATCTGCGTCAGCTCGAAATTGCGATAGCCGCCGATCGTGGCGTCGACCTGGCCGGCGATCAGCGCCGGCGACAGCGACCAGTTCACGTTGACCATCTCGACATCCTGCATGGTCAGGCCGGCGGTCTTGAGGATCTGGCCGACCAGCGCTTCCTCGACGCCCGAGACGGAATAGCCGATCTTCCTGCCCTTGAGGTCGGCGATCTCTTGCACCGGGCCGTCGGCCTTGACCATCAGGCAGTTCAGCGGCGTCGCGACCAGCGTGCCGACGCGCTTGAGCGGCAGCCCCTCATGCACCTGCAGATGCAGCTGGGGCTGGTAGCTGATGGCGTAATCGGCCTTGCCGGCGGCGACCAGCTTCGGCGGATCGGCGGGATCGGCGGGGGCGACGACCTCGACCTCCAGCCCCTCGTCCTTGAAGAAGCCTTTCTCCTGTGCGACGACGATCGGGGCGTGGTCGGGGTTCACGAACCAGTCCAGCATCAGCGTGACCTTGTCCTGAGCCAGCACGGGCTGGGCCAGCAGGACGAAGGCGGCGGCAAGGGGCAGATGTTTCATCAGGCGTCGTCTCCAAGGGCTAGAAGGGTGATCTCGCCGTCCCAGCGGCGGGACAGCGCGTCGGCGGCGCGCCAGGAGCGCAGGCCCGAGCGGCAGGCCAGCACCACGCGCCGGCCGGGTTCGGGCAGCGGTCCGGTGGCGCCGTAGCCGGGAATGCGCAGAGCCTGCGGGGTGGCCTTGCGCGGCGCCTCGTCCTCGGGGCGCAGGTCGATGACCAGATCGGCCGAGCCGATTTCCTCGCGCGCGACGAAGCGCGGGCCATAGGTCTCGGGCGCCGTGTCGAAGCGGAACTGGCTGAAGCGGGTGCTGTCCAGGCGGACGAACTCGCCCAGGGGCGAGGGTTCCGTGCCCAGGATCAGCCGCAACGCCATCTGCGCCTGGATGCAGCCGAGCATGCCGACCACCGGGCCCAGCACGCCCGCCGTGGCGCAGGTCTGACCGCTGTCGGGCGGGTCGGGAAACAGGGCGCGCAGGCTGGGGGCGCCTCCGTTCCGCCTGTCTCCGCAGAAGCCGCCGACATAGCCCGAAAGTCCCAGCGCCGAGGCCGAGATCAGCGGCTTGCCCGCCGCGAGGCAGGCGTCCGAGAGCGTGTAGCTGGCGGCATAGCTGTCGGCGCAATCCAGCACCACATCCGCCGCCGCGATCAGCGCCGGCGCATTCAGCGGCGTCAGGCGGTCCACCAGCGCCTCGATTTCCACCGCCGGGTTCAGCCGGGCCACGGCCAGCGCGGCGGCGCGGACCTTGGGCTGGCCGATGTCCTTCATCCGATACAGCGGCTGGCGGTGCAGGTTCGATTCCTCGACCGTGTCGGGGTCGACCAGGGTGATGCGGCCGATGCCGGCGCCGGCCAGATATTGCAGCACCGGCACGCCAAGCCCGCCCGCGCCGACGACCAGGACATGGGCGGCCGCGATGCGTTCCTGCCCTTCGGCACCGACTTCGGGCAGCACCATCTGGCGGGCATAGCGATTCATGCCGTCACCCGCAGCCATTCGCGGATGCGGCCCTCGGGGTCGGGGTTCAGCGTGATGTCGGTCACCGCCGAGGCCAGGTCGGCGCCGGCGGCAAAGGCTTCGCGCGCGCGGTCCGGGGTGACGCCGCCGATGGCGACCAGGGGCGTCGCGCCGACCAGCTTGCGCCATTCGCGGACCCGATCCAGCCCCTGCTGTTCCCATTTCATCTTCTTCAGGATCGTCGGCCAGACCGGTCCCAGGGCGATGTAATCCGGCCGCTGCGCCAGCGCCCGGTCCAGTTCCGCGTGGTCGTGGGTCGAGATGCCCAGCCGCAGCCCGGCCCGGCGGATCGCGGGCAGGTCGGCCGTATCCAGGTCCTCTTGCCCCAGGTGGATGAAGTCGCAGCCCAGGTCGATGGCCGCCTGCCAGTGATCGTTGACCACCAGCGTGGCGCCATGTTCGCGGCACAGTTCCTGGCACAGCGCCAGTTCGCCCAGCAGCCGCGGCGCGGGCTGGTCCTTGATGCGGATCTGCACCAGTTTCACGCCCAGCGGCAGGGCGCGGCGCAGCCAGTCGCTGCTGTCGAAGATCGGGTAGAAACGCGGCAATCTCATCCCAGCACCGCCATGCCGAACAGGGGGGTCGAGGGCGCGGCCATGTCGCGGGCCTCGATCGGGTTCGCGCCATGGGCCAACTGGCCGGCCTCGATCGCCAGCGCCATGGCCCGGGCCATCGCCACCGGATCGCCGGCCTTGGCGACGGCGGTGTTCAGCAGGACGGCGTCATAGCCCAGTTCCATCGCCTGCGCCGCGTGGCTGGGCAGGCCGATGCCGGCATCCACCACCAGCGGCACATCGGGGAAATGCGCCCGCAGGCTGCGCAGGCCATAGGGGTTGTTCAGCCCCCGGCCCGAGCCGATGGGCGCCCCCCAGGGCATCAGCACCTGGCAGCCCGCGTCCAGCAGCCGGCCGCAGACCGACAGGTCCTCGGTGCAATAGGGAAAGACCTGGAAGCCGTCGTCGGACAGGATTCGCGCCGCCTCGACCAGCGCGATCACGTCGGGGCAGAGCGTGTCGTCGTCGCGGATCACCTCCAGCTTGATCCAGGGCGTCCCGAACAGCTCGCGTGCCATCTGGGCGGTGGTCACCGCTTCGCGCACCGAATGGCAGCCGGCGGTGTTGGGCAGGACGGGAATGCCCAGCTCCTTGATCAGGCGGTGGAAATCCTGGCCGGCGCCGCCCTCGCGCCGCAAGCTGACGGTGGCGATGCCGGCGCGCGAGGCGCGGAACGCCTCGGCCATGATCGCGGGCGAGGGGTAAAGCGCCGTGCCCAGCATCAGCGGGCTTGCGACCTCGGTTCCGTAAAAGATCGGCATCTCAGCCCCCCTGCATCGGCGCCACGACTTCCAGCGCGTCGCCATCCTTCAGCGTGGTGCCGGGCCGGGCGGCGGCGGGCAGGAAGGCGCCGTTCAGCGCCGTCGCCACCTTGGCCTCGGCCAGCCCAATCTGGGTCAGCGCGTCCTGCACGGTCGGGCCGGCCAAGTCGTGCGGCGCTCCGTTAAGGGTGATCTTCATCCATGAACTCCGGTTTCCGGCCCTCGAGAAGATAGTCGGCGGCCATGCGGGCCACGGCGGGGGCCAGAAGATAGCCGTGGCGGTAAAGGCCGTTTGCGTAAAGCGTGCCGCCGCGCCGGCGCAGGCGGGGCAGGTTGTCGGGAAATGCCGGGCGGGCATCGGCGCCGAGTTCCAGGATCTCGGCCTCGGCAAAGCCGGGATGCAGGGCATAGGCGGCGGACAGCATTTCCACCGCCGAGCGGGCGGTGACGCGGTATTTGCCGCCGGTTTCCAGCATGGTGGCGCCGATCATGTAGATGCCATCCCCCCGCGGAACAAGATATAGGGGTATGCGCGGATGCAGCAGCCGGATGGTGCGGGTCAGGGCGACCTCGGGGCAGCGGATCACCAGCATCTCGCCGCGCACGCCGCGCAGGTCGGCAAGCTGGTCCCGCGCCGCGAGACCGCGCGCGTCTACGACCAAGCCCGTGGGCGTGCCCTCGGTTTCGATGGCGACGCCCTGCGCCCGAAGCCGGTCGCGCAGGGTCAGCAGCGCGGCGCGCGGGTCCAGATGCGCCTCGGTGGCGAAATGCAGCCCGCGCGGAAAGCGGCCGGCCAGGTCGGGCTCCAGCGCCGCAATTTCGTCGCCGTTCACGGCCCGATGCGCCTGGGTCAGGCGGGCGAAGCGGTCCAGCTCGGCCCGGTCGCGCGAGGGCGCCAACACCAGCGTGCCGCGCCGCGTGACCTCGGCGCCCTGCGCCTGCCACCAGTCGGCCGCATCGAGCCCCAGGCGCAGCACCGCCGGTTCGGCGCTTTCGGCCTCGCAATAGGGGGCCAGCATGCCGCCGGCGCGCCAGCTGCAAGCCTGCGCCCCGGGCTTGCCCGCCGGATCGATAAGTCGCGACGGCATCCCCCGCGCCGCCAGTTCCGAGGCGATGCAAAGACCCATGACGCCCGCACCAAGGATTGTTATTCGGGTCAATTTTCGTCCCACATCTTGTAGAAGTGATGCACCGGACCGTGGCCCAACCCCACGCAAAGCCCGTCGGCGCGGGCGATGGCGCCTTGCAGCCAACCATGGGCCTGCGCGACCGCATCGGGGACCGTCAGCCCCTGCGCCAGCCCCGCCGCAATGGCCGAGGACAGCGAGCATCCGGTGCCGTGGGTGTTTCGCGTCGCCTGACGCGGCGCGGTCAGGGTCAGGGGATCAGGACCGACCAGCAGGTCGGTGCAGCTGTCCCCGCTGCCATGGCCGCCCTTGATCAGCACGTTTGTCGCGCCAAGGGCTTGCAAGGCCTCGCCCTGGCGCAGCATCTCCTCGGGCGTGGTGGCAGGATTTTGGTCCAGAAGGCGCGCGGCCTCGGGCAGGTTCGGGGTCAGCACCGTCGCCAGGGGCAGCAGTTGCTCGCGCAGCGCCGAGACGGCCTCTTCCGCCAGCAGCGCATCGCCCGATTTCGCCACCATGACCGGATCCAGCACCACCGGCACCGGATTGTCCGCCAGCAGCGCCGCCAGACGGTCGGCGACGGCCGTGATCACATCCGCGCCGCCGACCATGCCGATCTTGACCGCCCGCACCTCCAGATCGCCGAAGACGGCGTCGATCTGCGCGGTGACCATGGCGGCGGACACGGGTTCGACCGCGGCGACGGTGCGGGTGTTCTGCGCGGTGATCGCTGTGATCACAGAGGCGCCATAGACCCCCAGCGCCGAGAAGGTCTTGAGGTCGGCCTGGATGCCGGCGCCGCCGCCGCTGTCCGAGCCGGCGATGGTCAAAGCGATGGGATGCGATCCCGGCATGGTCGGCCTTTCCAAGTGGCGGGCGGACCGGCGGGGGCGGGAACGGGCTGTCGGCGGGTCGATGATCCTGCCGCGGCACTCTACCCTTCCCTACGCCGGCATCACCCGGATCAGGTTCGATGGGTCGGCGCCCCGCGCCTCTCAGCCCCGTGCAGGGCCCCCCAAGTGTATGAGTCGTGGCCAGACACTAGGGTCCGCGCCGGGCTTTTGCAACCCCGGCTCAGTCCCGGCCGAACAGGTCGCGGGTATAGAGCTTGTCCTGAACGTCGGCCAGTTCGGGCGATTGGCGGTTGGCGATGATCAGGTCGGCCTGGGCCTTGAAGGTATCGAGGTCGCGCACCACCGGGCTGTTGAAGAAATCGTCCTGCGCCAGCACCGGCTCATAGACGATGCAGGGGATGCCCTTGGCCTTGATCCGCTTCATGATGCCCTGGATCGAGCTGTCGCGGTAATTGTCCGAACCGGCCTTCATCACCAGCCGATAGACGCCGACCAGCCGGGGTTTGCGGGCGATGATCTCCTCGGCGATGAAATCCTTGCGGGTGCGGTTGCTGTCCACCACCGCCGCGATCAGGCTTTGCGGCACCTGGTCGTAATTGGCCAGCAACTGCTTGGTGTCCTTGGGCAGGCAATAGCCGCCGTAGCCGAAGCTGGGATTGTTGTAATGGTCGCCGATGCGGGGATCGAGGCCCACGCCCTCGATGATCTCGCGCGGGTCGAGGCCGCGGGCCACGGCATAGCTGTCCAGCTCGTTGAAATAGGCGACGCGCATGGCGAGATAGGTGTTCGAGAACAGCTTGATCGCCTCGGCCTCGGTCGAGCCGGTGAAGAGGACCGGCATGTCCTTGCGGATCGCGCCCTCGACCAGCAGCCGGGCCAGGCGATGCGCCGCCGGGCCGTGGTCGCCGACGACGATGCGCGAGGGATGCAGGTTGTCGTGGAGCGCCCGGCCTTCGCGCAGGAACTCGGGCGAGAACAGGATGCCCGCATAGCCGGTCTCGTCCCGCATCCGCTGGGTGAAGCCGACGGGGACGGTGGACTTGACGACGATGGTGGCTTGCGGCGCATGGCGGCGGGCCAGCGCGATCACGCTTTCGACGCTGGAGGTGTCGAAGCGGTTCGAGCGTGGGTCGTAATTGGTCGGCGTGGCAACGATCACGAATTCCGCGCCGGCCAGCGCCTGGGCCGCATCGCCGGTCGCGTGCAGCCTCAGCGGCTTTTCGGCCAGCCAGGCCGAGATCTCGGAATCCTCGATGGGCGAGCGGCGGGCGTTGACCTGGGCGACGCGGGCCGCGTCCACGTCCAGCGCCATGACCTGGTGATGCTGTGCCAGCAACACCGCGATCGACATGCCCACATAGCCCAGTCCGGCAACCGCAATCGTCATCTGTTCCGCCTTCCTGCGTTCCGATCCGGCTTAGCACGGGTTTCGGCCTTGCAGAAGCGGCCGCTTGTCCGGGCGGCGCTTCGGCGCCTTTGCCATGGATCACGCGCCCTTTCGCGATTAGATGGCGGCAGAAGAGCCCGAGGCGATGTGAGGCAGGCCATGAAAAACGTGATCTTCGACCTTGGCGGGGTGCTGATCGAATGGGACCCGGCCCTGGCATTCGCCGATGTCTTCACCACGCGGCACCAGGCCGAGGCCTGGATGGACCGCATCGGCTTTGCCGCCTGGAACCGGCTGCAGGACGGCGGGCGCAGCTTCGCCGAAGGCCTGGCTGCCGCCCGCGCCGACCATGGCGACGACGCGCGCCATCTGGCCGGCTATCTGGCGGGCTTTCCGGTCACCATCGAAAAGACCGTCCCCGGCAGCTGGGAGATCGCCGAGGCGCTGCTGGCGCGGGACGTGCCGCTGTACGCGCTGACGAATTGGGCGGCCGAGACCTGGCCCCATGCGCTGGATCTGCATCCGCGGCTGGGCGATCTGTTCCGCGACATCCTGGTTTCGGGGCAGGTGGGGGCGCTGAAGCCCATGCCGGCGATCTATCGCCTGCTGATGGACCGCAACCGGCTGGAGGCCGGGGACTGCATCTTCATCGACGACAGCCCGGCCAATGTCGAGGGCGCCAGGGCGCTGGGCATGGATGCGATCCTGTTCACCGGGGCCGAGGCGCTGGGCGTGGAACTGGCGCGGCGCGGGCTGTTCTAGGGTGGTCCTGACAATTTCCTGACGGTGCGGGTCAGCCTGCTGTCAGCCGGCGCGGGATAGGCCGGCGGCACCGGGCGTCCCAGGCCCATGCCCGTTCGCGGGCGGGCCGCGGGCGACTGGGAAGCACCCCGATCAGGAAATCCCGTGTGAGACTCGTCGTAACCCTGTCCTCGATTCCCTCCCGCTTTGCCGCGCTGGGGCCGACGCTGCGCTCGGTGCTGGACCAGCAGGTGCCGCCCGACGAGGTGCGGCTTTACATTCCCCGGCGCTATCGCCGCTTTCCGGGTTGGGACGGCAGCCTGCCCGAGGTACCGCAAGGGGTAAGCCTCTGCCGCAGCGACGAGGATTACGGCCCCGCGACCAAGATCCTGCCGGCCGTGCGCGATTGCGCCGGCCAGGATTGCGCGTTGCTGCTGTGCGACGACGACCGCATCTATGATCGGGGCTGGACCGCGCGCTTCCTGGCGGCGCAGCGCGCGCATCCCGATTGCGTCATCGCCGAGGCGGGCGGCTTCGTTCCCGGCTATGGCGGCACCGCCACGCCCCGCGCCCTGCCGCGCCGCAAGGGCTGGGGATACCGGCTGTTGCGGCTGGCAACGCTGGGGCTGGCGAAGCCCTCGCCCTGGCTGCGATCGGGCCATGTCGATGTGTTCAAGGGCTATGGCGGCGCCTTGCTGCGCCCGGAATTCATGCCGGAAAGCGCCTTCGACATCCCCGACCTGCTCTGGACCGTGGACGATCCCTGGCTGTCGGGCAACCTGGCGCTGAACGGGGTCAGGATCTGGCTGAATGCCGAAGGCAGGGTGCCGGGCGAGCGCCGGGTGGCCCGCCGCGACGCGCTGCTGCAATTTTCCTGGCAGGGCAAGGGCCGGGGGCCGGCCAACGGCGCCTGTTACGAGTGGTTCCGCCGCGAGCGCGGCCTTTGGGAACCGCCCGGCGCGGCCTCCTAGCCCACCAGCTTCGCGACCTGACGCAGCGCCAGCAGATAGCCGTTGATGCCGAAGCCGGCGATCACGCCCTCGGCGCGCAGGCTGACATAGGAATGGTGGCGGAAGCTTTCGCGCTTGTGGACGTTCGAGATATGCACCTCGATCACCGGCCCGTCGAAGGTGTTCAGCGCATCCAGGATCGCGACCGAGGTATGGGTGAAGGCGGCGGGGTTGATGACGATGGCCTTGGCCTTCAGCCGGGCCTCGTGGATCTTGTCGATGATCGCGCCTTCGTGGTTCGACTGGAAGAAGTCGACGGTCAGCCCCAGCTCGACCCCCAGCGTCTTGCAGTCGCGCTCGACGTCGGCCAGCGTGGTGCTGCCATAGATTTCCGGCTGGCGCTGTCCCAGCAGGTTCAGGTTGGGGCCGTTCAGGACATAGACGGTGGTCATGGCGCTCTCCGCAAGGCTGGTGGCAATCTAGCCCAGTTCGGCGGGAAAGATAGAGCCGATGTCGCAGGCCGGGGTCTCGGCATCGCCGGCTTGCGGTGATACGGATGTGATGACGCCGCTTCTGGAAACCGGGGGCGGTGATGCGGCAAGATGGGCCGTGCTCGACACGTTGAAACTTTGCGGCCGGATCGAACCGGTTGCCCGGCATCGCCACGAACGGATGACCGGCGCACCCCTTCCCGATCCCGGCCGCCGCCGGAAGAGGTCGCCCGAATGCGCTTTGCCGCCGTGATGCTTGCCGTCCTGGCCGGGACCGCCCCCGCCTGGGCCGAGAACCGTGCCGTCATCATCGGCAATGCCAATTACGAAAGCGCGCCCGACCTTGCCGGATCGGACACGGCGGCGCTGGCCAAGGCGCTGCGGGCGGCGGGCTTTACCACTCAGGACGGGGTCGACCTGACTGGCGAGCCACTGCGCCGCACGCTCGAGGCGCTGGCCCGTGCCGACGACCGGCCCGGCGCGCGCATCGTGGCGCTGAACGGCCGCTTCCTGCATGACGCGGGCGAGACCTGGTTCATGGGCACCGATGTCGGCCGGCCCGGGCCGCTGAGCGCCGGAACCCAGGGCGTGCCGCTGTCGCTGGTGATGCGGCTGATGGCCGGCGGCGATCCCGGCGCGGTGCTGATCCTCGGCACGGACGCGCAGCAGTCGCCGCATGACCCGGGGTTGGCCAGCGGCATCGGCCTGACCGAGGCGCCCGAGGGGGTTTCGGTCCTGACCGGCACGCCCGAGGCCGGGGCCCTGGCGCTGGCCGAGCTGCTGCGCGGCGGCTCTCTGGCCCAGGCGGCGGCGCTGGACCGGGCGCTGACGCTGCTGCCGGGCAGCGCCGGCGACCTGGTGCCGCTGGGTCGCGCCGGCAGCCAAGCCGAGGATCCGCTGGCCGGGGACCGCGACGCCTGGGCCAGGGCCGCAGCCGCCGACAGCGCCGCCGCCTACCAGGCCTATCTGCGGGAATTTCCCCGCGGCCTTTATTCCGCAGCCGCCCAGGAACGCCTGGCGCAGGTCCGGGATGCCGCCGCGGGCCGGAACGCCGATCGCGATGCCTGGGCCGAGGCGGCGGCCGAAAACCGTGCGGCGGGCTACGAGGCCTATCTGAAACGCTTCCCCCAGGGCCGCTACGCGCAGGCGGCACGCGACCGGCTGGAGGCGCTGCACCCGCCCCGCCCCACGCCGCAGCCCCAGGTCTCGCCTGCCGCGGCGGCCGAACTGGCGCTGGACCTGGGCCCGGCCGAGCGCGCCACGCTCCAGCGCCGGCTGGCGCGGCTGGGGCACGCCTCTGGCAGCGCCGACGGGGTCTTCGGCAGCCGCAGCCGCAAGGCCATCGCCAGCTGGCAGCGCGCCAACGGCCTGGCCCCGACCGGCTATCTCAACCGGGCGCAGATCCAGAAGATCGCAAGCCAGAGCCAGCGCGCCGAGGACGAAGTCGCCGCCCGCGACCGCGCCTATTTGCAGCAGACCGGCGCCAAGGGCGATGCCGAGGGCCTGCGCGCCTATCTGAAGCGCTATCCGGACGGGCTGCATGCCGAGACCGCGCGCCGCCAACTCGCCGGCCTTCCCGGGCAGGGGACCCAGCCCGACACGCCCCGCGGCGAAGAGCCCACCTGGCAATGGGCCCGCCGGCAGGGCTCGGCCGCGGGCTATCAGACCTATCTGGACCGCTTCCCGCGCGGCCCGCATGCGGCCGAGGCGCGCGACCGGCTGGCCACCCTGCGCGCCGGCATTGAGGCCGCCCGCCGCGAAGAGGATTCGCTGCGCCTGAACCCCTCGACCCGGCGGCTGGTCGAGGAAAGGCTGCGCCTGGCCGGGATGCGGCCGGGGCCGGTCGACGGCCAGTTCACCGCCCAGACCCGCGACGCGCTCCGCCGCTACCAGGCCGCGCGCAACCTGCGGGTGACGGGCTACCTGACCCAGCAGACGGTCGCCAGCCTGTTGCAGGACGCGGTGCTGCGCTGAATTCCAGAGGGATAGATTCCATGCAATTTCCGATAATGGCCGCCGCGATGGTGACCTTCGCCGGCGTCTGCATCGCGGTGCAGGCGCCGATCAACGCGGCGCTGGGCCGCGGCTTGCAAAGCCCGCTGGCGGCGGCCGCGATTTCCTTCGGGGTCGGCTTCGCCATCCTGGCGCTGGCCGCCCTCGGCCTGGGGCAGGGACGGGCCTTCCTGCGCGCCGGTTCGATGGAATGGTGGATGTGGGCCGGCGGCATGCTGGGGGCATTCTACGTCTGGACCATGGTCTGGACGTTGCCGCGGCTCGGCGCGCTGACGGCGCTTTGCGCGCTGGCGCTGGGCCAGATCCTGGCGGCCATCGTCCTCGACCGCACCGGCGCCTTCGGCCTGCCGCTGCGCGAGATTTCGCTGCCGCGCGTGCTGGCGGCGCTGATGGTCGGCGGCGGCCTGATCCTGTCCCGCTTCTAGCGCTTCTTTTGTGTTCAAATATCCACGGGGGCGTGGGGGCAGTCGGCCCCCACCAGCGACCGTGCCAACCGGAACGGCAGAACGCCCGCCGCACAACCGCGCGACGGGCGTTCAGATTCGGCGATCAAGCCGCGGATCAGCCCTGGCGGGCCTTGAAACGCGGGTTGGTCTTGTTGATCACATAGATCCGGCCCTTGCGGCGCACGACCTGGCAATCGCGGTGACGGCTCTTGAGCGAGCGGAGCGAATTGCGAACCTTCATCGGTCTTCTCCTATCGCGGCGCATCGCTAGGTCGCGCCTTGAAAACGAAATACCGCCGGCAGGCACCGGCGGCGCGAAACAGAATGGTGGGCGGTACTGGGATCGAACCAGTGGCCACTACGATGTCAACGTAGTGCTCTACCGCTGAGCTAACCGCCCCCCGAACAGACGATCCCGCGGGAAAACCCGCCGCATCGCCTTGGTCCGCGTGTCTATAGCCACCTCTCCTGGGGGTTTCAAGCCCTCAATCGACGGTTATTCCCGCTTGCGGTTCGCAGGCGAATGGCTTTCAGTCTGTATGCCCGGAACGGGCGCCGGTTGCACGCGCGGAACCGCAGGATGAACAGCGAAGACAGCGTATTCGATCTGAGACGGCCAGACCATTGGCAGAGCGGGGTGATCTTTGCCTCGCCGCATTCCGGCTGCACCTATCCCGACTGGTTCCTGGCCGAATCGCGGCTGGATGCGCAGCAGCTGCGCTCGTCCGAGGACGCCTTCGTGGACCAGCTGATCCTGCCGGCGCTGGACCATGGCGCGGCGGTGCTGACCGCGCGGGTGCCGCGCTGCCTCGTGGACCTGAACCGCGGCCCCGAGGAGATCGACCCGCTGGTGGTCCAGGGCGCGCTGCCGCGGGCGATGAACCCGCGAATCATGGCCGGGCTGGGGGTGATTCCCCGCGTCGTCTCGCAGGGGCGCAGCATCCACGACCGGCCGATGCCGCGGGCCGAGGCCGAAAGCCGGCTGGACCGGTTCTGGCACCCCTATCACCGCGCGCTTGCCGGTCTGATCGACGAGGCGGTGGGCCGTTTCGGCGGCGCCGTGCTGATCGACATGCATTCCATGCCGCGCGATGCCCTGGCGCATCTGCCGCGGCCGCGCCCGGACATGGTGCTGGGCGACCGCAACGGCGTCTCGGCCGCGCCCCGGATCAGCGCCGCGGTGGCCGAGGCGGTGGCGGGCGAGGGGTTCCGGCTGCGCCGCAACTCGCCCTTCTCGGGCGCCTATATCACCGCGACCTACGGCCGGCCGCGCGGCAACGTCCATGTCGTGCAGCTGGAACTGGACCGCTCGCTCTACATGGATGAGGGCCGGATCGAACCGCGCGCCGATTTCGCCCTGTTCCGCGCCCGCTTCGCCCGGGTCCTGGCCCGGCTGGCGCAGCTGCGGCCGGATGCCGGCGACACGGCCATCGCCGCCGAATAACGAAAGGACCGCCGATGCCGCCCGAACTTTCCGACCTTCTCAGCCGCAATATCGCGCTGATCGTCCTGGCGGTGGTGATCTTCCTGGCCGTCAGCCGCGCCGTCCGCATCGTGCCGCAATCCGAGAAATACGTCGTCGAGCGCTTCGGCCGGCTGCATTCGGTGCTGGGGCCGGGGATCAACTTCATCGTGCCCTTCCTCGACCGGGTGGCGCACAAGATCTCGGTGCTGGAACGGCAGCTGCCGACCTCGCGCCAGGATGCGATCACCGCGGACAACGTGCTGGTGCAGGTCGAGACCAGCGTCTTCTATCGCATCATCGAGCCGGAAAAGACCGTCTATCGCATCCGCGACGTCGATGCGGCGATCACCACCACGGTCGCCGGCATCGTGCGGTCCGAGATCGGCACGATGGAGCTGGACCAGGTGCAGTCGAACCGCGCCCCGCTGATCGAGCGCATCCGCGAATCGCTGGCCAATATCGTCGACGATTGGGGCATCGAGGTGACGCGGGCCGAGATCCTGGACGTGAACCTGGACGAGGCGACCCGCGCCGCCATGCTGCAGCAGCTGAACGCCGAACGCGCCCGCCGCGCCCAGGTCACCGAAGCCGAGGGCCGCCGCCGCGCGGTCGAACTCGCCGCCGACGGCGATCTTTACGCGGCCGAGCAGCAGGCCAAGGCCAAGCGCATCCTGGCCGATGCCGAGGCCTATGCCACCAATGCCATCGCCGTCGCCATCCGCGACGGCGGCATCGAGGCCGCACAATATCAGGTGGCGATGAGACAGGTCGAGGTGCTGGCCGAGGTCGGCAAGGGCCAGGGCAAGCAGACCCTGATCGTGCCGGCCTCGGCCGTCGAGGCGCTGGGCGATGCCTTCAAGCTGTTCCGCGGCGCCAGGCCATGATGAACGGATGGATCTGGATCGTCGTCGCCCTGCTGCTGGCGGCGCTGGAGCTGGTGCTGCCGGGATGGTTCTTCCTGGGCGCCGCCCTTGCCGTGGCGCTGATGGGGCTGGCGCTGCTGATCGGGATCTGGACCGGCGGGCTGCCGCTGGCGCTGGTGGTGACGGCGCTGCTGACCGGGGCGATCTGGCTGGCCTTGCGCCGCATCTTCGGCACCAATCGCGGCGAGGTGCGGCGCTGGACCCGCGACATCAACGACAACTAGGCTTCATCGGCGCCAAGCTGGTGCTGACCCATGCCGGCTGCCTGTTGGCCTGCCTGCGCGACGATTTCGACCATATCCCCTTTCCGGCGCATTGGGACCTGCCCGGCGGCGGCGCCGAGCCGGGCGAGACGCCGGTGGATTGCGCGCTGCGCGAGCTGCAAGAGGAGTTCGGCCTGCGGCTTTCGCCCGACCGGCTGCAGGGCAGGGTTTTTGCTGCCTGGAACGACCCCGGCCGACAAAGCTGGATGTTCCACGGCGAGCTTTGCCCCGAGGAAATCGCCGCCATCCGGTTCGGTGACGAGGGGCAGGAATGGCGCATGATGCCTGTCCAGCAATTCATCGCCCATCCCCGTGCCGTGCCGCATTTCCGGCAGCGGGTGCGGATGATCCTTGCCGAGGCCGGTGCGGATATTTGAGAATCGGCGCCGGCCTTGCATGATCCGCCCCGTATCGTATGGGCAAGCCAGCATGGAGCATGTCATGTCCGGGATGCAGCTTTACCGGCGCGGCGGCTGGGGCTCGGCCATCGTCGAGATGCAACTGGCACATTACGGCATCGGCTTCGAGCCGGTCGAGGTCGCCGACCTGTTCATCGACCAGAAGGCGCGCGCGAGACGCTGATGCGCATCAGCCGGGCCGGCTGATCCCGGTTCTGGTGCTGCCGAACGGGCAGGTGATGTCCGAAAGCGCCGCGATCACGCTGCATCTGGCCGCGCTGACCGGGCGAGACGACCTGGTGGCCGGGCCGGATAAGCCCGAGCGGGCGGCGTTCCTGCGCCGGCTGATTTTCCTGGTGGCACAGGCCTATCCTTGCTTCACCTTCGGCGACGATCCGGCACGCTTTCTGTCCGAGGCCCCGGCGCAGGCGGAACTGGGCGAGGCGGTCGCGGCGCGGCTGCAAGAGCTGTGGACGGTGCTGGACGGCGTCGCCGGCGCGCCGTGGTTTCCGGGCGAGCGGTTCTCGGCGCTGGACAACTATGCGGCGGCGATCACGAACTGGAAGCCCGGCCCGAGTGGTTCCAGGCCAATGCCCCGAAGATCTGGTCCATCGCGCAGGCCGCGGCGGCGCGGCCGGCAATCACGCCGGCTTGGCGGCGCAATTTCGCCTGACTACAGCGCGGCGAGCTCCGCCTGGATCGCTTGCGCAGCGGCGCGCGGGTCGGCGGCCTGCCAGATCGGTCGGCCGACCACGATATGATCGGCGCCGTTCGCGATGGCGGTGGCGGGCGTCTCGATCCGTTTCTGGTCGCCCGCGTCCGCGCCCGCCGGCCGCACCCCGGGGGTGACGATCAGCCGGCCCGCCGATTCGGGCAGGGCGCGGATCAAAGCGGCCTCGCGCGGGCTGGCGATGACGCCGTCGGCGCCGGCCTCGAAGGCGCGGGCGGCGCGGGTGGCGACGATCTCGGCCACGTCGCCCGGCACCATCAGCCCGGCATCCAGGTCGACGCGGTCCAGCGAGGTCAGGATCGTCACGGCCAGGATTTTCAGCCCCGACCCGCTTGCGCCCTGTTTCGCGGCGCGCACCACATGCGGGTCGCCGTGCACGGTCAGGAAGTCGAGGTCGTATTGCGCGATGCCACGGACCGCCGCCTCGACCGTGGCGCCGATGTCGAAGAACTTCATGTCCAGAAAGATGCGCTTGCCGTGTTCCTGCTTCAGTTCGTTGGCCAGCGCGAGCCCGCCTCCGGTCAGCATCCCCAGCCCGATCTTGTAGAAGCTGGCGGCGTCGCCGATCTTCTCGGCCAGCTCCAGCCCGGCCAGCGCATTCGGCACGTCCAGCGCCACGATCAGACGGTCATCCATGTTTCACCCAAGGCTGCGACAAACGGCGCGGTTATAAGGGGGAACCGGCCGTCTTGAAACCCCGTTTGTCCTTGCCCATGTCACAGGCAGACCCGAGCCGGGCCGTGCCAATGCGGGCGGTCCAAAGCGGGGGCTGAGGAAAGGAATTTCATATGGATATGGAAAAATTCACGGAACGCTCGCGCGGCTTTCTGCAGGCCGCCCAGACCATCGCGATCCGCGAGGAAAACCAGCGCGTGATGCCCGAGCATCTGCTGAAGGCGCTGATGGACGACGACCAGGGTTTCGCCAGCAACCTGATCGCGCGCGCCGGCGGCGATGCCCAGGCGGTGCGCCAGGCCGTGGATATGGCGGTGGCGAAACAGCCCAAGGTCAGCGGCGGGCAGGGGCAGGTCTATGTGGACCCCTCGATGGTGCGCGTGCTGGACGAGGCCGAGAAGCTGGCCAAGAAGGCGGGCGACAGTTTCGTTCCGGCCGAGCGGGTGCTGACCGCGCTGGCCGTGGTCAACACCAATGCCCGCGATGCGCTGACCGCCGGTCACGTCACCGCGCAGGCGTTGAACGCCGCGATCAACGACATCCGCAAGGGCCGGACGGCCGACAGCGCCAGCGCCGAGGACAGCTATGAGGCGCTGTCGAAATACGCCCGCAACCTGACCGAGGCCGCGGCCGCCGGCAAGATCGACCCGATCATCGGCCGGGACGAGGAAATCCGCCGCGCCATGCAGGTGCTTTCCCGCCGGACCAAGAACAACCCGGTGCTGATCGGCGAGCCCGGCGTCGGCAAGACCGCCATCGCCGAGGGCCTCGCGCTGCGCATCATCGACGGCGACGTGCCCGAATCCCTGCGCAACAAGCAGCTTTGGGCCTTGGACATGGGCGCCTTGATCGCCGGCGCGAAATATCGCGGCGAGTTCGAGGAGCGGTTGAAGGCCGTCTTGAAAGAGATCGAGGATGCGGCGGGCGAGATCGTGCTCTTCATCGACGAGCTGCATGTGCTGGTCGGTGCCGGCAAGACCGACGGCGCCATGGATGCCGCGAACCTGATCAAGCCCGCGCTTGCGCGGGGCGAGCTGCATTGCGTCGGCGCCACCACGCTGGACGAATACCGCAAATATATCGAAAAGGACGCGGCCCTGGCCCGGCGCTTCCAGCCCGTGATGGTGCTGGAGCCGACGGTCGAGGATACGATCAGCATCCTGCGCGGCATCAAGGAAAAGTATGAACTGCACCACGGCGTGCGCATCAGCGATGCCGCGCTGGTGGCGGCCGCGACGCTGAGCCATCGCTACATCACCGACCGCTTCCTGCCCGACAAGGCCATCGACCTTGTCGATGAGGCCGCGAGCCGGCTGCGGATGGAGGTGGACAGCAAGCCCGAGGAACTCGATGCGCTGGACCGCCAGATCCTGCAAATGCAGATCGAGGCCGAGGCGCTGAAGAAAGAGGACGACACCGCCAGCAAGGATCGCCTTGAAAAGCTGGAAAAGCAGCTGTCCGAACTGCAGGAACGTTCGGCCACGATGACCGCCCGCTGGCAGGCGGAACGCGACAAGCTGGAAGGCTCGCGCAACCTGAAGGAGCAACTCGACAAGGCCCGGGCCGAACTGGACCAGGCCAAGCGCGAAGGCAACCTGGCCCGGGCCGGCGAGCTTTCCTATGGCATCATCCCCGGCCTGGAAAAGAAGCTGGCCGATTCGGAAGGCCCCGACGAGGGCCCGATGGTCGAGGAAGCCGTCCGCCCCGAGCAGATCGCCGAGGTGGTCGAGCGCTGGACCGGCATCCCCACCAGCAAGATGCTGGAGGGCGAGCGCGAGAAGCTGCTGAAGATGGAAGAAGTCCTTGGCAAGCGCGTCATCGGCCAGTCCGAGGCGGTAACGGCGGTCTCGAACGCCGTCCGTCGCGCGCGAGCTGGGCTGAACGATCCGAAACGGCCGCTGGGCAGCTTCCTGTTCCTGGGGCCGACCGGCGTCGGCAAGACCGAACTGACCAAGGCCATCGCCGAATACCTGTTCGACGACGACTCGGCCATGGTCCGCATAGACATGTCCGAATTCATGGAAAAGCATTCGGTCTCGCGGCTGATCGGCGCGCCTCCGGGCTATGTCGGCTATGACGAGGGCGGCGTGCTGACCGAGGCCGTGCGGCGGCGCCCCTATCAGGTGGTGCTGTTCGACGAGGTCGAAAAGGCGCATCCGGACGTGTTCAACGTGCTGTTGCAGGTGCTGGACGACGGTCAGCTGACCGACGGCCAGGGCCGGACGGTGGACTTCAAGCAGACGCTGATTATCCTGACCTCGAACCTGGGGGCGCAGGCGCTGTCGGCGCTGCCGGACGGCGCGGATTCGAGCCAGGCGCGGACGCAGGTGATGGACGCGGTGCGGGCGCATTTCCGCCCCGAGTTCCTGAACCGACTGGACGAGATCATCATCTTCCACCGGCTGACGCGCGAAAACATGGACGGCATCGTCAAGATCCAGCTCTGGGGCCTGGAAAACCGGCTGGCGCAGCGCAACATCCATCTGGACCTGGACGAGGATGCGATGAAATGGCTGGCGGACGAAGGCTATGACCCAGTATTCGGTGCCCGGCCGCTGAAGCGGGTGATCCAGCGCAGCCTGCAGAACCCGCTGGCCGAGATGATCCTGGGCGGCGAGGTGCTGGACGGCCAGACCGTGCATGTCGGCGCCGGGCCCGAGGGGCTGATCGTCGGCAACCGGGTGACCGGGGTGCATCTGGGCGAGGCGGGCGAAAACGGCCCGCGCGCGCCGCTGCACTGAACCCTGAAGGGCGGCCCCGGCGGCCGCCCTTTCCTTCGCTCACGCGGAATTTCATCGGTCCGGACCGCGTCCGGTGGCATCATGGCCGGGCTTTCCAGGAAAGGATGCGCGATGAAGCTGAGATGGTCCGACGTGACGCCCCAGGCGGATTTCCTGAACCGCCGGACTTTCCTCGGTGCTGGCCTGGCGATGCTGGCGACCCCGGCGCTGGGGCTCAGCGGCAAGCCTTCGGGCTTTTCGACCGACGAGAAGCCGAACAGCTTCGAGGACATCACCAATTACAACAATTTCTACGAATTCGGCACCGGCAAGACCGACCCGGCCGACTATGCCGGTAGCCTGAAGACCGCCGGCTGGCAGGTCGCGATCGACGGCATGGTGGACAAGCCCGGCAGCTACGGGGTCGAGGACCTGGCGCCCGACTCGGCGCTTGAGGAGCGGGTCTATCGCCTGCGCTGCGTCGAGGCCTGGTCGATGGTCATCCCCTGGCTGGGGGTGCCGCTGGCCTCGGTACTGGCCAAGGCCGGGGTGCAGCCGGGGGCGAAATACGTGGCCTTCCGCACGCTCGAGGATCCGGCGCAGATGCCGGGGCAGCGCAGCCGCATCCTCGACTGGCCCTATCGCGAGGGGTTGCGGCTGGACGAGGCAATGCATCCGCTGACCATCCTGGCGACC